>NZ_JSFK01000009.1 GCF_000783395.1 Pseudomonas chlororaphis | reverse complement strand
GCTGATGATGAGGATGTGCCGCCGGCGGATGAACCGACGCCGTTGTCGGATGATCGGCGCTGATCAGTGATTGGCTTTGATTAATGTGTTGTCTGGGCTGGCCCCATCGCTGGCAAGCCAGCTCCCACAGGTTATGCGGATGTACTTGAAAACTATGTTCACCATAGAACCCTGTGGGAGCTGGCTTGCCAGCGATGTCGGCATTTGCCTTAACAACAATCATTGATCAGATCGCTGCCCGAACACCCACAACCCGCCGCTCCAGATTCAACGCCAACACACTGATCAACACCACCACCGACCCCACCAGCACCATCAGTGTTGGCCGCTCCCCCAACCCAATCGACGCAATTCCCATCGCCGTCGGCGGTATCAGGTACAACGTCATCGTCGCCCGACTCAAATCCACATGCTTGAGCACAAACCCCCACGCCAGATAAGCCAGCGCACTGGGAAACACGCCCAATGCCAACACGGCCCATTGCATCCGCAGCGGCGCATTCAGTATCGCTTGACCCAGCCCGGGCAGATAAATCAGCAGCATCAACGTCCCCGACCACACCGCGTAACACGCCAGACTGAAGCCGTCGTAACGACGCGCATGATGTTTTTGCAGGGCGAAGTAAACACTCCATGAAATCGCCGCCAGCAAGATCAGCAGTGCATGCGCATCGATCGCGCCCAAGCCCTTATCGCCGCTGACCACTATCACCACGCCGACAAAGCCGAGCAACACACAACCCCAGCGCCAGGCGCTGACCTGATCTTTGAACAAGAACCGCGCCAACAATGTGCTGAACAACGGACTCGATTGCGCCAACACACTGGAAGCACCGGCACTGACACTTTGCTGGCCGATGTTCAGTGCGACGTGGTGCAGGCTGACGGCGAAGAAACCCAAGGCAAACAACAGCGGCACGTCGCGCCAATGCGGCAGGCGAATGCCTTTGAACGCGGCGATCAACGCCATGAACACCGACGCCAACAGAAACCGCAGTAACGCCAGATGCCCGGGTTCGTAGGCTTGCAATCCGATGTGAATACCGGTCGGCGAATACGCCCAGCAGCCGACGACAAAGGTCATCGCCAAGAGGATTTTCCACGGGGAAGGGTGCGGCATGATCAGGCGCTCAGTGGTGTTGATGCGCCGAGTATCCGGGCGCGAAATCATTCGCCACAACTGACTTATACTGCGACAAATGTTCACTCAGAGTGATGAGTATGGAGTTGGCACAAATCCGTATGTTCAAGACTGTGGCCGAGGTTGGCAGCATCGCGCGGGCGGCGGAAAAGCTGTTTTGCGTGCCCTCGAACATCACTGCGCGAATCAAGGCGCTGGAGGCCGAGTTGGGTGTTGCGCTGTTTCTGCGTGAGGGACGCGGGTTGCGCATTAGTCCGGCGGGACAGACATTTCTCACCTACGCGGAAAAGATTCTGGCGCTGACCGTTGAAGCGAAACGTGCGGTTGATCCATCGGCCGAGCCGTCCGGGCCGCTGCGCATCGGTGCGATCGAGTCCTCGGCGACCGGGCGCTTGCCGCGCTTGCTGGCGAAGTTTCACCAGCGCTACCCGCAGGTGGCGCTGGAACTCACCACCGGCACATGGGGGCAGTTGCTCGACGACACCGTGAGTCATCGCCTCGATGGCGCGATTGTCGCGGTGGATGTCGAACGTTCGCAGCTCAAGCGCACGCCGATGTATCGCGAAGAATTGCTGCTGATCGCGTCGACCTCGTTCGGGCCGGTGCACGCCATTGATGATCTGCAGGACAAAACCGTATTCATGTGGCCGCAGGGCTGTCCGTATCGTGCGGCGCTGGAGCATTGGTTGTTGCGTCAGGGGTTGTCGCTGCCGATCGTCAGTCTCGCCAGTTATGGGGCGATTGTCGGTTGTGTGAGTGCCGGGGCAGGGGTGGCGCTGGTGCCCAAGGGCGTGTTTGAGCAGTACGCGAAAGGGGCTGGGTGTGTGGGGTATGAGTTTGCCGAGCTGACGGCCGTCGACAACTTGTTTTACTGGCATGAAAACGCCGGGGTGCACCCGGCGCGGGAGGCGTTTGTGGCGATGTTGCGGGAGGAGTTTAGTGTGTAGGAAAAGCCAGCCCTCTCCCGGAGGGAGAGGGGGCCGACCGCGGTGTCTCGGGTTATACGCCGAGTCGATTATGGATTCAGCCAAGTCCAGTGTGCTTGATCAGAAAAGTCGATTATGGATTCGCCGCAGCACGTTCAGGTCGGTGAACTTCTCCAATATCCCCCAATCAGTCCCCTCTCCCTCTGGGAGAGGGCTAGGGTGAGGGGCTTCTCAGGCACCCCGCAGATCCCGCATCAACAACCCAAACCGCAAATCCACCCCCTCCGGAATCGGCAGATAAACCGTATGCCCATCCCCCGGCGCTACCTCGATCGCCTCACCCTTAACACTCTGCAACTCATGCAAATCAAAATGAAAATTGCCTGCGGGCGTCATCAATTCCAGATGATCACCCAGTGCAAAACGATTCTTCACCTTGACCTCGGCCAGCCCCTCACGTCGCTCCCCAGTCAGCTCACCCACAAACTGCTGACGCTCCGACACCGAGCTGCCATTCTGATAATTCTGGTACTCGTCATGCACATGCCGACGCAGAAAACCTTCGGTGTAGCCGCGCTGGGCCAGTGACTCAAGATCCGTCATCAGGCTACGATCAAACGCGCGCCCGGCCACCGCATCATCAATCGCCCGGCGATACACCTGCGTGGTGCGCGCGCAATAGAAGTGCGATTTGGTCCGGCCCTCGATCTTCAACGAATGCACGCCCATGTGCGTCAGGCGCTCGACGTGCTGCACTGCGCGCAGGTCCTTGGCGTTCATGATGTAAGTGCCGTGCTCGTCCTCGAACGCCGGCATCAATTCGTCGGGGCGGTTGGCTTCCTGAAGCAGGAACACCTGATCGGTCGGCGCGCCGAGGCCCAGGGTCGGCTCGGGCTGGAAAGTCTGGACGATCTCGCCGAGCTGATTTTCCGTCGCCTCTTGCGCCGAGTATTTCCAGCGACAGGCGTTGGTACAGGTGCCCTGATTGGCATCGCGCTTGTTCATGTAACCTGAGAGCAGACAGCGCCCGGAATAGGCCATGCACAAGGCGCCATGAACGAACACCTCCAGTTCCATGCCCGGCACCTGTTCGCGGATCTCGCCGATTTCCTCCAGCGACAATTCCCGCGACAGGATGATCCGGCTCACACCCTGCAGTTGCCAGAACTCGACACTCGCCCAGTTCACCGTGTTCGCCTGCACGGAAAGGTGAATCGGCATCTGCGGGAAATGCCGGCGCACCAGCATGATCAGGCCTGGGTCGGACATGATCAGTGCATCCGGCGCCATTTCGATCACTGGCGCCAGATCCTTGAGAAAGGTTTTCAATTTGGCGTTGTGCGGGGCAATGTTGACCACCACGTAGAAGCGTTTGCCCTGCGCTTGGGCTTCACCAATGCCCAACGCCAGGTTGGCGTGATCGAATTCGTTGTTGCGCACCCGCAGGCTGTAACGCGGCTGGCCGGCGTAGACCGCATCGGCGCCGTAGGCGAAGGCGTAGCGCATGTTTTTCAGGGTGCCGGCGGGAGCGAGCAGTTCGGGGGCGGCGAGGGTCGAGGTCATGGCGGTGTCGGTCGCAAAAGCGCGGCAGGGTAAGGCAGATGCGGCGAGGGTTTGTTGATCTGGATCTATGCTCCATGAATAAAGATGGCACTCGTGCACGCTGCGGCTGACTAAGCATCGGGGCGTGCATGACGCCTGACTGACATGGACCGGACATGAACGAAAAGAGTCTGCAATTCAAATCCCTGACCGTGCTGCTGGTGCTGGTCACGGTGGCCTTTATCTGGATCCTGTTGCCGTTCTACGGTGCGGTGTTCTGGGCAGTGATCCTCGGCATCCTGTTTGCGCCGATGCAACGCAAGTTGCAGGCGAAATTCGGCTGGCAACGCAACCTGACCTCGCTGTGCACGTTGAGCATCTGTCTGGTCATCGCGATTCTGCCGGTGATCATCGTCAGCGTGTTGCTGGTGCAGGAGGGGGCGACGGTCTACAAGAATATCGAAAGTGGTGAGCTGGACGTTGCCGCGTATCTGGCGCAGTTCAAGCACAGCTTGCCGCCATACTTTCAGCATTTGCTCGACCGTTTCGGCATGGGCGAACTCAATGGCCTGCGCGAGAAAATCGTCAAATCGGCGATGCAGGGCAGTCAGGTCCTGGCCACTCAAGCGTTCAGTTTTGGCCAGGGTACGTTCGAGTTCGTGGTGAGTTTTTTCATCATGCTGTATCTGCTGTTTTTCTTTCTGCGCGATGGCGCCGAACTGGCGCGCAAGGTGCGCACTGCCGTGCCACTGGAGGAAGGCCACAAGCGGCGCTTGCAGTTGAAGTTCAACCGCGTGGTACGGGCGACGGTGAAGGGCAATCTTGTGGTCGCGGTGACTCAAGGCGCGCTGGGCGGAGCGATTTTCTGGTTTCTCGACATCCCCAGCGCATTGCTGTGGGCGGTCCTGATGGGGTTTTTGTCGTTGCTGCCAGCAGTGGGCGCGGGGATTGTCTGGGCGCCGGTGGCGGTGTATTTCCTGCTCAGCGGGATGATCTGGCAGGGCGTGGTGCTGGGCTTGTTCGGGGTGTTCGTGATCGGTTTGGTGGACAACGTACTGCGGCCGATTCTGGTGGGCAAGGACACCAAAATGCCCGATTACCTGATTCTGATCTCGACCTTGGGTGGCCTGGCGGTATTCGGCCTGAATGGCTTTGTGATCGGGCCGCTGATCGCGGCGCTGTTCATGTCGAGCTGGGCGCTTTTCGCCGAGACCAAGCCCCGCGTGCAACTGCCTTAAGCGTTAAACGGCTCGCTGACGATCTTCTGCGACAGTGCCTGCGCAGCGGGCAGCGAAGTGAGCGGGCCGCTGATCGCTTCGCCGTCGCGCATCAGATACCAGCAGGCAAGCAGGCCCGATGCTCTGAGCGAAGCGGGAACGGCGCTGCCGATAACGGACATGATTTGAACCTGAGCCATGACGAGTACCTCCATCTAACAATGGAGCTACCTTAAAGATTCGCCGCTTCTACGGACAATCAACGCTTTCGATAGTGGTCATTGATGCCGTTGAGGGCTGGCTCAGTCGACCACTTGATCGAGCATGTGCATGACTTCGCGCTCGTTGAGCAAGCCTTTGTGCACGAGGTTTTCCGCCAATAGCGAAAGAAACTTGGCGCAGCGATGGCCTTCCAGGTGTTTGAGCTCGGTCAGCGCGCTGTACACCTTGCTTGAGGTGCACAGACCGACGATGCGGTGCGGGTTTTGTGTTGGCATACAGTCGTCCTTGTTGTTATCAACCTGTTGTTTGCGGACGGATTCAGATTGCGGTTCCGTCATGACAAATAGATGACCGTTTTATGGAAAAGTACATAACGGTCAATCAATCATGCCGACTTTAGCCGGTGAAACTGTCCTCACAGCGACCTTGGCGAGATTTTTTCAGACGCTCGCCGACGAACGGTCATAAAAAAACCCCGCTGTAAAAGCGGGGCTTTGTGTGGCGATTACCAGCGCGGGCCGCCGTAATAGCCATGTGGCCGGCCGTAATAACCGCGAGGCGGGCCGTAGTAGACGGGGGCCTGTTGAATGTAAACCGGTTGCTGCACGTACACCGGCGCCGGCTGGTAGTAGACCGGTGGTGGCGGCTGCTGCACGTAGACCGGTTGCGGCTGAACATAAACCGGCTGTTGTTGCACATACACCGGCCGATCCTGATTGATCAGTGCCGAGCCGATGATGGCCGAGCCGACGATCGCGCCAAACACCGCAGGGCCTTGCCAGCCGTGGCCACCACCGGCTTCTGCCTGACCTGTGACAGCAAGTGCGCCAATCAACAAGGCCAGAATGGGGAGTTTACGAATCATGATAAGTCCTCGGTTCTTCGACCCGGCGGCAGGGCCTGCACCAGGCCCACAGTTGTCGCGGGGATACTTCTAAGACAGCGAAATTCTGAAAATCAGCACAGCCGCTGGGTAAATTTTGTGTAAGGTCTGTACCGGCTTCTTTACCGGGCCGTGCAAGGGCCACAGAACACGTTTAAAACAGGCCTCTATGATCGTTCAGAACTCGATGGGCTGGCTAATCCCGTCTATCCGAAAGTGCGTTTGAAGGAGAAGTTTCATGCAGATGAACCCGAACAAAGACACCCAACTGTGCATGTCCCTGTCGGGGCGCCCAGGCAATTTCGGTCTGCGTTTTCATAACCATTTGTATGAGCAGTTGGGCCTGAATTTCTATTACAAGGCGTTCAGCAGCCAGGATTTGACAGGCGCCGTGGGCGGCATTCGCGCTTTGGGCATTCGCGGTTGCGGCGTGTCGATGCCGTTCAAGGAAGCGTGCATTGCGCTGGTCGATGAGCTGGATGCGTCGGCGGCAGCGATCCAGTCGATCAATACCATCGTCAATACCGACGGCCATCTGAAGGCTTACAACACCGATTACATTGCCGTCGCGCAGTTGCTGGAAACCCACGCGGTGCCCAAGGATTCGACCTTCGCCCTGCGAGGCAGCGGCGGGATGGCCAAGGCGGTGGCCAGTGCCTTGCGTGATGGCGGGTACAAAAACGGTTTGATTGTCGCCCGCAATGAGCGTGCCGGGCGTGCATTGGCGGATTCGCTGGGTTATCGCTGGCAGGCGGAACTGGGCGAGGAGCGTCCACAGATGCTGATCAATGTGACGCCGGTGGGCATGGACGGCGGGCCGGAGGCGGGGCAACTGGCGTTCGAGCCTCAAGTTATTGCTGCGGCTGAGACGGTATTTGATGTGGTCGCGATTCCGTCGGAGACGCCGCTGATCGTGCGCGCACGGGCCGAAGGCAAAAAGGTGATTACCGGGCTTGAGGTGATTGCGATTCAGGCGCTGGAGCAGTTTGTCCTGTACACCGGCGTGCGCCCGACTGAAGAGCAGTTTGCGGCGGCGGTGGCATTCGCCCGGAGCTGATTCTCATAATTATGCAGTGAGTTAACTGGCCTCATCGCTGGCAAGCCAGCTCCCACAAGGTATGGGAGCTGCTCACAGATTTGTGTTCCAACCCGAAACCTGTGGGAGCTGGCTTGCCAGCGATGAATTCACCTCGGTTTATCCTGCTGCCTATACTGCCTCCCCAGCAAGCCCAGACTTGCCCACCACAAAAACCGTGACCGAGGCTCCCATGCATCCGCCCATCCTCAACCTGCATCAGGTCGAACTCGAACCCCTGCCCGAAGCCCTGGCCCCGGAAGGTGAAACCGCCGGCCGCTATCAGCAGCGCATGGCGCGGATTGGCCAGCAACTGGGTTCGCAGAAACTCGGTTATCGCCTGTACGCGTTGCCGCCAGGCATGCGCGGCAGCCCGTTTCACAGTCATCGGGTCAACGAAGAGATGTTCTACGTGGTGGCTGGGGAGGGCGAGGTGCGTCTTGGTACCGAGCGTTTTCCGATTCGTGAGGGCGATGTGATCGCTTGCCCGCCGGGCGGCCCGGAAATGGCCCATCAGATCATCAATACCAGTCAGGCCGAATTGCGTTATCTGGCGGTAAGCACCCAGCAGCAGCCGGAAATCTGCGAATACCCGGATTCGAGCAAATATGCGGTGATGGATAACTTCAACATCGATGCCGAGGGCAATGCCTCGGGTTTTGTCGCGGTGGCACGGCAGGCGGATGGCGTTGACTACTGGGATGGTGAATAACCCCAGACTCTGAAACTTTATGAATAACCCCTGTGGGAGCGAGCTTGCTCGCGAATAGGCCGTGTCAGTTACATCATCGTTGAATGACACACCGCATTCGCGAGCAAGCTCGCTCCCACAATGTATTTGTGGTGATTATTCGAGGCGGGCCAGACGCTCTTCCAGCGCGGCAATCCGCGCCTCCAGCTCTTCGATGCGCTCAACCGAAACGCCAGTGCTTGTACCGCGATCCGACGGGTTCTGCCGTGCCGCCATGATCGCCTCGCTGTCCGCCGGATCACCCAGAGCATGGGTGTAGCGATCTTCGCGCTGCCCGGCCTGACGTGGAATCAGTACCGCCAGCCCACGCGCAATCAAACGCTCAAGCTGATGCACCACCTGCTCGGTGTCTTCAAATTCATGCATGCGCCCACTGCGGGTCAGCAGCTCATTGACGGTTTGCGGGCCGCGCAGAAACATCAATCCGCTGAGAATCACCTGCGCCGGCACCAGTTCAAGCGCCTTGTCGACCTTGTGCTCCCAGCGATCGGCGCGACTGCCCATCACCAGTTTGGCGAAACCGCGGCCTTCCAGTGCGCGCAAACTCTGCCCGACCTGACCCTGGGTCAGGTTCATCACCGGTTCGCGGCTGGTTTTCTGATTGCAGGCCAACACCAGCGCATTGAGCGTCAGCGGATAGGTTTCCGGGCTCGTCGCCTGTTTCTCGATCAGCGAACCGAGAATGCGGATTTCCGTGGCGTTGAGCCGTGGCTCGTCGAAGGTGGATTCTGGTTCTGTGGTCATCGCGCGTTCCCTCTGCAGTCGAAGGCGCCTAGCCTAATCCTTGCCAAACAAAAGGCAAGCCGTGTGGTCATCAAGCATGGCTATAATCGCCTCCTTGTTCCACCCAGCCACCACACGAGACTGCCATGACCATTTCCCTGTACGCCGCATCCGTCCCGGTTTTTCAACAAATGCTCAACGCTTTGAGCGATGTGCTGAAAAAGGCTGAAGCCCACGCCACCGAGAAAAACATCGACCCGAACGCCTTCCTGCAGGCCCGTCTGTACCCGGACATGTTCCCGCTGACCCGTCAGGTGCAGATCGCCGTCGACTTCGCCAAAGGCGTTTCCTCGCGTCTGGCTGAAGTTGAAGTGCCGAAGTACGACGATACCGAAACCACCTTCGCCGAGCTGCAAGCCCTGATCGCCAAGGTTCTGGCCTTCATTGGCGAGATCAAACCCGAGCAGATCGATGGCAAGGAAGGCATTGAAATCGTCACCCGTCCGGGTACGCCGAAAGAGAAGCGCTTCAGTGGTCAGGCTTATTTGCTGACCTACGGTCTGCCGCAGTTCTTCTTCCATGTCACTACTACTTATGCGCTGCTGCGTCATAACGGTGTCGAAGTGGGCAAGCGTGATTACATGGGCGCGTTCTGATTTTTCAAGAGCCCCTCACCCTAACCCTCTCCCAGAGGGAGAGGGGACTGACCGAGTTGTCTGTTCGAGATACGCCGACCTGAAATATCAAGTCGAACTCAGGTTTTGAACAGCACTCGGTCTGCCCCCTTTCCCCCTCGCCCCTTTGGGGGAGAGGGTCGGGGTGAGGGGGAGAAGATCTCAGCCACAAAAAAGCCCGCCAAGGTTCACACCTCGGCGGGCTTTTTGTTTTCCATTGTGGGAGCGAGCCTGCTCGCGAATGCAGAGTGTCAGGCGACATCGATGTCGACTGACCCACCCCTTCGCGAGCAGGCTCGCTCCCACAGGGTAAGACGGTTACGCAGTGCGTTGGGCTTTCGCTTCTTCACCCAGGCACGCCGCAGCGGTAAACAACACGTCAGTCGACGAGTTCAGCGCCGTCTCCGCCGAATCCTGCAGCACGCCAATGATGAACCCGACCGCCACCACCTGCATGGCGATCTCGCTCGGAATGCCAAACAGGCTGCACGCCAACGGAATCAGCAACAGCGAACCACCGGCCACACCCGACGCGCCACAGGCGCAAATGGCGGCGACAACGCTGAGCAGAATCGCCGTCGGAATGTCTACGGCAATGCCCAATGTGTGCACCGCAGCCAGGGTCAACACGGTAATAGTGATCGCCGCACCGGCCATATTGATGGTCGCGCCCAGCGGGATCGACACCGAATAGGTGTCTTCATGCAGGCCCAGACGCTTGCTCAACTCCAGATTGACCGGAATATTCGCCGCCGAACTGCGGGTGAAGAACGCGGTGATACCGCTTTCACGCAGGCACTTGAGGGTCAGCGGATACGGGTTGCGACGCAGTTTCCAGAACACGATCAGCGGGTTCATCACCAGCGCGACGAACAGCATGCAACCGAGCAGCACGGCCAGCAGGTGTGCGTAACCGATCAAGGCGCCGAAACCGGATGTGGCCAGCGTCGAAGCCACCAGACCGAAAATACCCAGCGGTGCAAAGCGAATCACCACGCGCACGATCAGGGTCACGCCGTTGGACAGATCACCCAGCACTTCGCGGGTGGTGTCGCCGGCATGGCGGATCGCGATGCCCATCCCGATCGCCCAGGCCAGAATGCCGATGAAGTTGGCGTTCATCAGCGCGCTGACCGGGTTGTCGACCACGCTCAACAGCAGGCTCTGCAGCACTTCGCCGATACCGCCCGGCGCCGTCACCGAAACGTTGTCGGTCGACAACACCAGGTGCGACGGGAACGCCATGCTCGCGACCACTGCCACGACTGCTGCCGCGAAGGTGCCCAGCAAATAGAGGAACAGGATCGGGCGGATATGGGTTTCCTGGCCGTGCTTGTGGTTGGCAATCGAGGCCATTACCAGCACGAACACCAGAATCGGTGCGACGGCTTTCAACGCTGAAACAAACACTTTGCCGATGAACGCCGTGCCTTTCGCCGCTTCCGGGGCAAACAGCGCCAGGGCGATACCGGCGATCAGGCCGATGAGGATCTGCGTGACCAGGCTGAGGTTCTTGAGGCGTTGCAATAGAGAAGGGGATGAAGCGGTCATAGCGGCATCTCTGATTTTTTATAGGGTGCAAGGTTGCGTAAAGCGATGGCAAAACAGGGGCAGACCACCGCCACGAACCGAAAGTGTTGACGCGACATCAACGCCAATAAGCCGGTCGTTGAACAGGCCGTACGTTTTTCAGGGCGCGGACTTTATCACAGCGTAGGCCTTATCCTTCAGGCATGTGACGATCTGCCACCGGATCAGGCAACAAAGTCGGCAGGTTTGTGCAAGTCAGCCCGGACACACTCTGTTAAGATTGCGCATCCTTATTTTCAAACTCTGCCAGCGGGCCTCCGGGTCAACGCTGGTGTCGTCGTTTTGCTGGAGTTGCGCATGCTGTTGCCCATTCTTCTGTTGTCTGCCGCCGGGTTCACGGTGCTGACCACGGAATTCGTCATCGTCGGCCTGTTGCCGGCGATTGCCCGAGACCTTGAAGTCACCATCCCGCAGGCCGGGTTGCTGGTGACGCTGTTCGCTTTTACCGTGGCGATGTTCGGGCCTTTCCTGACCGCCTATTTCGCCCGCTTCGAGCGGCGCAAACTGTTTATCAGCATCCTGATCATGTTTGGCCTGGCCAATACCGTGGCCGCACTGGCGCCGAATATCTGGGTGATGGCGATTGCCCGATTGATTCCGGCGCTCGGTCTGCCGGTGTTCTGGGCTTTGGCCAGTGAGACTGCCGTGGACATCGTCGGCCCGGATTTCGCCGGGCGCGCCATCGCCAAGATTGGCTTCGGCATTGTCTGCGCCACGGTGTTTGGTATTCCGGTCGGCACGTTGATTTCTGACGCCTTCGGCTGGCGCAGTGCTTTCGGCATTCTGGCAGTGATCGCCTTCGCCAAGGCTTTGTTGCTGTTTGTCTACTTGCCGAAAACCAGCCTGCACCAGCATCAGGTCAGCTTCCGCTCGCAGTTCAAGATCCTGCGCAGCCCGTTGATGATCGGCCATATCGTTCTGTCGATCCTGGTGTTCAGCGGCATGTTTACCGCCTACACGTATCTGGCCGACATTCTTGAGCGCCTCGCCGGGTTCAACGGCACTGTGGTCGGTTGGTGCCTGATGGCCTTCGGTGCAGTCGGGTTGATTGGTAACTCGCTGGGCGGTCGTGCGGTCGATAAGCATCCGCTGGGAGCGTCGGTGTTGTTCTGTGCGTTCATGATTGCCGGGATGGTCTCGCTGGTGCCGAACATCCACTCGCCGCTTGGGCTGGCGGTGGCCATGGGGATCTGGGGCGTGACCCAGGCTGCGCTGTTCCTGGTCAGCCATGTGCGTCTGATGAAAGCCGCGCCGGAAGCGCCGGCCTTTGCCGCTTCGTTGAACATCGCCGGGGCCAATCTGGGGATCGGCCTGGGCGCCATTGTTGGTGGTCGGGTCATCGACAGCGCAGGCCTGGGTTTCCTCGGCTTTGCCGCCGCCGGATTCATCTTGCTGTCGGTGTTCCTCGCCATGGTGCTGATGACGCTCAAGCCGCGCGAGATGTGCGCCGAGGCCTCATAACGCCGTAAACAGCTCGCGTCGGGCACCTTCGGTAATCGCAACGATGCCGGGGTGCTTGACCTTGCGCTCCACCGAAATGGCATAGAACGACTCGGTCACCGCATCGGTCTGGCCAATCAGCTCGACGCCGTACTGGCGCTTCACCTCATCGGCAATCACGCTCGGGCCGATAAAAATACCGCTGCCGGATTGGCCGAAGGCCTGCATCAAGGCACTGTCATCAAACTCCCCAACGATTTGCGGCTGGATCTGCTGTTCGGCAAACCAGCGCTGCAGACGGCTGCGCACCACGGTTTCCGCGCCGGGAATCAACAGCGGCGCGCCATGCAGGCTGCGCGGGAAGTCCTGACCGTATCTGGCTGCCAGTTCCGGGGTGGCGAAGAAACTGATCCCGCATTCGCCAAGCTTCTGGCTGTAGCCCTTGATGTCGAGGTGCGAGGGCATCGGGCTGTCGGAAATCACCAGATCCAGGCGCTGGATGGCCAGGTCGGCCAGCAAACGCTCGAGTTTGTCTTCGCGGCAGGTAATGCGCAGCGGCTCGTTCAATTCCATGGTTGGTGCGATCAGGCGATAAACGATGGATTTCGGCACTACGTCGGCGACGCCGACGCGGAACAGAATCTGCTGTTCGTTGGGTTGCGCGCGCAGCATCAACTCCAGCTCGCCACCCAGTTGAAACATTTGCTCGGCGTAGGGCAGGGCTTGTCGACCGGCCTCAGTCAATTCGAGTTGCCGGCCGACCCGTCTGAATAACTCGATGCCGTAAGTCTGTTCGAGCAAAGAAATCTGCCCGCTGATGGTTTGTGGGGTCAGGTTCAGTTGCTCGCAGGCGCGCACGATGCTGCCGGTCTTGGCTACGACCCAGAAGTAATGCAGTTGTCGGTAATTGAGCATGACGTTCTACAGTTCGTGAAAACCGAAGTATAGCCGCTAAAAATACGAATTTTCCTGAAGTGTTCATCTCCCTAGAATGCCCAGCCATCGACGGCCGGTCTGTGAGCCTGTCTGTTCATTCGAAGGAAACCTTATGAAATATACAATCCCAGCATTGATGTTTACGTCTTTACTGCTTCTGGCCGGTTGCGATCAGGCCGAGAAAAGCGCTCAGCAACTGATGGGCAAGGCTGCCGAAAGCGCCAAGCAAGCGATCGACGACACCCACAAAGCGGCTGAGCAAGCGCTCAGCGATGCCACCGGCGGGTTGATCGAGAAGAAAGAAACACCGGAAAAAGATGCGGAAAAATCCGAATCTTCCTCCAAGACCATCTAATTCGTCTTACACAGAGTCAGGACTGACCCATGGAATATCTGTTACAGCTCGCCGCTAGCCCCACCGCTTGGGTTGCTTTGGCCACATTGGTGGTGATGGAAATCGTGCTCGGCATCGATAACCTGATCTTTATCTCGATCCTGACCAACAAGTTGCCTAAGCAGTACCAGCAGAAGGCGCGCCGTATCGGTATCGGCATGGCGTTGATCCTGCGTCTGGCACTGTTGAGCACCATCGCGTTCATCGTGCAGCTGACTGCGCCGGTGATCGAGATTCTGGGCCAGGCGTTCTCCTGGAAGGACATGATCCTGATTGCCGGTGGTCTGTTCCTGGTCTGGAAAGCCACGACCGAGATCCATCACAGCATGGACCCGGCCCCGGAAGATCCGAAGTCGGCGACCTCGACGGTTACCCTGGGTTTTGCCGCCGCCATCGGCCAGATCCTGATGCTCGACATGGTGTTCTCGATCGACAGCATCATTACTGCGGTCGGCATGACCGAACACTTGCCGATCATGATCATCGCGGTGGTGGTGTCGGTACTGGTGATGCTGTTTGCTGCTGAGCCGCTGGCCAAGTTCATCAACGACAACCCGACTGTGGTGATGCTGGCTCTGGGCTTCTTGATCATGATCGGTATGACCTTGATCGCTGAAGGCTTCGGCGCCCATGTACCGAAAGGTTATGTGTATGCGGCGATGGCGTTCTCGGCAGCGATTGAAGTGCTGAACATGATGTCTCGTCGGGCGAGGCAGAAGAAGCTGGCTGAGCAGGCGTAACCGCGCGCAGTAAGCCAAAAAGGCCGCTTGAACTGAGTTCAGGCGGCCTTTTTTCATTTCAGGTTCTCTATGCTCTGGTAAAACCAGCCCCTCACCCCAGCCCTCTCCCGAGGGAGAGGGGGAAAGGGAGCCGATTTGTGTGGTTTTTAAACGTGTGTTCAACCTGGTCTCTCAGGTCGGCGTAACTCGAGAAAACAATTCGATCAGTCCCCTCTCCCTCCGGGAGAGGGCTAGGCGGGCGGCGTTCCGATGAGGGGCTTTTCGCTTTTGACGTCAATCCTCAATGCGCGGCGGCGTGTCGTACCCGGTGCTTCTCGGTTTTCTCAACCGCAGCAGACTGAACCGGATGGTGATGGTGGCGCCGCGAAACACGCAGCACCCCCCACAACATGGCAGCGGCCACGGCCAGCCAGCCGGCAATCAACATCACAATGGTCATGGTCAGGCTCATCAGTGCCTCCTCTTTGCCCTGCATCGGGCGCCCACTTTTTCAATTCGCTCTGTTTCAATGACAGTCTAGACAATGGGGTGTTTCAGACTATTGACCAAAGGTCGATTGCGACCAATCAGTTTGCTCTATGCAATCGATGGGTCTGCCGTTTAAGGCTATACCGCAGCCAGGCGCGGCCCTATGATCGCAGGCGTTGCCGGAACACGATGACCGGCGTCTGAACAGAGAGTGATGATGGTGCAGGTATTTTCTCGAATTCGTGCGGCGTTGCTGGTGGCGGGTTGTGCGGCCGTGTTGGGCGGGTGTGCAGGCAGTGTCGCGCCCGAGGTCAAGCGTCTGCCGGAGCGAGTCGAACTCAGCGGCACGTTCTATCGCGGTGAAGCCAATCAGAGCGGCCCGCAAGTGCTGGCCAGTCTCCTGTCGCAGCAAGGCATCGTGATCACCCCGGGCTTGCTGGAAAAACCCCTGCATCTGCCGGGCGCCGAAGACAAACTGCAGCAGAATATCCAGAACCTTGCCCGTGAGTACGGCATGGTGGTTTATCCGCTGGACAGCAACCTGCCCGCGCTGTTGACCCAAGTGGCGGCAGGCTATCCGGTGATGGTGCGCTTCAGCGAGGGTTCGGCATTTTGGGCCGAGCCGCGTTATGCGATCCTGTCCGGCTACGATCGCAACAAGCAGAAGGTGCTGCTGCGTGCCGGAATGAACCGTCGCGAACTGATGAGTTTCAGCTCCTTTGAATCGGCACTGGAAAAGTCCGGCGGCTGGGCCGTGCTGATTCAGAAACCGTCGCAGATCCCGGCAGCCGTTGACCGCCAGCGCTGGCTCAAAGCGGCGGATGAACTGGCTCAGGCCGGTCAGGAAAACGAAGCTGCGCAGGCGCGTAAGGCGCTGGCCGCACACTGAGTTTTCCGTTCGTCATCTGCCGGGCACGACGGCGCCCGGCAAGCCTCCTACTTATACATCCCGTGTTTTGCGGGTGAATCAGGAGGCGATATGAAAGATTCCCCAGCAGCGAAAGGCCCGCATTCTTCTGAGCATTCCTCGGGAGATGATTTGGGGTTCGATCCGGACTCGCCCGACCTCGATGATCCACAAGTCGATCCTGTCGGTCCCGCCAAGGCGCCTCTCGACGTCGAGCCCGGCGAGGACACCAAGAAGCCGGCCAAGCCTTATGACCCGTTAGCCAATCTGAAACCTTGATGTGAGGTGCGTATGAGTACCGATTCAAGCTTCGATGACCAAAAACCGGATAGTGTGCCCACTACGCCAGAGCCAGAGGTTGATCCAGTGCTCAATCCGGACAGCCCGCTGCGTGATCCGTTGGCCCGGCCCAATATCATCACCCCGGAGCCTTCGCGGGACCCAAGTGCAGGCGATGGCATCCCTGATGCTGACAAGATGCCGCTGCCCAATGACTGATTCACAGATGAAAAGAAGCCCCGAAGGTTCGGGGCTTTTTCTTGTGCGACGGGTTACTTGGACGCTTCAACCACGCCGCTTTGTCGCGCCTTGAGGTTCTTCTCTGCCTTGTATTGTTGAGCCACGGCAGGAACGTTGGCGCTCCTGCCGGTTTCCACCCAACTGCGGATGCGGCTCGCATCGGCAAAATGGGTGTACTTGCCAAACGCGTCGAGTATCACCAAAGCGACCGGGCGGTTACCCATTTTCGTCACCAGCACCAGGCAATGCCCGGCGGGGTTGGTGAAGCCGGTTTTGGTGATCTTGATGTCCCAGTCGGCTTTATTGACCAAGTGATCGGTGTTGCGGAAACCCAAGGTGTAATTGGGTTTACGGAACGACACGGTTTTTTCCTTGGTGGTGGTCAGTTCGCTGAGGAGCGGATACTTGTGCGCGGCCACCAGCAACTTGCTCAGGTCACGAGCGGTGGAAACGTTACGCTCCGACAGGCCTGTCGGCTCGACGAAGTGCGTGCTGGTCATGCCCAGTGCCTTGGCCTTGGCGTTCATCGCCGCGATAAAGGCTGCATAACCGCCCGGGTAGTGGTGGGCGAGGCTGGCGGCGGCGCGGTTTTCCGATGACATCAAGGCGATCAGCAACATCTCGCGACGCGGCAGCTCACTCTTGAGTTTGACTCGGGAGAACACACCGCGCATTTCCGGCGTGTTGCTGATATCGACATTGATCCATTCGTCCATGTTTTGCCGGGCTTCAACCACTACCAAACCGGTCATCAACTTGCTGACAGAGGCGATCGGCACGATCACGTCAGGGTTGCTGGAGTAGATGACTTTGTTGGTCTGCATATCCATGAGCAGTGCGCTGCCGGAGGCGATCTTCAGGCTCGAAGCGTCGCGTGGGGCAGCGGTGGTTTCCGCAGCGTTGATCGTTGGCGTGATGAAAGTGCCTGAAACTGCAAAAAACAGGCTCAGAATCGAAAGACGAATTTTCACGCGGGCGAACTCATAAAAGTTGGATATTCCGTTAGTTTGTAACGGGTTATTTCTTCAAAGCGTCGCATTCTAGGAGTATGGCTGAAGATCTGTCGATGGTTGTTTGAGTGACCTGAAAATCTCGTGAAAAGGCCTGTAAAAAGAGGGGTTTCCGGCGAACGGTTACAGTTTTTTCTCAGGCATGAAAAAACCCGCACAAGGCGGGTTTTTCTTATTGCTGAAAGTACCGATCAGGCGTGCAGGGTTTCTGCCGCATAGAGGGTGTTTTCCAGCAGGCAGGCGCGGGTCATCGGACCGACGCCACCCGGTACCGGCGTGATCCAGCCAGCGCGGGGCAGGGCGGTTTCGTAGACAACATCGCCGACCAGTTTGCCGTCGTCCTGACGGTTGATGCCGACGTCGATCACGATCGCGCCTTCCTTGATCCACTCGCCCTTGACCAGGCCCGGCTTGCCGGCGGCCACGACCACCAGATCGGCACGGCCGACGTGGCCGGCCAGATCCTTGGTGAAGCGGTGGGTCACGGTCACGGTGCAACCGGCCAGCAGCAATTCCATCGCCATCGGGCGACCGACGATGTTGGAAGCGCCGACAACCACTGCGTCCATGCCATAAAGGTCAGCGCCAGTGCTTTCCAGCAAGGTCATGATGCCTTTAGGCGTGCATGGACGCAGCAGCGGAATGCGCTGGGCCAACCGGCCGACGTTATAAGGATGGAAACCGTCGACGTCTTTGTCCGGGCGGATGCGCTCCAGAAGTTTGGAGGCATCCAGGTGCTCGGGCAGCGGCAACTGAAGCAGGATGCCGTCGATTGCAGGGTCGTCGTTGAGGCGATCGATCAGATCGGTCAACGCGTCTTGCGTGGTGTCAGAGGGCAGGTCGTAGGCTTGAGAGAGGAAGCCTACCTCTTCACAGTCTTTACGCTTGTGCGAGACATAAACCTGAGAGGCAGGATCGCTGCCGACCAGGATCACCGCGAGGCCGGGAGTGCGCAGGCCTTGCTGGCGACGCTCGGCAACTCGTTGGGCGATCTGCTGGCGCAGGCTGGCGGCGATCGATTTGCCGTCGATTAGTTGTGCAGTCATTGCGCGTGATTAACCATCGAGAGGGGAAAAAATGAGAACGCATTCTCGCATGTCGAGCGGTGAGGGCAAAGGCGCTTGGTCAGCAAATTCCTCTAACTCCTTTAATTAAATGAATTTTTTTCAAAAAGGATTTGACGACCTTCGGAGCGCTCTATACTATTCGTCGCACTTGTCGGGCACAGCCTAGCACTGGTTAAGAAGGTGAAGCGGAATCAAGGTTCTGCGACACTGGAAAGCACTTAGTTTGTAGTCCTTTAAGAGTACAGATTAATAAGGCGCCCGTAGCTCAGCTGGATAGAGCATCCGCCTTCTAAGCGGATGGTCGCAGGTTCGAGTCCTGCCGGGTGCGCCATTAGGCAGCTTTGGCACAAGTAACGCGATATGGTGGGCGTAGCTCAGTTGGTAGAGCACGGGATTGTGACTCCCGTTGTCGTGGGTTCGATCCCCATCGTCCACCCCATATTTCGAAAGGCGCCAGATGTAACAGTCTGGCGCCTTTGCTTTAAAGCTTCACCTGCGGATGTGGTGGAATTGGTAGACACACTGGATTTAGGTTCCAGCGCCGCGAGGCGTAAGAGTTCGAGTCTCTTCATCCGCACCAATTAAAGCTTCATTCATGTCTTCGGGCTGGTGAGGTTTCAACAAAGAAGTTGTTTGGCTTTTTTGTTACGCAATATGGTGGGCGTAGCTCAGTTGGTAGAGCACGGGATTGTGACTCCCGTTGTCGTGGGTTCGATCCCCATCGTCCACCCCATATTTCGAAAGGCGCCAGATTTAACAGTCTGGCGCCTTTTTTGTTTTAGCGCTTCTGAAAACCGGCGATTGTCGGTTTCAGGGTGCAGGGGCAGGGCGCTTCGTCGTTTTTATGTTGCTCGATGATGCTGCGCTGCTCGCCGGGCTTGCTTGCAAGAACGGCCGTCAGGGACTGATTGGCAGTCTCTTCTATATATAGAAGCGGTTGGCGCAGAGCCCTGGCGTGATTGGTTGTATTCGCCTGTGGGGCGCGCTGCATTGGTGTGGCGGCCTCTATTAAATGCCTGCTGTTTTTTTACCCGTTTTCAGTAGGGTGACTTCTTGAGTTTGACCCACTAGAATGCATGCCCTTGATTCTGGGGTCGGAAACGGCCGGCTAACGTCTGTGCAACGAGGAATATCCATGCAAGTTTCTGTTGAAAATACTACTGCTCTCGAGCGCCGCATGAGCGTCACCGTGCCGGCAGAGCGCATCGAGACTCAGGTCAACAAGCGTCTGCAGCAGACTGCCCAAAAGGCCAAGATTGCTGGCTTCCGTCCAGGCAAAGTGCCAATGAGCGAAATCAAGCGCCGTTTCGGTGCTGATGCTCGTCAGGAAGCTGTAGGCGACGTGATCCAGTCCTCCTTCTACGAAGCTGTGGTTGAGCAGAAGCTGAACCCTGCTGGTTCGCCGTCGATCGAGCCTAAGTCGCTCGAAGCGGGCAAAGACCTGGAATACGTTGCTGTATTCGAAGTGTTCCCTGAGTTCACCGTTGCCGGTTTCGACGGCATCACCGTTGAGCGCCTGAGCGCTGACGTGGCTGACGCTGACCTGGACAAAATGCTCGACATCCTGCGCAAGCAGAACACCCGTTTTGAAGTGGCCGATCGTGCTGCCCAGAACGAAGACCAACTGAACATCGATTTCGTTGGCAAGGTTGACGGCGAAGTGTTCGCTGGCGGCTCCGCCAAAGGCACTCAGTTGGTACTGGGTTCCGGCCGCATGATCCCGGGCTTCGAAGAAGGTCTGGTCGGTGCAAAGGCTGGCGAAGAACGCGTTCTGAACCTGACCTTCCCAGAGGACTATCAGAACCTGGACCTGGCTGGCAAAACCGCCGAGTTCACCGTGACTGTCAACACTGTTTCCGAGCCTAAGCTGCCTGAGCTGAACGAAGAGTTCTTCGCTCAATTCGGCATCAAGGAAAGCGGCATCGACGGTTTCCGCACCGAAGTTCGCAAGAACATGGAGCGCGAACTGCGTCAGGCGATCAAATCCAAGGTCAAGAATCAGGTAATGGACGGTCTGCTGGCCACCAACCCGATCGAAGTGCCTAAGGCTCTGCTGTCCAACGAAGTTGACCGTCTGCGCGTGCAGGCTGTTCAGCAGTTCGGCGGTAACATCAAGCCTGATCAACTGCCGGCTGAGCTGTTCGAAGAGCAAGCCAAGCGCCGCGTTGTGCTGGGTCTGATCGTTGCTGAAGTGGTCAAGCAGTTCGACCTCAAGCCTGACGAAGCTCGCGTTCGCGAGATGATTCAGGAAATGGCTTCGGCTTACCAGGAGCCTGAGCAGGTTGTGTCGTGGTACTACAAAAACGAGCAGCAGCTGAACGAAGTGCGTTCGGTTGTGCTGGAAGAGCAAGTTGTGGATACTGTTCTGCAGAAAGCTAGTGTGACCGACAAAGCGGTCTCTTACGAAGAAGCAGTCAAGCCGGTAGAAGCTCCAGCAGCCGACTGATTGATTTTGCGTTAAGAAGTACACACCATAAGCCAGCTCTCGAGCTGGCTTATGCGTATTCAAGACATAACTATTTGGGAGCGACTGCAGAGCATGTTCCGTAATTCTTATATTCAGCAGAACTCTGATATCCAGGCCGCCGGCGGCCTGGTCCCGATGGTTGTCGAGCAATCTGCTCGTGGCGAACGCGCCTATGACATCTATTCGCGCCTGCTCAAGGAGCGAGTGATCTTTCTGGTTGGTCCGGTAGAGGACTACATGGCCAACCTGATCTGCGCGCAACTGCTGTTCCTTGAAGCGGAAAACCCGGACAAGGACATCCATCTCTACATCAACTCCCCGGGCGGTTCGGTGACAGCGGGTATGTCGATCTACGACACCATGCAGTTCATCAAGCCGAACGTATCGACCACCTGCATCGGCCAGGCCTGCAGCATGGGTGCATTCCTGCTGACCGCAGGTGACCCGGGCAAGCGTTTCTGCCTGCCGAACTCGCGCGTGATGATTCACCAGCCACTGGGCGGTTTTCAGGGCCAGGCGTCGGACATCGAAATCCACGCCAAGGAAATCCTCTTCATTCGCGAGCGCCTGAACACGCTGATGGCCAAGCACAGCGGGCGTACTCTGGAAGAAATCGAGCGCGATACCAATCGCGACAACTTCATGAGTGCAGAAGCTGCGAAGGAATATGGCCTGATCGACGAAGTGATCAACCAGCGCCCAGCTTAAAATAAGCAGCTCAAAATAGGCTTGGTCGGCTGGTCTGATCAGCGGCGGGCTTGAAAAAGCCCGCAATAGCCTTCATCTTGTGTTGCAAGCCTATCGGATTTGGATCGAACGAATGACTGACACCCGCAACGGCGAGGACAACGGCAAGCTGCTCTATTGCTCCTTCTGTGGCAAAAGCCAGCATGAAGTGCGCAAATTGATTGCCGGCCCCTCGGTCTTTATCTGCGACGAGTGCGTCGACCTGTGCAATGACATCATCCGTGAGGAGGTGCAGGAAGCCCAGGCCGAAAGCAGCGCGCATAAATTGCCTTCGCCTAAAGAAATCAGCGGCATCCTTGACCAGTACGTCATTGGTCAGGAGCGTGCGAAAAAGGTTTTGGCCGTAGCGGTGTACAACCACTACAAGCGCCTGAACCAGCGTGACAAGAAGGCTGACGACGTCGAACTCGGCAAGAGCAACATCCTGCTGATCGGCCCGACAGGCTCCGGTAAAACCCTGCTGGCCGAAACACTGGCCCGCTTGCTGAACGTTCCGTTCACCATCGCCGACGCAACTACCCTCACCGAGGCGGGTTACGTGGGTGAAGATGTCGAGAACATCATTCAGAAGCTGCTGCAGAAGTGCGATTACGACGTAGAGAAAGCCCAGATGGGTATTGTCTACATCGATGAAATCGACAAGATTTCCCGCAAGTCCGACAACCCGTCGATCACCCGTGATGTTTCCGGTGAAGGCGTGCAACAGGCCTTGCTGAAGTTGATCGAAGGCACGGTCGCTTCCGTACCGCCGCAAGGTGGTCGCAAGCACCCGCAGCAGGAATTCCTGCAGGTCGACACCCGTAACATCCTGTTCATCTGCGGTGGTGCGTTCTCTGGTCTGGAAAAGGTTATTCAAAACCGTTCCACCAAGGGCGGCATCGGTTTCAACGCAGAAGTGCGCAGCAAGGAAGAAGGCAAGAAAGTCGGTGAATCCCTGCGTGAAGTCGAGCCTGACGATCTGGTCAAGTTCGGTCTGATCCCGGAATTCGTCGGTCGTCTGCCGGTCCTCGCGACGCTGGACGAGCTTGACGAGGCTGCGCTGATGCAGATCCTCACCGAGCCGAAAAATGCTCTGACCAAACAGTATGCCAAGCTGTTCGAGATGGAAGGCGTGGATCTGGAATTCCGCACCGACGCTCTCAAATCGGTCGCCAAGCGTGCCCTGGAACGTAAAACCGGTGCCCGTGGTCTGCGCTCGATTCTCGAAGGTGTACTGCTCGACACGATGTATGAAATCCCCTCGCAGTCCGAGGTGAGCAAAGTCGTGATCGATGAAAGCGTGATCGAAGGCAAGTCCAAGCCACTGTATATCTACGAAAACAGTGAGCCGACGGCCAAGGCAGCGCCGGACGCTTAAGCGTCCAGTCTGCTGGAATAAAGAAGGGGCCTTCGGGCCTCTTTTTTTTTATGTCATTTTTTACATCCGCTTTGCGCTTGTTTTTTTTCAAGGCAGCCCCCATCTTGGTTTCAAGCTCAATTCCATCTGATTACGGCCATATGGCCGCCGTAGAGGCGAAATCATGAAGACAACCATCGAATTGCCTCTCCTGCCATTGCGTGATGTCGTGGTTTATCCGCACATGGTTATCCCGCTGTTCGTGGGGCGCGAGAAATCCATCGAAGCCCTCGAGGCCGCGATGACGGGCGACAAGCAGATCCTCCTGCTGGCCCAGAGAAACCCGGCTGACGACGATCCCGGTGAAGACGCTCTCTATCGCGTAGGTACCATCGCCACTGTTCTACAGCTGCTCAAGCTGCCTGACGGCACCGTCAAGGTTCTGGTCGAGGGTGAGCAACGCGGCACCGTCGAGCGCTTCAGCGAAGTCGACGGCCACTGCCGAGCCGAAGTCTCGTTGATCGAAGAAGTCGACGCCGCCGAGCGCGAATCCGAAGTGTTCGTGCGCACACTGCTGTCGCAGTTCGAACAATACGTACAGCTGGGCAAGAAAGTCCCGGCTGAAGTCCTGTCGTCTCTCAACAGCATTGATGAGCCGGGTCGACTGGTCGACACGATGGCAGCGCACATGGCGCTGAAAATCGAGCAGAAGCAGGAAATCCTCGAAATCATCGATTTGTCGGCTCGTGTCGAACACGTTCTGGCTTTGCTGGACGCCGAGATCGACCTGCTGCAAGTCGAAAAACGCATTCGTGGTCGCGTCAAAAAACAAATGGAGCGCAGTCAGCGCGAGTACTACCTGAATGAGCAGATGAAGGCCATTCAGAAAGAACTCGGCGACAGCGACGAAGGCCACAACGAAATCGAAGACCTGAAGAAGCGTATCGACGCTGCCGGTCTGCCGAAAGACGCGTTGGCCAAAGCCACGGCCGAGCTGAACAAGCTCAAGCAAATGTCGCCGATGTCGGCTGAGGCCACCGTGGTGCGCTCGTATATCGACTGGCTGGTGCAAGTGCCGTGGAAGGCGCAGAGCAAGGTACGTCTGGACCTGGCGCGCGCAGAAGACATTCTCGATGCCGATCACTACGGCCTCGAAGAGGTCAAGGAACGTATCCTTGAATACCTCGCCGTGCAAAAACGCGTGAAGAAAATCCGTGGCCCGGTGTTGTGCCTGGTCGGTCCTCCTGGCGTAGGTAAAACCTCGCTGGCAGAGTCGATCGCACACGCCACCAACCGCAAATTCGTACGCATGGCCCTCGGTGGCGTGCGTGATGAAGCGGAAATTCGCGGTCACCGTCGGACTTACATCGGTTCGATGCCGGGAAGATTGATTCAAAAGATGACAAAAGTGGGTGTGCGCAACCCTCTGTTCTTGCTCGATGAAATCGACAAAATGGGCAGCGACATGCGTGGCGACCCAGCGTCGGCGTTGCTGGAAGTGCTCGATCCTGAGCAGAACCACAACTTCAACGACCACTATCTGGAAGTCGATTACGACCTCTCGGATGTGATGTTCCTGTGCACCTCGAACTCGATGAATATCCCGCCGGCGCTGCTCGACCGGATGGAAGTGATCCGTCTGCCGGGCTACACCGAAGACGAGAAGATCAACATCGCCGTCAAATACCTCTCGCCGAAGCAGATCGCCGCCAATGGTCTGAAGAAAGGTGAGCTGGAATTCGACGCCGAAGCGATCCGCGACATCATCCGTTACTACACCCGTGAAGCCGGTGTGCGTGGCCTCGAACGTCAGATCGCCAAAGTCTGCCGCAAGGCCGTTAAAGAGCATGCGCTGGAAAAACGCTTCTCGGTGAAAGTGACAGCTGACTTGCTGGAACACTTCCTCGGTGTGCGCAAATTCCGCTACGGTCTGGCCGAGCAGCAGGATCAGATCGGTCAAGTGACCGGCCTTGCCTGGACGCAGGTTGGTGGCGAATTGCTGACCATTGAAGCCGCTGTCGTGCCGGGTAAAGGGCAACTGATCAAGACCGGTTCGCTGGGCGACGTGATGGTCGAATCGATCACTGCCGCACTGACCGTGGTGCGCAGCCGCGCCAAGAGCCTGGGCATTCCCCTGGACTTCCACGAGAAGCGCGACACGCACATCCACATGCCGGAAGGGGCGACCCCGAAGGACGGCCCTAGCGCTGGTGTAGGCATGTGCACGGCGCTGGTGTCGGCATTGACCGGGATTCCGGTGCGCGCTGATGTGGCCATGACCGGCGAAATTACTTTGCGTGGTCAGGTACTGGCGATTGGTGGTCTGAAGGAAAAACTGCTGGCGGCTCACCGCGGCGGAATCAAGATTGTGATTATTCCGGAAGAGAACGTGCGTGATCTGAAGGAGATTCCTGACAATATCAAGCAGGATCTGCAGATTAAACCGGTTAAATGGATTGACGAGGTCCTGCAAATTGCGCTGCAATACGCGCCGGAGCCCTTGCCGGATGTGGCTCCGGAGATAGTTGCCAAGGACGAAAAACGTGAGTCTGACTCTAAGGAAAGAATTAGCACGCATTAATACGCTTTTGCCTGGGGGGCTTCCTTGACAGTTTTTTAGAGCCCTTGTTATAAAGCGGCTCTTAAGTGTCTGTAGGCCATTCAGCACTCGTTTTTGCTTTCACCAAAAAACTTAGAATCATCTCAAAATAGATATAAGGGGACTTAGAGTGAACAAGTCGGAACTGATTGATGCTATCGCTGCATCCGCTGATATCCCGAAAGCTGCTGCTGGCCGTGCGCTGGACGCTGTAATCGAATCCGTCACTGGCGCTCTGAAGGCTGGCGACTCCGTTGTTCTGGTTGGTTTCGGTACTTTCTCCGTGACGGACCGTCCGGCTCGTACCGGTCGTAACCCGCAGACCGGCAAGACTCTGGAAATCCCGGCTGCCAAGAAGCCAGGTTTCAAAGCCGGTAAAGCACTGAAAGAAGCTGTTAACTAAGTTTTCAGGTTTTTACCCATCCGGGTCGGGGTCATGCCTGACTTGGCAGCGGAGCGGTAGAGCAGGTAGCTGAAACAGTTGCCTGTAACGCCGGGATCGAGGGTTCGAGCCCTGTCCGCTCCGCCAGTTACGAGAAGGCGCATCCTCGGATGCGCCTTTCTTCTATCCGGATTCTACCCACGCTCCACGGTTGCCTAATTTTGAAGTTCAACCGTTTCTGGGGGACGCATGCTGCAGAATATCAGGGACAATTCACAAGGCTGGATTGCCAAGACCATTATCGGGGTCATCGTTGCACTGATGGCTCTGACCGGTTTCGACGCCATTTTCCAGGCCACGACTCACAAGAATGAGGCGGCCAAGGTCAACGGTGATGAAATCAGCCAGAACGAGCTGAGCCAGGCCGTTGATATGCAACGCCGTCAGCTGATGCAACAGCTGGGCAAAGACTTCGATGCCTCTTTGCTCGACGAAAAAATGCTCCGCGAATCGGCCCTCAAGGGTCTGATCGATCGCAAGCTGCTGCTGCAAGGCGCCGAACAAGCGAAGTTCGCTTTCTCCGAAGGCGCACTGGATCAAGTGATCCTGCAGACGCCTGAATTCCAGGTGGACGGTAAGTTCAGCTCCGAGCGCTTCGACCAGGTGATCCGTCAACTGGGTTACAGCCGTATGCAGTTCCGCCAGATGCTGGCTCAGGAAATGCTCATCGGCCAACTGCGCGCCGGTGTGGCGGGCAGCGGTTTCGTCACCGACGCCGAAGTGCTGGCTTTCGCCCGTCTGGAAAAACAGACCCGCGATTTCGCCACCCTGAACGTCAAGGCTGACCCGGCGGCGGTCAAATTGACCGACGACGAAGTCAAGGCTTACTACGATGAACACGCCAAGGAGTTCATGACTCCGGATCAGGTGATCATCGATTACGTAGAGCTGAAGAAGTCTTCGTTCTTCGATCAGGTTGCCGTGAAAGACGAAGACCTGCAGGCGGCGTATCAGAAAGAGATCGCCAACCTGTCGGAACAGCGTCGTGCCGCGCACATTCTGATCGAAGTGAACGACAAGACCACCGAAGCTCAGGCCAAGGCGAAGATCGACGAAGTCCAGGCGCGTCTGGCCAAGGGCGAGAAGTTCGAAGCGCTGGCCAAAGAGTTCTCGCAGGATCCGGGTTCGGCCAATAACGGCGGTGACCTCGGTTACGCAGGCCCTGGCGTTTACGACCCGGCGTTCGAAAAAGCCTTGTACTCCCTGTCGAAAGACCAGGTGTCCGAGCCGATTCGTACTGACTTTGGTTACCACCTGATCAAGTTGTTGGGTGTGGAAGCACCTGAAGTGCCGACCCTGGCCAGCCTGAAAGACAAGCTGACCCGCGAGCTGAAAGCCGCGCAGGTCGAGCAGCGTTTCGTCGAGGCGACCAAGCAACTGGAAGACTCCGCGTTCGAAGCGTCTGACCTGGCTCAGCCAGCGGCGGATCTGAAGCTGACCGTGCACACCTCCAAGCCGTTCGGCCGTGAGGGTGGCGAAGGTGTTGCGGCCAACCGTGCCGTGGTTACCGCTGCGTTCAGCACTGAAGTGATCGACGAAGGTGCCAACAGCACCGCCATCGAGCTGGATCCGGAAACCGTGATCGTGCTGCGCTCCAAGGAGCACCTCAAGCCTGCGCAACTGCCGCTGGAAAGCGTGAATGCGGCGATCCGCACTCAGTTGACCAAAGAGCACGCCAGCGCGGCTGCCAAGACCAAGGCTGAGAAGCTGATTGCTGATCTGCGTGATGGCAAGGCGCCGTTGGACAAGGCAGTTGAGGGTCAGAACTGGAAAGCTACCGAAGCGGCCACCCGTGGTCAGGAAGGTGTTGATCCGGCGGTGCTGCAAGCGTTGTTCCGTATGCCGAAGCCGGCTGCGAAGGACAAGCCGACGTTCACCAGTGTGACGTTGCCGGATGGCAGTCTGATGATCGTGCGTCTGAATGGCGTTAACGAAGCGGCTGCGCCGACGGATGAAGAGAAGGTTCAGTACCGTCGTTTCCTTGCTTCGCGTGAGGGGCAGCAGGACTTTGCGGCGTATCGCAAGCAGTTGGAAGCTCAGGCTGAGATCAAGCGGTTTTGATGGTTGACTGAGATGTGATGAGAGCCCCGGCCTGAATAGGTCGGGGCTTTTTTTTGGGCTCTGGGCGCCAGGTCCTGGCGGCCTTTGGGCCGGCCATGCTGCGGGTGTTTTTTATGAATATCCGTTTCTGCGGGCGTTGCCGCCGGCGGTTTCGCTTTTACAGCGAGTCACTTTGGCAAACGCCCCAAAGTAACCAAAGGTCTTTGCCCTGACGTTCGGCCCACTCGCTAAAGCTCGGGGTTCCTTCGCTCCGGGATTGATCCGGGCGCAGCGTCTCCGGTTTGCTTCGCTGCACCTACTCCCGCTGTGTTTGGCTTCGCCAAACGGTCGCTGCGCTCCCACGCCCTGATCAAGCCCTCCACTCAGCCTGCCGACGGGCCTTCAGATCAAGATCAAGAGCTGCAGCCGAGCTAACGCTCATCCTGTTGAGTGGGGCGGCTTTGCCGCGTGGGCGGCACGCAAATTAACTGTGGGAGCGAGCCTGCTCGCGAAGGCGGCCTGCCAGCCGACCTGTTTCTTGCGGATTTACTCAATCCAATTGTGGGAGCGAGCCTGCTCGCGAAGACGGCCTTCCAGCCGACCGTTTTCCAGCCGTATGGCTTCAACTCAACAGCGCATTCGGCCTCATTCGGCTCTTGGAAAACCATGTTCCCGAGCTTTGATAGTTACTGACAGGGTCAACACCAACAACCCTGCAACGATCCACGGAAACGCCCCAACCCCGGGATTGCCCAGCAACAAACCACCCACCAACCCCCCACCAGCAATCCCGACATTCCACAGCGTAACCAGCATCGATTGCGCCGTATCGGCAGCCTCTTTCGCGGTTTTCGCCGAAGCGGTTTGCAGCAGCGAAGGCATCGCGCCAAACGCCAATCCCCAAACAGCGGTGGCGATGTACACCGCGCTCGGCGAGTAGCGCCACAGGCCCAGCGTTATCGCTGAGAGCATGAACAGTCCGGTGCTGATCAGCACCAGTTCGCGCAACCAATGATCAATCAGGCTGCCGACGATCCACAGGCTTAGCACGGAGGCGAGGCCGAAGACCAGCAACACGCGGTCGACATTGGCATCAAGTCCGGAAGGCTGCAGAAAGGGGGCGATGTAGGTGTACAGCAAGTTGTGTGCGACGACGTAGGTAAGGGTGACAAACAAGACGGCTCGCACGCCCGGCAAGGTAAACACCTGACGCAACGGCATGCGTCTTCCCACGCGTTCTCCGGCGAAGTCCGGTACTTGCCAACGCACCCAGATCACCAGCACAACGGTCAGCGCGGTCATGATGGCAAAGCTCAGGCGCCAGCCGACCAGGGTGCCCAACAGCGTGCCGGCGGGGATTCCCAGCGACAGCGCAATCGGCGCGCCGAGCATGGCCACGGTAATGGCGCGACCTTGCAGGTGTGGGGCGACCATGCGGCTCGCGTATCCCGCCAGCAGTGCCCAAAGCAAACCGGCAAATACCCCGGCGATAAAGCGTGCGATCAGGGTGAGCCAATACCACTCCGACAGGGCGGTGATGCTGTTGGCGATGGCAAAGCCGCCGATAGCGGACAGCAAAAGTGGTCTGCGGCGCCAGCCGCAGGTGGCGATCGTCAGGGGAATTGCTGCGAGTATCGAGCCGATCGCGTACAGCGTGACCAATTGGCCGATCAGCGCCTGGGAAACATTCAGGCCGCTGCTCATCTGCGGCAACAGGCCGGCCGGCATGGCTTCGGTCATGACTGTAATGAATCCGGCGGTGGCCAGTGCCAACAGGGCGCCGAGGGGTAATCGATCGTGGCGATCGACAGGGTGTTCAAGTGTGGGGCAATTGAGTTGTGCGTCGTTCATGAGCCGGCATCCATGTGCAGAGTTGACGAGGAGCACAGGGTAGGGCGCTGCACATCGGCGAAAAACGGGTTAATGTTCCGAACATATCGGACACGGATGTCGTTAATGGGAGGTTGGTATGGATAGCCTGGGCAGTATTTCGGTGTTTGTGCAGGTGGCCGAAACGCGCAGTTTCACTGAGGCTGGCCGACTGCAAGGGGTCTCATCGTCGGCGGTGGGCAAAAGTATCGCGCGGCTGGAAGCGCGACTCGGCGTGCGGTTGTTTCAACGCACCACTCGCAGTGTCACGCTGACCAGTGAAGGGGCGCTGTTTCTGGAGCGCTGTCGCAAGATCCTCGCGGAAGTCGAGGCGGCGGAGTTCGAGTTGTGCGATGCGGCTGCCAAACCCCATGGCAAGCTGCGCATCAGCCTGCCGCAAGTGCATGGCCTGGTGATGCCGGTCATGACCGAGTTCATGGCCTTGTACCCGCAGATCGAACTGGATCTGGATTTGACCGATCGCATGGTCGATGTGGTTGAAGAAGGTTTCGACGCCGTGATCCGTACTGGTAAACCACGGGATTCGCGATTGATGGCGCGACCGTTGGGCGAGTTTCATATGGTGCTGGTGGCCAGCCCGGCTTACTTGCAGCAACGCGGTGTGCCGCAAATGCCCGGCGATCTGGAGACTCACGCATGCCTTCGGCACATCTTTCATGCCACTGGAAAACTGGAAGCCTGGCCGTTGATCCGCGCGGAGGGCGCCGCCGAGCCGACGTTGCCGACTCGGCTGGTCAGTACGTCCATAGAAGCGGTAAGCCACGCGGTACTGGCCGGTATGGGTATTGCCTGTCTGCCGGATTTCATGACCCGCGAGGCCGAGGCGCAAGGCCGCTTGCGGCGGGTGCTCGATGCCCATCTGCAGCACACTGGGCAGTTCTGGGTGCTGTGGCCGTCCAGTCGCCATGCCACGGCGAAATTGCGCGTGTTCATCGATCATCTGGCGTTGCGACTTTTTCCCGCAACTGACGGTCGATAGAGTTGTAACTGCTTTAAGACACTAATCCATGCGCCGCGGGGGCGTGATCTGTTGCACAATACGCCCCGGACTGTTTTCTCTCAGGATGTTCAATGTTGATTTCCACTCCCATGCGTGTTGTCGGGCTGGCGCTGTTGTTGACCGCTGTTGCCGGCTGTTCGAAAGACAAGCCGATGTATGAGCATGAGAACTTCGATGACTCCGGTACGTTTTCGCGCAATTACCCGGTGACCGACTCGGTCAGCTGCGAAGCGGCCCGGCGTGCGTTGCTCAGCCAGGGTTACATCATCACCAGCAGCGACCCGAAACTGGTCAGCGGCCACAAGAGCTTCCAGCAAACCGGCGATACCCACATGGAGATCAGCTTCAACGTGGTCTGCGCCGATGACGGCAGCGCCGGGCACCATGCAACGATGTTCGCCAACGCCTTGCAGGATCGCTACGCGCTGAAGAAAACCAACAACTCGGCCAGTCTCGGCGTGGGTGTGTTGGGTTCGGTGTCGATGCCGATCGGCTCGTCCGACGATTCGATGGTCAAGGTTGCCAGCGAGACGGTAACGTCGCAGAAGTTCTATGAGCGCTTCTTCACGTTGGTGGAGTTGTTCCTGCCGGCGGAAGCAAAAAAAGCCGCGCATATCGAAGAGAAGCCGAAGGCTGACCTCGGTGTGCCTGAGGCGAAGGCGGCTCCGGCTGCTTTGGTGCCAACGCCGACTCCAACGCCTGCGCCCGCCGCAACCCCTGCGCCTGCAGCGGAGCCCGCTCCCGCACCTGCCGAGGTCGCGCCATTGACGTCGGAACCGGTTGCGCCTCCGCCAGAGACGGCGCCGATCACTCCGGCTCCGAGCGCAGAACCTGCACCGGCGCCGACGACCGAAACCATCACGCCACCGGCCAACCCGGACATCCCGCCGCCATCCGAGCCGATTCCGGCGATGCCAGCGTCCGGCCAATAAACCAGTCTCACCCCAAATCCCTGTGGGAGCGAGCCTGCTCGCGAAGACGGACCTTCAGGCACCTAGGTGCTGAAGGGACCGACGCCTTCGCGAGCAGGCTCGCTCCCACAGTGGTTTTTGATGCAATTAAAATCTCGTTACATTCCGCCGACAAAATTCCCGCGATAAATTCCTGACCACCTGCTACGTTTTATTCATGAAGGCCGGGTTTCACTTTTCCTTCACACGAGCACGTTAAGCTCGAGGCACTGGGCATTTGCTCAGGCCCATTCAAGAGAGCAGCAGGGGGATTACACGATGGATGAATATCAAGAAGAGCTGCTCGAGTACCAAGCCTTTGAACTGGACCAACCCGAGCCAGCCGAAGACGCCACCGAGCTTTAACTTGCAGCTTGAAGCTTGTAGCTAGCAGTTGCTGTTATGCCGTTTTGCGGTGACTGCGGCGGAATTCCCCCGGCGTCTGACCGCTCCAGCGTTTGAAGGCTCGCTGGAACGCTTCGGCTGAGGCAAACCCCAGCAGATAAGCGATTTCTCCGAAGGCAAGTTCGGTATCGCGGATGTAGGTCATCGCCAGATCCCGGCGCGTATCGTTGAGGATGGCGCGAAACTGCGTGCCTTCCTCGGCCAGTTTGCGTCGCAAGGTCCAGGTCGGCAGCTTCAGGCGTGCCGCCACTTCTTCCAGGTCGGGTTCGCGGCCACCATTGAGCAACGGCCCCAATAGCTGAGTGATGCGTTCGCGCAGGCTGCGGGTTCGGGTCAATTGCTCCAGTTCCCGTTCACACAGTTGCAGCAGATGCCGCCAGGTACTTGGGCAATGCTCGGGGTTACGCAGTGCGAGACTGCTGAGGTTCAGGCGCAGTTGATTGCGCTCGGCGCCGAACTGGATCGGGCAATCACCCAGTGCACTGTAAGCCTCTCGGTAATCCGGTTCTTCAAACTCAATGTCGATGCGATCAGCGCGCAGCGGTTCGCGGCTGACGCTGGAGAGCTGATGCAGCCACCCGGCGATGATCGAATCCACGACAAAACGGTTATAGGCGTTATACGGGCTGATCGAATAGAAACGCAGCCACGCGCCATGGGCATCTTCGTGAAAACTCGACTGGCCACGATAGTTGGAACCGTACAACGCCTCGAAGCGGATCAGACAGCGCGCGGCTTCACGCACGGTTGGCGCTTGTGCGGCGGTGACGCCGGCCAGCCCGGCCTGGCTGAGGCGGCTGAGTTGGCCCATGCGCAAGCCCAGCGCCGAATCACCGGTCAACTGGATCGCCGCGTGGCCCAGACGCATATAGCGCGGAATCGACAAGCGTGCCCCGGCCTCGGCCAGTCGCGCGGCGTCCAGGCCATATTGCTCCAGCAGCGGCTGCGGATCGAGCGCATGACTGCGCACAGCATCGGCGAGGCTGTGCACGAAGCCCACCGACAGATCCCCAAGACGCATCGGCAGCGGCTTCATGGCTTACAACCAGATGTTCAGCAAGCGCGCGCCACGGGCCTCGCCATCGGCGAACTGCTGGCCGTTGCTGCTGAGGAAGCTCTGACCGGAGCTGGCCTTGTCCCAGAACTGCCCGCGCAGGAACACACTGATGCCGGCAATCGCCCGACTGCTTGGCGGCTGAGCGGTCAGCGTCAACCGATGCCAAGCCTGTCCTTCGGTGACTTCACCGGGTTTGAGGCTGACCGATCCCGGTGTACTTGAACCCTTGTAGCCGCGCCACGGTTGGTTCCACGCACCCTGACCGAGCACCTGTGCCGGTACCGCGACCAATTGTGCGTTTTGCTCGTCGAGTTGGCGGTAGTTGTCCGGATACCAACTGTCGCTGCCGATCAGCACGCCAAGGCGTCCGGCTGGGGTGTCGACCACGTTGAGCGCGTGTTTGTCTGCGCTTTCGAGCACCTCGCGTTGATCGAACACCGGGTGCATTTGCCGTTGCGGTTGGCCGAGCGGCACGCCGTCACGGCCAAACACTACGCTGCTGTTGAACAGCGCACCGCTACCGGGCTTGAGCTGGCCGTCGCGAATGCTTGGCTCCGGCAGCACGATCGAACCCGCTACCAGCGTCACATGAAACTCTTTGGCCAGACCACCGAACAGTGCCTGGTAGTCCTTGGCCATCGCCTTGGATTTCATGCGCAGGTACGCGTCATTGAGGCGGTCGCTGCCATTGGCACTGAGCCAGGCGCGGGCGAACAACAACGGATTGCTCGCCGCCAGCCAGTTCATCGCCTCGGCGAGGGTCGGGGCCTGATACAGCTCGTCTTTCTCACCGCTGAGCAGCAGCCAGGTGCCGACGTTCTCCGGCAACACCACGACGGTTTTATCGTTCAACAAGCCTTGATCCTGGGCCTGCTGCAAATACGCCGCGAGTTTGCGGTGCAATCGCTCGGAGTTTTGATAGTCGGTGGGAAACAGTTCGGGCTGGATGCCCAGCAGATTGCCGCGGTCGGCGGGGCTGCCCTGATTGACCGCCACATTAATGCGTAAGTCCGACAGGTAATGCCCCGCCGGCCGGTCCGCCGCCCACATGGCGTAGGTGGTCAGGGCGGCGACAAGGGCCATGGAGAAGAACAGATACAAAAGTTTGCGCATGAAAACCAACAGCTACCGGGTACAGGGTATGGCGACTAGGGTAGGGCGCATGGACCTGGTTGCCAAGGGGCGCTGCGCATTTGGATCAATAAGTTGTCAGTTACGGTCATTGAGTGACAGCGATGCGACTCTTAGTCTGTCGAACATGACTGACGGGGGCCGCAGAGCACCCGCAACTTTTCCGTGATTGCTCGTTGTGGAGTTACCGATGACCGCCGCTCATTACCCGCACCTGTTGGCCCCGCTGGACCTGGGATTCACCACGCTGCGCAACCGCACCCTGATGGGCTCGATGCACACCGGACTGGAAGAAAAACCGGGCGGTTTCGAGCGCATGGCGGCGTACTTCGCCGAACGTGCCCGTGGCGGCGTCGGCCTGATGGTCACCGGCGGTATCGGCCCGAACGACGAGGGCGGCGTGTACTCCGGTGCGGCCAAGCTGACCACCGAGGAAGAAGCGCTCAAGCACCGCATCGTCACCCGTGCGGTGCACGACGCGGGCGGCAAGATCTGCATGCAGATTCTCCACGCCGGGCGTTATGCCTACAGCCCGAAGCAAGTGGCGCCGAGTGCGATTCAGGCGCCGATCAACCCGTTCAAGCCCAAAGAGCTGGACGAGGAAGGCATCGAGAAGCAGATCAGCGATTTCGTCACCTGTTCGGTACTGGCGCAGACCGCCGAATATGACGGCGTCGAGATCATGGGTTCGGAAGGTTATTTCATTAACCAGTTCCTCGCCGCGCACACCAACCACCGCACCGACCGATGGGGCGGCAGCTACGAAAACCGTATGCGCCTGCCGGTGGAAATCGTTCGCCGTGTCCGCGAAGCGGTAGGCCCGAACTTCATCATTATTTTCCGTCTGTCGATGCTCGATCTGGTCGAGGGCGGCAGCACCTGGGACGAGATCGTCACCCTGGCCAAAGCCATTGAGCAGGCCGGCGCGACCATCATCAACACCGGTATCGGCTGGCACGAAGCGCGGATTCCGACCATCGCCACCAAAGTGCCGCGCGCGGCGTTCAGCAAGGTCACTGCCAAGTTGCGCGGCTCGGTGAAGATCCCGTTGATCACCACCAACCGCATCAACACCCCGGAAATTGCCGAGCAGATTCTGGCTGAAGGCGATGCCGACATGGTCTCGATGGCGCGGCCGTTCCTCGCCGACCCGGACTTCGTCAACAAGGCTGCTGAAGGTCGCGCGGACGAGATCAATACCTGCATCGGTTGCAACCAGGCGTGCCTCGACCACACCTTCGGCGGCAAGCTCACCAGTTGCCTGGTCAACCCGCGTGCCTGCCACGAAACCGAACTCAACTACTTGCCTGTGCAGCAGATCAAGAAGATTGCTGTGGTCGGTGCCGGCCCTGCCGGTTTATCCGCCGCGACCGTGGCGGCCGAGCGTGGCCATCAGGTGACCTTGTTCGATTCGGCCAGTGAAATCGGCGGCCAGTTCAACATTGCCAAGCGCGTGCCGGGCAAGGAAGAGTTCTTTGAAACCCTGCGTTACTTCAAACGCAAACTGCAGACCACCCACGTCGAGGTGTGCCTGAACACCCGCGTCGATGTGGCAAAACTGGTTGAAGGCGGTTACGACGAAATCATCCTCGCCACCGGCATTGCGCCGCGTGTGCCGGCGATTCCGGGTGTCGACAATGCCAAGGTGCTGAGCTACATCGACGTGATCCTTGAGCGCAAACCGGTGGGTAAACGCGTAGCGGTGATTGGCGCCGGCGGTATCGGTTTTGACGTGTCGGAATTCCTTGTGCACGAAGGCGTCGCGACCAGTCAGGATCGCGCCGCATTCTGGAAAGAGTGGGGCATCGATACGCAACTCGAAGCCCGTGGTGGCGTGGCGGGTATCAAAGCCGCACCGCACGCGCCGGCACGCGAGGTGTTCCTGTTGCAGCGCAAGAAAACCAAGGTCGGCGATGGCTTGGGTAAAACCACTGGCTGGATTCACCGTACCGGTCTGAAGAACAAACAGGTGCAGATGCTCAACAGCGTTGAATACCTGAGTATCGATGACCAAGGCCTGCACATCCGCATCGGTGAAACCGGCGAGCCACAACTGCTGGCGGTGGACAACATCGTGATATGCGCAGGTCAGGATCCGCTGCGTGAACTGCACGACGGTCTGGTTGAAGCGGGGCAGAACGTGCACCTGATCGGCGGCGCGGATGTCGCGGCGGAGTTGGATGCCAAGCGCGCAATCAACCAGGGCTCGCGCCTCGCCGCTGAACTTTAAGCTCCGCCGCTGAACCTGTGGGAGCGAGCCTGCTCGCGAAGGCGTGGTGTCAGTCGACATATGTATTGGCTGACACTCCGCTTTCGCGAGCAGGCTCGCTCCCACAGGATTTGTGCACACCGCAAACCTTGTGAGCGTGCTCGCGATGGCTGCTGATGAGCGACTAGAATGCGGGCTCTGTCCAGATCGAATCGCCGCCCATGCTTTTGCCTCCCTCCGATTGGCTACCCCAAGCCCCCCTCGAACACCTTCACCTCGACTGGCTGACATCCGCCGGCATTGAAGTGGCCATCCTGCGCCTCGACCAGATCGACCCGCTGATCAGCGGCAACAAGTGGTTCAAACTCATCGAACACCTCAAAGCCGCCGACCGTGCGGGGGCCGAAGGCATCATCAGTCTCGGTGGTGCGCATTCCAATCATTTGCACGCGTTGGCGGCAGCGGGGAAGCGGCTGGGGTTCAAAACCGTGGGGTTGTTGCGCGGGCATGCGCAGGAAACTCCGACGGTGCGGGATCTGCAGGTGTTCGGCATGCAGTTGCATTGGATGGGTTACGGCGGCTATCGCGCACGAAACGAGCCGGGCTTCTGGGAGCCTTGGCACGCGCAGTATCCGCAGTTGTATGCCGTGCCCGAGGGCGGTGGCGGCTTAACGGGGGCGCTCGGTTGTGCCGCTATCCAACAGGAGGCGCAAGCGCAATTGCATACGCTGGGCTGGAGCGATTACCACGGCTGGTGGCTGGCTTGCGGCACCGGGACGACACTCGCCGGGCTGGTCCTCGCCGAGGCCGGCGCGCATTCGGTCTTTGGCGCGCTGGCGGTACCTGAAGATCACGGCGTGGCGCCGCAGGTCGAGTCGATTATTCAGTCAGCCGGACTGGCCACCGCTGACTATGAGTTGATCGACGCCAGTCGTGGCGGCTTTGCCAAGGTCGATCCGCCGTTGCTTGAGTTCGTCGAACAAACCGAGCGGGCAAGCGGCGTTCCTCTGGAGCCGCTGTACACCGGCAAGGCGTTGCTGGCACTCAAACAACAGGTCGATGCAGGCAGGTTCGCGCCCGGCACGCGGCTGATCTTCATTCATACCGGTGGCTTGCAGGGCCGTCGCGGTTTTATCGCCAGCCCCTGACGATCAACCGCGCTTGGGCATCATCCGCAGCAGCGTGTTATCGCGCACCACATAGTGGTGATAGATCCCCGCCAGCGCGTGCAGGCCGATCAGCCAGTAACCGATCGTGGCAATCAGCACATGCCAGCCCTCAACCTGTTTGGCGAAATCCTTGTTTTCCGCGACCAGCAGCGGCAGATCAAAACCATAGAACATCACCTGATGCCCTTCGGCGCTGGTGATCAGCCAGCCCAGTATCGGCATGCTGATCATGAACAGGTACAACGCCCAGTGCATCAGCCGCGCCAGCACAGTCTGCCATTGCGGCGAGGCGGGGAAGATCTTCGGTGCCGGGCCGATGCTGCGCGCGAGCAATCGAAACCACACCAGCACAAACACGGTGAGGCCGAGCATGTAGTGCACTTCGCGGATCAGCGTGCGCCCGCCACTGCCTTTGGGAAACAGGCCGCGCAACTCCATGCTGGCGTATACCAGCACCAACAACACCAGCATCAGCCAGTGCAGCAGGACCGAGACGGTGCTGTAGCGTGATTCTGAGCTTGTCCACGGCATACGGTGTTTCCTCACAGATCAGGGTCAAAACCTGCCGTTCTTGGGCGACGGCATGCTTTAACTGTAATCCGCTTTGGCGGATTTGCCTGAGGCTGATCGGACTTTCAATGCTCTGAATCGGGGCTTTGCCAAAAAAAACGCCAGTGTCGGCAAGACACTGGCGTTTTTCTTTGCAGCAAGCGGCAGGAATCAGCTCGATTGCGGCATCTCGCCGTTGGCCAGATGTTTGTTGATGTCGGCAATCACTTCCGGCAAATCGGTGATGGTGTCGATCATGTAATGCGGGCGCGAGCCTTCGAACAGAGCGTGAATGCGCTTGCGCTCGCTGGCCAGTTCATCGCTGCCCAAGGCACGGAACCCTTCGTAGTCCAGACCCAACGCGTTGCCCGAGCAGATCAGCGCCACGGTCCACATTCCAGCGCGACGGCCTTCGAGAATGCCCGGCACGGTGTCATCGATCTTCACGCACGCCGCGACATCGTCGATGCCCAGCGCGATCACGTTGGCCAGGGCCTGCGCCGGCCATGGGCGACCATTCGGCACTTCGTCGGTGGCAACCACGTGGTCAGCGACGTAGCCGTTGGTGGCGGCCAGTTCGACGACCTTGTCCATCACTTGCTTCGGGTAGCCGGAGCAGGAGCCGATCTTGATGCCTTGCTGACGCAGGTTGGCGATGGTTTCCAGTGCGCCGGGAATCAGCGCCGAGTGCTCGGCAATCTTCTCGATCTGCAGCGGCATGAACCGCTCGTAGATCGCCGTTACGTCGTCATCGGTCGGCGTGCGACCGAACGCCTTGCGATAACGCTCGGCCACTTGCGGCTGATCGCAGAGGGTGCGGATGTGGTCCCACTTGCCCATGCCCATCGGGCCACGGGCTTCTTCGATGGAGACCTGCACGTCGAACTCGGCGAAGGCTTCGACGAAAATCTGCGTGGGTGCGAAGGAGCCGAAATCGACCACGGTGCCGGCCCAGTCGAGGATCGCGGCTTGCAGCTTGTTTGGATTGACGTAGTTCATGGCAATTAAATTCCTGTAATGGCAATGCAATTCAAACTGTGGGAGCGAGCTTGCTCGCGAATGCGTCGGATCAGTCGACGTCTATGTTGAATGTGCGACCGCTTTCGCGAGCAGGCTCGCTCCCACAGGGGATTGGTGGTGTTCTTAGACTTCGAGGACTTCCATCTCGCGCAGGACTTCACCGACCGCCGCGACGGCCTGGCGCATTTCGTCCGGGCTGACATGGCCGATGCAACCGACGCGGAAGGTTTCGACCTGGGTCAATTTGCCGGGATAAAGGATGTAACCCTTGGCCTTCACGCGTTCGTAGAAATCCTTGAACTGATAACGCGGATCTTGCGGCGCATGGAACGTGGCGATGATCGGCGCTTGAATCGCCGCCGGCAGGAAACTGCGCAAACCGAGTTTGCCCATCTCTTCCATCAGCGCCTGACAGTTCGCGGCATACCGCGCATGCCGCGCCGGCAGGCCACCTTCTTCGTTGTATTGCAGCAGCGCTTCGTGCAGCGCCGCGACCACGTGGGTCGGCGGAGTGAAGCGCCATTGGCCGGTTTTCATCATGTAGGCGTGCTGGTCGAACAGGTCCATCGCCAGCGAGTGAGAATTACCGGCGGCAGCGGCCAGCGCCTCTTTGCGTGCGAACACGAAGCCCATCCCCGGTACGCCTTCCAGGCATTTGCCGGACGCGGCGATCAGCGCGTCGAACGGCACTTGCTGCGCGTCCACCGGCAGTGCGCCAAAGGAACTCATGGCATCGATAATCAGGCGTTTACCGTGTTGCGCGACGACCTGGGCAATTTCCGCCAGCGGGTTGAGAATGCCGGTGCTGGTTTCGCAATGGATCAGCGCGACGTGAGTGATGTCGCTGTCGGCGCGCAGCAGACGGTCGACGTCAGCGGCGGTGGTTGGTTCATCTTCAGCGGTTTCAAAAGTGCTGAAAGAGCGGCCGAGCACTTCGCAGATTTTCGCCAGACGCTTGCCGTAGGCGCCGTTGATCAGCACCAGCACTTTGCCGTCACGCGGCACCAATGTGCCGATTGCCGCTTCAACAGCGAAGGTGCCGCTGCCCTGTAAGGGTACGCAGTGGTGAGTCGCGGCGCCGTTGAGGATTGCCAGCAATTGTTCGCAAAGGCTGGCGGTCAGTTGATTGAAGCGGTCATCCCATGACCCCCAGTCGACCATCATCGCCTGGCGGGTGCGGGCCGAAGTGGTCAACGGGCCGGGAGTGAGCAGGATGGGTTCGGCGATACTCATTCGTATGTCCTCGGATTGCGCTGTGGGATGAAGCTACGGGGCATACGTTGCAATTCGCCGTTGCATCAATCAAATTGTTTGTTGTTATGCCAGCCATCAGCGAGAGTTATTCATGAACCTGTTCCAGCTCCGCGCGTTCGACGCCGTGGCCCGTGAAGGCAGCTTCACCCGCGCCGCCGCGCGGTTGTTCATCAGTCAGCCGGCGGTTACCGGGCACATCAAGGCGTTGGAAGAGCACTATCAGATCACCCTGTTGCGGCGCACCGCGCGACGGGTGGAACTGACCGAGGAGGGCACCAAACTCGCGGCGATTACCCGCGCAATGTTTGGCCTCGCAGAAGAGGCGCAGACAATGCTCGAGGCCAACCGGCAATTACTCACCGGACGGCTGGAAGTGGCGGCGGACGGGCCGCACATGGTCATGCCGATGCTCGCCAGCCTGCGTGCGCGCTATCCGGGGATCACCGTGAATCTGCGTTTGGGCAATGCTCAGGAAACCCTCGCGGCGTTGTTGTCGGAACACGCCGATGTGGCGGTGTTGACCGAAGTGGAGCCGCGCAAAGGCTTGCATCTGCAAGCGTTGAGCGAATCACGGATCTGCGCCTTGGTACCGGCAGGGCATGCGTGGGCGATGCGCACCGGGGAAGTGAAGCTCAAGGAGCTGGATCAAGTGATCATGGTGTTGCGCGAGCCGAGTTCGATCACCCGTCGCACGTTTGATCAGGCGTGTGTGCAGGCGTCGATCCATCCGCGCGTGCTGCTGGAACTGGACAGCCGTGAGGCGGTGACCGAAGCGGTCGCTGCCGAGTTGGGCGTTGGCGTGGTGTCGTCGGTGGAGGTCAGCCATGATCCGCGAGTGGTGGCGATTCCGATTGTCGGCGAAGGGCTGGTCAATCGGCACATGATCGGTTGCATGGAGCGGCGGAGGGAGTTGCGCCTGATTCAGGCGTTCTTTGGCCTGGCGCCGGCCTGATACACCGAGTCGCCCCAATCGCTGGCAAGCCAGCTCCCACAGTGATCTCGGTCGTTCAAAGGTGCTGTGTACAGCCAAGAAACCTGTGGGAGCTGGCTTGCCAGCGATGGGGCCGGTATTACTTACACAAGGCTGTCGCGAACCATATCGAGAAAGGTCGCCACCACCCGTCGATTGCTTTGCTCGCGCAAACACACCAGCGTCTCCGTCAGCCGCCGGGTGCAATCGACAATCGGCAACGCACACACCCGCGAATCCGCACCAAACTCCGCCGCCGAAACAACGCCGACACCAATCCCGACCACCACCGCCTCACGCGCTGCTTCCCGGCCTTCCACCTGAATCGCCGGGCGAATGCGAAACCCCGCCCGCGCCATTTCCTCTTCCAGCGTCTGTCGCGTCACCGAACCGTGCTCACGCAAAACCAGCGGGGTGTCATCCAGGTCTTCCAGACAGATCGATTCACGCTCGGCCCACGGATGATTGCGCGACACGAACGCCACCATCGGATCGTTGCGCAGCGGCACACAGAGCAAGCGCTCATCGCTGACATCACGCCCGAGCAACGCCAGATCGGCCTGATAGTTGAACAGGCGAAACAGCGATTCGTCAGTGTTGCCAGTCTCGATCTTCACGCTGATCCCCGGATAGCGCTCACAGAACCGCGCGATCTGCGGCAGCACGTGCACCGGCGCATCCACCGCCAGAATCAGGCTGCCGGTCTGCAGGGCCTGGGATTCCTGCAGCAATTCCTGCGCTTCCGCTTCAATGACAAACAACCGTTGCGTGATCGCCAGTAGACGTTCACCGAGATCGGTCAGGCGCACGGAACGTTTATTGCGATGAAACAGCAAAACGCCGAATCGCTCCTCGAGTTTGCGCACTTGGTCGGATATCGCCGGTTGCGTGAGAAAAAGGCGCTCGGCGGCTTTGGTGAAGCTTCCATGCACGGCCACGGCGTGGAAGGCTTTGAGTTGGGTGTGGGACACCGACATGAAGTCACCTGATCGATAAGTCAGTAACAGGCTGAGCTTATGTGTGAAATACGATAAATCGATTTTATTTATTAAACAGTAATTGCTTTGATCGGCTCACGCCATCGCTGACTGCCCGCTCGGGCCGCACGGTGGCCATGAGCCTGTGCGTGCAACAACAGGACTCATCTGACCGGTATCGCCGTAGGGACGAGGTGATATCGCAGTGCTCAACAATAAAAACACAGGCGTTTTTCTTAACGATTCTGCCGGCACACTCACACCCTGAGGTCAGAACCACCATGAACAAGCACATCGGCACCATTGCGCGTTGGCGCGTGCAGATTTTCGCGATTACCTGGCTGGCGTACGCCGCTTTCTACTTCACCCGCAAAGCCTTTTCGGTGGCCAAACTGGGCATTGCCGAAGACCCGACCTTTATGCTCGACAAGATGGCCATGGCCAACCTCGATGCGATTTATCTGGCGGCTTATGCCCTCGGCCAGTTCACCTGGGGCATGCTCGCTGACCGCTTTGGCCCACGGGTCGTGGTGCTCGGTGGTTTGCTGATTTCCGCCGCTGCGGCGCTGGTGATGGGCAGTTTTGCCACGCTGCCGATCTTCGCCACTTGTATGTTGATTCAGGGGTTGGCGCAGTCCACCGGATGGTCGGGATTGTGCAAAAACCTCGGCAGTTTTTTCCCTTCCCAACAACGCGGGCGAGTGCTCGGGTTATGGAGTTCCTGCTACGCCTTTGGTGGTCTGGTAGCGTCGCCGTTCGCCGGCTGGTGGGCGTATACCTTGATGGGCACCTGGCACGCGGCGTTCATTTCCAGCGCGGTGGTGGTTGCCGTGGTCGCGGTGTTGTTCTTTATCTTCCAGCGCAACAAGCCGGAAGACGTCGGCTTGCCGGCGGTCGAGCCGGAGCCTGAACTGACGGCGGAAGAAACCGAAGCCAACAGCAAACTCAGCGTCTGGGAGCCGTTGAAAGAAATCCTGCGTAACCGCACGGTGTTGGTGCTGGGCCTGGCGTATTTCATGTTGAAACCGGCGCGCTACGCGATTCTGCTGTGGGGGCCGGTGATTGTCTTTGAACAGATGCCCAGTGTCGGCAAGATCGGCGCGGCGATCATTCCCACTTCGTTCGAACTGGCCGGGTTGCTCGGGCCGATCCTGATTGGCCTGGCTTCGGACAAACTCTTCGGCGCCCGGCGCATGCCGGCCTGCGTATTGAGCTTGCTGGCGCTGACCGTGACGCTGGCGCTGTTCATGGCTGCGTTGCAGAGCGGCAGTGTGTTGCTGGTGGTCGCATTGTTGTTTGTCATGGGCCTGACCCTGTACGGCCCGGATTCAATGATCAGCGGCGCCGCCGCGATCGACTTCGGCAAAGCCAAGGCCGGTGCCACGGCGGCCGGTTTCGTCAACGGCTGCGGCTCGGTCGGCGCGGTACTCGGCGGTTTGCTGCCGGGTTACTTCGACTCGGTGACGGTGTTCATCGTCTTCGCCGGTTGTGCGCTGTTCTCGGCGCTGGTGCTGATTCCGCACTGGAACAGCCGCCCGGTCGGGGTGATGGAACCGCGCGCCTCTATCCCCAATTGCCCGCTGACGATCAAACCCCTGCGTTCCTGAAACCCTTTGCCTCGCGGCCTGCTGCGGTGCTCGCGGCAGGCTGGGTCGTGGCCATCTGACTTGGAGAAACCCCATGAGACCGTTTTGGCTGGAGCAGGCCTTGCAGGCCGATACCTCTGAAACCTGCCCGCCGCTGCAGGGCGAAGTCCGCACCGATGTGTGCATCGTCGGCGGCGGCTACACCGGGTTGTGGACGGCGATCATGCTCAAGCAACAGAACCCCGAACTCGATGTGTTGCTGATCGAAGCGGACATCTGCGGTGCCGGCGCCAGCGGCCGCAACGGCGGTTGTGCGCTGTCGTGGTCGGCGAAATATTTCACCCTTGAACGCCTGTTTGGCGTCGAGGAAGCGGTACGTCTGGTCAAGGAATCGGAGCGCAGCATTCACGCGATCGGTGAGTTCTGCGAGCAGTACGGCGTCGATGCCGACTACCGCCTCGACGGCACGCTGTACACCGCGACCAATCGCGCGCAAGTCGGTTCGACCGACGCGGTGATCGCCGCACTGGAACGCAACGGCATAAATTCGTTCACCCAGCGTCCGCTGGCCGATGTGCAGCGCATGGCCGGATCCAGCAAACATCTGGAGGGCTGGTTCTCGCCGGCGGCGGCCAGTGTGCAGCCGGGCAAACTGGTGCGTGGTTTGCGTCGGGTGGCATTGCAGTTGGGTGTGAAGATTCACGAAAACACGGCAATGACCGGGCTGGAGGAGGGGCGTCCCGCACGCCTGCGAACACCGGGCGGCAGCATCGTTGCCGACCGCGTGGTGCTGGCGATGAATGCCTGGATGGCCCGTGCCTTCCCGCAATTCGAGCGCAGCGTGGCGATTGTTTCCAGCGACATGTTGATCACCGAACCGCGCCCGGATCTGTTGCAGGAAATCGGCCTGACCAGTGGCGTCACCGTGCTGGATTCGCGGATCTTCGTACACTACTACCACAACACCCCCGACGGCCGAATCATGCTCGGCAAGGGCGGCAACACCTTCGCCTTTGGCGGGCGCATGCTGCCGGTGTTCGATCAGCCATCGCCGTATGCCGGCCTGCTGAAAAACAGCCTCACCGACTTCTTCCCGGCGTTTGCCGATGTAAAAGTCGATGCCACCTGGAATGGCCCGTCGGATCGCTCGGTCACCGGTTTGCCGTTCTTCGGCCAGATGAGCAGTGCGGGCAACGTGTTTTACGGTTTCGGCTATTCGGGCAGCGGCGTCGGCCCGTGCCATATGGGCGGGCAGATTCTTGCTTCGCTGGTGCAAGGCCTGGACAACCCGTGGACGCGCTCGCCGTTGGTCAACGGGCCACTGGGCTATTTCCCGCCGGAGCCGATCCGTTACCTCGGCTCGTTAATGGTGCGCAACGCCATCCGCCGCAAGGAGCGCGCCGAAGATCATGGGCGACGTCCTCGGCATCTCGACGTGCGTCTGGCGAAATTCGCCGCAGCGGCGGGCAAGGCTGATAAAGGTTGAGCGCTGTTTGCCGATGTAGGCGCTGTCGAAGGCAGCGCCTACAGATTGGGCTAGCGGGCGCCGCTGTCGAGCAGCCAGTCGAGCAACAAGCTGCTGTCGCGCGCAGGTGGTGACTCGCGAGGCGTGGGCTTGCGTGAGTTGCCCAGACACAGGATCGGCCGGTCGGGGTCGCTGTCGAGGAAACTCACCCACACTTCGCTGCCGGCGCAGGGCAGTTCTTCCAGGGCGATCCGGCCATTGGCCCGCGTCATGGCGATGGGCAGCCAGATCGCGTCGTCTTCAAGGGGTTGCAGATGTTCCGAGGGCCACAGCCTGACGGCGACTCGACCCTGTTCATCGAGCTGCGCCGGTTGTCCGGCAGGCCCTACCACCTGCGCCAGGTGATACCCGGCAATGCTCGGGCGGGCTTGTCTGAGCGCTGGCCGAAAGTCGCTGGACCACGGCTGGGCGGTGAAATCGTTGTGGTAACGGTGCAGGGGCGGCGTCGGATCAAGAATCGATGGATGTTGCCCGTGATGGCGTAGCTCAGTGAGCCGCCATTGTTCGTTGAAGTGGCTGACCGGATGTGCCGAAACTTGTAGCAGATGCCCACTGAGCAAGCCGACCCGGTCGCTGCGGCCGTTGATCGTGCGATGTTGGCAGCGTTGCCGTTCCAGATGCCGACGGCTGCGTTGTTCGTGGTGACGTTGTTCAAGAGAAGGTATCGGCGGCAGGGGATTGGCTGTGATGTGGTTGGCGGCGTCGTCGCGGATAGCCTGTTGCCCTCGATTACGCACGGCATGCAGCGTGGCGATCGGCGCGGCGTGGTGATGCTGGTACAGCGCACTGACGCAGGGTGATGACGTTTGCTCGCAGGCCTTGAACGCAATCAGCACCGGCACTTGCGGCAGGCTCAGGCTGTCATCGGCAAACACCACAACGTGCCCGTCCACCCGGTGTTCAAAGTGGTAGTGAATGCCTTCCTCTTCACACAGCCTGTGCAGCAACGCCAGATCGCTTTCTTCGTACTGGATGCAAAACGGCCGGGTCGGGTATTGGCCGACAGTCATTTCAATCCGGTAGCCATCAACCGGCAGGGCATTTTCCGTGAGCAATTGCTGGAGAATCTGCGGCACGCTGCGCTGCACGAATACGCGGCGTTTGTTCGGCTCGGCGAGGCTTTGCAAGCGCGGTACAACCGTCAGTCGATAGCCGATCCGGTGCGTACCGCGGTGTTCGCAACTGGCGCTGTCGATCATGCCGTGAACCCCATGTTCATCGTCCAGACGCAGAAAGGCCGGTTGGTGCAGAAAGGTACCCGGCGCCACGGCGGGGGCCAGGCCGATCAGCTCGATGTCGAAACGGTAGGGCTGGTTGAGCGCTTCCTCGCCGAGAAAGCGCACCACCGGCAGGCACAGACCGCTGTCGGTCAGGGTCAGGGTAAAAGGACTTTCCTTGTCATTGAGCATTCGAACAGGCTCTGTCAGGCAATACGGGCTTGAGAGGGTACGAAACCACAGCGCTGAATGGTCATGTCAAAGGCGTTTTTCAGAATCCCCCTACAAGCACTGGTGAAGATGTCGATTCTGCATTGTGTTTTTTTGGTCGATTGCCGACTTTAGGCCGTATAAACTTGGCGCCACGCGTCGGCCAATAGATGTCTCGGCGCCACAGATCAAGAGAGTGAGTAATGGGCGCACAGTGGAAGGTTAAACACAAAGAAGCGGCAGCCAACGCCAAGGGCAAGATCTTCGGCAAACTGGTGAAGGAAATCACCATCGCTGCCCGCAACGGTGCCGATACCACCACCAACGCACACCTGCGTCTGGTGGTCGAACAGGCCAAGAAAGCCTCGATGCCAAAAGAAACCCTGGACCGCGCGATCAAGAAAGGCGCCGGTCTGCTGGGTGAAACCGTGCAATACCATCGCGTGACCTACGAAGGCTTCGCCCCGCACCAGGTGCCGCTGATCGTCGAGTGCGTGACCGACAACATCAACCGTACCGTCGCGGAAATCCGTGTGGCATTCCGTAAGGGCCAACTGGGGGCTTCCGGCTCCGTGGCCTGGGATTTCAACCACGTCGGCATGATCGAAGCTTCGCCGGACACCCCGGACGCCGACCCGGAAATGGCCGCGATCGAAGCCGGTGCTCAGGATTTCGAGCCGGGCGAAGAGGGCGCGACGCTGTTCCTGACCGATCCTACTGATCTGGATTCGGTGCAGAAGGCGCTGCCAGAGCAAGGCTTCACCGTGCTGTCGGCCAAGCTCGGCTACCAGCCGAAGAATCCGGTCAGCGGTTTGAGTGACGAGCAGATGGCTGAGGTTGAAGCGTTCCTTGAAGGCCTCGACAACCATGATGACGTGCAGGACATGTTTGTCGGCCTGGCGGGCTGATCTGTTTCTCCGGTGATGGCCTCATCGCGGGCAAGCCCGCTCCTACAGGTTCAGAGGTGTCTACACATTTTGTGAGCGACTCGGACACTGTGGGAGCGGGCTTGCCCGCGATTGACTGCGCAGCAGTCAGCTTTGCTGCAGAACCGCATTAACTTCAGCAAACCCGGGCCGCTCCAGTACATCCGCCTGACAGCAACGCCGCTCCAGTTCCTCAAGCAGCACACGCAGTTCATCACTCAACCCCGAGTCGATGCGCGCCAGCAGTTCCCCCAGCAAAATCCCGAACGCACGCACTTCGATGCGTTGCAATGCGCGGGTTTGCTCAGTATCGGCAATGGCGTGGAACGATGCCCCGCCAAAATCTCCGAGCAGGCAATCGCCGCTTTCATTCAACAGAATGTTGTGCGCGTAGAGATCGCCGTGGGTAATGCCTTGCTGGTGCAGGTGCTCCGCTGCCGAGGCGATGCCTTTGGCAATGTTCAGAGCAACCTGGGCACTGAACCGGCAATCATCGGCGTACACATCGCGCGAGCAGGATGCCAGGCTCGGCAGATCGGCGAGGTTGCGGAACGACGGATCGATCAACTGCATCACCAAGCCTTGCTGGCCGTCGGGATGGCCACTGATGCGGCCCTCGATGCGGATCAGATTGGGATGCAGGCCAGCCGTGATGCAGGCATTCATTTCGTGCAGCGGTGAGCCGTCGCTGGTCATTTCACCTTTGTACAGTTTCACCGCGACCGGCGTCACTGCGCCATCGTCGCGTTGCCAGCTCGCCCGGGAAATCACCCCCGAGGCGCCTTCACCCAGCCGTTGTTCCAGACGCAACGCCGACCAAGGGATTTGCGGCGTCGCCTCCAGCGCGGCGGCGTCTGCCTCGGTTTCCAGCGGGTTACCGGCGTAAGCCAGCCAGGTCAGGCTCGGCAGCGCGAGCAGCCACTGCGGCAGCTCGGTCAGGCGGTTGGCCGAGAGGCGCAGCAACTCCAGTCGATGGCAGTTGCTCAGCGAGGGCGGCAGCGTTTGCAAACGGTTGCCCGAGAGCATGAGTTTTTGCAGGGCAGGGCGTTCGCCAAGTTCGCTCGGCAGGCTTTCGATGCAGTTGTCGGTCAGGATCAGCCAGCGCAGCTGAGGCGGCAGGGCGGCACCGGGGACGTTGACGATGCGATTGGCCCTGAAGCCGACCATCGTCAGGGCAGCGCATTGGCCGAGGCAGGCCGGCAGTTCGGTGAACGGGTTATCGGAGCAGAACAACACGCGCAGGCGAGTCAGGCGATGCAAGTCGTCCGGCAGGCTGCTCAATTGGTTGCCGCTGAGGTTGAGGATTTCCAGGGTGTCGGCCAGATCGAAAATCTCGACCGGGAATTCACTCAGTCCGCAAGACAGGTCCAGCCGTGTGATGCCGGACAACTCGCCGGCGCGCAATTGAGCAAGGGTGTGCATGTTGGGTGTTCGCTTTGATCAGGGGCGCGCCGCTGGGGCGCCGGGAATGGGCGACATGATAACGGCAAAGTCCGGGTTTGAATTGGACAGGTGGCGAAACTTCAGATGCCTTTGGTGGGAGCGAGCCTGCTCGCGAAAGCGGAGTGTCAGCCGCTGATGTTTTGACTGACAGGGCGCTTTCGCGAGCAGGCTCGCTCCCACTGAAACCGTGTGGTCAGGCGGGTTCGTGCACTTCCTGCAATTGCCCCAACCGACTGCGCGTGCGCGCCAGGTCAATGGCATGGCCGTCGAGGCTTTCGCGCAAGGGCAGGCGACCAATCAACGTCAGGTGCTTGTCCTGGTCGTACAACACGTCGATCAGGTTGATGAAGCGTTGTTGCGCGGCGATTGAGCACTCCGCCAGTTCCGGCAGATCATCAATGATCCAGCGGTCGAAACGTCGACACAGCTCCAGATAATCCATGACCGCCGTCGGCTGTTCACACAAATCGTTGAAGGTAAAACCGACCCGCCGTTCCTCGCAAAACCGCGCCTGAAACTGCCGGGTACCGACGGTTAGCGCAACGGCCGGCGCATCGGCAGGCGGCAGATCCAGAGCGGTGCGTTGTGCTGGCGTGGCCGGCCACACGTAATGCCCCTGGGTGAAGATCTGATGTGCAGAATGGCGCGTCTGACTGCGGTAGTCGTGCGGGCCGCCGACTTCCATCACCTGCATGCGCGTATTGATCAGTTCGATCACCGGTTTGAACCGGGCGTGATAGAGCGGGTTGGGCAGCAGACCTTCCGGCGCATAGTTGGAGGTCACCAGCAGCACAATCCGCCGTTTGAACAACGCTTTGAACAGCCGGGTGATGAGCATGGCATCGCCGATGTCATGCACATGAAATTCGTCGAAACACAGCACCCGACAATCCTCCAGCAGTTCGTCGAGGGTCACTTCGAGGGCATCGTCCTGCTCGCGATGGCTGAACATGCCCTGATGCAATTGCGCGAAGAACTGATGGAAATGCAGGCGCCGTTTCTGCGTGATCGGCAGGGCCTGAAAGAAGCCGTCGAGCAACCAGCTCTTGCCACGCCCGACGGCGCCGAACAGATACAGGCTCTGTGGGGTGTGAGCGCTTGCGCCAAGCAAAAGACTCGCCTGCTGCGCCATGCAATCGATGACGCGCTGCTGGCTGTGGCTGAGGGTGTAGCCCTGACCGCTGGCCTTGTTTCGGAAGTAATCACGGATCGACTGGCCACTGGCGTCATGCCCGGCGCTGGCCGGCAAACCTTTGCCGAACCAGCGCCGCAACGCCGGCCAGCGCTGGATCAGTCGCGATCGTTTCGGCGGGTGGGCAGGCACTGTGGGCGTCTCCGTGTTCGTCAAGACCGGCTCCCGGGAGCGCGGCGACACAGTGTAACCAGACGCCGGGCTGGCCAGCCACCACGGCGGATCGACAGTGGGCGGTTATTGAACAAGTTTGTCCGGCACGTACAGCTATTTTCAGCGACATGGCGCGACCTCTTGCCAACCTTTCGAAACATATCCCGGGTGATCCCTGGATCCAATCGACTGGCGGAATCGTCGACCGTTGCTAACCTCAATCACAGAAACGACGTCGCCAGCGATCACTGACAAGGAACGGCGCAGTGAATATACGGGTGGTCATGAGCCTGCTGGGGGTATGCGCTGCACCTGTTTATGCGGCGGATCTTCAGGTCGAAGTGCGCGTTGACGTGCAGCGCGGCTGCCAGTTGATCGGCCAACAGCGGGAGGCCGGCATCGAGCAATTGGGTGTGCTCGACTTCGGCAGTACCGCACGCCTCGATGATCCCGCCGGGCCGTTGGCTGCCGCGTTGACCAATCAGCGCCTGCCACGGCTGGAGTGCAATCCCGACACGCCGTACCAGATGCGCGTCGACGGCGGTCTGCACGGCGGTGTCGGGGAAGTCCGTTACATGGCGGGGGCGGCGGGCAGCAAGCCGATTCCTTATCGCTTGTATCAGGACGCTGCGCGACGGCAGCCGTTGGTGGTGGATGTGCCGGTCAGCGGGCGGGTGCCGGACAGCGGCACGGTGGAATTACCGCTTTACGCGCGCATCGAGCGCTTGGCTGAGGTGCCGCGAGTCAGCCGTTATTCGGATCTGGTAAAGGTCACGGTCACCTGGTGATCGCGATGGCAACAGGCATCCCGTGGACGCGGGTGCGCAAGGAAGGCGTTCGATGATGAGCGCGGTGATTGAGTCAGCGTAAAGGAGCAGGGACGGCGCAATGACAGGCAAACACTGGATGGTGGTGGCGGCAGGGACGCTGGCAATCCTTGCAGACGACGCGCAAGCGGCGATGAGCGGGCAGATCAATGCGCGGCTGATCCTGATTGCCGGCTGTGAAGTCACCAACACCAGCACTCCCGCCAGCCCGGTCAGCGATCTCGGTACCCTCGACTTCGGCCTTCAGGGCCCCACCTGGAACGCGCCGATCAAGGCCAGCCTCGGCGCCGACAGCAGTGGCAAACTCAACGTCGCCTGCAATCCTTCGGTCACCGGTTTCACCGTCACCATCGACGGCGGCACCCATGGTGACGGCAACACCCGGCGTCTGAGCAACGGCCGCCAGACCCTTCCCTATCAGCTGTTTGTCGATCCCTCCGGCGCCCGGAGCTACAGCATCGGCCAGCAACACAATTTCGCTGTCACCAGCGCTGCGCAGATACCCATTCCGGTATTTGGCTCGGTGGTGGCGAATACCCGCGCGGTACCGGCAGGTGTCTATACCGACACCCTGACGGTGACGCTCGACTGGTAACCCCGTAGAGGACGGACACCATGCGTACGTTTGCATCAAGGATAGGTTTGTCGTTGCTTGGCCTGGCGCTGGTTTCCAGTGCCAACGCCGCCACCACGGTCACCGGCCAGATCACCTCCAGCCTGATTCTGATCAGCAGTTGTCAGGTCAACGGTGCTGGCGGCTCCACCGGGCTGAACTTCGGTGCGTTGAACTTCGGCACCGCCAACAGCCTGTTCACCACCGCCACCGGGCAAGTGCTGGGCGGTGGCGGCGGGGCGCTGTCGATTCTCTGCTCCAGCGGCACCACGCCGACGGTCAAGGTGCGCGCCGGTGCCCATGACGGCATGTCGCCGGGGGGCACGCGAGCGTTGTACGACGGTGTTGCCAATTACGTGCCGTACGACTTGTACACCGACGCCGGGCACTCGCAACTGCTGGCGATCGACGGGACGATCAACCTCGCCGCCAGCACCGGGGTCGCGCAGACGGTGAACCTCTACGGTCAGGCGGTGGGCAAGGCCGGTTTGCCAGCGGGGACTTACACCGACACCGTCGCCGTTGAACTGACGTTCTGATGCCATGCGCCGCCATGGCTGTGCCGCGCTGCTCCTGCTCTGTGCCGGCAGTGCACCGCTGCCGCTGACCGCAGCGACGAGCCAGAGCTTTCAGGTCAGCGCCACGGTCACTGCCGGGTGTCTGGTGGTGGGTGGGGTGTCGAACTATGGCGGGCTGAATTTCGGTTCGCGTTCGGCACTGGCCACCGGCACCGTGCAGGTCGCCCTGACCGGTGGGGTGCAATTGCAATGCACGCCGGGCGTAACGCTGAACATGAGCGTTGATGGCGGCCAGTACAACAGCAGTGGCCGGCACATGCAGGTCAACAGCGGCAGTGCGCGGGTGGCCTATGCGCTGTTTCGCGATGCGGCGTACAGCCAAAGCCTGGGCATTGGCCAGAGTGTGGCGGTGGCCTACAGCGATGCGAACAACATCAGCCTGCCGATCTACGGTCAGGTGCAATTGCCGGGCAATCAGCCTGGGGGGACGTACAGCGATGTGTTGCAGGTGCAACTGTCGTGGTAAGGCGAAGTTGAATGGCCGACAAGGAGCAGGTTTATGGGGTCAGTGACGTCACGGCATTCTTTCGTGCGCTGTGTGATGTGGACGATGGTCATGCTTGGGGCAAGCCAGGCACAAGCGGCGAGTTCGGTGCTGATCTGGCCGATCGATCCGGTGCTGGAGGCGGATCAACAGGCCAGTGCGCTGTGGCTGGAAAACCGTGGCAGCGAAACCGCCAATCTGCAGATCCGCGTATTCGGCTGGAGCCAGAGTGGTTTCGCCGAGCAATACCAGAACCAGCGCGACGTGATCGGCAGCCCGCCGGTGGCGAAAATCGAGCCAGGGCAGAAGCAGCTGGTGCGCCTGACCCGAACCAAGGACGTGCCGCCGGGACAGGAATTGGCCTACCGGATCATCATCGACGAAATTCCTTCCGCGCAACCCGCGACCGCTGACGGGGGCAAAACCGCCGCAGCGATCCGCTTCCAGATGCGTTACTCGGTGCCGCTGTTTGCCTATGGCGCCGGGCTGTGGAGCAAAGAAGACAGCACCCGCGCGCGTGATCCCAAAGGTGTCGGCCTGCCGCAGTTGAGCTGGCGCACGGTGGCCGTGGACGGCAAGCCTTATGTCGAGGTGCGCAATCAGGGCGCGGTGCATGCGCGACTGACTGACGTGACCATCAAACAGGCTGGGCAGAGCAAACCATTGGCCGAAGGGCTGCTGGGTTACGTGCTACCCGGCGCGGTAATGCGCTGGCCGGCACCGGGGCCGTTGGCTGGTGAGTCGACGTTGCAGGTGCGGGTCAACGGCACGGCGCAGGTGCAGAGCATTACGCCCGCCAAGTGAGTGAGTCGTAGCGCTGACATCTGGCGTTGGCTAAAGCGGTACCAGGGAGGATTCAGTCCATTGACGGACGTAAAACGCGTATGAGCCCGGGACGGGTTCGCCGTATTCAGCGTCCGTTGTGGCTCATCACCGGCGCGTTATGCCTGATGTTCGTTAAACCATCCGGGGCCGGCGATCTGCCACCGCCACCGAGCGGCATGGAGGCCGTGAGTGATGCACAGTTGTTTCTGGAGCTGGTGGTCAACCAGATGAATACCGGGCGCGTAGTGGCGGTGCATCAGCGCGACGGGCGCTTGTTTGTCCCGGCGACGGCGTTGCGCGAGACCGGCATGAAACTGCCCGACAGCCTTGGCGCTGAGGTCGATCTCGACAGTCTGGCGGGGCTGCACAGTGATTACGACAGCGTCGGTCAGCGCTTGCTGCTGGACGTGCCGCCGGACTGGCTACCGGAACAGTTCATCGGCAATCGCCAGGCTTACCCGCGCACTCCGGCACTGAGCAGTTTCGGCGCGCTGTTCAACTATGACCTGTACCTCAACGACACCGACGATGCCGGCACTTATCTGGCGGCGTGGAACGAAGTGCGGCTGTTCGACAGCTGGGGCACGTTGTCCAACACCGGGCAGTATCGGCAAACCTTGTCCGGTGATTCGCTCAACACGCTGGACAACGGCTACTTGCGTTACGACACCACCTGGCGTTACTCCGATGACGAGCGGATGCTCACCTACGAGGCCGGTGACGTGATCAGCGGTGCGTTGCCGTGGAGCAGTTCGGTGCGTTTGGGCGGCGTGCAGTTTTCTCGGGACTTTGCCGTACGCCCGGATCTGGTGACCTATCCGCTGCCGCAATTTGCCGGTGAAGCAGCAGTGCCGTCCTCGGTGGATCTGTTCATCAATGGCTACAAGTCCAGCAGCGCAGATTTGCAGCCCGGGCCATACACGCTGACCAATATTCCGTTCATCAACGGTGCGGGCGAAGCCGTCGTAGTGACCACTGATGCGCTCGGTCGGCAGGTCTCGACTACGGTGCCGTTCTATGTCACCAGCACCTTGCTGCAAAAAGGCTTGAGCGATTTTTCCGTGGCTGCCGGTACGTTGCGCCGCGACTACGGTTTGAAGGATTTCAGTTACGGGCCGGGTGTCACCTCCGGCAGCCTGCGGTATGGCGTCAGCGACAGTTTCACCCTGGAAAGTCATGCCGAAGCGGCCGACTCGCTGACACTGGGCGGCCTTGGCGGCAATTGGCAGCTCGGTAACTTTGGTGTGCTCAACAGCGCTGTGAGTCAAAGCCGTTTCGACGGCGAGGGTGGTCAGCAATTAAGCCTGGGCTATCAGTACAGCAATCAGCGCTTCAGCTTTTCGTACCAACGCCTGCAACGCCACGATCAATACGCCGACCTCAGCGTGGTCGACAGCCCCTATATCAGCCTTAGCCGGCGCAGCGAACAGGCGACCCTGAGCCTCAACCTCGAGCGCTGGGGTAGCCTCGGCGCCGGTTATTTCGATGTGCGCGCGGCGGATGATTCGCGCACGCGACTGTTAAACCTGAGCTGGAGCAAACCGCTGTGGCGCAACAGCAGTTTCTACCTGTCGGCCAACCGCGAGATCGGCGACAGCAACTGGGCGGTGCAGGCGCAACTGGTGATCCCGTTCGATCTGCGCGGCAGTCTGGCGATCAGCAGCGATCGCAGTAAAACCGGGCAGAGCCAGCAGCGGGTCAACTACAGTCGCGCGGTACCGACCGAGGGTGGCGTAGGTTTCAATCTGGGTTACGCCAAGGGGGACGGCGCCGATTATCGTCAGGCCGACGTCACCTGGCGGCTGCAATCGGTGCAATTGCAGGCCGGGGTCTACGGTACTTCCGACGCCGAAACCCGTTGGGCCGATGCCAGTGGTTCGCTGGTGTGGATGGACCGTCAGGTGTTCGCCGCCAACCGTATTGACGACGCATTTGTGGTGGTCAGTACTGAGGGATTTGCCGACATTCCGGTGCGCTACGAAAATCAGCAGGTCGGTCAGACTGACAAGAATGGGCATCTGCTGGTGCCGTGGAGCAGTGCTTATTACCGGGGTAAATATGAAATCGATCCACTGAATCTGCCGGCCAACGTGCGCAGCCCCAACGTCGAACAGCGCATCGCGGTGCGGCGTGGCAGCGGTTATCTGCTGGAGTTTCCGCTGACCCGAGTGATTGCCGCGAGCATCGTGCTGGTCGATCCGCAGCAGCGTGAACTGCCGCTGGGTGCGGGCGTGCTGCATGAGCAGAGCGGCACGCGGACGGTGGTCGGTTGGGATGGGCTGGTGTATCTGGAAAACCTGCAGGCGCAGAACTCGTTGCAAGTGACGCTGGCCGACGGCAAGAACTGTCAGGCGCAGTTCAGCGTCGATCTGAATCAAAATCAGGTGCCGTTGATTGGCCCGTTGGTGTGCCAATGATGTTCCGGCGATGGCTGTTATGTCTGGCACTGTTTATACCCGGGGCGGCGCAGGCCGCGTGTTCGGTAGTCAGCACCACGCCGGCAGCATTCGGTACGCTCAGTTCGATCGCCGTGCGCACGACGTCGCAGCCCAGTTCCACGCTGAATGCAGGTTTGAGCTGTACCGGTTCGCTGCTGTCCCTGCTGACCAGCAACGACCACTTCTGGGGCACCGTTTCATCGACTCAAAGTGGTCTGGTCGGGCCGACCGGCGATGTCATCAGTTACACGGTTTACGCCAACAACAGCACTAGCTACCCGCTGACGCGCGGCACCGCCTATGACTTCGCACGCAACGGCATCATCGATGCCTTGGGCCTGCTCAACGGTACGACGCCAAAAACCGTGCCGCTCTACCTCGGTACAACCATCGGCAGTAACGTCGCCGCCGGGGTGTATACCGAGACCCTGAGTATTTTCTGGAACTGGAATTACTGCTCGGGGATCGGCATCGGTGCCATCTGCATCGGGCGTGATATTGCCAACGGCACGACCTCGTTGACGGTGAACCTGACGGTGTCCAACGACTGCACGATTACTGCGCCGAACATTGCCTTCGGCAGCGCGCCGGTGGTCAGCGCGTTCACGCCGGTGACCGGACAGACGATCAATCTGGCCTGCACCAAGGGCAGTGCTTACACCGTGGGGTTAAGTGACGGGCAGAACGCGGTGAGTGTCGGCGGCCGGCGAAGGATGATTTCCGGGAGCAATTATCTGGCCTACGACATTTTCAAAAGTGCCGGCGCCACGCGTTGGGGCAGTGTCGGCGCGGCGCGGCGGGCGAGTACCGATGCCGAGGTCAATCCGGGTAACGGGCTGGGCACGGGCAGTCAGATCTTCAACTACAACGCGAAGATCTACACCGACCAGACCACGCCGCCGGCGGGTACTTATCTGGACAATGTGGTTTTGGACGTAGGTTTCTGAGCTGACACGATCCTTTGTAGGAGCTGTCGAGTGAAACGAGGCTGCGATCTGTTGATCTTGCCCTTAAGAACAAGATCAAAAGATCGCAGCGTGCCGCAGCTCCTACATAGAACAGCGGTGTTTTCAGAATTGCAGTGATTGCTTGAGCTGTTGCGCCGCTGGTGTATCGACCGGGCTGACCATGGCGTAGTTGTACCCGCCCCCCGACCAGTATTCGGCCTGCAAGTCGCCATCACTGCGGCTTCCACGCGGCAAAAAGGTGTTCTTCGGCCCCGGTGGGCGCACATAGAAACTCACCTTGTGCCCGCTGCCATCCTCATACATCACCATCGCCGCCGGACCTTCATCAGTGCTGAGCAAGCGTCCGCTGACCGGTTCAAACCCGGCCGCCTTCAGATCCGGTAAACGACTGGCCCGGTTGAAATAACGATCAAGCCAGCGCTGCATGTCACCATCACTGTCGACCTTGTAATCGGCTGGCAGCATGCCTTGCTGGGCAATCAGGCGATAGGCTTGCAAGGCGTCGGTCATCGGCAACATGGATGGGCGCACCAAGGTCATTTCGCGAGCTTGCCAGCCACTGAAGCCACCGACGCTGACCGCGATCAGCAACACCGCGGCGCTGGCCAGATGACGACGCGACTGGCGCTGACGGCGCTGGCGAATCATCACTGGATCTAGCGCCGGGTTGGCCGGTTGCTGCAATGCGCCGCTGAGTGCCGCACGCAACTGCTGGGCATCCTGTTGCCAGGCACGAACCTGCGCCGCTTCATCCGGATGACTGGCCAGCCAGGTCTCCAGCACGCGCCGGTCGGCATCGCTGAGTTGGTGGTCGACATAGGCGTGCAGGTCACGCTCGTTGGGAGGCAGGCTGATCATTTGAGTATCCGCAAAGAAGGGCTGCTGATTTCGCCGTCGCTGAGTTGGCGCAAGGCCTGGCGGGCGCGGGACAGGCGCGACATCACGGTGCCGATCGGGGCGCCGAGAATCTCGGCGACCTCTTTATAGGAAAGGCCTTCCACCGAGACCATCAGCAGCAGGGCGCGCTGTTCGCTGGGCAGGCGATCGAAGGCTTGCAGGGTCGACTGGGCGATGACGGTACGCTCGACCGAGGGCTCGGCGTCGTCGCGACCGGTGAAGAATTCGAGCATGCGCGCATAGCGTCGGGAGCGGCGATGGGCGTCGAGAAATTGTCGATACAGGATCGCAAACAACCAGGCACGCAAATCGCCGTCGGCGCGTTTGTCGCCCCAACTCGACAGCGCCCGCTCAAGGCTGGCCTGCACCAGATCGTCGGCGCTGCTGCTGTTGCGTGTCAGTGACACGGCAAAGCGGCGCAATCTGGGAATGATTTCTCTCAACTGTTCGTCGAATTCGCTCATGAAATTCTGCTAGTCACTACGCTGTGGACTAGGGAGACGCCCGTCGTTGGAGGTTATTCCACGTTCGGAAAAATAAATACCGTCGCGTGGAATAAACCCGGACGAGGCGCGTCTTGCTGATTCTTCCTACTTGTGGCCGATGGCCCTGGAGTTTTTCATGGTTGATCGTTCATCACCCGATGCTGCACCGCCTGGCGGGCCGCAGCGCCCGCCACTGAGTGCGGCGAGCCTGATCCTGCGTCTGGGCGGCATTGCTGTGGTAGTCGCTGCGGTGGCCGGGGCGTTTGCTTACGTTCACGGTAACTTTGACCCACAACGCCTGACGCCAAAAGCGTTGGTCGATGTGCTGGAGAAGAACAACGGCGGGCACCCCGGGTTTCGCCGTAACCACGCCAAAGGCGTGTGCGTGATCGGCCATTTCGAGAGCAGTGGCGAGGCAAGGGTGTTTTCGACCGCGCAGGTGTTCAACGAGCCGCAAACCCCGGTAGTCGGGCGATTCGCCTTGCCGGCCGGCAATCCGTATGCACCGGACAGCAGCGTGCCGATTCGCAGTCTGGCGTTGCGGTTCACCCAGGCCAACGGGCAGCAGTGGCGCACCGGGATGAACAGCATGCCGGTGTTCCCGGTCGGCACGCCTGAAGCGTTTTATCAATTGCAGCAGGCGCAATCGCCAGATCCGGCCACTGGTAAACCGGATCCGGCGAAGGTCCCGGCATTCTTCGCCGCGCACCCGGAAGCCGTGCCGTTTCTGACCTGGGTGAAAACCGCCAAGCCGTCGGCCAGTTACGCCACCGAAACCTACAACAGCGTCAACGCGTTTTATCTGGTCGACGCCAGCGGTAAAAAGCAGGCCGTACGCTGGAGCATGACGCCGTTGGCGCGCGATGCTGCGGGCGCCACTGCGCCTGAGGGTGGCGATTTTCTCGAGAAGGATCTGGTGCAACGGTTGGCGTCTGCGCCGCTGCGTTTTCAGTTGAATATCACTCTGGCCAATCCCGAGGATCCGGTGAACGACGCCAGCAAGACCTGGCCGGCCGGGCGCAAAGTGTTGAACGCCGGCACGCTGGTGCTGGAGAAAACCCAGCCGCAACTGAGCGGCGAATGCCGTGATATCAACTACGACCCGCTGGTGCTGCCGGCCGGGATTCAAGGTTCCGACGACCCGTTGCTCGCGGCGCGTTCCGCCGGTTATGCCAATTCCTATCTGCGTCGCACCAGCGAAGTCAGCCAGTTGCCCGCCGCCAAACAGGAGGCTCGCCCATGAGAACCCAACCGACGCATTTCGCCCTGTTGGCGCGGCTGCTGCACTGGCTGATGGCGGTGATGATCATCGCCATGCTGTTTATCGGTGCCGGCATGGTCACCTCGGTTTCCGAGCGACATGAATGGCTGATCCATCTGCACAAACCGCTGGGCATTGCGATTCTGGCGCTGGTGATTGTGCGTTTGCTGGTGCGACTCACCACGCGCCAGCCACCGCTGCCAGCGGATCTGCCGGGTTGGCAAGTGCTGGCGGCCAAGGGTTCGCATCTATTGCTGTACGCGCTGATGCTGGTGTTGCCGTTGCTCGGTTGGGCGATGATCAGCGCTTCGGGTGAGCCGGTGATGCTCAGCACAACGTTGCAGTTGCCAGCGATCGTTCCGGCCTACGCACAGTTGTTCGCGTTTCTGCGCAAGGCTCACGGGTATCTGGCCTATCTGTTGTTCCTGACGGTGCTGCTGCACCTGGCGGCGGCGCTGTTTCATGGCTGGATCCGCCGCGACGAGGTGCTCGACAGCATGTTGCGCGGCCGCGATCGCAGCTAACCCGTTTGAGTGGCGCATCGCACCGGTGCGCCGCTTTTCAGGGTCAGCCACCAGTACGCCAGCGCCACGGCATTGATGGCCGCACCGAGCAGGCACACGCCAATCCAGCCGGCCCATGCGTACATCGCGGTCGAGCCGATGGAGCCGAGCGCACTGCCGATCGAGTAGAACAGCATGTAACCGGCGGTGAGACGGCTTTGCGCTTCGGGGCGCACGCTGTAGATCATGCTCTGGCTGGTGACATGCACCGCTTGCAGACCCAAATCCAGAGTGATCACGCCGAGTAGCAATGCCCACAGCGAAGATTGGGTGAGGGCGATTGGTAGCCATGAAGCGAGCATCAGCAACAGCGAAAGACCGCTGACCCACTGCCCGAGACCGCGATCCGCCAGATGCCCGGCGCGTGCAGCGGCCAGAGCACCCGCTGCGCCAGCCAGTCCGAACAGACCGATTTCACTGTGCGACAAAGAAAGTGGCGGCGCGGCCAGCGGCAACACCATCGGCGTCCACAGCACCATCGCGCTGGCGAAAGTCAGCAGGGCGAGGAGCGCGCGTTGGCGCAGCACCGGTTCTTCTTTGAACAGGCTGAAAACCGAGGCGATCAGTGCAATGTAGCCAGTCGCCGGTTGTGGGGATTCATGCTTGGGTAGAACGCGAAACAGCAGTAACGCCATCACCAGGGTCAGCCCCGCTGACAGGAAATAAATCGCTCGCCACCCAGCCAGATCGGCCATGCCGCCGGCGACCGTGCGTGCCAGCAGAATTCCTACCACGATACCGCTGGTGACCACCCCGACCACACGTCCGCGCTGTGCCGGCTCCGCCAGCGTTGCCGCGTAGGCCACCAGCACCTGCGTGACCACGGCGAGCAGCCCGGTCAAAGTCATGCCAAGCAGCAGCCAGACACTGTTGGGCGCCAGTGCAATCATCAACAACGCCGCTGCCGACAGCAGGGTTTGAGTGACGATCAATCGGCGCCGGTTGAGCAGATCACCAAGGGGCACCAGCAACACCAGACCGATGCCGTAACCGATTTGGGTCAGGGTGATGACGATGCCGATAGTTGCCGGCGACATCGCAAATGCTTCAGCCATCGCGTCCAGCAATGGCTGTGCGTAATACACGTTACCCACGGCCAGCCCACAGGCCACAGAGAAAAGCAAAACGACGCTGCTTTTGAGAGGTTTCATATCCCACATCCTTTTAGGTTTCAAAATAAAACCTTGATCAAGGTATTGATTGTGGTTTTATTTTGCAACCTGTTTGCGCGAAAGTACGAATGGCGGAAAGCAAAAGATCGCAGACAAGCTGCGATCTTTTGATGGACGGAGGAGGGGATCAGCGCAGGGTATCAACCATGTCAGCGATGGTTGTCAGCACGTCTTTGCCCAGCTGTTTGGAGCGTTTGCCCGACCAGCCGGTTTCCTTGTCGGGATGGTCGTCGTGATCCTTGAACGGCATTTCCAGGGTCAACGACAGGCAGTCGTATTTCTGGCCGACACTGTTGCACGCCAACGTCATGTTGGCCTGGCCCGGTTCGTCGCGGGTGTAGCCATACTTGGTCTGGAAGTCTTTGGTGGTGTGTTTGAGGTGGTTGCGGAAGTGTTCTTCGAGCTTCTTGATGCGCGGCGTGTAGCCCGGGTTGCCTTCACAACCGGCGGTGAATACATGGGGAATGGTTTCATCGCCGTGTGCATCGAGGAAAAGATCGACGCCGTACTTTTCCATTTGCTGCTGGACGAACAGCACCTCGGGGCTGATTTCCTGGCTGGCGTTCTGCCAGGCACGGTTCAGGTCCTGGCCCATGGCGTTGGTGCGCAGATGGCCGTGGAACGCGCCATCCGGGTTCATGTTCGGCACCAGGTACAGATCGGCGCTGGCGAGCAATTTGTTCAGTACCGGATCATCGTGTCTTTCGAGGCGCTCGATCACGCCTTCCATGAACCATTCGGCCATGTGTTCGCCGGGATGCTGCTGCGCGATGATCCAGATTTTACGCTGGCCTTCGGCGCCGGTGCCTTTGCGCAGCAACTGAATGTCGCGCCCTTCGACGCTTTTACCGGTCGCCAGCAACTCGGTGCCGGCCTTGCTCAGTGCCTGCTCGATCAGCCAGTCGTGACGACCACGGCTGTAGGGTTCGAAGTAGGCGAACCAGGCGTGCGTCTGCGTCGCTTCGAGGGAAAATCGCAGGCAGTCGCCCTCGAAAATGGTCGGCACGCGGAACCAGTTGACGTGATCATAGGAGGCGACGGCCTGATAACCGGGCCAGCCCTTGCTGTACGTGGACTGGCTGGCGTTATTCAGGCGAAACCAGTGTTCTTGACCGACATGCAGGCCGCTGGCCTTGAAGTGGAACCACTGGAAATGGGCGCTGCGAGTATCCGGGCGAATGGCCAGAACCGGATTGAGCGGGTTGCTGATGTCGATGACTTGGATATTGCCGCTGTCGAAGTTGGCGCTGATGTCGAACGAAGATTTGCCCACGGTCATAATCGTTTCCTGAATATGATTTTTATGGGCGTTACTGTACACGCAGGCAGGGCTGAAACCGAGGGGAATTGCGGGGTGTGGCGGGGGGCGTCCTCCATGACGCGGATGCAGCTTAGAGACTGTGCGATTGATTCTCAAGTGCTAATTGTCATTAGTTTGCCCCAATGTGGCCGGGCCTGGCTTGTCATTCGATATTCTTTTGATATTATCCGCGCCATCGAATTTGCAGCACCTAAAGACTTCATTAGCCTGAAGCCACAAGCCCGAAAAACGGGCAAAAAAAAGACCCGGCAAAAAGCCGGGTCAAAAACCGTGATTAGCCTGATGAGGAGATAGTCCAGAAGACCGACCTAAGGTCTCTGGTCCATCGACTGATCTCGCGACCAGCTGCGTGCAATAATAATCATTATCATTTGCAAGTCAAATGTTTTTATCTGCGCGATTGGAAAATTCTTTCCCGTCCGTTTGCGTTTTCGTTCCTCAGACTTCATCGCCATCGAGAGAATGGTCGACCATCGCCCGCGCCATATCCACCATGTGCACCACTGAAAAAGCCAGATCGCGACTCGCGCCTTGCAGGTTTTCGGCTGCCTTGAATGCAGTGGCCGCTGCACAGCGCAGCAAGTCTGACGCATGCACCAGGGCTTCCTCGCCGCTGAGATGGCGCCTGACATCGAAAAAACGTTCGTCGACCGCCGGTTCTGACACAGCTGGTTTCAAGTAATAGTCCAGCGCTCGCTGCGCCGCCGCGTTGCCCTGGGGCGAGGTGAAGGTGGTGTCCATTTGCAGATCTGGCAAGTCTTTGCTGCTGATATTCATGATGAAGAGGCACTCCTTGGGCGATTGAAAATCCGTGCCTTCAGAATAGTACGGAGCGTAGTTGTGACGAGAATTTAAATACTACAATATGTGTTTTGCGGGCCGAAGGCGTCGACGTAAGGTGCTGCACATGGATAAATGGATTGAGTTGGTCAAGGCCAAGATGAGTGAACTCAAAATCACTCAAACAGAGCTCGGAGAGCGCGTCGGCATGTCCCAGGGCGGGATCGGCCATTGGCTGAACAAGCGTCGCGAACCCGGCATCACGGAAATGAATCGCGTGCTGCAAGCGCTGGGCATGGATTTTCTGGAAGTGGTGCTGGTGATCCGGGAACCGCAAATAACACCTGACGACGACATGCCGCTGGCGCAGAAGTACAACCCTTACTTCCGTTACCCGGTCAGCGATTGGCAGACGACCTGCGAGGTGCGCGAGAGCGATGCGGCATCCTACGCCAAGGCATCAGGCAAACAGCGTTTCGAACTGACGGATTACCACGCGCGTGGCCCGGCGTTCTGGCTGACGGTGACGGGGGATTCGATGACCGCTCCCAGTGGCCAGAGCATTGCCGAAGGCATGCTGATTCTGGTCGACCCGGCAGCGGAGGCGGTGCCCGGCAAACTGGTGATCGCTCAGTGGCCCGACAGCACTGAAGCGATCTTCCGCAAACTCGACGAAGAGGGCGGCCAGCGTTACCTGGTGCCGCTCAATCCGACCTGGCCGAAAGCCCTGTTGACCGATGAGTGTCGAATCATCGGTGTTGTGGTTCAGGCAACGGCGCGTTACTAGTCAGATCGATCCGCGCCAAGCGTAGGATCGATCCTCCCGTTCACACGGCTTCCAGTTCAACCAAAGCGCTGCCTTCGCCAACCATTTCGCCTTCCTGGCAATACAGCGCTTTGATCACCCCGGCATGCGGCGCACGGATGCTGTGCTCCATCTTCATTGCTTCCAGCACCACCAGTTGTGCACCGGCCTCGACCGATTGCCCGGCCTCGACCAGCACGCGAACAATACTGCCGTTCATAGGCGCGGTCAGGCCGCCCTGATGGCTGTGGCTGGCTTCGACGGCACTGATCGGGTCGTACGTCTCGATGCGCCGCAACTCGCCTTCCCATTGCAGATAAAGCGCATCACCTTGGCGGATAGCCCGCAACGTGCGACGTACGCCCTCGTGTTCAACAATGAGCGCTTCGCCGGCCAGTTTGGCGTTCTCAGCGGCACTCAATGTCAACGCTCGATCCTGTCCCTCGCAGCTCAAGTGCAGAGTGATTTCCCGCGGCAGCCCCGCACGTAAGCCGCTGTTGATCGACCACGGCGAGGCAGGGTCATCCTCGCGCGCCGACTGCGGCAGACTCTGCGCAACCGCTTGAGCCGCCGCGTTCCAGAACGCATCGCTCAACGTGCTCGGAGCGGGCAACAATTGCTCCTGATAACGCGGAATAAACCCGGTATCCAGCTCCGCCGCCGCGAACGCCGGGTGCGCGATGATCCGCCGCAAAAAGTTGATGTTGGTTTTCAAGCCGCCAATCGCGAACTCGTCGAGCATGCTCAATAGGCGCAACCGGGCCTGTTCGCGATCCTCGCCCCAGGCAATCAGCTTGCCGAGCATCGGGTCGTAGAACGGCGAAATTTCATCGCCTTCTTCGACCCCGCTATCAACCCGGCGCCCCGGTCCTTCGGCCGATTCGCGATACAACGCCAAACGCCCGGTTGCCGGCAGAAAATCATTTGAAGGATCTTCGGCGTACAAGCGCACTTCGATTGCATGGCCGTTCAACGGCACCTGTTCCTGAGTGATTGGCAGCGCTTCACCGCGCGCAACGCGGATCTGCCAGGCCACCAGATCGAGACCGGTGATAGCCTCGGTCACCGGGTGCTCCACTTGTAACCGCGTGTTCATCTCCATAAAGAAGAATTCGTCACGGGCATCCAGCAGAAACTCCACGGTACCGGCGCCGACATAACCAATCGCCTGCGCCGAACGCACTGCTGCTTCGCCCATGGCGCGACGCAGCGCCGGAGACAAGCCCGGTGCCGGCGCCTCTTCGACGACTTTCTGATGGCGCCGTTGAATCGAGCAATCGCGTTCATTGAGGTACAGGCAGTTGCCATGCTGATCGGCGAACACCTGGATTTCCACGTGGCGCGGCTTGAGCAAGTATTTCTCCACCAGCATCCGTGAATCGCCAAATGACGACTGCGCTTCACGCTGAGCCGAGGCGAGGGCTTCGGCCAACTGGCTGACGTCCTCGACCACTTTCATGCCTTTGCCACCACCGCCGGCCGTGGCTTTGAGCAGCACTGGATAACCGATGCGTTCGCAGGCATCACGGAAGGTGTCGAGGTCCTGTGCTTCGCCGTGATAACCCGGCACCAGCGGCACACCGGCGGTTTCCATCAGCGCTTTGGCGGCGGACTTGCTGCCCATCGCATCGATGGCCAAGGCGGGCGGGCCGAGGAAAATCAGCCCGGCGGCTTCGATGGCGCGAGCGAATCCGGCGTTTTCCGAGAGAAACCCGTAGCCCGGATGAATTGCCTGCGCGCCGCTGGCCTTGGCCGCCGCGATCAGTTTGTCGATTTGCAGATAACTCTCGGCCGCTTTGCTGCCACCGAGATCGACGCGAATGTCGGCTTCACGGCTGTGCCGCGCTTCACGGTCGGTGGCGCTGTGCACGGCGACCGTGGTCAGGCCCAAGGCTTTGGCGGTGCGCATAACGCGGCAAGCGATTTCGCCACGGTTGGCCACCAGCAGGGTGGTGAGAACAGGTGCGCTCATCAACGCGGCTCCTTGGTGGTGGTTGCGGCTTGCCAGCTCGGCGGACGCTTTTGCAGAAAGGCGCGCAAGCCTTCCTGGCCTTCAGGGCTGACGCGGATACGGGCGATGGCGTTTTCGGTGTAGCGACGCAGCGCCGGGGTCAGTGAGCCGTTGCCGACTTCACGCAGCAAGTCCTTGCTGGCGCGCATGGCGGCGGGACTGTTGAGCAGCAGATTGTTGATCCATTGTTCAACCTGTTGATCTAGCTCTGCGGCTGGATAGCTTTCGGACAACAAACCGATTTCCCGAGCGCGTTGGCCGCCAAAACGTTCGGCGCTCAGCGCATAACGCCGCGCCGCGCGCTCGCCAATGGCTTGCACCACGAACGGGCTGATTACCGCGGGTGCCAGACCGATGCGCACTTCCGACAGGCAGAATTGCGCATCATCGGCGCCAATCGCCATGTCGCAGCAACTGATCAACCCCAGCGCGCCGCCAAACGCCGCGCCTTGCACCACGGCCACGGTGGGGATTTTCAGTTTGGCGAGGTTGTACATCAGCTCCGCCAATTCACGGGCGTCGTCGAGGTTGGTGTGGTAATCGAGTTCGGCCGATTGCTGCATCCACGCCAGATCGGCGCCGGCGCTGAAATGTTTGCCACGGCCACGCACCAGCAGGAAACGCAGGCTGGCGTCGCTGGCGACTTTGTCCAGCGCCAGGATCAATTCGCGGATCATCTCGGCGTTGAACGCGTTGTTCTTTTCCGCGCGGTTGAGCCACAGCGTCGCGAAACCGCGTGGGTCGCTGTGCAGTTCGAGGGTGTTGAAATCGCTCATGAGATTCTCCCGATCACATCCGGAACACGCCGAAGCGGCTCGGTTCGATAGGCGCGTTCAGCGACGCGGACAGGGCCAGGGCCAGAACATCGCGGGTCTGCGCCGGGTCGATGACGCCGTCGTCCCACAGCCGTGCGCTGGAATAGTAAGGGTGACCCTGCTCTTCGTACTGGTCGAGAATCGGCTGCTTGATCTCGGCTTCCTGCTCGGCGCTGAAGGCTTGACCACTGCGTTCAGCCTGTTCGCGTTTGACCTGCACCAACACGCCCGCTGCCTGCTCGGCGCCCATCACGCCGATCCGCGCGTTCGGCCACATCCACAGGAAGCGTGGATCGTAAGCGCGTCCGCACATGCCGTAGTTACCGGCGCCGAAGCTGCCGCCGATGATCACGGTGAATTTCGGCACCTTGGCGCAAGCCACCGCTGTTACCAGTTTTGCGCCGTGTTTGGCGATGCCGCCGGCCTCGTATTTCTGGCCGACCATGAAACCGGTGATGTTCTGCAAAAACAGCAACGGAATGCCACGCTGACAAGCCAGTTCAATGAAGTGCGCGCCTTTCTGCGCGGCTTCGGCGAAGAGGATCCCGTTGTTCGCCAGAATCGCGATCGGATAACCATGCAAATGGGCGAAACCGCAGACCAGCGTGGTGCCGAACAGCGCTTTGAATTCATCGAACACCGAACCGTCGACCAGCCGCGCAATCACTTCGCGCACGTCGAACGGCTGCTTGGCATCAGCCGAAACCACGCCGTACAACTCATCGCTGGCGTAAAGCGGCGCAATCGGCGCGCGTTGCTGCACTTCGCCGAGTTTGCGCCAGTTGAGGTTAGCGACGCTGCGGCGGGCGAGGGCGAGGGCGTGTTCGTCGCTCTCGGCGTAATGGTCGGCCACACCGGAAATCTTGCAGTGCACATCGGCGCCGCCCAGATCTTCGGCACTGACCACTTCACCGGTCGCAGCTTTCACCAATGGCGGGCCGGCGAGAAAAATGGTGGCCTGATTGCGCACCATGATCGCTTCGTCGGCCATCGCCGGCACATAAGCGCCGCCAGCGGTGCAGGAGCCCATGACCACGGCGATCTGCGGAATGCCCATTGCACTCATGTTGGCCTGGTTGAAGAAGATCCGCCCGAAATGCTCGCGATCCGGGAACACTTCGTCCTGACGCGGCAGGTTGGCGCCGCCGGAATCCACCAGATAGATGCACGGCAGGCGATTCTGCTGAGCGATGGTTTGTGCGCGCAGGTGTTTCTTCACGGTCAGCGGGTAGTACGAGCCACCCTTCACCGTTGCGTCGTTGGCGACGATCATGCATTCGACGCCTTCGACCCGGCCGATACCGGCGATCACACCCGCAGCCGGGACATCTTCGCCATAGACCGCGTGGGCGGCCAATTGGCTGATTTCCAGAAACGGCGAGCCCGGATCGAGCAAGCGGTTGATGCGCTCGCGCGGCAGCAGTTTGCCGCGCGAGGTGTGGCGTTCCTGGGCTTTCGCGCCGCCACCCTGCGCCACTTGGGCGAGCAAGGTGTGCAGGGCGTCGACCTGTTTGAGCATCGCCGCGCTGTTGGCGGCGAACTCCGCTGAGCGGGGATTGAGCTGAGTGTGCAGGGTAGCCATGGTCAGCTCCGATTAGCGGGTTTCGTTGAACAGTTCGCGACCGATCAGCATGCGACGGATCTCACTGGTGCCGGCGCCGATTTCGTACAACTTGGCGTCACGCAACAGACGACCCGCCGGGAATTCGTTGATGTAACCGTTACCGCCGAGAATCTGGATCGCATCGAGGGCCATTTGCGTGGCGCGCTCAGCGGTGTAGAGGATTACCCCGGCGGCATCCTTGCGCGTGGTTTCGCCACGTTCGCAAGCCTGGGCAACCGCATAGAGATAGGCGCGACTGGCATTGAGTTGAGTGTACATATCGGCGACTTTGCCCTGAATCAGCTGGAATTCACCGATGCTTTGGCCGAACTGCTTGCGGTCGTGGATGTACGGCACGATCAGGTCCATGCACGACTGCATGATCCCGGTCGGGCCGCCGGACAGCACAACGCGCTCGTAATCGAGGCCGCTCATCAACACTTTGACGCCGCCATTGAGCACGCCGAGGATGTTTTCTTCCGGTACTTCGACGTCATCGAAGAACAGCTCGCAGGTGTTGGAACCGCGCATGCCGAGCTTGTCGAACTTGTTGCTGCGGCTGAAGCCTTTCCAGTCACGTTCGACGATAAACGCAGTAATGCCGTGCGGACCTTTTTCCAGGTCGGTCTTGGCGTAGATCACGTAGGTGTTGGCGTCAGGGCCGTTGGTGATCCAGGTTTTGCTGCCGTTGAGGACGAAACGGTCGCCGCGTTTGTCGGCGCGCAGTTTCATCGAGACCACGTCGGAACCAGCGTTCGGTTCACTCATCGCCAATGCGCCGACGTGCTCGCCGCTGATCAGCTTCGGCAGGTACTTGGATTTCTGTTCGTGGTTGCCGTTGCGGTTGATCTGGTTGACGCAGAGGTTGGAATGCGCGCCGTAGGACAACGCCACCGAGGCCGAGCCGCGGCTGATTTCTTCCATCGCCACCACATGCGCCAGGTAACCCAGGCCCGCGCCGCCGTACTCTTCCGGCACGGTGATGCCGAGCAGGCCCATGTCACCGAACTTGCGCCACATGTCGGCGGGGAACAGGTTGTCGCTGTCGATCTGCGCCGCGCGCGGGGCGATCTCCTTGGCGACAAAAGACTGAACCTGATCGCGCAGCATGTCGATGGTTTCACCGAGGGCGAAGTTCAGGGATGGATAGCTCATGGGTCACCTTTTGGCTTTTTTGTAGGGTGGGGAGGGCGGTCACTCTGCTCTCACCTTTACGTTAACGTAAGCCTGTGATGGATGGCTGTCAATCACCCTTTACGTTAACGTCAACTTGAGCGAGAGTAGGGGTAGTTCAAGATTGAAACGGAGCGGACCTTGTGGGAGCGAGCTTGCTCGCGAAAGCGTCAGTTCAGTCAACACGGATGTTGAATCTGCTGGCCTCTTCGCGAGCAAGCTCGCTCCCACAGGGAATGAATCCGGCAAAACCCACTAATAAAGACAATAGGGGTCGTCATGGATCAACCCAGTGCAAACCCGCCGCGCAGCTACACCCGTGGCTCTCAGGACAAAGCCTTGCTGGCGATGACCATCGGGCAGAAGTTCGACCAGACCGTCGCACAGTATCCCGACGGCGAAGCGCTGGTGGTCTGCCATCAGCAGTTGCGTTATTCCTGGCGACAACTGGCCGATGCGGTCGACCTGCACGCCAGGGCTCTGCTCGCTTTGGGTTTGCAGGCCGGCGACCGCCTCGGCATCTGGGCGCCGAACTGCGCGCAGTGGTGCATCACCCAAGTCGCCACCGCAAAAATCGGCGTGATCCTGGTCAACATCAACCCGGCCTACCGCAGCTCCGAACTCGAATACGTGCTCAAGCAATCCGGCTGCCAATGGCTGGTCTGCGCCGGGGCGTTCAAGTCCTCCAACTACCATGGCATGCTGCAGGGACTGGTGCCGGAACTGGCCGAGCAATCCGTCGGCCAATTGCGCAGTGAGCGTTTGCCGGAGTTGCGCGGGGTGATCAGCCTCGATGCGCAGCCACCCTCAGGTTTCCTGCCGTGGTCGCAATTGGCCGATATGGCAGCCAGTGTCTCTAAAGAACAACTACACGAACGCAGCAACAGCCTGCACTTTGATCAGCCGGTGAACATCCAGTACACCTCCGGCACCACCGGTTTCCCCAAAGGCGCAACCCTCAGTCACTACAACATTCTCAATAACGGTTACATGGTCGGCGAAAGCATTGGCCTGACCCCGAGCGATCGCCTGGTGATCCCGGTGCCGCTTTACCACTGCTTCGGCATGGTCATGGGCAACCTCGGCTGCATCACCCACGGCAGCACGATGATTTACCCCAACGACGCCTTCGATCCATTGCTGACCCTGCAAACCGTCGCCGAAGAGAAAGCCACCGGCCTTTATGGCGTACCGACGATGTTCATCGCCATGCTCGACCAGCCACAGCGCGGCGAATTCGATCTGTCGAGCCTGCGCACCGGGATCATGGCCGGCGCGACGTGCCCGATCGAAGTGATGCGCCGGGTCATCAGCGAAATGCACATGAGTGAAGTGCAAATTGCTTACGGCATGACCGAAACCAGTCCGGTGTCACTGCAGACCGGGCCGAACGATGAGCTGGAACTGCGCGTGACCACCGTCGGCCGCACCCAGCCACAGCTGGAAAGCAAGATCATCGACGAAGCCGGCAACCTCATGCCGCGCGGCACCATCGGCGAACTGTGCACTCGCGGTTACAGCGTGATGCTCGGCTACTGGAGCAATCCGCAAGCCACGGCCGAAGCCATCGACGAGGCGGGCTGGATGCACACCGGCGACCTGGCGAGCATGAACGAGGAGGGTTACGTCAACATCGCCGGACGTAACAAGGACATGATCATTCGCGGTGGCGAGAACATTTATCCGCGTGAGCTGGAAGAGTTTTTCTTCACCCATCCGGCGGTGGCGGACGTGCAGGTAATCGGCATTCCGTGTTCGCGCTACGGTGAGGAAATTGTTGCCTGGATCAAATTCCACCCCGGCCACAATGCCTCTGAGCTGGAATTGCAAACCTGGTGCAAGGAACGCATCGCGCACTTCAAGACGCCACGACACTTCAAGTTCGTCGAAGAGTTTCCGATGACGGTGACGGGCAAGATCCAGAAATTCAGGATGCGTGAGATCAGTATCGAAGAACTGAAAACAATCGAGCGTTAACCACCACCCCTGTGGGAGCTGGCTTGCCAGCGATGGCGTCAGGTCTGCCAGCATCTATGATGATTGATCTATCGCAATCGCTGGCAAGCCAGCTCCCACAGTGTTTTGTATGGTTTTTAAGGAGTCACAGAAAGCACAAAGGGGAGCCGAGGCTCCCCTTTAATTTTGTCGTCGCGTGCTCTTTTTTATTATTGAGGGTCGGTCTGTTGTTGTTTTTGGCAACCGTGGCCCTTTACCGCTGTTTTTGGCGACCCCCATCCGGGGTCAAGAGCAAACGTATTTTTTTGAGCGCTGATCTACTTTCTCGCTAAGCGATCCAACCGATTCGGGAGCTACCTGAAGGTAGTTTTATTGTTCTCTGCCCGGTTGCGGGTCACTCCTGAGAGCACCCTGAAAAGCACACCTTCTCCAAAAAAATCTGTTAGCTGCGTCTCTGCCGTGTTGTTTTTGTTATGTCAGAGTCGGTACGTCTTATTTTTATTGGTTTGCTGCTTTTTATTCTTGTTATGCCATAGAGATAGCAGAAGCCGTGCCAACTTTTAAAAAACCTTGTAAATCAAAGGTTTGAAAATTTAGGCGGATTTTCACTCCAGCGAAACCAGACAATTTGTTTCCGTGTTACTCGCTTACGCCCCACATTCCGGACACTGCGGTAACACCTTCCCCCTCACTGTGCGCTACGAGCCTTGGCTACGCGCGAACCGCTCGGGCGACCGAGCACCGCGCTGATCTGCTGACCCGCGGCAATCAAGGCGTCCAGGTCGATACCGGTCTCGATGCCCAGGCCGTTGAGCAGGTACACCACGTCTTCGGTGGCAACGTTACCGCTCGCGCCTTTGGCGTACGGGCAGCCGCCGAGGCCCGCGATAGAGCTGTCGAACACCGAAATGCCTTCGAGCAGGCTGGCATAGATGTTGGCCATGGCCTGACCGTAGGTGTCGTGGAAGTGCCCGGCGAGTTTTTCCCGTGGCACTTGCGCTGAAACCACTTCAAACAAGCGGCGAGTCGCGCCCGCCGTGCCAGTGCCGATGGTGTCGCCCAGCGAAACCTCGTAACAGCCCATCGCATACAACTCGCGGGCGACCATCGCCACTTGCTCCGGCGCGACCGTGCCTTCGTACGGGCAACCGAGCACACAGGACACGTAACCGCGCACGGTAACGCCATGTTGCTTCGCCGCTTCCATGATCGGCGCAAAGCGCGCCAGGCTTTCGCTGATCGAGCAGTTGATGTTGCGCTGCGAGAAGGCTTCAGAGGCGGCAGCGAACACTGCGACTTCCTTGACCCCGGCGGCTATGGCGTCTTCGAAGCCGCGCAGGTTCGGCGCCAGTGCACCGTAGGTCACGCCGGGTTTGCGCTGGATCTGCGCGAACACTTCGGCGGATCCGGCCATTTGTGGCACCCACTTGGGCGAAACGAAACTGCCAACCTCTATATAGCCAAGGCCCGCAGCGCTGAGGGCATCGACCAGTTGCACCTTGTCGGCGACGCTGATCGGTTGGGCCTCGTTCTGCAGGCCATCGCGCGGGCCGACTTCGATCAGGCGTACTTGGGAGGGGAGGGACATGATGGTTGACCTGTTGTAGTTATCTGAAGTCTGCGGATATCCCTCAGTGGGAGCGAGCCTGCTCGCGAATGCGCCGGGTCAATCACTATAGATGTCGAATGACAAATTGCATTCGCGAGCAGGCTCGCTCCCACAGGGAATGGGGTTGTTACTGAATGGCCTGCTGGCTCTTGAGCGTCTGCTCCAGCGCCTGCACACAACGCTCTTCGGCGGTATCGAGTTCCAGTTTCATCTGTTCGATATCCAGCAACTGCTGTTCCAGCTGTTCGCGGCGCTCGCTGATTTTCGCCAGCATGCTGTTGAGTTGTTTGGTGTTACCGCTGGACGGGTCGTAGAGTTCGATCAATTCGCGGCATTCGGCCAGCGAGAAACCGATGCGTTTGCCACGCAGGATCAGCTTCAGGCTGACCTTGTCGCGCGGCGAATAGATGCGTTCCTGGCCACGGCGCTCAGGGCTGAGCAGGCCTTGCTCTTCATAAAAGCGGATCGCCCGGGTGGTGATGTCCAGCTCGCGGGCGAGGTCGGAGATGCTGTAAGTCTGGCTGCTCATGGAAGCGCTCGGAAAAAGGTCTTGGCGCTAAGCTAATGGCAGGTTGACGTTTACGTCAAGCGGGATGATTTGTGTTGTATTTGATGGCCCTTTCGCGAGCAGGCTCGCTCCCACAGTGGATCTGTGTCGAGCACGGATTTGTGTTCGACCGAGAACCTGTGGGAGCGAGCCTGCTCGCGAAGAACGAAGACACGGTAAGAAGTCTTACACTTTATCGAGCTTCTTCTCCTGTGCCGTCACCTGTTGGCACAACTCGATCATCTGCTCGCGCATCCAGCGATTCGCCGGGTCCTGGTCAGTACTCTCATGCCAATACAGATGCGTCTCCACCGGCGGCACATCATTGACCGGCAGATTAAACGCCTGCAGTTCATGCCGACGGGCAAAGCGCTCCGGCACGGTCATGACCATGTCGGTCTGCTGCATCACTTGCGAGGCCATCAAATAGTGCTGCGAACGCAGGGCGATCTTGCGCTGAATGCCCATTTTGCCCAGTGCCAGATCGACATACCCCAGACCACTGCGGCGGCTGGAAATGTGGATATGGGTCAGCGACAGATAATCATCCAGCGAGAGTTTTTCCTTGCCCGCCATGGGATGACCCTTGCGCATCGCGCAGACGTAACGGTCTTCCATCAGCTTGACGTGACGCACCTGCGGGTCGGTGTTGAGCGGTGCATCCACGGCAAAATCCAGGCGTCCGGCAGCCAGCTCTTTAGTAGTCTCGCGGCGTTTGGACAGAAAGCTTTCAATGATCACCGTCGGCGCCAAGCGGCGCAGGCGCTGGAACAGCGGCGGCAAAATCACCGCTTCGGTTAGGTCGGTCATGCTGATGCGGTAGGTCTTGACCGCCTGCGCCGGATTGAAAATGCGGCTTTCCTGAACCGATACGCGCAGCAGCGACAGGGCGTTGCGTACCGGGCCGATGATGTTCTGCGCCATTGGCGTCGGCACCATGCCCTGCGCGGTGCGCACGAACAGTGGATCGTTAAAGGTTTCGCGCAACCGCGCCAAGGCGTTGGATACCGCAGGCTGGGTGATGCCGACAATCTGCCCGGCGCGGGTCAGGTTGGCTTCGGTATAGATCGCGTCAAAGACGATGAAAAGGTTGAGGTCGACCTTGCTCAGATTCATAACGCGGCTTCTCTTGTTTTTAAGGGCTGACGATCACTGGATCATATATCGGTGATGAATGTTTATACACGCCGAGAATAGGCTAGGTAAATTATCAGCGCTGTTCTAGCATCGATTGCATGACTTGAACAACCTCTGCCCAAGAAGGTAATTGATCATGGATTTCGCTTATTCGCCCAAGGTGCAAGAACTGCGTGAGCGCGTGACCGCGTTCATGGACACTTACGTTTATCCGGCTGAGGCGGTGTTCGAACGCCAGGTTGCCGAAGGCGATCGCTGGCAGCCGACGGCGATCATGGAAGAGCTCAAAGCCAAGGCCAAGGCCGAAGGTTTGTGGAATCTGTTCCTGCCGGAGTCGGAACTCGGCGCCGGCCTGACCAACCTTGAATACGCGCCGCTGGCAGAAATCATGGGCCGCTCGCTGCTCGGGCCGGAGCCGTTCAACTGCTCGGCGCCAGACACCGGCAACATGGAAGTGCTGGTGCGCTACGCCAGCGAAGAACAGAAACAGCGCTGGCTCGAACCGCTGCTGCGCGGCGAAATCCGCTCGGCATTCGCCATGACCGAACCGGATGTGGCCTCCTCAGATGCAACCAACATGGCCGCCCGCGCCGTGCGTGACGGCGACGAGTGGGTGATCAACGGCAAAAAATGGTGGACCTCCGGCGCCTGCGATCCGCGCTGCAAGATCCTGATCTTCATGGGCCTGAGCAACCCCGATGCACCACGCCATGCGCAGCACTCGATGATCCTCGTGCCGGTCGACACACCCGGGGTGAAAATCGTCCGTCCGTTGCCGGTATTCGGTTACGACGATGCACCACACGGCCACGCCGAAGTACTGTTCGACAACGTACGTGTGCCGTACGAAAACGTCCTGCTCGGTGAAGGCCGCGGCTTCGAAATAGCTCAAGGTCGCCTTGGCCCAGGCCGGATTCACCACTGCATGCGCTCGATCGGCATGGCCGAGCGTGCCCTGGAGTTGATGTGCAAACGCGCGGTGAGCCGCACTGCATTCGGTAAACCGCTGGCACGGCTGGGCGGTAACGTCGACAAGATCGCCGACTCCCGGATGGAAATCGACATGGCGCGCCTGCTGACCCTGAAAGCGGCGTACATGATGGACACCGTCGGCAACAAAGTGGCGAAAAGCGAGATCGCGCAGATCAAAGTCGTTGCGCCGAACGTGGCACTGCGGGTGATCGACCGGGCGATCCAGATGCATGGCGGGGCCGGGGTGTCGAACGATTTTCCGCTGGCCTACATGTACGCCATGCAACGCACCCTGCGCCTGGCCGACGGCCCGGACGAAGTGCACCGCGCGGCGATCGGCAAGTTCGAGATCGGCAAGTATGTGCCGAAGGAGATGTTGCGTAGCGAGCGCTGATCCGGCACCGCGTTATCGTTCATCGCTGGCAAGCCAGCTCCCACAGTGTCCGAGTCGTACACAAAATTCATGTACGCTCAAAAAACCTGTGGGAGCTGGCTTGCCAGCGATGACGTAAGCAGGTTCAACACATCAACATCAGGCTCAATACACCCAAACCTCAACCCGCCGATTCTTGATCCTCCCCTCATCCGCATTGTTCGCCGCCACCGGCATCAACGCACCAAAGCCACGAACCTCACGCAATACCACGCCGTTTTTCACCAACTCCCGCCGCACCGCCATCGCCCGCAGCTTCGACAGCAGATCTGCCCGTGCCGGGTCATCCTTGGCATCACCAAACCCAACCAATGTCACCGAGCGTTCAGTCTTGTCGTGGCGCTTTATATAGTCGAACACCCGCGCCAGATCCTGACGCGCCTTGTTATCGAGATTCGCGCTGCCTTCCTCGAAACGGAAATTCACCGTCAGACGCTGGGCGTGACGGCTGAGGGATTGGTAACCCTCGGGCATCAGCGCATTCGGCGCGACGCTCATGGCATGCACGGTCTGACTGATAAAGCCATTAGCCGCCACGATCGCTTGGCCCTGACGACTTTGTGCAAACGTCACCAAGGCCTGTGCCCAAGGATTGTTGCTGGCGGGCGGCAGATAGAAGAACAAGCGCCGCGACAGTGGATAGTCTTCGGTGGCGATCAGGCTGTTGAGCGGCAACATCGATTGCGACGCACCATCGGCAATCGCCACGGCTTTGGCTTGGCGCACGTAGGGTAAGCCGATAAAACCGATGCCTTGCGGATCCGCGCTGACGGCGTCGGATAATTGTTCGCTGGACTCAAACCTTTTCGCGGCGCTGTTCAGACTTTTCCCACGACGACTGAGGACCAACTCCTTAAACGTGTCGTAGGTGCCGGATTGATCATCCCGTGCATATAAATGAATCGAACCGCCACGACCGCCGAGGTCTTCCCAGGTTTTCACCTCGCCGGCAAAGATCCGCGCCAGTTGCTCGGTGTCGAGTTGCTGCAATGGATTGTCGGGATGAAGAATGATCGCCAGGCCATCAATGGCGATGACTTGTTCGGCGGCAGGACTTTTCAGATCGCCCAGAGATTGCAGGGCCTGCAATTCACTGTCCTTGATCTCGCGGGAAGACGCGGCCAGATCGGCGCTGGCATTTTTCAACGCGGTGAAACCGGTGCTGGACCCGTGCGCGGCGACTTCAACGACCACGCGTTTGCCTTCGTGGGTCTGGCCGACGATGCGTAATTCATTGGCGGTGTCCGGGGTTTCGCGGTGGATTTTCAGCAGGCCTTGCTCTTGCAGCAGGCCTTCAACCAGTGCCGGGCCGAGTTCGGCGCCGATGGTGTTGGAGCCTTGAATGCGCAGCGCCGGGCCGTTTTCAGGAAGGGGCAGGGCGGCGGCAGAAACCGACAGCCATGCACTCAAGAGAAAAACGCACAGAACACGCAGGGTCATGCCGGCACCGAATCAAGCCAAGGGGATTGCCGGGGAGATTAAGTCAGAAAAGTTACTTGAAGATGACAGCGATCTAAGTGTGGGAGCGAGCCTGCTCGCGAAAGCGGTGTGTCAGTCACAAAAATGTCTCTGATACACCGCTTTCGCGAGCAGGCTCGCTCCCACAGGGGGGATTTCAGGCGATTCGAAGATCAGGCCAGTTCAAGCCAGATCGGCGCATGATCGGAAGGCTTTTCCATCCCGCGCAATTCATAATCCACACCGGCAGCCTTCACCCGCGGCAACAAACCATGCGACGCCAGAATCACGTCAATGCGCAGGCCACGCTTCGGCTCATCTTCAAAGCCTCGGCTGCGATAGTCGAACCAACTGAACATGTCCGTCACATCCGGGTTCAGGTGGCGATAGCTATCCGTCAAACCCCAATTCTTCAGACGCGCCATCCACTCGCGCTCTTCCGGCAGGAAGCTGCATTTACCGGTTTTCAGCCAGCGCTTCATGTTGTCCGGGCCGATGCCGATGTCGCAGTCTTCCGGGGAAATGTTCACATCGCCCATCACCACCAGCGGCTGTTCGTTGTGGAACTGGCTTTCCAGCAGTGCTTGCAGATCACTGTAGAAACGCTGCTTGGCCGGGAACTTGGTTGGGTGGTCGCGGCTTTCGCCCTGTGGGAAGTAGCCGTTCATGATCGTCACCGGCACGCCATTGGCGTCGGCGAAGGTGCCCCAGATAAAGCGGCGCTGAGCGTCTTCTTCGTCGGTAGCGAAACCTTTGTGAATGGCGATCGGTTCCTTGCGCGAGAGCATCGCCACGCCGTAATGGCCTTTCTGGCCGTGGAAGTACACGTGATAGCCGAGGGCGCGGACTTCTTCGAGCGGGAACTGGTCGTCGTGGACCTTGGTTTCCTGCAGGCCGATGACGTCCGGCTGATGTTTTTCGATCAGCGCTGCCAGCTGATGCGGACGGGCGCGCAGTCCGTTGATGTTGAAGGAAACGATCTTCATGGTCGGCAGTCCTGGCAAAAGGGCGATGCTAGCTGACATGGGGGAGATGGGCCAGTGTGGGAGAAATCATTTTGGCTTGTGGGACATGTGTTGCCCCGGAGGGCCCCATCGCTGGCAAGCCAGCTCCCACGATGTCCGCGTCGTTCATAACATTCATGTACACCAGAGAAACCTGTGGGAGCTGGCTTGCCAGCGATGAGGCCAACCCGGTCGATGAAGATCCCGAGTTGGTCTATACCTGTGGGGAACTGTGTCACTGCCAAAAGGTTCGTACCAACAAGAGCGCCGCCATTTGAACGCGCCCGGGGAGAATCACCGTCATGCCTGAAACCCAGACCGCCATCGCCGACATTCATATGCTCGACCGCGGCTATTCCCGCGAAGCCCGCTCGCTGCTCTATCAGGCCTATCGCCACGAACCGACCTTCGGCTACCTGTTCGAAGCCGAGCGCCCCGGCTATGAACAACGCGTGCGGGCGACGGTGCGTGAACTGGTCAAACAACACTTCCTTCAGGATCTGCCCGCCATCGGCCTGTTGGTCAACGATCGCCTGATCGGCATCGCCCTGATCGCGCCACCGCAACGCCGTTTGGGCATCACCGAAAGCTGGGCGTGGCGCCTGCGCATGGTGCTCAGCACCGGTTTCCGCTGCACCCGCCGCTACCTTGAATACCACGATGCCGTTGCCGCCTGCGTGCCCGGCGATTCCGTGCACATGCTGCCGCTGCTGGGCGTTCACCCGCAGTTCCAGGGCAAACATTTCGGCGAGCAATTGCTGGCGGCGGTACACAATTGGTGCGCGGTCGACGAAACCTCGCAAGGCGTGGTGCTCGACACCGGCAACCCACGCTATCTGGAATTCTACAAAAGGCAGGGTTACCAAGAGATCGGCGAAGTTGCCGTCGGCCCGGTGCGTGAACACGTATTTTTCCACGCCAATCCGCAGGTGTTACAAACTGCAACAGCATAACAATCGAACTTCTTGGGAAATTTCCTGTTCTATCACGCTCCCAAGCCCGTGATAGCATCCGCGCCTATGAAGTTTCCAGGAAGATTTACCAGTGGCGTGCTCCTGCTGTTAACCAGCTGCACGGCGCTGGCGCAAAGTGAATTGGATGTGCGGATCAAACCGTCCAACGATGAACTCAAGGCCAATATAGAAGGCTATATCGGCAGCCTCGGCGATCGTGACGAAGAAGCCCTGCAGCGCTTCAGTCGCGGTGCCGAAGAGCAGGCGCGCAAAGCGGCCCAGGCGTTGGGCTACTACCAGCCGCAGATTGAAAGTGACGTCAAGGGCGGCGACAAGCCGCGCCTGGTGCTGAACATCGATCCCGGCGAGCCGATTCGCCTGCGCAACGTCACCATTCGTGTCGACGGCCCGGCTGCTTCCCTCAAATCCTTTCGTGTACCGAAAAGCGACGTGCTCAAGTCCGGCGCGGTGCTCAATCATGGGCGTTACGAAGACGCCAAAAGACTTATTCAGAATCAGGCTTCACGCTTCGGCTTCTTCAGTGGCCATTTCACCAGTCAAAAACTCATGGTCGACCCGCGCGCGGGTGTGGCCGATGTCGAACTGATCTACGAAAGCGGCCCGCGTTATGCGCTGGGCAAAGTCAAATTCGAAGGCGACACGCCGTTCGACGAAGACCTGCTGCAACGCATGGTGCCGTTCAAGGAAGGCGAGCCGTACGATTCCGAGCTGATCGCTGAACTCAATCGCGACCTGCAATCGAGCGGTTATTTCGAAGGCGTGCGCGTCGATGCCGCACCGACGACAGCGAAAAATGACGTGATCCCGGTGGAGGTGAAACTCGACACGCGCAAGCCGCGCACCATGGGCCTGGGCCTCGGTTACTCGACCGACGTCGGCCCGCGCATCAAAGCCAACTGGACCCGCCACTGGGTCAACCCGCAAGGCGACAGTTATGGCTGGGAAGCCGAGCTGTCGGCGCCACGGCAAAACGTCGGGCTGTTCTACGACATCCCGCTTGACCCGCCGCTGACCGACAAATTGCGTTGGGCCGGCGGTTATCAGTTCGAAAACATCGACGGTTCCGACACGCTCAGCAAGCTGCTGACCTTCGGCCCGGAATGGCACAGCAAATTGCCGAGCGGCTGGCAGCGGGTGATCTCGTTGAAATGGCAGCGCGAAGAATATGAGCTCGGCGATGACTCCGGCCTGAGTACCTTGCTGATGCCCGGCATCAGTTACTCGTACCTGAAAAGCGACAACCGCATCGACCCGCATAACGGTTATCGCCTGAGCTTCGAAAGCAAAGTGGCCAAGGAAGGCTTGGGTTCGGACAACAACCTTCTATATGGCACGGCGTTGGTCAAAGGCCTGACCACGGTATTCGACAAACACCGCTTCCTCGGTCGCGTGCAGGTCGGCGGCAGCGCCACCAACGGCTACAACTCGATTCCACCATCGCTGCGCTTCTTTGCCGGTGGCGATCAGAGCGTGCGCGGTTACGACTACCAGAGTCTGTCGCCGAAAAACTCCGATGGCGACCGGATCGGCGGGCGTTACATGGTCGCTGGCAGCGTCGAGTATCAATACTCGATCGCCGAAAAATGGCGCGTCGCGACTTTCGTCGATCAGGGCAACTCCTTCAACAAACTCGAACTGCCGAACCTCAAGACCGGGGTCGGTATTGGTGTGCGCTGGGTCTCGCCGGTGGGGCCGATCCGCCTCGATCTGGCCCACGCACTCGACGACGATGGCGGCATCCGGCTGCACTTTTCCATGGGGCCTGAGCTGTGAAGCGTGGTTTGAAAATTACGGCGCTGGCATTGTTGGCGCTGGTGTTGTTGATTGTATTGAGTGTCACCGCCGTACTCGGCACGGCGGCCGGCAGCCGCTGGGTGCTGGGCCTCGTGCCGGGCTTGAGCGTGGAAAATTTCCAGGGTCGCCTAGGCGGGCAATGGAGCGCCGATCATCTGCTGTGGCAGCAGGACAGCAGCCGCGTCGAGCTGAACAAGGCAATCTTCGCCTGGTCACCGCTGTGCCTGACGCGCATGACCCTGTGCATCGAGCAACTGCAGGCTGATCAGGTCATCCTGCAATTCCCGCCGAGTGAAGAAACCACCGAAAGCGGCCCGATCAAACTGCCGGATCTGCAATTGCCGGTGGCCATCGAACTGGGCGACGTAAAGGTTGGCAGCCTGTTGTTCAACGGCAGCGAACAGCTCAAGGGCCTGCAACTGGCGGCGCACTGGACCGCGCAAGGCATGCAGATCGACAGCGTTAAATTGCAGCGCGACGACCTCAGCCTGAACCTGTCCGGCACACTCACGCCGACCGGCAATTGGCCGCTGAACATCGCCGGTGACCTGACGCTTCCAGCGCCGGGTACTGGGCCGTGGACACTGGCGTTGAAGATCGACGGCGACCTGTTGAAAACCCTCAATCTGCACGCCGACAGCCGGGGTTACCTCGACGGCCAGTTGAGCGGCGAACTGCAACCGCTGGCGGAAAACCTGCCGGCCAAGGTGCGCATCACCTCCGAAGCGTTCAAGCCGAGCGCCGACCTGCCGGACACCTTGCAACTCAATCAATTGCTGCTGACCGGCGAAGGCGATCTGAAAAACGGTTACCAGCTCAACGGCAACGCCACGCTGCCCGCCGACAAAGGTCCGGTGGCGCTGTTGCTCAAAGGTGAAGTCGACGCCAGCGGCGCGCAGATTGCCGGTCTCGACCTGACAGCCAACGACAAGCAAAGCCTGAAACTCACGGGCAGCGTCGACTGGAGCAAAGGCCTCAGCGCCCAAGCCAACATCAACTGGCAGGACTTTCCGTGGCATCGGCTCTACAACGAAATCGACGAGCCACAAGTCGCCTTGCGTACGTTTACTGGTGAAGTCTCCTACACCGACGGTCAGTACCTCGGTAACTTTGCCGCCGCGCTGGATGGCCCGGCGGGCGCGTTTACCCTGAGCAGTCCGTTCAGCGGCAGTCTTAAACAGATCGCTTTACCGCAACTGAAAATGCAAGCCGGGCAGGGCAAGGCTGAAGGGCACGTCAATGTGCAGTTCGCCGACGGTATCGCTTGGGACACGGCGCTGGAGCTGTCGGCGCTCAATCCGGCGTACTGGGTCGCCGAGTTGCCGGGCACTTTGGCCGGGCCACTGAAAAGCCAAGGCGAAATGAAGAATGAACGGCTGAGCCTCACCGCCGATCTCGACTTGAAAGGCAAGCTGCGCGGGCAACCGGCGATCCTCCAGGCCAAGGCTGACGGCGCTGGCGAACAGTGGAATCTGAATGCCCTGCAAATCCGTCTCGGCGACAACAGCATCAGCGGCAAGGGCAGCCTGCAACAGAAACTCACCGGGCAGATCGACATCAAACTGGCGCGTTTGGCCCAGCTCTGGCCAGAGCTGCGCGGGCAGATCAACGGCCGCGTCGACGTCGCCGGCACGCTGAAAGCCCCGCAGGGCAAACTAGGTCTGCAAGGTTCGCAACTGGCCTTCCAGGACAATCGCCTGCAAAGCCTCAATCTCGATGCCACGCTCGACAGTGCGCAGCGGGCGAAGATCGATCTGAAAGGCAGCGGCATTCAGGCCGGCGACACCAACCTGGGCGTGTTGACCGCCAGCGCTCAGGGCGATATCAAGAACCAGAAACTCAACCTCGACCTGATCGGGCCGAAACTGAAACTGGCCCTCGGTCTGGATGGCAATCTGGACAAGGGCAACTGGCGCGGGCGCTTGGCCAGCGGCGACATTCAGGCCGGTGGCCAGGACTGGAAACTGCAAAATCCGGCCAAACTCGAACGTCTCGCCGACGGCAAAATCAACTTCGGCGCGCATTGCTGGATGTCCGGCGATGCCAGCCTGTGCGGTGAAGATCAGCGCCTGATGCCAGAGCCGAAACTGCGCTACCACCTCAAGCAATTCCCGATTGAAAGTCTGGCGCAATGGCTGCCCAAAGACTTCGCCTGGCAAGGCAAACTCAACGCCGACCTGCAACTGGATCTGCCGGCCAGCGGCCCCAACGGCGTGGTCAGCATCGACGCCAGCGGCGGCACCTTGCGCATGAAGGAAAAGGACCAGTGGCTGGACTTCCCGTACCAGACCCTGAAACTCACCAGCAAACTGACGCCGAAACGCGTCGACACCGAACTCAATTTCGTCGGCGGCAAACTCGGCGAGTTGCTGGTGCAAGCGCAGCTCAATCCACTGCCGAAAAACAAACCGCTAAGCGGCTCGTTCCGTCTGAGTGGGCTGGATCTGTCGGTGGCACGGCCGTTTGTGCCGATGGTCGAAAAACTCACCGGGCGTCTGAACGGCAGCGGTACCATTTCCGGCGGATTGCTTGCACCGCTGGTCAACGGCACCGTGCAACTCAGCGACGGCGAAGTGTCCGGGGCCGAGTTGCCGATGGAGCTGCAGAACTTGCAACTCACCGCGCTCATTGCCGGCGAATCGGTACGCCTCGACGGCGGCTGGAAAAGCGGCAGGAGCGGGCAGGGCAGCCTGACCGGTAACGTCGCCTGGGGTCAGGCGCTGGTGGTCGATCTGGCGTTGAAAGGCACGCAATTGCCGGTCACCGTCGAGCCGTACGCGAAACTTGAAGTGGCGCCGGACCTGAAGATTTCCATGGCCGGCGACGAGCTGAAAATCGCCGGCAAAGTGCAGGTGCCCAAAGGCGAAATTACCGTGCGTGAATTGCCGCCATCAACGGTAAAAGTCTCCGATGACACGATCATCGTCGGCGCGCAGACCGAAGAGGGCAAACCACCGATGGCGATGAAAATGGACATCGACGTGGTGGTCGGCGAAGACAAACTGGCCTTCGCCGGTTTTGGCCTGACCGCCAATGTGCAAGGTCATGTGCACATCGGCGACAACATGGACACCCGTGGCGAGTTGTGGCTCAACGACGGCCGCTACAGTGCCTACGGTCAGCGCCTGCAAGTGCGCCGTGCGCGTCTGTTGTTCGCCGGCCCCCTCGATCAGCCGTATCTGGACATCGAAGCGATTCGCCAGACCGACGACGTGATCGCCGGTATTCGCCTGAGCGGCAGCGCCGAGCAGCCGACCACACAGATCTTCTCGGAACCGGCGATGAGTCAGGAGCAGGCGCTTTCCTATCTGGTACTCGGTCGGCCGTTGAGCACCAACGGCGAAGACAACAACATGCTCGCGCAAGCGGCGTTGGGACTGGGCTTGATGGGCAGTTCGGGAGTCACCAGCAGTCTGGCCAAGGATCTGGGGATTCAGGATTTCCAGCTCGATACCGCAGGCAGCGGCGATGCCACCAGTGTGGTGGCCAGCGGCAATATTACCGAGAAGCTCAGTTTGCGTTATGGCGTGGGCGTGTTTGAACCGGCCAGCACCATCGCGCTGCGCTACAAGCTGAGCAAGAAGGTTTATGTCGAAGCGGCCAGTGGCGTGGCCAGTTCGCTGGATATTTTCTACAAGCGCGATTTCTAACCCGCGTTTCCCCTGGCCGGGTCGCGTCGCTGCGATCCGGCTTTTGCAGAATGGATTAGACTCACCGCAACTTGAAAGCAGCGCGGTTGGCGGCTGCCCGAAGAGAACGGGGAAGCAAATGATCCGCTTGAGTATGGTCTTGCTCGGTCACGAATTCGTCCGCAAGCGTTGGTCTGCGCTGGCGCTGACGGGCATCGTCTGGGGCGCGGCCGGTGTGGGCATCTTCATTGATGCGCTGGACGGCGTGCTGTATTTCCCGCTGCATCTCTTCGGCTATCTGTTGTTGCTCGAAGCGCTGATTCTGCTGCTGGTGCCGGCACCGCAAGCCGGAACTGCTGCGGCCTTGCGCAGAGCGCGCGGACTGGCGTTTCTGTTGTTGGGGCTGCTGATCGTCGACCGGCAACACGCCGCCGGGCTGATTCTGGCTGTGCTGTTTGGCGGGGCTTTTTTGCTCGATGGCGGTTTTCGGTTGGCGGCGGCGCTGGTGGTGCGCTTTGTCGGTTGGCAAGTGTCGCTGCTGGCGGGGTTGTTCGAAATCGGCTTTGGCGTGTTTATCCTTGAGCCGTATCCGACGCTGTATAAGGGCACGGTGCCGTTTTGCATTGGCATGAGCCTTTTCCTGACCGGTTGCGCCTTGTTGCGGCAAGCCGTGCGCTTCAAAAACCAGCCGCCGCTGACAAGCCCTTTGTCGGTCAGTGCGCCGGCCAGCAGCGACGCGTTGGTGATTCACGTCTGGACCCCCAGTGGCACCGTCGACGACACCCTGGTGCGCAATCGGCTGCTCAACCGCTACATCGCGGCGGTCGATATCAACGGCGTGATCTCCGCCGGCCATGCGGCGCTGGAATGTGGCCCGGACATTTACATCAGCCATTACCCACAGGACGACATCGATCGTTCGGCGGGGGATTTTGTGCGCTTGCTGCGGGCGACGCCGAACAACGATGTTGCCGGCAGGTTTTTGCCGGATTATGCCGGCGAGGTGGCGGATTGGTGTCCATCCTCAGTGCAGGTCAGTTTTGCCCATTACGACGCCCGGCGCCTGCATGCATTCTGGACGGAGTATCGGCAGAACAGCACTTACAACCTGACCAGTCGCAACTGTTCCAGCGCCGTCGCCCATAGCCTCGAAGCGGCCTTGGAAGGGGCGATGAACCGGGGGCATTCGAGCATGCTGGATTTCGCCCGAGTCATCTTCAGCCCCGAGTTCTGGGTCGCCGCGCAAGTGCGCAAACGCGCCGAAGCGATGGCCTGGACACCCGGACTGGTGCTCGACTATGCGCGGGCGTTGCATGCTGCCATCGAGCCGGCGCCGCCGGGCTGGCATAGCATTTATGCGGTGAGCAAGCGGGCCTTTGGGTATGTGGGCACTGCGTTGCGGGGGCGAGAGGTGCATCCGGTGCAGCCGCCTGCGCATCCTTCCGACGAATCCTCGACATCCACATAAAGGTCAAAAGATCGCAGCCTTCGGCAGCTCCTACATGTTTCACATCCCTGTAGGAGCTGCCGAAGGCTGCGATCTTTTGATCTTCGTCACCCCTCTTCAGCACAAAAACCCAGTCCATTGGTCAACTAATTGCAAAGCAACCTAACTATTGCGTTGACATTCGCTGCCTAGGCAGTAACATCTCGACATACATTCACTGCCTAGGCAGTTATTAGGTGAGCAAATGAAGCATTTCACCCCGGACGAATTCAAACATTGCCATCTCGGCCTGTTGCTTGGCCGTGCTGCGCTGCTCAAGGACCGGATCATCGACACCCACATGGAACCCCACGGCATCACCGCCGCGCAGTTCAAGGTGTTGATCATCATGGCCCAGTTTGGCGTCGATACCCCGACCGAGCTGTGCCGGCACCTGTCGCTGGACAGCGGTTCGATGACACGCATGCTCGATCGTCTGGAGCAGAAAGACTTTCTGGCTCGCCAGCGCAGCGAAGGCGATCGCCGTCAGGTGCAACTGAAGCTGACCGAACAAGGCCAGCAACTGGCCGATCGCCTGCCGCACATCGGCGCCGATGCGATGAATGAACTGGCCGGCGCCGTCACCCCGGACGAGTTGAAGACCCTGGAATACATTCTCAAGAAAATTCTGCTGGCAGCCGGTGACCCGATCACCCTCCAGCGGTTAGGTGAACACAATGAGCGGTAAAACCTTGCGCAGCAGCCTGACGCTGGTGCTGTCGGCGATGATCCTCGCCGGCTGCGCCAACTACAGCGGCCTCGACACGTCGGGCGCGAGCCTCGATGCGAAAAACCTGAAGGTCGGCCAATCCCTCAACGGCGTGACCCTGTCGCCGGCCGCGTGGCCGAAAAGCGACTGGTGGACCAGCCTCGGCGACCCGCAACTCGACGGTCTGATCCGCGAAGCCCTGCACGACAGCCCGGACATGCAAATCGCCGAAGCCCGCGCGCATCAGGCCAACGCCGCTGCGTATGCCGCCGACGCCGAGCGTTATCCGACCCTCGACGCCAGCGCTGGCATCAGCCGTTCGCGCCTGGCCAAGGATCAGGACCCGCTGGGGCAGGGCGATGCCTACGCCACCGTGCGTAACGTCAGCGCCGGGTTCAATTACAACTTCGACCTCTGGGGCGGCCAGCGTGATGCCTGGGAAGCTGCACTCGGTCAGGCCCGCGCCGCTGAGGTCGATCGTCAGGCTGCACAATTGACGCTTGCTGCCGATGTCGCTCGTGCCTACAGCGATCTCGGTCAGGCGCACATCGTTTATGACCTGGCGAACGAAGACCTCAAACGCACCAAGCAGATGCTCGACCTGAGCCAGCGTCGCCTGAGTTCCGGCATCGACAGCCAGTACCAGTTCCAGCAAACGCAAAGTCTGGAAGCCAGTTCCGAGGCCAGCCTGATTGACGCAGAAAAACGCTTGAACAGCGCCAAGATCGCCTTGGCCGTACTGCTCGGCAAAGGCCCGGATCGCGGCAACGAAATCGCCCGACCGAAAGTCCTGCAAGCCAGCGCTGTCGCCGTGCCGTCGGTATTGCCGGCGGAACTGCTCGGTCGTCGCCCGGATCTGGTCGCCGCCCGTTGGCGCGTAGAAGCGGCGAGCAAGGACATCGACTCGGCGAAAACCCGCTTCTATCCCAACTTGAACCTGTCGGCCTCGGCCGGCGCCGAGTCCTTGTTGGGTGACGCGATGTTCGGTTCGGCCAGTCGCTTCTTCAACATTGCCCCGACCATTTCGGTGCCGATCTTCGACGGCGGGCGCCTGCGCGCCAACCTCGATGCGCGCGACGCCGATTACGACCTGGCGGTGGCGCAGTACAACAAAAGTCTGGTGAAAGCACTGGGCGATGTCAGCGACACGATCAACCAGTTGCGTGACATCGGCCGGCAGATCGGTGCGCAGCAACACGCCACCGACATCGCTCAGGACTCTTACAACACCGTCGTCCAGCGTTACGGTTCCGGCATCGGCAACTACCTGGACGTGCTCAGCATCGAGCAGCAATTGCTGCAGGCCCAGCGTCAACTGGCCACCCTCAATGCCGAGCAGATCGACCTGTCGATTCAACTGATGCAAGCGCTGGGCGGCGGCTTCCAGGGGCAAACCCTGACCGCAGCCAACGCCAGCCCAGCCACGCCGCACAACTAATTCAAGGTAATTGTCATGGCCACTGCCGAAAACACCCAAGCTCAAGGCAACACCCCGGACACCGGCAACCCGCGCAAGCGCAAAGTCATGCTGCTGGTGCTGGCTGTTGTGGTTGCACTCGCCTGCGCCGGCGTCTGGGCGTATCACGAATTCATCGGGCGCTTTAACGAAAGCACCGACGACGCCTACGTCAACGGCAACGTCGTCGAAATCACCCCGCTGGTGACCGGCACCGTGGTCAGCATCGGTGCTGACGATGGTGATCTGGTTCACGAAGGTCAGGTGCTGATCAACTTCGACCCGAACGATGCTGAAGTCGGCCTGCAAAGTGCCCAGGCGAAACTGGCGCGCACCGTGCGTCAGGTGCGTGGCTTGTACAGCAACGTTGATGGCATGAAAGCCCAGGTCAACGCGCAGCAGGCCGAAGTGCAGAAAGCCCAGGACAACTACAACCGCCGGAAAAACCTCGCGCAGGGCGGGGCGATTTCTCAGGAAGAACTGTCCCACGCTCGCGACGACCTGACCTCGGCGCAAAACGCCCTGGCCAACGCCAAGCAGCAACTGAAAACCACCAGCGCACTGGTCGATGACACCGTGGTGTCGTCGCATCCTGACGTGATGTCGGCGGCTGCCGATCTGCGTCAGGCCTACCTGACCAATGCCCGCAGCACGTTGATCGCGCCGGTCACCGGTTATGTCGCCAAACGCACCGTGCAACTCGGTCAGCGCGTGCAGCCGGGCACGGCGTTGATGGCGGTGATCCCGCTGGATCAGCTGTGGATCGACGCCAACTTCAAGGAAACCCAACTGCGTGACATGCGCATCGGTCAGCCGGTCGATATCGAGTCCGACATCTACGGCAGCGACGTGAAATACAGCGGCACCGTCGACAGCCTCGGCGCCGGTACCGGTAGCGCGTTTGCTCTGCTGCCGGCGCAGAACGCCACCGGTAACTGGATCAAAATTGTTCAGCGTGTACCGGTGCGGATTCACATCAACGCCGAAGAACTGGCCAAGCATCCGCTGCGCGTCGGTCTGTCGACCAATGTTGAAGTGAACCTGCACGACCAGAGCGGCCCGGTGCTCGCACAGCAGCCACCGCAGAAAGCGTCGTTCAGCACCAACGTCTACGACCGCCAACTGGCCGAAGCCGACGCGATGATTGCGCAGCTGATCCACGACAACAGCGCTGCGGTGAGCAAAACCGCGCAACGCTGAATCTTTCCCCTGTGGGAGCGAGCCTGCTCGCGAAAGCGGTGTGTCAGACAACTTCCATGTTGAATGTCAGTCAGCATTCGCGAGCAGGCTCGCTCCCTCAAGGGCTGCTGTGTCTGTAACAGACAGGGCGCCAACCCGGTTCCAAAGGATTCACAATGAGCAATAACGCCTCTTTCACGCCGCCCAGCCTGTTACTCAGCACCATCGGCCTGTCGCTGGCGACGTTCATGCAAGTGCTCGACACGACCATTGCCAACGTGGCGTTGCCGACGATTTCCGGCAACCTCGGGGTGAGTTCGGAGCAGGGCACCTGGGTGATCACCTCGTTCGCCGTGAGCAACGCGATTGCGCTGCCGCTGACCGGTTGGCTCAGCCGCCGTTTCGGCGAGGTGAAGCTGTTTCTCTGGGCCACCATTCTGTTTGTGCTGGCCTCGTTTCTCTGCGGTATCTCGACGTCGATGCCGGAACTGATCGGATTCCGTGTGCTGCAAGGGCTGGTCGCCGGGCCGCTGTATCCGATGACGCAAACCCTGTTGATCGCGGTTTATCCACCGGCGAGGCGCGGCATGGCCCTGGCATTGCTGGCGATGGTCACGGTGGTCGCGCCGATTGCCGGGCCGATTCTCGGTGGCTGGATTACCGACAGTTACAGCTGGCCGTGGATCTTCTTCATCAACGTGCCGATCGGCATCTTTGCGGTGATGGTGGTGCGCTCGCAATTGGCCAAACGCCCGGTGGAAACCAGCCGTCAACCGATGGATTACGTCGGTCTGATCACGCTGATCATTGGTGTCGGCGCGTTGCAGGTGATCCTCGATAAGGGCAACGACCTGGATTGGTTCGAGTCGAACTTCATCATCATCGGCGCGGCGATTTCGGTGATTGCGCTGGCGGTATTCGTTATCTGGGAAATGACCGACCAGCATCCGGTGGTGAATCTGCGGTTGTTCGCCTACCGCAACTTCCGCATTGGCACGCTGGTGTTGGTGCTGGGTTATGCCGGCTTCTTCGGCATCAACCTGATCCTGCCGCAGTGGTTGCAGACGCAAATGGGCTACACCGCGACCTGGGCCGGTCTGGCCGTGGCGCCGATCGGCATTCTGCCGGTGCTGCTGTCGCCGTTTGTCGGCAAGTACGCGAACAAGTTCGACCTGCGTTTGCTGGCCGGGCTGGCGTTTCTGGCGATTGGCTTGAGCTGCTTTATGCGAGCTGGATTCACCAATGAGGTGGACTTCCAGCACATCGCGCTCGTGCAATTGTTCATGGGCATTGGTGTGGCGCTGTTCTTCATGCCGACCTTGAGCATTCTGATGTCGGACCTGCCGCCGAGCCAGATTGCCGATGGTGCCGGTCTGGCGACTTTCCTGCGGACGTTGGGCGGTAGCTTTGCGGCGTCGCTGACCACGTGGATCTGGATTCGCCGCGCGGATCAGCATCATGCGTATATGAGTGAGAGCATCAGTACCTTTGAACCGGCGACGCGCGAGACCTTGAATCATTTGGGCGGGGCGAGCCAATCGGCGTATGCGCAGATGGATCAGATCCTCACCAGCCAGGCGTACATGCTTTCCACCGTGGATTACTTCACGCTGCTGGGCTGGGGGTTTATGGGGTTGATTCTGATTGTGTGGCTGGCGAAACCACCGTTTGCCGCCAAGGCAGGGCCGGCTGCTTCCGGGCACTAAGGTCAAAAGCCCCTCACCCTAACCCTCTCCCAGGGGGAGAGGGGACTGACCGAGTTGATTGTTCGAGGTACACCGACTTGCAATACCGAGCCGAACTCAGGTTTTTGAAAAGCATAGAGATCGGCTCCCTTTGCCCTTCGCCCCGTTGGGGAGAGGGGACTGTCTGACTTCAGTCGAACTCGGTTTTGAAAAGTACAGAGATCGGCTCCCTTTCCCCCTCGCCCCCTGGGGGAGAGGGCTGGGGTGAGGGGGTAGCTATCTTCAGCCATGCGGCAAAGCCAGCGGCGGGGCGAAGTCAAACGGCGCCAACGCGTAGCCGCTCTCATCCACCTGCAACGCCCAACCCTGCCGATCCCAATCCCCCAACACAATCCGTTTCGCCGCTTGTTCACCAAGCTGCAACTTGTGAATCGCCGGGCGGTGGGTGTGGCCGTGAATCAAGGTTTTCACGCCAAACGCCTGCATGATCCGCGGAATCTCTTCAGGCGTGACATCGACAATGTCATTAGCCTTCATCCGCGTCTGCGCCTTGCTCTCGCTGCGCAGCTTGCGCGCCAGTTTATGGCGGCTGCTCAGCGGCAGGTTGCGCAGGATAAACAGCGTGATCGGGTTACGCAGATAGCGGCGCAGCTTCATATAGCCAACGTCGCGGGTACAGAGGCTGTCGCCGTGCATCAACAGCACCGGCTCGCCGTAAAACTGCACGACACTCGGGTCCTTCAACAACGTACAGCCGGCCTGCTTGCAGAAGGCCTTGCCGAGCATGAAGTCGCGATTGCCGTGCATCAGAAAAATCGCCGTGCCGCTGTCGCTCAGTTCGCGCAGGGCTTGGCAGATGGAACGCTGGAAGGGCGTCATGGCGTCATCGCCAATCCACGCTTCGAAGAAGTCGCCGAGAATGTACAACGCACTCGCCGAGCGGGCGCGTCCAGCGAGCAAATCCAGAAACGCCCGGGTAATGTCCGGGCGCTCCTCTTCCAGATGCAAGTCTGAAATCAGCAGTATCACTCAATGATCTCGGCTTTCTCGATGATCACGTCGTCTGCAGGTACGTCCTGGTGACCGGCCTTGGAGGTGGTCGAAACACCTTTGATCTTGTCGACAACGTCAGTGCCTGCGGTGACTTTACCGAATACCGCGTAGCCCCAGCCCTGAGTGTTCTTGCCGCTGTGATTGAGGAAGGTGTTGTCGGCGACGTTGATGAAGAACTGTGCGGACGCCGAATGCGGTTCCATGGTGCGGGCCATGGCAACGGTGTATTTCTCGTTGGAAAGACCGTTGTCAGCTTCGTTCTGGATGCTTGGACGCTTGTCTTTCTTTTCTTTCATGCCTGGCTCGAAACCGCCGCCCTGGATCATGAAGTTGCCGATGACACGGTGGAAAACGGTGTTTTCGTAGTGACCGGCTTTGACGTACTCGATGAAGTTGGCGACGGTGATCGGCGCCTTTTCAGCGTTCAGTTCGATGACGATGTCGCCATGATTGGTGGTCAATTTAACTTGAGTCATGATCGCTACTCTTTATTAGGAATTCGTGGTTTCCGGACACAAAGTCCCGAAACCGGTTCAGCCTGCATCGGCCAAGGTGCGCAGTTTAGCGTGACAGGCGCGAATTTCGAGGCTGTTTTTCCAAATCCCTGCGATTAAATGCGCTCCTTTATAGGCCGTGCTCTGTCAGCCCCTTGACAGCATCGGCTATGATAGCGGCTTTGTTTTGTCTGGCCCCTCTGCGGCCGCGCACCTGTAAGTCAAGGATCCTATGAGCAAGCCCACTGTCGACCCTACCTCGAATGCCAAGTCCGGCCCTGCCGTGCCGGTCAATTTCCTGCGGCCGATCATCCAGGCAGACCTGGACTCGGGCAAGCACACGCAGATCGTTACCCGTTTCCCGCCTGAGCCCAACGGCTACCTGCACATCGGCCACGCCAAGTCGATCTGCGTGAACTTCGGCCTGGCCCAGGAGTTTGGCGGCGTCACGCACCTGCGTTTCGACGACACCAACCCGGCCAAGGAAGACCAGGAATACATCGACGCGATCGAAAGCGACGTCAAATGGCTGGGCTTCGAATGGTCCGGCGAAGTGCGCTACGCCTCGCAGTATTTCGACCAGTTGCACGACTGGGCCGTCGAGCTGATCAAGGCCGGCAAGGCCTACGTCGACGACCTGACCCCGGAGCAGGCCAAGGAATACCGTGGCAGCCTGACCGAGCCGGGCAAGAACAGCCCGTTCCGCGACCGTTCGGTGGAAGAGAACCTCGACTGGTTCGCCCGTATGCGTGCCGGTGAGTTCCCGGACGGCGCCCGCGTGCTGCGTGCAAAGATCGACATGGCCTCGCCGAACATGAACCTGCGCGACCCGATCATGTATCGCATCCGCCACGCTCATCACCACCAGACCGGCGACAAGTGGTGCATCTACCCGAACTACGACTTCACCCACGGTCAGTCGGACGCCATCGAAGGCATCACCCACTCGATCTGCACCCTGGAGTTCGAAAGCCATCGTCCGCTGTACGAGTGGTTCCTCGACGCCTTGCCAGTGCCGGCGCACCCGCGTCAGTACGAGTTCAGCCGTCTGAACCTCAACTACACCATCACCAGCAAGCGCAAGCTCAAGCAACTGGTCGATGAAAAGCACGTCAATGGCTGGGACGATCCGCGCATGTCCACGCTGTCGGGCTTCCGCCGCCGTGGCTACACGCCGAAATCGATCCGCAACTTCTGCGAAATGATCGGCACCAACCGTTCCGACGGCGTGGTTGACTTCGGCATGCTCGAATTCAGCATCCGTCAGGACCTGGACGCGAATGCCCCGCGCGCCATGTGCGTGCTGCGTCCGTTGAAAGTCGTGATCACCAACTACCCGGAAGACCAAGTCGAGAATCTCGAACTGCCACGTCATCCGCAGAAAGAAGAACTCGGCGTGCGCAAGCTGCCGTTCGCCCGTGAAATCTACATCGACCGCGATGACTTCATGGAAGAGCCGCCAAAAGGCTACAAGCGCCTGGAGCCGAACGGCGAAGTGCGTCTGCGCGGCAGCTACGTGATCCGTGCCGACGAAGCAATCAAGGATGCCGACGGCAACATCGTCGAACTGCGTTGCTCGTACGATCCGGACACCCTGGGCAAGAACCCCGAAGGCCGCAAGGTCAAAGGCGTGGTGCACTGGGTGCCGGCTGCGGCCAGCGTCGAGTGCGAAGTGCGTCTGTACGATCGTCTGTTCCGTTCTCCGAATCCGGAGAAGGCCGAAGACAGCGCCAGTTTCCTGGACAACATCAACCCTGACTCACTGCAAGTCCTCACCGGTTGTCGTGCTGAACCCTCGTTGGGCAACGCACAGCCGGAAGACCGTTTCCAGTTCGAGCGCGAAGGTTACTTCGTCGCGGATATCAAGGACTCGAAACCGGGCGCTCCGGTATTCAACCGTACCGTGACCCTGCGTGATTCGTGGGGCCAGTGATTAAGTCTTAAGGAACTGTCGTGCTTACGATCTACAACACGCTCACCAAGAGCAAAGAAGTCTTCAAGCCGCTGGATGGCAACAAGGTGCGCATGTACGTCTGCGGGATGACCGTATATGACTACTGCCACCTGGGCCATGGCCGCAGCATGGTCGCGTTCGACCTGGTGACCCGCTGGTTGCGGTTCAGCGGTTACGACCTGACCTACGTGCGCAACATCACCGACATCGACGACAAGATCATCAACCGCGCCAACGAGAACGGTGAATCGTTCGAAGCGTTGACCGAGCGCATGATCGCCGCGATGCACGAAGATGAAGCGCGCCTGAACATCAAAAAGCCGGACATGGAGCCGCGTGCCACGGATCACATCCCGGGCATGCACGCGATGATCCAGACCCTGATCGACAAGGGCTACGCCTACGCACCGGGCAATGGCGACGTGTACTACCGCGTCGCCAAGTTCATGGGCTACGGCAAGCTGTCGCGCAAGAAAATCGAAGACCTGCGCATCGGCGCGCGCATCGAAGTCGACGAGTCGAAACAGGACCCGCTGGACTTCGTGCTGTGGAAAGCTGCCAAACCCGGCGAGCCGAGCTGGGAATCGCCATGGGGCGCCGGGCGTCCGGGCTGGCACATCGAGTGCTCGGTGATGTCCACCTGCTGCCTCGGCGAGACCTTCGACATTCATGGCGGCGGCAGCGACCTCGAGTTCCCGCACCACGAAAACGAAATCGCCCAGAGCGAAGCGGCCACCGGCAAGACCTACGCCAACGCGTGGATGCATTGCGGCATGATCCGCATCAATGGCGAGAAGATGTCCAAGTCCTTGAACAACTTCTTCACCATTCGCGACGTGCTGGAAAAGTACCACCCGGAAGTCGTGCGCTACCTGCTGGTGTCGAGCCACTACCGCAGTGCCATCAACTACTCGGAAGACAACCTCAAGGACGCCAAAAGCGCACTCGAGCGTTTCTACCACGCGTTGAAAGGCCTGCCGACTGTGGCGCCTGCTGGCGGCGAAGCGTTTGTTGAACGCTTCACCACGGTGATGAACGACGACTTCGGTACGCCGGAAGCCTGCGCCGTGCTGTTTGAGATGGTGCGTGAGATCAACCGTCTGCGTGAGAGCGATCTTGATGCAGCGGCAGGTCTGGCGGCGCGTCTGAAAGAGCTGGCGAGTGTGTTGGGTGTGTTGCAGCTCGAAGCCGATGACTTTTTGCAGGCGGGCGCTGAAGGGCGTGTCGATGCGGCTGAGGTTGATGCGCTGATTGCGGCGCGTCTGGCGGCTCGGGCGGCGAAAGACTGGGCTGAGTCGGACCGGATTCGTGATCAGCTCATGGCGATGGGCGTGGCGCTCGAAGATGGCAAGGGTGGCACGACCTGGCGGTTGGCTGACTGATGGCTTGATCCACTTCTCCATTCGCTTCATAAGATGAAACCCGCCATGTGCGGGTTTTTTCTATGATCAGCTACGGTCGAGCAGCCGACTGATCCATCTCGTTGACGCGTGAGTTATAACAGCGGAGCGCCAGCGTATGGGCAACAGTGTTAACCTGTGGCGCGTTTTGGAGCGCGAAGTACATGGAAGATTTGACGGGTTTACCGTCATCGACATTCGCAGGCAAAATTTTCGTGATCAATGAGTGTGCAAATGAGTAATAGGGACATAAGCGTTCCCCACGCAAGATTCAACTTGGATAGTCATCCTTTGTTGGAGCTTCCAGTATTGGGTTTTCTGATGTTTCTGGGATCTTCGACAGTCATCCTGGTTGGGGGGCTATTGCTTTCCCTCAGCTTTGCGCTAGCTGCGAAAATGATCGTCGCTGCCACAATGATAATCGCGGTGTGGGTCTCCTTCGCAGTTGTTCGAACAACTTTCCTGGAAAGGGGCGGGTCAATCGTCACTTGGCCGATTGCCGCAACCCTGTTGGCTGCATTGTTGACGGGCGTGCTGGCGGTATCGATTGATCGTCCGGACATGGATGATTCAGTTTATGCCGCTAAAGCAGTGTATTACATGGAGCATTCTGAACGGTCGTTGGACCAAGCGGTTACCTGGATCGCCGGTTTGCCCGACGAGCCTCACTCGATTGTTTTTCAGTACTACGAAACCGCTCAAGCTGCGTTGGCTTGGTGCCTAAATATCGAGTACTTGTCGCTTTATCATGTAGTGTTTCCGTTTTTGGTAGGCATTGTCATGTTCTTGGCGGTGTTCTTGGTCCTTTCATTATTCGAGCCTCGTCCATGGGTGTGCCTATGGGCTACTGTTTTTTTTGTCCTTGTCATGCTCTCGTTAGGTGAAACCCACAGAACTTACGGCAATCTGAGCATTGCTCGGGCGTTTCAGGGAAAATATGTTTTTGTCGCGTTTGGCGTATATGCGTGGGTGAACTTGTCTTTACGGTACCTGGCCAATCCCGGTAACCGTGGATGGTGGTTGTTATTGGTTGGTGGTATTAGCATGGTGGGATTGACTACCACCGCGTTGGTCTTCCTTCCCATATTGTCGGCTGTAATTTGGGGTGCCTACAGCATTGAGCAGCGACAACTGTTCAGTCGTCGGGGGTTTGTCTCCGGAGCACGGTATTGTGCGGCTTTGTTTCCGGTTATTGCATGGGCAGTAGTGTTCAGTCTCGATGCACGCAAGTATGTGGCCGCTGGCAGCTCTGTAAATGCCATGTTCGCTTCGGATTTTTATGGACAACTGGACTATTTGATCAATCCGGCATTGCCGTTGACACCCGTACTCTTCTGCCTATCGATTCTCGTTGTGGGGCTTTACTCTCCCCATCGGCGATTTTTCCTGGCCTGGCTGATCATCCCCGTCGTGTTCATGCTTAACCCTGTAGTCTCGCCATGGGTGATCAAATATGTCACTACCGAAAACATCTATTGGCGGTTCTTTTATCTGTTGCCATTCCCCCTGCTGACGGCCATCAGCGTTTTGTGCCTGTACCGCGAAAGTCGGAAGGCGCACCTGCTGCAATCAGCAGTACTGATCATTTTCGCTGGCGTTGCGCTGACCGGTCCGACTTCAGTACTGCGCGCCGAAAATAATGCCCATTGGGCACTGTTTTCCAAGAAGGTGATACCCGGAGTTCTTCCGGTCGTGGAAAGCATGAAGCACAATCTGCAAGGCGGCAGCATGTTTGCCCCGCTTGAAGTGGCCGTTAGTGTTGTCTTGGTCACGGCTAAGTTTCCTCAATACTACTTTCGCGAAGATTATCTGGGATATGTGCTGGAAAACGCGCACCTGAACAGCGATTTGCAACTAAGAAGAGAAACGGCTCGGTTTTTTAATAGCAACCCTCAAGACGCAGGCGCCCGCGAGGCGGCGAAGGTATTGCTGGCATCGCTCAACGGTCCTGCGTACGTAGTATTGCAAGGGGCGACGCCCCATGTAGAAGATGCCATAGCGTTATTGACCGAGTATTCCTACACGGAGCTCCCACCTGCGGGCGGCTATCGCGTATTCAGCAAAGCGGTAACACAATGAAGAAAATTGCAATTCTGCAATCCAACTACATACCCTGGAAAGGCTATTTCGATCTGATCGCCAGTGTCGACGAGTTTATTCTCTATGACGACATGCAATACACTCGTCGCGATTGGCGAAACCGCAACCAGATCAAGACTCCGCAAGGGGTCAAGTGGCTGACCGTGCCGGTTAGCGTCAAAGGCAAATATCTGCAAAAAATCAATGAAACCGAAATTGACGATGAGCAGTGGGCCGAAGCGCATTGGCAGGCTTTGTGGCAAAACTATCGGCGCTCCGCTTGCTTCAACGAAATTGCACAATGGTTGGAGCCTATTTACCTCGGTGAAAAATTCACGCATCTGACTACATTGAATCAGCGTTTGATCGAGGCAATTTGTCGTTATCTAGGTATCGCCACGCGTATCCGTCTATCCAGTGATTACACCTTGATTGAAGGCAAGACCGAGCGGTTGTCCAACCTTTGTCAGCAGGCGGGAGGAGATATCTATGTGTCCGGGCCATCGGCGAAAGACTATCTTGACCCGTCGGTGTTTACCGCTCTCGATATCGAGTTGCGCTGGTTCGACTATGAGGGCTATCCAGAGTATCCACAGCAGTGGGGCACGTTTACTCATGGGGTGACGGTGCTGGATCTCCTGTTCAATTGTGGTCGTGCCGCGCCACGCTATATGAGGTATGTCAACTGATGAAACTTTCTATCGTGGCGACGCTTTATCAGTCGTCTTCCTATCTACAGGAGTTTTATCAGCGGTGCTCGGTTGCTGCTCGGCAATGGGCACAGGAAGATTTCGAGATTATTCTCGTCAACGATGGTTCGCCTGATGATAGTCTCGAACGTGCGATTGAAATTGCCATGAGTGATGCGCATGTGAAAGTAGTGGACCTTTCCCGAAACTTTGGCCACCACAAGGCAATGATGAGTGGTCTGGCGCATGCCAAAGGTGATTTCGTCTTTCTTATTGATAGTGATCTGGAAGAAGAGCCTGAGTATCTGAATTCATTTGCCGAGCAATTGACTCAGCAGTCATGCGACGTTGTTTACGGCGTGCAGGAACAGCGTAAGGGCCGTTGGTTCGAGCGCTGGAGCGGCCGATGGTTTTATCAGATGTTCAAGGCTCTGACCGGGCTGGCGCTACCGGAGAACGTCATAACGGCTCGGTTGATGAGTCGACGTTATGTCGACGCATTGTTGATGCACACCGAACGTGAAGTCTTCATCGCCGGCTTATGGCACATCACCGGCTTCGTCCAGCTTCCACAGATGGTCAAAAAGCACAGCACCAGCGAGACCTCGTATACTTTTCGACGCAAGATGGCAGTGCTGGTCAATGCCGTGACTTCGTTCAGTAATGCGCCCTTGGTCAGCATCTTTTATATTGGTCTGAGTATCTCCGGCCTGGCTTCACTGTACTGTATATACCTGATCATTCTCTGGTTGTGCCGAGCACAGACGCTCAGCGGCTGGACTTCTGTGATGGCTTCGATCTGGTTATTGGGCGGTATGATCATTTCCTTTATTGGTGTTGTAGGTATCTATCTGTCCAAGATTTACTCGGAAACCAAACAACGTCCCTATACGATCGTGAGGCAGGTCTATGCAAAACGACAAGACTGATCTTCTGGAGGACGTGGCCTCCTATTATTCACGCAAGCTGGCCGAGCATGGCACAACGCCGCTCGGCGTCGACTGGAACGGTGTGCCCGGGCAACATTTGCGCTTCGAACAATTGATCAAGCTGCTACCTGAAAAGCAACCGTACACCTTGAATGATCTGGGTTGCGGCTACGGTGCGTTGCTCGGTTATCTCTTGGAAACCAACCCGCCTGCCAGTTACCTGGGCGTTGATGTGTCTGACGAAATGATCGTAGCAGCCCGGCAAAGTTATCGCGGCCAGCTAACGGCTCGATTCATCACCGCTGACCGGCCTGACAGCGTGGCTGATTTCGGCGTCGCCAGTGGTATCTTCAATGTACGAATGGGCCGCTGCGATTTGCAGTGGTTCGATTATCTGAAAAATACTCTCGACATTCTGGATAGTACCAGCCGGCTGGGTTTCGCTTTTAATTGCCTGACTACGTACTCCGACGCGGACAAGATGCGCTCCGACCTGTACTACGCGGACCCCTGCAAACTGTTCGATGTATGCAAGCGCAATTACTCCACGCAAGTAGCCTTGTTGCATGACTATGGTCTGTATGAATTTACCCTGTTGGTCAGGAAGGTCCAATGAAAAAGAAACTGATCATCTTTGGAGTGGGTGATATTGCCGAGCTGGCGCATTATTACTTTACTCGGGATTCGGCCTATGAAATCGTGGCGTTCACAGTGGATGCCGAGTTCATCAGCCAACCCACCTTTTGCGAACTTCCAGTGGTGCCCTTTGAGAGGCTCGCTGAAGACTATAGCTGCGCTGAATACAGTGTCTTCATCGCCTTGAGCTACTCGAAATTGAACTCGGTCAGAAAAGACAAATACCTCGCGGCCAAATCCCTCGGCTACCCGATTGCCAGCTACGTCAGTTCGCACTCGACGGTGCTCAACGACGGCCGTATTGGTGAGAACTGTTTTATTCTCGAAGATAATACCGTGCAGCCGTTTGTCACTATCGGCAATAACGTTACCCTATGGAGCGGTAATCATATTGGACATCATTCGACGATTGCAGATCATGTATTCGTGGCTTCGCACGCGGTGATCTCAGGTGGAGTCCACATCGAGGAACTATGTTTCATCGGGGTCAATGCGACACTGCGTGACCACATCCGTGTTGGTGAGCGGTGCGTGATCGGTGCCGGCGCACTGTTGCTGGAGGATGCTGATGCTGATGGTGTCTATATTGGTACAGCCACTCAACGCTCGAGAGTGCCCAGCCATCGCTTGAGGAAATTATGAGCGAGGCCGCGAAATGGACAAAGCTTGGCTTGTGCTTCGTTCCTGCATCCACCAGCCACTGGATGCGCAGTCACGCAGCGGTACCGCTGGCTGAATGGCTTGAGGGCGATCTTTTCAAGATCTACTTTTCCACACGTGACGAGCGCAACCGCAGTTTCACCGGGTACGTGGTAATCGACATCAATCGGCCCAGCCAGATATTGGAGCTCAGCGATGAACCGGTGTTGTCGCCCGGTGCATTGGGTGAGTTTGATGACAGCGGGGCCATGGCCTCATGGCTGACTTCATTCGAGGACCAGCAGTATCTCTATTACATCGGTTGGAATCTAGGTGTGACTGTGCCTTTCAGGAATTCGGTGGGTATGGCCAACCGAACGGCCAATGGCTCGTTCGTGCGAATGTTCCGTGGACCAGTGCTGGATCGCACGCGTGACGAACCACATTTTTGTGCCAGTTGCTGTGTGATACCCGGCAAGGAACGTTGGCGCATGTGGTATCTCTCTTGCACCGGGTGGCGCTTCAATAATGGCAACCCGGAGCATGCTTACCACATCAAGTACGCCGAATCTTCAAACGGTATCGATTGGGACCGCCAGGGCGATATTGCCATCGACTACGCCCATGCCAACGAGTATGCGATTTCCAGGCCTTCAGTCTTGTATGACGAGGGCATTTGGAAAATGTGGTACTCCCATCGAGGTGATACCTATCGCATCGGATACGCTGAATCTGCCGACGGCCGAAACTGGACTCGCCTGGATGAGCTCAGTGGGATTGATGTCTCCGCCAGTGGCTGGGATTCGCAGATGATCGAATATCCGTTCGTTTTCGACCATAAAGGGCGTCGCTACATGCTTTACAACGGTAATGATTACGGTCGCACAGGCTTTGGCCTCGCAGTGCTGGAGCAGGGTTGATGGCGCGGGGTCTGGACTACTTGTATATCGTTGCCACGCTGCTCTTTACAGTCTATGGGCAACTGATTCTGAAATGGCGTATTGCCCAACTGGGGCCGATGCCGATAGAGCTAGGTGCGAAACTCAAATTCCTGGTGTTGCTACTTTTGGATCCGGCAATTTTTTCTGGTTTCGCCGCGGCTTATCTGGCGTCTCTGGCGTGGATGGCCGCGATGACAAAATTCGAGCTCAGTCATGCCTATCCCTTCATGAGCCTGAATTTTGTCATTGTCATTTTCTTGAGCGGCTGGTTATTGAACGAGCCTATAAGTTTGCAGAAAATTTTCGGAATTGGTCTGATCGTCATCGGTACCGTTGTTGCTGCGCGCGGTTAAAGCCGCACACACGGGTTTAGACGACCAAGGGAGTCAGGAGTGAAGGTACCAATGCAAGATCGTATTCCGTTCAATTGGCCGCATATGACGGGCAAGGAGCTTTACTACATTGCCGAGGCGCATTTTAACGGTAGTCTTGCGGGCGACGGTCCGTATACAAGGCGCTGTCATGAGTGGATCGAAGCGCGCTCCGGATGTCACAAAGCTTTGCTGACTCACTCTTGTACCGCTGCCCTTGAGATGGCTGCGTTGTTGCTTGATACCCAGCCGGGGGACGAGATCATCATGCCGTCCTACACGTTCGTGTCCACAGCCAATGCATTTGTACTGCGGGGGGGAGTACCCGTCTTCGTCGATATTCGCGAAGATACGCTGAATCTGGATGAGCGGCTGATCGAGGCCGCGATTACGCCTCGTACGAAGGCTATTGTGGCCGTGCATTACGCAGGTGTGGCCTGTGAAATGGACACCCTGTTGGCAATAGCTGAGCGTCATGGTCTTAAAGTGATCGAAGACGCTGCTCAAGGGGTGATGGCCAGTTACAAGGGGCGTGCGTTAGGTAGCATCGGAGATCTGGGTGCTTACAGTTTCCATGAAACCAAAAACGTGATTTCCGGCGAAGGAGGTGCGCTACTGATCAATGACCCGCAGATGTCGCTACGAGCAGAGATCATGCGTGAGAAAGGTACAGACAGGAGTCAGTTCTTTCGTGGTGAAGTCGACAAATACACTTGGCAAGAGGTGGGGTCGTCTTTCCTGCCAGGCGAATTGATCGCTGCGTTTTTGTGGGCGCAACTCGAAGAGGCGGAGCGTATCACTCGCATGCGCCTGGCCAGTTGGGACGTTTACCACGAAATGCTGGCCCCTCTTGAAGCTGAGGGATTGGCCCGGCGGCCCATCATCCCCGACGAATGCCAGCACAACGCGCATATGTATTATTTAATAGTCTCTGACCAAATTGACCGTCAAAAGGTATTGGAGACTCTGAAAGGCGCTAATATCGGTTCGGTATTCCATTATGTGCCCTTGCATTCGTCGCCGGCAGGTTTACGTTATGCAAGAAGTTCTGGGTCTCTGGACGTGACCAATCGCCAAGCAGAGCGACTGATCCGCTTGCCACTATGGGTCGGTTTGAGCCTGGAGCAGCAGGCAAGGGTGTGTGCTGTGCTCGAGCAGGCCATTAAGTAATTCCGCGCCTGCTTACCAGTCGTTGTCGGATGTATCGTTTAGCTCGGCATTTTCGTTAGAGAGCGGCGAGCTATATGAGGACAGCGGCAAGCGAAGGCCATGATGGGGCCAGCACCTTGCTATAGATAACCGGATTGGACCCACCGCGTTACGAGTAGACCGTTAGTCTCATTGGCGCAACCGCTTATAAAGCGTATTCCGGCTCACCCCCAACCGCCGCGCCAAGTGCGAAATATTCCCCCCGGAAGCCTTCAACTCCCGGTTCAACGCCTCAACATCATTCAAATCAACCGCCAACGGCACCGCGCTCTCAACCGGCTCCATCTCCAGATCAACAAAAAAATCATCAGGCAAATGCTCCAGCCTCACCGGTTGTTCCTCAGCCATTGCCAGTGCCACCTGCATCACACTACTCACCTGACGCAAATTCCCCGGCCACGGATGACGACTGAACAGCTCCAACACCTCCTGACTCAACCCCGCCCACTGCGTCGGCTCACGATGCTGCTCCCACAGTCGTTTAAACAACGCCTCCTTATCACTGCGCTCCCGCAGCGGCGGCAGTTCCAGGGTCAAACCACCAATGCGGTAATACAAATCCTCACGAAACCGTCCCAATTGCACTTGTTCGCGCAAAGAGCGGTTAGTCGCCGAAATAATCCGTAGATCCACCGGGAACAACTCGCTGCTGCCCACCGGTTGCACGCAGCGCTCCTGCAACACCCGCAACAACCGTGCCTGAGTTGGCAGCGGCATATCGCCAATCTCATCAAGAAACAGCGTGCCTTTATCCGCCTTGCGAATCAGGCCGATGCTGCCTTTCTGGTTGGCGCCGGTGAACGCGCCTTTCTCGTAGCCGAATAACTCTGACTCGACCAGTTCGGCGGGGATCGCCGCGCAGTTGACGGCAATGAACGCCTGTTTGCTGCGTGAACTGGCCTGGTGCAGGGCTTTGACGAAGACCTCTTTGCCGACCCCGGTTTCGCCATGGATCAGCAACGGAATGTCTTTCTCCAGCAAACGCTCAGCCTGACGCACGGCTTTTTCCACGCGGCTGTCGCCGAAGTGCAGGGTGTTGAGACTGATGGCGGTGGGCGCGGCGGTTTTGGGTTCAGCAGCAAAAACGCGCGGCTGAACCGACGCCTGTTTCGGCCGCTTCAACAAGCATTGAAAACGGTTGCGACCAGAGGTCTGCAAGGCAAACGGCAAGCCGTCCGGCTGGTTGATCAACTCCAATAACGACACTTTGAACAGGCTCTCAACGCTGACCCGCGACAAACGCACGCCCAGCAGATTATCGGCACGGCGATTGGCCGACAGCACTTGACCGCTCTCATCAAAGATCAACAACCCCGCCCACTGACTGTCGAGGTTGTTCAACCCGGTGTTGAAGGTCAGTTGAAAGTGCTGGCCATGAAACAGGTTGAGGATCAGCCGGTTTTCCACGGTCTGGCTCATCATCTTGACCATGCCCAGGGTGTGCGAGGGCGGCAGGTAGCTGTCGCTGGACACGTCGAGCACCGCAATGACCTTTCGTTCGGCGTCGAAAATCGGCGCGGCGGAACCGGTCATGAAACGGTTGGCCTTGAGAAAGTGTTCATCGTGTTCGATATGCACCGCTTGCTCACAGGCCAGTGCCGTGCCGATCGCATTGGTGCCGCTGCAGCGCTCCATCCAGCTCGCCCCAGCCTGAAAACCCCGCGCCAGACTCGGCTCGATAAAGCGCTGCGTGCCCCACGAGGTCAGCACCTGGCCCTGATTGTCGGCGAGCATGATCAGGCAGTTGGAATTGCTGAGGATGTTTTCGTAATAGGGCAGGACTTCCTGGTGCGTGGTCTGCACCAGCGAATGATGACTGTCGAGCAACTGCGCAATGCCGGCGGCGGGCAGTTGATCGAAGGCCGGCGTGCTTTGGTGGTCAAGACCGAACGCGCGGCAACGTTGCCAGGAAGTCTGGACGATCGCGTCGTGGGACAGCGGCGGGGCAGGTGCGGCCATGGCAGTGGGCCTCTGATGCAGCGATTTTTATTGTTGTTATGAACCCAATCTTCGAAACCTGCACAAATCCCCTGTAGGAGTGAGCCTGCTCGCGATAGCGGTGTGTCAGACATATTTGCATCGACGGACACACCGCTATCGCGAGCAGGCTCACTCCTACAATAGATCTCTATCGCATTCAAGATCGGGGAAAAAGCGTTCATAGAGTGTTGTTCACTATTGTTCATTGTCAATCGCCCGACTGTTCAAATGTGTTCAGCAATGAACGCTCAATCCCCGCGCTTTCAACGATTTTCACGCCAAATCAACCACTTGCCATTTCTGGCACGAAACTCGCTCCCGTGCACAGGTCGCTTGACTCCAATAATAAAAAGGCCGAGCCATGTCACTCACCCTGGAGCACGTCAGCCGTACCGTCGAGGGCCAGACCTGGATCGACGATGCGTGCCTGAAATTCGAACCCGGTTCGTTCAACGTTTTGCTCGGCCGCACGCTGTCCGGCAAAACCAGCCTCATGCGTTTAATGGCCGGGCTCGATAAGCCCGACAGCGGCCGCATCCTGATGAACGGCGTCGACGTCACCCAACGCCCGGTGCGTTTGCGCAACGTGTCGATGGTCTATCAGCAGTTCATCAATTACCCGACCATGACCGTGTTCGAGAACATTGCCTCGCCGTTGCGTCAGGCCGGGGTCTCGAAAGAGATCATCCACAGCAAAGTGCAGGAAACCGCGAAGATGCTGCGCATCGAGAAGTTTCTGCAGCGCTATCCGCTGGAGCTGTCCGGCGGCCAACAGCAACGCACGGCCATGGCCCGTGCGCTGGTCAAGGACGCCGAGCTGATCCTGTTCGATGAGCCGCTGGTCAACCTCGACTACAAACTGCGCGAAGAACTGCGTCAGGAAATGCGCGAGCTGTTCAAGGCGCGCCACACCATCGCGATCTACGCCACCACCGAACCCAATGAAGCGCTGGCACTCGGCGGCACCACGACGATTCTTCACGAAGGCCGGGTGATTCAGAGCGGCCCGTCGACTTCGGTTTATCACCAGCCGCAAACCGTGCTCGCCGCCGAGTTGTTCTCCGAGCCGCCGATCAACCTGATGCCCGGACGCATCGCCGGCAATGAAGTCAGCTTCGCCAACTTCGTGCACTTCCCGTTGAACGTCGATCTGCGCCCGGTGGGTGAGGGCGAGTTCCGTTTTGGCGTGCGCCCCAGCCACATCTCGCTGGTGCCGAGCAACGATGACGACCTCGAATTGGCCGTCACCGTCGAAGTCGCCGAGATCAGCGGCTCGGAAACCTTCCTGCATGTGCGCAATGAGCATTTCCTGCTGGTGTTGCACCTGCCCGGTGTTCACGAATACGACGTCGATGCGCCGATCCGCATTTACATCCCGACCCACAAACTGTTCGTTTTCGATGCGCAGGGCCGTCTGGTGCAAGCACCGGGCCGGCGTGTCGCGAGGGTTGCCTGATGGCCGAAATCCGTTTGCAGCACCTCGCCCACAGCTACAGCAAAACCCCGAGCGGCGCCGAGGATTACGCGATCCGCGAGATGGATCACGTCTGGGAGCAGGGCGGTGCCTACGCTTTGCTCGGGCCGTCGGGTTGCGGCAAATCAACCTTGCTCAACATCATCTCCGGACTGCTCAGCCCCTCGCAGGGCCACGTGTTGTTCGATGGCAAAGCGGTCAACGACCTGACGCCGGAGAAGCGCAACATCGCCCAGGTTTTCCAGTTTCCGGTGGTGTACGACACCATGACCGTGTTCGATAACCTCGCTTTCCCCCTGCGCAATCAGGGCATGGCCGAGGCGAAAGTGCACAGCAAGGTGCAGGAAATTGCCGAAGTGCTCGATCTGCAAAATCTGCTGAGCAAAAAGGCGCGCAACCTCACCGCCGACGAAAAACAGAAAGTCTCGATGGGCCGTGGTCTGGTGCGTGACGATGTCTCGGCGATCCTCTTCGATGAACCGCTGACGGTGATCGACCCGCACCTGAAGTGGAAACTGCGGCGCAAGCTCAAGCAGATCCACGAGCAGTTCAACATCACCATGGTCTACGTCACCCACGATCAACTGGAAGCCTCGACCTTCGCCGACAAGATTGCGGTGATGTACGGCGGCCAGATCGTCCAGTTCGGCACGCCACGGGAATTGTTCGAGCGGCCGAGCCACACCTTTGTCGGCTATTTCATCGGCAGCCCGGGGATGAACCTGATCGACGTGCAGCCGCAGCCCGGCGGCGTTGGTTTCGCCTCGACGCATTTGCCGTTGTCCGACGCCATGCAGCGACATATCGAACACGGTCAGTGGAAGAATCTGAAGGTCGGCATCCGCCCGGAGTTCATTCACGTGTGGGACGAGCCGTTTGATGACGCGATGCAGGCCAGGGTCGTACACGTCGAAGACCTCGGCACCTACAAGATCATGACCCTCGACCTCGACGGCGCACCGCTGAAAGTGCGTCTGGCCGAAGACAAACCGGTGCCCCAGGGCACGGCGTACATCAGTTTTCCGGCGCAGTGGTTGATGGTCTATGCCGATGAGTTTCTGCTCGAAGCTGACGAAGAGGTGCAGCCATGAACAAGGTGCAGAACAACAAGGCCTGGTGGCTGGTATTGCCAGTGTTCCTGCTGGTGGCGTTCAGTGCGGTGATCCCGATGATGACCGTGGTCAACTATTCGGTGCAGGACATCTTCGACCAGTCCAGCCGCTACTTTGTCGGTGCCGACTGGTACAAGCAAGTGCTGCTCGATCCGCGTCTGCACGACTCGTTGCTGCGTCAGTTCATCTATTCGGCGTGCGTGTTGTTGATTGAAATTCCGCTGGGTATTGCCGTTGCCCTGACCATGCCAACCAAGGGTCGTTGGTCGTCGGTGGTGCTGATCATTCTGGCGATTCCGTTGCTGATCCCGTGGAACGTGGTTGGCACCATTTGGCAGATCTTCGGCCGTGCCGACATTGGTTTGCTCGGTTCCAGCCTCAACGCCATGGGCATCAGCTACAACTACGCGGCCAACACCATGGACGCCTGGGTGACGGTGCTGGTGATGGACGTCTGGCACTGGACTTCACTGGTGGCGCTGCTGTGTTTCTCCGGTTTGCGCGCGATTCCCGACGTGTATTACCAGGCTGCGCGCATCGACCGCGCCTCGGCCTGGGCGGTGTTCAGGCACATTCAGTTGCCCAAACTGAAGAGCGTGTTGCTGATCGCGGTGATGCTGCGCTTCATGGACAGTTTCATGATCTACACCGAGCCGTTCGTGCTCACCGGCGGCGGGCCGGGTAACGCCACGACCTTCTTGAGTCAGACGTTGACCCAAATGGCCGTAGGGCAATTCGACCTCGGTCCGGCAGCGGCGTTTTCGCTGGTGTACTTCCTGATCATCCTGTTGGTGTCCTGGCTGTTCTACACCGCCATGACGCACTCCGACGCCAACCGCTGAGGCCCGGCCATGAGCAAGAGAAAGCTTATCCCATTGCTGGTGTACATCCTGTTCCTGCTGGTGCCGATCTACTGGCTGCTGAACATGTCGTTCAAGAGCAACACCGAAATCCTCGGCGGCCTGACACTTTTCCCACAGGACTTCACGCTGGCGAACTACAAGGTGATCTTCACCGATCCGAGCTGGTACACCGGTTATCTGAACTCGCTGTATTACGTGAGTTTGAACACGGTGATTTCCCTGAGTGTGGCGTTGCCGGCAGCCTATGCGTTTTCCCGCTATCGTTTTCTCGGCGACAAGCACTTGTTCTTCTGGCTGCTGACCAACCGCATGGCACCGCCGGCGGTGTTTCTGTTGCCGTTCTTTCAGCTGTATTCGTCGATTGGTCTGTTCGATACGCACATCGCCGTAGCCTTGGCACATTGCCTGTTCAACGTGCCATTGGCGGTGTGGATTCTCGAAGGTTTCATGTCTGGCGTGCCCAAGGAAATCGACGAAACCGCCTACATCGACGGCTACAGTTTCCCCAAGTTCTTCGTGAAGATTTTCATCCCGCTGATTGGCTCCGGGATCGGTGTCACGGCGTTTTTCTGCTTCATGTTTTCCTGGGTCGAACTGCTGCTCGCGCGCACGTTGACCTCGGTAAACGCCAAGCCGATTGCGGCGGTCATGACGCGCACGGTGTCGGCGTCGGGTATCGATTGGGGTGTGCTGGCAGCGGCGGGGGTGTTGACCATTCTGCCGGGCATGCTGGTGATCTGGTTTGTTCGCAACCACGTGGCCAAGGGCTTTGCCCTCGGTCGGGTCTGAGGAGCTGATGATGGAATGGATGAGCTGGACCACGCCTACCGCAGCATTCTTCATCGTCATCGGCCTGATTCTGGTGGGCATGACCACTTGGGAATTGCGTTCGCCGAGCATCCTGCGGCGAGGTTTTTTGCCGATTGCCACCACCCGTGGCGATCGCTTGTTTATCGGTCTTCTCGGCAGCGCCTACCTGCATTTGCTGGTGATCGGCGCCACCGACTGGAGCATCTGGGTGGCGTCCGCGTTGTCCCTGGTGTGGCTGTTGGCTGTGATGCGTTGGGGCTAGTCGAGTCGTTCGGCAACGCGGCTCCACAACTTAAACAGGAGGTCTCTATGTTCGACAAAAACAATAAGCTGCGACATAGCATTTCATTGGCAGCCATGCTGGCACTCAGCGGTTTGAGCGCCGCCGCGTGGGCGGATGCCTACGAAGACGCGGCGAAAAAATGGATCGGCAGTGAATTCAAACCGTCGACCCTGACGGCCGAGCAGCAACTCGAAGAATTGAAGTGGTTCATCAAGGCCGCCGAGCCGTTTCGCGGCATGGACATCAAGGTCGTTTCCGAGACCCTGACCACCCACGAATACGAGTCGAAGGTGCTGGCCAAGGCGTTCAGCGAAATCACCGGGATCAAGCTCACCCACGACCTGCTGCAAGAAGGCGACGTGGTCGAGAAAATGCAGACGGTGATGCAGTCTGACAAGAACATCTATGACGGCTGGGTCAACGATTCGGACTTGATCGGAACGCACTTTCGCTACGGCAAGACCGAATCGATCACCGACCTGATGGCCAACGAGGGCAAGAACTTCACTTCGCCGACCCTCGACATCAAGGACTTCATCGGCATCTCGTTTACCACCGCGCCGGACGGCAAGATTTATCAACTGCCTGACCAGCAATTCGCCAACCTGTACTGGTTCCGCGCTGACTGGTTCGAGCGTGCCGATCTGAAAGCCAAGTTCAAGGAAAAGTACGGCTACGAATTGGGCGTGCCGGTGAACTGGTCGGCCTATGAAGACATTGCCAAATTCTTCAGCGAAGACGTCAAGGAAATCGACGGAAAACGCGTTTACGGGCACATGGACTACGGCAAGAAAGACCCGTCGCTGGGCTGGCGTTTCACCGATGCCTGGTTCTCCATGGCCGGTGGCGGCGACAAAGGTTTGCCCAACGGTTTGCCGGTGGACGAGTGGGGGATTCGCGTCGAGGACTGCCACCCGGTCGGCTCCAGCGTGACTCGCGGCGGCGACACCAATGGTCCGGCCGCCGTGTTTGCCACCACCAAATATGTCGACTGGCTGAAGAAGTACGCGCCACCGGAAGCGGCGGGCATGACCTTCTCCGAATCCGGTCCGGTGCCGTCGCAGGGCAACATTGCTCAGCAGATTTTCTGGTACACCGCGTTCACCGCCGACATGACCAAACCGGGCCTGCCAGTGGTCAACGCCGACGGCACGCCGAAATGGCGCATGGCGCCGTCGCCGCGTGGGCCGTATTGGGAGGAGGGCATGAAGCTCGGTTATCAGGACGTGGGTTCGTGGACGTTCATGAAATCCACGCCTGAGAAACAGAAACTGGCGGCGTGGCTGTACGCGCAGTTTGTTACTTCGAAAACCGTTTCGCTGAAGAAAACCATCGTCGGTCTGACGCCGATTCGCGAGTCGGACATCAATTCGCAAGCGATGACCGATCTGGCGCCGAAACTCGGTGGTCTGGTCGAGTTCTACCGCAGCCCGGCCCGCGTGCAATGGACCCCGACCGGGACCAACGTGCCGGACTATCCGCGTCTGGCGCAATTGTGGTGGAGCCACATCGCCGAAGCGGCGAGCGGCGAGAAGACCCCGCAACAGGCGCTGGATGGCTTGGCCAAGGATCAGGACGCGATCATGACGCGTCTGGAACGCTCCAAGGCCCAGGCTGTTTGTGCACCGAAAATGAACCCGGAGCGCGATGCGCAGTACTGGTTTGATCAGCCGGGCGCACCGAAACCGAAACTGGCGAACGAGAAGCCGAAAGGCGAGACCGTGAGCTACAACGAACTGCTGAAATCCTGGGCGGATGCGCGTAAGTGATAGGGGAAATGTGAAAGGCGAACGGCACCGGAAGGTGCCGTTTTTTATGCTGCCTGTGCCATTGCTATCGCGAGCAGGCTCACTCCCACATACATCGCATCTGTGAACGACACAAAAACCTGTAGGCCTTCGCCTGCTCGCGATAGCGGTGTGTCAGACGAAAAAGATAACGACTGACCCGCCGCCAGCATTGATGTGTGCCGGTACTGGATGTGTCTTGATCAGACCAGAACAGCCAGTTCGGTGTACCGAGCAACCAAAGCATCAGCCGTGAGTAACTTCATCGGTTCGGTCATTGCTGTAGCCACGATAATGCGGTCAAAAGGATCGCGATGATGGTGCTCAAGATCCTTCACAGCGATGGCGTGCTCTGCAGTCACTGGCAGTTCGATAAAGCCACTGTCGAGACAATATTGGCGGACTTCTTCCAGATCAACATTCAGCTTGCCGAGCCCGACCTTGATCGCCATTTCCCAGAAGGTGGCGGCGCTGATATAGATTTCGGCGGCGTTCTCAATCAATTTTCTGGCTTTGCCGGACAGTCTGGCGTCATCACTGAGCGTCCAGAGCAAAATGTGCGTGTCGAGCAGAAGCCTCATACTTGAGTGCCCTCAAATGCATCAAGCATGTCATCGGGCAATGGTGAGTCGAAATCGTCGGGCAACACCAGTTTGCCTTTCATTGCGCCAATACGCTGAGCGCTGGGTTTTCCTACGGGAACGAGGCGAGCCATCGCCCGCCCATGCTTGGCAATCGTGATGACTTGGCCAGCAGCGGCATCATCGACGAGTTTGGATAAATTGTTTTTGGCTTCAGCCAGCGGAACGATGATCATCAGCTCACCCCTGTATTCTGGACAAATATAGCCAGAATATTTCAACGCTGCCAAACCATAGACTTCTTCAGCCCATTCGCAAACGATATCCCTGTTCATTTTTAGCCTCTCGTCGGTATTCCATCTGCCAAGGCCTCCACCATAGAGCTATCTACTCAAAACTGGCTGTAGGACAAAACGGAGGTTGCGGCGAGAGCTTTCGGCGTTTGTGTGGGGATGGGAGCAAATCGGTAAAAAATCGTACAAAAATATCGACTGACCCACCGCCATCGCGAGCAGGCGAAGGCCTACAGGTTTCAGTGGTGGTCACAAAACCTGAGTACCCCGCAAATCACGTGGGAGTTTGCCTGCAAGCGAAGGGGCGGTTGGCGTCACCGCAGGAAACCCAAGCCGGAACACTGTCATCGCCCCCGGCAAGCTCTTAACCTCCGCCACACCCTGATGCAGGCTCATGATCGAGCGCACGATCGCCAGCCCCAATCCCGTGCTGCCCTGCGAGCGCGAGCGGCTGCTGTCGACGCGGTAGAAGCGGTCGAACAGATGTGGCAGGTGTTGCGCCTCAATCCCGGCGCCGGGGTTGCTGACCAGCAGGGAGGCCTGGGTCGCACCTTGTTCGATCAGCAATGTCACGGTTTTCCCGGCAGGGCAGTGGCGCAGCGCATTCGACAGCAGATTGGAAATCGCCCGCTGAATCATCAGCCGATCGCCCATCACCGTCGCACTGCCAACGACGTTCAAATGAATGTTCTTATCCTGCGCCGACAACGAAAACATCTCGGCCACCTTCGCCACTTCAACTTCCAGTGCAACCGCTTCAAACGGCGCCAGCGCCGACGGATGACTGACCTGCGCCAGAAACAACATGTCCGACACTATCCGCGCTACACGTTCCAGTTCTTCGGTGCATGACACCAGCACATCCTTGTATTCCTCAACCGAGCGCTCGCGTGACAGCGTCACCTGCGCCTTGCCCATCAAATTGTTGATCGGCGTACGCAGCTCATGCGCCAGGTCATCGGAGAATTGCGACAACTGCTGCACCCCGGCATCCAGCCGATGCAGCATGAAGTTGATGCCCTGCGCCAGTTCGCTCAGCTCCTGCGGCATGTTCACCACCGACAGCCGATGCTCCAGATCCTGGGTCGAGACCATCGCCGCCACTTTGCGAAACTCACGCAGCGGCGCCAAACCACGCTGCACTGCACCCCAGGCAGTCAGGCCGATAAACACCAGTAACAACGGCAAGGCAATCAGCGTCGAGCGCAGATAGGCGCTGAGCAAAGCCTGATCATGGGCGTTGTCCATCGACAGCAGCACCGGCACGCTGTTGCCATCCTTGAGACGAATCAGCTTGGAAGCGGTGAGGAATTTCGCCCCTTCAGCATCCAGGCTGTCGGAATACGCCAGTTGATCAGTGGTCGCCCGCACCGCTTTCAATTCAACCCGTGGATCGCGCAAGCCACTGCCGGACTTGAGCAGCGGCGAACGCAAATTCAAGCGGTCATAAATCGTCAGCGTGAGGTTGTCATGGCCCATGACCTGATCGAGCAGAATGTGTGGTTTGCCGGTGATTTCATTGGCATCGACGTACAACGACAGGCTGTGCTCGACCTGCGCCATCTTCTTTTCCAGACTGTCGCGGGACAGCGCGTTCAATTCATGGGTCAGGGCGAAATAGGCGAGGATCGCCAAAAAAACCACCAGCAGCGCGCCGAGAATACTCACCGTCAAACCGAGGCGCATCGACAGACTGGAGGGCTTCATTCCCGTGCCTCCAACACATAACCGACACCGCGCAGGGTATGGATCAGTTTGCTGTCGAACGGGTCGTCGATCTTCGCCCGCAAGCGGCGGATCGACACCTCGACCACATTGGTGTCGCAATCGAAATTCATGTCCCACACCAGCGAGATGATCTGCGTGCGCGTCAGCACTTCGCCGGACTGGCGCATCAGCAGATGCAGCAGGGCGAATTCCTTGGTGGTCAGGTCGATGCGCTGCGCGCCGCGAAACGCGCGATGGCGGCCCGGGTCGAGTTCCAGGTCCGCGACTTTCAGCACTTGCGGCAGGGGAATGTTTTCGCTGCGGCGCATCAAGGTGCGCACCCGCGCCAGCAGTTCGGGGAACTCGAACGGCTTGACCAGATAATCGTCGGCGCCCAGATCGAGGCCACGAATCTTGTCCGCCAGACGCCCGCGCGCGGTGAGCATCATCACCCGCGTCGAATGCGTGCGGCGCAGTTGTTCCAGCACGCCCCAGCCGTCGAGTTCCGGCAGGTTGACGTCGAGAATTATCAGGTCATAGGCCTGTTGTTGCGCCAGATGCAAACCATCGGCACCGGTGGCTGCGTGGTCAACGACATAACCACTTTCGGTCAAACCCTGATGCAAGTATTCGGCAGCTTTAAGCTCGTCCTCGACGACAAGGATTCGCATGATCTTTCACCACTTTTATTTGATGGGTATTTAATTAAAAAGGCCCCTCACCCTAGCCCTCTCCCGGGGGGAGAGGGGACTGAATGCGGGATATTTCAGAACTACGCCGACGTGAAAAAACACTACTGAATCCATAATCGACTTGATTTAACAGGTCGATGGAAAGTGTCATACACCTCGGTCGGCTCCCTCTCCCTCTGGGAGAGGGCTGGGGTGAGGGGAAGTCCGGACGATAAAGGTTGAAGTGGCTACAGGGTCAACCACCAAGCGCTTTAAAACGGTGCTCTGCGACAGTCGGTCGCAACACAAACCATAAAATTCCCATCAGTTTGATTCCGGCAAGTGCAATTCAGCAGATAACTACCGTGTTTTTGTTTCCATGTATTTCGATAACGCCTTTTGCACTTCGCATCCTAGAACAAAACAACTTCGGCAAACCGTGGATAACGGATTTGTAATGTTCCAGTCACCTTGTCGATAAGTTCAAAACCCTACCGTGGCGGCATCCGAGATTCTTGAATAAAGGAAGTCTTCCATTGCCCGGTTTAATAGAACTGACGGCGCGATCACGCCTGAAAAAAACAGTCAGCGGCCTGGTGTTGTTGGCCAGCGCCGGCCTGGCGAACGCCTCGACCCTGACCCTGGATCAAGCCCTGCAAAGCGCTTTCGCCGGCAACCCGGAGCTGGCCGCTGCGCAGTGGGAAATCGGCATTGCCGAAGGTGACCGCCAACAGGCCGGTCTGATCCCCAATCCCGAAGTGTCGTGGGAGGCCGAGGACACCCGTCGCAATTCGCGCACCACCACGGTGATGCTCAGTCAGCCGATCGAACTGGGTGGCAAACGCGGCGCGCGGATCGATGTCGCCAGCCGTGCGCAAGATGCCGCCGGGATTGAACTGGAGCGCAAGCGCAATGCATTGCGTGCCGATGTAATTCAGGCATTCAACAGCGCGCAAACCGCGCAGCAACGTTTGCAGCTGTCCCGGCAATCCCTGCAATTGGCCGAGCACGGTTTGCGCGTGGCGCAGGGGCGCATCGAGGCGGGTAAATCGTCGCCGGTCGAGGGCACGCGGGCGCAAGTGCAGCTCTCGGAAGTGCGCCTTGAATTGAGCCGGGCAGAGCGCGATCAGGCCACCGCGTACCAACAATTGGCGCAAGTCATGGGCACACCGTTGCCGACATCGACCAAGGTGCAGGCACCCACGCAAAGCATGCCGGCCGTACCACCACCGACAAGATTGCTCGAGCGTCTGAACGAAACCGCCGAACTGCGTCTGGCCAAATTGCAGATCGATCAGCGCGAAGCGTCATTGGGCCTGGAAAAATCCCAACGTATCCCCGATCTCACCGTGAGCATCGGCAGCCAGTACAGCGAAACCGAGCGCGAGCGGGTCAACGTTGTCGGGTTGTCGATGCCGATTCCGCTGTTCAACCGCAATCAGGGCAACGTGCTCGCCGCCGCCCGACGAATCGATCAGGCGCGGGATCTGCGCAACGCCACCGAGCTGCGATTGCGCACGGAAATCCAGACCAGTCTTGAGCAATGGCAGACCGCCAACGGCGAAGTCACTGCGTTCAACCAGACCATCCTGCCCGCAGCGCAAAGTGCAGTCGACAGCGCCACCCGTGGTTTCGAAATGGGCAAGTTTGGCTTCCTCGATGTGCTCGACGCGCAACGCACGCTGATCGCCGCGCGTAGCCAGTACATCCAGGCCGTCAGCGAGGCGACCGACGCCCGCGTACGCATCGAACGAATCTTTGGCGACCTCAACGTCAGCCGTTGAATTTCATTTTTCAGACAACTGCGCGATGGCTCGGCGCAGAGGAGTTTCCATGGATAAAAAATTGATGGTGGTCGCAGTGGCGACGTTGGCGCTGGGCATTGGTATCGGCTCGCAGTGGTCAGGTAACGCAAGCATCGACGCGCATGCCGACGAGGCTTCCGACCACGCCGATCACGCTGAAGAAGGCGCAGCGGCTGAACATGCCGAAGAAGGACACATCGAATTGAGCGCCGAACAGATCACCGCTGCCGGTATTCAACTCGCCGAAGCAAAGGCGCAGAACATCAGCCGTGGCTTGCCGTTCCCCGGCGAAGTGCGCTTCGACGAAGACCGCACCGCCCACGTCGTACCGCGCGTTCCGGGCGTGGTCGAGTCGGTGGCGGTCAACCTCGGGCAAACGGTGAAAAAGGGCCAGCTGCTCGCGGTGATCGCCAGTCAGCAGATCTCCGATCAACGCAGCGAACAGGCGGCTGCGCAGCGCCGTTTGGCCTTGGCGCGCACCACTTATGAACGGGAGAAAAAACTCTGGCAGGACAAGATCTCGGCCGAGCAGGATTTCCTCCAGGCGCGCCAGGCGTTGCAAGAGGCCGAAATTGCCGTGAGCAATGCCCGGCAAAAGATCAGTGTGCTCAGCGGCAGCGTGGTCGCCACGGGTGGCAACCGCTACGAATTGCGCGCGCCGTTCGACGGCGTGGTCGTGGAAAAACACCTGACGCCGGGGGAAGTCGTTGATGAAACCACGGCGGCATTCACGCTCTCGGATTTGTCGCGAGTGTGGGTGACGTTTGGTGTTTCACCGAAGGATCTGAACAAGGTGCAGGTGGGCAAAGCGGTCACCGTCAGCGCCTCGGAATTGAACGCAGAAGTCGTCGGCAGCGTGGCTTACGTCGGCAGCTTGCTCGGCGAACAAACCCGCACCGCAACCGTTCGCGTCACTCTGGAAAACCCGCAAGGCTCGTGGCGCCCCGGCCTGTTCGTCACCGCGCTGGTGGCGACCGACAGCCGCGAAGCGCAAGTCGCCGTGCCGGAAACCGCGATCCAGACCGTCGAGGACAAACCCACGGTGTTCGTGCGTACCGACGACGGTTTCGAAGCGCGCGCGGTGGAGCTGGGCAGCCGCGCCGCCGGCCATGTGGAAATTACTCAAGGGCTGGAACCGGGCGCGCAAGTCGCCAGCGCCGGCAGCTTCGTCCTCAAGTCGGAACTGGGCAAAGCCTCAGCCGAGCACAGCCACTGATCCGGAAGAATCCCATGTTCGAACGCCTGATCCAGTTTGCCATCGAGCAGCGCATCATCGTCCTGCTCGCCGTTCTGCTTATGGCCGGCCTCGGCATCGCCAGTTATCAAAAATTGCCGATCGACGCCGTGCCGGACATCACTAACGTCCAGGTGCAGATCAACACCGGCGCCGCCGGGTTCTCGCCGCTGGAAACCGAGCAGCGCATCACCTTCCCGATTGAAACCGCGATGGCCGGTTTGCCGGCACTCGAACAGACCCGTTCACTGTCGCGCTCGGGCCTGTCGCAAGTCACGGTGATCTTCAAGGACGGCACCGACCTGTTCTTCGCCCGCCAATTGGTCAACGAGCGTTTGCAGATCGCCAAGGAGCAATTGCCCGAAGGCGCGGAGGCGGTAATGGGGCCGATTTCCACCGGTCTCGGCGAGATCTTTTTGTGGACCGTGGAAACCAAGGAGGGCGCACTGAAGGACGACGGCACAGCCTACACGCCGACCGATCTGCGGGTGATTCAGGACTGGATCATCAAGCCGCAATTGCGCAATGTGCCGGGCGTGGCCGAGATCAACACCATCGGTGGTTTCGCCAAGGAATACCAGATCGCGCCGGACCCGAAGCGCTTGGCCGCGTACAAGCTGACCCTCACCGATCTGGTCACTGCGCTGGAACGCAACAACGCCAACGTCGGCGCCGGTTACATCGAGCGCAGCGGCGAGCAGTTGCTGATCCGCGCACCGGGACAAGTGGCGAGCACCGAGGACATCGCCAACATCGTCATGGCCAATGTCGACGGTACACCGATCCGGGTGAAGAACGTCGCCACCGTGGAAATCGGCCGCGAATTGCGCAGCGGTGCGGCCACGGAAAACGGTCGTGAAGTGGTGCTCGGCACCGTGTTCATGTTGATCGGCGAGAACAGCCGCACGGTCTCGCAAGCGGTCGCCAGCAAGCTCGAACAGATCAACAAATCCTTGCCGCAAGGCGTGATCGCCGTGCCGGTGTACGACCGCACGCACCTGGTCGACAAAGCCATCGCCACGGTGAAAAAGAATCTTATCGAAGGCGCGATTCTGGTGATCGCGATTCTGTTTCTGTTCCTCGGCAATATCCGCGCGGCGCTGATTACCGCGATGGTGATTCCGCTGTCGATGCTGTTCACCTTCACCGGGATGTTCAGCAACAAGGTCAGCGCCAACCTGATGAGCCTCGGCGCGCTGGACTTCGGCATCATCGTTGACGGCGCAGTGGTCATCGTTGAAAACACCCTGCGCCGCCTCGCCCACGCGCAGCAGCATCACGGCCGTTTGCTGACCCGTGCCGAGCGTTTCAAGGAAGTCTTTGCGGCGGCGAAAGAGGCGCGGCGACCGCTGATTTTCGGGCAGTTGATCATCATGGTCGTGTACCTGCCGATTTTCGCGTTGAGCGGCGTCGAAGGAAAAATGTTCCACCCGATGGCGTTTACCGTGGTGATCGCGTTGCTTGGCGCGATGCTGTTGTCGGTGACCTTTGTGCCGGCGGCGATTGCGTTGTTCGTGACCGGCAAGGTCAAGGAAGAAGAGGGCGCGGTGATGCGCGGCGCCCGTCGCGTGTATGCGCCGGCGCTGGCGTGGGTGATGAGTCATCGCGCTGTTGCCGTGGGTGCGGCGTTGGGTGTGATCGTGCTTAGCGGCGTGCTCACCAGTCGCATGGGCAGCGAGTTTGTGCCGAGCCTCAGTGAGGGTGATTTTGCATTGCAAGCGCTGCGCGTGCCGGGCACCAGCCTGACGCAATCGGTGGATATGCAGCAGCGCCTGGAGACGCTGATTCTGGCGAAGGTGCCGGAAGTCGAGCGCGTGTTTGCCCGCACCGGTACCGCCGAAATCGCCTCGGATCCGATGCCGCCGAATATCTCGGACAGCTATGTGATGCTCAAACCCAAAGAGCAATGGCCGGACCCGGACAAGTCCCGCGAAACCTTGATGGCCGAACTGCAAGCTGCGGCCGCGATGTTGCCGGGCAGCAACTATGAACTGTCGCAGCCGATTCAGTTGCGTTTCAACGAACTGATATCCGGCGTGCGCAGTGATGTCGCGGTGAAGGTTTTTGGCGATGACATGGACGTGCTAAATGCCACCGCTGCGAAAATTGCCGCCGCGATGCAGAAGGTCAACGGTGCATCCGAGGTGAAGGTCGAACAGACCACCGGGTTGCCGGTGCTGACCATCAACATTGATCGCGATAAAGCGGCGCGTTATGGGCTCAACGTGGGTGACGTGCAGGACACCATTGCGGTTGCGGTCGGCGGGCGTCAGGCCGGGACGTTGTATGAAGGGGATCGGCGTTTCGACATGGTTGTGCGTTTGTCCGATGCGATGCGCAAGGACATCGATGGCTTGTCGGCGCTGCTGATTCCGGTGCCCGCAGTGAATCGCGAGGCCGATCAGATTGGATTCATCGCGCTGCAAGACGTCGCCAGCCTCGACCTGGTGCTCGGGCCGAATCAGGTCAGCCGCGAAAACGGCAAGCGTCTGGTGATCGTCAGCGCCAACGTGCGCGGGCGTGATATCGGCTCGTTCGTCAGCGAGGCCGGCGAGGTGATCGAGCGTGATGTGCAGGTCCCGGCCGGTTACTGGACCAGTTGGGGCGGGCAGTTCGAGCAACTGCAATCGGCGGCGAAGCGTTTGCAGATTGTCGTGCCGGTGGCGTTGCTGCTGGTGTTCGGGTTGTTGTTCATGATGTTCAACAATCTTAAGGACGGTTTGCTGGTATTTACCGGGATTCCGTTTGCCTTGACCGGTGGGGTCATGGCGCTGTGGTTGCGCGATATTCCGTTGTCGATTTCCGCTGGTGTCGGGTTTATCGCGTTGTCTGGGGTGGCGGTGTTGAACGGCTTGGTGATGATTGCGTTTATTCGCAATTTGCGTGAGGAGGGGCGCTCTCTTTCTGATGCGATCAACGAAGGTGCGCTGACGCGTTTGCGGCCGGTGTTGATGACGGCGTTGGTGGCGTCGCTGGGGTTCATTCCCATGGCGCTGGCGACCGGCACAGGCGCGGAGGTGCAGCGGCCACTGGCGACCGTAGTGATCGGCGGAATCCTGTCCTCCACGATCCTGACGCTGCTGATCTTGCCGGCGCTTTATCAACTCGCCCATCGCCGGGATGGCACCTGTTAGTTCTTACAGTATCGGTAAACCCCAAAAGCGCTCATTCTTCACTCAAAGGTGAGAATGGACGCTTGTGACCATGAATGTTCATCACGATATCGCCACGCCGACGCTATCGGTCATCGATTGCCGTTCGCTGATGATCCGCAGCGTCGGTTACTACCGGCATCCGGATTCGCCCGACATCGACCCGCGCATCACGCGGCAAGTGTTCGATGCAGCGGGGCGTCAGGTGGCATCGTGGGATCCGCGATTGTGGGGAACGGCGCCGAAGCCGAACCTGGCCACCACGTACGGATTGAGCGGGCAGGCATTGCTGACGGACAGCGTCGACGCCGGGTGGCAATTGAGTCTGCCGGACCAGGCCGGCTCATTGCGTTGTTCCTGGGACGCCCGAGGTAGCGAATGCCATCGCGACTATGACGACCTGCAGCGCCCGATTGTTGTGACGGAGCAGGCCCGTGGCGAACAGCTTCGTGTGGTTGAGCGATTGAGTTATGCCGATACGGGTGATGCCTTCGCCCAGCACAATCAGTGTGGTCGCCTGATCCGCCATGATGACCCGGCGGGGACCCGGCTCATCCACGACTATGGTCTGGCCGGTGCCGAGCTGGTCGAATCGCGGCGCATGCTGACGGACCTCGATCTGCCCGACTGGCCCAGCGACCCTGAACACCGTGATGTGTTTCTGGAGGAGCAGTCCTACGTCACCCGCTACGTTTTCTTTCCGACCGGTGAACTCCAGCGGCAGACCGATGCCATGAACAATGCCCAAACCTTCCATCACGACGTGGCGGGCAAACTTTCTGCGATGTGGCTTCACCCGGCCGGCGCGGGCAGGCAACCCAAGTGCCTGGTCAGTGCTATCCGTTACAACGCGCACGAGCAGATCGAACAGGAGACCGCCGGTAATCGTGTCACGACCCGCGCAGAGTACAGCCCTGAGGATGGTCGGCTGCTGAAGCTCAGCGCAGCCGTCGGCGAACAAACACCCTTGCAGAATTTGCACTACGTCTACGACCCGGTGGGCAATATCGTCAGCCTTGAAGACAAAACCCAGGCTGTGACTTACTTCAATCAGCAGCGCATCGAACCGGTCAGCCGCTATCGCTATGACAGCCGGTATCAACTGGTCGAAGCCGAGGGCTGGGAGGTCAGCCAGCCGAGCCATGGCCCGGCATTACCGGATCTGCTGCCCACACCGCTGGACCCGAATCAGCGGCGCAATTACACCCAGACATTTGATTACGATGCGGCGGGCAATCTGCTCAACCGTCACCACAGCGGTGCGCCGGTTTTTTCGATGTTTACCTCTGCTTGCAGCAATCGAAGTCTGGCCCAGCGCGACGATGGCTCTCTGCCGGGAGAACCGCAGATTTCGCAAGGATTTGATCGCGCTGGCAATCAGTTGCAATTGCAGCGCGGACAGGCCATGAGCTGGGATGTGCGCAATCAATTGAGACGAGTGACGCTGGTGCAACGCCAGGACGGGCCGGATGACGATGAAGGTTATGTCTATGACCGACCCGGCCATCGCTTGCGTAAAACTCGCCTTAGCCAGACATCCGGGCCAACCCTGAAATCAGAAGTGCGTTATCTGCCGGGTCTTGAGGTGCATCGCGAAGCGAACGGAAAAGAGCGGCATGTGATCAGTGTCGAGGCCGGGCGTAATCAGGTGCGACTGCTGCATTGGCCTGATGGCGCTGAAAGCGATCAACTGCGTTACAGCCTGAGTGATCATCTCGGTTCCAGCGTTCTGGAGTTGGATGATGGCGCGGGGATTTTGAGTCAGGAACACTATTACCCGTTTGGTGGTACGGCGTGCTGGGCGGGTAAAAGTGCTTTGGTTGCGAAGTACAAAGCTATCCGTTATTCGGGAAAAGAGCGGGATGCTACAGGTCTTTATTATTATGGGTATCGATATTACGCATCGTGGTTGCAACGCTGGATAAGCGCTGATCCTGCGGGAGCAGTTAATGGATTGAATTTATTTTGCTTTGCTGCGAATGCACCTGTTGTTAATAAGGATCTGGATGGGAGGTGGTTTTATGAGGGCGAAAATGATTTTATTGAAACGTCTCTCGTCAAATCAGGTAAACAGATCGTGTCGCGCGGACTTGATCAATTTCCTATGCATCTATCAGCCATCATAAACTCACAGTTATCTGAAATGGGGCGGGTATTTTCTGAAGCGATTTATGCATCAGCGCAGGGCTATACAGAATATTCAGATGTTTTACAAAGTTATTTCGGCCCTGAATACACGGCTATAGAAAATCAACTTCCACAAGTTTGGATGCGTGGGTTAGATTTGACAAATGCTTATGGCGGGCAGGCAGCAAGAGGGAAATTCTTAGGTTTTATCGGTGGGCCGGGACCTGAGAGGCACTCAAATGCGGAGGTCCGGCCAGACGATTTTTATGGACGAATTGCTATTAATTTATCCAGGGTTGGTGGTGGGTTTGATATGGTTTTGGGGCACGAATTAATGCATTTGAACAGGGTTAACAGAATTGTATCTGTCGGGCCGAATGCGATGGATAATTTCTATTTGAACTCTAGAAGTCCTGAAATTTTGAACCATCCAGTGATGCAGTACGAACTCCCGGCTAGAGGGATTTCAGAAGCTATTATGAATGGTGGTTTAACTCTGGAATTTTCAGAAAGGTATCCGGCATCCCATCGTGATTTCATGACGTCCGTTGAGAATTATATGGGGCTGCCAGGTATGCTGGATCTTGAAACTTCGATTTCCATTTTTAACGAGGCTCCTCACATGCGAGCGCAAATGGCATTAAATAACGCGGACAGTATTGTTTTTGCGGCAAAAAGTATGAGTCAGCTTTATCGGGTGAGGCAGGAGAGCAGTAGTTTATTTTACAACTTGATTAATGGATGAGAACTGCCATTGATTAAAACCTCTAATTGGCGAAATGCAGCGGAAAGTCCGCCCCGGCGGGCGGCACAAAGTGAAAGTTCGATCCCATCGATGGAGGAAGTTGGCGCCGTACTCAGCGCTTGTTGAGACCCCGCGCCAACCGGTCCCCCCAACTGAATCACCGCCACCAACGCCACCCTCAAGACAATCAGCGTCACCATGATCTGGCTCGCACAGCAGGCCGAGAATCGATTGCGTGGTTCGGGGCCGAAAAAGGATGCTCAGAAAAGCGAGCGCTCGCGCTCATCGCCAGCAGGCGGACTCCCACAGTTGGTTTCGTGTCCGGCCTCGAAAGAGTGCCCGGCACATAACGGATATGTAATTTCCCCGCCACCGTCACGCAAGGTGCGCCTTGTTACCTTGATCCCGTCAGCTACTTAAACGAGGAATCAACGATGAAACTTGCCCAACTCAGTACCTTCGCAGCCGCTCTGGCGATCTCTTCCGTGGCGTTGGCCGAAGGCGGTGGCGACCGCACTTTCGAGCGGATGATGACCAGCCACGACCGCTCTATGGAACTCTTCGTCGCCAAGGAAAAAGCCGCCGGCAACCCGGTAGTCGTCAACGACAAGAAAGATGACATAACCCGCGATCTGTAAGCCTTCTGCACCTGAACAAGCCCGATATCGCGCATCGATGCCGGGCTTTTTTTACGCCCGGACGGGAAGGAAAGAGAATGAAAGTACTCAAGTTGATCGCATTCGCCGCTGTCATGGCGATGTCTGTGAATGTGCTGGCCGAAGGCGGTGGTGACCGCACCTTTGAACGCGCGCTCAGCGCCAACAGCAAAGCCATGGAACAGTACGCCGCCAACCAGGGCAAAGCGCCGCCGGTGGTGAAGGATTACGAATATGGAATGAAGCTGGACGTGGTCAAGGTGGTGAGCGTGGTGAAGCCGCAGGCTGCGTGCAATGTGGTGCCGACGGCCATGACTTATGAGGACTCCAAGGGGCAGCTCAACACGATCAAGTACAACGTGATGGGCGTGTGTCGAAACGGCGGGAGCTGAATCTGTAACGTCAGAACGCGGTCCCCTGTAGGAGCCGCCGAAGGCTGCGATCTTTTGATCTTGATCTTTAAAATCAAAAGATCGCAGCCTTCGGCAGCTCCTACAGGGCCGTATTTCAATATCACGATGCGTATTTCAATTCGTGATGTTTAAGGTTGTGTGGGAAATGCGGAACCTTCCCACAATGTTTTCAGGTTGTCCGTCGGACGTCCGCTCTCTAGCCTGTGTGGGTCGCTGCCAATTCAGCGATCGGGATTGGAACCCCGTGGCTTTACAGAAAGCGAAAGCACTTTTCATGACGTATGCTTGCACACCTTTGATGGTATGCAGTTCGTTATGGCAGCTGTGCGCGGGAGACTTCGAGTCTGTCGGGTTTTCTGTTCCCCGGGTTCCAACCTGCGTACAGCTGCCACCCTTTCGATTGGAACCGAATGGGCCAGCTCCACTATCAGAACAGAAGATGAACCTTATGAAAAAGCCAACCCCAAATCCCCCCGAAGCAGACACCATCCCCGACGCCACCTCAACATCCCCCTACGCCTCCGTCGACACCCGAAAACTCCACGAAGCCGCCGACCGCGCCCTCGATTTCTACCTCAAACCGTCGGCCGCCATCATGTCTGCACCGTACATCCCCAACCAGATGTTCCTGGTCAATCCCAAAGCCGACACCGAATCATTACTGGCCAACGCCAGCGAATCCCTGGCCTCGGCCACGGTGATGCTCGGTGACTTCGCCGCGCTATTAGGCGGCACCCATCGCAAGACCCTGCTCGGCATCGCGCAGGTCGTGATGCTTGGCGAACTGGCGGTGAACAAAGCACTGGATAACGTAGATCCTGCGGCGTAGCCATCAATGGCCGGGTTTTATCCGTTGTTTTTGCGTTGACCTCAAAATCCTGCCCCCTCACCCCAGCCCTCTCCCCCGAGGGGGCGAGGGGGAAGGGAGCAGATCTTCAAGCCATTCAAAATCAGAGTACACCTCGGTTTTTCGGGTCGATGTATCTTCGACAATCAACTCGGTCAATCTCCTCTCCCCCAGAGGGGCGAGGGGAAAGGGAACAGATCTTCAAGCCATTCAAAACCAGAGTACGCCTCGGTTTTTCAGGTCGATGTATCTTCAATAGCCAACTCGGTCAGTCCCCTCTACCTCTGGGAGAGGGCTAGGGTGAGGGCCGGGCCTAAACCTGGAAAAACAAAACCACGGCAAAACGCAGAGCAAAAAAAGGCGCCCCGAAGGACGCCAAAAGATTCACCTCTTACCAAAGGAGCAAGGAGCTTCTAAAGGTGAATTTGCATCAACCGCGCAATCAGAGAATCGCCAGCGGATACTCGACAATCACCCGCACTTCATCCAGATCCGACTCGAACGCCGTGGCGCGGGTTGTGGCTTGGCGCAAGCGCAGCGAGAGGTCTTTCATCGAACCGCTCTGCACCACGTATTTGACTTCGATATCGCGCTCCCAACGCTTCTGATCGGTCAGCGGATTGCCCTCGGCATCGCGGCGCATGTACACCGCGTTGGCGTTGGAATAGTCGGCGTCGGTGCCGCGCGCATAACGGGTCATGAACGACAACCCCGGCACGCCGTAAGTGCTCATGTCGAGGTCATAACGCACCATCCACGAACGTTCTTTCGGCGAGTTGAAATCGCTGTACTGGATCGAGTTGTCGAGGAAGATCGAGTCGGACTGGCGCAGGTAATCGAAGTCGTCATTGCCGTTGTTGCGCTGGTGGGAGAGGGCGACCGAATGGGCGCCGAGCTTCACGCCAACGCGGCCGCTCCAGATGTTGTTGTCGAATTCACCGAGCAGTTGTTTGCCCTCGTCGACGGCCTTGTAATAGTTCAGACCACCGAACAGTGAGAGGTCATCGGACAGCGGATACGTCCAGGCGGTGCCAGCGTAATACTGATTCCACGCATCCTTGAGGCGACTGGAGTACAGGCTGAAACTGAGATTCTTGTTCAGCGCATAATCGCCGCCGCCATACGCGATCCACGGCGAATTGACTGGGCCTGCGTAGAAGGTCGCGAAGTTCTCGCGCATGTCGCTGGACACCGGTTGGCTCATCGCGTGCAACCGACCGCCCTGCACCGACAGACCTTCAATGCTGGTGTTGCTCGCTGTCACCCCGCGAAAACTTTCCGGCAACAAGCGCGAGTCACCCGCCGCAACCACCGGGTTAGCCGGGAACACATCACCGACCTTGATCACCGTATCGAACGCCCGCACTTTCGCGGCGCCGCCGACCTTGGTGTATTCGTCCCGCGCTTCGCCGTCGCTGTTGACCGGCAACACATCAAACGAACTGCGCCCGCCATTACGGCCGTCACCGGTGTCGAGTTTCAGCCCAGTCATCGCAAACGCATCGACCCCAACTCCGACGGTGCCTTGAGTGAAACCGGATTCGAACTTGCTGATCACCGCATGCGCCCAGGCTTCGGAATAACCGTTGCCGGTGGGGCTGGACTGGCCGTTGCGATGATCCCGATTGAAGTAGAAGTTGCGGTTGAGCACCGTCAGGCTGCTGCCTTCGACAAAACCTTCAGGCTTGTCTTCTGCAAACACCGTGGACGGCCCGGCGCCGACCACCACCGCTAAAGCGGCCATCGATATTTTTGTAGGGTTAACCATCAAACACTCCTTGGGTTCGGCAGAACGGGAACGTGCTTCGGCGTGGGTTTTATTGTTCGGCGGAGCAGGGCCCGCCGGCATGGTCGCCGGGTCACATCGTTGCAAGCTGCGGATAACGCCAAGGTGATGACGGAATTACAATTTCGTTATGTGGCTGAGCCTGGATTGTGTGGACGCCACGCAAACCTGTGGGACTTTGGGTCTGCGGTCTGCATTAACGATCAGAGCAACGTCGCACGTCGCACTCGCTCCACTTCATCCGTTAACAATCCCAACGACACTATGGGGCGCCCGTGGTGTATCAGATCACTATGTCTTAAATGCACCTCATGCATTCTGTTGGCTTCCCCGGTTTGCTCGGATGGGGAGTCGCTCGGGGAGACATCGAGATGTGCCAGCATCGCAGAATTATTAACAACCAGGTTTTCCGTCAAAGAGACGCCTCTTACGTCAGTGGCATCTATTTCATAGAAGTTGAGTTCGTGATTGTTGTTGGCTGCGTAAAAGAACGCACCTTCAAGAGTTTCGGAAACAATCAATGCTTCGCCGCTGATCATTTTTTTAACAGCTGTGAATTCATCCGAAGGGTTGAAACCATCCCGGAGCACTTCATAAGGCTCGCGCTGATCGGCACGGTAGACTTTCCCTCCGAAGTTGTCCCTGATGAGTAAGCTCCTACCGTTCCAGTCGTAACGTAACTCCGGAGCCGCTGCATTCAGAAGGTCGAGAACAAAGTGTTGGTCAGAGGTCGGGGAAGGCGGGTTATCTGGACTGCCTGGACTCATGGGGCTACCGGGATCGGACTCGCTTGGCGAAGCGTCGTCTTGGTATGAGTCAGGTGATTGCTGGTCATCCATTGGCTCATCATCGTCAGTATCAGGGGAGGCATAGCTGTACGGCGCAAGGCCATAGGCAAATCTCAACGCTGTCTCGTTGTCCAGAAATTGCTCAAGCGCAGCGTCCATCGCAGGTTCTTCGGCGCCTTGCCACATGCGTCCATCGGGATCAGTTCTGCCGACCGGGTTGTTCCCACAAAATCCAAAAAAATTCAGACCATCGCTTGCACCAGACGGATCCGGATTAACCCAGCGCTGCCACCCCGCCACGTAATACCTGAACCCATAGTAATAAAGCCCCGTTGCATCCCGCTCTTTGCTCGAATAGCGCAGCGTTTTGTAACTCGCCTCGATTTCCCCACGCCCGGCAAACCACGCGGTGGTGCCGAACGGGTGATAACGCTCATGACTGATCACCTGGCCGGCGCTGTCGAGCTCCAGCGTGCAGCTACCCAAATGGTCGTTGAGGCTGTAACGCAGTTGATCGTTGGCGATGCCTTGGGGTGGTTCGGATTCCCAGTGCAATACCTGCACGCTGCTGCGCCCGGCCTGAACGCTGATGACCTGCAACGTTTCGCCCGTGCCGCTGTGGGTGCGGATTTGCAGGTTGGGCAGATAACGGGTTTCGGCGATCAGCGTGCGGGCATTGGTTTGCGTTTGCCGGACTTTGCGCAGGCGCATGCCGTCGGCGCCGTAAACATAGTGCTCGTTATCGTCAGCCGCACCGTCCCGCGCAACCGGCCGGACTTCGTGCAACTGGTTGCGCAGATCCCAATGCAAAGATTGCCCCGGTTGCAGGGCGAGCAGATTGCCGTTGGCATCGAAGCCGTTGCGAAAATCTTCTTCGTCCGGCTCTACGCCATTCAACACGGGCAGACAGCGGTTGCTTTGGGCTGCGGCGAGCAGGCGATGGCCGTGTTTTTGCGCACCGTTGTGGGTCAGCTGCAACAGGTTGCCGCCGCGGTCATAGCGGTAGGTCTGGGTGTACTGCGCGACGGCGGCCGGATCGTCGAACGGGGAAAACAGCGGGCCTTGATTGGCGCCGCCAGCCTCCCAACCGATTGCCTCAATCAGTTGATAAAGACTGTCATACCCATAGCGGTTGATTGGCTCGATACGCTGGTTGGCAAAGTAACGGATCGGCAGCGCGGCGTCTTCGATGCTGAGCACATTGCCCACCGGGTCATAGGCGTAGCGCAGGTCCTGCAGGTTGTCATTGCCGTGTCTGGCTTGCAGCCGGGTCAGGCGGCCGTCTTCTGAATCGTATTGCAGCGTGGTGATCACACCATTGCCGGCGGTTTCCTGCTCTGTCTGGCCTTGGGCGCTGTACTGCATGGCGCTGACCAGAGTTTTCGGCAGGGGTTGTTTATCCAGTTGCAGGCGTACTTCGCGCAACTGTCCAGCGAGGTTCTGTGCGAAGAACTGGCGGTGTCCTTTGGCGTCGGTCTGTTCGATGGTTTCGCCCAGGGTATTGAAAACCGAACGGCTCGTGGTCCCGGCGCCGGTTTCGAGCAACGCGTCGCGGTCGGTCGGCGGTTCGGGCCAGTCGGGGGAGCGCAATGCGCGCAGAAAGTGCCACGTCTGCTGCATGACACTACCGCTCAATCCGAACTGTTCGAACAACTGCGTGCCGGCCGAGTCATCGTGGCGGATGAGTTGCCCACACTGGTTACGCGTGGTAAACGTCGGATCGCTGCCGCCATAACCATAGCGCTCCATACACAAAGGCTCGCCGTCGCGGGCGTGTTCGAACACTGCCAGTGGTCGCAGTTGTCTGTCGTACTCGATTCTGCGTTGGCTACCCTGACCATCCCAACCGTGCAGCGGCTGACGCATTTCGCCACACAGACTGACGCGCCAACCGGCATCGACACTGAGCGTAGACAGTACCTGACCGCTCAGTGAGTACACCGTGGCGAGGTTGGCGGGCGCGGAAGCGTCGGCGAACAAGCGTGGATCTCGCTGCGCCACCAACCGCCCGGTAGCGTCATGGTGATGGGCGGTGATGCGCGACTCAGGTGTGCCGTCGTCCTCGCGCCAATACGTTATCTGCCGCACCGGTAAGCCACGGTTATCGATGACGCTCAGGTTCGGCGTCTGTGCATCGATGCGCGTATTCAGGACCACCAGTTCCGCCGCCGTTGTTTCGGTGGTGGTTCGAACAGGTCGTTCTCATCGAAGGCCACGTTGCACCAGATCCAGTACCAGATTGCCCGGCGCAAGGGCTTCGGTTCCGCCGAGGGGCCTTGCGGCATTTTCTTGGCCAGCACGGTTTCGGTCGGTCGGCCCGCCGCGTCATAGAACTGCTGGTCGTGGAAGGCGTGCTGGCGCATCGAACGGTCGTTGATGTAGCGCGGTTGGTCGGCGAAGTAGGGCCGGTAGATCCGCACTTTTTCGCCTTTGTTGTTGTATTCCACCGGTTCACTGACGCGCCAGCGGCGGGGCACGTCGGCTTCCAGCGGATGACCTTCGGCGTCGAGGCGCAGTTCGCCGTTTTCATCGACCTGCCAGGATTTGCCCGGCTCGACTTCCTGTTTGGTCTGCAAGGTGCGGCCAAAGCCATCCAGACACACGATGCTGACCCGTACTTGCATTTCGGGGTCGCCGGGATAGCGATCGGCAGTCAGCGCTACGGAGTACACCGGCTCACGTTGTGAAGCGTCGATTTGCTTCTTCAACTCGGTTTCGTTTGCGTCGGGATCTTCCAGGCCCGCCACACGCTGGCGGGCGCGGTCGCAAATGTGCCCGCCGGGCAGGATGAAACCCTCACCTCTGGCCCAGGCCAGCCAGTCAGGTGAAGGGGAGGACGTGCGGCTGATACGACCCATCCAGCTGAACGTGTCCCAGAAACTGACGCTGGCGAAATTGCCGATGGCTTTTTTTGGATCGGCGATGGCGATGGCCGGGTCGCGGTCTGGAGGTGGCACATAAGTCTCCAGCGGGTCGAAGCCTACCGGTTCTCCCAGTTCGGTGCCGTGGAAGCTGATCACCAATGGTTCGCCGAACGCGTTGCAACGTGACTGCTGGATGTTGCGGTTGGCGTCTTCGATGGCCGCTGGCAGAAAGGTACGGTAATCGACATCGAGGCTGCGGGTGGTGCAACCGTCGGGCAAGGTCACCGCGCTGGTCAGGCACCAGTAGGCGTCGTAGGTGATGAGGGTTTCACCGTGACTTTGCGTCTCGCGGTATTTCTGCACGTTATAGAAACCGTCCAGCTTGTGGTACGTGGGGAAGCCCCGGTGCACCGACCACAGGTAATTTTTCGCGTCTTCGGGATCTGCCGGCGGCGTCTTTTCAACGTCGGGTAAAAACAGATCCATGATGTGGTAGCCGACTTCGGTCGACTGCAGTTTTTCCTTGAGGTTGAAGGGCATGCCGCCCTGCTCGTTTCTGAGTTTGTCGTAGGCACTGAGGGCGATGGCATCCAGTTCTGCCGTTTCCACATAAGCGGGCAAGCCTTCGAAGGTCGCTGCGCCGGGTGCGAGCGTCTGGCCGTTCTCGGGGTTTATGTAGCGCTGCAAGGACAGGCCGGACAACACCGCTTGTTTCGCCCATGGTCCGTCGTCCGCGCTCATTTGCAGAAAGTAATCGTGACGGATCTGCGCGGCGGTCAGTTCAGGCTTTTCCAGCACCAGGGCATTGCTGCGTTGCTGATATGGCAGCCCAAGGCGCCAGGCCTCTTCATTCGCCAGGTGAATGGGCTTGGATCGTGTTTGCGTCAGGTACCACTTCTGTTGCGCAAGGTCATGGGCATCTTTCCACCATTTCTGCTGGTGCTCATCAGTGAACGGCGGCGGATCATCGACTGTTCGACGTCGCGCGTAGTGCACGGTAAACCCATGCAGACTCGTACCGTATTCGTCCCACTCAAGGTTGAGGTGGTGCTGGCACAACGGATCGTCCGCGACAGCGGTCTCGTACTGGTAGCTGATGGACTCCAGATCCAGGATTTGAAGCACCGGGTAAGGCTGGTATTTGCTTTTCGGGCGCAGCCGGCGCACCGCGTAGCGGTTTTCCTGAACGGTGTAGGGCACGGCGGTCGCGGGGGCGTCGTCCGCTGCGTAGATTTCCGAGCGCAACGTAGTCCCGCTCAGGGCGCGAGCTATTTCTCGGGCGGTGTCTTCGTCGAATGTACTGAGCGGCTGCGTCGCGCGATCGTTGAAGTGATAGTCCTGCAACAGCGTGGGTTGCAGGTCTACGGCATTCTTGTCGCGAGTGTAATAACCGTCTCTTGGCGGGTCGATGGACTCGCCGGTGTGGAACCAGGTTTTACTCAGAATCGGCGCAGTAAAACCGGCACGCGCGCGCTCGGCTGCTGAGGCTTCGGTATCGCTTTGCAGGAGCAGGCGAAAACCGCTGAATTCACGCTCGAAGCGGTTGTAATAACCGCCTCGGTAACTGAAGGTTTGCGTCAGCAGGTTGCCGGTGATTTCATCGCACTGGGTCTGCCGGCTGACCAAGTGCAGGGCCAGTGGCAGCTTGCACACCGGGTTCTTGATGCCGGCGGCGTGCTGCTCGTGTTTCTCGTCCAGCCATTCCTGTGCGGAACTGCGGTAGGTCACGCTGCTGATAGCGCCCATGTTGTTGCAGGTGCGGTTCATCAGGTAAGGCTTGGCCTTGACGAAATCATAGCGCCAGTGCCGTGGCGTCATGTGTGGCACGGTGAGGATCAGGCTGGAGCATCCCAGCCCTTGCAGGTCGGCGGTGCTGACCTGGCAAAGTGGATCGTAATGCACACCTTCCGGCCACGGCACGGCGATTGGTGTCTGCTCATAACCCTGACCGCAGTGGTTCATGAACACCTGCAGGTTATCGGGCTGCAGATAAATCAGATCCACCGCCCCCGAGCCGTCCAGGTCGGCCAGCAAAACCTGTGCAGCATTGAATTGGCGGTAGGCAAAGGGCAAGGCGCACAGCACAAAGCCTTTGCCGAAACGACCACGCCCCAGATTCGGCCAGCATTTCACTTCGTTGTGACGGATACGCACCAGATGTTGCTGGCCGCTGCCGAGCACGTCGGCGAACGCCACCAGTTCCGCCGAGGTATTGCTCAGCACAGGCAACTCATCGTCCTTCCCCTCGGCGGTTTTGTACGAGTGGGGTACGTCGATGCCGTCGGCAAATCCCGCCGTGCGCTGGTTGGCGTAAAGCCGCACGCTGCGAGTGCCGATCAGCGCCAGATCACTCAGTCCATCACCCACCAGATCGGTCATCTTCGCCATCGGGTGCAAAAATTCGCCGGGGAACGCGTCGAAGGGGACGAACCCGGACCAGTTGCGATCCGGGTCGAGGGTAAAGAAGCCACACAGGCCCGGCGTGGCAACCACCCAGTCGAGCTTGCCATCACCGGTCAGGTCGGTGAGGGACTGATGAACCGGTTTGCTGCTGTCGGCTGTTGGCTGGTGGTCAAGGCGTTTCCAGTCGCTGTAGCTGACGTCGTCACCGCCGACTGCCGCATGTAACGGCTCGCGGTAATACCAGGCCTGGTCATACCGACACAGCACACCGGCCATGCCTTCACCGTACAGGTCCACGAATTGATAGCGCTGCCCGTCGTTGAGGCCGGGCGTGTCGGGGAAGCGGACCCAGCCCTGAGGTTTGGCGTCCAGTTCAAAGGCGTTGTAACTGAACTCCATCGGCGGCCGGTTTTCTGTCTGTCCCAGGCTGTCGTAAGCCTGCACGTGTACGGCCGTCAGCTGGTTGTAGCCCAATGGGCTGGCCCGGTGTTCCAGCAGCAGGCGCTGGACCAGTACGGGGTCATCTCCCAGTTCCTTGGGGAAGTGATGAAACATCAACACCTGCCGGCACAGGCGTCGGGTACCCAGTTCGAAACCGTAGGCGTAGATCCAGAACGGGTCGCTGCGTGCGGGCCACGGCTGTTGTTCTGCCAAGGTCGGCACTTGAGTCAGATCAGTGCTGCGCTCGCCATAATCGAACACCAGTTGAAAATGCCACAACTGGTTTTTCCAGCTGCCGGGCACCCAAGAGTACAGATGTGGATGCGCCTTTTCGTTGCCGTAGTAGATGCGTTCGAGATAACGCTGAGCACTGTAGTCGCGAAACTGCGGCGCAACGGGCGCGCCTGTATCGGGTTTGTATCGGTAGACAATGTGCTCGCCCCTGGTGTTGAGACTTTCGTCGATCATCCACACGCCTACGCGTTGCGGGTCACCGGGATCGGCGCGGCGCGAATCAATGCTGGTGCCGTACACATGCAGGCTGCCGTCGGCACCGTGGATCAGCCAGAAACCCGGCTTGTCCGCACTGTTTGACCAATGCTCTATCAGGGCAAAATCGCCCTCGACCCGTGGCCAGTGGCGCACCACCTGGTATTCACTGCCCAAGGGCAATTTGTTGTAGCAGGACACGTTGCGAGAGATCAGCTCACCTTTGTCATTGCGTTCGGGCATCCACACATCGCCGCTTGGCCCTACCACCTGATCCGTGCCGTCGTAGATCGGCACACCTATGGCGGTGCGCAGGGTGATGGCATTGACGGTGAACTGCCAGCCGATCCCGCAGGGGCTGTTGCCGGTGTCGTTGCTGTAATTCAACGCCACGGACGGGGCAAAGCCGCGCCCGGGGGAAATCGGCAGGGGCACTGTCAGCGACGCCGTTCCTTTGGTGCCTATGCCGCCCCAGCCCTTGCCAATACTCTGGATGGCGCCGCCCATTTTCGGCAGGGCGGGGGTGTTGATCTGCATCGTCGACTGTTGCTGCGATTGCTGTTGTTCGCTCATTGCGAACCGCCTTCGCGTCTAGCCGTGTAGCACACGTGCACGATGACGTCGGGGAGGGAGTCGAGCATGGCTTTCTGGGCTATGTGGTTGGGGAAGATCAGGGTCCAGCGTGATATGGCGCCGGTGTACTCGAAGGGCAGGTAACGTTCATCCTGAAAGTTGAGCTGGAACATGCCGTTGTCTTCCAGCGAGGTGGAGAGCGCAATCTGCTGACTGGCGCGCAGGTTTACCTTTTCGTTACCCGCCGTGGCGGCCATTTCCACCTTGCTGTAGGTCTGTCTCAGTACGGCACGAATATCCTGGTAGGGGCCAAGGCAGGCCGGCAGGGTCACGCTGATGGTCTTGATTCGGCGCAGGTAGTGATTTTCACCGGCGTAATCGTCTTCGAACATGGCTTGGGTCAGTTCGAATTCGCAGGTGCCGTTTTCGAGCAGTGATTGTTTGATCTCATCCCACGGTTTATTGATGGTTGAGCCTGCATCCTTGTCGTTCAGATCCTTCAGGGACACGGTTTTTCTGATTTCCAGATCGCGCCGGTTGTTCTGCAGGTACTGGCTGTGCATTTGTTGCAGGCTCATTTTCAGTTCTTCGCCGGCACCGAGGCCGCGGTAGCTGGCATTCCAGGCGCCGGGGCGGTTGAAGGTCCGGGTGAAGTCGCCCATCTCGTATTGCCAGCAGGCTTCGGCGGCCTGACACAGGGATTGCGCGGTGGTGTACGCGGTGTAGTAGAAACTCGCGAATTTGCTGTTGAGCCAGTCGTAGGTCTGCGAGCGGCTGAAGCGGTTGCTGCTCAGCAGGAAATCATGGGTGGCCTTGGCCTGGTTGAGCGCGGTTTGCGCCTGGCGCAGTTGTAGTTGAGTGGCTTTGTGTTGCTCTTCGTAGACGGCGAGTTGGGCTTTGATTTGTTCGGCTTCGAGTTTTGCCTGGTCGCGTGCCAGAGTCCATTCCTGTTCTCGGCGATCATATCGTGCCGTCATTTCCGCGATGCTTGCCCAATTACGCCTGACTGTGGATGCAGCCGACAGGCCTGACGAGATAGCAAGGAAAGGTCCACCAAAGTCGCCTCCACCATTTGCGACTCCAAAAATTGCAGGGGGAGTCCTTGCCAGGTGACCCACTCCGGCGGTGATATGGCCTGTCTCGTCAAAAAGAGCAGCACGATTGAAACTATCGCTGATGCTCTCCTCATCAGTGCTCAACCCATCGTCCAATAGCTCACTGTAATAATTGACCCGATTCAAAATTGTTGCCTGACTTGCCGTCAGCGCCGCAAGGCTCTTCTTGTCGATCTCCATGGCTTGAGTCTGAATATCCACCGCCATCTTCGCCAGATTCCACGCCTGTTGCTGTTGCAACTCAAGGTATTGCGCCTGTTCCTTGCGCTCGATCAGCGACAACAGCGTTGAACCAAACTGGATCACGCTGTCCACCGCGTTCTGCGCCAGCGCGAACATGAAACTGAAGCGGTAATGGGGAATCTGCGGACTCAACAACCGACTCAGCGCCGCCCCGGACAGGCCCTGGCCCCAGGCAGCGAGGAGGGCGCGCGGATCCAGCGGTGCCGCATACAACGGCAGGTTCAAGGGATTGCCCGCCATGTCGAGGTTGTGGCGCAGGTTGTATAAGCGGCTTTCGGCCCGGTCCCAGCGCTTGATCAATTCAGGGTTGAACGGCCGGCGCAAATACGGATTGTCCACGGTGGACAACGATGAATCGTCACCGTAAGGCCGCAGACACAGCAATGGCGCTTCCTGCGATTGCGGGGCTTTGCCGATGCGCAGCGGCGGCTGTTCCTGAAGCTGGTGTTGAGTGTCGATCAGTAGCTGTTCGAAGGCACGCAGCTCGTCATTTGTCGCAGCGGCCAACTCATCCAGTTTGCGCGCTATATGGTCGTCGAACTGCCTGACATCCGGGCGCGATCCAAGCAACTCGAGAATATGGATATAGCGCAACTTCGCTTCTGCCAAACCATCCGGTGTCAGTTCCCGATACGCCTGATCGGCCTGATTGCTCTCGATATCGATATAAAGTCCGTACAACGCCTTGCGAAAGTGCACGGGAAAACTGAGTGCAATCTGATGCGGATCGTCCGGGTACAGAATGGCCTGGCTAGGGTCTGGCGCATCGGGCCAAACGGGTGTTTCCAGAGGCACAGACTGCCAATAGCCAGGATGTCCCGGATCGGCGCTTTGCCGTGAAGGATCGAAGAGATACGCCAGCCAGTGTTTGGCTTCCTCGTATTGCTGTTCCTCGTTCAAGCGATAGGCCACCAGCCACGGCAAATACAGGAACAGTTCGAGGAAGTACAGGTAGTACGCGCCGGAGAAATCCATGGCTTGCGCGCCAAGACCGTTGGGGATGGGCGGTTCTGTCTGCTGTGTCTGGGTTTCCCAACTCAGTAGCGGGTCCATGCCGCTCTCGGCGAGCTGGATCAATTGCCGGGCGAAGGTGGTGTTCATGCGGATGGGCGCTCGAGAATCTCCTTTAGATTGGTATCCGTCATTGAATTCGATGCTTGATCCAGCAAAGTCGATGTACTGGGCGTTGCCAAGAGAGGGGCTGTCATGGTCGTTGATGCGCGGCGCCATTTGTTGTTCTGTTGCCAGCGCCTCCCCCCAAGTGATGGATATCGCTTTCAGGGCGCCGCCCACCAGTGAATAGCCGAAGCGATTCTTGTTGTGGATCAAGACGCCATACACGAGTGGAATTTTCATTTCGGCCGGATTGTCGGGCCACTTAACCGGCCAGCCGACGGGTTGGTAGCTAATCTTGTCGACAGGGACTGTAATTGCGCCACCGCCTGAGTATTCGGGCAGTTTTTCGACGATTCCGGAGCGATACAGGGGACGTATATCTTCAAGTGTTGTAGGAAACTCAGTGGCCGTAACGTCCAGAGGGTGGCCTATGAAAAGCTGGTAACCATAAGACTCGACGACATGATCTTTGATACCCGGAAGGACAATTATCGAAGAACTCTCTCCGCCTCTGGGAAAACGCCAGAAATCAAATATCGCAATTTGATCGGGGTGATCCCGCAACAGGTCGAGTATGTGCGAACCCGCCAATTTCCCCTTGAGAGAGGCGGTTTCACTCGGTGCCAGGCGAGGAACGGAGAATTCAGTTCGGTTGTTGCTGTCAGGATCGGAAATCAGACTTCTGATACTGTCTGGGAAGCCTCTGAAGCAATACACCGTATCAGGGTTATCCATGAACCCGGTGAAGGACTTGATCTCCGAGCCTTCGAGCAGCGTGAGCCATTCACTTTTGTCTGTATGACTGAACACGAGTGTCAAGTTGAAGAGTTCGACTCCTGTTGCAGTACTAACAGAAAATTTGATCGTGGTGAAGTCCGCGAAGCCTTCATCCAGCCTCAAGATCAATTCGATACTTGAGCTGCCGGGATGGTAGACAAGCTCGGAACGTTCTTCCCAGGTTTTGATGCGCGACTGCCAATTGTTGAAGTTCCATGTGTTCTCTTCCGTTTTTGGTGTTTCGTGTTCGAGAGCGCCAAACACTGGAGTGCTGGCGGGTAACCAGTACTGAAAACGGCCAGCGTTTCTGTTAGCGAAGATGTGGCCGATCAGCAGCACATGCCCCGAGTCATCCTGAAACGCTGTGGCGGATGGAGGCGTGCCTGGTTTGTCATTGGGCACTACTCCATGTGATGGAAACAGCGGCGTGACATTGAAGTTCTTGTCGATCCGCACCGTTCGCAGAAAGTCGTATTTGTCGCTATTGCCGGGAATTTCGGATGTTCTCGCCTCATAGTTCGAATACAACATGATCACCATCGACTCCGGCGACGTCGAGTGGTCATACACCGCAATGGTCTGGGTTTCCTTTGCGATCTGTTCCAAGGGTTTTTCGATCAGCGCCTTGGTCTGGCAGTAATGCTCGATGTAGATCCGTGGGGTGCTCCAGCTGTCGTCGTATTTCTTGTAGCTGGCATACAAACGGAACCGCGGATTGACCTTGACGCTGGGGTCGGCTTTGCCTTCTTCAAGGACCGGCATGGCGTCGGTATCCTGAAGTTCCAGCTCGGCCCAGACCACGAACAAGCGGTTGTTGAACCTGCACGGCCGAATCGTGTGTTCCAGAGCCTTTTCCGAAATCGGCACATTGGCTCTCTGCCAGTCCGACCAGGCATTGGGCAGGGGCTTGTCGAACTTGTCCGGAATAATACCAGGCGCGGCGGCAGGCACTTTTACCGGGCGTTGGCTCATGTCCAGTGAGCGCCAGTAGTAGGCGTTTTCAGCGGGGGATTTGCCGATGAAGTAGTAGGTGCTATTGGCGAAATCCTCGCCATCGATGTAACCGTTGCAGATCTTCAGGTTGGCGATTTCTTCGAATTTGGCCAGGTAAGCCAGCACGGCAGCCTGTACGGTCTCGGGCTGAATCTGTGCCTGATTGAGGTCGTTTTCCAACTGCTTGAAACTGTCGGTCTTGGTCAGGCGCAGCGTAGGGTCGAGATAGATGTCCGGGAAGTAATGCAATTGCTGGATGGCGGACCAGATCGGGTAGCGATTGAGACCATCGCGCCAGGTCTTGATCTGCTGGGGTGTGAAGCTGTCGTCGCTGTACCCCGGCTCCATGTTCAGCATGATGCTGTTGATCTGTTGTTGGTAACTGGCAATGGCACAAGCCACCGGACTGGTCGGCACATCCTGGCTGACCAGCACGTCCAGCAACCAGTATTCGTAGAGGTCGTTGGGGGTCCTGATTTGGTGGGTCAATCCTTTCTCGATCAGGTACGGATCTTTGGGCACAGCCTCATGCAGATACAGGGCGAGCATCGCATTACGAAATGCTTCATTGAGGGGGGCGTCGAAGGCAGTCGTCATGATCGTTCCTTAACCATTGGCCAGCGTTGAGTCAGAGGCAGAGTGGGCGGCCATCACCTGCTCTCCAACTGTTTTCCAGTGCTTCAGCTCGCTTGTATCTCTCAGCCCTGTGGCTTGCAGCAGAGCCTCGGTAGACAGCCCGCTGGCCTGGCAGCTGGCCTGGCAACGACGGACCCAGTCGACCTGGGCCATCGAGCTGGCACGTTCACCGGGAAGGATGCTGGTCAGCGTGGTGACTTCCGTTTCGGACCACTCCAGTAAACGAGCCAGTGCCGCGTTGGCCGTTTCGCTGGCGAGCTTGCGCAGGGTTTTGTTTTTCAATTGCGCCTTGGCCGGATTGGCGCAACTGAAGTAGCTCAGCACGCTGTCTTCCGATTGGCTCTGGCTGTGGAACCAGTGGCTGAAGCGTTCGAGCAGATAGAGGTCGGACAGCCGCGGCTCGCTGCCGCTGCCCTCATGTTGCGAGCCACCCAGCCATGTTGGATTGACCACGAACAGGCGCAGGGCGCTGTTGCTCAATCGCAGTTGCACAACGATTTCGGCGTGGCGTGAGACGCGCTGGTAATGCTCGATCAATGCACGTGTGAGAGTGTCGTTGAGCGCTGACAGCAGAATGCGGTAGACCGACGAATATGCCCAGTGAATGACCGCCCGGCAGCGGTCCGGCGCCAGCTTGGCGGTTTGCTGGAACAGTCCTTCGAGCAACTGAACCTGGCGGTCATGCGCACCCAGCAGCAGTTCAGTGAGTTTCTCGGCGCACGTGTCTTTGACGGCCTGCTCCAGGTCCTGGTCTTGGAGTACGTTCGCGATACCTTCCTGTAGCCAGGTGATTGGTTCGTCCACCAGTGTCAGTTCACGATCAAGGCCCTTCAACAGGCCTTCTTCTGTGATCAGATTATGGCTGACCAGCAGCCTGAACCATTGGATGTCTTGCGGTCGGTTTTTTACATCCTTACGCAGCGGAAGGCCCAATGCGGCCACTTGCGCTTCGGTCACCATGCTGCGGCGCGTATCTTCCTGCAACTTGCTCAGACGCTCACGCAGATCGTCGGGCAGGGGAGGCGGCTCGGCCACTTGGGCTTGCCGATTACCGTTCAGATCGTCGACAAGCACCGAGGCATCGGGCCCCAGGCGTTGTTGCAATTGGGTAACGGTCTGTTGGCTGTCCTTGAGCCAGTCAACGGCCCAGTCCAGCTGCATCAGTACATCGAGGATGTCCGCTTTTCCCGTCGTCGCCTGTGTTCTCAGGCGGCCGCTCGCCAATATGGTTTTATAATCCGAACCTGCGAGCAGGCCTGCCAGCGTCAGCAAGTCGGCGACCGAACATCCAAACAGTCGGGCAATCCGGGCCTGACGGTAGAGCGAGGAGACGGTGGGCAAATCGCGCTTGAGCTCGGTCAGGTAATTCTTGGTTTGCGTGGCAATCAACAGAAACGAATCTTCAGTCGGTTGCACACCGAGGCCGGCACACAACTGCAACACGGTTTTCTGCGTGTCGATGTCGATGGCGTTCAGGTCAATGGACTCTTGATCGAGGATCAGAGGGGTGTCGAACATTTGCACGCGATTGAACACCTGATCGAACAACGGCACTTCATCCTTGCCGCTGGCATAAGGCGAGAGGTCGTGCATCAGCGCGGCGAACTCCTCCGGCTCGATACCGTGGCGCCGATTCAGGTAGCGATAGACGCCTACTGCACGCAGGGTGTTTTCGTTGAGTTCCATCGCCAGGTTGTCTTCGCCCTCGGCACGGATCGCAGACATGATCAGTGTGTCCAGCTTGGCGAAGGGGATCTGTAACCAGCGTTGCAGGCGAATCATGCGTTGCAGGCGGTCGAGACGGTCGAGCGAGGTTTTGCTCAGGCGCCATTGCTTGCTGTCGCCCAGAGTGATTTGTTCCAGTCCCATCGCATTGTCGAACTGATGGCGAATGATCCATTCGGCGTCAGATTCCTCTTCGCTGTCATTGAAGTCTGCACCGGTGCCGGTGCCGGTGCCATTGACGTAGCAGGCGCCATACTGGTTCGGATGGGGGAACGGGAGCACTTTTTCCGCCGATTCCGGGAGCGTCACCCCGCCGTGTTGCAAACTCTTGCTGGGGCAGTTGGGTGACAAACGCACCGCGCGGGTCTGTCGACACAGGAGCATTTCAACCTGCTCGGCATTCAGGTCGGTATGCGCCATGAAGTCTGTCAGGCGCGTCAATTGCCAAGGCGGAGAACTTTCCGAAACCTCGATACCGTAAGACTCTCTGAAAAAATCCATTTGTGCGGGGGTCAGGGTGTAGTGCTCATCGAGCGTGAGGGTGAAGCGCTGGCGGGCCAGCCTGACAGGCTCGGCGTCAGCAGCAGTGGCGGTGGCGGTGACCAGATCGAAACTGGCGGTGTATCCCTGTTCGGTGGGTGTGGGGAGGGACGCGGCGCCCTTCAGGCAAGAAATGATCGTGTCCGCCGACGCATTGTGCAGGCAATTGATCAGCCAGCCCGCCAAAGGGACCGGAGTGTTGGAACTGATATCGACGCTGGCAGGCTGTGTCTGGGTTCCCTTACGAAAGATCAGCGACAGGACGGTTTTGCTGCCCGCAGTATCTGTAGGCGCTATTGCCTCCGGATTGACCGTCACGACATCATCCTGACCAGACGGTAGCAAGTAGCAGGTTTTCTGTGTGGTATGCGGGCGTAGATGGGTGGAACCCGGGCTTCCCCAGCCTTTGATCAGATCATCTCGTGTCAGATAAAAATTGCTGAACAATGAGGGGTCGATCAGTACTTTCTGTTGCTCCATGCTCAATCCGCATAACAACCGTTGCGCTTGCAGAACCGGCGTCTGCACTTCGCCATAGTCGTTGCTTGATTGCTGTTTGATCGGCAATAACAGGCTGATCCGATAGTTTAATTCCCCCAGACGTGGCTTTTTATCGGCCAACCCCAATTGGCATTGATGGTGATAGAAGTTGTAGGGCAGTTCGAAGGGATAACGCCGTTCAGCCACTGCTTCATGGGCGGATTTACCTTTATCGTTCGGATTGGCTTTTAGAAAAGCACCCAGACGATCTTCCAGTATTTCGGTGACCAGCTGCAGCATCGGCCTTGGGGTAAAAGTGCTTTCGTGGGTGATCAAGAGATCCTTGAGGTCGGGGCGGCGCATGTCCATCAATATGCGCTTGGGGTCTATGCCGGTAGCTTCACTGGTAGCTTCCAGTTGCAGGAGAAACAATCTCAAGCTGATCAGGTAGGCAATCATCATATCGATCGCGACAAGAGCCCCGACCTTGCAGAAGGCGTACCAGCTTTCATTGAACAGATTTTGAAAAGTAGGCCCCTGCGGAACCAGTGCACGAATGCCGCTGTGTTGAGAAAGTTGCTGGAACTTGCCGGTAGATGTCTGGTATTCCCGGTACAAACGCGAAATCAGCGCCGCATAGCCCATGGCATTGTCGTAGGCGAGTTCAGCGTTGGCGTCGGTGAATTCGGCGAGCTGACGAACGAACGCGGCTTTGGGTAAACGCACGATATCGAAGACGGAGGTGAAGCCCATTTTCTGCATGGCCGTTGCGAAGTCGGAGCGGCCTTTTTTCAAAGGTTCGTCTGGCTTCACGAGAGCATTCAACAGTGTGTGGTTGTCGGCCATGAATGTACAACTCCTACCGGATTTGGGTGGCATTGGGGGAATGCCGGGTAGGATCACGCTAACGAAGAACGGGAGAGGCGTAACCTGTCAACTCTGACAGGTATCATCTGTTTTTTTAGAACTGATCGGAGCTAATAACTTTTTTAAAAAAACTTTTTGATCTATGGTTTTGATGGCTACATGGTTTTAGGGTGTCCGGTTTGTATTGTTCTTATATCTATAACTGTGGCTGATGATTTCTTTTTACTATAAAAAACTGTCAGAAATGCCAGTGGTTAAATGCTGGTTGTCCGAATTATTGTTTCGTTGTTCATGAGGTGTTTTTTAAGCTTTTCTGCATCATTTGTCTGGCTGAAATTTTGTATGTTCTATTTGTACTGAGGAAAGTGTCATGGAATCTGACGGTATTGAAAAGAACAATATTAATGAAGGGTTGGGTGATAAGTGTGATGCGAACAGTCTTCAGGAGGGCGGCAATCACGCATCTCTCATGACGGTGTTGAAAGTTGAGTACAAGTCTTTACTCATAAAGTGGACGGCCATGATTCAGGTTCTCTATTCCTGGAACAGTATGGGTACGCAGTTTACTTGTCGTCCGATACGCTACGCGGCACAAAATAACGGGCGAAGCGATGGGCGTATCTACTTGGGATTTCGCTCTGCTGAAAAATGGCTTAATGATAGAGTCACGAATAGTGCCATTCAGGACGGCCAATGGCACGATATAAGTGGAGGTGGTTCTATAGCAGGTAATAGTGAGTTCGCAATACTGAGATTTAAATATATTTATAAGTTGCCTGGCTTGCCTGATATGACGGCCGAGAGTGAGCAACTTGTTCTCTTTACCCTCAATCCACCCATGATTTTCAATCCTGGAGTCGTATGGGACCCACGACCGGAAGTAAACGGGTTCGGTATCCCGGGGGCCGTGGTAAAGCTTTATCAGCAGGATTTTTATGAGGCGCTTCTCGGGACCGGGGAAGTGGGGAGTGAAGGCAGGTGGACGGCGCCGCTGACGAAATCATTATCGATGACTGAGCGTTTCACACTGACAGCTTCGCAGACCGTAGAGGGTACTCCATCTCGCTGGTCGGTCCCCGCCAGTTTTGCCGTGCTTTTCGCGCCGGAAATCACCGCGGTAGTTGTTAATTCCGATCGTACACTCAGCGTAAGTGGAAAGGGCGGATTTAAAGATGCCAAGATTGAGATATGGCTTGAGGACAAAAGCAAGGGTATTCAATTTACGACGCCTGTTGGGTCGGATGGAAACTGGTTGGGACGGAGCAGCATTGCGTTTGATCCAGGTGAGTATTTAATCACTGCGCGACAGATTGGTAAGGTCAGCGGACAGGGTTCAGGCTGGGCAGACAGCAAAGTAGCAAAGGTAATTCCAGGCCCGCTGGTAATCGAGTTCCCCCCCAATCCAGGTACATCGAAACAGGTGCTGAAAATCAATGGTGTCTGGCCCGAGAATGCCATTGTGCAGATACTCAGGGACGACGATACGCCGGTCTCTGGCAACTTCAACGAAAGTACTCGCACCTTCACTCCTTCTCATGAGTGGGATCCTGGCTTGACGCCGCTCAGGGGTATTCAGATCGTGGGCGGCTTGTCATCCGAACCCAGCAGGCGAGTGAATGTTTCAGCTCGCCCCCCAAGACCGATAATCGTCGAACCGCCCAGACCGGTCGCCGCGAGACAGGTGCTGACTATTCAATCCGTGTTGCCCAATGCCCATGTCTTGACAATGACGACTGAGCAAGGCGTGAGGGTGGCCGGCGAATTCACGGGCGAAGGAACGACTCGCTCATTCACCCCTGCGGCAGACTGGACTGTGACCACCCGCGTCAGAGTAGTGCAGGCCCTCGACAATGTTCCTTCAGAACCGAGTTTTCTGATTACCCTTTGGGTGTCCTTGTTCATTACCCCGCCGGATGATCCGGCAGCTGCGGATGAGGTGCTGACCATCAACTTCGTTTCACCAGCAGCTTACAAATGTGAAATATACAGACACGGAGGTCCGGTGATCGAGGGACGATTTACGGGAACGGGGACGACTCGTACCTTCTCCCCGAGGTACGGATGGCCATTGGGAAGAACCACGGTCTTCGCCATGCAGTCTTTGAACCCAGGCTCGGATCAAAGCAATCAAGTTACTATTGTCGTGCGACCACCCCAACTGGCAATCGGCGATCCACCCGATCTGGTTGACAATCGATACCGGCCGTTCCTCATAGTCAATGAATCCGTCCCTTACGACTTGACAATGCTCACCGCTCATAGCGATCCGGTGCCCGGCTACTTCACCAATGAGAGCCCCCGCAGATTCGTATCAGAATCCTTATGGGCCGGTGGTACACACGCGATCATGGTCGTGCATAGCGTGGACCATGTGGACTCTACTCCAAGCAAAGTGGTTTACCTTAAAGTGATACCCAGAACACCGGGCATTGATTCGCCGCCATACCGAGCCGAGCCAAGGCAGCCGCTGACTATCACAAACGTAGAGTCCGGTGCAGACATCCTGAAAATGTTTACCGAAGATGGCACACCGGTAAAAGGCGAGTTTACCGGAAGCGATGCTGTTCGCACCTTTATACCGATAGTGGACTGGACGGGTATCACCAACGTTCGGGTCGTGCAAACTGTGGAGGGCATTGATTCCAATCAGAGCTGGCTGGTTGCTATTCATGCGAAGCCCTCCCAACCACGAATCGAAGCGCCGCTCTATCCGGCTGCACCGAGACAAGAGCTGACTATCAGTGGTGTTTCATCTGCTAGCGTTACTCTGAAAATGTATACGGCTGACAACAAAGAAGTGGAGGGGAGTTTCAGCCCCAGTGGCACTACTCGTACCTTCATACCTGCGAATGACTGGGTGTTTGGCAGAACTCCGGTCAAAGTCACTCAGAGCAAAAGCGGCATAGAGTCCGACCCAAGCGATTTTGTTACCGTAGTGGTTCCGCCGCCAAAGTTGCTAATCGAGCAACCGCCAAAGCCGGTCGCGCCGAACCAGCAATTGAACGTTACCGGCGTGGTGTCGGGTATTGTCACCTTGCGCATGTCTACCGAGGAAGGCGTTACGGTTGATGGCAAATTTACCGACCAAGGTTTTTTCCACTGTTTCACACCAGCAGTGGACTGGGTCGGCACCACCAAAGTCAAGGCCGAACAGACCGTGGCAGATGTGTCCTCTGAGCCAAGCGATCTGGTTACCATTGAAGTGACGGCAAGACCGCCCAGCCCCGTAATTTGCCAGCCATTACCGCAAACCAGCCATCTGGCCAGTGTTACGGTGGAAGGAACCTGCGAAGCAGGGGCGACCGTGGGTGTACAAGACGCCAGCGGTAATGTGTTGGAGGGCGAAGTAAGCTACGACCAGATGCGATGGTCGTTCAAATCTCTTTGGCTGCCCGGCCAGCAGAAAATAAAAGCAATGCAGAGCCTGGACGGACTAACGTCCGATGCAACCGATGTTCTTGAGTTCTATATCAAACCCGCAAAAGCTGGAATCGAGCCGCCACCGCCACCTGTCGCGTCGAAACAGCCGCTGAACATCACCGACGTGGCGCCAGGCCCAGTTACCCTGAAAATGCTCACCGACGACGTTGATCTGGTAGCTGGCGATTTCACCGGCAGTGGAGCGGAACGTACCTTTATCCCGGATGCAGAATGGTTGTCTGGCGAAAACACCGTCTACGTAATCCAGTCGGTAAACGGTGTGGACTCCGACCCTAGTGACACGTGCACCTTTACCGTGGAGGTGGCAGACAGGCCCGATCCCCCCCGGTTTCAACAACCGCAGAGGGGCGGCGGAACCTCGAGATACCCGACCATTCAGGTCGTCGGGTTGCCCGGTGCACTGCACACCGTCCGCCTTGTCGGTGGTGATACGTTGTGCGAGGACACAGCAGACGCCGACGGCATTCTGGAGTTCACCGTGGTGAATCCTTTGGTGCCTGGCCGCAACGAACTTGAAGGGAAACAGGCAAGCAATGGCCTGGATTCCGAATTTAGTAAATCTCATCCGTTCACGGTACACGCACCGCCCGCAACTCCGGTTATTCAAGTGCCGAATGCGAATGGCAATGCATCACGCCGTCCAAGGATTCGGGGCGACGGTGAAACCGGTGGGCAGATCGTGCTTCGCCATGTGGCAGAGCCCGAGCCTCCTTTTGCCTGTATCGACGGCTCTTCGACTTGGGACTGGAGAGCAGAGGAGGATTGGGATTTAAAAACTTACGAAATTCAGGCGCAGCAGATAGTCGACGGAGACTGTTCCGAGTGGACTCAATCTCATCGTTTCCACGTGGTCGAGTCACTGTACGGAATCGGTGACGCCATTCCGGTACTTGGCACCCCAGTCGTCGGTACGGGGCAAAGTGTAGTGTTGCGTGTTCAGGTGATCTCAGCTGATACCCGGATGGCGGTCGAAGGTGTGCAGGTGCAGTGGCGCCATAACGGCGAGCAGGAAGTTCTGGAGGAAACAAAGACCGACTTCAAGGGCTGGACGCAATATGCCTATACCCCGGAAACAGTCGGCAAGCGTGAGATCCTGGCGGATATCACCCAAGCCAACGCGGGTGTCGTCATGACTGAAACTTACGAGGTGAACGCTGTTCTGCAGGATGCATGGGCGAAGGAAGCCGAGCTCTATCTGGATGGCCAGCGAGTTGATCTGGCCGCCAGCGACTTCGTGCTTTCAAGAGGCAGAGTCGAAGCCTACAAGCTGGAGCTCAAGGTCAACAAGGGCAGTGCTTTGCCGGGGTCCACGGTTACCTTGAAAAACCTTTGGGGCGCTACGGAACGTGGCCTGACTTTTGTTCCCGACCTGGAAACACCGCAGGTAATAAAACAAGGTCTGTCGGTGCATTGGTACATTTTTGCCGAGAAGGCGAGCGGCGGCATCTTCGGCTTGAACCTGACCAGCTCGGTACTACCCGACTGGCAATTGCCGGGGCGTGTGGAAGCGCACATCACTGAAATGGTGGATGTTGCTTTCGATTCATTCGCGCAGGTGTTCGGTGACGGTCCGGCGTATCCATGTCTGGGTGCAACGCATACGGTGACCGTGAAGCCCAGACAGCCCGGCCCCTTGATTGGTCAGAACGTGACACTGGCGTTGAGTGATGGCGCGGCAGAGCTTGGGGTGGTCGTGAGCCCGGACACGCCGCAAGCACTCGGAACAGAGGGCGTGAGCTGGACGATGAGTTGCGTCGATAGCCATAAAAATGGCGACTTTGCAGTGTGGTTGAAGGTGCAGGCATGGAACTCTGAATCGGCGGCGCTACCCATGGTTCTGGGGCACAACAAAGTCAGGATTACTGAAAAATACGGACCCAAGGATGAAGCGGGTGGTTGGGGGAGATATGGCATTCGAGCGGCGTCAACGTTCACCGAACAGCCCGCCGGTGATGTTTCGGTGACCGTACATTTCCCGGGCGGACAACCCACGCTGCGTAAAACGGGCCAGGATGGGTGGTTGTATGTCCGCTACGATGGCGACATTCCAACATTAAGCATCGATAACCGCTATGACGGCAGTACTGCAAAGCCCTGATTAAACTTCTGGACGGACTCAACGCCCTTTCTTGTCGAGCAAGGGCGTTTTTTATTCCACCATGCAGGTGGATTGAGCCTTCAATTTCAGCTCAGTGCCGCCAACTGTTCGATCGTCTGCGGAAAACGCTCGACCAGACGAATCAATGTCGTCGCTTGGGCATTGGGCTTGGCTCGCCCCTGTTCCCAGTTTTCGAGCGTGCGGGTATTAGTTCGCAAATACATCGCAAACACCGAGCGAGAGAGATTGAGCTGTTGACGGATGGCGACCACTTCTTCAGCGGTGATCGGCACCAGTTTGGGTAACTGAACCTTATGGGTGCGCAGCGTGATCTTGCCCTGGCGCTCATCGGCCAAGGCGTCCAGGCCATCCATCAGTTCGGAAAAAATGTCACGTTTCATAGTGGCTTCTCGCGTTGAGTTCTCTATCCAGTGTTTTTCTGAAAAGTTTTTTCTGGGCAGGCGTCAAGTCGTCCTGCTCGTTTTTGTTGTAGACGGTAAAGAGCCAGAACTGATCGAAGCCTGACCACCAGTAATAAATAACTCGTAATCCGCTGCGCTTGCCTTTCCCTCTTCGTTGGTCACTAAAGCGAATTTTACGAAGCCCGCCTGTGTCCTCGATGAGATCGCCCGCTTGCGGATTTTTCAGCAACTCCAGTTGAAAGCTGCGAAACAGATCGTCATCCAGATAGTCGTCTCGGTGCTTCTGAAACACAGGCAATTCGATAAATAGAGCATCCATGTTCTGTACGCTAACTACGTATAGTGTTGTCTCGATAATCGAATCGGTCAAGGCCTCCTGGCCTTGCTTTTCGTCCCTTTTTCAACGGTAGACGCCGGTCGTGGAAACACCTGTAGGACGAGTTGACGGGGGCGGTGGGAACATTCGACTTATCTATGAAGAGGCTTCGCAACTGCCGTGTCGGAACAATCCCGCAGCAGTGCCCAACGCCGAATCGCGATAGCGGTGGGGTGTCAGGCACTGAAGAGGGTGGATGTGCCGACGCCATCGCGAGCAGGCTCGCTCCCACAGTGATCCAGGGTGGTTACAGACTTTGTGAACAGCAACGAAACCTGTGGGAGCCGGGCTTGCCCGCGATGAGGCCAGTGCAAACACTCGAGATATTGAATCCCGCAAAAACAAAAACGGCACCCGAAGGTGCCGTTTTCATTTCTAGCCAGCCAAGCAATCAGCCCGCCAGACCCGCTTGCTGAACCAGTGTCAGCAATGGCTGCGGGTACACACCCAGGAAGAATGCGACCAGGGCTATGGCCAGCAGCATCACGCCGCCTGCCTTCTGTTCCCAGTGCAGCTGGGCGTCGTGGCGACGCAGGTTTGGCTCGATCAGGTACAGGGTGACCATCACGCGCAGGTAGTAGAAGACACCGATGGCGCTGCCCAGTACCAGCGAACCGACCAGCCACCATTGGTGCGATTCAACACCGGTAGCGATGATGTAGAACTTGCCGATGAAGCCCGCGGTCAGCGGGATACCCGCCAGCGACAGCATCATCACGGTCAGCACGGCGGTCAGGTACGGACGGCGCCAGAACAGGCCACGGTATTCGTACAGCGCGTCGGCGTCACGGCCGTTGTACGGCGAGGACATCAGGGTGATCACGCCGAAGGCGCCGAGGCTGGTGATCACATAAGTCACCAGGTACACGCCGATGGCTTCCACCGCCAGACCCTTGCTCGCCACCAGTGCGATCAGCAGGTAGCCGAAGTGCGCGATGGACGAGTAACCGAGCAGACGCTTGAGGTTGCTCTGGGTCAGCGCCAGCAGGTTACCGAACAGGATCGAGGCGATGGCGATCACGGTCAGCACGTCGCTCAGTACGCCACTGCTTGCGGCAGGGGAGATCTGGAACAGACGCACCATTACCGCAAACACGGCTACTTTCGAAGCGGTCGCGAGGAACGCAGCCACCGGTGCCGGGGCACCTTCGTAGACGTCCGGCGTCCACAGGTGGAACGGTACCAGCGACAGTTTGAACGCCAGACCGATCAGCATCATGCCCAGGCCCAGTTGTGCCAGCGAGCTAGGCAGGCCAGTCGCAGCCAGGGCCTGACCGATGCCAACGAAGCTCAGCGAACCCGAGTCGGCGTACAGCAGCGCCATACCGAACAACAGGAACGCGGAACCGGCGGCCGACAGCACCATGTACTTGATGCCGGCTTCCAGCGAACGCTTGTTGAAGAAGGCGTAAGCCACCAGACCGTAAACCGGTACCGAGAGCAGTTCCAGACCGATGAACAAACCGGCCAGGTGCTGCGCGCTGACCAGAACCAGGCCACCGGCGGCGGCCATCAGGATCAGCAGGTAAAGTTCTTCACGGTTGCCCGGGTAGCCCGAACCGCCATCGCCCAGATAGGCGTGGGCGAGGGTGACGCAGGCGAGGGTGGCGACCAGGATCAGCGCCATGTACAGGCAAGCGAAAGTGTCGATTTGCAGCAGTGGAGTTACGGCCAGAGGCGCGACTTTCAGGGCTGGGAGGATCGACAGCAAGGCCAGGTTCAGACCGGCGACCGAGATCAGGAAGGTCTGCGAGTGGTTGCGGCGCCAGGCGATTGCCAGCATCACCACGATAATGGTGAGGCTGGTGATCAACAGTGGCGCAAGCGCAATAAAGTGTTGAATCGTGAATTCCATAGCGCTCTTACCGGGCCGAAGCGAGTTGAGTGAAGGCGGTGCCGAGCCACTGCTGCACGCCATGCATCGTGGCGGCAGAAGTGTCGAGGAACGGTTGCGGGTAGACGCCGATGTAGATCAGCAACACCGCAAGGCCCAGCACCATGATCAGTTCGCGAGCGTCCATACCGTGCAGGATCGAATCCGATTTCGCCGGACCGAAGTAGGCACGGTGGATCATGATCAGCGAGTAGACCGAACCGAACACCAGACCGGAGGTGGCAATCGCGGTGATCCAAGGCCAGCTGGCGAAAGAGCCGATCAGGATCAGGAACTCGCCGACAAAGTTACCGGTACCCGGCAGACCCAAAGACGCGGCTGCAAAGAACAGGCTGATTGCCGGCAGGTAAGCGATACGCGACCACACACCGCCCATCTCACGCATGTCACGAGTGTGCAGACGCTCGTACAACTGACCGCTGAGGATAAACAGTGCCGCCGCCGAGACACCGTGCGCCAACATCTGGATCACTGCACCTTGCAGGGCCAGTTGGCTGCCGGAGTAGATGCCGATCAACACGAAGCCCATGTGGGAAACGGACGAGAAGGCGATCAGACGCTTGATGTCGGTTTGCGCGAAAGCGAGGAACGCACCGTAGAAGATCCCGATCAGACCGAGGGTCATGGCGATCGGCGCAAACTCGGCCGAAGCATTCGGGAACAGCGGCAGGGCGAAACGCAGCAGGCCGTAGGCAGCGGTTTTCAGCAAGATACCGGCGAGGTCGACGGAACCGGCAGTCGGCGCCTGGGCGTGGGCGTCAGGCAACCACGAGTGGAACGGAACCACTGGCAGCTTGACCGCGAAGGCGATGAAGAAGCCGAGCATCAGGATGTACTCGGTGGTCATCGACATCTTGGTTTTCAACAGGTCGGCGTAGTTGAAAGTAATCACGCCAGTGTTGTTGAAGTTGACCAGCACCAGACCGAGGATCGCCACCAGCATGATCAGGCCGGACGCCTGAGTGAAGATGAAGAACTTGGTCGCTGCGTAGATCCGGGTTTTCTTGCCGTCCGAAGAACTGTGACCCCAGAGCGCGATGAGGAAGTACATCGGCACCAGCATCATTTCCCAGAAGAAGAAGAACATGAACAGGTCGAGGGCGAGGAACACGCCGACAACGCCGCCCAGGATCCACATCAGGTTCAGGTGGAAGAAGCCAACGTGACGTTGAATCTCTTTCCACGAGCAGAGTACCGAGAGGATACCCAGCAGACCGGTCAGCAGGATCATCAACAGCGACAGGCCGTCGAGGGCCAGGTGTACGCTGATGCCGAAACGCGCGATCCAGATGTGCTTGAACTCAAGCGCCCAGGTCGGATCGGCGCCAGGCGCCGGGGCAAATGAATAGTCACCGTGGGCCCACAGCCAGAGGCCGAGGGCGAGTTCCAGGGTCATGGTCAACAGCGCAATCCAGCGCGGGAGGGTAGCGCCGAAGCGCTCACCCATCCAGCACAGCAGGCCGCCGATGAAGGGGATCAGGATTAGCCAAGGCAGAATCATGACGGGCTCGTTTCCTTTCGCAAATTCGCAAGGTTCATATCAGACCGCTACCAGCACGATGGCGCCGATAACCAGCACGGCACCAGCAGCCATCGAAGCAGCGTACCAACGCAGTTGACCGGTCTCGGTGCGGCTCAGGGCGGTGTGACCACCCTTGGCCATACGCGGGATCAGACCGATGGTCTGGTCGAGCGGGTCTTTGCGCAGTACGTGGCTGATCGCCAGGTAAGGCTTGACGAACAGTTTGTCGTAGATCCAATCGAAGCCCCAGGCAGCGAACCACCAGGCCGAAAGGAAACGGCCGATGCCGCTGTTGGCGATCGCCGTGACGAAGCGACGCTTGCCGAGGAACAGCAGCGCTGCCAGCAGGATACCGGCCAGGGCGATGGCGCCCGACGCGATTTCCAGACTGTGCTTGGCTTCGCCACCGGCATGGCCAACGCTTTCTGGCAGTACGCCGTGCAGTGGCGGAACGATCATCGCGCCAATGGCGGTGGACAATACGATCAGCACCGACAATGGCAGCCAGTGAGCAATGCCGTGACCGGCGTGGGCTTCAGTCTTGGCTTCACCGTGGAACGTGATGAAGATCAGGCGGAAGGTGTACAGCGACGTCATGAACGCGCCGACCAGACCTGCGTAGAGCAGACCGTGGTTGCCGCTGGCGAACGCTTCCCAAAGGATTTCGTCCTTGGAGTAGAAGCCTGCGGTGACCAGTGGCAGGGCAGCCAGTGCCGCGCCGCCGACGATGAAGCTGGCGTAGGCCAGTGGCAGTTTTTTCCACAGACCGCCCATCTTGAAGATGTTCTGCTCGTGGTGGCAGGCAACGATCACCGCACCGGAAGCAAGGAACAGCAGGGCCTTGAAGAAGGCGTGGGTCATCAAGTGGAAAATCGCGCCATCCCAGGCGCCAACGCCCAGCGCCAGGAACATGTAGCCGATCTGGCTCATGGTCGAGTAGGCGAGGATACGTTTGATGTCGGTTTGTACCAGCGCGGCGAAACCGGCCAGTACCAGGGTCACACCACCAACGATGCCGACCAGATGGAGGATTTCCGGCGCCAGGGTGAACAGGCCGTGGGTACGGGCGATCAGGTAAACACCGGCAGTCACCATGGTTGCGGCGTGGATCAGTGCCGAAACCGGGGTCGGGCCGGCCATCGCGTCCGCGAGCCAGGTTTGCAGCGGCAGTTGTGCCGATTTACCGACTGCACCACCCAGCAGCATCAAGGTTGCCAAGGTGATCCAGAAGTCGCCGACCTGGAATTTCTGCGGTGCCAGCACCAGCAGTTCCTGGATGTTCAGCGTGCCCACTTGCTGGAACAGGATGAACAGGCCGATGGCCATGAACACGTCGCCGATTCGGGTCACGATGAAGGCTTTGAGTGCGGCGTTACCGTTGTTGCGGTTGCTGTAGTAGAAACCGATCAACAGGTACGAGCACAGGCCCACGCCTTCCCAGCCGAAGTACAGGAACAACAGGTTATCGCCGAGTACCAGGAACAGCATGCTGGCGATAAACAGGTTGGTGTACGAGAAGAAGCGCGAGTAGCCCGCTTCGCCGCGCATGTACCAGGACGCGAACAGGTGGATCAGGAAACCCACGCCCACCACCACGCCGAGCATGGTGATCGACAGGCCGTCGACGTAGAGGGCGAAGTCAGGCTTGAAGCCTTCGACCGCCATCCACTTCCACAGTACCAGGGTGTAGTGACCGCCTTCGGGAGGTGCGACGTTGAATTGCCAGATGACGTAGGCGGCGACGATCGCCGACAAGCCAATGGAACCCACGCCGATCAGCGCCGAGAGGTTTTCCGACCAGCGTCCACGGGAGAACGACAGGAGCAGGAAACCGATCAGAGGGAATACGAAAGTCAGAAAGATAAGATTCATCCGCGCATCTCACTGGCAGCGTCGATATCGAGCGTGTGGAAGCGGCGATACAGTTGCAGCAGGATCGCCAGACCAATACTGGCCTCGGCAGCTGCAAGGCTGATCACCAAGATGAACATGATCTGTCCATCCGGCTGGCCCCAACGGGCGCCTGCAACAATGAACGCCAACGCAGAGGCGTTCATCATCACTTCCAGACTCATCAACACGAACAAAATGTTGCGGCGGACCATCAGGCCGACCAGACCAAGGCAGAACAGGATGCCGGCGACCGCCAGACCATGTTCGAGAGGGATAGCAGGCATGTCTTACTCCTTCGCCTCGTTACGGCCCAAATGGAACGCCGTGACGGCTGCAGCAAGCAGCAGCATCGAGGCGAGTTCGACCACCAGCAGGTACGGGCCGAACAGGCTGATGCCCACGGCTTTCGCGTCTACGGTGGTGTGGCCGATGGCCTGACCGCTCTGGTGAGCGAACAGCACATACAGCAGTTCGGCCAGCAGCAGCGCGGCGAGAATCACAGGGCCAGCCCAGATGCCGGGCTTGAGCCAGACGCGTTCTTGCTGAACCGAGGCCGGGCCGAGGTTGAGCATCATCACCACGAACACGAACAGCACCATGATGGCGCCGGCGTAGGCGATCACTTCGAGCACGCCGGCGAACGGTGCGCCGAGTGCGAAGAAGGTCATGGCCACGGCGATCAACGAGATGATCAGGTAGAGCAGGGCGTGCACAGGGTTGGTGTTGGTGACTACGCGAAGCGTGGACACAACAGCGATACCCGATGCGAAATAGAAAGCGAATTCCATCGTTCTTCCTTAAGGCAGCAAGCTCTTCACGTTGATCGGTTCGGCTTCGTTCTGCGCGGAGCCTTTCGGCTTGCCAGCGATTGCCATACCTGCAACACGATAGAAGTTGTAATCAGGGTTTTTGCCGGGGCCGGAGATCAACAGATCTTCTTTCTCGTACACCAGGTCCTGACGTTTGAACTCGGCCATCTCGAAATCCGGTGTCAGCTGGATCGCGGTGGTCGGACAGGCTTCCTCGCAGAGACCGCAGAAAATGCAGCGCGAGAAGTTGATACGGAAGAAGTCCGGGTACCAGCGACCGTCTTCGGTTTCAGCTTTCTGCAGCGAGATGCAACCCACCGGGCAAGCCACGGCGCAGAGGTTGCAGGCTACGCAACGCTCTTCGCCATCGGGGTCGCGGGTCAGGACGATGCGACCACGGTAGCGTGGTGGCAGGTAGACCGCCTCTTCCGGGTATTGCAGGGTGTCGCGCTTGCGAAAGCCATGGCCGAAGACCATGACCAGGCTGCGCAACTGGGTACCAGTACCCTTAACGATGTCGCCAATATATTTGAACATGGGTCAAATCCTCACTGAACCGCGACTGCAGGCGTGTTCCACAACACGACTGCAGCGGTCACCAGCAAATTGATCAGGGTCAGTGGCAGGCAGAATTTCCAGCTGAAATCCATCACCTGGTCATAACGCGGACGCGGAATGGAAGCGCGCAGCAGGATGAACAGCATGATGAAAAACGCGGTCTTCAGTGCGAACCAGACGAAGGCCAGTTGCGGCAGAATGCCGAACGGACCGTGCCAGCCACCGAAGAACAGGGTGACCAGCAGCGCCGAGATCAGGATGATGCCGATGTATTCACCGACGAAGAACATGCCCCATTTCATACCGGCGTATTCAATGTGGTAACCGTCGGCCAGTTCCTGTTCTGCTTCCGGCTGGTCGAACGGGTGACGGTGAGTCACGGCGACGCCAGCGATGAAGAAAGTACAGAAGCCGAAGAACTGCGGAATGATGAACCACAGGTTCTGCGCCTGGTACTCGACGATGTCGCGCATGTTGAACGAGCCGACCTGAACCACGATGCCCATCAGGGCCAGGCCCATGAACACTTCGTAGGACACGGTCTGCGCCGAGGCACGCAAGCTGCCGAGCAGGGCGAACTTGTTGTTACTCGACCAGCCGGCGAACAGCACCGCGTAGACCGACAGACCGGCCATGGCGAAGAAGAACAGCAGGCCGATGTTCAGATCCGCGACGCCCCAGGTCGGGGTGATCGGGATGATCGCAAAGGCGATCAGCAAGGCCGACATCGCCACCACCGGCGCCAAAGTGAAGATCACCTTGTCGGCAAACGGCGGAGTCCAGTCTTCCTTGAAGAACATCTTCAGCATGTCGGCGGCGATCTGGAACATACCGAACGGGCCAACGCGGTTCGGACCGTAACGGTCCTGCCACCAGCCCAGCAGGCGACGTTCGACAAAGCTGAGCAACGCGCCTGCCACCACAACGGCCAGCAGAATCACGATGGCTTTGACGACCGAGAGGATCACATCGATCACTTCAGGGGTGAACCAGGTCATTGCGCTGCCTCCTGCAGACCGTCGACGGATACGCCGGCGAATGCCGGTGGAATGCCGGCGATGCCCGCAGGCAATGCCACCAGACCGGCGCCCAGTTCTTCATTGATACGCAGCGGCAGACGCAGGGTCTGACCGGCCACGTTCAGGCTCAGCAGGGCACCGTCGTTGACGCCCAGACGATCCGCTTCCGACTTGGCCAGCGCCACGTATGGAGCCGGAATGCGCTCTTGAACCGGCGCGGCTTTCGAAGAGTTTTCTTCGCTGCCGAACAGGTGGAAGAACGGCACGGCTTGCCAGGTGCCCGGCGCCGGGTTGAATGCGCGCGGTGCTGCAGCGAACCAGTTCAGCGAATCGCCGGTGCTTTCGATCAGGCGGGTGCCTGGGTCGCCTGCACGGATGTGACCACCGACTTCGTCCTGGAACTTGTTCCACGCTTGTGGCGAGTTCCAGCCCGGCGACCATGCAAATGGCACTTGCTGACGCGGTTCGGCAGAGCCCGAGTAACCTTCCATGGAGAAGGCGAACGCGGTGTCTTTGTCTTGCGGGGTGCGCGGTTCGTGAACGCTGATGTCGGCGCGCATCGCGGTGCGACCGGAATAACGCAGCGGCTCACGCGCCAGTTTCAGACCCTTGATGCGGAACGCCGCCGATGGTGCAGCGTCGACGATACGCGCCAGTTGCTCGGTGCTCGAAGCAACGGCAGCGGTGACGTGGTCGAGTTGCGTCCAGTCGATCGGCTGGTTCAGCAGGGTCGCGCGCAGGGCGTGCAGCCAGCGCCAGCCTTCGTGAACCAGAATGCTCGCGTCCATGTATTGCGGGTCGAAAACCTGGAAGAAGCGCTGGGCGCGGCCTTCCTGGCTGACCAGCGTACCGTCGCCTTCAGCGAAGCTCGCCGCTGGCAGCACCAGATGTGCGCGGTCGCTGGTAGCCGTCTTCTGATGATCAGCAACGATCACCACTTGCGCAGCGTTCAGTGCAGCATCGACCTTCTCTTTGGCGGTGCGGGTGTACAGATCGTTTTCCAGCACAACGATCGCGTCAGCCTTGCCGTCGATGACGGCTTGCAGCGCAGCGTCGACCGATTCGCCACCGAGCATGGCCAGACCAAGGCTGTTGGCTTCCGGCACGATCAGGCTGATCGAACCGTTCTTCTCGCGCAGCTTCAGGGCTTTGGCGATGTTCGCCGCGGCTTCGATCAAGGCTTTGGAGCCCAGCGAAGTACCGGCGATGATCAGCGGACGTTTTGCAGCGAGCAGGGCATCAGCGATGCGCTTGGCCAGGTCCAGTGCTTCAGCGTCCAGACCTTCAACGGCTGGGGCGCTGGCATCCAGTGCGTGAGCAACGGCAAAACCGATGCGTGCCAAGTCATCCGGAGCAGCGTGTACGCATTCTTCAGCGATGTCGTCGAGCTTGGTTTCCGCCAGGCTGGCGATGAACAGCGGGTTCAGCGCGTGCTGACCGATGTTCTTCACGGCGGCGTCGAGCCAAGGCTGAACGCGCATGGCTTCAGCCATGTCTTCAGCTTTGCCTTTGACCGATTGACGCAGCGACAGCGCCACACGGGCGGCGGTCTGGGTCAGGTCTTCACCGAGCACGAAAATCGCGTCGTGGTCTTCGATGTCGCGCATGTTCGGCACTGGCAGCGGGCTGTCTTTCAGCACTTGCAGGACCAGACGGATGCGTTCCAGTTCGGAGGCTTCGATACCCGAGTAGAAGTGCTCGGCGCCGACCAGTTCACGCAACGCGTAGTTGCTTTCGAGGCTGGCACGCGGCGAACCGATACCGACGATGTTGCGACCGCGCAGCAGGTCAGCGGCTTTATCCAGCGCGGCATCCAGACCGAGCTTGGTGCCGTCGGCCAGCAGCGGCTGACGTGGACGGTCGGTGCGGTTGACGTAGCCATAACCGAAACGGCCACGGTCGCACAGGAAGTACTGGTTCACCGAACCGTTGAAACGGTTTTCGATGCGACGCAGTTCGCCGTAACGCTCGCCCGGGGAGATGTTGCAACCGCTCGAGCAGCCATGGCAGATGCTCGGCGCGAACTGCATGTCCCACTTGCGGTTGTAGCGCTCGGAGTGAGTCTTGTCGGTGAACACACCGGTCGGGCAGACCTCGGTGAGGTTGCCGGAGAACTCGCTTTCGAGGGTGCCGTCTTCAACGCGACCGAAGTACACGTTGTCGTGGGCGCCGAACACACCGAGGTCGGTGCCGCCAGCGTAATCCTTGTAGAAACGCACGCAGCGGTAGCAAGCGATGCAGCGGTTCATTTCGTGGGAAATGAACGGGCCCAGTTGCTGGTTCTGGTGGGTGCGTTTGGTGAAGCGATAACGGCGCTCGTTGTGGCCGGTCATCACGGTCATGTCTTGCAGGTGGCAATGACCGCCTTCTTCGCACACAGGGCAGTCGTGCGGGTGGTTGGTCATCAGCCATTCAACAACACTGGCGCGGAACGCCTTGGATTCTTCATCTTCGATGGAGATCCAGGTGTTGTCGGTGGCCGGGGTCATGCAGGACATGACGATGCGACCACGGGTGTCGTTCTCGTCGGTGTACTGCTTGACCGCGCACTGGCGGCAAGCCCCGACGCTACCGAGCGCGGGGTGCCAGCAGAAATAAGGGATGTCGAGGCCCAGCGACAGACATGCCTGTAACAGGTTGTCTGCCCCGTCGACTTCGAGCGCTTTGCCGTCTACGTGGATAGTGGCCATGGTTCAAAGGTCTTCGTTGGCCCGGTGTCAGCGGGCGTGGCTAATGGAATCTTGTTATCCGTCCGAATCCAGTCAGCCCCGAAAGGCGTCATCGGACGAAAGGCGAAGGGCACGGACCCTTCGCCTTTTTAAGCGTTTACGCGCCGATTACGATCGGCCTTGCCAGAGGCGGGACGGCGGCGCTGACTGGCGCGATACCGGCTTCGAACTCTGGACGGAAGTATTTGATGGCACTGCCCAACGGTTCCACGGCACCCGGTGCGTGAGCACAGAAGGTCTTGCCCGGGCCGAGGAAGTTGACCAGACCCAGCAGGGTCTCGATATCGCCCGGCTGACCGCGGCCTTGTTCGATGGCCATCAAGAGCTTGACGCTCCATGGCAAACCATCGCGGCACGGGGTGCAGAAACCGCACGACTCGCGAGCGAAGAACTGCTCCATGTTGCGCAGCAAGGAGACCATGTTGACGCTGTCATCCACCGCCATGGCCAGGCCGGTACCCATACGGGTGCCCACTTTGGCGATGCCGCCGGCATACATTTGCGCGTCGAGGTGTTCTGGCAGAAGGAAACCGGTACCGGCGCCACCTGGCTGCCAAGCCTTGAGTTTGAAGCCGTCGCGCATGCCGCCGGCGTAGTCTTCGAACAACTCGCGACCGGTAACGCCGAATGGCAATTCCCACAGGCCCGGGTTTTTGACTTTGCCGGAGAAGCCCATGAGCTTGGTGCCCATGTCTTCGCTGCCTTCGCGGGCCAACGATTTGTACCAGTCAACGCCGTCGGCAATGATCGCCGGCACGTTGCACAGGGTTTCCACGTTGTTCACGCAGGTCGGCTTGCCCCACACGCCAACAGCGGCAGGGAAGGGCGGCTTGGAGCGCGGGTTGGCGCGGCGGCCTTCGAGGGAGTTGATCAGTGCGGTTTCTTCACCGCAGATGTAACGCCCGGCGCCGGTGTGGACGAACAGCTCGAAATCGAAGCCGCTGCCGAGAATGTTCTTGCCCAGCAGGCCCGCTGCCTTGGCTTCTTCCACGGCACGGTTGAGGTGCTTGGCGGCGGTGGTGTATTCGCCACGCAGGAAGATGTAGCCACGGTAGGTTTTCAGCGCGCGAGCACTGATCAGCATGCCTTCGATCAGCAGATGGGGCAGTTGCTCCATCAGCATGCGGTCTTTCCAGGTGTTCGGCTCCATCTCGTCCGCGTTGCACAGCAGGTAGCGGATGTTGATGGATTCGTCCTTGGGCATCAGGCCCCACTTCACGCCAGTGGGGAAGCCTGCACCGCCGCGACCTTTGAGGCCGGCGTCTTTCACGGTCTGGACGATGGCGTCCTGATCCATGTCGGCGAAGGCTTTGCGCGCAGCAGCGTAACCGTTCTTGGCCTGGTACTCGTCGAGCCACACGGCTTCGCCGTCGTCACGCAGACGCCAGGTCAGCGGGTGAGTCTCGGCCGAACGCTGAATGCGGTTGGCAGGACCGAAAGATGTCAGGGTCATACGTAGCCCTCGAGCAGTTTGGCGACGCCAGCAGGCTGCACATCACCAAAGGTGTCGTCGTCGATCATCAGCGCCGGTGCCTTGTCGCAGTTGCCGAGGCAGCAGACCGGCAGCAGGGTGAAACGACCGTCGGTGGTGGTCTGACCCAGGCCGATGCCCAGATTGTTCTGGATTTCGCTGACCACCGACTCGTGGCCGCCGATGTAGCAGACCATGCTGTCGCAGACGCGAATGATGTGACGGCCGACCGGCTGACGGAAAATCTGGCTATAGAAAGTAGCCACACCTTCAACGTCGCTGGCCGGGATGCCGAGGATCTCGCCGATCGCGTACAAGGCGCCATCCGGCACCCAGCCGCGTTCTTTCTGAACGATCTTCAGGGCTTCGATCGACGCCGCGCGCGGATCTTCGTAGTGATGCAGCTCGTGCTCGATGGCCGAGCGCTCGGTTTCACTGAGGGTGAAACGGTCTGTCTGGATAAGCGTGCTGTTCATGCTTAGCGGTCCACGTCGGCCATAACGAAATCGATACTACCCAGGTACGCAATCATGTCCGCGACCATGCTGCCTTTGATCACCGAAGGGATCTGTTGCAGATGCGGGAAGCTTGGAGTGCGGATCCGGGTACGGTAGCTCATGGTGCCGCCGTCGCTCGTCAGGTAATAACTGTTGATGCCCTTGGTCGCTTCGATCATCTGGAAGGATTCGTTGGCCGGCATGACCGGGCCCCACGAAACTTGCAGGAAGTGCGTGATCAAGGTTTCGATGTGCTGCAGCGTGCGTTCTTTCGGCGGCGGCGTGGTCAGCGGGTGATCCGCCTTGTACGGGCCTTCCGGCATGTTGCGCATGCACTGGTCGATGATCTTGATGCTCTGGCGCATCTCTTCGACGCGAACCATGCAGCGGTCGTAGGCATCGCCGTTGGCGGCCAGCGGTACTTCGAACTCGAAGTTCTCGTAGCCGGAGTACGGACGCGCTTTACGCAGGTCGAAATCGCAACCGGTCGAACGCAGGCCAGCACCGGTGACACCCCATTCCAGGGCTTCTTTGGTGTTGTACTGGGCGACGCCGATGGTACGACCCTTGAGGATGCTGTTCCGCAGGGCAGCCTTGGTGTATTCGTCGAGGCGTTTTGGCAGCCATTCAACGAAGTCTTTCACCAGTTTTTCCCAGCCGCGTGGCAGGTCGTGGGCGACACCACCGATGCGGTACCAGGCCGGGTGCAGACGGAAACCGGTAATGGCTTCAATCACCGTGTACGCCTTCTGGCGGTCGGTGAAGGTGAAGAACACCGGGGTCATGGCGCCGACGTCCTGGATGTAGGTCCCGAGGAACAGCAGGTGGCTGGTGATCCGGAAGAACTCGGCCATCATGATGCGGATGACGTCGACCTTCTCAGGCACCTTGATGCCGGCCAGCTTCTCGACCGAGAGCACGTACGGCAGGTTGTTCATCACGCCGCCGAGGTAGTCGATACGGTCGGTGTACGGAATGAAGCTGTGCCACGACTGACGCTCGGCCATCTTCTCGGCACCACGGTGGTGGTAACCGATGTCCGGCACGCAGTCGACGATCTCTTCACCGTCCAGTTGCAGAATGATGCGGAACGCACCGTGCGCAGAAGGGTGGTTCGGGCCGAGGTTGAGGAACATGTAGTCCTCGTTCGGGCCGGAGCGCTTCATGCCCCAGTCTTCCGGACGGAAGCGCGCGGCTTCTTCCTCAAGCTGTTGTTTGGCGAGGTTGAGGCTGTACGGATCGAATTCGGTGGCGCGCGCCGGGAAGTCCTTGCGCAGCGGGTGACCTTCCCAGGTCGGCGGCATCATGATGCGCGACAGGTGCGGGTGGCCTTTGAAGTCGATGCCGAACATGTCCCAGACTTCACGCTCGTACCAGTTGGCGTTCGGCCAGATGCTGGTGACGGTCGGCAAGCTGAGGTCGCTCTCGGACAAGGCGACCTTGATCATCACGTCACTATTACGCTCCAGCGACATGAGGTGATAGAACACGGTGAACTCGGCGTCGCTCGGCAGCCCTTGACGCTTGGTGCGCAGACGCTCGTCCACGCCGTGCAGGTCATAGAGCATGACGTACGGCTTGGGCAGGTTACGCAGGAAAGTCAGGACTTCGACGAGTCTGGCACGCGCCACCCACAGCACCGGCATGCCGGTGCGGGTCGGCTGGGCGGTGAACGCCTCCGGGCCAAAACGGTTGTTCAATTCAACGACCACATCCTGGTCGTCTGCCTTATAAGGCGGGATGTACAGAGCGCTGCCTGTAGTCATGGTTATTTTTTCGCTTTCGGTCAACGTAAAGAATGAAGCCAGCTTCTCGTTTCTTTTGTAAGAACAGATCTGGATCAGACTTCGTCAGGGCTGCGCAGATTGGTGACTGCGATTCGCTGTTCGCGGCGCTGTTCCTTCTGCGAAGGCATGTCGGCGCGATAAACGCCTTGATCACCAACGACCCAGGAAAGCGGACGACGCTCCTGTCCAATCGATTCCTGCAACAGCATCAAGCCTTGCAGAAATGCTTCCGGACGGGGCGGGCAGCCAGGTACGTAGACGTCCACGGGCAGGAACTTGTCCACCCCTTGAACCACAGAGTAGATGTCGTACATGCCACCGGAGTTAGCGCACGAACCCATGGAGATAACCCATTTCGGTTCGAGCATCTGCTCGTAGAGACGCTGGATGATCGGCGCCATCTTGATGAAGCAGGTACCGGCGATAACCATGAAGTCGGCCTGACGCGGTGATGCCCGGATCACTTCGGCGCCAAAGCGCGCGATGTCGTGGGGCGCCGTGAAGGCGGTGGTCATTTCCACGTAGCAGCACGACAAGCCGAAGTTGTACGGCCACAGGGAGTTCTTACGTCCCCAGTTGACCGCGCCACTCAGCACGTCTTCCAGCTTGCCCATGAAAATGTTTTTGTGGACTTGATCTTCTAACGGATCGGAAACGGTTTCCCGTTCGCCAATCGGATATTGCTCGTTAGGAGCATCGGGGTCGATCCTGGTGAGATTGTATTGCATTGCCAAAGCCTCATTGTTTCAGCTTCGCCTGCCGCTTGCGACGAGCTTCCGGAGCCCAGTCAAGGGCGCCCACTCGGAACAGGTAGACAAGACCTGCCAACAGAATTGCTATGAAAACGAGAGCTTCGACGAATCCGGTCCAGCCGCTTTCGCGGACGGACACAGACCATGCAAAGAGAAAGAGGGCTTCGATATCGAAGATCACGAAGAGCATCGCGACCAGATAGAATTTGGCTGAGAGCCGCAAGCGGGCGCCACCGGTAGGTAGCATGCCCGACTCGAACGGTTCGTTTTTGCTGCGGCCCCAGGCTTTTGACCCAAGGAGGCTGGAGACGCCAAGCATGAAGGCACACAGGCCGACGACACCCAGAAGGAAAATGGCAAAGCCCCAGTTGTGGGCCATGAGTCCTGTCGCTTCGGGCATGCTGGTAATCCTTAACAGAGAGCAAAGGTCTCTGAGCTTGATAAAGAAATAGGCAGTGACGATATGTCGCAGCAATCAATCGCGCTGATTTTATGGCTAAACACCCTGCAAGTAAAATTCCTATAGCGAAATTATTTATTGGAATAAGGACATAGCGCATCTCCAATGCCCTGCAGCCCATGCGTTGCGGGCATTAGGCAGGTTTATGCAAATAATGTTTTGTAGGGAATGTAACGAACATAGTTGCGGCTAAATGATAATTGATATCGTTTGGAGTGGTTTTGTAACTGTTTAACGGGATGCCAGTTGGGAAGTTGTCTTACTTGCACGTTACTGCAAGTAGCGACGGCGCCCGTTTTAGCGGATTTTTCTGACGGATGTACCGCGCTGGATCAATGTTTTGGCCGAACGACGCCGATCCCTGTAGGAGCTGCCGAAGGGGAGGGTGTGTTTTCCGGGGGCAAAAAAAACGCCCCGAACCAGTCGGGGCGTCAGTTTTGCGGCTCTGCGGTTAGCTTTCTATACGATCCGCAGAGGCCGTTTGCTCAGATGAAGTCGAATCAGTGGAACTGTTCTTCTTCGGTCGAACCGGTCAGTGCGGTTACCGAGGACGAGCCACCCTGGATCACAGTGGTCATGTCGTCGAAGTAGCCGGTGCCCACTTCCTGCTGGTGAGCCACGAAGGTGTAACCCTTGGCGGCGTCAGCGAATTCCTGCTCTTGCAGCTTCACGTAGGCAGTCATGTCGTTGCGGGCGTAGTCGTGCGCCAGGTTGAACATGCTGTGCCACATGTTGTGAATGCCGGCCAGGGTAATGAACTGGTGCTTGTAGCCCATGGCGGACAGTTCGCGCTGGAACTTGGCGATGGTCGCGTCGTCGAGGTTTTTCTTCCAGTTGAAGGAAGGCGAGCAGTTGTACGACAGCAGTTGGTCCGGGTATTCCTTTTTGATCGCTTCGGCGAAGCGACGAGCTTCGTCCAGATCCGGCTTGGCGGTTTCGCACCAGATCAGGTCGGCGTACGGCGCGTAAGCCAGACCACGGGCGATGGCTTGATCGAGGCCGGCACGGACCTTGTAGAAACCTTCCTGAGTGCGCTCGCCAGTCACGAACGGCTGGTCGTACGGGTCGCAATCGGAAGTCAGCAGGTCAGCAGCGTTCGCGTCGGTACGGGCCAGGATGATGGTCGGGGTACCGGCAACGTCAGCAGCCAGACGCGCAGCGGTCAGCTTCTGTACGGCTTCCTGAGTTGGAACCAGTACTTTACCGCCCATGTGACCGCATTTTTTCACGGAAGCCAGTTGGTCTTCGAAGTGAACGCCGGCGGCGCCTGCTTCGATCATGCTCTTCATCAGCTCGTAAGCGTTCAGAACGCCGCCGAAACCGGCTTCAGCGTCAGCCACGATCGGTGCGAAGTAGTCGATGTAGCCATCGTCGCCCGGGTTCTTGCCGGCTTTCCACTGGATCTGGTCAGCACGACGGAACGAGTTGTTGATGCGCTTGACCACGGTTGGAACCGAATCCACCGGGTACAGCGACTGGTCCGGGTACATGGATTCTGCGGAGTTGTTGTCCGCAGCCACTTGCCAGCCCGACAGGTAGATTGCCTGGATACCGGCTTTAACCTGTTGAACAGCCTGGCCGCCGGTCAGGGCGCCCATGCAGTTGACGAAATCTTTCTCAGGACGGAAGGACGGCTTGGCACCCTGGGTCACCAGGTTCCACAGCTTGTCGGCGCCCATTTTTGCAAAGGTGTGCTCAGGTTGAACCGAGCCACGCAGACGGACGACGTCAGCAGCGGAGTAAGTGCGTGTCACGCCTTTCCAGCGCGGGTTTTCAGCCCAGTCTTTTTCGAGGGCTGCAATTTGCTGTTCGCGTGTCAGTGCCATGGAGATAAACCTCGTCGCGTCTTTTATGAAAAGTTGTTCTGCGGTGGAAAATTCCTGCGCTCGCTGACCAGAAGCTTAGGTGGTCAAGTCGGATTCGGCGGGGTAGGCGACGGGATGAACGATGGGCTCGAGGGGAAGTGAGCAGGTAGTGGCGGACTGCGGGCGCATGCGGGCGTCGTGGGCCTTTATACGGTCTACAGTGTGAAGCCGGGTTACCTAATTACGCTTCCGTCCCTCGGGACAACTTCGTTCCAGTCGGCAACCTCGTCAAACACACCTTGTGGGCGGTACAGACACGAAGCGGTTCGCGGGGTAGGTGCGAACATCGCTTCGAAGGCCCTTGCCAGGGCCTCTGATTAGCGGGAGCGAGGCCATCATGCCTTCGCTTTTTTACCCCGTCAAACGTTTTGTAGTGCTTTTTTTCAAGCACTACATCTTTCGTCTAATACGACTAATCAGTCAGTTTTCGGTGCTTTAGTCCAAGGCGTCGACTTTCACCCGCAAGGTCATGTCATCCCGGCCTTGAGTCGAGTAGCTGCGGGTCAGGCCTTGTTTGTCGGCCTGAGTCTGGCGATTGACGCCGGCGAGGGTGATCCATTCACCGAGGCGCCCGCTGACAGTTGTGTCGGTGCTTTGCACGTTCACTACATCGGGACGTTCCTGGCTCATGCGGTCACGGTTGGTGCTGATCGCCAGGTGAACGATGTCGCCGGTGACGCTGGCGGTGACGTAGAACCCTTGGGTGACGTTGCGGTATTGGGTCTGGCTGTTGTAACCGCCGTAGGAGTCGCTCTGAACATTGGTGATCGGCACGCTCTGGCCAACCTGAATCAGCGCCGGCATGCCGTCGGTGGCCTGCACCTGCTGGACGCCGCCTTCACGGCTGGTGGTGCTGCGGCTGATGATACGGGTCTGGTTCGGCTGCGCGCCGTTGACCGAATAACCTTCGTCGCCACGGCCGTTGTTTTCATTGGTGTCGACGCTGATCAGCAAGCGCTTGGGCGCCGTGTCCAGTTGCGTGATCAGTGCCTTGAGTTCCTGGATCTTGTCCGGCTCGGCCTTGATGATCAGTTGGTTGCCGTAGGCGCTGACCTGACCGTCCTTGCCGAGGAAGTCCTGCGCCATTGGCAGCATGTCAGTGCTGGTGCGGTAATTGAGGGGCACGATTTCTGTGGCTGCCATCACCGAAAAACTGCAACCGAGCAGCAGGGTGGTGAGCAGGGTGCGTAGGGACATGTCCGTTATCTCCGCTTTCGAAAGGCTTGATATTGCCAGTTTGTCGGCCTTGGGTGGGGCAAGTTGAATCGTAGACAGCAAAACGCCCCGGCATCGGTTGATGTCGGGGCGTGATCGTTCCCACGCTCTGCGTGGGAATGCAGCCAGTGACGCTCTGCGTCACATGCCGCAAGGGACGCGGAGCGTCCCGAGAGGCGTTCCCACGCAGAGCGTGGGAACGATCAGGGCAGAGCTCAGGCCGAATGCCGAACCATGTCGACATGCGGAATCCCGGCTTCGAGGAATTCCTCGCTGACCAGGCTGAAACCCAAGCGCTCATAGAACGCCGTGGCCTGCACCTGAGCGCTGAGCATTTGCTGCTTCAGTCCGCGCTCTTCAGCTTCGGCGATCACCGCTTGCATCAGCGCATCACCGACCTTCATCCCGCGCCAGTCTTTCAGCACCGAAACCCGGCCAATGTGCCCGTCAGGCAACAGGCGCGCAGTGCCGATCGGGAAGTCGCCTTCAAACGCCAGAAAATGCACGGCGGTCGCGTCGTCCGCGTCCCACTCCAACTCAGGTGGCACCGATTGCTCGGCGATGAACACCGTTTCACGAATGCGCCGGATCTCGGCGATGTCCTTCTGCCAGTCTGCGACACGAACGCGAATCTTATTCATCGGCGAACCCCAGGCTCCCTTGCTTGACCAACTGGCACAGCAGGCCGCAAGCGTCTTCGTCGTTCAGCCACTCACCGAGGTTGTCGGTGTGCAGGGCGTCAGCGGCGCAGATCAGCTTCAGCAGTTCGCGCAGCTTGCCCGGCAGGTAACGGCTCTGACCGCTGGCGAACAGCAGCAGGTCGTCATCGACTTCCGACCAGGCCAGGCGCGCACTCGGGTTGCGGATCAGGATGGCGCCATCCTGCAGGGCGGCGAGGAAGTCTTCTTCTTCGATTTCTTCCGGGCCAGCGACCAGTTCCGGGTAGCGCGGCTCAGTCATGTACTGGCCGAACCAGGTCAGCAGTAGGCGCTCGTCGCTCATGTGCTCGGCGAGCAGCGCTTTCAGGCGATCCAGTGCATCGTGTTGAATCTGGTGTGGATCGGCTGCTGGCTGTGCGTCGGCATCGGTGTAGCGCTCTTCGTCAGTCAGGAACTGGCTGAGGAAGTCGGTGAAGTGAGTCAGCACTTCGGAAGCGCTTGGTGCGCGGAAACCGACCGAGTAGGTCATGCAGTTGTCGACCGCGACACCGCAGTGAGCCAGGCGCGGCGGCAGGTAGAGCATGTCGCCGGGTTCCAGCACCCACTCTTCGGTCTCGTGGAATTCGGCGAGGATGCGCAGATCCGCGTGTTGCAGCAGTGGGCTCTCGGAATCGCACATCTGGCCGATTTTCCAGTTGCGCTTGCCGTGGCCTTGCAGCAGGAACACGTCGTAGTTGTCGAAGTGCGGACCAACGCTGCCACCCGGGGCGGCGAAGCTGATCATCACGTCATCGACGCGCCAGCTCGGCAGGAAGCGGAAGTTTTCCAGCAGTTCGCTGACTTCCGGTACGAACTGGTCGACGGCTTGAACCAGCAGGGTCCACTCTTTTTCCGGCAGCTTGCTGAATTCGTCTTCAGCGAACGGGCCGCGACGCAGTTCCCATGGGCGCTCGCCGTGCTCGATCACCAGGCGCGATTCGACTTCTTCTTCCAGGGCCAGGCCGGCCAGTTCGTCGGCGTCGATCGGGCTTTCGAAGTCAGGAATTGCCTGACGGATCAGCAGTGGCTTTTTCTGCCAGTAGTCGCGCAGGAATTCGCGTGCTGTGAGGCCGCCCAGAAGTTGAAGAGGAATATCGGAATTCATATGTAACCTATTGAAAAAAAGCACTTTTCAGACGGGAATAAAAACGCCCGGCGCGGCCGGGCGTCTCAAACGGATCAAGCGGTCGATCAGATGCGTTTGGCTTGCGCTACAGCGTTGCCGATGTAGTTGGCCGGGGTCAGTTGCTTGAGCTCGGCTTTCGCTTCGGCAGGCATGTCCAGACCGTCGATGAAAGTCTGCAACGCTTCAGGGCTGATGCCCTTGCCGCGGGTCAGTTCTTTCAGTTTTTCGTACGGGTTTTCGATGTTGTAGCGGCGCATTACGGTCTGGATCGGCTCAGCCAACACTTCCCAGCAAGCGTCGAGGTCAGCGGCAATCTTCTGCTCGTTGAGCTCCAGTTTGCTGATGCCTTTGAGGCTGGCTTCGTAGGCGATCACGCTATGGGCGAAGCCGACACCGAGGTTGCGCAGAACGGTGGAGTCGGTCAGGTCGCGCTGCCAGCGGGAGATCGGCAGTTTGCTCGCCAGGTGCTGGAACAATGCGTTGGCGATGCCCAGGTTGCCTTCGGAGTTTTCGAAGTCGATCGGGTTGACCTTGTGCGGCATGGTCGACGAGCCGATTTCGCCAGCGATGGTGCGCTGCTTGAAATAACCCAGGGAGATGTAGCCCCAGATGTCACGGTCGAAGTCGATCAGGATGGTGTTGAAGCGCGCGATCGCGTCGAACAGCTCGGCGATGTAGTCGTGCGGTTCGATCTGCGTGGTGTACGGGTTGAAGCCCAGACCCAGCTCATCTTCGATGAAGGCGCGGGCGTTGGCTTCCCAGTCGATCTGCGGATAGGCCGACAAGTGCGCGTTGTAGTTGCCGACAGCGCCGTTGATCTTGCCCAGCAGCGGCACGGCAGCGACCTGAGCGATTTGACGCTCGAGACGGTAAACCACGTTCGCCAGCTCTTTACCCAGAGTGGTCGGCGAGGCCGGTTGACCGTGGGTGCGCGACAGCATCGGCACGTCAGCGAAACGGATGGCCAGTTCGCGGATGGCGTTGGCGGTCTGGCGCATCAGCGGCAGCATCACGTCGTCACGGCCTTCGCGCAGCATCAGGGCGTGGGACAGGTTGTTGATGTCTTCGCTGGTGCAGGCAAAGTGGATGAACTCGCTGACCTTGGCCAGCTCCGGCAGCTTGGCCGCCTGCTCTTTGAGCAGGTATTCGATCGCTTTGACGTCGTGGTTGGTGGTGCGCTCGATCTCTTTGACGCGCTCGGCGTGCTCCAGCGAGAAGTTTTCAGCCAGTTCATTGAGAACGGCGTTGGCCTCGGCGGAGAAGGCTGGCACTTCAGGGATGCCAGCGTGGGCGGCCAGGCGCTGGAGCCAGCGCACTTCAACCAGAACACGGGCACGGATCAGGCCGTACTCGCTGAAAATCGGGCGCAGGGCCTGGGTTTTGCCGGCGTAGCGGCCGTCAACAGGGGAAACCGCAGTGAGCGAAGAAAGCTGCATGGGGTGTTCTCGGACAGTCGGGCAACGAAATGGGGCGCGTATCATACATGAAAAAATCCGCCGGTCCGTTGCCAACTGACCGGCGTATTACGCGTTAGAGACTACAAAGCTTTTATTGCAGGGCGAATTACTCGCTGCGCATCAACGGATACAGCTCTTTGAGCAGCTTGCGCCGGCTGATCACCAACTGCCAGCGATGGCCGCCGAGCTGTCGCCACAGGCGTGCCGAACGGATGCCGGCAAGCAGCAGGGCGCGAATCTTCGAGGCATTGCTCGGCTGCTGCAGATTGCGCATGTCGCCATGCACCTGAATACGTTGGCGCAGGGTGCTCAGGGTGTCCTGATACAGCGCACCGCAAGCCGCGACCACGTTCTCGTGGGCCGGGCCGAAATGCTCGACTTGCGACTGGATCTGCGGCAAACGCTTACCGATGGTGTCGAGCATGTCGTTGCGCTTGGCCAGTTGACGTTCCAGGCCGAGCATCGACAGGGCGTAGCGCAATGGCTCGCGTTGCAGCGTGCTTGGGTCGCGTTCCAGTGCACCGATCAGCGCTCGATAGCCTTCGCGCAGATTGAGGTCATCGCCGCCGTACACATCCAGCGTGTCTTTCGGGTCGCGCACCAGCAGGCTGCCGAGCATGCAGGTCAGGCCGGCCTCGCTGGTCTGCCCGGTCTTGGCGATCCGGTCGACCAGCACGGCGGCAAGAAACACGCCGCCCAGCGCCGTCAGTTGCTCCTGAGTCGGGCTCATGCCTGGCCGCTCCACGGCTCGGCGACTTCGATCACGCCGCCGCCGAGGCAGATTTCACCGTCGTAGAACACCACGGACTGGCCCGGCGTCACCGCGCGTTGCGGTTCGTCGAACACGGCGCGGTAGCCGCTGGCGGTTTTTTCCAGGGTGCAGGCCTGATCGCTCTGGCGATAACGCACTTTCGCGGTCAAGCGCAGCGGCTGGCTCAGGTCGATCGGGTTGACCCAATAGATTTCCGAAGCGAGCAGGGCGCCGGAGAACAGCCATGGATGGTTGTTGCCCTGGCCGACGATCAATTCGTTGGTGTCGAGATCCTTGCGCAGCACGTACCACGGCTCATCACCGGCGTCTTTCAAGCCGCCGATGCCCAGGCCTTGGCGCTGACCGATGGTGTGGTACATCAAGCCGTGGTGACGGCCAATGACTTCGCCTTCGGTGGTTTTGATTTCGCCCGGTTGCGCCGGCAGGTATTGCTTGAGGAAATCGCTGAAGCGACGCTCGCCGATAAAGCAGATCCCGGTGGAATCCTTCTTCTTCGCGGTGGCCAACTCGTATTTCTCGGCAATCGCTCGAACTTCCGGTTTTTCCAGTTCGCCGACCGGGAACAACGTTTTGGCGATCTGTTCGCCGCCAACGGCGTGCAGGAAGTAGCTCTGATCCTTGTTCGGATCGAGGCCTTTGAGCAGTTCGGTGCGGCCATCGATATCGCGGCGGCGCACGTAGTGACCCGTGGCGATCAGGTCGGCGCCGAGCATCATGGCGTAGTCGAGGAACGCCTTGAACTTGATTTCGCGGTTGCAGAGGATATCCGGGTTCGGCGTGCGTCCGGCCTTGTACTCGGCCAAAAAGTGCTCGAACACGTTGTCCCAGTACTCGGCGGCGAAGTTGGCGGTGTGCAGTTTTATACCGATCTTGTCGCAGACAGCCTGAGCATCCGCCAGGTCGTCCATGGCGGTGCAGTATTCCGTTCCGTCGTCTTCTTCCCAGTTCTTCATGAACAGGCCTTCCACTTCAAAGCCCTGCTCGATCAGCAGGAGAGCGGAAACGGAAGAGTCCACGCCGCCGGACATGCCGACAATGACGCGCTTCTTGGATGTGTCAGAAGGGGCTGGATCACGCATAGGGATTCAATGAGTGTCTTGAAAAAGGACGCGATTCTAGCAGGCTCGCGGCCTCAAGGCTAAAGAGAAGGGCGGATCAGTTCGAGGCTGAAGTGATGACCGGCCAGATAATCGTCGATGCAACGGATGATCAGCTCGCTGCGCCAGTTGTCGCGTTGAGCGATTAATTCGTCGCGGGTCAGCCACTTGGCGCCGACGATGCCGTCGTCGAGCTGGTAATCCGCGTTGTGTTTTACCGCTTTGGCGCTGAAGCACACGCGCTGGTAAGTCACGCCGTTGCTTGGTGCGGTGTACAGGTAAATGCCGATGACGCCGGTGGGTTCAACGTCCCAGCCGGTTTCTTCGAGAGTTTCGCGGATGGCAGCGTCGATCAGGGTTTCGTCCGGGTCGAGATGGCCGGCGGGCTGGTTGAGCACGTTACGCCCGGCCTTGTGTTCTTCGACCATCAGGAAGCGACCGTTGTCCTCGACGATGGTGGCGACGGTGATGTGGGGGAGCCATTCCATACTTTGTCCTCGTTTCTGAATATTGGAACCCGATCCCTGTGGGAGCTGGCTTGCCAGCGATGGCGGCCTATCATTCAGCATTGAAAGTGACTGATCCACCGCTATCGCTGGCAAGCCAGCTCCCACAGGGTTTTGGGGTGATCATAAAGCCCGGAAACACAAACCCCGGCACGAGGCCGGGGTTTGTGATGTTCCCACTACAACCTTAAACCAGCGCAGCAATCGCCGCGTTGAGGGTTGCGCTTGGGCGCATCGCCTTGCTGATCAGCTCGGCATTGGCGTGGTAGTAACCGCCGATGTCGACTGGCTTGCCCTGAACGGCGTTGAGCTCGGCAACGATGGTCGCCTCGTTCTCGGTCAGAGTCTTGGCCAGAGTCGCGAACTGCGCTTGCAGTGCAGCGTCTTCAGTCTGGGCGGCCAGGGCCTGAGCCCAGTACATCGCCAGGTAGAAGTGGCTGCCGCGGTTGTCGATGTTGCCGACTTTGCGCGATGGCGACTTGTTGTTGTCGAGGAACTGGCCAGTGGCCTGGTCCAGAGTTTTCGACAGCACCAGCGCTTTCGGGTTGTTGTAGTTCACACCCAAGTGCTCAAGGGACGCTGCCAGTGCGAGGAACTCGCCCAGCGAATCCCAGCGCAGGAAGTTTTCTTCAACCAGTTGCTGCACGTGCTTCGGCGCCGAACCGCCGGCGCCGGTTTCGAACAGGCCACCGCCGTTCATCAGCGGCACGATCGACAGCATCTTGGCGCTGGTGCCCAGTTCCATGATCGGGAACAGGTCGGTCAGGTAGTCGCGCAGGACGTTGCCGGTCACCGAAATGGTGTCCTTGCCTTCGCGGGTGCGCTGCAGGGTGAACTTCATGGCATCGACCGGCGCCATGATCTGGATGTCCAGACCGGTGGTGTCGTGATCCTTCAGGTAAGCCTGAACTTTCTCGATCACTACGCCGTCGTGAGCGCGCATCGGGTCGAGCCAGAAGATCGCTGGGGTGCTGCTTGCGCGAGCGCGGTTGACGGCCAGTTTGACCCAGTCCTGGATCGGCGCGTCTTTGGTCTGGCACATGCGGAAGATGTCGCCGGCTTCAACAGCCTGTTCCATCAGCAGGTTGCCCTTGCTGTCGGTGACGCGAACCACGCCGTCGGCCTTGATCTGGAAAGTCTTGTCGTGCGAGCCGTACTCTTCGGCTTTCTTCGCCATCAGGCCAACGTTTGGCACGCTGCCCATGGTGGTCGGATCGAAAGCGCCATTGGCTTTGCAATCTTCGATCACGGCCTGGTAGATGGTCGCGTAGCAACGATCCGGGATCACCGCCTTGGTGTCGTGCAACTGACCGTCGGTGCCCCACATCTTGCCGGAGTCACGGATCATCGCTGGCATCGAGGCGTCGACGATAACGTCGCTCGGCACGTGCAGGTTGGTGATGCCTTTGTCGGAGTTGACCATCGCCAGCGATGGGCGAGCAGCGTAGACCGCGGCCATGTCAGCTTCGATCTGAGCTTGCTGTTCAGCCGGCAGGGCCTTGATGCGCGCGTACAGATCGCCGATGCCGTTGTTCAGGTTGAAGCCGATTTCGGCCAGCACGTCAGCGTGCTTGGTCAGGGCGTCTTTATAGAACTCGGCAACGATCTGGCCGAACATGATCGGGTCGGAGACCTTCATCATGGTCGCTTTCAGGTGCACCGAGAGCAGCACGCCTTGCGCCTTGGCGCTTTCGATTTCAGCAGCGATGAACGCGCGCAGGGCGTTTTTGCTCATCACGGCGCAGTCGAGGATCTCGCCGGCCTGAACGGTGGTTTTTTCTTTCAGTACGGTAGCGGTACCGTCCTTGGCGATCAGCTCGATCTTCACGGCGTCAGCGGCGTCGATCAGGGCAGCTTTTTCGCTGCCGTAGAAATCGCCGGTGCTCATGTGAGCGACGTGGGACTTGGAGTCTTTGGCCCAGGCGCCCATCTTGTGCGGGTGCTTGCGCGCGTAGTTCTTGACCGACAGCGGAGCGCGACGGTCAGAGTTGCCTTCACGCAGAACCGGGTTCACGGCGCTGCCCTTGACCTTGTCGTAACGCGCCTTGGCGTCTTTGTCGGCGTCGCTGGTCACGGTTTCCGGGTAGTCCGGCAGGTTGTAACCCTGAGCTTGCAGCTCTTTGATCGCGGCTTGCAGCTGTGGCACCGAAGCGCTGATGTTCGGCAGCTTGATGATGTTGGCTTCAGGCGTAACGGCCAGGTCGCCCAGTTCGGCGAGGTGGTCGGCTACGGCTTTGTCGCCCAGTTGCTCGGGGAAGCTGGCCAGAATGCGCGCTGCAAGAGAGATATCGCGGGTTTCCACGGCGATATCGGCCGAAGCGGTGTACGCCTCGATGATCGGCAGCAGGGAATAGGTGGCGAGGGCTGGAGCTTCGTCGGTGAAGGTATAGATGATCTTCGAGCGGGTGGGCATATTCGGATTAACTCTCTCTTCTTTGCTAAAGCGTGCGCAGAAACTCGAGGGGCGCCGGGTAAGCGCGTTCGTTCAAAGTCATCCATGAACCGAATGTCGAGATTCTTCGCGGTGATGTTGGGTGCATCAGTAGAGCGTCAAGCAGTCAGGCTGCGGTAACAACCCGACCAATCAGGCGGAAAGTCTCGTGCTAGAGAGGCCAGCCGTCGTGACCCTGTGGTCAGCGGGCGGCATTATACATAGGTAGCTGGCAATCTGCCGATGGTTCATATGCAACGATTCTCGTCCATTGGTCTAAAGGTCGCAGGGCAGGGTGGGGCGTAGAGTCGTCGCGAATGCTTGAGTTTGGCGCTTTTCCCTTTGCTTTCAGGCTTGTACGAAACGAGATGTAGCCGCGCCACGAACAGAGGGTTTGCGTGTTGATTTAACTGGGTTACGCTCGAACCAAGCCAGATGTTCAATCCAAACAATGGAGTTCAGCATGGGTTACAAGAAGATTCAGGTTCCAGCCGTCGGCGACAAAATCACCGTCAATGCAGACCATTCTCTCAATGTTCCTGATAACCCGATCATCCCCTTCATCGAAGGTGACGGCATTGGTGTCGACATCAGTCCGGTGATGATCAAGGTTGTCGATGCTGCAGTTCAAAAGGCATACGGCGGTAAACGCAAGATTTCCTGGATGGAAGTCTACGCCGGGGAAAAAGCCACTCAGGTTTACGATCAGGACACCTGGCTGCCTCAGGAAACTCTCGATGCAGTCAAGGATTACGTGGTTTCCATCAAAGGCCCGCTGACCACTCCGGTCGGTGGCGGCATCCGCTCGCTGAACGTGGCCCTGCGTCAGCAACTCGACCTGTACGTCTGCCTGCGCCCGGTGCGCTGGTTCGAAGGCGTACCAAGCCCGGTGAAAAAGCCTGGCGACGTCGACATGACCATCTTCCGCGAGAACTCCGAAGACATCTATGCCGGTATTGAGTGGAAGGCCGGTTCGCCGGAAGCCACCAAGGTCATCAAATTCCTTAAAGAAGAAATGGGTGTCACCAAGATCCGTTTCGACGAAAACTGCGGCATCGGCGTCAAGCCTGTTTCGCTGGAAGGCACCAAGCGTCTGGCGCGCAAGGCTCTGCAATATGTGGTCGATAACGACCGCGATTCGCTGACCATCGTGCACAAAGGCAACATCATGAAGTTCACCGAAGGTGCCTTCAAAGAGTGGGCCTACGAAGTGGCCGCTGAAGAATTCGGCGCGACCCTGCTCGACGGCGGCCCGTGGATGCAGTTCAAGAATCCGAAAACCGGCAAGAACGTTGTGGTCAAAGACGCCATCGCCGACGCCATGCTCCAGCAGATCCTGCTGCGCCCGGCGGAATACGATGTAATCGCGACGCTTAACTTGAACGGTGACTACCTCTCCGACGCCCTGGCGGCGGAAGTGGGCGGTATCGGCATCGCGCCGGGCGCTAACCTGTCCGACACCGTGGCGATGTTCGAAGCCACCCACGGTACCGCACCGAAGTACGCCGGCAAAGATCAGGTCAACCCGGGTTCGCTGATTCTCTCGGCAGAAATGATGCTGCGCCACATGGGCTGGACGGAAGCGGCGGATTTGATCATCAAGGGCACCAACGGCGCTATCTCGGCCAAAACCGTGACCTATGACTTCGAACGACTGATGGACGGCGCCAAGCTGGTTTCGTCTTCGGGCTTCGGCGATGCGCTGATTTCGCATATGTAAAAACGCGGGCAGATAAAAACCGCCTGACTCGTTGAATTGAGTCAGGCGGTTTTTTGTTGCTTGGAATATTCAGGTGAGGGTCAGTCAGCTCACGCTTTGGCAGTCGCGGCGGCGGCGGCAGCGGCAGCGGCAGCGCCGAAAATAGCACTCTCAGCGGGGCTGGATGGTTCGGTGATGACGTTTGTGATGTTTAGGGCATGCAGCCCCTTGGGGCCTTGAACAATTTCGAAATTCACCACTTGTCCGGCCTTGAGGGTTTTATATCCGTCCATTTGAATGGCGGAGTAGTGCGCAAAGAAATCGATCTCTTTGCCATCCTCATCGCGGCCTTCGCGGGCATCGGTATTGATAAAGCCGAATCCCTTGGCATTGTTGAACCATTTCACCTTGCCGACAGCCATGCTCAAATCCCTCTGCAACAGACTCCATCGCTGGAGTATCATCCAATTCATCCGCAATCTAATCCATTAAAAGGATTGACTCCGCGGATCTTTTTTACCCACTGTGGGCTCTATTGGTTGTAACACCGTTTTCCCGATAGTCAAGGTGACCGGGCAGTCGGAGTTGAAAACGTGGACAACCGCCCCCACCACTGTAATTGCACAACTGACGAACCTTTCTTTCCATGCATGCAATCAGCCAGATTCGACTAACATTCAATCAGGATCGCCCGCTTCTCCAAAAGGATCTTCCACAGGAGCACGACGACGATTCGGCAGGCGTTGCTGTTCAGGAAGCAAAGCCTGCGTTACAGGCGCCGCCGATGTACAAGGTGGTTTTGTTCAACGATGACTACACACCGATGGATTTCGTCGTCGAAGTGCTCGAGGTGTTTTTTAACCTGAATCGCGAGCTGGCGACCAAGGTCATGCTGGCCGTCCACACAGAAGGACGGGCAGTATGTGGAGTGTTTACCCGCGACATCGCCGAGACAAAGGCCATGCAGGTCAACCAGTACGCCAGGGAAAGCCAGCATCCGCTACTCTGTGAAATCGAGAAGGACGGTTAATCGCCGACCACTTGGGTATGAGGTGAAGCTATGTTAAACCGCGAGCTCGAAGTCACCCTCAATCTAGCCTTCAAGGAGGCTCGTTCGAAACGTCATGAATTCATGACCGTCGAACACCTTTTGCTGGCCCTATTGGATAATGAGGCTGCCGCCACCGTTTTGCGTGCCTGCGGCGCAAACCTCGACAAACTCAAGCATGACCTGCAGGAGTTCATCGACTCCACCACGCCATTGATCCCCGTTCATGACGAAGATCGCGAAACCCAGCCAACTCTGGGCTTCCAGCGTGTACTGCAACGTGCTGTTTTCCACGTACAGAGCTCGGGCAAACGCGAAGTGACTGGCGCCAACGTGCTGGTTGCAATCTTCAGTGAGCAAGAGAGTCAGGCAGTGTTCCTGCTGAAACAGCAGAGCGTTGCGCGCATCGATGTCGTCAATTACATCGCACACGGCATTTCCAAAGTGCCGGGGCATGGCGATCACTCTGAAGGTGAACAAGATATGCAGGACGACGAGGGCGGTGAGTCTTCTTCTTCAGGCAATCCTCTGGATGCTTATGCCAGCAACCTCAACGAACTCGCGCGCCAGGGTCGTATCGATCCGCTGGTCGGCCGCGAATCGGAAGTCGAGCGTGTCGCGCAGATTCTCGCGCGCCGACGCAAAAACAATCCGCTGCTGGTTGGTGAAGCAGGCGTGGGTAAAACCGCGATTGCCGAAGGCCTGGCCAAGCGCATTGTCGACAACCAGGTGCCGGATCTGTTGGCCAACAGTGTTGTTTACTCCCTCGACCTCGGCGCTCTGCTCGCGGGCACCAAGTATCGCGGTGATTTCGAGAAGCGCTTCAAAGCGCTGCTCAACGAACTGAAAAAACGTCCGCAAGCGATCCTGTTCATCGACGAGATCCACACCATCATCGGTGCCGGCGCTGCGTCCGGTGGCGTGATGGACGCCTCGAACCTGCTCAAACCGCTGCTGTCGTCTGGCGACATTCGCTGCATCGGCTCGACCACGTTCCAGGAATTCCGCGGCATCTTCGAGAAGGATCGTGCCTTGGCGCGTCGCTTCCAGAAGGTCGATGTCGTCGAGCCGTCGGTGGAAGACACCATCGGTATCCTGCGTGGCCTGAAAGGGCGTTTCGAGCAGCACCACAACATCGAATACAGCGATGAGTCGTTGCGCGCCGCTGCTGAACTGGCGTCGCGCTACATCAATGACCGGCATATGCCGGACAAGGCCATCGACGTGATCGACGAGGCGGGCGCCTACCAGCGTCTGCAACCGGTCGAAAAACGTGTGAAGCGCATTGAAGTGCCACAGGTTGAAGACATCGTCGCGAAAATCGCGCGGATTCCGCCTAAACACGTCACCAGTTCCGACAAGGAGTTGTTGCGTAACCTTGAGCGTGACCTGAAGTTGACGGTGTTTGGTCAGGACGCGGCGATCGATTCGCTGTCGACCGCGATCAAGCTGTCCCGTGCCGGCCTCAAGTCTCCTGACAAACCAGTCGGTTCGTTCCTGTTCGCGGGTCCGACCGGTGTCGGTAAAACCGAGGCAGCGCGGCAATTGGCCAAGGCGTTGGGGATCGAGCTGGTTCGCTTCGACATGTCCGAGTACATGGAGCGTCACACCGTATCGCGTCTGATCGGTGCGCCTCCAGGCTATGTCGGTTTCGATCAGGGCGGTCTGTTGACCGAAGCGATCACCAAGCAGCCTCACTGCGTATTGCTGCTCGATGAAATCGAGAAGGCGCATCCGGAAGTCTTCAACCTGCTGCTGCAGGTGATGGACCACGGTACGCTGACCGACAACAACGGGCGCAAGGCGGACTTCCGCAATGTGATCGTGATCATGACCACCAACGCTGGTGCCGAAACGGCTGCTCGGGCTTCGATCGGTTTCACCCATCAGGACCACTCGTCTGATGCGATGGAAGTGATCAAGAAGAGCTTCACGCCGGAGTTCCGTAACCGTCTGGACACCATTATCCAGTTTGGTCGCCTCAGCCATGAGGTCATCAAGAGTGTGGTGGACAAGTTCCTTACCGAGCTTCAGGCGCAGCTGGAAGACAAGCGTGTGCTGCTTGAGGTCACTGATGCCGCGCGGAGTTGGCTGGCGGCGGGTGGTTATGACTCGGCAATGGGTGCACGTCCGATGGCGCGTCTGATCCAGGACAAGATCAAGCGTCCGTTGGCGGAGGAGATTCTGTTTGGCGAGCTGGCCGAGCATGGCGGTGTGGTTCACATCGACATCAAGGATGGTGAGTTGACGTTTGACTTCGAAACTACCGCAGAAATGGCCTGACGGCCTTGGATCAAGAGGGCGCCTTCGGGCGCCTTTTTGTTGGCTGGTGTTTTTGTGTGTATATCCGTTGCTGCGGTAACG
>NZ_JSFK01000008.1 GCF_000783395.1 Pseudomonas chlororaphis | reverse complement strand
CCCCTCACCCCAACCCTCCCGAAACGTCGGACCGCCCCCAGGGGGGCGAGGGGGAAGGGAGCTGATCGTGGGCTTTTCAGAATTTGAGTTCGACTCGATATTTCAGGTCGGTGTACCTCGTCCAGACACCTAGGTCAGTTCCCTCTCCCTTGGGAGAGGGCTAGGGTGAGGGGAAAAGGGGACAGCACAAATCCTACTGACGGAACGGCGCGAAATTCACATTGGTCCCCGCCGGACGCATGTCCTGCAGATACGAATCCTTGTCTGCACTCAATTCCAGGCTCAACGCCGCTTTACGCTTGCCTTCGTTGCGAATCACCAGCCCTTCAAGCTTTTCACGCAGAAACACCGTCGGCACTTTCAGGTGCAGAAGTTCGTCAGTGGCCGGCGTGTGCATCAGCAGGTGAATCCACTCGTACTGACCGATGGCCAAACGCGACACTGGCAGGTCGAACCACCAGATGTTGCGGTTACGGTTCAGTTCGGCGAAGTGGCAGTTGTTGGTGCCGAGCACGGCACCGCCCAGTTCCTTGTTGCGTCGGGCGATGGCCTGCGTTTTATCGAGTTTCATAACATTCCTGCGGGATCAGTTCCTGGCGCTTGGCGCCCATATGTTGCGCATTCTCGGGGCTACGCACGCAAACATAAAGCCCAACCTGCAGGCCACGACGAAATGAACCCCTGAAAATAAATGAAACTTGGCGCAAACCCGGCCAGTCAATCATTACGTACTGACTTTTCCCCCTAATTGCACCAAGGAGAAACACCATGAGTAGCACAGGCGATAAAGTAAAAGGCATGGCCAACGAAGCCGTCGGCAACGTCAAGCAAGGCGTCGGTAAAGCCACCGACAACACCAAGCTGCAGGCCGAAGGCAAGATTCAAGAGAAAAAAGGCGAAGCCCAGCAAGCGGTCGGCAAAGCCAAGGACGCGGTCAAAAAAGGCGTCGACAAGGCGTAATCCAGCCTTGAACGAAATACATGAACGGCCATCCAAGGATGGCCGTTTTTGTGTCAAAAGCCTGCAGCGACCCGACGAGGTTCGCCAAACAGGCTACCGTGATGTAAAAAACGGCCCCTGAGTCGCCACGACTTCAACCTGTATTGCGGCGAAAGGAGACGCGAATGATTTTTCCGGACATGAAAGGTCTGCCCCTGCACCGGGTGATGGTGCGCACGGTCACTGAATTCGTCGACGACGAGATGTCGACCTACGCCTCGGCACTGGCCTACCAGATGCTGTTCTCGCTGTTCCCGTTCATTCTGTTTCTGATTGCCCTGATCGGTTTCCTGCACCTGCCGGACTTTTTCTCCTGGCTGCGTCTGCAATCGGAACTGGTCCTGCCTCCGCAGGCGCTGGAGCAGGTCAATCCGGTGATCGACCAGTTGCAGCAATCCAAGGGTGGCTTGCTTTCGGTCGGTATCGTTATCGCCCTGTACACCGCCTCCGCGGGCGTGCGCTTGATGATGAGCGCGATGAACGCCGCGTACGACGTGGTCGAGGGCCGGCCGATCTGGAAGCGTTTCCCGCTGTCGATTGTCTACACCGTCGGCATTGCCGGCATGCTGCTGGTGGCCGCCGCGCTGATGGTGCTCGGGCCGCAGGTGATGGGCTGGATCGCCGCGCAGGTGGGGCTGGAAGACTTCATTGTCACCGTGTGGACCATCGCGCGCTGGCCGGTGATCGTGATTCTGATGATGGTCGCCGTGGCGCTGATCTACTACGTCATGCCCGACGTCAAACAGGAATTCCGCTTCATCACCCCCGGTTCGGTATTGGCCGTGGTGGTGTGGATCATCGCCTCGTTGGGCTTCGCTTTCTACGTGAAAACCTTCGCCAACTACAACGCGATGTATGGCAGCATCGGGGCGATCATCGTGCTGTTGCTGTATTTCTATATTTCCGCCGCGGTGTTGTTGCTTGGCGCCGAGATGAATGCGGTGATCGAGCACATGTCCAGCGAGGGCAAGGACGCGGGTGAGAAAGTCCCCGGCGAACTCGATGAACATCCCAAACAACACGTCTCGGGCCTGGGCCGCGATCATTCGCTCAAGCCGGACACTGACGAAGCCAGATCATGATTCGTGAAATTCTGAAAATGGGCGACGAGCGCCTGTTGCGCATTGCGCCGCCGGTGCCGGCCGAGATGTTCGACAGCCCTGAACTGTGGCAACTGATCGACGACATGTTCCAGACCATGGAAAGCGTCGGCGGTGTCGGCCTGGCCGCGCCGCAGATCGGCGTCGATCTGCAATTGGTGATCTTTGGTTTTGAACACAGCGAACGCTACCCGGACGCTGAAGCGGTGCCGCAGACGATCCTGATCAATCCACTGATCACACCGTTGAGTCCGTTGACGGAAGAGGGCTTTGAAGGCTGTCTGTCGGTGCCGGGGTTGCGCGGTGCGGTGGATCGTTATCAGCAGATTCGTTACGAAGGGTTTGATCCGAAGGGCGAGCCGATTGTGCGCACTGCGTCGGGCTTCCACGCACGGGTTGTGCAGCACGAATGCGATCACCTGATCGGCCGGTTGTACCCGTCGCGGATCACCGATTTCAGCAAGTTCGGTTTCACTGAAGTGATGTTCCCGGACCTTGATCCCACGGCCGACGATTGATCCAAGACCCAGTACATACCCCTGTGGGAGCGAGCCTGCTCGCGAATGCGCAATATCAGTGACAGATTCTGTTACTGACCTACCGCTTTCGCGAGCAGGCTCGCTCCCACATTGGTTTTTGCATGTCCCTCAGGATTGAGCAGGAATCAGCTCCATCGCAATCATCGGCTTGCTCCGCGCATACCGGCTCAACCGCTCGGCCATCGCCTGGGGCAGTGCCGGATCGAAGGTGAACCCGCGCCGTTCATAAAACTCACGCAAATCCGGATGACAGAACAGCCACACCGGCTCGCTCACATCCTGCACCGCCGCCGCGATCAACTGCGCGGCAAGCCCTTGTTCGCGACATCCCGGGTCAACGAACAACCCGGTCAACCAATGCCCACCCGCCACCGGCCGCAAGCACAACGCAGCAACAATCTCGCCCCGTCGCGCGACCCACAATTGCGCATCGCGAACGGCTTTCATAGAGGACTGGTGGCTGCGGTAAAACTTGTTCATCAACGGCCATAACGACTCGTCGAGCAGGCTGTATTGGATGTCGGGCATGGGATCGGACTGTCGGTGGGCAAAGCGGCGATTATAAAAGAACGCACGGCTCTGGATAGGTGTATACCTGAGCTCACATCCCCTGTGAGTGGAGTACGCATCATGTCCAAAGGTATGGATTCAAAGAAAGCCGCGAAGAAGAAACCGGCCAAGACCGCGATTGAAAAACGCGCGGAGAAGAAAGCCAAGAAAGTCGACATCTTCGGTCACTGATCACGCCTTTCCGGAGCCCGGTTCTCGGGCTCCAGCCTGAACCTGAAAATAATCTGCAAGATTGCGCAGCGTCGTTGCACAGAAAGGGATGAATCCCGTTCCGAGCAATGCCATGTCCCATTACTTCGACGCCGCCCATCGTCAGCAGATCGAAACCCTGCGCCAACGCTTCACTGCCCGCACCGAATGGCCGACCTGGCTGTTGCTGATCGGTGTTTACAGCGGTTGGTTTGCCATTGTGCTCAATAGTCATTGGCTCGGTCGTGGCTTGAGCACGTTGCTGCTGATTCCGCTGCTGGTGTTGTGGCTGTCAGTGCAGCACGAATTGCTCCATGGGCATCCGACCCGCTGGACCTTGCTCAACAAAATCCTCGGCTACGCGCCATTCGCGGTCTGGTATCCGTATACGCTCTATCGCGACAGCCACTTGCTGCATCATCGCGATGGGGATCTGACAGTGCCCGGTGTCGATCCGGAAAGTCGATATCTGACGGCAGCACGCTGGCAGGGCAGTTCGCTGTTCGAGCGCAGTCTGCATTGGCTGAACAAAACCGTCCTCGGCCGTTTCGCGGTGGGTGCGCCATTGGCGCTGTTGGCGCTGGCCAGAGAAGAATTGCAACGCTTGAAAAACGGCGAGCGCCAGGCGTGGCTGATGTGGCTGACGCACGGAGTGTTCACCCTACTGATGCTGTGGTTCATCGCTCGTTTCAGTGTGCTGCCGGTCTGGCATTACCTGCTGCTGAACAGCGTGCCGGCGTTGTCGATCGCGATGATCCGCTCCTACTATGAACACCGTCCCCACGCACAACCCGAACAGCGCACGGTGTTGAACGAAGCGGCTTGGCCGTGGCGTTGGTTATTTCTGAATCTGAATTTTCATCTGGTGCATCACGACTTGCCCAAGCTTGCGTGGTACGACTTGCCCAAGGTTTACCGTTTGCATCGCGAGCAATGGATCGCGCGCAGTGGCGGGTTTCTGGTGCAAGGGTATGGCGAGTTCTGGCGCCGCAATGGCATCAAGCCAATCGACAGTCCCGAGCATCCTTACCACTAACCCAAGAACACCACAAAACCCTGTGGGAGCGAGCCTGCTCGCGAAGGCGTCGTGTCAGTTGATGGATCTGTTGTCTGATCCAGCGCTTTCGCGAGCAGGCTCGCTCCCACATTGGATATTTGTAACTCGGGAAAAATGTGTATGACCCAACACCACACCGAACTCCTGATGTACGTCGCCCCCGAGCCGATCCGCGCGGCCAGTGAGCGCTGGATTGCGCGCATTCTCGAGCAACTTGGCCACACTCGCCTGAGTGCTGAAGGCCTGTCACTGCCAGAACTCTGGTTATCCCCCGATCTACTGCTCACGCAAACCTGCGGCTACCCGCTGATGACTGCATTGCGCGGACAAGTACGCATCGTCGGCCGCCCTCGCTACGAACTCCCCGACGCCAGCGCCGGTTACCATTGCAGCCTGATCCTCAGCTGTGCTGATGACCGGCGCACAACCCTCGCAGAGTTCCGCGACAGTCGCGGGGTGATCAACAGCGCGGATTCCAACAGTGGCATGAACCTGTTCCGTCAGCGCCTGGCACCACTGCATCAGGACGGACAGTTCTTCGCTTCGGTCGGTATCAGCGGCGGCCATCGCGAGAGCCTGCGCTGGTTGCGCGAACACCGCGCCGATCTGGCTGCCATCGACAGCGTCACCTATGCCTATCTGGCGCAACATGCGCAGGAAGAAGTCAGTGCCTTGCGGGTGATTGCGCGCAGTGCGCTGAGCCCGACCCTGCCGTTCATTACTGTCGCCAGTGCCACGGACGAGCAGGTTGAGACGTTGCGGCGGATCATGAATCTGACTTTGCGCGAACTGCCCGAGGTCGCGCAGACCTTGGGGTTGCCTGAGGTGCTTGCTGCCAGCGAAAGCGATTATCAGATCCTGCTCGACTATCAGCGTGAGGCTGAAGGACTTGGCTATGGCCGCTTGCGCTAAAGATCTTTTATTTGTAAATGGAATATAAAGATTCGTTTTAAGTATTTTTAATGAATAAGGCGCCTTGCTACGATCGCGCCACCGGAACACCGGACATTCAGCGACCCCTAACCCAGGAGCCCCTATGTCCGGCGCCGACCTTTCCCATCGCAACACCGTGGACGATCTGTTTCGCGCCCACTATCGCTGGCTCTGCACTTACCTGCATGGTCATTTGCATGACAGCGCCAGCAGCGAAGACATTGCCGCCGAGACCTTTGCGCAATTGCTCGAGGCCCCGGCGCTAAGAGCCATCCGCGAACCCCGCGCCTTGCTGACGACCATCGCTCAACGCCTGCTTTATCAGCGCTGGCGGCGTGGAGATCTGGAGCGCGGATATCGCCAGCAAATCGATGTCGATTACGCCGCCTCGCCTGAAGAACTGGTTCAACTGTCACAAACCCTCAATCGCCTCGATCACAGCTTGCAGCGCCTGCCCGACAAGGTCCGCACGACGTTTCTGCTCGCCCGCATCGACGGCCTGACCTACCCGCAAATCGCTGCCGAACTGGGCATCTCCCAGCGCTCGGTCAGTGAATACATGAGCCGTTCCCAAGCGCTGTGCGATCGCCACAGCGCCAACCAATTCCTGCAACACAAGAGGTCCGCATGAGATCAATCAAAACCCTGCTCGGCACTTCGCTGCTGGTGTTGAGCCTGAGTGTCGGCGCTGTTTCGGCGGCAGAAAAAACCGCGCCGATCCACTTCGGCGACATCACTTGGGAAAGCGGTAGCTTTATCACCGAAGTGCTGCGTCTGATCGTTGAGAAAGGCTACGGCTACCCGACCGACACCTTGCCCGGCAGCACGGTCAGCCTTGAGGCCGCACTGGCGAAAAACGATATTCAGGTGATCGGCGAAGAATGGGCCGGGCGCAGTCCGGCCTGGGTCAAGGCTGCCGCAGAAGGCAAGGTGTTCGGGTTGGGCGATACGGTCAAAGGCGCCACCGAAGGCTGGTGGGTACCTGAGTATGTGATCAAGGGCGACCCTGAACGCGGGATCAAAGCGTTGGCGCCGGAGTTGAAGTCGGTGGCGGACCTGCCGCGCTACAAAGACGTGTTCCGTGACCCCGAAGATCCGTCTCGCGGGCGTTTCCTCAACAGCCCGACCGGTTGGACCTCGGAAATCGTCAACAGCCAGAAGCTCAAGGCTTATGCGCTTGACGACAGTTTCGTGAATTTCCGCACCGGTTCCGGCGCGGCGCTGGATGCCGAGGTGGCATCGTCGATCAAGCGTGGCAAACCGGTGCTGTTTTACTACTGGTCACCGACGCCGCTGCTTGGCCGCTTCAAACTGGTCAAACTTGAGGAGCCGCCATTCGATGCCGAGGCCTGGAAAACCCTGGCCGATGCCAATAATCCCAATCCCAAAGGCACCCGTTCGATGCCGGCAAGCCTGGCGATTGGCGTGTCTGCGCCGTTCAAGGCGCAGTATCCGGAGCTGGTGACGTTCTTTGAAAAGGTCGATCTGCCGATTGAACTGCTGAACCAGACCTTGGCCGGGATGAGCGAAAAACGTTTGCAGCCGAGGGTCGTGGCGCAGGCGTTCTTGCGTGATCAGCCGCAGGTCTGGAAGCCTTGGGTGCCTGCAGAGGTGGCGACCAAGGTGACTGGAAGTCTGTAAGTCATTTCTGTTGTTTTTGTAGTTTTGTAATGGCCTCATCGCTGGCAAGCCAGCTCCCACAGGAAACGCGCTGATTTGATCTAAAGCGCAGAACCCTGTGGGAGCTGGCTTGCCAGCGATGGCGTCCGACCTGCCGTCACCTCCCCGCTGAACCGTTTCTTGTGCAAAAAGTGCCAGATACTGGCCGACTAGTGGCCTTGCGCAGGTCTTTGCACTGGCTATGCTTCTCGTAACTAACTATGTCGACCGTCATGTCAAAACATGGCTGAAACACATCGTTGGTCCGTGAATTCATGCTGCCAGAGTGCGCAAGCCAAGGCACCGACACTGAACCAACAAGGAGCGTCGCTTACATGGAAGTTCTTCAACGCGTTAGGGCTGGCCCGCGTGCGGGCTATCAAGAGAAGGATGTCTTGATTAGAGCGTCGCTGCATGGACGCTCCGATTGATCATCATTTATCACCTGACAACTTCCTCCCGTGGAGGAATGCGTGTGCCTGTTCTGTGGAACGTAGTGGTGGATCTTGAAAGAACTGAACTTTCATCAAATCAAAAGTCCGCGCGGAAGGTGATACAACCATGTTCAACCTACATCACAAGGCTGACCTGCAGGAAATCGAGCGCTTCAGCTGCGCCCTGACCGAGGCCAACGCCAAGTTGGCCGCCATCAGCCGTTCAATGGCAATGATCGAGTTCAGCCCTGACGGCATCGTTCTGGATGCCAATGAAAACTTCTGCAAGACCATGGGCTACAGCGCCGATGAAGTGCGTGGCAAACATCATCGGGTGTTTTGTGAAGAGGCTTTCTATCGCAGCGAGGAGTACGCCAGATTGTGGCGTGACCTGGCTCGCGGTGAGCCGATCAGCGGCACTTTCCTGCGCTTGAACAAGGCCGGGAGGGAAGTCTGGCTCGAAGCCAGTTACATGCCGGTGTATGGCCCGGACAAGCAAGTCCGCAGCGTGATCAAAGTGGCTGCCGACATCACTGCCCGGGTGAATAAAGAGCACGAAGAAGAAAGCATGCTGGCGGCAATCAGCCGTTCCATGGCGGTGATCGAGTTCACCCCGGAAGGCAATGTCATTACCGCTAACGACAACTTCCTGAAAACCATGCAGTACTCGCTCAACGAAATCGTCGGCCATCATCACAGCCTGTTCTGCCATCGCGCTGAAGCCGAGTCTGCGCAGTACAAGGCATTCTGGGCCTCGCTCAACCGCGGCGAATATCACTCGCATCGTTTCGAACGCAAGAACAAGTCGGGGCAGATGGTTTATCTCGAAGCGTCTTACAACCCGCTGTTCGATGCCAAAGGGCGACTGTACAAAGTGGTCAAGTTCGCCAGCGACATCACCCATCAAATGACCACCTTGCAGAACGCTGCCGAATCGGCGCACAGCACCTCGGTACAAAACGATGCCTGCGCGCAAAAAGGCTCACAAGTCGTGCAGCAAACCGTGCAGATCATTCAGGACATTTCCCGCGACCTCAACGAAGCCGCGGCGAGTATCGATGCGGTAAGCAAACAGTCGGACATCATCGGCACCATCGTTCAGACCATTCGTGGTATTGCCGATCAGACCAACTTGCTGGCGCTCAATGCTGCCATTGAAGCGGCGCGGGCCGGGGAGCATGGGCGCGGTTTTGCGGTGGTTGCGGATGAGGTACGTAGCCTAGCGGCGCGGACCAGTCAGGCGACGCTGGAAATTGTCGACGTGGTGCGCAAGAACCATGACCTGTCGCTGAGTGCGGTGTCGAGCATGCAGTCGAGCTTAAGTCGCACCGGGCTCGGGGTTGAGCTGGCGAATGAAGCGGGGGAGGTGATTCTGGAGATTCAGCAGGGATCGCGGCATGTAGTGGATGCGATCAGCCAGTTCAATGAAACCCTGCAACTGAACTGATTCCACTAAGTGGCCTGTAGGAGCTGTCGAGTGGAACGAGGCTGCGATCTTTTGATTCGTTGTTGGAAGCAAGATCAAAAGATCGCAGCCTTCGGCAGCTCCTACAGGGATACCGTGCGGTAGCCAGGAATGCGGGGTCTCAGAGCGCAGCGAGAAACTTGTCCGCCTGCTTGTCGCTGTCCTTCACATCGTTGTCTTTCTCCGCCTGCGCCAACTTCATCTTGTCCTGCAAGCGCTCGGCGATCTCTTTGCCGACGGCCAGTTGTTTCTCCGGCGGCATGGCTTTGATGTCATCTTCGGTCAGCCCCATCGACTGCAGGATACTGTCGCGCAGACGCTGTTCCGGCGTCTTGCTCATGTAGTCCTTGAATTCATCGGTGGCGGATTTTGCCGAGGCCGTGGTGGCATCGGTGGCTTGCAGGTTGACGCGGGTCTTGGCGAACGCTTCGTCGACGTTGTCGCTGATGCGTGTGGCTTCGCTGACTTGCTGGGTGGCGATCTGCGTGGCCGAGTCCTGCACCTTGGCGGTGGCTTCGGCGGTTTGCGCCTGGGTCTGGTTTTGCAGGGTTTGCAGCATGGCGCCGTGCAGGCCACCTTGCAGACCGGCCGCAGCGGTGGACGTCGCATCGTCATTCAGCGCTTTTGGCAGATGAATGATTTGCTGTTGTTTGGCACTGATCAACATGATGTGTGGACCTGTAGTTAATTGCTGACTGGCGTAGCGGAGCAATTACCGTGCCTTCTGAATGAATCCTTTTATTTCAACAAGTTGTTCGTCAGTCAGGTGTTGGTGGCGGTCATCCCTTGCCGATAAGCGGCAGAGGATGACCGTTGCCACCCTCAGCGATGGGCAATGTTCTCCAGCGCCAGATTGCGTGTACGCGGGCCGAACCAGCCGATGGTCAACATCACGATCAGCATGCTGCTGACGATAAATGCCAACACTCCCGGTGTGCCGAAGTTGTCGAGAAACAGGCCGATCAACAGACTGCTGAACACCGTCGACAAGCGACTGAACGAATAACAGAAACCCACAGCGCGGGCGCGGATGTTGGTCGGGAACAGTTCGCTCTGGTACGAGTGATAACTGAAGCTCAACCAGGCGTTGCAGAAGGTGATCATCACCCCGCAGAAAATCAGCCCGAACGCGCTGGTCTGCAAGGCGAACAAGGTGCCGAAGGTCATCGCGCCGAGGGCCGAGCCGACGATCTGCCACTTGTTCTCGAAACGGTTGGCGAACTTCACGAACAGCAGCGGCCCGAGCGGGTAGGCGAGGGTGATGATGAAGGCGTACATCAAACTGTGGGTGACGCTGACGCCCTGGCCGGAGAGCAGCGCCGGCAACCAGTTGCCGAAACCGAAGAAACCGATCGCCTGGAAAATGTGGAAGACAATCAGCATCAACGCGCGACGACGATACGGCGGTTGCCAGATATCGGCGAAACGACCCTTGCCTTCGACGTCGACCGGAACGGCTTCGGGGGCGTCCAGCGGTTTACCGTGATCCCTCTCGCAACGAGCCTCGATAGTGTCGAGAATTCGGTTGGCCTCATCAAAGCGGCCATGCTGCGCGAGCCAGCGCGGCGATTCCGGCAGACGCTTGCGCAGCCACCAGATGAACAGCGCAAACACCGCGCTGGCCAACACCACCCAGCGCCAGCCGCTGATGCCGAACGGCGCTTGCGGCACCAGCCACCACGACATCAGCGCCACGGCCGGCACCGACAGGAACTGTATGAAAAACGCGAAGGCAAAGGCCGAGCTGCGCATGCGTTTGGGCACCAGTTCCGAGAGGTAGGCGTCGATGGTCACCAGTTCGATACCCAGACCGATGCCAACCAGAAAGCGCATGCAGATGATGCCCAGCGCTGAACTCTGAATCCCCATCAACACCGTCGCCAGCGTGTACCAGACCAAGGCGAAGGTGAAGATCGCGCGGCGGCCGAAGCGATCCGCCAACGGGCTGAGCAGGCTGGCGCCGAGGAACAGGCCGAGGAACGTCGCCGAAGCAAACGCTGCCTGATCGGAGAAACCGAACACGCCCTGATTGCCGGTGGCGAAGATGCCGTCGCGAATCAGCCCGGGGCTGATGTAGGCAGTTTGGAACAGGTCGTAGAGTTCGAAAAAACCACCGATCGACAGCAGCGCCACCAAGCGCCAAATCGTCGCGACCGCCGGAAGGCGATCGATGCGGGCGGACACCTGGGCGGCGCGGATCGGGTCGATGCCGTCGCTTTGCGCGGCGGCGGGGGCGTGAGCAGTCATGGGCGGGTCCATTTTTTATTGATGGAAAAGCTTAGCCTGCTATCGGAGTTAACGGATTGTGAATATCGGCGGTTTAACCGGGTAAACCGCTGATTCCTCGCAATATTTGTTTACGAATTAACGATTTATGCCGCAGCCGCCGAATCTGGCAACGCCGAGGCCGGCAGTCCGAAGATCCGGTCGAACAGCCAGTTGAAGGCAAACGTGTAGCACGGGATGAAAATGATCAACGCCAGATCCAGCAGAAACGCCTGCACCAGACTGATGTTCATCCACCACGCGATCAACGGAATCAGGAACACGATCAGCGTCAGTTGAAAGCCGACGGCGTGGGCGATGCGTCGTTTCACCGTGCGCGTACGAGAGATCTGCCGACTTTCCCAGTGCTCGAACAACGAGGTGTAAATGAAGTTCCAGGTCACGGCGATGGTGGTGATGATCACCGCCAACGGCCCGGTGCTGCCCGGTGAGGTGCCGGACAACAGCGCCAGGCCGAGGGCGGAGAAGGTCATGCCGATCACTTCGTAGAGCGACACGTAGACCAGTTTGCGTTTGACACCTTGCATGGGGAGTTGCCTCTTTCTTGCCGTTTGTGGCCAGCGGGACTGGCGAAGGCGGCGAAAGATAGCTTCAATAGGGCTGAAAGAAAAAGTCAGCTACTTTCAATTCTATTGATAGGTGTTTAGGGTGAATTTCAACAGCGACAGCATCGAGCTGTTTCTTGCCGTGATTGAACGCGGCTCGTTTTCGGCAGCGGCTCGCGCATTGGGTCGGGTGCCTTCCGCCGTCAGTATGAGCATTGGCAACCTTGAGGCCGAACTCGGTTATCTGCTGTTCGACCGCAGCCATCGCGAACCGCAACCCACGGCGATGGCGCTGTCGCTAGTGCCGCATGCGCGGCTGATCGCCGAGCAACTCAAGCAGTTGCAAGTGCATGCGGTGGAACTGTCGTTGGGACTGGAGAGCAAGCTGTCGATCGGTGTGGTCGCGGACATCGACCGCCGGCGTTTGCTGGCGGCAATCAAGCTGATCGCCGAGCGTCATCCGCTGCTCGATATCGAGGTGCTGACCGCGCCGCAGGATGATGTGCTGGCGATGCTGCACAGCGGCCGGGTCAGCGTGTGCCTGGCGTTCGCCGGATTGAGCATGAACGTGCTGGAGCGTTTTCAGTTTGTCGGCAGCGAACGGATGATCGCTACGCTGGCGGCGGACAGCCCGTTGTTACGGGGGCAGCAGGACCTGTTTCTGGAAGATCTGGTGCATGTGCGGCAGATCATCGTCGCCAGCCGGGACTTGCCGATCAGTGAGACGCGGCCGTTGGTGGCGGAGTCGTATTGGCGCACCGACAGTCTTGAGACGGCGATGGAAATGGTCGAGGCGGGATTGGGCTGGGGCAATTTTCCGCTGTCGGTGGTGCAGTCGCGGATCGAGTCCGGGCGGCTGAAGTGCCTGAACTTCCGCAACATCGAAAACGGTCTGGTGATGCCGGTGCATGCGGTGTGGCTCAAGAGCCAGCCATTGCAGAAGGGTGCGCATGCCCTCGTCGAATTGTTGGGCGGTTGATCGTTCCCACGCTCTGCGTGGGAATGCAGCCCGGGACGCTCTGCGTCCCATCAAAAGCCGAACGCGGAGCGTCCGTTGAGGCATTCCCACGCAGAGCGTGGGAACGATCGGTGAAGGGTTGTGTTTCAACTCAGCATTTGTGAAGGGTCAGGTGCTTTCGCGGATCTTCAGTTCAAAGCCCATGTCTTCCACCGGGCGCGCGACGCTGTTACCGGCCATCAACGTCAGCATCTGCTCCGCCGCGCGGCGTCCGATCGCTTCACGCGGGGTGTTGATGCTGCTCAGGCGCGGCACCATGTGTTCGGACATCGGCAAGTCGTTGAAACCAAGAATCGCCACTTGCTCAGGAATCTTGATGCCATTGCGTAATGCTTCGAGCAAAGCGCCCTGCGCCAAATCGTCGTTACCAAAGAAGATCGCATCAACATCCGGATGCGCCGCGAGCAATTGCATAAACAGTTCCCCGCCCAAGCCCACCGATGAAGAGCGAGGCGTCAGCACTTCCAGATCCGGGTCATAACGCCCGGCCTTCTGCAGCGCTTTGCGAAAACCTTCACCACGCAACAAAGTGCGCTGATCGAGCTGCGCGCCAATGTAAGCCAGACGCTTGCGTCCACGTGAGAGCAAATGCTCGGCCGCCGTTTCACCGGCACTGAGCTGCGAGAAGCCGACGCAATTCACCCCGGCGGCGCTGTCCAGCTCCATCATGTACACGCAGGGAATGTTGCTCGCCTCGATCATCCGCCGCGAACTTTCCGTGCGATCAAATCCGGTCAACAGGAAACCGCGGGGCTGATAGGCCATGTAGTTGCGCAGCAGGTTTTCTTCTTCATCGCGCGAGTAGTGGAAGTTACCGATCAGTACTTCGAAGCCTTTGGGCGTGAGCACCCGATGAATGGCTTCCAGCGTGTCGATAAACAAAAGGTTGGACAGCGACGGTACCAACACCACCACCGAATGGCTCTGCGCCGAGGCTAAAGCGCGGGCGGCGGGGTTCACGACATAGTTGAGTTCGAGGGCGGCTTTCTGGACTTTTTCCACCAGTTCGGTGGCCACGGTGCTAACCCCACGCAGGGCGCGGGAGGCGGTAATCGGGCTGACACCGGCCAGGCGGGCAACTTCATTGAGGGTGGGACGGCCGGTGGTGCGAGTGTTTTTATCGTTTTTAGGGGAGGTCATCGGGCGGCTTGCCAAACAAAAATCAAGGCACTAAGGTAGCGCTGTCCTGATGCAGCTGTAAATGCGTAAGCGAGGTCCTGCCTGATCTTCGCTTTTTGGTGTTGGGAACAAACCTGCTGCAACCCAAAAAAACGACAAGAAGGCGTCGGCAACTTCTGCCTGTGCACTAGAGTCATAGCTAGCAAAGGTAGCGCTGTCTGCGCGCTGAGGTGTTATATGAGTCATCCCATCACCGCCCTGGTCATCATGGGCGTTGCCGGTTGCGGCAAGACGTGCGTCAGCGAGGCCCTGTGCCAATTGAGCGGCGCCACTGCCATTGAAGGCGATACTTTCCATCCGGCCGCGAACATCGAAAAGATGAGCGCGGGGATCCCCCTGAACGACGACGACCGTGCCGGCTGGCTCGACAGCCTGTGCGATGAACTGCGTCGTGTCGATGCATCGGGCAAACGCCCGGTGCTGACCTGCTCGGCCCTTAAACACAGTTATCGCGAAGTGTTGCGCAGTGCCTTGCCGGGCCTGGGTTTCGTGTTTCTTGAATTGACCCCTGAAGTTGCCGCTGAACGTGTGTCCCATCGTCCGGGCCACTTCATGCCGGCCACGTTGATCGAAAGCCAGTTCGCCACCCTCGAGTCGCCGAAGGGCGAGCCGTTGACCTTGGCACTGAATGCTTCGATCCACAGCGTTGAAGAACTGGCGTCCCAGGCTCATGTCTGGTGGCAGGCCCACGGTCTGAAGCAGGCGGTATGAGTGTGTTGAAAGAGATAGCGCTGTCCTCCCGACTTCTGTTTAACCCGCTTTAATAACAACAACAATCCAGGAGACACCCCCAATGTTTGGCATGTCCCATGAGACGTTCCTGCTGCTCGATGCAGTGGTCACGGTAATCGGCCTGATTATCCTGATCACCAAATTCAAGATTCACCCGTTCATTTCCCTGACCATCGCCGCCGCGTTCCTCGGCCTGACGTCGGGCATGCCGATCGGCACCATCATCAAAGCGTTCCAGGACGGCTTCGGTGGCGTGCTCGGGTTCGTCGGCATCATCCTCGCGCTCGGCACGATGCTCGGCAAAATGATGGCCGAGTCAGGCGGGGCGGATCAGATCGCCCAGACCCTGATCCGGGCGTTCGGTAAAGACAAAGTCCAGTGGGCGATGATGTTTGCCGCGTTCCTTGTCGGCATCCCGCTGTTCTTCGAAATCGGCTTTGTTCTGCTGATTCCACTGGTGTTCATCGTTGCGCGTCGCACCGGCGTGTCGATCATCAAGATCGGTATCCCGCTGCTCGCCGGCCTGTCCGCGGTACACGGTCTGGTGCCACCGCACCCGGGCCCGCTGCTGGCCATCGGCGTGTTCGGCGCTGACATCGGCAAGACCATTCTTTATGGTCTGATCGTTGCGCTGCCGACCGCGATCATTGCCGGTCCTATCTTCGGTACGTTTATCGCCAAGCACATTCCGGGTCACCCGAATCAGGAACTGGTCGATCAACTGGCCCGTGAAAACGACGACTCGACCACGCTGCCGAGCTTCAGCATCACCCTGATCACCGTGCTGCTGCCGGTGTTCCTGATGCTGCTGAAAACCTTCGCTGACGTGGCGCTGCCGGACGGTCATTTCTTCCGCACCTGGATGGACATGATCGGTCACCCGATCTCGGCACTGCTGCTGGCGTTGCTGCTGTCGCTGTACACCTTCGGCCACAAGCAGGGCATCGGTTCCCAGCAAATGCTCAAGTGGCTCGATGCGAGCCTGGCGCCAACCGCCGCGATCATCCTGATCATCGGTGCTGGCGGCGGCTTCAAGCAGATGCTGGTGACCAGCGGTGTGGGCGATGTGATCGGCCACATGGCGGTCAGCGCGCAGATTTCGCCGATCCTGCTGGCGTGGCTGGTGGCGGCGGTGATCCGTATCGCGACCGGTTCGGCAACTGTGGCGACCATTACCGGCGCGGGCATTGTCGTGCCGGTGGTGGGGATGATTCCGGGCGTTAACCGTGAGTTGCTGGTACTCGCTACCGGCGCCGGTTCGTTGATTCTGTCCCACGTGAACGACGCCGGTTTCTGGCTGGTGAAGCAATACTTCAACATGACCGTGGCCGAGACGTTCAAGACCTGGACGGCGATGGAAACCATCCTCTCCATCGTTGCGTTGGGCTTTATCCTGCTGTTGTCGCTGTTCGTTTAAGCGCTTCTTGCAGACACAAAAAAACCGCAGCGATGCGGTTTTTTTGTGGGTGATCGTTCCCACGCTCTGCGTGGGAATGCAGCCCGGGACGCTCTGCGTCCCAAAGCGGACGCAGAGCGTCCATTGAGGCATTCCCACGCGGAGCGTGGGAACGATCAGTGCGTCAGGCAGTGGTTTTCGGGGCCAGGCCATCCGCCCGAAACATCCCGCGAATCCCGCGTACCGCCTGACGAATCCGGTCCTGGTTTTCGATCAGCGCAAAGCGCACATGGTCATCGCCATACTCGCCAAACCCCACCCCCGGCGAGACACAAACTTTAGCCTCGGCCAGCAGTTTTTTGGCGAATTCCAGCGAACCCAGATGCGCGTACTGCTCGGGAATCTTCGCCCAGACATACATCGACGCTTTCGGATTCTCGACCATCCAGCCCAGCTCATGCAGGCCTTTGACCAGCACGTTGCGGCGCTGGCGATACTGCTCGGCAATGTCGCGCACACATTGCTGATCGCCTTCCAGCGCAGCGATCGCCGCCACTTGCAGCGGGGTGAAGGTGCCGTAGTCGTGGTAGCTCTTGATCCGCGCCAGGGCGTTGACCAGTTCCGGGTTGCCGACCATGAAACCGATGCGCCAGCCGGCCATGTTGTAACTCTTGGACAGGGTGAAGAACTCCACCGCGATGTCCTTGGCCCCCGGCACCTGCATGATCGACGGGGCTTTCCAGCCGTCGTAGACGATGTCGGCGTAAGCCAGATCGTGAATCACCAGCACGTCGTACTGCTTGGCGAGGGCGATCACCCGCTCGAAGAAATCCAGCTCCACGCATTGTGCGGTCGGGTTCGACGGGAAGCCGAGGATCATCATTTTCGGTTTCGGAATCGAACCGCGAATGGCCCGTTCCAGTTCATCGAAGAAGTCCACGCCCGGCACCAGCGGCACCGAACGCACCTGGGCGCCGGCAATCACCGCACCGTAGATGTGAATCGGATAGCTCGGGTTCGGCACCAGCACGGTGTCGCCCTGATCCAGGGTCGCCAGCATCAAATGCGCCAGACCTTCCTTGGAACCGATGGTGACAATGGCTTCGCTTTCCGGGTCGATATCGACCTCGTAGCGCTGCTTGTACCAGTTGGAAATCGCCCGGCGCAGGCGTGGAATGCCCTTTGACGTGGAGTAACCGTGGGTGTCTTCGCGTTGGGCAACTTGTACGAGTTTTTCGACAATGTGCGGCGGCGTAGCCCCGTCGGGGTTGCCCATGCTCAAGTCGATGATGTCTTCACCACGACGCCTGGCGGCCATCTTCAGCTCGGCGGTGATGTTGAAAACGTAAGGGGGGAGTCGATCTATGCGCGCAAAGCGGCGCGGCGAACCTTGTTCGGCCATTGTTGCCTCGGATAACGTAAGCGCCCGGAACCGTCCGAGCGACGCTGGTCACTGCGGTGACCTGTGGCGGAAGATAAGGTCAGTGATGGCATACTGTCCAGCCCGTTTGTAAACAATTTTGTCCCAAGGAAATCGGTAGATGGAATTCACCAGCGGCTTCTTGCTGAGCCTTTCGCTGTGCCTGGATATCGGCGTGGCCAACATTGCGATGATCACCCTGGCGATGCAGCGCGGTTACTTTCAGGGCTTTGCGCTGGGCCTCGGCACCTGCGTCGGCGACCTGATCTACGCGGTGCTGGCGCTGGCCGGCATGACCGTTTTGCTGCAGTTCGAAAGCGTGCGCTGGGTGCTGTGGATCGGTGGTTCGGCGCTGCTGGTCTACTTTGCGGCGAAGATGATTTACTCGGCGATCCACCACGAAGCGCAACTGGCCGCGACCGCCGAGGCAGGGCAGAACTCCCATCGCAAAGAGTTCTTCCGGGGGATTTTTCTCGCTATGTCATCGCCAAGCGCGATTCTCTGGTTTGCCGCTGTTGGCGGTACCTTGATCGCGCGTTCCGGTGGCGGAGGTCCTTTGAGTTCGGCGCTGTTCCTTGGCGGTTTCCTTTGCGCCGGGCTGCTGTGGTCGGCCGGTTTGTGCTTCGCCGCGAGTCATGGCGGCAAGCTGCTCGGTGACAAGCTTCTGCGTTACTCCTACATGGCATCTGCAGCGATCTTCTGCTATTTCGCGGTCTACGTGATCGTATCCGGCTATAACGAGTTTGTCGGTTCGGGTGCCGTCGAGCAGTTGCATTCGCTGTAAGCGTGCGAATTGGCTTTGGCTTTCTATACTCCCAGCCGAACCCCTTTTTTGTTCCAGGAGTCGAGTCATGGATGAGCAAACACGCGTCGAAGTGGCTGAACCTCGCTTCGAACATGGACACTTCCTGCTGATTGCAGGCTTTCGCGGTCGATTTACTCAAGACACAGCCAAAGACATCCCGGCGCTGTGGGAAAAGTTCTTGCCGCACCTGGGAAAGATCCAGGGGCAAAAGAACGAAGTGACCTACGGTGTTTGCAGCAATTTCGACGGCAAGGGTGGCTTCGATTACATCGCCGGGGTGGAGATCAGCAAGCTCGATGACCTCGACCAGAAGGTTTATCAGTGGGTGGAAGTGCTGCCCCGGCAGTACGCGGTGTTTGAGCACAAGGGACCGCTCGATCAGTTGCCGCAAACCCTGCAATACATCTACAAGACCTGGCTGCCGAGCTCTCATTACGTGGAACTCAACGCCCCGGAACTGGAGCGCTACAGCGCCGATTTCAATCCGCGGCTGCACACCGGCAAACTGGAAATCTGCGTACCGGTCGATACCAAGGCCTGAGCCGACAACCATGAGGCGGATCCATGTCCGCCTCATGCTTTCAACGCTGTTTACGTCGCGCCCGCAACAGGTCGATGCCCAGGGTGATAAAGCCGAAAGTACTGATGCCCAACACCATCAACAGGCCGATTTCAACGCTGCTCATAAACGGTTTCCCCCAAGGGTGATCAGAGACACACCTGAGAAATAGCCCGCCGCGAACACGAAGAAAAGCACTTATACGCAGGCTTTACGCCGCCCGTGCGCATCGATATGCAGGCCTTATTCCTTTATGCTTTCGGCACTTTCTTCTGCTGATTTCCGAGCCGCCATGAACACCGTCATCCGCAACGTCACCGCCGCCGACCTGGACCGCTGCTACGCCATCGAAACCGTTGCCTACGAAGGTGACGAAGCGGCTACCCGCGAGAAAATCGCCACGCGCATCGCGACATGGCCGGAAGGGTTTGTCGTGGCCGAAGTGGATGGTGTGGTGGCCGGTTTCGTCAACTCCGGCGCGGCGTTTGATGTGCAGATGTCGGACGAGGCCTTCAAGGAACTGATCGGCCACGACCCGCAAGGGCCGAACGTGGTGATCATGTCGGTGGTGGTGCACCCGGATTATCAGGGGCAGGGCTTGGCCAAGCGTTTGATGGGCGAGTTTATCGAGCGTATGCGCGGGATGGATAAAGCGACGATTCATCTGATGTGCAAGGAACAGCATATTCCGCTGTATGCCGGGTTTGGTTTTGCCTACATCAAACCGTCGGAGTCGGATCACGGCGGCATGGCGTGGCACGAGATGATCCTCACGCTCTGATTCAATCCCGATACTGATCGTTCCCACGCTCCGCGCGGGAATGCCTCCTGTGACGCTCTGCGTCACGACTTTGGGACGCAGAGCGTCCCCGGCTGCATGCCCACGCAGAGCGTGGGAACGATCATTTACGGGAGGGTCAGTAAAGGGTGTCGCTTACTCGTTTCGGCGCTTCGCGGTCGTAGGTTTCGGCGTCGAACTCGCCATCATTCAGGCGCTTATGGAAGGCGCCCGCAGAGGGCAGGGCCGAGCGCGGCAGATGCGTTTCAGGATTCCACGCATCCGAGCGGACGAAGGCTTTCGAGCAATGAAAGAACGCCGCCTCCACCGTCACCAGCAACACGGTTTTCGCCGGTTTGCCATTCACCGCAAAACTCTCCAACAACTGCGGCTCCGCGCTGATCGTCGCCGTGCCATTAACCCGCAACGTCTCACCAATCCCCGGAATGATGAACAGCAGCGACACCCGCGAATCCTGCAGCACATTGCGCAGGGTATCGATGCGGTTGTTGCCCGGGCGATCCGGCAGGGCCAGGGTGCGCTCATCGATGATCCGCACAAATCCGGGTTTGTCCCCGCGCGGCGAGTTATCGAGCCCATCAGCGCCCACCGAGCTGACGATCACCAGCGGCGAAACCCGCACCATCGCCTGATAATCCTCGTTGAGAAAACCGATCTGCTTGCGCACCGCCCGCTCGTGGGGCAGTCCGTAAATCGCTTCCAGCGCTTCGATTGAATCGATCATCGTGCTTCCCTCGATGACTTAGAAAACCAGGCCCATGCGCCGTTCGTAACCGATCCGGCCCTTGTACGCTTCGCCGCTGTCGACATAGCCGTGTTTGGCGTACAGCGCGATCGCCGCGTCGTTATCCGCGTCCACCGACAATTCCAGCCCCTTGATCTCCGGCCACGCGAGACGCGCAACTTCGGGCAGCGCTTGCAGACAGGCCTTGCCGTAACCCTTGCCCTGCGCCCGGCGATCAACCTGCAACGCATGCAAAGTGGCGCTGTGCTCATTGGCCCAGGCTGGCAACACCGGCGGGCGCTTGAGCAGCAAAAACGCTACTGGCACGTCGTCTGCCAACAGGGCAAAACCCTTCACGCCCGGGCCGGGTTTCGACAGCAGGGTGTGCAAGGCACCATGAATGTCGCCGGAAAACTTGATCTGCTCGGCATGGATTTCAATCGCTTCGACTTGCTCACGCTGCAAGGCGTTAAGGCTGTCGTACGGCACGAGTTGGGCTGACACGGGAATTTCCTTTTTCCTACAAAGATGAGCCTCGGATTCTAGCGATTTTGGCTTCAGTGGAAATTTTTTGTTTCGTCTGTCGATCTACCCGATTGCCGAACGACTAAGGGTGTCTTCACAACAAAAACACGGAGAACAGCATGAGCGCACAATCTGAAATCCAGACCCTGATCAACACCTACCGCGAAGCCGTCATGACCAAAGACGTGGAGAAAGTCATGGCGTTGTACGCCGACGACATCGTCTCGTTCGATGCGATCAAGGCCCTGCAATTCAAGGGTAAACCGGCCTACCGCGCGCACTGGGTCGAGTGCATGGAAATGTGTCCAGGCCCGCACATTTTCGAATTCCATGAAATCGCCATTGAAAGCGCCGACAACATTGCCTTCGCCCACTGGGTGGCCAACTGCGGCGGCACCAATGAGAAAGGTGAAACCCAGAGCTGCTGGATGCGCGTCACCGCCTGCTATCGGCAGGTTGGCGGGGCCTGGAAAATCGCCCACGAACACTGGTCGGCGCCGTTCGATCCGATGAGCGGCGCGACCCTGTTCGATGTGACCCCCTGATCTTCAGCCATAGTTGAACCGTCCGATTCAGGAGAACGCCATGAAGTATTTATGCCTGGTCTACAGCGATGAACGCCTGCTGCATTCGTCGCCCGACAGCCCGGAAGACGCCGAGTGCTGGGCCTACGCCGAGTCGATTCAGGGCAGCGGGCGGATGGTTGCGGCCGAAGCGCTGGAGTCGGTGCAGACCGCCACGACCGTCAGGATGCGCAACGGCAAACTGTCGATTACCGACGGCCCGTTCGCCGAAACCAAGGAGCAACTGGCCGGTTTCTACCTGATCGACGCCAAGGACCTTAACGAGGCGATTCAGGTTGCCGGCAACATTCCGGCGGCGCGGGTTGGCAGCGTGGAAGTGCGGCCGGTGCGGCAGTTGAATGTCTGAGGTACGGGCGCGGGTCGAGCAGGTCTATCGCGAAGACTCGCGGCGGATTCTGGCGACGCTGATTCGCCTGCTGGGTGATTTCGACCTCGCCGAAGAAGCCTTGCATGAGGCGTTCTTCGTCGCGGTCGAGCGCTGGCAGCGCGACGGCGTGCCGGACAATCCGCGTACCTGGCTGGTGTCCACCGGGCGGTTCAAGGCGATTGACGTGTTGCGCCGCCGCGCGCGGTTCAAGGCCTCGCAGCCATTGTTGTTGGCGCAACTGGAGGAACTGGAGCAGGCCGACTGGAGTGGCGAGGACGTGGAAGACGATCGTCTGCGGCTGATCTTCACCTGTTGTCACCCGGCGCTGGCGGCGGATGCGCAAGTGCCGCTGACCTTGCGCGAAGTCTGCGACCTGACCACCGAGGAAATCGCCCGCGCCTTTCTCTCGGCGCCAGCGGCGATTGCTCAACGCATCGTGCGGGCGAAAGCCAAGATCCGTGACGCGAAAATCCCTTATCAAGTACCGAGCCTGAGCGAATTGCCCGAACGCCTCGACAGTGTGTTGCGGGTGATTTATCTGGTGTTCAACGAAGGGTATTCGGCGTCGGGCGGGGCTGAGTTGACCCGTGAGGATTTGACCCGTGAGGCGATCAGGTTGGGGCGGTTGTTGATGGAGTTGCTGCCGGAACCGGAAGTCATGGGGTTGCTGGCGATGATGCTGTTGCACGAGTCGCGACGTCCGGCGCGCACTTCGCCGAGTGGTGAACTGGTGCTGCTGGATGATCAGGATCGTTCTTTGTGGGATGCGGGGTTGATTGCCGAAGGGTGTGCGCTGGTCGAGCGTGCGCTGACCACGCGGCGGTTTGGGCCGTATTGTTTGCAGGCAGCGATCGCGGCGGTGCATGCCGAGGCGCCGTCAGCGGCAGAAACCGATTGGGAGCAGATCGTCGGCTTGTATGACGTGCTGTTGCGCGCGGTGCCTTCGCCGGTGATCGAGTTGAACCGGGCGGTGGCGGTGGCCAAGCGTCATGGGACGTTGGCGGGGTTGAATCTGATTGAAGGGATTTTGGCGCGGGGCGAGTTGCAGGATTACCACTTGGCGCATTCGGCGCGGGCGGAGTTTTGCCGTCAGTTGGGCAGGGCGGGAGAGGCGAGGGCGGCGTATTTGCGGGCGTTGGAGTTGACCCGACAAGAGCCGGAGCGGCGGTTTATTGAAGGGCGGCTTTCGGCGCTGGAATTGCCCTCACCCTAGCCCTCTCCCAGGGGGAGAGGGGACTGATTGGGGGATATTGGAGAGGTTCACCGACTTGAAAGCTCAGTTGGGAATCCATGATCGAACCAAATTTCACGACCCTATATACCGCAGCAATCAATCCATAATCGACTCGGTCTTTCAGGTCGATGTCTGATGCAAGACACCTCGGTCGGCTCCCTCTCCCTCCGGGAGAGGGCTGGGGTGAGGGGCTTTTGACTTCAGGCTTGCCAGCGATTGGCAGCGCCGCTATTCCAGCATCTTGCTCAACAACCAGCTCCCCGCCGGCCCCGGTGGATAAAGCCGCGACCACAACGCATCAACAAACACCGGCTTAGGCCAGCCGCGCACCTTCAACTCGACCAGCAAATCATTGCCAAAACGCTGCGCCAGCCAGCGCGGCAAAGGCGCCCAGCCAAAACCTTTCTCGGCCATTTCCAGCAACATCAGATAACTCGGTGCCGACCACACCCGGCCTTTGCCGCGACTGTCATACGGATTGACGATGGTCGCCAGACGCAACTCGCGGTGCTGCTCCAGCACATGCTGATCAATGTGATCAAGCTTCGCCAGCGGATGCTCACGACTGACGAACAAGGCGATTTCCGTGCGCTCGGCCACGGTTGAGGTGACCAGATCCGGCGGGTAGCTCTCTTGCATTTCAGCGAACGCCAGATGCGCACGACCACGCTGGACCAATTCAACCAGGTCATCGCACTCGGCGATCAGACACTCCAGTTCCAGATCCGGATAACGCTGCTCGAAACCGACCAACGCCGCTTCAAACCGAGCCGACTGATAGGTATCGGAAATCGCCACCGTCAGCTTCGGCTCGACGCCTTGGGACAACTGCCGTGCGGTCATTTCCAGGCGACTGCTGGCCGCCAGAATCGCCTCGGCGCGTTGCAGCATCACATGCCCGGCCGGCGTCAGGGTCGGTTTGCGGCTGCTGCGATCAAACAGCTGCAGATCCAGATCGATCTCGAGGCTGGCCACCGCCGCGCTGATGGTCGATTGGCTGCGCCCGAGCTTGCGCGCCGCTGCTGAAAACGAACCTTGGGTGGCCGCCTGGACAAAAGCGAGCAGTACTTCCTGCGAGATCATCAACTATCGCCTTGATCGATGGTTATTGGTTATGAAGTATCGATACGAGCATGGATCATGGCAACCATCTTCACTCAAGGACTCGGGCCATGACTGCCAATAAATCCATCACAGAACGTATTTTTCAGGCCGTTGGTTTCGAACTGCTGGCCATTCTGATCTGCACGCCATTACTGGCGTGGATCATGCAAAAACCGATGCTTGAAATGGGCGCGGTGACCGTGTTGATCGCCTTGCTGGCGCTGGGTTGGAACGTGGTGTTCAACCGCTTCTTCGATCGCATGCTGGCGCGTATGAACGTGGCGCATAACGCCTGGGTGCGGGTGGTGCATGCGCTGCTGTTCGAAGGGGGCTTGATCGTGATGGGCGTGCCGTTGATTGCCTGGTGGCTGTCGGTCAGCCTCTGGCAGGCTTTTTTGCTCGACATCGGTGTGCTGCTGTTTTTTCTGCCGTACACCTACGTGTATCACTGGGGCTATGACGTAGTGCGCGAGCGCTTCATGACCCGCAACGCTTGCCAGAGCTAACCTTGATCCCCGTGTAGGAGCTGCCGAAGGCTGCGATCTTTTGATCTTGATTTTTAAGCGCAAGATCAAAAGATCGCAGCCTTCGGCAGCTCCTACACAGGGCTGTGTTTCAGCGTCGGTTAGAGGAACATGCCGCCGGATGCCTCAACCCGCTGGCCATTGATCCACTGTCCGCCCGGCGACAGCAGCAGCGCCAACGCTCCGCCAATGTCATCCGGCTGCCCGGCACGGCCCAGCGCGGTGTTGCTGGCGACCATCGCATTTACTGCTGAGTTGTCGCGTACTGCGCCACCACCGAAGTCAGTTTCGATGGCGCCCGGCGCAAGAATGTTCACGCCAATCTGCCGCGCCCCCAACTCCTTGGCCTGATAACGGGTCAGCACCTCCATCGCACCTTTCATCGCCGCATAAGCGCCGTAACCCGGCAGGCTGAAACGGGTCAGGCCGCTGGAAATATTGATGATGCGCCCGCCGTCGTTAATCAGTGGCAGCAACTGCTGGGTCAGGAAGAACGGCCCTTTCAACTGGATGTTCATCAGCAGATCGAACTGCTCCGGCGTGGTTTCGGCAAACAGCGCGTGTACTCCAATCCCGGCATTGTTGATCAGGAAATCAAAGCGCTGACGTTCGAAGGTCTGCTGCAACGCCTGCTCAACGTGTTTACCGAAATCGGCAAAGCTTTCGCTGCGACCGACATCGAGTTGCAGCATCACGGCTTTGCCGCCGAGTGCTTGCACTTCGGTCACCAGCGCCTGAGCTTCGTCAGCACGGCTGTGATAAGTGCCAATAATGTCGATGCCTTGAGCGGCCAAGTGCAGTGCGGCGTTCTTGCCCAGGCCACGACTGGCGCCGGTGATCAATGCGATTTTGCGATTCATGGAGGCTTCCTCGATTGCAGTGAGTGGTGATGGGACTCAGTTTATTTGTCCGCCCTGAGGTGATAAACAGAGTGAATCCGGAATCACTGATCGGCTCAGCCGAACAATCAACAGGTGCCCCATGAACAAACTGGAACTGCTACGCACCTTCGTTCGGGTCAGCGAACTGTCGAGTTTTACGCTGGCGGGCGAGAACCTTGGCTTGCCGCGCTCAACGGTGTCCGAGCATGTACAAGCGCTGGAAGCCCTGCTCGGTACACGTCTGCTGCAACGCACCACGCGCAAGGTTCAGGCGACGCAGGACGGCCTGGTGTTGTACGAACGCAGCAAGGACCTGCTCTCGCACATGGACGAGATCGAAGGCCTGTTTCGCCAGGACGAGGCCTCGCTGACCGGGCGCATTCGGGTCGACATGCCGAACATTCTCGCGCGGCGCCTGATCATGCCGCGCCTGCCGCAATTCATGGATCGTCACCCGAATCTGGAACTGGAAATCAGCAGCACCGACCGCCGCGTGGACTTGCTTAGCGAAGGGTTCGATTGCGTGGTGAGGATTGGCGCGCAGCCGGATCAATCGGTGGTCGCGCGACATCTCGGTGACTTCCCCATGGTCAACTGCGCCAGCCCCGCCTACCTTGAGCGCTACGGTGTGCCGCAAACCCTGGAAGATCTCGCGCAGCATCGGCTGGTGCATTACGTCGGCGTGCTCGGCTCGCGTTCGGAAGGTTTTGTGTACGAGGAGGGCGGTCAGGTTAAGCGCTTGCCGATGGCAGGCAGCATTACGGTCAACAGCACCGACGCTTATGAGTCGGCGTGCCTCGGTGGATTTGGTCTGACGCAGGTGCCGCGTACCGGCATGCAGCCGCATCTGGATAACGGCGAACTGGTGACGGTTTTGCCGCAATTCACCGCGCCGGCGATGGGGATTTCATTGTTGTATGCGCGGCAACGGCATTTGCCGCTGCGGGTGCGAGTGTTTATGGATTGGCTGGGCGATCTGATCCGCTCCGCGCTCTGAACCTGAATACAAAACCAATGTGGGAGCGAGCTTGCTCGCGAAGAGGGCGTGTCAGTCAGTACTGAGTTGACTGATCCAGCGCTTTCGCGAGCAGGCTCGCTCCCACAAGGAGAATTGTGCGAATTAGAAGATCTGGGTGAACAGCCAGTAGAGGCTGCCTGACAGCAGGATCGCCGCCGGCAGTGTCAGCACCCACGCCATCAACAGATTGCGGATGGTCTTCATCTGCAACCCGCCACCATTGGCGACCATGGTCCCGGCCACGCCCGAGGACAACACATGCGTGGTCGACACCGGCAAACCAAACATGTCCGCCGCACCAATGGTCAGCATCGCCACGGTTTCCGCCGAGGCACCTTGCGCATAGGTCAGGTGGGTCTTGCCGATCTTCTCGCCGACCGTCACCACAATCCGCTTCCAGCCGACCATGGTGCCCAGCCCCAGCGCGATGGCCACGGCGATCTTCACCCACAGCGGAATAAACCGCGTGGCGTTATCGATCTGTTGCTTGAACAGTTGCAGCTTGCTGCTGGTGTCGGCGTCGAAATTGCCGACCTTGTTCTTGTCCATCAGGCGAATGCTTTCGCTGGCCAGGTACATGTCGTTCCGCACGTTGCCCATGGCTTCGGCCGGGACTTTCGCCAGCGAGCCGTAGCCCCTGACTTCTTCGCCGATGTGCCCGGTGAGGGCGGCGAGGGCGGGGATCAGTTGCGGCGTGGCGTCCTTGCTGCGCACGTAATCGGAGAGCACCGCACGCGGATCGGCCGGCGTTGGAAGCGGTGCACTTTTCACCAGTGCTTGCTGGGTGACTTGTGCCACGGCGGCGAACTGCAGCGACTGTTCTTCCGGCATGGTGCGGTTCAGGGCATAGGCCATCGGCAGTGTGCCGACCAGAATCAGCATGATCAGGCCCATGCCTTTCTGCCCGTCGTTGGAGCCGTGGGCGAAGGACACGCCGGTGCAGGTCAGAATCAGCAGACCGCGAATCCACCACGGCGGTGGGGTGTTGCCTTCCGGGGCCTTGTACAGCGAACGATTCTTCACGAATGCGCGCAGCGCCAGCAGCAACAGCGCCGCACAACCGAAACCCACCAACGGCGACAGCAGCAAGGCGTAACCGATCTTGGTCGCCTGCGCCCAATCGACACCGCTGGTGCCGTCGCGGCCGTGCATCAAGGCATTCGCCACACCGACGCCGATGATCGAACCGATCAGCGTGTGCGAAGACGACGCCGGCAAGCCCAGCCACCAGGTGCCGAGGTTCCACAGAATCGCCGCGATCAGCAGGGCGAAAATCATCGAGAAACCGGCGGAGGAACCGACCTGCAGAATCAACTCCACCGGCAGCAAAGCGATGATGCCGAACGCCACCGCGCCGCTCGAAAGCAGCACGCCGAGGAAGTTGAAGAAACCCGACCAGACCACCGCCACGTTCGGCGGCAGCGAGTGGGTGTAGATCACCGTCGCCACGGCGTTGGCGGTGTCGTGGAAGCCGTTGACGAACTCGAAGCCCAGCGCAATCAACAGCGCCACACCGAGCAACAGAAACGGCGTCCAGGTGGTGACCACCGTGCCGAGTTCGTGCATGTCGTGCATCAGGCTGTAGGCGGTGAACAGCATTCCCATCGCCAGCACGGCGAAAAAGATCACGTAGGTGAACGGGCTGCTTTTCTTGTCGAGGGCTGGCCTGCCACTGTGGGCGGACGCGGGGCTGGCGGTCAGGGAGGGAGTAGCCATGGCAGGACAATCCTGAGCGAGGGAAGGAATGTCGCCCATGATCGTTGCAGAATGTTACAGAGAGACTGCGGCAGATCAGTGTTTGGCTGAATAGCCCAACCATTGATCTGGAGGAAAAATCAAAAGATCGCAGCCTTCGGCAGCTCCTACAGGGGGAACTCATTCCAAGGTAGGAGCTGCCGAAGGCTGCGATCTTTGTTCTTAGTAATCCCCGCGCTTGCGAAACGCCCAACGCCCGGCAATCACGGTAAACGTCGCCACCAGCGCGACCAGAATCCAGAACCCCTCCGGATCCTGCGACAACGGCACCCCGCCCACATTCATTCCGAAAAAACCGGCAATGATGTTGATCGGCAGCGCCAGCACCGTCACTACGGTCAAAGTAAACAGCGTACGGTTGCTCTGTTCGTTGAGGTTGGCGGCGATCTCTTCCTGCAGCAGTTTGATCCGCTCACCAAGGGCGGTGAGGTCGTTGATGATCAGCGCAAACTCCTCGGTGGATTTGCGCAATTCCTTGACGTCCTCCTTCTGCAACCAGGGTGGCGGCCGATTGAGCAAACGCAACAACGAACCCGGTTCCAGCGCCAACAGCCGTTGCAGGCGCACCAGCACCCGCCGGTTGGCACCGAGTTCGGCACGGTTGGTCGACAGCCGCGAGGAGAGCAATTCGTCCTCGACCTGATCGACGCTCATGCTGGTCTTGCGCACGATTTGCGTGAGCACTTCACCTTGATCGCGCAGCAGGTGCACGAGCAATTCCGAGGGCGAACGAAAGCGCTCGCCGGCCTTCACCGACGAGCGCAATTTATCCACCGAGTGCAGCGGTTGCAGACGCGCGCTGACAATCAGTTTGCTGCGCACACAGACCCACAGCGTCGACACGTCCGAAGAGACCATGCTGCTGAGGTTGAACACCACATCGTTGACCACCGCCAGCAACGCCGAGTCAACATGCTCGATACGTGTCGAACGCGAGCCTTCGTGCAGCGCCTCGAAAAACTCTTCAGGCAATTGCAGATGACTTTTCATCCAGCGCTCGCACGCCGCATGCGCCAGATTGAGGTGCAGCCAAAGGAATTCACCGCTGTCGCTGTCGTCCTGCAAACAGCGCAACGCTGTGGCCGAATCGACTTCGCGACCACGTTCGCCGGGCAGGAAGCGATAGCCGTAGAGCAGGCCAAACAGATCAGGATCGCGATGACTGATGTCGAGGCTGTGGTTCATGAAGGCTCGCTGCGAGGAGGGTGCGTCGGTCGCGCAAATGGCAGGTTCACTGAGCCGCATCATCGCAATGTCACATGACATTTATATGGCAGCAAAGTGACGTCAAATCAGCGACTTACCGACGGTCGGATTTTCTTCAAGAAGCCCTCTGGCACGCCGATCACAGGTGCGTTAGGTTGCGCGCCATTGGCCATGAACCAAGGCTCGCCGACACGGATGTCCGGCAAAATTTCACGCTCTATCGGGCGTGCCTCATCCTTGTCCTGAGTATCTTTCGATGCTGCAAAAATCCCTGAGAACGCAAATTCTCGCCCTGCTGAGCGGCAGCCTGCTGGCGGTGCTGTTAATCGCGCTGGCCTGTTTTCATTTCCTCTCCAACGGCGTGCAAAGCTATAGCCAGTTGATCGCCGGTCCCTTGCACACCTCGCAATTGATCGACGAGGCCAACCTGCAATTCAAGGTGCAGGTGCAGGAATGGAAAAACGTGTTGTTGCGCGGCAAACAACCGGCGGATCTGGCCAAGTATTGGGGGCAGTTCGAAGACCGTCAGCGCGATGTGCAGAACATCCTCGGAGAACTGGCCGGCCAGAAAGGCATCGAGCCGAGCCTGAAAAACCGTATCGAACGCTTGCGTGATGAGCACCGTCAGCTCGGCTCCGCCTATCAGAAGGGCCGTGATGCCTACGTGGCTGCCGGTGGTGATCCGACGGCGGGCGACAACGCCGTCAAAGGTGTCGACCGCGCCACCAGCGATCAGATGAGCGAACTGGTCAGCGAATTGCGCAAGCAGGGGACAGAGCAATCGGCGCTGATCAGTGCCGAGGCCGATCGCACGGTGTTGTTCGGTCTGCTGGTGATGCTCGCTTCGGGCCTGTTGATCGGCCTGATCAGCCTGTGGCTGGTCAACCGCAACCTGGTCGAGCCGATCCGCAAACTCATCGATTACGTCACCCAATTGAGCCGCGGCAAACTGGCCGAACGTGTGGTCAGCGACCGTCAGGATGAGCTGGGCAACCTTGCCGCTGCGGCCAATACCTTGCGCGATTTCCTCGCCGACACCTTCACCCGTTTGCAGCGCAGCGCCAGTGATCTGGACAGCGCCAGCGGCGAGTTGAACGCGATCGCCACAACCATGGCCGGCGGCATCAACGAGCAGTTCAACCGCACCGATCAAGTGGCCACGGCGATGAACGAAATGTCCGCTACTGCGCAGGAAGTGGCCCGCCACGCCGCCGATGCCGCGCGTGCTGCAGACGATGCCGACCAGTCCGCCCAGCAGGGTGAGAAGGTCATGCAGAGCACCATCCATTCGATCACGCAGATGCGCGGCGAAATCGCCAACACCGCCACGGTGATTCGTCGTCTGGAAGCCGACAGCGGCCGCATCGGCAAAGTGCTGGAAGTGATTCGCGGCATCGCCGAGCAGACCAATCTGCTGGCACTCAACGCCGCGATTGAAGCGGCGCGCGCCGGTGAGGCCGGGCGTGGTTTTGCCGTGGTCGCCGATGAAGTGCGTAACCTCGCACAGCGCACTGCGGAGTCGATCATCGAGATCAACCAGATCATTCAGAGCGTGCAGACTGGTGCGGTTGACGCGGCGCAAGCTATCGACAGCGGCCAGACGCGCAGTGATGAAAGCGTTGAGCAGGTGACCCAGGCCGGCGCGATGCTGGAACGCATCACCCACGCCGTGGAAGCGATCCGCGACATGAACCGTCAGATCGCTACCGCTGCCGAAGAGCAGACCTCGGTGGCCGAGGACATCTCGCGCAATCTCACCGAAATCACCTCGATCGCCAGCACCAACCTCGACAATGTGCAGCGCACTGAAAGCGCCAGCCAGAACCTGCATAGCCTGTCGGGGCAGTTGAACGAAGTCACCGCGCGCCTCAGCGCCTGAGGTCATTGAGCGTGTAACGATTCGGATACCGAGTCGGTACACAGTCGATCTCAACTTGATGCGGCCGTGGTCGATGACCGGTTATCTATAACCGGCATTGGAGCCTTTCCATGGTCAGCATCACTTCTGTTTCGATCAATCAGACTGTCACCACACCTTCCAGCAAAACCGCAATCAGCGACGTCGGTGACGATACCTCGACCACGGCGGCCGCCAGCACTGGCGTGAAAGCGGATACCAGCAAAGTGGCTGCGGGCGGTGGTGCGGCACCTGCGGGTGACAGCGATTCCAGCAGTGAAGAATCGGATTCGGTGAAGGAGCTGCGCAAGCAGATTGCCGAGTTGCAGAAGCAATTGCAGGAGGAGCAGCAAGCGTTGCAAGCGGCGCAGGCGAAGCAGGAAAGTTCTGATGCCAAGGCGGCCGAAGTAGCCGCTGCGCAAGCGCAGATCACCGCTACCTCGGCGTCCCTGTCTACCGCCACAGCCTCGCTGTTGCAGGCGTTGCAGGATTCTGACAGCAGCACTTCCGGTTCGCTGGTCAGCACCTCGGCGTGATGCCCTTTCCCCTCACCCTAGCCCTCTCCCAGAGGGAGAGGGGACTGACCGCGGTGACTATGCGAGTTACGCCGACCTGAAATATCGAGTCGCACTCAGGTCCTTGTTGTTTCCTAATCAGCTTCAAGATTGCGAGGCTAACTCAGGTCTTGAATAACCCCCGATCGGCTCCCTTTCC
>NZ_JSFK01000074.1 GCF_000783395.1 Pseudomonas chlororaphis | reverse complement strand
AACCTGAACAACCGGTGGAAGACGAGGACGCGGTCAAGCCGCCACCCAAACCGGTGGAAAAGCCCAAGCCGATCGAAAAACCGAAACCGGTCGAGAAGCCGAAACCGGTGAAAAAGGTCGAGCCGCCTAAAGCGCCACCGGCCCCGGCACAACCGGCTGCACCCGCTGCCCCGGCCACCCCGAGCGCACCACCGGCCCCTGCCGCTGCGCCCGGTCCGGTCAAGGAATCGGCAGCGATCTCGGGTCTCGCCAGCCTCGGCAACCCCCCACCGGAATACCCGTCGCTGGCACTGCGACGCAACTGGGAAGGCCGCGTGGTGCTGCGTATTCAGGTGCTGGCCAATGGTCGCGCAGGATCAGTGACAGTGACCAAGTCCAGCGGCAAGCCGCAACTGGATGACGCCGCCGTTGCCGCGGTGAAGAACTGGAAGTTTATTCCGGCCAAACGCGGTGACACGCCGATTGACGGCTTCGCCACCCAGACCATCGATTTCAAATTGCCGCAATAACCGAACGCTCAATCAACGCACAACCGAATAACGCAAGCGAGGTGTAACCATGAACGATTTGTCTTCGATGATTGTCCCCGGCGTGCTCTGGGGCCTGGTGCTGTTTTCCGTGGTCAGCTGGGCGATCCTGCTGGTCAAGTCGGCGCAGTACCTGCGGCAGAAAGCGCAGAACAAACAGTTCACCAAAGCCTTCTGGGGCGCGCC
>NZ_JSFK01000073.1 GCF_000783395.1 Pseudomonas chlororaphis | reverse complement strand
TCGATCTGAACGGTGGCGCGCTGAACAATCAGGGCGGCGTGATCAACGCGCCGGAGCAGTTACTACTGAAAAACCTCACCGACGTGAACAACCGTGGCGGCGAGATTTCCAGCGACCAGGCTTTTGAACTGATCGCCAAGTCGCTGGACAACAGCGGCGGGCAACTGCTGAGCAACCAGAAACTCACCCTGACCCTCGACAACGCACTAACCTCGATCAAGGGCACGATTGCCGCTGCGGCGTTGCAGGTTCGCGCGGCGAGTCTGGATAACAGCGACGGCGGTGTGTTGCTCAGTGACAGCGACATCGAGGTGAGCGTCGATGGCCTGCTGAAAAACACTAATAAAGGCAGCATCCGCGCCGCACAACAACTGACCCTCAACAGCACCGGCCTGAACAATCAGGGCGGCACACTGGTCGGCGTTTCCGGCCTGAATATGGACCTGGGCGCCACCGCGCAGGATCTGAATAACCAGGACGGTGTGATCAGCAGCAAAGGTCGGTTGAGCATTGCCGATCTGCGCGACCTGAATAACCAGAACGGCGTGATCAACAGCAAAGGCGTGCTGAGCATCGCCACCCTGCGTGACCTGAATAACCAGCAAGGCGAAATCTCCAGCGTCAACAGCTTCAGCCTCACCGGCAACCGTTTCGATAACCGCGGCGGCAACCTGATCAGCAACGATCAACTGACCATCACGGCGGCCGATCTGAACAACCAGAACGGTCTGCTCTCCGGCTGGAAAGGCGTGAGCCTCAGCGGCGGCACCCTCGACAACAGCCTGGAAGGCGCGATCTCCAGCCAGCTCGGCAACGTCAACATCGACCTCAGCGGCGCGCTGCTCAACCACAGCAAGGGCGGCATCGGCGGCCTCGGCGAAGTGACCATCACGGCCGCCAGTCTCGACAACACCGCCGGCACGGTCAGCAGTGACGGCAAACAAACCCTGACTATAACCGGCGCGATCAGCAACGCCTCGGGCGGCCTGATCAAAAGCGGCGACACCCTCGATATCCGCGCGGCCAGCCTGAACAACAGCGCCGGCAACGTCATGGCGAAAAAAGCCCTGACCTTCACCGGCGGCCCATTGAACAACACCAGCGGCAGTCTGGTCGGTGACGACAGCGTCACCCTCGATCTGCTCGGCGCCCTGACCAACGTCAATGGCGCACTCGGCAGCGGCGCTGCGCTGCTGATCAAACGCTCGGCCAGCGTTGACAACCAGGGCGGCCAGTTGATCAGCCAGACCC
>NZ_JSFK01000072.1:3181-5470 GCF_000783395.1 Pseudomonas chlororaphis | reverse complement strand
GTGATGATGTTCAGCCGGGCACGGCGCTTGTCGTTGGAGTCGGCCACCAGCCAAGGCGCGTGTTCGGTGTCGGAATGCTTGAACATTTCGTCCCGAGCCCGTGAGTAGTCATACCAGCGGCTGTAGGATTTCAGGTCCATCGGTGTCAGTTTCCAGGTCTTGCGTCCGTCGTTGATGCGCGCCTCAAGCCGGCGGGTCTGCTCTTCGGGGCTGACTTCCAGCCAGTACTTGAGCAGGATCACTCCCGATTGGACGATGGCGTGTTCGACCCAGGGAATCGATTTGAGGAATTTGTCGGCCTGCTCGTCGGTGCAGAAGCCCATCACCCGCTCGACACCGGCGCGGTTGTACCAGCTGCGATCGAAGATCACCACTTCGCCGGCCGCCGGTAGATATGGCAGGTAACGCTGCACATGCATCTGGCTTTTCTCGCGATCGGTCGGTGCAGGCAGCGCCACCACGCGGAAGACTCGCGGGCTGACGCGCTCGGTCAATGCCTTGATCGTGCCGCCCTTGCCAGCGCCATCGCGCCCTTCAAAAACGATGCAGACCTTGACGCCCTTGGCAATCACCCATTCCTGCAACTTGACCAGTTCGACGTGCAGTTTGCGCAAATGCTCGAGGTAATCCTTGTTTTTCAGTTTCAGACTTTCAGGCGCAGTGGCGGCCTTCTTTTTGCCTTTTGCCATGACCTTGGCCTCTCTCCAATAAATGCAGAAACAGAGTGTTGATTGACGGGACAAACCAGACACGTGAGGTTAGTTCATGCCGTGCTGATTGCCATTGCCGGGCAAAAAGCCAAATTGCCATGTGTTTCCTTCGTTCTTTATTGCGTCGCACTGTTCATTGCCCTGCCCTTGTCTGCCTGGAGTTTTCTCGATGCCCGCGTCCAAATCCCTGCCCACTGCCCTGCTCGGCCTGGCCCTAGCCTGCCCGGCGATGGCCGAGACTCAAGGTCTGGAACTGGGGCAAGTGCTGATTTCGGCCGACGAGCAAAGCGCTTCAGACGCGAGCGTCGAAGAAGCCAAAACCCGTCTGGAACAAGTCCCCGGCGGCACCAACGTGGTCGACATGCGCCAGCCATTGCAGGGTCGCGTGGCGAGCAATCAGGATGTGCTGGCTTATCAGCCCGGGGTTTATGCGCAGTCGGCGGGCAACGAAGGCGTGAAGATCTCGGTGCGTGGCTCGGGCATCAACCGCGCGCCGGGCGCGCATGCGTCGGGGCTGTACACCCTGCTCGACGGTCTGCCGCTGACCGGCCCGGGTGGCACGCCGTATGAATTGCTCGAGCCGCTGTGGGTCGATCACGTTGAAGTGTTGCGCGGCGCCAACGGCTTCGATCGCGGTTCGCTGGCACTGGGCGGTGCCATCGATTACGTCAGCCACACCGGTTACACCGCGCCGAAACTGCAAGTGCGCTACGCCACCGGCAGCCACGGCTATCAGCAGCGCCAGGTCAGCTCCGGGCAAGTGCTCGGCGATTTCGATTACTACGTGTCGCTCACCGACTCCAACGCCGACGGCTATCAGGACCACACCGCCAGCGAGAGCAAAGGTGTGATCGCCAACTTCGGCTATCGCTTCAACCCGAACCTGGAAACCCGCTTCTATATCCGCTACCGCGAGACCGACAACGAGCTCGCCGGCCGCGTGACCAAGCACTCCATCGAACACTCGCCTCGCGCGGCCAATCCGTCCTACGTGGCGCGCGACGATAGCCGCAAACAGCCGGGCAGCACCTTCATCGGCAACAAGACTACTTATTACATCGACGACGATTCCAGCATCCAGACCGGCCTCGTCTACCACGACTACCCGATGGACCTGCGTGAAGGCCCGAACCGCTTGAAAGTCGCCTACACCGACGTCAGCGGCACCTTCGACTACAAACGCCGCGACACGATTTTCGGCATGGAAAGCCGCAGCAACGTCGGCCTGCGTGTGACCAAGCACCTGCCCAACGACGGCGCCAGCGAATTCGTGCGCATCCCCAGCGCCAACACCGCCAGCTACGTGCCCGGCACGCGCATGCGCAACTTCACCTATCAGGGTTCGGACACCGTTCTGCATTTTGGCAACGACCTGGAAATCGCCGATGACCTCTGGCTGACCACCGGCCTCGCCGCCATCTACACCCGCCGCGAAAGCGACGTGACCTACCCGCAAAGCGGCGGCAAAACCAGCATGAACGACTGGGACTACGCACCGCGCCTCGGCCTGCGCTACCAGATCACCCCGGACCTGCAAGTGTTCGGTAACCTCAGCCGCTCGGTTGAGGCGCCGCATCCG
>NZ_JSFK01000072.1:2676-3175 GCF_000783395.1 Pseudomonas chlororaphis | reverse complement strand
CGCCGGCAATGGCGCAGCGACCGGCACGCAGAAAGACCCGATCAAACTGCAGAACCAGACCGCGACCACGCTGGAGCTGGGCGGTCGTGGCGACAGCGCCGTCGGCGAATGGAGTCTGGCGTGGTACTACGCGCAGGTGCGGCATGAACTGCTGTCGGTGTTGCCGGATGCCAATGCCGTCACGCCGTATGAACTTAACGCCAGCCCGACCGTGCACCAAGGCGTGGAAGCGAGCCTGAACAGCAAACTCTGGTCGGCGGCCGATGGCCGTCAGTTGAGCTTGCGTCAGGCGTATACCTTCAGTGATTTCCACTATCGCGATGATGATCGTTTCGGCGACAACCGCCTGCCCGGTCTGCCAATGCATTACTACCAGGGCGAATTACGTTACGACTGGCCGCAGGGTTTCTTCGCGGCGGTGAATACGCAATTGGTGTCCAAAGTGGCGGTGGATTACGCCAACAGCTACTACGCCGATCCTTATGCACTGTTCGGCGCG
>NZ_JSFK01000072.1:0-2633 GCF_000783395.1 Pseudomonas chlororaphis | reverse complement strand
GCTCCCACGGTGTCCCGTGTTTCACCCCACTCGCATCGACAGCTCAATATCATCCGCAAACGGCACCGATAGATAACCGTTCTGCGGCGCGCGCACGTAAGCCAGATACTCAGGACAATAATCGGTGTTGTCCGCCACCACCAACGCCCCCGGTTTCAGGTGCTTTTCGACCAGACTCAACACGTCACCATACAACGCCTTGGCGCCATCGAGCAGGAGCAGATCGACCGATTCCGGCAGATCCGAAGCCAGCGTCGCCAACGCATCACCTTGGCGAATCTCTACGAGATCGCTGACGCCACCTTCAACGAAGTGATGCCGCGCCAGTTCAATCTTCGAAGGTTCGAACTCACTGCCGATCAGCACTCCGCCGCCGTTATCGCGCAGGGCCGCCGCCAGGTGCAGCGTCGAAAGGCCGAATGAGGTGCCGAACTCGACAATGGCTTTGGCTTGGGTGTTGCGCGCCAGCATGTACAGCAGTTTGCCGGTGTCTCGGGAGACCGGCAGCCACAGGTCTTTGAGCATTTCATAGAGTTTCAGGTATTCGGTTTTGCTATGCATCAAGCGTTCACGCTCTTCGCCAGGCACCGTGTGCAGTACAGGGCTGGTGGCGGCGCCAGCTTGGGCGTACAAGCGTTCGATCAGGCTTGCGAGGGGTTCAGTGGTCAAGGTTGTCATGATTGCTTTCCGTCAGTCGGGAACTAGAATGCGAGCAATTCGTCGCATTTAAATGATGCGAGCGATTCGCTTCTTGCGCTATTCGCATTCCCACGGACGCCCGAGCTGCCCATGACCAACCGCCAGACTGCCCGTATTTCCTCACGCAAACAGCCGCAGCAGGCACGCTCCAGCGAACTGGTGGCGGCGATTCTGCAAGCGGCTATTCAGGTTTTGAGCGAGCATGGGGCCAGCCGTTTCACCACCGCACGGGTCGCAGAAAAGGCCGGTGTGAGCATCGGCTCGCTGTATCAGTACTTCCCCAACAAAGCGGCGATCCTGTTCCGCTTGCAGAGCGATGAGTGGCTGCACACCACGCAGATGCTGCAGCGAATTCTGCAAGCGTTTGACCAGCCGCCACTCACCCGCTTGCACACATTGGTGCAGGCGTTCATTCGTTCAGAGTGCGACGAAGCACAGATGCGCGGCGCCCTCAACGACGCCGCCCCGCTCTACCGTAACGCTCCCGAGGCCTACCAAGTGCGCGCGGCCGGGCGGCAGATCTTCGCGACGTTCATGCAAGAAATGCTGCCCGACGTCGACGAGTCGAAACGCACAGCCGCGTGCGAGCTGATCCTGACCACGCTCAGTTCAGTCGGCAAAGATTTTTCCGGCAGCCCGCGTACCGAGCAGGAAGTCTCGGTATGCGCCGACGGGCTGGCGGATATGTTCAGTGCTTATGTGGTGGCGCTGGATGGGCGACAGGTCTCTAAGCCCAGGTCTCTGTAGGACGTCTTGTCTTGTTCGGGAAAGTCGGTCCGGTACTCGCCCCACTGCATGTGCGCATAGTACTTGGTCATCGCTTCGAAATGACTGTCAGCCTCCACCTCCCAAACAAGCTTCGCGTCCGAATCCATAAGTGCACGCGCACTATCACCTTGAGCACCGGCCAGACAAAAGGTCTGACAGCCATCAGGGTCCAGCCAAAGTTCATGATTCATATTCGAGGTTCTGGTGGTTAAGGACGTTTTGGACTCACCCGCGTTTCGGCAGCTTCCAGTTCGGCCGAATGAAATGGCAGGTGTAGCCATTCGGAATGCGCTCAAGGTAATCCTGATGCTCCGGCTCCGCTTCCCAGAACGGCCCCGCCGGTACGATTTCGGTCACCACGCGGCCCGGCCACAGTTTTGAGGCGTCGACATCGGCAGCCGTATCCTCGGCGATGTCGCGCTGTTCTTCGCTGAGATAATAAATCGCCGAACGGTAGCTGCGACCGAGGTCATTGCCCTGACGGTTGGGCGTGCTCGGGTCGTGAATCTGGAAAAAGAATTCAAGGATCTGTCGGTAGCTGGTCAGCGTCGGATCGAAGATAATTTCGATGGCTTCAGCGTGGTCGCCATGGTTGCGGTAGGTGGCGTTCGGCACATCACCGCCGGTGTAACCGACGCGAGTCTGCAACACGCCGGGATAGCGCCGCAGCAGATCCTGCATGCCCCAGAAGCAGCCGCCGGCAAGGATGGCGGTTTCGGTTTGACTGGTCATGGCTTGTCGTTCCTCTCGGGGTGTTGGGTGTAGCACTTGTTATGAGGGCGGGTTGGCGGATTCCAAGGGGCTGAGCCAATAGAACTACTGACGCGCTGAAACCTGATTGGCTTCATCGAGCCCCCCCCCCGTAATCCTTCGGCCGCTGTAATCACTGACAAAGTAATTGATTCGTGGTCGCCCTCGAGGCCCACGCAGTGCGCGCGTCCGGGCATCAGTGCCCGGCAACCGCAGCCGCTCCAGCAACACGCGGCCCCGACCTGAACCCGTGCACCCGTGCGCCGAAGGCAATAACAAATCCCACGCTCACCAGCACCACCATGGCCCAGGGAAACGAGGCGACACCCCAGCGGTCGAGCAACACCCCGCCGACCACCCCGCTGCCAGCAATCGCGCTATTCCACGCCACTACATTCAACGACAGCGCGACATCG
>NZ_JSFK01000071.1 GCF_000783395.1 Pseudomonas chlororaphis | reverse complement strand
CCGGTGCCGAAGTCGTCCATGTTCAGGCGCACACCGAGTTCCTTCAGGGCGTTCATGGTGGTCAGCGCGCCGTCGGTGTCGTTGAGCATCACGTTTTCGGTGATCTCCAGTTCCAGGCGACTGGCCGGGAAGCGGGTTTGTACCAATACCTCGCGAACATCCTCGACCACATCGCTGACAGCAAACTGCGCGGGTGACAGATTGACCGACAGCATAATGTCCTCCGGCCAACCCAATGCGGTTTCGCAGGCTTCACGCAACACCCAGCGCCCGAGCGGGACAATCAGATCGGTCTGCTCCGCCAGCGGGATGAACAAGTCCGGGCCAAGCAATCCCTTGGTCGGATGCTGCCAGCGCACCAGCGCTTCGACCGAAACAATGTGCTTGCCATCGACCTTGTAGCGCGGCTGATAGTGCAGGATGAATTCGTTGTGTTTGAGCGCGTGACGCAAGTCATCTTCCATCTGCCGGCGCGTCTGGATCTGATCGCTCATGTGCGCTTCGAAATAACACCAGGTGTTTTTGCCTTCGGATTTGGCCTGATACAAGGCGATATCGGCATAACGGATCAGATCGCTGGGCACATACCCGTGGCGCCGGCTAAGCGCAATGCCGATGCTGGCGCCGATGTGCAGCGGATGATGCTCGAAGACCACCGGTTGATGCAGGCTGCCGATCAGGCGGGTGCAGAATTTGTCGATTTCGTGCTGACTGTCCATGCCATTGAGCACCACGATGAACTCGTCGCCGCCCAGTCGCGCGACAATGTCGTGTTCGCGGGTGCATTCACGCAGGCGCACGGCGACTTCCTGCAACACGGCATCACCGGCCGGGTGGCCGAGTGAATCGTTGATCGGCTTGAAGTTGTCGAGGTCGATCATCAGCAGCGACAGCGGCGGCGCGTGCTCCTTGAGCAGCAGCGCCTCATCCAGATAGCGTGCGAGTTTGTTGCGGTTGGGCAGGCCGGTCAGGGCGTCGTGCATCGACAAGTGCTGGATCTGCGCATGGGCGGCGACCTCGTCGGTGATGTCGCTGGCAGTGCCGCGATAGCCAATGACCGCGTGCTGCTGATAAATCGGCCGGGCCGACAGCCGACAATGGCGTTGCTGGCCGGCGTGGTCACGGTAGGTGCAGCGTAAATCGCTGGCGCTGTTCTCCTCGGTCAGGTTTCTCAGCCACATTTCCAGCGGCGTGGTATCGCAACTCAACAGGTGGCCGATGTCTTGCCCCAGCCACAGGGTTTGCGGGTAACCGGTTACTTCGCTGAAGCGTGCCGACAGGTACGTCAGCGCCAGGTGGCGGTCAACTTCCCAGATCCAGTCGGACGCGGCTTCGGCTACCGCGCGAAAGCGTTCTTCGCTCGCTTCGAGCTCACGGTTGGCGTGTTCCAGCGCTTGATTCGAGGTTTGCATGACGGCAAAACTCTGGTCGACGTATTGTGATGAGCGCAAGGCATGGCGGAAGAAGTACGCGGTCAGCAGCATCAGCACCACAATCGTCGCGCCGAGTGGCGGCAGCAATGACCACAATAAATGTTGCCCGGGCCTTTCCAGATCAGCGACCAGGCTGTAACCGGTGCTGTCCAGCGGCACTCGCGGGCGGTCATGTTCAAGGGTTTCATCCAGCGCCAGGGTCAGGTTGCTCAAGCCATAGCCGCTGCCGATCAGGCGCAATTTGGTCGGCGTAAGTTTGTCGACAAATACCAGCACCGAAGAGGTCTGCGGATCGCCCAGTGGCCGCTCATCGTTGGGAATGATCGCCGCCGCCGACACCAGCGCCGGCCAGCCTTCGAACAGTGAATAGCGACTGACGGGCTTGGTCAGATCACCCTGGCCCAACACTTGATCGAGTAACTCCGTGGCACTCACCTGAACGAACGCGGACAGCGCGGCATCGACCATTTGCCCACGCACCACCGCGTAACGGGTGCCTTCGCGGTTGAGGACGAACACGCCGTCATAGCCGTCACTGGTGAACAGGGTTTTGCCGAGGTTCTGCTCGGTGTAGGCCCAATCGGTGTCGACCTGACCGCTCAAATGCTCGTAGGCGGTGGTCCAGTAGGCGTAGCTGGTGATGTAGTTTTTCGAGGCGGTGATGCGGNNCCCAGCAAAGCGACCGCCGCGGCAATCACGCCGCTGACAAACAGCGCTCCGACCGCGAAGGCCAGGCGGCGGGTGACGGCGCTCTGGCGCGGTGGAAGCGGGGCTGCATAGCTGGAAAGGTCCATGTGCTCGTCCTTGATCCGCTGTCTTCTGAATCTAGAACCACGGCGCGGGCGCAATGTTCAGATTGTTCTCGGCGACTGCTCTGAAAGCGTAGTGAACCCCGCGTGATTTGTCTTCCCAAGAGCAGGACGCCGATCAGCGGCCAATCCCGAAAGGGCAAGACTTCCCGCGCAAAAACCGGATAATGGCCGCCATTCGTTTAGCCGTATTCTGGTAATCCCGCATGGAAATCAAGGTCAACTTTCTCGACAACCTTCGACTTGAAGCCAAGTTCGACGACTTCACGGTGATCGCTGATCAGCCCATCCGCTACAAGGGCGATGGCTCGGCACCGGGGCCGTTCGATTACTTTCTGGCATCGTCGGCGTTGTGTGCGGCGTACTTTGTGAAGTTGTACTGCGACACGCGCAACATCCCGACTGAGAACATTCGTCTGTCGCAGAACAACATCGTCGACCCGGAAAACCGCTACAACCAGATCTTCAAGATCCAGGTCGAGTTGCCGGCGGACATCTCCGAGAAGGATCGCTTGGGCATCCTGCGTTCCATCGATCGCTGCACGGTGAAGAAGGTCGTGCAGACCGGGCCGGAATTCATCATCGAAGAAGTCGAGAACCTCGATGCCGATGCTCAGGCGCTGTTGATGCCGGTGGCCGGTTCCGACGCAGGCACCTTCATCGCCGGTAAGGACCTGCCGCTGGAGCAGACCATCGCCAACATGTCGGGTATCCTCGCCGACCTCGGGATGAAGATCGAAATTGCTTCGTGGCGCAATATCGTGCCCAACGTCTGGTCGCTGCACATCCGCGATGCGCATTCGCCAATGTGCTTCACCAACGGCAAGGGCGCGACCAAAGAGGGCGCACTGGCCTCGGCATTGGGCGAGTTCATCGAGCGCCTGAACTGCAATTTCTTCTACAACGACCAGTTCTGGGGCGAAGAAATCGCCAACGCCGAGTTCGTCCACTATCCGGACGAGCAATGGTTCAAGCCGGGCCCGAAAGACGAGTTGCCGAGCGAGATCCTCGACGA
>NZ_JSFK01000070.1 GCF_000783395.1 Pseudomonas chlororaphis | reverse complement strand
AACCTGGTCTTCGTGGCCTTCTTGAAAGGTGTTGCCAACGGAATCGGCAGTAAATGCGCCGGCAGTGATCAGGCCTTGTTTTTCGCCAGTGACGGACATGTACGCGGGGGTTGCCATGGAATGCTCTCCTTGCTCAAAAGACACAAGTGACAGGCACCATTGCCTGTCCGTGCGAGTTTGGAGATATCAAATTTCATGCCAGTCATTACATTGCCATTGTTCATCAACAACTTGTGTAAACAACTTCAACAGAAGTAGCTATTCCAGCCAGGAAGAGTCGTCGTAAGTGCGCAACTTCTTGCGCAGTTGCTAAAAAGCGTTTTTATCGTCAATCGACGAAAAATCTCCAGATAGCCTTACTCTAGTTGACGTTGCATCAACGCAGTTTTGCTGAATAGGCAAAACATCGCGCGTAAAGAAAAGCCAGGCAACTGCCTGGCTTTTCTGGTCAGCGGAAATAATGTAGTCAGTGCGAAGAAGCTGTCACATTCGCCCGCGCCGAATGCAGCTTTTTATAGCTCTCGATCAAGCGCAAATGCCGATCCAGTCCTTCCAGCTTCATGCTCGTCGGCGTCAGGCCATAGAAGCGCACGCTGCCGTTGACCGAGCCAATCGCTGCATCCATACGCTCGTCACCGAACATCCGGCGGAAGTTGGCTTCGTAGTCTTCCAGCTCGAGGTCTTCGTCGAGTTCCATCTCCAGCACCACGTTGACCGCTTGATAGAACAAGCCGCGCTCAACGGTGTTGTCGTTGTACTGCAGGAACGCTTCGACCAGATCCTTGGCCTGTTCGTACTTCTGCAGGGCGAGGCAGATCAGCAGGCGCAGTTCCAGAATGGTCAGCTTGCCCCACGGCGTGTTGTCGTCGAACTCGACGCCGATCAGCGTGGTGATCTCGGTGTAATCGTCCTGCTCGCTGTTTTCCAGGCCTTGGGCGAGGTTACGCAGGCCGACTTTGCTCAGGTTGTGCAGGTTGAGGATGTCGGCGCGGAATTGCAGGGCTTTGTTGGTGTTGTCCCAGATCAGGTCTTCGACCGGGTAGATCTCCGAGTAGTCCGGCACCAGAATGCGGCAAGCCTTGGCGCCGATGTGCTCGTAGACCGCCATGTAGACTTCTTTGCCCATGTCTTCGAGGATGCCGAACAGCGTCGCGGCTTCTTCGGCGTTGGAGTTTTCGCCCTGGCCTGAGAAGTCCCACTCGACGAATTCGAAGTCTGGCTTGGCGCTGAAGAAGCGCCACGACACCACACCGCTGGAATCGATGAAGTGCTCAACAAAGTTGTTCGGTTCGGTCACGGCCTGGCCGGAGAAGGTCGGCTGCGGCAAATCGTTGAGGCCTTCGAAACTGCGGCCCTGCAACAGCTCGGTGAGGCTGCGTTCCAGCGCCACTTCCAGGCTCGGGTGCGCGCCGAACGAGGCGAACACGCCGCCGGTGCGCGGGTTCATCAACGTCACGCACATCACCGGGAATTCACCGCCCAGCGACGCATCCTTGACCAGCACCGGGAAGCCCTGCTCTTCCAGGCCTTTGATGCCGGCGAGGATGCTCGGGTATTTCTCCAGTACTGCTTGCGGCACGTCCGGCAGGGCCATTTCGCCTTCGAGGATCTCGCGTTTGACCGCGCGCTCGAAGATTTCCGACAGGCACTGCACCTGCGCTTCGGCGAGGGTGTTGCCGGCGCTCATGCCGTTA
>NZ_JSFK01000007.1 GCF_000783395.1 Pseudomonas chlororaphis | reverse complement strand
CCCCTCACCCCAGCCCTCTCCCCCCAAGGGGGGCGAGGGAGCCGATCTCCGTGCCATTCAAAACCTGAGTTCGGCTCGGTATTTCAGATCACGATGATGCTTTCAAAACCTGAGTTCGACTCGGTATCTCACTTCGGCGTACCTCGAACAAACAACGCGGTCAGTCCCCTCTCCCTCTGGGCGGTCCGACGTTTCGGGAGGGTTAGGGTGAGGGGCTTCTAAAGGCTCACCGCCGAGGCAACTCGATCACCACCTTCAACCCGCCCCACTCACTCTCGCCCAACACCAGCAACCCGCCCCAGGTCTCGACAATATCGCGGACAATCCCCAGCCCCAGGCCATGCCCGTGGGTCTGCTCATCCAGCCGCGTGCCCCGGCTGAACACCTCAGTGCGCTGCTCTTCGGGAATCCCCGGGCCGTCATCTTCCACGCTCAGGGCAAAGCCGTCCGTACGCTCAATCACACTCAGACGCACCTCGGCATCCGCCCACTTGCAGGCGTTATCCAACAGATTGCCGAGCAACTCGAGCAAATCCTCGCGATCCCACGGCAGTTGCAATCCCGCCGGTGCAACATAGCTCAGTGCCAGATGCTCGCCATGAATCATGTTCAACGTCGCCAGCAATCCGGGCAATTCCGCATCGCAATCAAACAGCGCTCCCGGCAGTGCATCACCGGACAGCCGTGCCCGGTTCAATTCACGATTGAGCCGCTGCTGCACCTGCTCCAGTTGTTCCTTGAGGACCTTGCGCAACTCAGGATGAGCATCAAGTTTTTCGCTTGAGGCCAGGCTCAACAACACCGCCAACGGCGTTTTCAACGCATGCCCGAGATTGCCCAAAGCATTGCGTGAACGCTTGAGGCTGTCTTCAGTGTGCGCGAGCAAATGGTTGATCTGCGCCACCAGCGGTTCCAGTTCCACCGGCACCTGATCATCGAGTTGCGAACGCTGGCCTTGCTGCAATTGCGCGATCTGCTCGCGGGCCTTTTCCAGCGGTTTCAAGGCGCGGCGCACGGTCAAGCGCTGCAAGAACAGAATCAACAGCAACGCCGCCAGCCCCAGGCCCAGCCCGATCTGGCGCATGCGCTGAAAGCTCTCGCGCACCGGCGTGTAATCCTGCGCGACGCTGATCGAAATCGACTGGCCCAGACGCCGATAGTCCGAGCGCAGCACCAACAGCTGCTGACCGTCCGGCCCCAGTTGCAGATTGCTGTGCAGACCGGGGTGTTCGAGCAGCGGCAGGTCCTGATCCCACAACGAGCGCGAACGCCAATGGCTGTCGGCAAAATCGATGCGGAAATAGTGCCCGGAAAACGGCCGCTGATAGGCCGGTGACAGATGTCGCTCATCCAGTTGCAAACCCTGCGGGCCACGCACCAGCGCCACCAACAGGCTCTCGCTGTCGTTGCGCAGGCCAGCTTCGAGGTAACGCTGCAAACCCACTTCGAACAACCACAGACTGGTTTGCGCCACCACCACACCGACGACCACCATCACGCTGATCAAACCCAGGCTCAAGCGGCGCTGGATCGACCTCACGAAGCTTGCCCGCCGAACAGGTAACCCTGGCCGCGACGGGTTTCGATCACGCTTTTGCCGAGCTTGCGCCGCAGGTGATTGACGTGCACTTCAAGGACGTTGGAGTCACGCTCGGTTTCACCGTCGTAGAGGTGTTCGGCGAGGTGGCTTTTGGAGAGGATCTGCTCCGGGTGCAGCATGAAATACCGCAGCAGGCGGAATTCGGCGGCGGTCAGTTGAATGTCGGCGCCATCGCGCACCACGCACTGACGGCCCTCGTCCAGATGCAAACCGGCCGCCTGCAATGTCGGCTGATTGGCCTGGCCTTTGGAGCGGCGCAACAACGACTGAATGCGCAGTTGCAGCTCTTCAGGATGGAACGGTTTGGTCAGGTAGTCATCGGCGCCAGCCTTCAGGCCTTCGATGCGCTCGGCCCAGGAATCGCGCGCCGTGAGGATCAGCACCGGAATCGCCAGACCGCCGGCGCGCCACTGCGCCAGCACTTCAAGCCCCGGCACGCCCGGCAGGCCGAGGTCGAGAATGATCAGGTCATACGGTTCGCTGCTGCCCTGATACAGCGCATCACGACCGTCCGCCAGCCAATCGACCGCATAGCCCTGCCGTTGCAGGCTGGCGAGCAATTCGTCAGCCAACGGTACGTGGTCTTCCACCAATAGCAAACGCATCGATCAATCTTCCTTGTCTTTCACAAGTTCACCGGTATCGGCCTTCAAGTGCAGCTCACGGGCGACACCTTCGACGGTCAGCAACTCGACTTCATAAATGTAGACATCGTGTTTTTCTTCCAGCTCGACTTCCAGCAGTTTTGCGCCGGGATAGCGGTCCATCGCCTGCTGCAGCACTTGCTCCAGCGGCAGGATCACGCCCTTCTCCCGCAAACTCAGGGCCTCGTCCTGATCGAGGTCGCGGGCCATCGCTGCCGAGCAGAAAATCACCAGCGCCAATGCCGTACGGCTGGTGGCGCGAACATTAACCTTCATTACTTATCCTGATGATCCTTGAGAACCTGCCCAGTCACCGCGTCTAATTCCAGATCCCAATCGACGCCCTGCGCATCGCGCATTTCGATCTGGTAGATGTACTTGCCGTACTCTTCTTCCAGCTCGGTTTCAGTGATCGTCGAACCCGGGTGTTTGGCCAGCGCAGTGGCGTTGAGCTTCTCGAAGGAGACGATAGTACCAGCGTCGCGCAGACGCAGGGCTTCGTCAGGGCCAAGATCGCGGGCATGGGCGAGGCTGGCGGTGCAGCCGATGATCGAGGCAATGGACAGGGCAGTCAGGGTTTTCATGGAGTCTCCGTATTTTTATGTGTTGCTTACGGTGGGCACCTTAGCGGGATGAACTTAACTGAAACTGAATTGCCATCATTGCCCCAGCTCAACACATGCCCCCCGTGTAGGAGCTGCCGAAGGCTCGGGCCGCGTTCGGACGATCCTTTGATCTTGTCTTTTCAAAACAAAATCAAAAGATCGCAGCCTTCGGCAGCTCCTACAGGATTTTGTAACATGTGCTTATAATTGTTCGCTTGCTAACGATCGAGACCGGTATGACCGCCATCCACATCAAATTCCCCGCCCTCACCCTCAAGGCCGGCCCGCGTGCCATGGCGCGGATTCGTGCGCAAGGCTTGAACGCCGCCGACGTCGGCACCCTGCCCGGCGCCGCCGGTGGGCCGAAGGCGTTGGGGATTCAGGGGCTGGATCTGGCGTTGTTCGGTGAATGGCTGCCGACTGCGCCGCGCGAGCGTTCGCTGATCGGCGCCTCGGTCGGTTCCTGGCGCTTCGCCAGCGCCTGCCTGCCAGACGCCGCCGAAGGCATACGCCGCCTCGGTCAGCTGTACGCCGAGCAGAATTTCAACAAAGGCGTGACCATGGCCGAGATCAGTCAGAGCTCGCAACGCATGCTCAACGACCTGCTCGACGGCCGCGACGCGAGCATCCTCGACAACGCCCATTACCGGCTGAACATCATGGTGGTGAAAAGTCAGGGGCGTCTGGCCGATGACCATCGCGGCCGCCTCGGTCTGGCGCTGGGCTCGGTGATCGCCGACAACCTGCGCGGCCGCGCACGGCTGTCGCGACATTTTGAACGGCTGATCATCCACGACCCGCGTCTGGCCCCACCGGTCAATGCGCTGAACGATTTCCCGTCGCGCTTCGTCGCCCTGAACACCGGCAATCTGCGTCAGGCGCTGCTGGCCTCGGGTTCGATCCCGATGGTCATGGAAGGCGTACGCGACCTGCCGGGTGCAGGTGCCGGGACGTTCCGCGACGGTGGCCTGCTCGACTATCACCTTGACCTGCCCTACAGCGGCGACGGCATCGTGCTCTATCCACACTTTACCGATCGGGTGATTCCCGGCTGGTTCGACAAGACCCTGCCATGGCGTAAGGCCTCGGTGGAGCGCTTGCAGGACGTGCTGTTACTCGCGCCGTCGAAGGAATATCTGGCGCGCCTGCCCTACGGCAAACTGCCCGACCGCAACGACTTCAAACGCTTCATGGGCGATGCGCCGAGCCGGCAGAAATACTGGCATGCAGCGATGGACGAAAGCCGTCGCCTCGGCGATGAGTTTCTCGAACTGACTGCCAATGGTCGCCTCGCCGAACGCTTGCTGACCCTTTAGTCAGCACGGCCAAACACAAGCTGGTAAACTCGCCGCCTGCCCGAATCGCTGCGGCGAACGCCATCTGAACAGAGCTGAAAATACCGTGGAAATCTTCAAAGAGTTTACCTTCGAATCCGCCCACCGCCTGCCGCACGTCCCGGACGGCCACAAGTGCGGGCGTCTGCACGGTCACTCGTTCAAAGTGGCGCTTCACCTCAGCGGCGACCTCGATCCGCACACCGGCTGGATCCGCGACTTCTCCGAAATCAAGGCGATTTTCAAGCCACTGTACGAGCGCCTCGATCACAACTACCTGAACGACATTCCCGGTCTGGAAAACCCGACCAGCGAAGTGCTGGCCAAATTCATCTGGAATGAGATGAAGCCGTTGTTGCCGGAACTGAGCGCGATCCGTATTCACGAGACCTGCACCAGCGGTTGTATCTATCGCGGTGAGTAACCTGACGTAGATCTCCCTCGTAGGAGCTGCCGAACGCGGCCCGAGCCTTCGGCAGCTCCTACAGGGGGATTGGTGTTTTGTCTGGGAAATAGAGAACAGCCCGCGAGGCTGTTTTTTTACGCCTATGCTTTTTGGCTCCCATCCGCCAAGAGGACAGGCCGATGACAGACTGGCTGCTGGATCAGGTCTTTGACTTCAACGGGCACCACATTCGTTACGCCGTGCGCGGCGACGGCCCGCCGCTGGTGTTCGTGCATGGCACGCCGTTTTCGTCATACGTGTGGCATCGGATCGCGCCGCACTTTTTCGCCACGCATCGCGTGCATTACTTCGACCTGCTGGGCTACGGGCGCTCCGAGCAACCTGACGCCGACGTCTCCCTCGGCGTGCAAAACCAACTGTTGGCGCAGTTGCTCGACCATTGGAATATTGCAAACCCCGACGTCGTCGCCCACGACTTCGGCGGCGCCACCGTGTTGCGTGCGCATCTGCTCAACGGCAAGGATTATCGCAGCCTGACACTCATCGACCCTGTGGCCCTGACGCCCTGGGGTTCGCCATTCGTGCAACATGTGCGCCTGCATGAAGCGGCGTTCAGTGGCCTGCCCGACTACATCCAGCGCGCCATCGTGCCGACCTATATTCGCGGGGCAATTCACCGCGATATCCCCGACGACGAACTCGCACCCTACGTGCAGCCGTGGCTCGGCGATCCCGGGCAAGCGGCGTTCTATCGGCAGATTGCACAGATGGACGAGCGCTATACCCGTGAAGCAGAAAACCTGTACCCGACGATCCGCTGTCCGGTGCAGATTCTCTGGGGCGAAGAGGACCAGTGGATCCCCATCGAGCGTGGCCGAGCGTTACATCAAATGATCCCGGGATCACAATTCCACCCGATTGCCAACGCCGGCCACCTCGTCCAGGAAGACGCCCCCGAAGCCATCGTCGCCGCCCTGCTGCGCTTCCTCTGACCTTGATCGTTCCCACGCTCTGCGTGGGAACGATCAAAAACAAGATCAAAAGATCGCAGCCTTCGGCAGCTCCTACATTGGGGCTCCGGTGTATTCAGGTGCACTGTTTTCGCGCTTGCCGACGCGGCTCGTCTATACATAACCCGCGCCAACCGGCATTTGGCACGACCACTGCAACCCTCCCCCGCGACTCCTCTCTTCCAGCAAGGACCGCCCCATGATGCAGAACGATCCCGGCAACGATTACCCCCTCAGCGAAGTCCCCATGCATGCGCGCAAAGGCCTGGCCTCCACGGCGATGGTGTTACTGGGCTTCACGTTTTTCACCGCAACCATGTTTGCCGGCGGCAAACTCGGCGTGGCGTTCAGTTTCGGCGAGATGATGGCGGTGATCATCGTCGGCAATCTGCTGCTGGGTTTGTACGCGGCAGGCCTGGGTTACATCGCTTTCAAGAGCGGCCTCAATTCGGTGTTGATGGGCCGTTTCTGCTTCGGCGAAGTCGGCAGCAAGCTCAGCGACCTGATCCTCGGTTTCACCCAGATCGGCTGGTACGCCTGGGGCACGGCGACGGCTGCCGTCGTGATCGGTAAATATTTCAATCTCGACGAAAGTACGGTGCTCGGCCTGATGGTGCTGTTCGGTCTGCTGTTCTGCGCCACAGCCTACGTCGGTTATCGCGGACTGGAGATCCTCTCGTACATCGCGGTGCCGGCAATGATGTTGCTGCTGATGCTGTCGATGTGGGTGGCGACGGTAAAAGTCGGCGGCTTCGAAGGTTTGCTCAGCGTGGTGCCGAGCGGTTCGCTGGACTGGTCCACCGCGATCACTCTGGTGTTCGGCACCTTCGTCAGCGGCGCAACGCAAGCGACCAACTGGACGCGCTTCTCGCGCTCGGCGCGCGTGGCGGTGCTGGCCAGTCTGATCGGTTTCTTCATCGGCAACGGTCTGATGGTGCTGATCGGCGCGTACGGCGCCATCGTCTACCAACAACCGGACGTGGTCGAAGTGCTGCTGTTGCAAGGCTTCGCCATGGCCGCAATGGCCATGCTGTTGCTGAATATCTGGAGCACTCAGGACAACACCATCTACAACTTCGCCGTCGCCGGTTGCAACCTGCTGCGCACCGGTCGGCGTAAAACCGTGACCCTCGCCGGTGCAGTGATCGGCACTCTGCTCGCCCTGCTGGGCATGTACGACATGCTGGTGCCGTATCTGATTCTGCTCGGCACGGTGATTCCACCGATTGGCGGGGTGATCATGGCGGACTTTTTCTTCCGTTGGCGTGGACGTTACCCGCGTCTGGCCGACGCACGGTTGCCGGCGTTCAACTGGCCGGGACTCGGGGCCTATGCGGTCGGCACCGTGGCTGCGTTCAACTCGCCGTGGGTCGCGCCGCTGGTAGGGATCGCCGCTGCCGCGCTAACGTATGTCATCGTCACCGGTGTGCTCGGCGCTCGCAGCGCCAGCGCGCCACTACAAGACCTATAAAAAGGATTCGCCTGATGCACATCATCAACGCCCGTTTGCGCAACCAGGAAGGTTTGCACGAATTACACCTCGAAGACGGCCTGATCCGCAGCATCGCCCGGCAGACCGAAGCGCCCACTCTCGGCCCGGATGACCTCGACGCCGGCGGCAATCTGGTGGTGCCGCCCTTTGTCGAACCGCACATTCACCTCGACGCCACGCTGACCGCTGGCGAGCCACGCTGGAACATGAGCGGTACGCTGTTCGAAGGCATCGAGTGCTGGGGCGAGCGCAAGGTCACCATCACCGAAGAAGACACCAAGACCCGCGCGAAGAAAACCATTCAGGCCCTGGCCGCGCACGGCATTCAGCACGTGCGCACCCACGTTGACGTCACCGACCCGCAACTCACCGCGCTCAAAGCCATGCTCGAAGTGCGCGAGGAAAGCCGCCACCTGATCGATCTGCAAATCGTCGCGTTTCCGCAGGAAGGCATCGAGTCGTTCCGCAACGGTCGCGAACTGATGGAAGAAGCGATCCGCATGGGCGCAGACGTGGTCGGCGGGATTCCGCATTTCGAGTACACCCGCGATCAGGGCGTCAGTTCGGTGAAGTTCCTGATGGACCTGGCCGAGCGCACCGGTTGCCTGGTCGACGTACATTGCGACGAAACCGACGACCCGCATTCACGCTTCCTCGAAGTATTGGCCGAAGAGGCGCGCAGTCGCGACATGGGCGCCCTCGTCACCGCCAGCCACACCACGGCGATGGGTTCCTACGACAACGCCTACTGCGCAAAACTGTTTCGCTTGCTGGGCCATTCCGGAATCAGTTTTGTCTCCTGCCCGACCGAAAGCATTCACCTGCAAGGGCGCTTCGACAACTTCCCGAAACGCCGGGGCGTGACCCGTGTTAATGAATTGCTCGAAGCCGGGATGAACGTGTGTTTCGGCCAGGACTCGATCGTCGATCCGTGGTATCCGCTGGGCAACGGCAACATCCTGCGCGTACTCGAAGCCGGACTGCACATCTGCCATATGCTCGGTTACCGCAACCTGCAAAGTGCGCTGGATCTGGTGACCGACAACAGCGCCAAAGCCATGCACCTGGGTGAGCGCTATGGACTGGAACAGGGGCGGCCGGCGAATCTGTTGATTCTGTCGGCGGACAGCGATTACGAGGTGATCCGCAGTCAGGGCTTGCCGTTGTATTCGATTCGCGGCGGCAAGGTGTTGATGAAGCGGCAGATGCCGGTGGTGGAGTTCAGTGGTGAACTGAGCTGAGCTGAGATCTGCGGCGGGGCTGATGACCCCATCGCTGGCAAGCCAGCTCCCACAAGGATCTGTGGCGCACCGCAGATCCAATGTAGGAGTGAGCCAGCTCGCGATAGCGCACTGGCATTCAATAAAGATAATGTCTGATCTACCGCTATCGCGAGCAGGCTCACTCCTACAAGGGTTCAGTGGCGTACACAAATGAGGTGTTCACCACAAAACCCTGTGGGAGCCTGGCTTGCCAGCGATAGGGTCTTTGAATTCAGCCCATCAACCGCGCCGTACCAAACAACCTGACCCGCCGCAATTCACCCTCTGCTTCTTCGAGCAAAATCGGCGCCGTGCCGCCGGGCATGACCACCTGCACTTCTCCCGCCTCGACCCAACCCACCCGCCAAGCCGCCGATGCCACGGCACTGGCACTGGTGCCGGAGGACGCCGTCGGCCCTTCGCCGCGTTCAAATACTCGCGCGAGGATTTTCTGTGGTGATTCCAGCACCGCCCATTGCAGATTGACACCTGCCGGGCATGGATCTCCGGCACCGGTGGGCATGGCGTAGGCGATTTCGGTCAGGCCTTCGTTCAGGGGTGATTCACGCATTTGCTCGTTGCTCGGCAAAGTAGATACATCGCGGAGCAGCGTTACGCAATGCGGATTGCCAATGCGCACGAATTGGCTATGCGCCCAGTCGGAATCAAGTTGTGCCAAGGGCTGGACGTGGCTCACGTCCCGAGCATTGAACTCAATGCCTTGAACAGTCTGCGCACCGACCGCATCCGGTCCAAATCGCGGTTGGCCGAGATCGAGCCAGAAGCCTTTAACACCTTCGACTTCAGCCGGTTTCGCCGAGGTCTCCACGGCGTCACCCTTGTCGTGATGCACGCGCAACAAAGCACCCTCCTCTGGCATCAAGCCTTGCTCGGTCAGCGCCTGCGAGAAAATCGTCAGGCCGTTGCCACTGCGCTCGGCGAGTGTGCCGTCGGTGTTGACGATCAGCACGTCGAATGGCGGCGACATCTGGAACGGGCCGATCAGCAGGCCGTCACTGCGGTGGGACTTGCTGTTTGCCGGGCGTTGGTCTTCGGGCCAGTCGCAGCAGAGTTTGATTGCCGCAGCGCTCCAAGAGTGACGCGCAGAGGCGCATTCAGTGGCGCTGACGGGCAAAACAATGCCCGCGTCGCGCAGTGCCTGCGGCGCAATCACCCCATAAATATTGCCCCGTGCATCGTAGAATTGCGTCATCAACCTTAGTCCCTGCTACCGAAGAATCCCACTGTAAACCGAATCCCCTGTAGGAGTGAGCCTGCTCGCGATAGCGGTGTATCAGGCAAAAAAATATTGACTGACAAGCCGCTATCGCGAGCAGGCTCGCTCCCACAGGGTAGGATGTCGTCTGCACGTCCCCGAGCATCGACGATCGAACCTCGTCGCTGAATCACTGTCCTTCGGGGACGCGATGTTTTTTGCCAAGGATCGATATGACCAGCCTCAACCCCCAAGACACCTTCGTCCCCGGACGCCTGCAACAGATGTCCACGCGCATCGCCTTTTTCATCGCCGGACTCGGTATCGCCGCGTGGGCGCCGTTGGTGCCGTACGCCAAGGCCCGCGCCGGGCTTGATGAAGGCACGTTGGGGTTGTTGCTGTTGTGCCTCGGCGTCGGTTCGATTCTGGCGATGCCGCTGGCGGGGATTCTGGCCACACGCTTTGGCTGTCGGCGAGTGGCCACCGGCGGCACGCTGCTGATCTGCGCGGCGCTGCCGTTACTGGCGACGGTGTCGTCGATACCGGCGCTGATCGCTACCCTGTTCATGTTCGGCGCCGGCCTCGGTACGGTGGATTCGACGGTGAACCTGCAAGCGGTGATTGTCGAACGCGCCAGCGGCAAGAACATGATGTCGGGCTTTCACGGCTTGTTCAGTCTCGGCGGGATTGTCGGCGCTGCGGGTGTCAGTGCCTTGCTCGGCCTCGGCTTGACGCCTCTCGCAGCCATGTTGGTGGTGGTCGTGGTGCTGATCGCGGCATTGTTCAAATGCGTGCCGCACATGCTGCCCTATGGCAGTGAGAGTTCCGGGCCGGCGTTCGCCATCCCCCATGGCATCGTGCTGTTTATCGGCGGGATGTGCTTCATCGTCTTCCTGACTGAAGGCGCGGCGCTGGACTGGAGTGCGGTGTTTCTGGCGCAGGAACGCGGGATCGACACGGCGTACGCGGGGTTGGGTTACGCGGCGTTTGCATTGACCATGACCGCCGGACGTTTGCTGGGTGACCGCATTGTGCGGATTGTCGGGGCAACGCGGATCATTCTGTTTGGCGGTCTGTTGGCAGCGGCTGGCCTTTTTCTGGCGACGTTCGCACCGAGCTGGGAAGCGGCGCTGGTGGGTTACGCGCTGGTCGGCGCGGGCTGCTCGAACATTGTGCCGGTGCTGTATACGGCGGTGGGCAAGCAGACGGTGATGCCGGAGAGCATCGCCGTTCCGGCCATTACCACGCTCGGTTATGCAGGGATTCTGGCCGGGCCGGCGGTGATCGGCTTTGTAGCGCATGCCAGCAGTTTGAGCTTTGCCTTTGGCTTGATGGCGGTGTTATTGGTCGCGGTGGCCATTGGCGGCAAAGTCCTTAAGGTATGAGATCGTTCCCACGCTCTGCGTGGGAACGCATCCCGGGACGCTCCGCGTCCCTCGCGAGGCGGACGCAGAGCGTCCATTGAGGCATTCCCACGCAGAGCGTGGGAACGATCAGTTAAAACCCGACACTGGCCTGCACAAAGAACGTGCGCGGCGCGCCGACATACATCCCCGAGTTGTTATCGCTGGAGCGGGTGAAGTACTGCTTGTCGAAGATGTTCTTCACCCCGGCGCCGAGCTTGAGGTTCGACACCTGCGGGCCGAAGTCATAGCCGCCACGCACGTTCCAGGTCACGTAACCCGGGATGTCGCCATATTGCCCATCTGCCGTGCCGTCGGTGATGTAGTTGCCGTTGAAACTGCCATCGGCATTCACACCGGTGCCCGGCGAGCGCTGTTTCGACTGGGCGAAGCCGTCGAGGTTGTAGGTCCAGCGGTTGATGTCATAACGCAAGCCAACGGTCGCCACCTGACGCGAATAGAACGGCAGATCACGGCCCTTGAAACCCGGAATCTCGCCTTCGTAAGTGGCGCGGGTGTAAGTGAAACCAGCGTTGGCGGTCAGACCATCGAGGCGCGGATCCAGCGCCGCCATGTCGTAATGCACCGACGCTTCAAGGCCTTGGTGCTTGGTCGCGCCGAGATTCGTCCAGCCGACATCGTTGCTGATGTATTGCAGCTCGTCATCGAAGTCGATGTAGAACAGCGTCACTTCCCCGCCCCACACATCATCGTTGTAGCGTGTGCCGATCTCGTAGGTCTTGGCCTTTTCCGGCTCCAGGCCATTGGCGGTCTGATCACCCGAGCCGCCCTGCCCCAGCTGGAAATACTGCAGGCTGCCAAACGAGGTTTCATAGTTGGCGAACAGTTTCCAAGCGTCCGACAGGTGATACATCACGCTCAGCGCCGGCAACGGTTCATTGCTTTCGATGCTGCGGTTTTTCGCCTGCACCGGTTTGCCGGCTGTGTCGAGCACCGCGCGGTCATGCCAGTCAGTGCTGATGTGTTCGAAGCGAATGCCCGGGGTGATGGTCCAGTTGCCAACGTCGATTTTGTTGTCGATGTAGACCGAGTTGGCCTCGGTGCCGCCCGTGCGGTCCTGGAACACATGGCCGTCAGAGGTCGGCGTGAGCACCGGCTGATTGTTGACCAGCGCCACACGGCTCGACGATTCGTGCATCGCCTCTTTCAGGTAGCGATAACCGACGCTGACTTCCTGGGTGGTCGGGCCGACATCGAAAACCCGCGACACCCGTGGCTCGATGCCGAGGGTGTAGTAGGAACGCGGGTAGGAGCTGAGGGTTTTCTGGTCGCGGGCGGCGATGGTGCTGCCACGGAAGCTGTCGGTGTAATAAGTGAGGATTTCCGCTTGGGTGCGTTCGTCGATCTGACGGATCCATTTGAATGACACGTCTTTGCGCCGACCGGTGAATTGGTCGTAGTCACGCACCGAGTCGTACGGTTTGGCGTCGTACTGCTTCTGCGTCAGACCACCGGGCATGTCGGCCGTGGCGTCGTAGTAGTGGAAGTTGAGGCTGAAGTCGTCCTGATCGGTCGGCGCCCAGTGCGTCTTGAGCAGCACGTCGTCGATGTCGTTGCCGTTATTGCGCTCGCGGTAGCCGTTACCGTTGACGCCGGAGTACAGCAACGCCACGCCCATACCGTTGTCGGCAGTGCCGCCGAGGAACGCGGTGTCGATGTGTTTCCAGCCACCGTACTGAGTGGTTTCCAGGGTGGTGCCGATTTCGCCGGTGGCTTTTTCCGGGATCGCCCGGGTGACAAAGTTGATCACCCCGCCGACGTTCTGCGGCCCATAACGCACCGAGCCGGCGCCACGCACGACGTCGATGCTGTCGAGGTTGCCCGAGGAAATCGGCGCCATCGACAGTTGCGGCTGGCCGTACGGGGCAAACGCCGCCGGTACACCATCGATCAGCACGGTAGAGCGTGGCGACAGGCGCGAAGTCAGACCACGCACGCCGACGTTCAGGGAAATGTCACTGCCGCCGGTACCGTTGGAGTCCTGCACCTGCACACCCGGCACGCGCTTGAGCACGTCACTGACGTTCATCGCGCCCTGCTCGACCATCGCTTCGCGGCGGATCACCGTGCGCGCGCCGGGATGGTTTTGCACCACGGCGGCGTTGGCATCACCGAGCCAGTCGCCGACCACCTTGATGTCGGTCACGCCCAGTTCCAACGGGCCGTTGCTGGCGGCGGAAGCCGCGGCGGGCGACAGCGTCACCGAACCTTCGTTGATCTGATAATCCAGACCACTGCCCTGCAGCAATTGCCGCAGTGCCTGCTCCGGGGATATATCGCCGTCGACCGCCGGCGCCTGCTTGCCGGCGACCAGGTCCGGGCTGAAAAACACTTGCAGCGATGTCTGCTGGCCCAGTTCGCTGAGGGCCTGACCCAATGGCTGCGCGCGGATATGAATCGCTTCGCCAGCGAAGGCCAGCGGCATGGCAGCGTTGACCGCCAGCGCGAGGGCCAGCGGCAGCCAAGGGGATTTTTTGTTGTTGGCAGTGGTGTTTTTCACGTCGTACGTAGTCCTGTGGATCGCAAGAGTGTGCGGCTGTTAATGCAAACCAGTTGCAGTTGAACAGGAAGACGATGAACTCGAAAAAAACCTGAATTTTATTTTGCGACTATTTCCTGACTGCCATCCGCAAGGGTGCGAACGGCCACCGGCAGGATGCTCGGCAAGGCATTGAGCAAGGCGTCGGTATTGTCGGATTTGAACACGCTGGTCAGGCGCAGACTGGCCACGGCGGGGTTGCCAACGGTCAGCGGTTTGTCGCGATAACGCGACACTTCGGCGGCGACTTCGCTGAGGCTGGCGTTGTTGAACACCAGTTTGCCGCTGCGCCACGCTGTCAGCTCCGCCGGGTTGACTGCATAGGCGGCGGCGACTTTGCCTTGCGCATCGACATAAGTGCCGAGGCCCGCTGTCAGGCTGATGAAGTGATCATCCACTGCATCGCGCCCCTGCACTTTCACCGTGCCCTGCTCCACCGCCACGCGGGTTTGCGTGACATCGCGGCGCACATCAAAACGGGTGCCGGTGACCGTGACCTTGCCGCTGCCGGCCTCGACCACAAACGGTCGCGAGGCATCGTGCGCGACGCTGAACATCGCCTCGCCTTCGCTCAACTCGATGACTCGGCGATCCTTTTCATAGCGCACCTGCAAGCGGCTGCGGCTGTTCAGATCGATCACCGAACCGTCCGGCAGCGCCACGTGTTTACGCTCGCCCAACGCCGTGGCGAACTCGGCGCGGTAACCGCCCGGATGATTCAAACCACTGAACAAACCCAGCCCGAGTGCGACCGCCAGCACACTGGCAGCCACGGCATAACGCAGCATCGGACGGCGTTGGCGACGGTTCGGCGGCGTTTCAGCAAGGGCTTTGAGCCGTGGCGCCGGCAGCAGATCGGCTGCCGACCACAAGCCCTGCAGCAACTGGAATTCGTCACGGTGCTGCGGATGTTGATTCAGCCAGGCATCGAAGCGCTGCTGCTCGTCGGCATCGATGGCCGGCTCCTGCAAACGCACAAACCAGCGAGCCGCGTCATCGCGCACCGTTGTTTGCCCGCACGCGCAATCACGCGTCTCCATCATGGAATGTCCTGTTGGGCTGGGGATGAAAAGCTGCGGCGGTTCATGACTGCAACCCGTCGAGGCGATCACGCAGATGCCGCAGGGTGCGGATCATATACTTTTCGACCATGTTCTTGGACAGCCCCAGGCGTTCGGCGATTTCCGCCTGGGTCAGGCCTTCGATCTTCTGCCAGACGAAAATCTTCCGGCAATTGACCGGCAATTCAGCGAGCGCCCGTTCGATGGAGTCGGCCAACTGGATCGCATGCATGTAATGCTCCGGGTCGCCGGATGACGACTCACTGTGATCGATGGCCTGCGACTCCATGGCGCCGCGCCGATCCGCACGCCGATAACCGTCGACCGCGATATTGCGCGCGGTCTGGTGCAAATACGCCCGTGGCTGCTGCACCGCCGCCGAATCGGACTCAAGCACCCGCACAAAGGTGTCGTGCGCCAGATCCTCGGCCTGCGCGCGATTGCGCAGGCGACGAGTCCAGGTGCCGATCAACTCTTCGTAATGCTCGAAAAAGCCGGGTCTGCGGGGACGCATGGGGGTTTGGGCGGCGTGCTGAGAAAAGGGGCGTGAATAGTAATGGTTACCATTAAGCCGAAGCAATGGATTCCTCGACCGACTGTCCGCGCAGCAACTGAAGATCAGCGTTTTAGCGCAATCACGCCGCTCATGTATTCATGCAGATCGCGCAGATCCTTAATGCTCCAGGCGTGTGGCGGTATCTTTACCCCATTCTCCTGCAACGTTTTCGGAATCAGGTTGCCGTTCGGGCGAAGGATGATCGACGACACAATCACGCCCGGATATTCATTCAGGCGTTTTTTGAACGCGGAGGTTGTCAGGTCGGGTGTGGGCGGATTGCTTTTATGCGCCAGCAGTCCCGTACCTTTCATATCGGCTCCGTGGCACACGGCGCAGCGCTGTACATAGAGATTCTTGCCATTGCTGCTATCCGCGAGGGACACGGGTGCTTGCGCGATCAGCACAGTCCCCAGTAAAGCGACGGATGATAGTTTCATTGTTTGCCTCCATGGCTCATAAGTCGCGCAACACCGGCATCACCTGCCTTCGAGAGCAAAAGATCGCACACTCCAACAGCACCTGCAAAAAACCGCCACTGTCAAAACTCACAAATCAGTTAATTGACAGGCGCATTTTCTGCACCTAGTTTAAGCGGCGAAGTGTTACCAAATGCTTCAACATCACAACAAGAAACACCGCCAAGGATTGGCGTCAAGCAAAGGTTCCAACCCCGCCTGACTCACCTGGCGCACCCCTGAAAAACTGAAACGGCGATTGCCGTCGATTCCGCATCTGTCGCTTTTGCGCCAAGCGGGATGGGCACGGTATTGCCAGCCGAAAACCCGACGCAACGGAAGAAAGGATGACTCTTATGCGTGACGTACAGCCGTGCCCGCTTTCCACAGCGCAACAGGAAGTCTGCCTGGCGATCAGCCAGAGCCACAGCAATCTCAACTACCACTTGTGCGACGTTATCGAACTGCACGGCGAGCTGAATCTGACCTGGCTCGAAGCCGCCGTCCGCGCGCAGTTCCTGCAAACCGATACCCTGCGCGCCACATTCGATATCGACTCGGCAACCGGTACTTACGCGCAATACCTTCAGCCGGCCGATGCCCTGCCCGCCAGGGCGTTCGAAAGTCTGGACCTCAGTGATCAAGCGGATCCAGAGCGGGCCTACAACGAACTGCTCGAACACCTGCTGCATCAGGACATGGATCTGCAGCACGGGCCCTTGATCCGCTACGTGCTGATCCGCCTCGCGCCGCAACACTACCGCATGATCGAGCTGGCCTCGCACCTGGTGGTGGACGGTTTCGGCCACGGCATTCTGTTCGGCAACATCACCGCTCATTACAACGCACTCAGCCGCGGCGAGCCGGTCGCAGCGCTGGAGCTGGCGCCGCTGTACAGCGTGTTCGACGCGCAGGAGGGCTATCGCCACAGCGACATGCACACCAAGGACCGCACCTACTGGCGCCAGTACTGCCTGAAGATGCCCGAGCCGACACAACTGGTGCCCGGCGATGCACCGCTGATCAAACTCAATCGTCTGCGCAAGGTGTTCGGCGGTGAAACCCTGCTGCAACTGCGCGCGGCGGCCGGCGAACATCAACTGCGCCTGTCGAGCATTCTGCTGGCACTGTGCGCGACCTACCTGCAACGCATGACCGGGCAGAACGAACTGGCCCTCGGCATGCCGGTGGCGGCGCGCCAGCTCAAGGCCTTGCGCAATGTGCCGTCGATGGTCGCCAACATCCTGCCGCTGCACTTGTCGTTCACCCCTGAAAGCACCGTGCTGACGGTGGCGGCCAACCTGCAGCGACAGTTGCGTCATCATTTGCTGCACCAGAGCTATCGCAGCGAAAGCATGATCCGCGACCTGCACGCCGAGCGCGGTAACAAGCCGTTGTTCAACACACTGCTGAACATCGTTGCCTACGATCAGGGGCCGGGATTTGCCGGGTGTGATACCACCATCCAGAACATCGCCAATGGCCCGGCCGATCATTTGGGCATCGATATTTTCGACCGCCACGGCGATGGTCGGCTGGAGATCGGTTTCAATGCCAACGCCGATCTCTACTCCGCCGAGGCGCTGGAACTGCATTATCAGCGCTTGACTGCGCTGTTCGAACGCTTCGCCTACGCGCCGCAAACCCTGGCTGCCGACTACGACTTGTTCCTGCCCGACGAGCAGCAGCGCCATTACGCACTGGCGCAGCATCAGGAAAAGCTGCCAGTGTTCGCCGAGGCCTTTGCCGAGGCCGTGCACCATTACGCTGAGCGCCCGGCGCTGTCGCAAGGCGAGCGAACCTTGAGCTATGCCCACCTCGACGATGACGCCACGCGCCTCGCCGCACATTTGCGTGACCGGGGTGTACAGGCCGGCGACTGCGTGGTGGTGATGTTCTCGCGCAGCCTCGAATGGGCCGTGGCCGCCGTGGCGCTGTTCAAACTCGGCGCCTGCTATGTGCCGGTGGATCCGGATCTGCCCGAGGCGCGCATCGAACACATCTTCAGCGATGCCGACCCGGCCATGGTGATTGTGGCGCCGGGCAGCCAGCTCAAAGTCGATATTGCTGCCGACAAGCTGCTGTGGCTGACCACCGAAACCCTCACGCAACTGCCGGCTGCCACTGCACCTCTGTCGGCATTCGATGCCGGTCTGCCGGGCTATCTGATCTACACCTCCGGCTCCACCGGCAAGCCCAAAGGCGTCGAAGTCACCCAGCGCAATCTGGTGCCGATTGCCCGCACCGCGATCGATGCTGCGCATTTGCAACCCGGCGCGCGAGTCCTGCAATTCATCGCCGCCGGTTTCGACATGTCGGTGCTGGAAATCATGATGACCTTGCTCGCCGGTGCCGAACTGGTGATCACCGACAAAGTCAGCAGTGCCCCCGGTAAAGCCTTGGCCAGACTGGTCAAGCGCCAAGGCATCAATCTGTTGGTGATGACCCCGAGCCTGCTCGCCTGCCATCAGACCGAAGACTTCCCGCAGGACACCGTGCTCATGCTCGGCGGTGAACCGTGCACGCCGGCGCTGCTCGCACGCTTCGCGCATTGCCGCCTGCTCAACGTCTACGGGCCGACGGAAACCTCGTTCGCCACCTCGATCAATGCCTGTTACGGCGCGGGCGACTTGTCGATCGGGCCGGCCACCGCCAACACGCGTCTGTACGTAGTTGATAGCCAGCAGCGCTTGCTGCCACCCGGTGCCTGGGGTGATCTGTTCATTGGCGGCCCGGGTGTGGCACGCGGTTATCGCAACCGTGCCGAGCTGACAGCCAAGGGCTTCGTCACCGATCTGCTCGACAGCGCCGGCACCATGTACCGCGCCGGTGACCGGGTGTTCTTCGACCATGCCGGGCGCATTCATTACCTTGGCCGCCAGGACAACCAGATCAAACTGCGCGGTTTGCGCATCGAACTGGACGAGATCAAAAACGTCCTGCTCGGTTGCGCCGGGGTCGACGACGCCACGGTGATGTTGCGTGAGCTTGCCCACGGCCCGGCCATTGTCGGTTATGTCGCGAGCAAGGATTCGAGCCTCGACAGTCAACAACTGAAACAGGCGCTGGGCCGGCACCTGCCGCAACACATGGTGCCGAGCGTGATCATGTGCGTAGGCGAATTTCCGCTGACGCCCAATGGCAAACTCGCGGTGGATCGCCTGCCGGCGCCGGCGCTGTACGACGCCGCCGAACTGTCACCCGCGCAGACCCCGGAAGAAGCGGCGATGTGCAAACTGTTCGCCGAAGCGCTGGACTGCAACGAAGTGTTCGCCAACCAGAGCTTCTTCGACCTCGGGGGCCACTCATTGCTGGGCCTGCAACTGGTCAGCCGGATCAAGGAGCAGTTCGGCATCGCCCTGGGCATTGCCGATTTCCTCGCCGCGCCGACGCCGCGTCAATTGGCCCAGCGCCTGCAAACCAACAGTGGCGACAGCGATCCGTTCGCCGCTGTGCTGACGCTGCGTAGCGAAGGCTCGCGGCCGCCGCTGTTCTGCATCCATCCAGGCGGCGGGATTGCCTGGCCCTACGCCGGGCTGTTGCCGTTTTTGCCAGAAGATCAGCCGTTGTACGCGCTGCAATCGCCGATCCTGCGCGATCCGACGCGGGTCATTGAGTCACTGGATGAGTTGGCCGCCGAGTACCTGCAACGCATTGTCGATCTGCACCCTGAGGGGCCGTATCAACTGGCCGGTTGGTCGGTGGGCGGCAACCTTGCGTTGCGTACTGGCGCGATGTTGCAGGCGCGCGGGCGCGAGGTAAGTTTCCTGTGCATGTTCGACAGCTACCCGCTGCAAGGTGGCCCGGCGTCGTTGAAACTTGACGACGCGATGATCATCAGCCGCATGACCCGCGCCATCGTCGGCACCCCACGCGCCGGTCTCAAGGGGCTGAAAAGTGCCATGGAAGAAGTGCTCGGCAGCCGGCAGATCGGCGATGAGTTCCTGACCCGTCTGGTCGACGATTCGAAGTTGATGCTGGAGTTGCTCGGACACACGCAGTACGAGGTGTTCAAGGGTGATCTGCTGTTCATCCGCGCGACCACCGACATACTCCGTCAGGACGAACAGCAACCTGCATTGTGGGCGCCGTACATCAGCGGCGAGTTGATCCAGCACGACGTCGAGGCACCGCATGAATGCCTGCTGCAACGGCAGTATCTGGAGCAGTTCGGGAAGGTGTTTGTCGAGGCGTTGCTCAAGCGTCAGGCCAGCCCAGCCTCAAAGACTCAGAAGCTGATCGAGGTCTGACGTCTAACGCTCCCACAGGGTTTGGTGATGGATGCAGGTTCAAGTGCATCCACCACTGGCCATTGGATCAGCCTTTTTCGTCGATCCCGGCTTGCAGGGTCTGGGTGTCCAGATGCCCGCTCAGGGTGACCGGGCCGACTTTCAGGTTGCCGTTTTCCAGGGAAACCTTCGGTGCGTTTTCCTCGGTTTTATGCGGCAGATCAAGGCCCGCTTTCACGCCGTAGTCACGGTTGCTCAGATCAGTGCTGCTGACCTTCGAACCACCCAGATCGACCTTCCCTTGCGTCGCTGAAACCTGCGCGCCGGTCAGTTGTGTAGCGCCGTCGACTGCGAGGTTTACGCCTTGGCTGGCACTGATCGCGGACGCCTGCGCAACGCTGTCCTTGTGCGCGTACTCACCCTGCGCTTTCAGTGTCGGTTTGTAGTCGGTGCTGGCGAGCTTTTCCTTGTCGCTCGGTGGATTTTTCTTCGCGGTCAGGCCCAGATCGACATCGAGCTTGGCGTGGTTGCTCGAGTCCTGACGGCTCTCCACGGTCAGATCACCCGCTACCTTGCCGCTGAAATCTTTAGCGTCGATCCGCGCACCCGAAAGCTGTGCATCACCGGCGCTGTTCAGCACCACGCCGTCAGCCTTGATCTGGCTGTTCTGCTGCGTGCTGCCCTGCAAATAATCCACACCCACCTTGGCCCCGGCATTGAAGCCGTGGTCGCTGCTGGCCTTCTCATCGGCGGCGGTCGGGGTTTTGCTGCTGAGGTTGCCGCCGGCGCTCAGCGCGACATTCCAGTTATTGCGGTGGTCGGTGGACTGCGCCGACTCCTGCACATAGCCGCCCTTCTGCGCGTCGATGCTGACGTTCGGTGCGCTGACCTGAGTACCTTGCAGGTGAATCGAATCACCGCTCAACGCGATGTCGCTCTGGCTGCTGAGCTGGCCACCGGTGAGGATTTTCGAATCCTCGCTGACCCGACCGATGTTGAAGTTGCCACTCAGATTGCCGCCCTGATCACGGCTCTTCTCGCTGCTGGTTTTGCTGCCGCCGCCCTTCAAGCCGCCGCCGAGGTTACTGCCGGTCGCGGTGTGAGTGTCGGTTGCGGCTTGCAGATCGAGTTTGCCGTCGGCGTGCAAATCGACGGCGCCGGCACTGTCGATTTTCGTGCCTTGCTGGACTTGATCGCCGCCGCTGCTGAGTTGCACCGGACCGTTGCCGCTGATGCTCGCCACATGGGCCTGCGTGTCAGTGCTTTGCTTGCCGGTGTGATCAAGCTGGAAACCGGCGCCGAGATCAACGTTGGTGCCGTCGGTGCCGGGCAAGGTGCCGACCGTCAGCGAGCCATTGCCGCGCAGGCTGCTGTCATTGTTGCTCTGGCGGTCGTTGGCCTGATTCAGCGCCAGATCACCGCCGGTGTTGATGCTCACACCGCCCTGCCCGCCGTCGAAACGGCTGCCTTCGAACCGCGCATCGCCGCCGACCTTGATGTTCACACCCTGGCTGCCGGCGTAACCGCCGACCACTGCGCTGGAACTGTCCTTGCTCGACGCACTGCTGCCACCCGCGCCGCTGCCGGCGACGTTCACGTCTTCACCGGTCTTGGTGTAGACGCGCACATCGACCTTGGCATCCACCGCGTTGGCGCTGCTGTTGTGCGTGTTGCTGGCGGCATCGGCAAGCAGTTGGTCAGCGCTGATGTTCACTTGGCCGGCGCTGGCATTGTATTGCGTGCCTTGGTCGTGCAGCGTGCCAGTGGTTTTCACATCGACGGTGCCGCCGTCAAAACGACTGACCACGGCGTTGTTGTTTTGCTCGGTTTTGCTGGCGCTGCCATGGCCGACTGCGACGTCGATGCCGACATTCGGCTGACCGAGATTGGCCAGTGAGTCCTTGTCCGGCACCTTGCCGTTGAGCACGTCCTTGACCGCGCCCGCGATCGGCCGGGCGATGTCCTTGTACTCGACGTTGGCGCCGATGTCCGCCGACCAATTGCTGTCGTTGTGCGTGCTGCTTTCGCTGTAGCTGGCCGCGCGATTGTCGATCTCGTTGGCGGCAACATTCAGACCGTTGCCAGCCTTGAGCTGCGCGCCTTCGGTAGCGAGTTTGTCGGCATTGATCGTCAGGCCGCCGCTGCTCTGCACGCTGCTGGTTTGCGCGGTGTTTTTGCTGGTCGAATCCTGCGCCGTGCTGTGGGCGAAATCGACGCCACTGCCGGCACGGTCGAGGCCGCCGGTGTAGTAGAAACCACCGCCGGTGCTCGAGGTGTCGGTGGAGGTTTTGTGGCTGTCTGCTTCGGCCAGCAGCGAGACGTTTTTGCCGCTCAAGGTCGTGTCGCCTGAGGTGGACTTCACCTCTGCGCCTTTGAGCGTGACGTCACCGCCGGCCTTCACCTGCACGCTGCCGCCGCTGAGGCTGGAGCCTTGCTGGGTGACGTCGTTGCTAGTGACGGTTTGCTGTTTGTCTTCGTAGTGAATCCCGGCGCGATACTGCTCTGGCGTTTGCTCTTTGGCGTACGCATCGAAGCCACGGGTTTGCGTGGTGTCAGTGCTGTCGTGAGTGTTCTGCGCAGCATGCATATTGACGTCGCCTGCCGCGTCGGCGGTCAGCGCACCGTCAGCCTTGACCGTCGAGCCCGCGACCTCGATGTCCTTGGCGCTCTTGAGCTTGAGGTTGCTGTCGGACACCAGTTCGCTGCGCACCGTGCTGCTGTCCTGGCTGTTCTGCCGCGACTCGTCCTTGCTGATGCCGAAAAACTTGCTGTCCTTGTCGTGATTGTTGCTGTGCGAAGTGTCCTGCACGCCATCGATCACCAGCGAACCTTTGTCGCTGATCACACTGGCGTCGGTGCCGCCACGTACCTGGCTGCCGCTGATGCGCACGTCGTCAGCCTTGACGATCAGTTTGCCGCTGGCGTTGACCTTGCTGCCCTGATGCTGGGTCTTGCCCTTGTCGGCGTCACCGGTCTTGCCGAAGAAACCACCGCCGACCAGGTCACCGGAATAGCGATTGTCGCTGCTGCGATTGGTCCGCGTGGCCGTGGTGATTTCCACCTGTTTACCTGCCAGTTGCACATCGCCCGCGCTGGTCAACTCAGCACCTTCGGAGCGCAACAACGCGGCGGTTTGCAGGGCGATATTGCCAGCCTTCAACTGGCTGGTGACGCTGCGCTGCTCTTCGCTGCTGCTGTTCCAGTCGGCTTTCCACAGATGCTTGCGGTGGTTGCCTTGATCGGTTTGCGTGTGGCTTTCAGTGGCGGCGGTCAGGCGCAGATCACCGCCGCTTTGCACGTCGAGACTTTTCGCGGCTTCGACCTTGGCGGCTTTCAGCTCGGTGTCTTTACCGGACGACAGTTTCGCATCGCGGCTGGCGATAATCTGGCTGCCATGCTGCCGCGATTCGCTGTCGGTCTGGGTGCGATCGTAAGTTTCCCAGGTGATGCCGATGGTGCTGTTGTTCCAGTTTTCGCGCTTTTCCTGAAGCTTGCGGCTTTCGACTGTGGACAGGGTCAAGTTGCGTTTGGCGTCGACCGTAACGTCGCGAGCGCTGACATCGGTGGCCGCCAGCGTCAGATCCTTGCCGCTGTGCAAACCAACATCGCCCTGACTGCTGCGGATACCGGCGCGGGTCACGTCGAAGCTGTTGGCCACGGCTTCACCGCTGACACTGAGGTCACCGGCCGAGCGAATCTGCACGCCGTCACGCCCGGCCACTTGCACCGCGCCCACCCGTACGCCGGCACCTTCGGCGGTGCTGACAATATTGATGCGCCCGGCCTGCATCGCGCCGAACAGGCTGGCGTCGATGCGTTGATCGCCGGTGTTGCCGGCAGGGTCGACGGCTTTCACCTGACCGCTGGCGTAGTCGACCTGATTGCGCCCGACCGTGAGGTTCAATTGATCGCGCGCACTGATCGCGCCCTGGCTGTCGATGCGCGGTGCGATCAGGTTGATCGAGCCCTCGCCGTTGCGCAGGCCACCGCCCTGAATCTGCAACTGACCGCTGGCATCGCGGCTGTTCAGGCTTTGCAGTTTGCCGTCATTCAATTCCGGACGACCGACCACCAGATTGGCATTCGGCGTGTTGATGAAACTGCCGCCGTTGACCGAGATGCCGTTAGGGTTGGCCAACACGTAATCGGCGGGCCGACCGAAGATTTCTTGCGCACCGTTGATGGCGGACGGATTGCGGCTGATCACTTCGTTGAGGATCACGCTCGCCGCCTGCCCTTGCAGTTGCGGGTTGGCCGCCAGTTGCCCGGCCAGTTGCGATTGCCCGGCCTGCAAGGCGTTGTTCAGGACCAGGCCTTGGCGGTCGACGTTGTAATCGAGGAACTGGTTGTGCGACAGGCCCGAACCGTTGGGCGCGACGATGTTGACGATGGGCACACCGCCCTGGGTCTGCAATTGCGCGGTGCCGCCGGGTCCCGGGGCGACCACGACGCCACCGGCGAGCGCGCTCGGCAGGTGCACGGCGAAGAACAGGCTGGCAATCGCCCAGCGCAATTTGCCCCGAGGCGAAAGATGAAATGCAAAGGTGTGTGCTGGCATAAAAACGTCTCCATGTGAGTACGGCATCACGTTGCGCGTTTAGTCTTGGCCGTGGCTGACGCGCTCAGATCCGACGGCTGTTTGTTCACTGCGTTGTTCAGATTTGCAGGCCCACGCGCATCAGCCAGGTTTCAGGCTCGTGCTGCAGACCGTTCGGCGTGTTAAGCGCGCGTTGGTAATCGACATCCACTTGCAGGTTCTTCCAGCCCAGATTCACGCCGACACTGGCGCCACTCAGGCGTTGGCCCTGCGCGCCGTGATCGGCCTTGATCCAGCCGTGGTCGAGGCCCGCGCGCGGGGTGATCTGCACCGGCCACTCAGTGCGCAAAGGCAAGCGCAAGGTGTTACGCCAGATCGCGCCGCTGGCGCCGGAGGCACTGCTGACCCGGTAGCCGCGCACCGCCGAGTCGTCGGTGCCGAGTAGTTGTTCGATCGCCGGCAGCGGGTCCGGGCTGTACTGCAAATTGAGTTGACTCTGCCACTGCCAGGCCTGCGCGCCGAACTGACCATTGCGCCACTGGCTGAGGCCGGCGCGGTACTTGCGGAACTGCGCCTTGGGCAGGTTGTTGATCTGCTGCTGCGAGTCGTCGTCGGCGCCAAACCAGCGCAGGCCCTGGGCGTAATTGACGTCGAGGTTCCACACCGCGCGGTCGAGCCAGAACAGATTGAGCCCGGCCTCAGCCACCGTCAGCGTCGGGCTTTGAATACCGAGGCGAACGTCTTGCAGGTAGCTGTCGACATCCTTGTGCGCCAGTTGCAGGTTGGCGCTGAGCTGGCGACTCTGGTCGCGCCACAACACGCGGTCGGCGCGCAGGCTGACCTGATCGGTGATGCCGGTGCTGTGGAAAGTCACGCTTGGCAGTTTGAACGGCGCACGGTATTCGGCGTGGCTGGCGAACACGCTATAAGTCCAGTAGCCGTAAGGGATCGCGTAATACAGGCTGGCATTGCGGTTGTAGCGGTCACCCTGATTGAGGGTGTCGCTGGCGCTGAGGCTCAGCAGGTCGTTGAGTTGCAACGGGCTGTCGAGACTGAGGCTGACGGTGTCGCGATCACGTCCGGTGCTGGCGCTGCCGAGGTTGTCGATGCCCGCGTTCAAGGCCCAGCGCGAATGCGCGGAGGTGCGCGAACGCAGGATGATCCGCGAGGCGCCGGGCTGGCTGCCGGGGGCGATATCTGCAGTGAGATCGATCGAGCGCAGGCGATTCAACTGATCCAGCCCCTGCTCCAGATCGCGCAGGTTCAGCGGCTCGCCGAGCATCCCCGGGAACGCGCCACCCAACGAAACCGGCAGGCTCTGATCGGCCAGTTCGATGGACTCGATGTAGCCTTCGTCAACGCGGATATCCAGCGACTGCCCCGCTGCCGGTGCGCTGACCAAATACGGGCGGCTGGCGATATAACCCTTGTCGACGTAGATCGCCGTAATGGTGGCCAGCAGATGATTGATCTGGCCGACGCCCATGCATGGCGCCAGCAGCGGTTTGATCCGCGCATTGAGCTTGTCGCTGTCGATCAGCGTGACACCACCGATGCGCGTGCCGCTCAGCGGCCAGCAACGTTCATCGGCGGCGACCGTTTGCGGGATGGTCGGGGTGATCGGCGTCGGGCCGAACGCGCCACGCTCCAATTGCCGTTTTCTCTGTTCAAGTTGCAGTTGTTGCAGATCGCGCTGTTGCTGTTGCTGCTGGCGCAGTACTTCCTGGCCCGGCGCGACAGGTTCGGCGGCTTCAATCGAGGAGGCACACACACTCAACACAAAGGCCGACAACAGCGGGCAAAGCGGGGAACGACGGCGAAAAACAGCGCGAAACGGATACGGCACGCAACATCCTTGCGATCATAAAATGGCGTAATGCCATGTCATCAATGATCGTGATAGTCGGAGCCATCCCACACAAAAGCAAGACGCTTCCTACAGCGCTTACATTTCTTAAACAATTGCTTTGCCTGGCTTTATTGTCAGCAGCAAGGCCACGGTGCTGCACGCTATCAGGGTTTCCCCGAGGGCCTGAGAGCCGTCGACGAGCGTCAGTCCGCCCTGACGGGAGTCAGGCGAACCATGATTTCTGCAGCTTATGGATGCCTGTTGCACCACGCTCCAAAACCCGACCCGACACGAGCCGTCCTCGGTTCAATGAAGCAACTGACGATCGGCATCAGAAATAATTTGCCACCAAATATTACCTGCGTCATATTACAGCCGTAATAACACACCGTTTACCCAGGTAATCCGCCATGACCAGCATGCCCACCCTCGAACCTGTTGTGGTGAAGACCAGGCCTCCCCTGCTCAAACGCTTGCTGCTTCCCGGCGCCGGATTGCTCGCGCTGATCTTCGCCGGTGTGTACGCCGTACATTGGTGGGGGGCCGGGCGTTTTCTTGAAGAAACCGACGATGCCTATATTGGTGGCGATGTCACGGTGATCGGGCCGAAAGTCGCCGGCTACATCGACGAAGTGCTGGTCAGCGACAACCAGCACGTCAAGGCCGGCGATGTGCTGATCCGCCTCGACGCCCGCGACTATCGCGCCAATCTGGCCAAGGCCGAAGGTGCCGTCGCCGCCGAAGAAGCGCTGCTGGCCAACCTCGACGCCACCGAACAACTGCAACAAGCGGTGATCGGCCAGGCCCGCGCCGGCATCGATGCTGCCGGTGCGGAAACCGCACGTTCACGGGATGACAACGCGCGCTACAAACGCCTGGTGACGACCAATGCCGTGTCGGTAGAAAGCGCACAACGCGCCGACGCCACCTTCAAAACCGCACAAGCCCTGAGCGCCCGCGCCCAGGCCGAGCTGCTCGCCGCGCAACGTCAACTGGCGGTGATCGACACCCAGAAACAACAGGCCCGCGCCGCCCTTCAACAAGCCCGCGCCGAACGTGATCTGGCACAACTGAACCTCGGCTACACCGAACTGCGCGCGCCGGTCGATGGGGTGATCGGCAACCGTCGCGCACGGGTCGGCGCCTATGCGCAGGCCGGTTCACAACAGTTGTCAGTGGTGCCGGCCAGCGGCCTGTGGGTCGATGCCAATTTCAAGGAAGACCAATTGGCGCGGATGAAACCCGGGCAGCGCGTGAGCATCCGTGCCGACGTGCTCGCCGGTCAGGAATTCCACGGCCGCCTCGACAGCCTCGCCCCCGCGACCGGCTCACAGTTCAGCGTGCTGCCACCGGAAAACGCCACCGGCAACTTCACCAAAATCGTCCAGCGCGTGCCGGTGCGCGTCCTCCTCGACCCGGCCGACGGCGTGCTCGGTCACTTGCGTCCGGGCCTGTCGGTGACGGCAGAAGTCGACACCCGCGCGCAACCGGAAACCAGCGCCGTGGCCGTCGCGCCATGAGCACCGCCCTCGCCGCTCCCGCACAACCATTCAACGCGGCGGACATGGCGACCGCGACCAAGGTGTTCGCCTTCGCAACCATGTGCATCGGCATGTTCATCGCGCTGTTGGATATCCAGATCGTCTCGGCGTCGCTGCGCGATATCGGCGGCGGGCTGTCCGCCGGCACCGACGAAACCGCGTGGGTGCAGACCAGTTACCTGATCGCCGAAATCATCGTGATTCCGCTGTCCGGCTGGCTGTCACGGGTGTTTTCCACACGCTGGTTGTTCTGCGCTTCGGCGGTCGGCTTCACCCTCGCCAGTTTGCTCTGCGGTGTGGCCTGGAATATCCAGAGCATGATTGCCTTTCGGGCACTGCAAGGTTTTCTTGGCGGCTCGATGATCCCGCTGGTGTTTACCACCGCGTTCTTTTTCTTCACCGGCAAACAACGGGTGATTGCCGCCGCGACCATCGGCGCAGTCGCGTCACTGGCACCGACATTGGGGCCGGTAATCGGCGGCTGGATCACCGATATTTCCTCGTGGCACTGGCTGTTCTACATCAACCTGGTGCCGGGGATTTTCGTTGCAGTGGCAGTGCCGATGCTGGTGAAGATCGACCAACCGGAATTGTCCCTACTCAAAGGCGCGGACTATCTGAGCATGGTGTTTCTCGCGCTGTTTCTCGGCTGCTTGGAATACACCCTCGAAGAAGGCCCACGCTGGAACTGGTTCAGCGATCAGACCATTCTGACCACCGCGTGGATCAGCGGCCTCGCCGGGTTGGCCTTCATTGGCCGCACCTTGCACGTGGCCAATCCGATCGTCGATCTGCGCGCCTTGAAGGACCGCAATTTCGCCCTCGGCTGCTTCTTTTCATTCGTCACCGGCATCGGCCTGTTTGCGACGATTTACCTGACGCCGCTGTTCCTCGGCCGGGTGCGCGGCTATAGCGCACTGGACATTGGTCTGGCGGTTTTCTCCACCGGCGTGTTCCAGATCATGGCGATTCCGTTGTATGCCTTTCTGGCCAATCGCATGGACCTGCGCTGGATCATGATGATCGGTCTGGGGTTGTTCGCGGTGTCGATGTGGGAATTCAGCCCGATCACCCACGACTGGGGCGCCGGCGAGTTGATGCTGCCGCAAGCGTTGCGCGGGATTGCCCAGCAACTGGCGGTGCCGCCAGCGGTGACGCTGACCTTGGGCGGGTTGGCGCCGGCACGTTTGAAGCATGCGTCGGGGTTGTTCAATCTGATGCGCAATCTGGGTGGGGCGATTGGTATTGCGGCGTGTGCGACGATTCTCAATGACCGCACCAACCTGCACTTCACGCGGTTGGCCGAACACTTGAACAGCAGCAATGAAGCGATGAATCAGTGGCTGGCGCAGGCCGGCGGCAACCTCGCGAGTCTGGGCCAGAGCGGCGACATCGGTGTCACCGCCAGCCTGCGCCAGTTGTGGCTGCTGACTTACCGCGAGGCGCAGACGCAAACCTACGGCGACACCTTTTTGATGATCGGGGCATGCTTCGTCATCGCCACCGCGATGGTGCCCTTGATGCGCAAGGTGCAACCACCGGCGGCGCCGAGTGCGGATGGGCATTGATGCCTATTCTGAAACTATCCACCGCCCCCTGTGGGATTTTGCGGAAGCCCACCGCCAGACGATTCCAGCTGTTGATGGTGTTGATCGCCACGCTCAGGTCGACCATTTCTTTGGGCGTGAACTGCGCCGCGACCACATCGTAATCTTCGTCCGGGGCGTGGGTCAGGCTCAGTTGCGTCAGCGATTCAGTCCACAGCAGCGCGGCGCGTTCGCGGTCGCTGAAGAACGGCGCTTCACGCCATGCGGTCACCGCGAACAGCCGACGCGGGGTTTCGCCGCCCTTGATCGCATCGGTGGTGTGCATGTCGATGCAGAACGCGCAGCCGTTGATTTGCGAAGCGCGCAGCTTGACCAGCTCGATCAGGGTCTTTTCCAGCGGCAGTCTGGAAACGGCAGTTTCCAGAGCCATCATCGCTTTCAAGGCATCTGGGGAGGCGGTGTAGAAATCGGTACGAGGTTGCATGGTAGCTCCGGGTAGCAAGTGAATGTGTGGCTACGTTAGCCCTCACACCCGGTTCGACAAATAGCCAATATTCCAGAAGATCAGTAGGCCACTCGGTTGCACCGCTGACCGCTCGTCAGCCATCCGGCACCAACGGTTCTGCATATCAGACCAATATCAGGTACAGACCCTTTGTGGAGACGGATCATGATCACGCGCAAACTCACCTCGTTATTGCTCGCCGGCCTGCTGGCCACGGCATCGGCCGCCAGCTTCGCCGCCAACGACGGCGCTGACGCCACCGGCACCAAATCCGGCGCTACGAGCGGTTCGACCATGCCACCGGATAACACGCCGGGCGCGCCTTCGGGCGGTAATGGCTCCGACGGTGCCGGTTCCGGTACCGGCACCAACGGCGGCGCCAGCGGTTCGGGTTCGGGGGCTGGCGGCGGCACCGGCTCGGCAGGTGGCGGGACTGGCGGCGCGGGCGGTGGCACCGGCGGCTGAACGAACAAGAGCCACCCGTGGTGAAGACCCTTGATTGTTTGGGTATTCACATAACCTTGGCCTGATGAAAATCACTGTGGGAGCTGGCTTGCCAGCGATAGCGTCTGCACAGTCAACATCTTTCTTGACTGACCGACCGCTATCGCTGGCAAGCCAGCTCCCACAAGTTCCTGCGACAGTCACACAATCCCCTCTCACCCACAGGGTTTGTGCCAGGCTCTGGATCAGCGATCAGAGCGCATCAGTTCGGCCAGGCCGCTATCCAGCGACAACACCGCCGCACGATTGCGCCCGGCATTTTTCGCCTGATACAACGCCGCATCGGCACGCTGGATAAACACTTCCAGGCTGTCATTGCCGCTGGGAATAAACGAATAACAGCCCAGACTCACCGTCAGATACCCGGTCGGCGAGCCGCTGTGGATGATGTGTTTGTCGATCACGCTGCGGCGGATCTGCCCGGCAATCGCCAGCGCACCGTTTATGTCAGTGTCCGGCAACAGCACCGCAAACTCCTCGCCACCGTAGCGTACCGCCAGGTCCGACTTGCGCTGGCAGCACGTCTGCAGCACTTGGGCGACCTGAGTCAGACAATGATCGCCGGCGACATGACCGTAGGCATCGTTGTAGCGTTTGAAGAAATCGATATCGAGCATGATCAGGCTGACCGGGCTGACCTGCCGCGCGCCACGGGCGAATTCGATCTCCAGCGAACGCTCGAACAGACGTCGATTGGCCAGCCCGGTCAGGCTGTCGTGGGTCGCGATCTGCTCCAGTGTGCGCTGCGCCTTGCGCAGGTTTTTCTCGATCCGTTCGCCATCACGCACTTGATGAATGAACACCCAGCCAAACAGGCCGACGCCGAGAATCACCAGGGCGACAATCACACTCGACTGGAATGCGCGGGCGTACCAACCTTCGAGAATCGTGTCGCGCGACGTCGCCGCCGACACCACCAACGGATACGCCGCCAAGCGTCGATAGCCGTACAAACGCACGACGCCATCGACCACCGAGTCGATCATCGCCGTGCCGGCAGCGGCCTCGGGCAGCAACGTGCGATAAATCCGCCCTTGCGCCAGCGATGTGCCGATCAGGTTTTCATCGAACGGACGGCGGGCGAGCAAGGTGCCGTCGCTCAGACCGAGAAACATGATGCCTTGGTCATCGAGGCTGAAGCTTTCGAAGAAGCGGTCGAAGTACGACATCTTGATCCCGGCCAGCAACACCCCCTGAAAATTGCCGGCATGATCATTGACGCGCTTGGAGATCGGGATGACCCACTCGCCGTTCTCGCGGCTGCGGATTGCCGGACCGATGTGCGCCAGCGTCGAGGCATTCTGCTGGTGAAACTTGAAGTACTCGCGATCGGCCACACCATTGCCACGGGGCAGATCGGTGAACGAAGTAATCACCCACTGCCCCTGTGCATCGAAGAGGAAAATGCCGTGCAACTGATCGAGTTGCTGCACGCGCCGGGCGAAGGTTCTCTGCAAACGCGGTTTCTGCGCGGCGCCGTAGCCGTCGTCCTGAATCCAGTCGACCAGGCTGGTCATCACCAGATCGGCGGCGAGGAATGTGTCCTCCGCCTGCTGCGCCATTGCCCGGGTCAGGTTGCTCGAAGCCACCTTCGCCACCGCCAGATCCTGCCGTCGCGACTGCTCCAGTTGCAGGTACAGCAAACCGGACAGGCACAACCCCACCGCAACGATAAACAGCACCGCTGCTTTGCGCAGCGGCAGGCGTTTAAGGGTGCCTCCGGGGGCCTGATGCGGATCGTGAATAGGGATAGGCAAAAGCAAGTCCTGGGCAGGTACGACAAGGGCGCCAGCGGGTACACCCTTATGTTTGTGAGCGTAGCCCACCGGAATCTACGGGGCAAACGCCCCGGTCCCGCCCAGGTATATCGGCGCACAACGAGTTTGGATGATCGCTGTTCGCCGATTTATTTTCGATCGCTCCTTTAGGGTTAGTCAGTTGTGAAGGGCCAGGCGCCGCATTGCACTGTGCAGGTGGGCCCGCGCACTGTGCGGATCGCCCTCGCGCATCTGCTCATAGGCCCGTTGCGCAATGGCGTGGGGCACCGGTTTCAGCTCGCGCTGCGTGGCCATCGCGAGCAGTTGCACGTGGGCGGCGCGCTCCAGGTAATAGAGGTCGTCCCAGGCTTCGGCGATGGTCGGCGCGGCAACGATCACGCCGTGGTTTTTCAGGAACAAGATGTCGGCGTCACCCATGACCCCGGCGATGCGGTCGCCCTCGGATTCATCCAGCGCCAGACCGTTGTAATCCTCGTCTACCGCCGTGCGCCCGTAGAACTTCAGCGCGGTCTGCCCCAGCCACAACAGTGGCGGACCTTGCAGCAGGCACAGCGCCGTGGCGTGAGGCATATGGGTGTGGAAGGCGACTTTCACTCGCGGCAGTTGTTTATGCAGACGCGCGTGAATGTAAAACGCCGTGGCTTCCGGCTGGCCTTCGCCTTCAACCACATTGCCGTCGAAGTCGCAGACCAGCAGATTCTGCGCGGTCACTTCGGCAAATGCATAACCGTAGGGATTGACCAGAAACAGATCGTCATGCCCCGGCACCATCGCCGAAAAGTGATTGCAGATGCCCTCCTCCAACCCATGTAGCGCGGCCAATTGAAAGCATGCCGCCAGCTCAGTGCGCGCGGTGATGATTGCTTCTGTGTCGAGGTTCAGCGCTGTCGGGCGTGAGGCCCGCGCAGTGGCAGTCAGGGTGTGAGCCATGACGATTCTCCGTTACCAACCAAGGGATTTGAACAGCGGCAACACTTGATCGAGGCGGTTGAGGATCGCGTCGGGGCGATAGTCCGGCAGCAACTGGCGACCGGTGCCGCGATCGATCCATACACAGCGAAAGCCCATGTCCCGCGCAGCCGTGTGGTCGAGCATCGGGCTGGCGCAGATGTGCACCACCTCTGCGCGGCTGACGCCCAACTGCTCATGAGCGTAGTCGAACAGGCGCGGCGCCGGCTTGTAGGCGCCAGCCTGTTGCGCGGTGATCACGCGGTCGATGTGGCCGCCGAGTTGCGCGACGTTGCCGGCAATGATCTGGTCGTCGGTGTTGGAGACGATGCACAGTTTGAAACCCATGTTTTTCAATTCACGCAGGGTCTCGATCACCTCGGCAAACGGCGGCATTTTCGGGATGGCGGCGGCCAGGCGCTGACTGTCTGCGGGCAGGCTGGGCAAGCCTAATTCTTCCAGGGCCAATTGCAGGCCGAGAGTGCTTAGCTCGCGGAACGATCGGTGCGGCGGGGTCTGTTCGAGGCGATGTTCATGGCGATCATAGACTTCGATCAGGTGCCCGACGTCGACCTGATGCTCGCCCTTCTCGCTGAGGATTTCCCCAACGACGGCTTTGAGGCCTTCGTCCCATTGAATCAATGTGCCGTAGCAATCGAAGGTCAGCCATTGCGGGCGTGGTGTGTGAGTCAGTGTCATTGGTCGAATCCTCCATGGTGAGGACTTCAGCTTATGAGCGCCCGGTGATAGTGTGAAATTAAATAAATAGCCAATCGTCAGTTGAAAAACCACTATCGAGAGCACAGCCATGCTGGATCTGGAACTGCTGAAAACCTTTGTCTGCGTGGTCGACGAAGGCAGCTTCACCCGCGCCGCCGAGCGCGTGCATCGCACCCAGTCGACGGTCAGTCAGCAGGTGCGCAAACTTGAAGAGTTGGTCGGTCACGCCCTGCTGCTGCGCGACCGTACCGGGCTGAATGTCGCCGTCACCGAGCACGGCGAACTGCTGATCCACTATGCGCGGCGTTTGCTGGCGCTTTCGGCAGAAGCCACTGAAGCGCTGTCCAGCGACCTCGATCTGGAAATCCTGCGTATCGGCATGCCGGAAGACTTCGACGCACGGCGCATGGCGTTGATTCTCGCCGGCTTCACCCGCAGCCATCCGCAAGCACGGCTGGAAACCCTCAGCGGCATGAGCCTCGATCTGCGCCAGCGCCTCGATGCCGGCGACATCGACATCGCCCTGATCAAACGCGAACCCGACAGCGGCCCGGCGTGGGCGACCTGGCCGGAACGACTGGTGTGGGTCAAAGGCGCGGAGTTTGATTCGTCCACTGGCGTGTTGCCGTTGGCGTTGTTTCCGCAAGGCTGCCTGTATCGGCAGCGCGCCATTCGTTTGCTCGATGTTGCCCAGCGCCCTTGGCGGGTGGCGTTCGGCAGCCATAGCCTGACCGGGATTCAAGCAGCGGTGGCCTCAGGGTTGGGAGTGTCGGTGCTGCCGATGTCGGCGGTGTTGCCTGAGCATCAGGTATGTACGGATTTGCCGGAACTGGCGCCGACGGAATTGGCGCTGGTTAGTCGTGAGGGTGTGTTGAGCGGGTTGCAGCGTGGATTGGTGGAGTTTTTGCGTGGGGAGTTGGGGGTGGATGCGGGGGGATTCGCCTGAAATCCCCCTTGCCTCTGTTATCGGGGTTTGTTGATTTCCCGCAGCAGATCCGCGACGGGTATGTTCATGGTGTTTGAGTAGTAGGGTTTGTAGCCGTAGGCGGTGACGACGACTTTGCAGGGGATCTGTGGTTTGTTGGAGAGGAGGTGGTTCAGTTCTGACGCTGACAAGTCTCGCTGCGAACCCCCACCGTTTGAAAGTTCACTCATGAATGTACGGGTCAAGTAGGAGAACCCCATTTTACTGCTGACGTCTTTTTCGGGTTGTATTACACCAAATGCAGTAAATCGCATAAATTTCTTAATAGAAAAATCTTGGTCATCCGACAAAGCGCACTCGAGCATGCCTGAAGCCATACCCACCCTTTCTCCTCGATCAAAAAGATTAAGGACATCGACATCCGACTGATACCGAATGACATACAGAAGCGAACTATCATCCCTCTCAATAGACCTGAAGACCAAGTTCGCAGGAGGTTTTATATGGTCTTTAGCACAACCGGAACAAATACATAGAAATACGCAAAGTAAGAACCTACTCACCCGAAAACTCCTTCATGATGGATTCGAACAAGAAGTCGCTCGCCGATTTCCTGCCTGCTATGGGCGCATTGAATAGCCCGAATGCGTTGGCATGGTTCGTATCGACACTGACATTCACCGAGGGACCGCATGAAACAAGCCATTTCTCGCCAAATTCAGCCACCCCATCTGACGGGTCTCTCTGGGTGGGTGCAGCCTTGATATTTATCCAGTCATTGGTGATTGGCTCAGGTCGCTCGCGATGAATATCCGACCCGAGCCAAACCAAAGCCCCCTCTCCTACCGGGTCAAGAGTGATCAGCATCTGAACTCGGTAACCCCATTCCGACATGATTTTTGTCAGATGAGCGCCATTCCATCCGCCGAGGCTGTGTCCGACGATATAAACAGGACAACTTTTGTAAGGAATAAGGCTCAAGACATGACGCTGAATATCCTGTTTTCCTCTGACCTCGTTGTAGCCTAACCAATCTGACTTGTACCTACCCTGCTTTTGCAACTTTCGGGTGCGGTCATCAAATGTCACCCATGCCTCTCGGATATTTTTATACGGTCCGGAAAAGTAATATTTCTCTTTGTCGCCAGCCCCACCAATAAATAAAACAATCGCCTTGGTACTCTCCACCGGTACCGGCTTGTCACTGACATCCTTCTTGTCCGTCAGCGCATGCTCCTTGTGCAGCTTGTAATTGTTGCCCTTCGCGCACGTTACCGTTTCAGCAGGCATGCCTCACTCCTCCAAAAACAACTTGATGGTTTCCGGCAGGTGCGAGCTGACTTGGTGAGTAAATCCGTTCGCGTCAGACACCCCATGTTCCAGACGCCCGTCAGCGCGCTGAATAACGTAAGGATGATCAGGCATGGGCTCACCAGTCACGTCATTGACCAGTTTCAACCTGTCAGTGAAATGCACCGGCATCGGTAACAGGCCACTGAATGGCGCGGCTGTCACCGTATCACCGATGATCACCGTGCCTGAACCGCCGATGACGACATTGCCGTGACCACCGGTGCTGTCCAACGTGGCGGCGTTCAAGCCATTGATGAACACCGTCGAAGCAACAGCGCCGGTGATCGGGCTGCCGCAAGCAGATTTATCAGTCATTCGCGCAGCCGCCAGACCGTCGAAATTGACATTCGGCGAGCCACTGGCTATGGGATTGGTGCCATGTCCCGGCAATGGACAGGCGGTTGGATCGGTGACGCGGGCGGCGGGTTTTCCGCTCATGAACAGCTCCATGCAATGTTGCGGGTCATCCTTTTGGGGGGCGCAAGCATGCGGGAGTTCGTCGGGTACTTCAAACCTTCAGGCAAAAAAAGGCGCCCGATCGGGCGCCTTTTTGATACGTGGAAACCGCTCAGGTTAGCGCGACGGCGGCACCCGAATATCCCCCGCGCGGCACTGGGTTTTCACGCCCTTGCCACACGCGCCGAACTGCAGATCCTTGCTCATGCACACGCGTACTTCCGACAGTTCCGGGCCGCTGCAAATGACCGCGATGCCATCGGCCGGAATGCCCGGGTTGGCCTTGCGGAACAGGTCGGCTATTTCCTGGGCTTCAAAGTAATAGGAACTGCTGAACGGTTGCAGTTCCTGCGGGATTTTCACCGCGCCAACGGCTTTGTCCGCTTCATCCAGATAACCCATCGCGCCGAGGCCGCTGCAGGTGCCGTGTTTGGACCATTCGTGGTCGAGCAGTTTTTTGGTCGGGAACAGCGTCAGGCCTTTGCTGCTTTCCGCCGCGTTCAGCGTGGTCAGTGGTGGGCAGGATTCCGGCCAGCCACCCTTGGCGTATTGTGGCCACAAGCCGTGCAGCACGAAGCCGTAGCCCTTGCCTGTGCACTGCGAGTCATCTTTGTGCGTCAAACAGAAGGTCGGCGACCAGGACAACGCCAGCAGGTAGTAATCGAATACCCCCGCCACCGACTCCACCTGGGCCTTGCTCGACTGCGATTCGCGCGCCGAACTCAAACCGATGCTACCGGCCGTCAGCGCAATCACTGCCAAAATTGTAAACAGCTTTTTCATCTACCCGCTCCTTGGGACGCCTGCGTCCGTGGTTTTCGATCCTGACCAGACTTGGCCAGCGCTGATTTCGACACGCTTGTGTTGCAGGCGCATGACGCAAGGCAACGTCGTACGCCGTTGAAAGGTCTACGATTAACAGGCAGACATCAAACCAAGGGATCCGAAATGAGTAAAGCAGACGAACTCGCCGCCAAACTCAAGCAAACCCGGCACACTCATGCTGATGCCGCGCTGGAGATCGATTGCTGGCCGGCGCAGGTGTATGACTTGTACCACCGCATTGAGGCGTGGCTGCAACCGGTCACCGAGGTCGGGTTGAAGATTCGGCGCAATCCGACCCACGTTTGCGAAACCTCACCCGATGGTGAATCCCACGATTACGCCATCGACCAACTGGTGATCGAAGCCAATCATCAAACCCTGACATTCGATCCCATTGCGCGGTTTACCGAGGATGGCGCCGGGCGAGTGCAGATCAACCCGTCAGCCACAGACACTTATCTGCTACGTACCGTGGATGAGCACGGTGAAAGCCATTGGTGGATGCAGTCGATTGAAACAGGCCAGCAGCTGGATGCCATCGCTCTGACCGAAAACAATCTGTTGCTGGCGGTGCAGGAAGGCCTCGGCCTCTAGCCCCGATTACTGCCGCCGCGCGGAGCAAAATTCGACGATCACCTGCGACACCGCATCGATCATCTGCGGATCAGCGTGAGGCGCGACAAACAAGCGGAACTGCGCATCCGGCAAATCCGGCAAGCCCTGTTCCGCGCCCAGCGCGGTCAACCCCTGCCCCACCTGACTCGCCGGCATCGGCGCCACGGCAAATCCGGACAGCGCCGCCGCGCGCAACCCGGCGGAGCTCGAACACAGCATCGCGGTGCGCTGGGAAATGCCCGCCTGAGCCAAACGCGTCAGCGCCGCCTCGCGATAGGGACAAGGCTCGGGAAACAGCGCCAGCGGCAAAGGCGCCGGTAAGTGCGTGACAGGCTGCGCGGCCCACGCCCACACCAGCGGTTCCTGCCAGAGTAAACGCCCCGACGCGCCGGTTTCACAGAGCGAACCGATGACCATCTCCAGATCGCCCCGCTGCATCTGGCCCAGCAACGTTCCCGGAATGTTCACCTGCACATCGATCTGCATACCCGGATGCTGCGCCGCGCAATCCTGCAACGCGCGCAACAACCGCGCCTCGACAAAATCCTCGGACACGCCAATCCGCACCCGCCCCTGAAACGGCGTGCGCGTGAGCTGCGCCCAGGCATCGCGGTTCAACGCCAGAATCGTCCGCGCATAAGCAATCAGGCGTTCACCGTCGGCGGTGAGTTGCTGAGAACGGGTGGTGCGCTTGAGCAGCGGCTTGCCGACTTGCTCTTCGAGTCGGCGCAGATGACCGCTGACCGCCGACTGCGTCAGATGCAGTTTTTCCGCGGCACGACTGAAGCCGTCCTCATCGACAACGGTGACAAAGGTCTTGAGCAGCAGGGCGTCAAACATAGTGAGATACGTGATCAGTTGACTATTTATTCACGATTTATAGTTTGGATCGCGCTATGTTGCAATGCCTCGCACTCCCCCCGACTGCCGAGGCTTCACGTGACCACCCTTCTGCACATCGAATGTTCACCGCGCAAAACACGCTCCGCGTCACTGCAAGTGGCGCGCAGTTTTATCGATCGCTATCGGCAACATCATCCACAGACCCTCGTCGAAACCCTGGATCTGTGGGGCATGCCGCTGCCGGAGTTCGGCGAGGACGCGATGAACGCCAAGTACGCCGGCCTCAGCGGTACGCCGCTGACACCCGCCCAGCAATCGGCGTGGGACGAACTCAAGCACCTCGCCGCGTACCTGCATCGTGCCGACCTGATTGTGCTGTCGGTGCCACTGTGGAATTTCAGCATTCCGTACAAGCTCAAGCACTTCATCGATCTGGTGTCGCAGAAAGACATCCTCTTCAGCTTCGATCCGCAGCATGGCCTGCAAGGTCTGCTGAAAAACAAAATCGCCGTGGGCGCCTATGCGTGCGGGATGGATTTCTCGGCGCAGTCGGCCACACCCGCCGAACGCTTCGACTTTCAGAAACCCTACGTCGCGGCATGGCTCGACTTTATCGGCATCAGCGATGTGCATGAGTTGCGCGTCGAGAAGACCATTCTCGGCGAAGACATTGATCGTGAGTCGCGGCTCGCGGCGTCACAACAGGCGCGGGATCTGGCCAATCATCTCGCTGCAACTGAAGCTGACAAAACTGTAATCCCCGCCTCAGCCAACTGAAAGCCGGCGCTGGTTAGCCTCCCCGTCATGAGTCAAACGGGGATTTCCAGCGCATGCCTTCCAACCCATCACGACGCACCTTCGTCAAAGGCCTCGCCGCCGGCAGCCTCCTCGGTGGCCTCGGCCTGTGGCGCACGCCGGTCTGGGCGCTGAATGCGCCCGGTCAATTGCATGAACTGAGCGGCAGCGACTTCGAGTTGTTCATCGGCGAAACCCCGGTCAACTTCACCGGCAGCCCACGCACGGCGATGACCATCAACGGCAGCCTGCCCGGCCCGCTGCTGCGCTGGCGCGAAGGCGACACGGTGACGCTGCGGGTGCGCAACCGGCTCAGCGCCAGCACCTCGATTCACTGGCACGGCATTCTGCTGCCGGCGAACATGGACGGCGTGCCGGGCCTGAGCTTTCACGGCATCGAACCAGGCGGCGTGTACGTCTATCAATTCAAGGTGCGGCAGAACGGCACCTACTGGTATCACAGCCATTCCGGCCTGCAGGAACAGGCTGGCGTTTACGGGCCGCTGGTGATCGACGCCAAAGACCCTGAGCCATTCCACTACGATCGCGAGTTCGTGGTGATGCTCAGCGACTGGAGCGACGAAGACCCGGCCAGCCTGATGAAGACCCTGAAAAAACAGTCCGACTACTACAACTTCGACAAACGCACCGTCGGCGATTTCATCCACGACGTCAGCGAGAAAGGCTGGGGCGCGACGGTGGCCGATCGCAAGATGTGGGCAGAAATGAATATGAATCCCACCGACATTGCCGACGTCAGTGGCGCCACTTACACCTTCCTCATGAATGGCCACGCGCCGGACAACAACTGGACCGGCCTGTTTCGCCCCGGGGAAAAACTGCGTCTGCGCCTGATCAATGGCTCGGCGATGACCTACTTCGACGTGCGCATTCCGGGGTTGAAAATGACCGTGGTCGCGGCGGATGGCTTGCACGTCAAACCGGTCAGCGTCGATGAACTTCGCATCGCCGTGGCCGAGACTTACGACGTCATCGTCGAGCCGGATGCCGAGGCGTACACCCTGTTTGCCCAAGCCATGGATCGAACCGGTTATGCCCGTGGCACCCTCGCCACTCGTGCCGGGTTATCTGCGCCCTTACCGGTTCTGGACCCGCGCCCGCTGGTGACCATGGACGACATGGGCATGGGCGGCATGGATCACGGTTCAATGGACATGAGCGATATGGCGGGCATGGATCACTCGGCGATGGGCCCGATGCAATCCCATCCCGACAGCGAAAAAAACAATCCGCTGGTGGACATGCAAGCCATGAGCACCGCCCCCAAACTCAACGACCCTGGCCTCGGCCTGCGCAACAACGGCCGTCGCGTGCTCACCTACGCCGACCTGCGCAGCAACTTCGAAGACCCGGATGGCCGCGATCCGAGCCGCACGGTCGAACTGCACCTGACCGGCCATATGGAGAAATTCGCCTGGTCGTTCAACGGCATCAAATTCTCCGACGCCGAGCCTTTGCGCCTGAAGTACGGCGAGCGCATCCGCCTGGTGCTGGTCAACGACACGATGATGACCCACCCGATTCACTTGCACGGCATGTGGAGCGATCTGGAAGACGAAAACGGCGACTTCCAGGTGCGCAAACACACCATCGACATGCCGCCCGGCACGCGCCGCACCTACCGCGTGACCGCCGACGCACTCGGTCGCTGGGCCTATCACTGCCATCTCCTGTACCACATGGAAACGGGCATGTTCCGCGAAGTGCGGGTGGAAGAATGAAGGGGCCGCTGATGACTCGATTTACCGCGTTTTCCTTGTTACTGATCGGCAGTTCGGCGATGGCCGCCGGCGACATGCCGGGCATGGACCACAGCCAGATGTCCGGCATGGATCATGCCGGGATGCAGAGTATGGACGACGGCATGATGCAGCCCGCCGCCCCGACCGAAAGCCGCACGCCGATCCCGCCACTGACCGACGCCGACCGTGCCGCCGTGTTCACCAGCCCCGGCGGCCATCAAGTCCACGACAGCGCGATCAACACGTACTTCCTCGCCGACAAACTCGAATGGCAGGACGCCGATGACGGCAGCACGTTGGCTTGGGATCTGTCCGGCTGGATCGGTGGCGACATCGATCGTCTGTGGCTGCGCTCCGAAGGTGAACGCAGCAGCGGCAATACCGAAGACGCCGAGATTCAAGCGCTCTGGGGCCATGCGATATCGCCGTGGTGGGACGTGGTCAGCGGCGTGCGTCAGGATTTCAAACCCGGCGCGCCGCAGACTTGGGCCGCGTTCGGCCTGCAGGGCATGGCGCTGTACAACTTCGAAGCCGAGGCCACGGCGTTTATCGGTGAAGGTGGCCAGAGCGCGCTGCGGTTCGAGGGTGACTACGACATCCTGCTGAGCAATCGCCTGATCCTGCAGCCCACCGCTGAACTCAATATCTACGGCAAAAACGATGTGCAACGCGGTATCGGTTCCGGGCTTGCCAACACCGAGGCGGGCCTGCGTCTGCGCTATGAAATCCGCCGCGAATTTGCGCCGTACATCGGCGTGACGTGGAACCGTACCTACGGCAACACCGCCGATTACGCCCGCGAAGAAGGCGAGGATCGCAGCGAAGCGCGCCTCGTCCTCGGCGTGCGGCTGTGGTTCTGAATCCCCTAAAAAAAACAACCCGGAGCTCTTGCATGCGCACCTTGAAAATCACCCTTGTACTCGCCAGCGGCTTGCTTCTGAGCAGCCTCGCTCAAGCCCACCCGAAACTGCTCTCGTCGAGCCCCGCCGAAGGTGCCGACGGCGCCGCGCCCGGCAAGATCGAACTGCATTTTTCCGAGAACCTGCTGACAAAATTCTCCGGCGCCAAACTGGTCATGACCGAAATGCCCGGCATGGCCCATTCGCCGATGCCAATGAAAGCCAAAGTCAGCGCCGGCAGCGACCCGAAAAGCATGCTGATCACCCCGCTCGCGCCGCTGCCCGCCGGCACCTATCAAGTCCAATGGCGCGCGGTGTCTTCCGACACGCATCCGATCACCGGCAACGTCACGTTCAAAGTGAAGTAAGCGATGGCTGAACTGATCAACATCGTCCTGCGGTTTGCGTTGTATGTGGATTTGGTGCTGTTGTTCGGGCTGGCGTTGTTTGCGCTGTACAGCGCTGACACGCTGCTGCGGTTGCGGCCGATGCTGCGCGGGATGGCCTTGATCGGGGCGCTGTTGTCGATGGCGGGACTGGTGCTGATGACCCGCGCCATGAGCGGCGAAACGGCGCTCGCGGCGCTGTGGCCGCACCTGCAAATGATGCTGCTGGAAACCGATGTCGGGCTGGCGTGGGCAGTGCGGATGATCGCGCTGATCGTGGTGTTGATCAGGCCGGGCGCGTGGCTCGCATCGGTGGCTGGCGCCATCGCCCTCGCCTCTTTGGCCTGGAGCGGGCACGGGGCGATGGACGAAGGAACACTGCGGTTCTGGCATTTTCTCAGCGACATTCTGCACCTGCTCGCGGCGGGCGCGTGGCTGGGTGCGATGCTGGCGCTGGTGTTGATGGCGCGGGGGCCGCTCGATGACGCTCGCATTCGTTCGCTGGCGTTTGCGGTTCGGCGCTTTGAGTGGATCGGTGCAGTGATTGTGCTGACGCTGTCGATTACCGGCGTGGTGAATTACCTGTTCATCGTCGGTGCGAAACTGGACGAAATCTTGCTCGGCACTTACGGGGTGCTGCTCGCGATCAAGGTTTTACTGTTTGCCGGGATGTTGGTGTTGGCGGCGTTGAACCGCTTTCATCTTGGTCCGGCGTTGGCGCAAGCGTTGCGCAATGGACACTATGTCATCGCAGCAAATGCGCTAAGACGCAGCGTTGTCGTTGAACTGGCAATCGCATTGCTGATCGTGGCGCTGGTGGCGTGGCTAGGCACGTTAAGCCCGGAAGCAGGGTGACACCCGGGAAAGCCTTTCACTACACTGGGCCACCGTCCTTCTCAGAAGCCCCGATCGCAATGACAACACTAAAAAGCACGATGATCCTCTGCGGCCTGCTGACCCTGGCCGCCGGCGCCCATGCCGAGCAAACCCCTTCACACCTCGACAGCATCCAGCAACAAGGTCAGTTGCGCGTGTGCACCACCGGCGACTACAAGCCCTATACCTTCAAACGCCCCGACGGCGATTTCGAAGGCATCGACATCGCCATGGCGCGCTCGCTGGCCGACAGCCTCGGGGTCAAAGTCGAATGGGTGCAAACCACCTGGAAAACCCTGATGCCGGACATGCAGGCCGGCAAATGCGACATCGGCATGGGCGGTATCTCGGTGACGCTCGAACGGCAGAAAAAAGCCTACTTCAGCAACACCCTCGACACCGACGGCAAGATCCCGCTGGTACGCTGCGCCGATGTCAGCAAGTACCAGACAGTCGAACAGATCAACCAGCCCGGCGTGCGCCTGGTCGAACCCGCCGGCGGCACCAACGAAGCCTTCGTCCACGCCTTCCTGCCCAAGGCGCAACTGGCCCTGCACGACAACGTGACGATCTTCCAGCAACTGCTCGACAACAAGGCCGACGTGATGATCACCGACGCCTCGGAAGCGCTGTATCAGCAGAAGCTCAAACCGGGCTTGTGCGCGGTGAATCCGCATCAGTACATGCAGTACGGCGAGAAGGCTTATCTGCTGCCGCGCGATGACATCAGTTGGAAACTGTATGTTGATCAGTGGCTGCACTTGAGCAAAGTCACCGGCAAATATCAGCAAACCCTGAGCGAATGGATTGCCGTCCCTGCCGCGCAGTAATCCTTAATCGTCATGCAGCATGCCGGAGCTGTACTGATTGAGACTGCTGCCGATACTGTTGCCGCCGAACTTCAAGGTATTGGCGTTGCGCCCCTCCGGCGACTGACAGTCGCTGGAGAAACAACGGGTGGTGGTCAAACCACCCGCGCCGGAACAGGCACTCAACACCGATACTGCAGCAGCAATCAACAGCACTTTGACGACATTAAGGCGCATGGCACGATTCCCCTCGGGATGAACAGCAACGATCTTGTCTCAGCAGACTAGGCCTGCTTTGCACGCGGCAAGATGAAACTTTGCTGATCGACAGCGCGCGTTCAGAATCGACTAACCACCAGACAAGAACCGCCACGTGCAATCGGATCAGCGCAATTCAACGCCAGGAGGCCCAAGCTTGAGACGAGAACTGAGCCACGCCGATCTATACAAAATCCGCGCAGCCCTCTCCGATATTTTCGTCGACACCGGCGTCGATTACCCCTACATCGCCCGGCAAATCGAAGGCTATGATCCGGAACAGGTTAAAGACATTCTGTATGCCGAAGTTGCCGTCGTCTGCGCCTGGAACCTGGAATGTGTACTCCCGCCGGTCTGGACAGGTTTCGAACCCGATGCGCTGAACAGGGACATCGAGCAAATGCTGCTCGCAAACACGAACAGCTGGATTCGGCGGCAACTGCACAAGCTGCACACCGCGTGGTTGCGATTCAGCTATCGGGAAGTCTGGGCAGAGATTACCGCTCACTGCAAAGGCTGGAATTAATACAGCCCTGCGTGGCAATGGCACATCAACGACATACAACGCGTTGAAACTGAAAAGATGATTGCCCCTCTGCCCGTTCAGCTCTTTCCCGGTTTAGGAATCGCAATCCGGCTCCCAGTCTTGACCTCGCGCAACGCCAGACTCGACTGGATGGAGGCAATCCCCACCTGACGCCTGAGCACCTGCTCGATAAAGTCGCTGTAACTGTCAAGATCTTCCGCCAACACCTGCAACACATAATCGGCATCGCCGGTGATCTTGTGGCAGGCCACCACCTGCGGCAATTGCGCTATCACCGCCTCGAAGGCGTCCGGCGCGTGGTCGGCATGGGTGGAAAAACGAATGTGCACGAACGCCATGATATCCAGCCCGAGCATTCGCCGATCAAGGTTGGCCTGATAGCCCTTGATGACCCCCGCCTCCTCCATGCGCTTGCGCCGTCGCCAGCACGGCGTAAGGCTCAGCGACAGCCGCTCACTGAGTTCAGCGTTGGAAATGCTGGCGTCTTCCTGCAACAACTCGAGAATCGCCAGGTCGGTCTCGTCGAGGTTGATGCGTTTGGATATTTTTTTCTGCATGACGCCATTCCTGAGTAAAAACGCCCGAATAATCGACTGAATAACGAACACAAAGCAAAGAAAGCGCAGCCCAGCCGGAACAGAATATTTGCACTGGCTAACAATAACGGATGCGCAGAATGTTTACAGTTTTCAGTGATTCCCACCGGTTGCACCACGGCACCGAATTGAAGGACGGCGTGCTCAAACCGTCGTTCGAACAACCGAGTCGGGCCGACACCGTGCACAACCGCGTCAAGCAAGTCGGCCTCGGGCAGATCGTCGAACCGCGCGCATTTGATCGCTCGTGCTACGTCAACGCGCACAGCGAGCGCTACGTCAGTTTTCTCGAAACTGCCTGGAGCGAATGGCGCGCAACCGGTCGCACCCACGACGCCTTGCCGCTGGTATGGCCGGTGCGCGATCTGGCCGGCGAAGAGGTGCCGACGTTCATCGACGGCAAACTCGGTTTCTATGCGATGGATGCCGGTTCGCCGATCACCGCGACGACCTGGCAAGCGGTGAAAACCAGCGCCGACATCGCCCTCACTGGCCTGGCCCTGATCGATGAAGGCCATGACAGCGCCTTCGCCCTGTGCCGTCCGCCCGGCCATCACGCCGCGCGCGAATACATGGGCGGTTATTGCTACCTCAACAACGCCGCGATTGCCGCGCAACAAGCCATCACCCAGGGCGCCAAACGTGTCGCGGTGCTGGACGTCGACTTCCATCACGGCAACGGCACGCAGAACATTTTTTACCAGCGCAGCGACGTCATGTTCGTCTCGTTGCACGGCGAACCGGCGGTGTCCTATCCGTACTTCTCGGGCTACAGCCACGAAGTCGGCGCGGGTGTCGGCGAGAGTTACAACCTCAACTATCCCCTGCCGAAAAACACCACCTGGGAGAGCTACCGCAACGCCCTGCTCCACGCCTGCAAAAAGCTCCAGCAGTTCGCCCCTGAAGTGCTGGTGATTTCCCTCGGTGTCGACACGTTCAAGGACGACCCCATCAGCCACTTTCTGCTGGAAAGCGATGACTTCATCGGCATCGGTGAACTGATCGCCAGCGTCGGCTGCCCGACCCTGTTCGTGATGGAGGGCGGCTACATGGTCGATGAAATCGGCATCAATGCCGTCAACGTGCTGCACGGTTTCGAGAGCCAACGCAGCTGAGCCAGCTCGCGCTCTACAACCTTTCAATGACTGGATCGGAGAATAAGACCATGACGCTTTTTATTGATGTCGATGATGCTGCACGCCTGTTCACCCAAGTCGGCATTCGCCGCGCCATTCGCGAAATGGCCGGCTACATCGAAGCGGATTACGCGCGCTGGGCGCAGTTTGATAAATCGCCGCGTACGGCCAATCACTCGGCGGACGGCGTGATCGAGCTGATGCCCACCGACGACGGCCAGCAGTACTCGTTCAAATACGTGAATGGCCACCCGAACAACGGCCAGCAGAACTTGCTCACGGTCATGGCTTTCGGTCTGCTGGCCGATGTGCAGAGTGGCTATCCGACGCTGCTCAGCGAACTGACCTTGACCACCGCCGTGCGCACCGCAGCCACCTCCGCGCTGGTGGCGAAATCGCTGGCTCGTCCGGATTCGATCTCGATGGCCCTCATTGGCAACGGTGCGCAAAGTGAATTTCAGGCGCTGGCCTTTCATGAAATGTTGGGCATCAGCGAAATCCGCATTTTCGATATTGATCGCGACGCGTCTCTCAAGTTGAAGCACAACCTCGCCGCGTTCCCCGACATCGACGTGATTCTGGCCAGCTCGGTGAAGGACGCGGTCAAGGGCGCGGACATCGTCACCACGGTCACCGCCGACAAAGCCTACGCAACCATTCTGACCCCCGAGATGATCGAGCCCGGCATGCACATCAATGCGGTCGGCGGTGACTGCCCGGGTAAAACCGAACTGCACGCCGACATCCTGCGTAACGCCCGGGTCATCGTCGAATTCGAACCGCAGACGCGCATCGAAGGCGACATTCAGCAACTGGAAGGCGATTCCCCGGTGATCGAGTTTTTCCGCATTGTGCAGGGTGAAGTCGCCGGGCGCGAAAACCATGCGCAGGTGACGGTGTTCGATTCGGTGGGTTTTGCCTTGGAAGACTTTTCCTCACTGCGCTATCTGAAAGATCTGGCTCAGGCACAGCAAATCGGCCAGCGCATTCACCTGGTGCCGACACCGGCCAACATCAAAAACCTCTTCCAGTTGCTCGATCCGCAACCGGCCAAAACCTCGCGTCTGCGCACCGTCAGTTGATCGGTCATGACCGCCCCCAAGCCACGGGGGGCGATTCACCTTGTGATTAGCCGCTGCACCTCTAACAAGAACGCTCGACACCTACTTTCTGCCAAAACTCAAAAACATAAAATCAAGAGGTTTTGCAATGAAATCGACCCCTTCCGGGCTGCCTGAACAGCCCGCGCTGCAGCGCACGCTCAGCAATCGTCACATCCAGTTAATGGCCATGGGCGGCGCCATCGGTACCGGCCTGTTCATGGGCTCCGGGAAGATCATCGCGCTCTCCGGGACGTCGATCATCCTCATCTACATGATCATCGGCCTGTTCGTGTTTTTCGTCATGCGCGCCATGGGCGAAATGCTCCTGTCCAACCTCAACTTCAAAACCTTCGCCGACTTCGCCGGTGCCTACCTCGGCCCGCGCGCGGCGTTCTTCCTCGGCTGGTCGTACTGGCTGAGCTGGAGCGTGGCGGTGATCGGCGACGCCGTCGTGGTCGGCGGCTTCTTCCAGTACTGGTTCCCCGACGTACCGGCGTGGATACCCGCCGTCGGCATGCTCGCAACCCTGTTCGCCCTCAACGTGCTGACCGTCAGGCTGTTCGGTGAGGTGGAATTCTGGTTCGCGATCATCAAGATCATTGCCGTTGTGACCCTGATCGGCGTCAGCAGCGTGCTGATCGCCAGCTCGTTCGTCTCGCCCAGTGGCGTCACCGCGTCCCTGAGCCACTTGGTGGACAAACAGGCGGCGTTCCCTAACGGCTTGTTCGGCTTCTTCGCCGGATTTCAAATGGCGATCTTCTCCTTCGCCGGCACCGAACTGATCGGCACCGCCGCCGCCGAAACCCGCTCGCCAGAGAAGACCCTGCCCAAAGCGATCAACTCGATTCCGCTGCGGATCATCCTGTTCTACGTCCTCGCGCTGACCTGCATTATCGCCGTGACCTCATGGCAACAGGTTTCCCCCGTCAAAAGCCCCTTCGTCGAACTGTTCCTCGTCGCCGGTTTCCCCGCAGCGGCCGGCATCGTCAACTTCGTCGTCCTGACCTCGGCGGCCTCCTCGGCCAACAGCGGCGTGTTCTCATCAAGCCGCATGCTCTTCGGGCTGGCCAACCAGGACAACGCCCCCGGCCTATTCCGCCGACTGTCGAGCAACAGCGTGCCGCTGCTGAGCCTGGCGTTCACCACGCTGTTGATGCTGGTCGGCGTGCTGGTGCTGTTCATCGTGCCGGAAGTCATGACCGCGTTCACCATCGTCTCCACCGTGTCGGCGATTCTGGTGATCTTCACCTGGTCGACCATCCTCGCGTCTTACATCGCCTACCGGAAAAAGCGCCCGGATCTGCATGCGAAGTCGGCTTACAAGATGCCGGGCGGCGTGCCGATGGCTTGGTTCTCGTTGGCGTTTTTGGGGTTTGTGCTGGGGTTGCTGGCGTTGCGGCCTGACACGCGGATTGCGCTGATGGTCATGCCGGGGTGGTTTGTCTGGTTGGGGATTGCTTACCAGTTGACGCGGTTGAGGAAGCCGAAATCTGCGGTTGAGTCGGCGGGTCAGTTTGGTTAGATCTGCGAGCGAAAGCCGTCACCCTAAAGTGACGGCTTTTTGTTATCAGTAAACGAGCATTTCACCTGCCCACGGCGGGACAGGCTTTACGCCTTCACCTCAACGTTATCCAACGCCTGATTCACCGCCAACTCCCCCAACATCACCACCTGCGCGATGCCCAGCGCGGTTTTGCGGTGTGAGGGGTCGAGTGCGGCGGCGAAGTTGTTGAGCATTTCGGAAGCGGAACTCAGCGTTTCACTGGCATTGGCCAATAGGGATTCCGAGTCGTACTTCGGATTGGCGAGGTACATGCGCTCGGGCTCGTTGACGCTGGACATGATGTGGCCAGCGGGAAGGAGGTAGTGATCGAGCGCGCGCTCGGCGGCTTCGTGGAATTTTTTGGAGTTGAGGGATTCGTAGGGGGATGCGGGATCGGTTTCTGGTGGGTTGGGCGTTACTTTGAACATAGATGGAACCTCTAGCGCGATTACTAAAAGAAGCCATCACCCACGCTACCAAACGATGGGTGGCGGCCATACGCGGGTTGGTAGACCGGTCGCACTAGAACCCGGCGCCCACAAATGGGCCCCACGCATGACCACCATGAAATCCAAGTCCTGAGGAAGCGACTGAAATTGGTGATGCGATGCATCTAGACACGAAGCGGGCTACCAAACCCGATCACTGGGTTTCAGTGATGTGGGGACGATAGAACCTGCGGACTAGAGGCACAAGCCGGGGGATTCTGTCTTAGGTGTAGGGGGTGGCGCAAGGTGGTGTAGGTCAGGGACTGCGACGGCAGGCTCCACTTAAACAAACGTGTTTTTTCTGTTTGGAAAGGATCTGCGAGCAAGGTGATCGATTCAATACAGAAAGCACCCCGCTCCTTATTAAAGCGCTGTTCATCGTTCCGATGATGGATTGGGCGTAGTAGCTCCTCTGCCCCCCGGCCAGCCTAGCTAGCTCCTCGAAATCACATTGCTTTGTAGCAATTTCTAAGCATGCAGCTATTACCGCCCACCAAGGGTACTACCGGTACTTTGCTTGTTCTTTTTCGAAAGGAGTCGATGCAATGTCAGACGAATATTCGTTACGGGATGTGCTGGAAAGGATTTACCAGAATCAGCTCGGTTGGAAGCCGCCCTGGTGCAGCTAGCGCTTCACGCTGAACAATAAAGTTTGGTCGAAGTCGGAGACAACGTTCGAGGTGCCTTGTGAACGATCGGCAAAAACGTCGGGCACATTAAGCAGGTCTTGGCTAGGCCCAAGGGTATCTCGTCGACTCTCCAGCGGCTTGAAACAAGCTTTTTTTTAACAACCCCCAAGAAAACATCAACTTAAATATTTCCCACTCTTTTTACTGGACAGTTCTACCTGCAGGCCTATTCTAACATAGTGGCGAATGGCGATTAGTGGAGGCATGACAGAGAAAGTTTTCCTTTCAAGCACATTTAATGCCATTTCTAGTTGAGCGCATCTATGTAAATAAGCACCCCACACCTACACAACTAATGCGCTATACGAAATATCTAGCGGCGCATGCCAGAAACAAAAAAATTCTGATATGGAAAACAATGAGAACGGAGCCTACCATGCCAAACGTAGAATTATTTGCCGTAAACCTCTTAAACCCCACTCATATGGAATGGACCCTTGATGGAAAACTACTAGTATCCGAATATAGCGCAGGAAGAATTAAAGAAATCACAGGCGGAGGAGATTTTTCTGAATCATCACCGTTCGCTTATGGCTTACAAGGCCCAGCGTCTATCCTTCCACTTGACGATGGGAGGATCCTCGTTGCGGAGAACTGGAGTGGCCGTGTAACTGATATTTCCAAAGGAGGAGACATTTCCTTGATAGCACCGTACATCGACGGGCTATCCAACCCATACAGTCTCACCTCGCACATAAAAGATGGCCAGCGTAAAATTTATGTCAGTGAACACTATAACGGCAGGGATAGTTGGATATCGGACATTACCACCCCACTTAAGCCAACTAAATATGTGAGCAACATCCCAGCCCGGCCAGGCGCTGCTGCACTAATACCATTAAACCAAGCACAAAATTGGCAAAAATTCGCATCAGCCAACTGTGTAATAAACTGGGGCGGAGGCGGGGAAAATGCTCACTACATAACTGTGGGTGCAATGGGACAAATACTGGATGTTTTTTCTCAAGGAGGTGATTACATCGATTTAATCAAAGCAAAAAAAGCAATAGCTTGGGATCTCGGGAGAATGGGGGCAATAAAAGAGCATCCAACCAACGGGCTTTTATATGCTGTCGAGCCAGAACTGGGCGACATTGTAGCAATAGACCCAACTAAACCTAAGAATCATAGATTCACACCGCCAGTAGTGCGTGGCTTTATGAACCCAACATGCCTTAGATTTTCACCAGACGGAAAGACAATGCTAGTTTGTTCAAAAGGCGACGGTGTAGTTTGGAAAGTGACAGATTTTGAATGATGCATTTAAAAATCCAAGCTTCTGCATGAGCAGCGCTTGGAGCGCTGCAGCTCAAGACGCGATTCCTAATCCCCTTGCTTCCTTCGTTTTTTTGCTGGGCACAGAAGAGCAAGCGAAAAAAAGCCCCCCACGCTTGGCAAGGTGCGGGGGCCGATTAAACATGGGGCGGAATTCCATATATCGTCGAAAGCAGTTATTTGTGTCGGCCTGCTATAGGCACAACCATGACAGAAAACAGCTCATTACTAACAAATCTCGGGGTGAAACAACATTGCGAAATTCTGTTAACCGCCCCTAAGAAATGCATCCATCATTGTGCCTAGTCATCGCTATTGGTCTCCAAGTGAAGGAGTTTAAGATGTGTGAGGGACGGGGACTGATATGGCCCAACACATATAGTATCGAAGTACATAGTTAAATCTTGGACGAAACCCGAGCCTATTTTAAATACAGATTCATTTGAAGGAAAGAATTTGTCGACATTTTCATCCCGAACTCTGTCCAGTATCAACTCAGTTACAATTGCAAGTGAGCGAAGAGAATCATACATATGGATACAGGTAGTAAACGTCGAGTACCACTGCCACATTGACCCTTTGGCTTGAAGACCTAAGCTGTAGTCAGAATGATACCCGCCCAAACACAACAGATTGGAGATCTTAGTGAAGACTATATCTATTTCGCTATATTTTTTAATGCACTTTTCTTGGTGGGTTTTGAAATGTTGCGCCGGCTCTAGCGTTGACTTATATACGCATAAATCATGGATTTTCAGCCACTCATCTCTGAGGTTTTCGAGAAATCCCGGACATACCATAAAGCTTGAGCTTTTTTGAGCGGATGAGTATTTATATATTTTTCTATACAGATCCATGGGCTGACTTATAAAGATGCTCGACTCTATTTTAATAATCTTTGTATCGCTTTTAATTTCTGGAGCAATGCTAAACTGCTCGACCAAAGGATAGTCATAACTTATTTCCTTGCCTTTGATTTTATCAAATTGATCCAAGATGAATTTGACATGACCGTAATGTATGTCATTTCTGTTTTTTATTGCAGTATCGTCAATTTGTTTTTCCGTCTGGATTGTGCGATGTATGTTATTTACGATGGCTCCTAGCGGCACTGAAGATGCAAGTATGATCAGAGGAAACTTACTTATCTCTAGAAATAGGCTATAACCAGAATAGGAAAGATCGATACTGTAATCTTTCCATGCCCACACCCCAAACAACATGAATAAATAAATTGGGTAAGCAGTTGCAATAATGAAAAGCGGCTGCTTAAAGAGTTGTCTGTCATCTAGCTTCAGCCAGTTCAAGCAGTGAGAAAAAGCAATAAGTACAGCTGTAGAAATTAGCACCCCAATCAGAAAAAACAATTGACTTTCTTTGTAGATTGTCAGAATTAGAAATCCCGTTACTAAAACCAATGAGACGGCAAACAGAAATAATTTATTCATTTTATTGGATCTATCAAAGAGATTGGCGTGCCCGACATCAGTATTAATTTAATCAAACAGGGCGATTTTTACTACAGCAATCCAAGATGAGATGCACTTTTACTTGGAGTTGGAAAATGCGGTGTTCATGGTTCGCGACTCGGCTTCTTCTTTCATTTTAACTAATCATAGCTGCTTCAGCTTGCTTCTGGATAGGCAAGTTCCAAATTACCATCAGTTTCCTTTTCGCCTTCGGATGCATGTTATTGGGCGATTGCTGCCTGCTAGGGCGATTCCCTAGGAATGCCGTAGTCGCATGATTGCGTCTGACAGTGCTTGTGCGTTTGCGTCCAAGGTTTCCATAGCCACCACTGCGTTATCTGCAACAGTCTCTGCGCCATTCTCTGAAAACCATTTCGCGAGTTCATCTATTGCAGCACCGATGGCATGCTGGTTGTGCAAAAGCAATGTAAGCGCATCAGCAGTGGCAATGTTGGAGGCTGAGTTATCTGGCATGCGATCCATCCTGGAATGAGAGGTTTTCAAAGCCTAGCTCATCGGCCGCATTAAAGTGGCCTAGACACTCACTCATCTTCCCTTTCCCGCACCAGAATATAGCGCCAGCCCCATATCAGCCTCATCTGGTGATTTTTCGGCCAAGAAAGACCCCGCCCCCCCCGACTTTTTATAGGAAAATCAGGCAGTTTATGTTTACTGCATGTGGCGGTGAAGGAGTGTTTCGAACGCTCAACACGTATTTGGCGATGGCAAACACTTAGGCACATATTCGTTTGATCGAAACCCAAAGCGGACGCTCATTATCGACAGTTAACTGTCCACAATTGGTCCAAGCGCGTGGTATAGCTTTGGCTCATCATTTCCCGCCGCATGCCCCAGGCTGGATTGCTCGGCACACTCGCGGCCCGGAGCGTCCCCCTACCCCATCGTCCATTGATTTCGTCCAACACCGCCATCACCCTAGTCACCTCAATCGGCTGAGATGTGGTGAACAGGTCGTCCGTGTATTCACCCGGATGGCATAGATTCAGCAGCATGACTTCCGCTTTGCTGTAACTGAAACCAGGACGGAACACGCGGTCAAGCGCATCGACTGCAGCAGTCGTTAGGAGCCGAACGTCATCCGTTGGATAAGGCAGATCCACCACGACACCATTCGCATATTTAGCCTCATTGGGGTTGAACATTCCGGTGCGGATGCTGACCCGGATCTTCTTGCAAAGCGATTTTTGTGCCCGTAGCTTTTCCGATGCCCGCATCATGTAGGTCGCCACCGCTTCCTTGATCGGCGGCAGATCCTTCAGCCTTTTGCCGAACATCCGGCTGCAGCAGATCTCCTGCTTTGGCGGATCCGGCTCATCCAGCTCCAGGCACGGCGTGCCTGCCAATTCCCGGGCAGTTTTCTCGATCACCACGCTGAAGTTTTTTCTCAACGTCCACGGGTCGGCCTTGGCCAGATCCATTGCGGTCTTGATCCCCATGCCATCCAAGTGCATTTTCATGCGCCGGCCTACTCCCCACACCTCCGCTACGTCCGTATTACGCAGCACCCAGTCGCGCTTGATTGGGTCGCAGATGTTCACAACGCCACCGGTTTGCGCCTGCAAGCGTTTGGCGGTGTGGTTGGCCAGCTTGGCCAGGGTCTTGGTATGCGCGATGCCGACACCGACCGGGATGCCCGTACAGCGCAGCACCTGGCTGCGGATCTTGCGACCGAGGGCGTCCAGGTCATTAATGCCGGTGAGGTCGACGAAGGCTTCGTCGATGCTGTAGACCTCAACGGCCGGTACCATCGACTCGATCAGTGTCATGACACGCTCACTCATGTCACCGTAAAGCGCATAGTTCGAGGAAAACGGGACGATGCCATGCTGCTTGAGCTTGTGCTTGATCTGGAAGTACGGCTCGCCCATTTTCACGTAGGGCTTTGCGTCGTAGCTGCGGGCGATGACGCAGCCGTCGTTGTTCGACAGCACCACGATAGGCACCTTGGCGAGGTCAGGGCGAAACACGCGCTCGCAGCTGGCATAGAAGCTGTTGCAATCGATCAGGCCGAATACCGGCGGCACGTTAGACATGGCTGCGCACGCTGCTGGTGATCACACCCCAAATCGACAGCTCGTCACCCTCAAGGACGTACCGTGGCGGGTACTTGGGGTTTTCCGACATCAGGATGACCTCCCTACCGCGAAGGCATAGGCGCTTGCATACGGGCTCATTGTTCAACAGCGCAATGACGATGTGGCCGTGGGCGGGCTCAATTGATCGATCGACAATGGCCAAGTCTCCCTCATAGATCCCCGCGCCCTGCATGCTTTCACCGGCGAGTGACACTAGGTAGACGTGTGGCGCACGAATGTTCAGCACCTCATCTAGCGATATCTGCGCTTCAATGTGATCCGCAGCCGGCGAGGGAAAGCCGGCCGGGACTCGGAAGAGACATAGCGGCACCTTCGAACCGCCCTCACTGATCGGACCTAAAATTGAGTAACTCATGACGCACGACTTCCAATACTGTACGAATATACAGTTAACTTTTTGAAAGCCGTCCGGTCAATTCTTGCCGGAAATATCAGACCAGCGGGGCACCCAAACGTAAGCATCACCACTTCAGGTAAGCGCTCCCCTCCTCCACCTCGCGCTTTGAACCCGCGACCTGGAGACTGTCCGGCAAACGATGCGCGCCCTTCTGACGAGCTATTCGCACCCATAATCTAGGTCAGCAGAGCTGATTGACAAACGCGGGAGGACGCTGAGACGACGCAAAAAATCGATCCAGAGCGTTTTTTTTCAAAAAAAATAATTTTTTTTACGAAGAGAGGGGACTTGGAGAATCTGGATACGAGAATGGGATTAGAAAATAAACGCTTTGGACAAAGCTACCGCTAGGGGTCCCAAGAACGTGGGATTGCGTATAGTATAGAAAATGACCAAAGGTAGGTCTTTGAGGCGATTTTGCTCTAAAAAATGCATTTGTGCAAGCTTTTTAGTTTTTTGGATAATTGAGAATGTCTTAAGGGTATATCTAGCGAAAGCCAATTACGCTACAAGCCACGGATGACGTGGGCTGCAGCGGATCACGAAATTTCAAAACCTACATAAAAAACAAACTAAGCTTTATTGACAAACATTCCGCCTTATTTAAAACACCAGACCAACACAAATACTCCAATAATAAATCCGACAACCCGCCATCCTGCCTTTTAGATATCAAACTCAGTAGTGCAAGCACAAACACAAACAGTGGTTAAAGGCGGTTCTACAATATTAAATCAGGGTTTGAAAAAGCCGTTCTAAAACAGCAAAAAAAACAACAATGAAAACCTTCAAACCCCTTACAAATCAAGGCCTCCAGCCATCTCAGAGAGAAACAAAAATATATAAAAAAACGTTTTTTTTAGTGTCTCAGTTTTTCCACCAAAGGTCCGTGGTCGCGATTGACGAGTTTTAAAGCCCGCTCTAAGATCACTCCCATCAGCCACACAGAACAAAAACGCCACGTCTCATTTGAGATTCCGGCGAGGGCCCCTGTCGGTTTGATGAAATGAAAAAACGAAAGTAAGAAAAAAAGCAAAAAAAAAGCTGAAGGGCGCCAACCCTTCAGCCTGACTGCTACACCAAGGATCGTTAACGCTTAGGCCGATCCGACACCAAAAATGATGCTGGCTTCACAGATTCTCGCGGATCAAAAGTAGCATAGATCATGGATGGTGAGCCATGGCCCTTGGTCGCTTGCGACTAAGGACTTGGTGACTGAGCATCACGAAGAGGATGCAAAAATGTCTGTTAGCCATTTGATGTTGATCTTGGCAATTGAGGTGGTTCGTCTGCTTCAAGACGTACTGCCGCTATTGATTGCCTGATAAAAGAAGCCGGGGAAACCCGGCTTTTTTCATTGGAAAGTGATCGCTTTGACATAACCTTGGCACGCGGCCAATGCAATTAATCCCTGATCACCGTCATCGGTGATACTGACAATTCGTTGAGCATGCGCTGGGTCAAGTTCGGCTCTTGTGGAGCCATGAACCACGCCGCCGGTGGCGGTGGTGGCTGACAACGATCCGTTGCCGGCGCCGGTGGTGGCGTCGAGTAGGACTGACAGGCGCAGATCAGCAGTGGCAAGGCGGTCGCGCAGGCGACCTTGATCACGTTGGACATCGCTCAAAGCTCGGTAATGGGTTTGTTCGCTGGTGGCAAGGCGCTGCTCGAGCGCAAGGCGTTTGTCCTGTTCGGCACGCTGCTGCGCAACCGTGGCCAGGGCCAACTGGTTAAGGGTTTCGGTGTGGAGTCGGGCCTGCTCTGCGAGCTGTTTGCCGTAGCGCCAATCCTGCACTTGCCAGGTAATGGCCGCGAAACCACCGACCAAGACGACCAGCAGCACGCCTTTTGTCAGTAGCCGATACGGCGCCGGGATCAGTTCGCCGAAACGCATAACACCGCCCTCGCCCGCCCCCACAACTCCAGCCGATCCTGCAGGCCGTTGAGACCGCCGTTGATCCTGCGGGTGATCGTGTTGAATTCGTTTTGATCGGCCAATGCGTTCAGCCCATTCACCGACCAGAACCATGCGGCCGACTCGGCGGCCCACTGCGGCAGTTCCAGCAGTTCAGGCGTGCGTAACAATCGCTCGTCACCGAACAGCGCCAGGCTGCAGCGCAGGTAGTTGTCGTGGCCAGTGACCTGGATCAGGCCGCGACCGCGATAGCGCTGGCCATCACCATCCGCTGCCGGGGTGTTGCCCAGTTTCGCAGCCAGGTTGCCGGTGTCGTATTTGCTGAGGTACTGGTTGCCGCCCAGTTCCCGGACGTACTGCAGCTGACCCGACTCGTGGCCGACTTGCGCCAGGAACGCTGCTTGGCGTTTCGGCGTGTTGATATGCCGGTGGGCCATGGCCGCGTTCAGCGCGGATACAAAAACGCCCGCTTGGCGGCGGGCGTTGGGCATGATGCTTTGCAGCTGTTGTTCAGTGATGGACATACAAACTCCAGACATAAAAAAACCGCACTCAGGCGGCGATGGGATGCGACTACTGCTTCTCGATGTTCACCACCTTGAGAGGTGGTTTCGGCCCTTTCTTTTTCTTGCCCTTGGATTTACCGGCTTTGCCGGCATTGCATTCGACCGTGGTCGACCAGCCGGACTGGGTGAACACCTGCTCGACCGAGTCCGCCAGATACTCGCCATCAAGCCCGACCTTGAAGCCCTGGGCGAGAATCGGCCGCTCGGCGAAGATGTCAGTCCGTCCCTCCATCTCAAACCGCACGTCGGCGGTCGAGCGGTTGAACGCTGACAGTCGCGCCTTGGCGGCCGCTTCGGCGGCGGTCTTGTTTGGGTAGATATGGCGATCGGTATGCACCGCCGGCAGACCGTCCGGGGAGTCATCGTTGTCGATGGTGACCACCTCCAGCTTGCCGTCCTTTTTGTTCTGGTGCTTGGTCGAAACCGCCTTGTGTGAGTTGCGATCGCCTAGGCTGAATTGCCAGCGACTGAGGTCGCGACTGGTCAGGGTTACAGCGCCAAACGCCTTACCGCTGGCCGTCTGGCCACCTTGGCGCGGCATCACCAATAGTTTGCCGTCGGCGACCTTGGCCGTGCAGTCGTACTGCTTGGCCAGCCGGGTGATGAAATTAAAATCGGACTCGTTGAGCTGGTCGACCCGGGCGACCTTGGTCGACACCGGGCATACCGGCTGCCAGCCATTACGCGCGGCCACGTCAACGACGATCTTCGACAGCGGCACGTCTTCCCAGCTTCCGCTACGGATGGTCTTGCCACTGCCACGCACGTCGCTAGCCTTGCCCTTGATCAAGATGGTGTCCGGCGGGCCTGATACCTCGACGGTGTCCACGGTGTAGCTGCCCATACGCGCCAAGGTCGTTTCGGCATAGCCCAGGTAAATCTCGATAGCGCTGCCACGCCGTGGCAATTTCACCTGACCATCACGGTCGTCGATACGCAACTCAAATTCGTCGGACTCCATCCCCGGCTTGTCAGAGGTACGCAGTAACAACAGCCGATCATTGATCTTGGCCGTGACATCGGCCCCATCGGCGACAATTCGAAACATCGGTGTCATGGATTTTTTCCAATAAAAAACCCGCACAAGGCGGGTCAGAAATACAAGGTATCGTTACGCGTGACGCGGCGCGGCGCGGCGCCGGCGAAGGCATCGCCCCGGGTCAATCCCACAGGCTGACGCCCTCACTGGTCGGGCTGGGCAGATCCGGCACGACGATGATCACGCCCGACCGGAACGGCTGAGGCTCATCAGCCAGCCCCTGATTGGCATCAAGCACAGCCTCGACGCTGCCATTCAGATGGCCGTAAACGTTGTTGCAAATGACATCGAGCATGTCGCCGTCAGACGTCCTGCATGTCTTCGCCATAGCGCTCAAACTCCAAAGTGAACCCCTGTTTGCGGGGGATCCCGCCGTGCAGCAGCGCGGACTGTTCCTCGTTGATGTTTTTCAGGCACCACGTTCCGATCACCTCGCCATAACCCGTGGTCAGGGTCAGCGGTTGAAGCCTGGCCCCGATGGAACGCAGCGTATCGAGCTGCTTTAAACCGCCTTTAAAGCCCGGGTAGATCGTGCCCTTGAGCGTCAACTTTTCATCGCCCATACCGATGGCCTGCTTCGCCGGCCGGCGCGTCAGCCGCTCCTGCGAAGCCCAGCGGAATTCGGTCGAACGGCTCAGCTCGTCGAAAGCTGCCGTGTCCAGGTTGAAGTAATACGGCTCAATCTTCGGATCGCGCGGCTGAATGATCATCAGGTGCGGGAACGGCTTCACCGCCTCCGGCGCCGGCGTGGCATCCACGGCAAAGGAACTGGTGGGTACGATGTTGGCCAGCGCCGGGCTGACTTTGCCGGCGACGTTGTTGATCGCCGTGGCCGCCTTGCCCGCCTGTTCTTTCAACGTCCCTAGCCGCTCCTGCACCTCGGCGGCCGCCCGAGTGGCGCGACCGTACACCGCCACCACCTGACCGACCTTGGCTTGAGCCGCGTCGACGCCGCGCATTACCCGCTGAAGTTTGGCGCCGATGGCCGGCCCGACAAACGGGATGTTCTCCAGCTCGGACGCGGCACCGGTCAGTTCGCGGATAGCACCGTTGACCGGGCTCAGCATGCCATCCGCGCTACGCCGCCCGGTTTCCGTCGCCTCCACCAGATACTTCAGACTTGATTGCATCTGCTCCATGTAAGCCATGAAACCTCCTTACAGATGGGGTTCGTCGTACAGCTTGGCGGCGTTAGTCTTCGCCGCGTCCGCCATCATTCGCTGCATGTGCGGCATCAGATCCTGCGCCAGGCGCTGAGGGTCTTTCACATCCCCCTCTACCGTGACCGGCATGCTCAGCGAATACTCAAACTTTTGATCCACCTTGGCCGGCTCCGGCTTCGCCGGCTCCTTGGGCTGGATAGCCAGCGCCGCCGACTTGAGCGGCGCCGTCACCGCCATCGAGCGCGCGACATCCCCCAACACCGGGCCTTGCTGCGCCGCTGACGCCATCATGAGCGGCGTGGTCGGCACGGGCGCCTTTGGCTTTTCCTCGGGCTTTTCATCCTCGCCACCGAACAGCGATTTACCCAAAGATCCGCCCAACGCCGCACCGCCCTGACTGCCCAGATAGGCGCCGATCAAGCCGCCGATGGCCGTGCCGATAATCGGCACAACCGAACCAATGGCCGCGCCTGCTGCTGCACCGGCCATGGTGCCGGCCAGATTGCCAGCGGCCGCGCCGTAGCCCTCGGCTTTTTCGTCCTTGGTCTTGGCGTTTTCAAATGTCTCGTAGGCCATCGCTCCAGACTCCAGCAGCGTACCGCCCGGAATCATCTTGGCGACTTTGCCGACCTTGCCAACGGCCTGCACAACCCCGCCCAGCTTGGCCATCGTCCCGGCCGGGACAGGTGGCACCGGTGGAATCGGTGGCCGTGGCACCGGAACGGGCGGACGCGGTACAGGAACCGGTGGCCGTGGTGCAGGTGGCCGTGGCCCGGGTGGTCGTGGCGGCCCAGGGCGAGACAGCGGGCGACGCCGTGAAGCACCGCGCCGTGATCCTCGACCACGCCGGCGAGACTCGCCTTGAACATCTGCGCCACCGGCGCCGCCCAAGGCGCTGGCATTGACGACGAACACCTTTTTGACCGCGTCGTCACCGCCGCCCGCCTCGCCCTCACCATCGCCGCCCGAGACGGCCTCTTGGGCCAGCGACACGACTTTGAGGCCGGTAGAAACCAGATCGAGCTTTCCGGGCTTCTTGTCGGCGCCTTCCCCGGCGTCATCATTGCCATCCGCCGGCTCGCCCTTGAAAGCGGCGACGGCCTTGAGCCCGGTTTCGACCAGCGACAGCGCTTTGCCGGCCTTGCCCTTGGGTTCTGCATCTTTGCCGTCGCCATCACCGTCGCCGTCTTTGGCATTGGTCACAAAGACCTTTTGCACTTCGCCGGCCTTGCCCTTGCCCAAGGATCCGCGCGCCAGGTTGAACAACCCTTTGCCGATCTTGAACGAGCTGAAAATCCCTTTAAGGGCGATCAATCCACCACCGACAGCCACGACACCCGTCACCACCCCGGGCGCGCTGTCAGACAGCGACGTGATGCCCTTGGTGACTTTGGTCAGCGACTCTGCAACGACGTCCGTTACCGGCCGCAGGGCATCGCCGATGCTGCGCATAGCGTCATCCATCGACTGGGCCATTTCGGCCCACTTCTGCGATGACGACTCACGCCGCTCGGCGAGGTTTTTGTCGAGGATTCCGGTCGCCTCGCGCGAATCGTTTTTGAGCTGGCTGTAAAGCGCCTTGTTCTGCATGTAGGCGGACAGCGCCGCCTTAACCTGCATGTCAGCGAACAGGTCGCCGGTGCGCAGGGATTCTTCCAGCGAGGCCATCATGGCCTTGGCCTTTTCAGGATCCGCTTCCTTGCTGATTTTTGACGTGGCTTCGGCCATGGCCGCCGCACGCTTCGGATCCGTCGCCTGAATGTATTTCTGAGCCAGCGCCATACTGGTTTCGAGTGTCGACATGCCGTTTTGCAAACCGGTCTGCATCGATCCCTTGTAATCAATACCGGCTTTTTCGTAGGCCTTGACCGTGTCGGTCGAGCCGATTTTGCCCATCCAGTTTTTCAGGTTGTTGGCCGCTTCGTCCGAACTACCGGCCTGCTTCATCTGCACCTGCAGCATGGCGCCCAATTGCGTCACCGCGTCCATGCCGGTGATGCCGTTGCTGGCCATGTTGGCCAGCAACTCAGGGAACCACTTGGCCATGTCGGCCGCTTCAAAGCTGCCCGCTTGACCTTGGTAGGCGATCGCCTCCAGCGCCTGCTGCATCTGCTTGGGGTCGGTGATCTTGGCGTTCTGTCCCAGGGCGTTGATCATCTTCGCCGTGTCGACACCGCTGGATCCCTGCCCCACGACAAACTTGGCCGCGACGGGTGCATATTCCAGCGCCTTGCTCAGGTCCATACCGGCGCCGACCAACTGATTGACCACGTCGGCCACGTCGTTACGCGCCATGCCGGTGTCGCGTGAGGTGTCGATGATCTTGCGCGACATCTCCTGCTCTTGCGGCTTATTGGCAATGCCCGCCTTTATCGCGATGTCCCGCACGATCGCGCCAAAATCCGCGCTGACCTTGGTCGGTACCGCCATGGCCCCGACACCGACCACCGCTGCACCGACCGCGCCCTTCATGCCCTTCACGCCAGAATCAATCTGCTGATGCCCCTTGGCTTTCAGCTCGGCTTTGTTGGCCGTCTGCCCCATCGAGCGATAGGCTTTTTCCAGCCGGCCGACCTCAATCCCCTGTTTTTTCAGGCTGTCGAGGTTTGAGTTCAAACGGTTGAGTAATTTGGACGCACCGGCCGCGCCGGTGTCATGAGCCTTCTTCCATTCTTCGCGCAGGCGGATGGTGTCGCCAATCGTGCGCTGTAGCACGCGCGCCTTGTTGCCTTCTGCCTCGAGGCGCTTGATGCGCCCGGTCACATCCTTGAACGCGGCGCCGACCGTGGAACTGACGGCGCCGCCGATCACCAGCCCGAGGGCGATTTTGTTTGCCATGTGATGGCCCCCATGTGCCCAGCACTACCCAAGGCGGCTCAATCCGTGAGCCACCACACCATTTCCGCAAACGGCATCGACTGGATCTCAGCGGCGGAAAAACCGGTTTCCGCCGCCAGACGTTTTGCTGCCGACTTGATAACGCTGGGGTTAAAGCCCGTCGTCGTTGTCCATGCGAAAATAGCCGGCCTGCAAGCGGTTAAAATCCACCAGCTTCAGCCCCTCCAGATCCGCGACAGGCGCACCGGACAATGCGGCAAACAACACCAGCTCGCGCTGCTCATCGTCGCCACTGACCTCACGGTTGGCGGCACGCACGTCGCCCACGGTCGGCGAACGCAAGGCCAGCTTGTCGACCGTCACGCCGTTGATTTCGCTCGGGCACGACAGCGTCACCAGCACCTGATCGGTGGTCAGCGACAACCATGCCGGCATCGACTTCGAATAATCGGTTTTCGGCACCAGGTGCGAATACGCCGCCTGCACGCGGCGATAGTCGGCTAGCTTGAGGCCTTCCAGATCCTTCAGTCCGACTTCCGCCAGACCGGCGAACAGCATCAGTTCGCGTTGTTCGTCGTCACCATTGGCGGCACGGTCGGCCGCGCGCACTTCACGCACGGTCGGATTACGCAGGTTCAACGTATCGACGTTGACGCTATTGGCTTGGCTTGGGCGGGTCAGCGTTACGACGGCACCGATTGCACTGAGCGACAGCCAGGCCGGCAGGTTTTTAGCGATTGCTTGAGTCATCTGAAACTTCCTTAAAGGCCGAGCGCGTTGCGCACTTCGAGCAGTTGGTCTTTGCCGTCGATCACTTGGATGCCGGCGACCATGTCGATCTCGTACATCAGGCGCCCGTCGATTTCGAGCTTGTAGTAAGTGACCGCAATAGCGTGTTTGATCTCGGCGGCGTCGCCGGCTTTCCAGTCGCCCATGTCGACCTCTTTGAGCCGGCCGCGCAGGGTGGCAACGACCGCTGTCACCGCGCCCTTTTGGCCCTTGAAGGCACCTCGGAACGTGGCGTTGAACGCCGTGCCGTCGGCCAGGCCGAAGTACTTCAGCGACTCGCGGCGCACGCCCTTGGTGACAAACGAGGCTTCCATTTTTTCCAGCCCCTGATCCATATCGACGGGGCCGGCCATGCCGCCGCCACGATATTCGTCGGTCTTGGTGGTCAGCTTGGGCAGCGTCATGCTCGGCACGTCGCCGGAGAAGTTCACGCCGTCGACGAACAGGTTGGTGTTGTACAAAGTCTGAGGAATCATTGGTTACGCCCCTTAGGCTGCTTCAAGCACTTCGGTCATCCCTTCATTGGTGACCTCAAAAAGAAAGTTCGGGTTTTCGGCCGGCGGCACGTCGGTGAAGCGAATGCGCCAGTACACCTTGCCCTGCTCAATCTGGCTGGCCGTGTTTAGTTCCTGATCAGCGTAAGCCTCGAACTTGAGCACCGCGCCTTGGTTCTTCAGGTCGCGACCGAACGCTTGCAGGCCGTCGGTGACGTCCTTGACGTAGGTCTTGGTGATCGAGCGGTCGACCGCCCATTTGTGTCCGGCCTGCACCGCGTCCATGATGATGAACAGCGTGCGAACGCGGGTAACGAACGCCCACTTCGGATCGCTCGACAGCGTGCGGTTGCCCCACAGGCGGTAACCGTCGTCGCGAATGATCGTGGTGATATTCGCGTTGTTGAGCAGGTTGGCCCGGCAGGTTTCATCGCCGTCCAGGTACTCGACCGCGCGGCCCGTGCCGGTGATGCCGGTCAACTCCTTGTTCGATGGCGAAGCCCAGAAACCGTATTCAGCATCCGTCCAGGCAAACAGCCCCGCCGCCCAAGCCGAACCGGGGGCGTCGACGGTCTTGCTGGTGATGGTGTCCCAGTACTTGACGCCCGGGTCGACCATGAACAGGTTGCGACTGCCGAAGTTCTCGGCGTAGGCCATGGCGGCCTCGTCGGTTGTACCGGGTCCGTCGATGATGCCGATAGCGCGCAGTTTCTGCGCCAAGCTATCGAGCGCCGTGGCAACCGCCTGAGTCGCGGTGTGACCAGGCGCGATCAACAACCGCGGCTGGGCATTGAACAAGCTTTTGCCGTCGAGCAGCGCCTGTAGGCCGGTACGCTGACCCGAGGCCAGCACGCCGCCGATGATCGCCGAGGTTTGCAGCGCAGGGTCCTCCAGCTTGGCCACGCCGATGGCGACGATCACCGCCTTGGCTTTGACGTAGATCGCCTGACAGGCCTTGGTGATTGCCGAATCGGCGCCGAAAGCGGCGATGGCTTCGCGCTCGGTGGTAATCAACTTCAGCTCGCCCGCCTTGGCCGTACCACCGCCGAGAACGCCAGGTGTGAAGGTGTCGCACAGACCGATAATCGACGACGACGGCAGCGAGATGGTGCGCGCGCCAGTGTCGACCGACGTGGTCGTGACGCCGTGGAAAAAACTCATAAGGGTCAGTCTCCAGAAACGAAAAAGCCCCACATAAGCGAGGCTGTGAGGGTGTTCGTGTTACGCGTAACGGAAAAGAAAACGCCCCGTCAGTGCGGGGCGTTTAGTTGGGTTGTGCTGACAGCCAGGTCGGCGCCGGCGGTCGGTGTTCGGCGAGGGGGAATTGATCCCCTTGCGGCCAATCGCGCAACTGCCGGCGGTACGTCTGCAACTCCGCGTACTGGTCGGCCGTGAGCGAGGTTTCGCCCCCCTCCTCGATCTCGTCGCGGTGTCGAGAAACCAGCGGATCCGTCAGCGCCAATTGCGCATCACGCCAACCGCGTTCAACAGCGGCCAGCGCCTCGGCATCCAGTGCCGGCGGATCAATCAAAACCGGCTGACCGTTGGACCGTGACGACATCATTTTTGGACTGGTCGACAGCTCATTGAGCAGCGATTGCCAAACGCTTTCCGATACCTCGACCACGTCCGCCGGCATGTCCGCACCATGGATCTCAGGGCGATAAGCCCCACACATGGACGGGCTGAAATATACAATTTTGTCCATGTTCAATACCCCACCGCTCGCCAAAGAACATACCACCCAGCCGACGAAGCCCCCGCCGCATTTTGCACGCGAAGCTTGCAACCGGTCTGCGTGTAGTTGGTATCCATGATCGCGTGCATCAAGGCCGACGAACCAAGGTGCGCTGGCATAACATTGCGCACCGTATTGGGGAACGGGATAGGGTAGGTAACATAAACGTACCCGTTCGCGTCCGTAACGCCTGAACCCCATTGCTCGATAAGACCATCGGGACGCTTTGCCCAGCCGTTACCCGATAGCAGGCTCGAAGCGAATGCTGCTGAGTGTCGCAACGCCACCGTTCCGTCGATCAGACGCCACTCATTGGAGACTCTGGTCAGCAGCGCTGTATCGCCCTGCCCGAGAACAACGGACACGGACACACCACTCACATTCGTTAAGAGGTCGCCACCGGATAATTGTAGAGTGACCGCGCCAGAGCCAGCGCTCAGCACCATTAGCATTGCGCCCTGCACCACAAGCCCAGTAGGCGGAAGGGTAAGGCTGATGGGTGTTGAAGACGCAGCGCTGACCGCGCCGCCGACGCTTGCAACACTTAGCACGGTACTGACGGATAGTGCATTGAAGTTCGACCACTCGACGCCCATTCGCTTTACGAATTCCGTCGTAGCCGGCGACTTGCCGCTATCGAACTGCGGCTGCGTGACGTAATAGGCACCACTCAGCGTTCCAGCAAAGCGCAGCGCCGCCGTGCCACCGATCAGCCGCCACTGGTCTTGCAGGCGGATGAACTCAGCCGTGTCGCCTAGGGCCAACACCAACGGGCCGGCCACGCCGGTCGAGGTGTACACCACGTCAGTACCGGCCGGGACGATTTTAAGACCGCCAGTGCCGGCACAAACAAGCGTAATGGTTGCAGCCTGCGCGACACCTGCCGTCGGCGGCAAAGTGGCCTGAAGCTGCGCAGCAGCGGAAAAGCTGTGAAGGCCACCGACGTGCGCGGCCGTCAAAGCCAAGTTTGCAGCGTTCGTGGAGAAGCCCGAGAACTCGACACCACTACGCTTTACAAACTCCGCCGTAGCGATCGACTTGCTGCCGTCGAATTGCGCCGGCGTCGGGGCCGTTGGATTGCCGGCAAAGCTTGGCGACAGCAGCCGGGCAAAGCCGTCTGTAATGTCCTTGAACGTGAGCGCCGTGGTGCCCACGACAATCGGGCCATCGGTCACCAGTTGCCAGATCGTGTCGGCCTGCGTCGCCCCCACCTCGACCGCTACCGTCAGATTCGGCGTGACCTTCGCGTTATTGTCGGCATCCTTGGCCCGCGCCCAGGCACCCACAGCCACCACATACGGGCCGTTATCCTTGACGGCCGCCTGATTCTTCACCAGCACGCGATCGCCGGCATTCAGCGAAACACCGTCCACGACCTGCAAACCGACCAGGGCGATATTGGCCGTGGTCGCCGCGCGCACTGACTGCTTAATGTCGAGCTTGCTCAGCTCTTCCAGAATGCGCGAATCGACATACTCACGCGTCGCCAGCACCACCGACGGGTCAATCTTGAGGCTGATCTGTGCCGTGCTGGAAACAATCAGGTTCATCCGCACCACTTGCGTGCGGCCCGATCCCTGCGACAGCACCGGCTTGAAGCTCGGCGCGCAGTTGGCCACCGCTACCAGATCACCGTCAGCGTCATACAGCCCAACCTCACGAATCCAGCGCCCGCCCTCGTCGGCCGGAATGACTTGCTCGGCAATGATCACCGCCGGGTTGACCGGATCGATGCGCAACTGATTCAGCGGCCGGCGGCGCCATTCGTTGATCAGTTTGGTTTGCTTGGCATTGGGCTGCGGATCGGTTTCGTTGGCATCGCCCAAGCCCATTTCCGTGATGTTCCAGGGCACGCCCAGCACATTGGCATTCGCCAGCTTGGCCGCCCCCACGTCCGTCAGGATCGCGAAAAACTTTGAGTTCGCATCAATCATTTAATAAATGTCCATGATGTCTATGGAGTGTTCACGGCCGACCACGCCGAAGCTGCCGGTTATCTCGATGTCCTGCATTTCCGGCGGGAATATGTCGAGTTCATCGCCGTCGTAGAGCGTCACACCCACATTCAAATTGCCCTGTGTTTCCAGGCTGATCGCCAGCCCGGTCATGTGCCGGGTGACGGGCTTGGCGTCGTCAATCAGGCGTTCAAGCTCCTGATACATTTCCTCGGTGATACCGGTATCGAGAACGCCAATCTTCAGCGCGAAGGTGCCCGGCACCCCCTCGGGCACGGTCTTGAACCACTCGACAATCTCGATCAGATAGCCCAGCGGCTCGACCACACGACGTATCGCGCCGATCGTGCCCTTGTGCTTGTGGATGTAGTACGACGCCTTGATGGCCGCGCGCTTGGTCGCCTCAGACCATCGGTAGTCCCAGCGATCGACCGACCACGCCCACGCCAGATGCGGGAGCAGATGCACCGGGCAGGTGTCGGGGTTGTAGAGGTCGCGCAGTGGGACAATCGTCTTTTCGAAGAACGCGGCCTCCATGGCCCGCTCCAGTTGCGTGCTGTTGAGCGGCAGTAGACTTTTCATATCAGCCCGCCAGCCTCACGTTGTAGCGTGTACAGAACGCCGCCTGCGCCTTGGTCGGGGCCAGATCCTGCCACCCGACCAACTCAACCCGGGCAACGCCGGCAACGTGCAACTGAGCGTCAATAGCGGAGCGTGCGACCTCGACGCCCAGCCGCTTGCGTGGATTGATCCAGGCTGCCAATCGACTTTTCGCCTCGGCCAAACTGGCGTCCGCTTCGGGGCCGGCGCCGGCCATGTGCAAGATGGCGTCAATCTCGTAGCGGATCACCTGCGCGCTCTGCACGGTCACCCGATCACCGACCGGGCGCACGTCATCGTCATCCAGCGCAGCGGCCACCGTCGCCAGCAACTCCGACGGCGCTTCACCCTCCCCATCAAACCCCAGCACCGTTACCGTAACGTAGCAAGGCGCCGGGCTTTCGGCCGTGGCGTCTGCCACCAGCCCAGAAGCGTTACGCGCATGCAGGATGTAGCTGTTGCGCGGGCCGGCCGTGGTCAAACCCTCATAGGCCAACTGGATGCGTTCGCGAAACGGGTCGTCGTCTTCCATGACCTTGGGCACCGGCGGCACCGCCAGCAGATCCTCGGCCTGAATGACCAGGCGCTGCAGATTGACGTTGGCCCCCAAGTGATCGAGGTCGCCGCGAATGGCGTGCGCCAGCAATAGCGCCTTGCCGGCGTCATTGACCCGGGCGCGGTTGCCGACCTTGTTGTAGGCCCCGACCTCAAGCACTTTGACCACGGGATCGCTTTCCAGCGCGGCCGTCCAGTTACCGCCCATGTACCCGCGAAACACGCTCAGCCCGTCCTGATAAACCTCTTCAAAGTCCAGAGGCTCCAGCACGGTCGGCGCCGGCAGCGACGACAGATCTACGGTACTCATGCGGCCACCTCCAACGTGACGCTGTCGCCCAGGTACGTCCCGACGATTTGCAAATTGATTTGCCCGCCAATGACGGAAATGACGCGCACCTGATTCAACTTCAAACGCGGCTCCCAGCGCCCCAGTGCGCGGGCGACCTCAGCCTGTACGGCGCTTTTCCAGCCCTCGTTAACGGGCAAATCGACAAACCGCCGCAGCTTGCTGCCGTACTCCATGCGGTGCCGGCGACTGCCCAGCGGCGTGCTCAAGATGTCGGCAATGGATTGCCGCAGGTGCTCGATGCCGGATATGGGTAGGCCGGTCTGGCGATCCATTCCGATCATCGATGTCACTCCTTGAACGGCTCGTATTCTTCGCTGGCTTTCAGGAACTTGACCGCCTCGATGTCGGAGGCCGGCACCACGACCGTCGCCTTCTCCACCGGATAGGAACGGTCAGTACCGGGCACGATCACCAGTCGCGACGTGAAGAGCTTGTCGCGGAATTTCAAGGACTCAGGCGATGAGTAAGTTGAGGATGACAATGCCGGTTCCGAGGACGCTTGCGCATCGGTTGAGGTCGTATCGATCTTGGCCATGTGGTTCTCCAGGCATGAAAAAGCCCGCACTGGGCGGGCTGGATGAATGTTTGGGTTAATGCTTGTGGTGGTTGTCGCTGTTGCCGGCGGCCATGATGTTGCCAGCGCCGTCGATGTTGCCCGTTACGGATAACGCGCCGTCGATATTGACAGGCCCTTTGATATTCACGGTCGCTTCAAGATCAATCGTTCCCGACTTCACCGTTACCGCGTTATCCGTAACGACGACGTCCGTGCCGCCGACATTGATCGCCACCGTGCCACTCGGCAGGGTGATGGTGTAAGACTTGGCCTGCCAGTCGTAGACCAGCGAGCCTCCATCATCGAAACGCCAGACCTCGACATGGTCGCGGTTGTCTGGCGGCGGTCCGGCATTGCCATACAGGCCCGGGACAAACGTGCCTTGTGACACGTCACCGCTGGGACTGATCAAACTGCCCTGCTCGCCCAAAGACGGCGCCCGCCAGTGCCTGGCCTTGCCGGCGGCGATGCTGTGCCACCGCACCCAGGCGCTGACCCATTCACTGCCATCCGAGACGCGACACACCGGCGGCGAAGCGGACAGATCCAGCGCGACCACATAGCAAGCCTTGACCACGCCGGCGAGCATCCGGTCGTGCTGGGCGCTCGCGTAGCCACTCACACATCCTCCGCAGGGACAAAGTCCTCTTTGGCCTCGTTGTTGAATCCAATGAGCAACGTGCCCGGCGGCTCGTCAGGCCAGAGCCATTCCTCTGGGCCGAGATAGACTTGCTGAGTCCACTCCACCAGCCACACCGTGTATCCATCCAGGTGCGGTTGGGTCCAGTCCTGCAGCGATTGCACAAACTCGGCGGGTTCAACTGGCAACCCCCACGTTTGCGAACGCAGCAGCACCGCCAACTGCGTCGCCAGTTGCACGGCCTGTTGATGATGGTGCGGCAAGATCGGGTCAACAATGATCCGAGCCTCGAACTTGCAGACCAGCGAGGTTTCGCCGGTGCCGATATCGGTACCCGGCTCGATCTCGGCCACCTCCAGAAACACCGCTGGCAGCAACACGCGATCCTTAATGTCTGGCCAGGCCGTGACGGCCTGTACGCCAGGCAAGTGGGTACGCAGATGCTGTTCTACCGCCCGATAAAGCTGGTCCAGGCTGAACGGTTCTTCAGACATTGCCGATCCTCCTAAGGTACTTCTGCAGCTCAAAGTTGAGTTCCTGCTTGAGAATCTCCAGCAGACGCTCATCTGCCTTTTTGACCCAACTGTCGAAATGCGGCCGGGCTTGCTCCAGCGACACCTTGGCCTTGGCCAGCGGGAAACGACTACCGTTTTCGGCGACCCAACCCGAACTCGGCCCGCGACCGGGGGACACCGTGCTATCCGGGTAATCGTCCCCGTTGAAATGCTTGGAGGCTGTGCGGATCCAGATGTCGGGCTTGTTGCCGTAGACCTTCTTGAGAAAGGCACCTTCATAACGCCGCCCCGCCACCGACACACCGCTCCCGGTCTGCCGCGCCCGGCCGATCCGGCTGGATTCGATGGCGTTCAAACCGAACCACAGTTTGCCGCTCGCGGAACCGCCGGAAACCGGATAGCTGCGCAACCGCTGACGCACCGCTGCAACAGCAATGCGCTCTGACCGGCTGACGGCTCGGGCAATGTGCGTGCGCAACCAGCCCAACGTCTTGTTGATTGCGCGTCGATGCGCCGCAGCGGCCGCTTTCGGCACCACCTTGGCAAAGTCCTGGAACGCCTGAAAGTCTGCGGCCGAGGACTGGATGGAGATCATCCCGCCCCCGGCCGAGGGTTTGAAATAGCTACCGACACTCATGGGCGCAACCTCAGAATCAGGGCGACCAGGCCGTCGCCGCTCGGTTCGAGCTGAATCAGGTCGTAGTCACCGCCGCCGTCCAAAGCAGGCAAGTCAACGCTGACCAGCATGCCCTGTTCCAGACCATGGGAATCGCTGACGCGGATCTCGAAGCGCGGCTCGCGCAACCCGGTATTGAGCTTGCCGAACTTGGGTTGCAGCCAGGGCGCGGCGAACATGCCGAGCACTGGCTCTTCGCGACCCTCGATCCGTGCGGTGTCGCCCAGCGTTTCGAACACCACCGCGTCAACCTCGGTGATCAGATCGCGAAAGCCCATGGTCAGAGCTCCAGCAGGACCTGCGCACGCGGTCGGGTGCACAGGTGCAGCGGGTTGGACTGAGCTTCACCGGCCATGCCTTTCCCGAACTGCATCGGCTCGATCTTGCTGTAGTAGGGAATACCCTGGGTATTGACCGTTTCCATGTAGTCGGCCGGCGCAAACGCCGAGATGTACAAGTCGGGCACACCTTCGGGGACCAGCAGCGCCTGATCGTCGTGGACGAAAGACACCCCCGCGACCTTGCCACGGTAGCGTTCCCAAGTGATGCCCCCGAGTTCGAAGCTCTCCCGGGCGTCACCGCGCAAGGACGCGGCTTGTTGGCTGTTGAGATAGGTCTCCTCGACCGACTTGTGAACGACGAGTTTGTTCCAGAAATTCTTACCGCAGAAAGCCCGCGAGCCGGTGCTTGTCACGCTACCAAGCGCGTCCTCTTGCATGTCGAGCGCTTCGATACATTTAACTCGAACCTTCGTGTTCGGATCCGCCAGGCCCATGGACAGCGTCTGACGCTCCACACCGAAGCGGTCATAGAGGTTTAGCAATACGGTCTTGCCATCGGCGTCGAGAATCTGGCCATTGAGCGCGCCCATTCGCTGGAATTCATGAGTGGCATCCAACTGGCGACGCGCCTTGGCCAGCCGCGTATTGACTACATCCTGCACCGCTTGCAGTTCGGTGCGAGTACCGAAGGCGCGAATGCCCTGAATCTCATCCGCCTTAATGGTGAAGCGCTCCGGCAGATGCACGGTGTTGAACGGGATCAAAGTGCGCTTGCTGGCAGCAACCACCAGACCGGAACCACCGCGCTCGCCAGCAGGCACCAGTGCCAGGGTGTCGCCGTCCTTTTCGATCTGCACGGTCAGGGTGGTAATGCCTTCCTCGCGGAACAGGCCCAGGGCGCTGATGCGCCCTGGCAGGTAAGGTTGATCATTGAGTGCAGCGGTCAGCGAGGTAACGGTAAATGCTTCATCGTCAAAAATGGCGATATCGGCCATGGGTACTCTCCAGAAACGAAAAATCCCGCACGCGGCGGGATGCATATGAAAGAAGGAAACGTCTTAGCGGACGATCACCGAATGTGCGGCCAAGGCTTTCTCGGCAGCCAGATCGAGGCCGGTCAAATGCGCTTCACTGACCTCAGCCAACCGCACCACAGCGCGCCCCCGACGCACCACGTCGGATTCGCCGAGCGGGCCGTAGAGAATGGCGACTGCGTTTTCAGTGCCGTCCTCAGCAGTCGGTTCGTACGGTGCGAATTCGCCGGTGGCGGTCACCAGCCCGAGAATTTGGCCCGGCCACAACGCTGGACCCGCCGCGACATTGATCGCTTCGCGCGAGATTGTGCCGGCGCCCTCGGACAGCAGGAATTCACCTGCGTGCATCGGTTCGCGTTTGATGGTCATGCTTATGCTCCTTTCGCGCCGCGCGCGGTTCCAGTTTGGGCCGCCTGTCGAGCAGCCCAAATCGAGTTGGGATCAGGTTGTTTGGCCAGCACCTTAGGCGCTGGATCGTTCGCCAGCGGCAGACTGTTGTCGATTTCAAAGCCTTTGCCGCTGGTGACGATCTTGTCGAATAGACGCGCCCGCACCGCAGCAGCATCCAGACCTGCCGCGACATACTCAGCGCTGAATTCTGGCAGTCGTGCAGCCACGCAGAGGTCGTTCACCGCCTTGGCGCGTGCAAGTCCGGCGAGAACGATTTCTTCGCTTTCGAGCTGGGTCGAACTGAGCAGCGACTCGACCAAGTTGCTGATGCCCGCCGCCGTGCAGCGTTGTGTGATCATCAGTGCCAACTTGGCCGAATCGACTACAGGCGGCACCAGCGGCGGTTCTATAGGTTCGAGTTCGGGATCCGGTTCAGGTGGCTCATCGAGCTGTGCCACCAACTCAGCCGGAGCGTGCTGGTATCGTTGCAGAACCGCTCCCTGTCCGAGGCATGCTTTGACCTTGATGCCTTCGCCGACTTCGTCTGCCAGACCAAGAGCCAATGCTTCATTGGCAGTCAGCCAGGTTTCTGCATTAACCATTCGCCTCAGTTCGGCGTCATCGATGTCAGGCGCCTTGGCCTTATAGGCCGCAATGATCGCCTCCAAGGTTTGATCCAGCACATCAGCAACCCGGCGGAAGTCCTCAGCGTCCCCGCCTGCATAGGTGTAGGGGTTATGAATCATCAACATGGCATTCGCCGCGATGACTACGCGGTGTGCACCGCACACTGCCACGCTGGCCGCACTCGCTGCCAACGCGTCGATCCGACCGGTGCAGCGTTCGCCCAGCCGCGACAGCGCGTTGTGCATGGCCAGCCCGTCGAACAGGTCACCGCCGATACTGTTAAAGGCGGCGATCACTGGCGACACACCGTCGTCCATGGTACGTAGATCCTGCACGAATTGATTGGCGGTGATGCCCCATGTGCCAATCTCGCCGTAAACGAAAACCTCGATCACTCGCTCGGCGGCCTCTCCACTGGCCTGCAGGGCATACCAGGTCTTGTCCTGAACCTCTACGCGCTTGCCCGCGCGGTTGTAAATGCGCGGTCGCGCTTTTTTGCTCATGGTTGCTCCTTGTCGTCGGTGTCTTCGACGGCATCGAGGGTGTTGTAGTTGAGGCCCAGTTTTGTGGCCCGTGCCAGATCGGCAGCGTTTTCCAGATCGACCGTTTCGGCGTCGTAGCCGGTTCGCAGCACCATCTCGCTGCGAGAAGAAAACCCAGCCTGTACTTCCATCCGGCGTGCCTGCACGTCTTGTACTGGCTGGATATAGGCCCAGCCTTGCGGAACCCAACGAGTGCGCAGGTACTGGCGGCGTTTCTGTGCGTAATCGTCCAGCACCAGAACGCCAGATAGCACCGCCATGTCCATCCACGCAGCCCGTACAGGACGGCAAAGTTGGTGCACGTACACGCTGAATTGCAGTTGCTCCAGTCGGCGCCGAAATTCGTTGAGCACCACCCGAAGCGCCCGGTCGTTGATACCGCGCATGTCTCCGGTGAGGATTTCGTAAGGCGTGCCCGACCCCGCTGCAGCAGCCATCAGTTGTTGCCGCATGAAGTCCGGGTAGTTGTTGCCAGCGTCTGGCGGTTTGGAGAACTCCACCTCCTCACCCGCGCCCAGTTCCTGCATGGTGCCGGGTTCGAGCGCGACCATCGGCGTGAAGCCGTCTCGATCCAGATCGAGCGGCTGACCGGTCACCGGATCTCTGGGAAGGGGTCCCGAGTCCGGCGCTGGCCGCTTGATGAAACCGGCAAACAGGTTGGCCACCTCTTGGCGGAACAACACCGCGTCGTCGTAATTGTCGAGGCTGCGCAGGCGCTTGAGCACCGGCGACAATCGCGGCACGCCGCGCAACTGGCCTGGCTCCACCGGTTCGAAGATGTGCAGCACCTGGGCCGCCGGCACGCGGACCAACTGGTTGTAACCGGCGTTCAGCGAGGCAGCATCGCGCGGATGCGACAGGTACATCCAGTATGCCACCCGCTTGCCGCCCGGGGTGAACTCGATACCGGCGCGGATGACGTTGCCGTCCTTGGTGCTCTCGAATTTGTCGTGTGGTACGAACTCCGGCGCCAGGATCTGCAACTGCAGCGGAACCGCCAAGCCTTCGTCCAGACTGCGAGGACGCAAGCGAACAAAGCATTCACCCGATGTTTCCACCGTGCGCGCCACCAGCGCCTGCTGGCCGTAGAAGTCGGTACGATCATCCGCATCCGCCTCATCGACCCAATCTCCCCACAGCTCCTGCAGCAGTCTGCGCAAAGCATCGTCATCAGTCGTAGGCCGGGGAGTGATGCCCGTGCCGATCAGGTTGCTAACGCGCTTGTCGATGACGTTGAAGGCATACGGGTCATTGCGAACTGCTGCACGTGAACGCGACCGTAGGTTGCGCAGTGCCGGGGTGTTGATGCTGTTGATCCCGTTGTCGGGAGCGTCCCAGCCAGTGGAGCGGCGCCCTTCCCCAGCGCCTTCGTAGCTGGCTTTGATGTTGGACGGCAGGACAAATCCGTTACGGGTCAGCGTTGGAAACTGTCGGGCCATCAGACCCCCTTCCCGGCATGGTACAACCGGACCACGCGCGAACGTGGCCCAGCTGCATTTGCCAACGACGAGCGTATTTCCTCGCGTGCCTTGAGCAGTTCATCGACCGTGCGGTATTCCACGGTACGGTCGGTGTATCGCACAGTTTTTTCACCGCGAGCAATGGCCGCCTCAACCGCGTCGAGGTGCTTTTTCGTAAAGGACATATCAGCGTCTCTTCAGGTAGCCGCTGGCTGAGCTGCGGCGTTGAGGGGGGGCTGCCGGTCGTGATTGTGTAACCGGTGCAGCGGGTGTTGGTGCGGGTTGGGCTTGGCGTACAGCAGTGGGTGCCGGCGTTTGCTCAACATCAAGTCGCTCGCCCTGAACAGGCTTGATGCTCAAGGCGTCATCGAACAAGCCGGACTGGGCCAGGGCTTGTCGCACCCTGTCCCAATCGTGTTCCTGGTAACGGTTGATGCCCAGGTAATGCGCCATAGCGAGGCAGTACACCATCAGGTCGAGCGCTTCGTTGCGCTCAGCCTTGCCCTTCACCCATTCGATGCGCTTGTGGCCGCGCACGTAGCGCACGACTTTGCGCTCGGCGACGCACTGGGCGAAAAACTCGTCCGGCAGGTCGTTGGCAAAGTGCAGCGATCCCGGACCGTCCGGGAATGGATAGCGGTTGTAGATCCAGTCTTTTGCGGTGTCGGTACCGACGAACCACAGCTCGGCACCGTTGCGTTCGGTCTGGCCCTTCCACGTCACGTCGACCATGGAAGGGCGCTGTGCAATCACCGGTCGGCCCGGCTTGCTCGCGCCCTTGATGGCGAAGATGTTACGCCAGCGACGAACGCGGCAGAACTGGTAGACCTCATCGGTGTGGTGACCACCGGAGTCGATGCCCACGGCAAGAATCGCCAAACCCACACCACAAGGATGCCGGTAACGAGCTTTGAGTTTCTCGTCCAGCACTGCCCAGGTGCGTTCGTCTGCCGGGTCGCCCCAGATGATCTGGTGGTCGACCACCCAGCGCTCCATGCCGACGCCGAAGCCCATCACCATCAGTTCCAGACGATTGGCCTGGACGTCGACGGCACCGGTCAGCATCAGCACTCCGACCGGCATCGCGCCGAGGGTGTAATTCTCCAGCCGTGCCCGAGCGATCAGCACTTCCGCCTTGGTCTGTTCGAGTGCGCTGTCCCATACCTTGGCCAGACGAGTGTTGTAGAACACCTGCATCAGACTCGTGTCGCCTTGGGCCTGAGCTTTCTTGGCGTCTTCAAACTCTTCCGCAAGGCCGGCCCAATCCATCCAGCCGGTCGGCGAATACAGCGCGTTGAGATGAAAGCCAACGGTTTTGCCGTCACCACCAGCATGGGCGCGCCACTCGCCTCGGGCGAGCATGTCGCTCTTGTGGTGCTCCTCAATCAGCACGTCGCATTCAGGTGCTGCGCACTCGTAATGCACAGTGCTGAGGTCCTTGCTGTAGTGCAGTCGTTCCCATTCCAGCACCTGCATATGGCCGCATGTGGGGCACGGCACGTAGTAGTGTCGCTGGTCGCTGGACTCGAACAGATCCGCAATTCGCGATGCGCCCTTGATCGTTGGCGAGCTGGAAAAATAGATCTTGGCGTTACGGCCGAAGTTGGTCGCCCGCGTCTCGGCCAGCCGGATGGGATCACCCTCCTGGCCGACGTCATTCTCCCAACGGTCGACTTCGTCGCCGTAGATATAACGCGCCGACAGCTCCGAAAGGTTGGCCGCAGAACCAGCCGTGGTGACGTACAGCGAGCCGCCCTCGAATTCCTTGGTGTCCATCGTGTTGCGTGCGTCCCGCGAGCGGGTGGCCGCGACCCGTTCGCGCAGAACGGGCGTGGCCTTGATGGTCTTGCTGATCCGCCCAGACACTCGCTTGGACAGGCCAAGGCTGGGGAGCAGCGCCAGGATGTTCGACGGTGCCATGTGGATGAGGCCGCCCATCCAGTTCAGGGCGATCTGCGTTTTCATCAGCTGCGAGGCCACCATGGTGATCACGCGTCTGCAAGGGTGAGCGGGCGACAGGCAGCGCATTGGCTCGCGGGCATAAGGTGTCCGTGAGGTGCGGTACTGGCCGGGCTCAGGGGCACCGGTGTCTCGCGGGATTCGCATGTACTCGTCGGCCCATTCGTCGATCCAGAGATCGGGATCGGGACGCAGTCCACGGAAATAAGCCTCACGGTACACCTCAGCACCGTCAGGAAATTCCGTGTGCATGGGTTCAGTCCGTTGTTATGGCGTGGTCAAGGTCCGCTGCAGAGAGGCGCTCGGCTTCTTCCAGCGTTCGGCGGAAGGTGGCGGTCAGGTGTTTTTCGATCAGCCAAGGATCGGTCATGGCCGCCAGGTCATGGGACAGCTGCGGTAGCGGACCGAAAAGCTGATCGCGCAGCAAGCGGCCGGCGTTGTAGGCGCCGATTTCAACCGCTTGCTTGGCAACCAGTGAGCCCTGAGCTTTGCCCAGCTCAATCTCCGCCAGCTTGGCCATGTTGTGCTCACGCAGGGCGCGGGCCTTTTGGAAATCGGGCTGCTTGCCATCGCCAGTGAGAACCTGCGACGGCGCAGCCGTGGAAGTCGGCTCGGTCTGAGTGGACAGTTGGCTGTAAACGTCACGCTGAATCCGGTCCTGCTGGTGTCGTTCGGCGACGGCGACCTTGCTCGGGTCTGCGGTGTCGCGAATCAGCGCTTCGGTGGCATGCACATCAACCTGTTTGCCGTTGGGCGAAAGCACCAAACGGTTGTTATCTTTCAGCCAAGTGATGTAACTCGGCGACCTGCCGAGCCGGGCCGCGAAGGCACTCTTCGACAGGTAGGTTGGTTCTGTCATGAGCCCTCCTTTTTCAACGTATTTCAATGAATCCTTTCGAGATTTCAATGATTGAAATTTCAGTAAGCTGAGGAACCTGCGGCTAACAGTTTCCCGCGGGTTTCCGACCCCGTACCCTCCGAATAACCCCAGGGTCCCCGGCGGTTTCAGGCTGGCCCACCGCCATTCGGCGGGACATCGCACACGCCAAGCCGCTTGGCAGCCCAGCGTTCGTACAACCCGATGGCCACATCTGCACCTGCCATCGCAGTCAGGCAACCCAAGGCGCCCGCCGTCCAGATTGTCATGCCGGCGGCGATCATCAGCATCATCGCCGACACCCCGCACACAATGCAGGCGCCGGACCGAAGTGCCAGCCTGCGCAACAATGCCCAGCCACGCGCCCCGTCCTTGTCGGCCCGCCACATCTCTCCCGATACGCCACCGACCAGAGCCAGGACGATCACTAACCAGATTGGCATTTCTGCCAGTGCTTGTTGCTCGCTTGTCATCGCCAACCCCTAAACGCAAAAACCCGGCGCAATGGCCGGGTTTGGTGGTTGGTGCGTGCCGCTCTCTGCGGTCGCACCTATCGAAGATGACTACTTTTTACAGGTCGATTCCGGTGGCAGCAACCCCGGTTTAATGCCACCCGGTGAATAAGTGGTCAATGTGGTGTGAACGTCTAGCGAATGTAAGCGAATAACTCACCACGGCATTCTGTTGTTTCGGCGGCGTCCCATCTGTCCCACCTTTTAGAATTGAGGTGGGACGCCTGAGAGCGCCTAGATTCGGGGCTTTGCCCCACCGTCCTACTTATTTATCTATTTTCTCGTGTAAAGAGAGAAATTTATAAACACGCTTGCGCGTGAAGCGCGCGTGCATTGTGTCTGCTACGCATATGCGGGCGGGTGACGTTGCAAGGTGGGACGGTGGGACAGCCCAGCAAAGACAAGGCCCGCACCTGTCCTACTACGTCTAAACATAGTGGGACAAGGCGGGCCGGTGGGACAGCAACAGCCGGACGAAAGCCTGGGGTCACGCAGCCATCCCCATCATTACGCCGAAGATCTGCAGGTGTGCCTCATGCAGGCGCTGGTAGTACGTGTCACGGCCACAACCGCAGTGCGCGTACCGCAAGCGCATATCAACGTCGAGCGTGCAGTAATGCTCCCGCACAACCGTCACCAGCTCAGGCGGAAGATGCTTGTTCACGATCAGCTCGATGTCGAGAGAACTCTCCAGCGGCGCACGAAAGGCCCGCCGTCCACGAATCAGTTGCCCATTGCTCTCCATCATCATGGCAACCATGTTCCCCCCAGCAAGCCCCCCTTTCGAATGTTCGGAATGCAGCTCCTGCGCCCACAACCGAAGCAGCGAATCGATCTCCTTAATCACCGAAACAAGGCTCCTCTGAAGCTTCTAATTCCAAGGCAGGCGCCGTCCCCCAGTCCGCTGGCTTTTTGTAGCCCCACAACCGCTGCCGACTCTTGGTCATTGCACCGAGCCGGAAACGTCTCCAGCCCAACCGATGCAGGATTGCACCGACACGCATTTGCTCCGGCTTACCCCAATGTCCCGGGTCGAGCTTGAGAGCCTGAGTCAGCACCTCGCTGCCGGTCGTGGTCTCACCAATCTGCGACTCTTCCAACCAGGTCAAGATTGGTGTTTCCCATTCGTCCACTACGAAGCGCTCGTCCTGCTCCTCCGCGAACAATGCCGCCTCATCCAGGGTTACCCACCAGAGGTCGCCCGCGTCGTAGCAGAAAACCGCCTCGGCCCAAAGCTGGTCGCGGATCGAGCGCAACAACTCCAGATCCACTTTGGTACATGCCACCGGCCAATAACGGCGGTTACCAGTCGCGTCCTTGAGGTATTCGTCCTGGTTCGTCGTACCCACGAACACGCACTGGCGCGGCACGTCCATGGTGCGACGGCCGTAGCTCTCGCGATAAGTGTCCGTGGACGCCGAGAAAAACTGCTTGGCCTTGGTACTCTCGGCCTTGTTGAAGCTGTCCAGCTCGCCCAGCTCGACAATCCACTTGCCCCTGATCGCCTGAAAGCCGTCCTTGTCGCCCAGCGCGAACGGCGTATCCATGAACCACTCGCCGCCGAGAATGCTCATCGCCGTCGACTTACCGGCGCCCTGCGCACCCTCAAGGATCATCACCGAGTCAGCCTTGCAGCCAGGCTTCATCACTCGCGCCACGGCCGACAACATCCAGCGCTTGCCAACCTTGGACGAGTAGTCGGTGGCCTTAACACCCATGACATCGGTGAGCCAGCTTTCCAGACGAGGCACGCGATCCCATTCGAGCTTGCGCAGGTACTGCCGCACCGGATGAAACGCATGATCATGTGCGACCACACTGACCGCCTCGATCACATGGGACGCCTTGACCCGAAGGTTGTATTGCTGCGCGAGCCACTTCATCACCCGCACGTCATCGATATCCGCCCAGTCTCCCGTGCCGCCGCCATAAGGCGCCGCACGTAGCTTGACGAGCTTCGAACTGAAGGCGCTGTAGCTGATGACCCCAGCCCAACGTGGGTCATTGGCCAGTATCAATTCAACGTTCTGCATGTGTGCGATCAGAGCGCCGCTATCGCTGCGAGCTAGTAGATCTTTCCAACCACCTGCAGCCGGTGGCTTGACCACAGCCAATACCTGACGGCGCACCGCCTCCAAACCCTCGGCGACATGCAGATCGTTGAAGTCGGTCCACTTCACTTCCCGCTCACTGGAGAAGATCGGCGCAACCACTTGGCCACCGACGATCAGTGCCGCGTTATTGGCCTTCTCTTCACCTGGGTTCCAAGCGTCGCCGTTTGGCTTCGTGGTCTTCCAGTCATCGTCCCTGCAAATGATCAGAGGGCAACCGGCAAACCGCTCGCGCATGGCCTTACACACGGCCAGCAAGTTACCCGCGTCGAATGCCACTGCCACGGTCAGCGAAGTCGCCATGTGCAGGCTGGCGCCGGTGGCGTAGCCCTCACATACCAGCACTGGATCACCTGGCTCAGCATCCGGCCCGATAAGGTGGAAAGCACCCTCTTTCGACATCCCGTAGGGCCAGTAGGACTTGTCCCGACCGGTGTCTTCCTGTTTGCTCGGGTAAATCACCTGAAGCCCGACGATTTCGTCCCGCGCATTGCTCATGGGAACCAAGACTGCACCTGAGCGCGGCGCGTAGCGAACCCGGAAACCGACAATCTGCTTGCGATCCAGATACTCGCTGCGACCCTTCTCCGGCATGCGCTGGAATAAGCCGCCCGCACGCTTCGCCGCCCGGCGCGCCGAATTGGCTGCCACCTCAGCAGCACGACGTTTGCCCTCCTCCTGACGGGCGCGCATAACCTCGCGTTCTTCGGGAGACATCCGACCGGCCTTAACCTTGATCTTCTGCGTTTCGCCCGAACGCCAATCGCCGAATGAGCCGAAAATAAGCGTCTCGCCTTTCTCGGTGCGATGTTCATGGGCGACATACCAGCCGTTTTTCTCTGTGCCCTTATCCTGCGCTGTCTTGCACCGAGTGAGCTTACCGAACACCAGCGGCTGCGCTGGTAAAAGACCGTAGTCCGCGAACTGCGCCAATACTTCATCGAGCATGACGAGCTCCCTTCAATTCCACGAGGGAAAGACAATCCACACAATGCGTGCAGCCAGGCTGCGCCACACGGCGCGCTTCCGGAATTGGCTCATCGCACTCTTCGCAGAGCTGAAACGAGTGCGCCACCAAGGCAGATTTGGCGGCGATTCGACGTGCTGCGAGCGCTTGGTCGACACGCTCTAGAACCAGATCATTAGCGAAGTCTGCGATGTCAGCCATGGTCAGCACCTCGCGTCGTCTGGTTGACGTAGGTGGCGCGGTTGAACAATCCGAGCAGCCCCTGAATCCCACGGAATACCTGCAGACGAATCGCCGCCAGTTCTTGGTCGGTGACGACGCCGTCACCGATGCTCTTAGCCCAGGTCTCGGCCAGATCCGCCACTTGCCGGAAATACTCCGCGATGCCGGTCGTCAATGTCTCGGGCATGTCGTTGGTGTAGGCCTCAGCCAGTTCCTGCCAAGTCGTGTCGCCGACCAGCGCATGCACCGCATCCAGAATGCGGCGATCCTTAGTCAGTTCCAGGATCTCGCCAAACTCTTGGATGTTCACGGTGTGGCTTGGATGGGTTGGGGAAAGCTTGTGCTGCAACGTCGTGGCGTTGCGGCCAGTGGTGGCTGCGATAGCAGCGGCGCCGCCTGGGTAGTCGCGTGCAGCGTGATAAAGCGCAAGATCGAGCGGCAGGACTTCCCGCTGGGCTCGATCTACAGAACTCAGAGCGATTCGGCTCATGGCATTAATCCTTGAATGTTGCCAGTGCCGCACGACAGGCAGTAGTGATACATTTGTCGTGTGGCTTGATAGGCCCAAACGCCGGCGAGGTCCCTATGACCAACACCGGCACCGTGCCGGGGCGAACAATCCGTTGTTCACCCCTGGCGCAAAAGCTGCCAGCTCTGTGGTGGAAAAGGCAGCAACACCAAAGCTTCCGAGCTCTGGAAAACGCGAGAGGAATGGGCGGTTTTGCATTTGGTTTGCCCGCCAATCCCAATCGCGGCCCGACAGCGCTGTGGTGGTGCGTGTCGGGAGGAACTGGGCGACCCTTGGGTCGCCTTTTTTCTAAGCTACTTTTTTGAAATCTATCTCTGGCGGAAAGACATCATCAAGCGAGCATTTGACTCCGAGCTGATTCAACGCAGCCGTAATTGCACGAGATTCTGCAAGTCCAGCTATACGCCGTCCGGACTCATAATTACTAAGCCGTGTCTGCGTCCATCCAAGAGTCGAAACCAAATCCCGCTGCTTTATACCCGCCCTTTCTCGATGGTCAGCAATCCTGTTCATAACGACCTCCTATAACTGAAGCGCAGAATAAACACGATTCGTGATTTTTACAACACGCAAAGTGCGATAAATTTATTTCAATGCGTGGTAAAAAATGCAAATGAACACACTCGGCTCACGCATCAAATCACTTAGAAAAGCCAAGGGTATGAGCCAGAAAGATCTGGCCCTTGCCTGTGGCTGGGAATCACAATCTCGCATAGGTAACTATGAGAAGGACCAACGCCAGCCCAACCTTCAGGATCTAGGGAAAATTGCTGCTGCCCTAAAAACGTCGCTCACACAGTTGGTCAAAGATGTCGAGGGACCGTTACCTCACCTATCTGGTGATGCGCACGGCAACATTTACGACATCAGATATCCTCCTCGACTGAAGAGCAGCCAGAGCGAAGGATTGACATCGGCAGGACAAGCGAAAACAGGGAGTGTTCCGGTGGTTGGAACCGCACAGCTGGGCAATGAAGGATATTTTGAAGCGCTTGATTTTCCTCCAGGCCACGGCGATGGTTACTTAAGTATCCACAGCGATGACCCAGATGCCTACGGATTGAAGGTTACCGGCGACAGCATGCTTCCCAGGATCAAAAATGGTGAGTACGTGCTGATCGAACCCAACAAGAACTACTTCAGCGGCGATGAGGTCGTGGTAAGAACCACAGAAGGCCGAACGATGATCAAGGAGTTCATTTACCTTAGAGATGGGATGTACCGCTTGGATAGCGTGAATGCCGAACACCCACCAATTCATATCGCCGCGGCCGACGTAATTGAGATCCACCTGGTCGGCGGCATCCTAAAGTCATCTCGTTTTTTGCACGCGCCGTGAAAAATAACCACATATCGTGTTGACTTAAAAAACACACTGCGTGATATTTGCCTCACTCTCACACCACAGAGCGAGGCATCACCTATGCAAACCAGTGCAACCCTCCACGTCCACCCGGCGTGCGTCAGTAATAAAAAGATGATCGAGCAGCTGCAGTCCATCACCGGTTGCTTGGTCATCATTCACAACAACAAACCGAAGCTTATTGCCAAGCCCCAAGCCTCTCCATTTGATCCAAATGGCGGAGGGCACGCGGCATGAGCAAATACCGAATCGACAACCGCACCCTGCAGTTGCTCAAAGCTCAGGTCAACCTGACCGAAACCTTCAATCATGTCCTACGAACTGCTCCCACGCGCGAGTGCCTTGCGTTCCGCCTCAAAGTAGAACGGGGCGCAACTGAGACCGCATTCAGTGTCGAGCTGGGGACTGAGCGTCACACGCTGACCCTTCCAAGCGACAAGAAAACTCACCTTAAGCTGGCCGACTTCATTGAAGAGATTGCTAACGGACCGTTCGATCCGAGCAATAGCAGCGATCCGGTTCATCTCCCGCATGCCAACCGCGTATACGGCCGCTTTGAAACCCAAGACAAGCAGCGCGTGCTTGAGCTGGTGCGCACCGGCGGCGTGCTGAGCCTCGACATGGGGTTTGATCTCCCCCTGCACGTTGCCATTCACCGCACACACACGCGCCGAGGGGCGACCATCATCCTGAGCATCGGGAACAAAAGCCCCAACACCCGATGCTTCACCGTGAGCGACACCGATGCCGAGATTTACCTGATGGTTATCGAGTCCATCAACCATCTCGCGGCCGCAGCAACACCTACCGCACATGCGGCATGAGGTGGACGACATGGAACGCACCCTCGCCCAAGTAGCCTCGCAACTAGGCCTCACACGTCCAAAACTGATTGCACTCATGCGGGAAAAAGACCTGCTTAAGGGCAACCTGCCGGCTTACCCAAAACGGGACAAAGAGTATCTGCGGGTCAAGGACGGCACCTGGTATGACGAAAAGTACGGCTTGCAATACAGCCAGTCGACGCGGGTCAAGCAAGCCGGCATTCGTTGGCTGGCTGAAAAACTCGGCATCGACCTACCTGAAATTCCGGCAGACCGCCGTGACGTGGCCTAGGGAATACGCCCGACAGATCATCGCAATGCGGACACGAGAGGAGCGCAATGCCGCGCTCCTTGAGGTGCCCGAGCATCTGCGGGAGTTGACCAAACGCCATTGCCTGAACGCCTGGAACCATCCAGCAAGAAGCAAACGCAAGGAGGCCCCACAAAGCCATGAGTAATGCAGCCCAAGCCCCACTGCGGCTACGCCCCGCTCCTGAATCCACGACCATCGAGCTGCTGTACCGCACCTTCGGTGATGTGCTGATTCCGCTGGAGGCAGTACGCGAAAAGTATTTCCGCAACCTCAACGAGCAAAAGTTTGTGATTGAAATCAACAGCGGTCGGATCCAGCTTCCAATCACCACACTGGACTCAAGTCGGAAAGCGCCCAAGTACGCCCACATTCGACACGTTGCATCGCTCATCGATATCCGCGCCTACCAGGCCGACGAAGACATGCAGAGCCAGCAAGACGAGCCAACCGAGTAAGCCTTATCCCAAGGACTGCCACCACCAGTCCGCCCCTGAACCAGGAGCAAACCAAATGACTGCAATTCAAATCTGCGCACTCATCGCCCTAATCATTCTGGCCGGACTATTAGTCTGGGCCGGCTACATCATGGGCCGTACCGACGGCATGTCCGCTGGCATGAAACATAGCGACGACATCCTGCGCGCCGAAAGCGCCAAGACCATTCGCGAGTTAAGAGCCTCCCTCGAATTCATCAACGCCGACCACGCCCACTTGGCGCAATTCAGCAAACGCCTTCAGCAAGCGTTGAAGCTCGGCAATACCGAACGCCAGACGCTGTTCGATATCGCCGAAAAGCTCCGCATTGCCGCCGATACGTTCGCCGCCTTCCGCACGGGGAAAAAACTCGAACGAGAAACCCGCGCTCTGCTCGACCAAGCGCTTGCCATGGCCGAATTACTGAGACCCGCTGAAATCACAGGCCATGCAAAGGTTGAGGTGGTGCCTCTTCGTATTGCTCTCAGCACGGACGATGCGGAGAAGGCTGCCGTTTTTTTCCAACAAGACCACCAAGCAATCGCCACTGCAATGCATACAGCTTTAGGCGGTGCCGCATGAGCGAGATTCTGACTTCCACCGGCAAACGGTTCGAACTGTTCAAACCCGAAACCATCATGATTGATCCGAACGACATCTCTCACGCACTCGCCCATCTGTGCCACTTCGATGGCCAAGCCCGCGAGTTCTACAGTGTTGCCCAGCACAGCTGCATCGTTGCCGCCATGGTGCCGGAAGAACACAGACTCGCAGCCCTACTTTATGCCGCCACCGACGCGTATGTGGCCGTCATCAACGAACACCCCAAGATATGGATGTTCCTCCAACAGCGTTTTGAAGATGTTATTTGGCAACGTATTTGCGAGCGCTTCAGCCTTTCCCTCGAGACTCCCGAATGCGTATACGAGGCAAGCCTCGTTACGATGGCTACCGAATACCGAGATCTCATGCCAACAGCCCCGGCTATCCGTGAATATCTTATCGGCATCGAACCTTCAGTCGAAACCATCCGACCCTGGCCTGCACCAGAAGCTCAACTCAATTACCACCAGCACTTGATGGATCAACTAACTATCGAACTTCGGAGGAAAGCGGCATGAAGGTCCCACAGAACATCACCCATACCCAGGCCGCTTTGCTCCGCAACCATGACGGTATCGCCACGCGTGTAAAAAACAGCTGTTGCGTAGCAGCAAGCATTATTGCTCCTTCCAGCAGCACCGAGGCGTTTATACCCCACGAAAAGCTGCGCGAGGCATCCACACCCAGTGCAACGCTAACCGCTCAGAATCGCCCGCTCCCGCAGCTTGCTGAGGGGTATAAGCACCTTTCATTGGAGGTCGCGTGAATGAGCTGGCTCTTTTCGCAGGCGCTGGTGGCGGAATACTCGGCGGTCACCTCCTCGGCTGGCGCACCGTCTGCGCCGTTGAGCGTGATGCCTACGCCGCACAGATTCTGGCGCAACGACAAGCCGATGGACTGCTCCCGTCTTTCCCTATTTGGTCTGACGTCTGCAGTTTTGACGGACGACCATGGCGAGGCCTTGTTGACGTGGTTTCGGGAGGATTTCCTTGTCAGGACATCTCGGTCGCAGGCAACGGTCTCGGTATCGTCGGCGCTCGCTCAGGACTGTGGCGGCAGATGGCACGAATTACCGATGAGGTACGACCGCGCTACGTCGAACTGGAGAACTCACCACTGCTTGTGGGAAGAGGACTTGCCGTGGTGCTCGGTGACCTTACCGAAATGGGGTATGACGCGCGATGGGGTGTTATCGGAGCGGCTGACCTCGGCGCGCCTCATCAGCGGGACCGGATCTGGCTCATCGCAGAAGACACACGTCAGACGCTGGCCAACACCGGTGGCGAGCATGGCAAAGGGATCCTCCCCTGCCGCACTGACTCGCCGATCCGGGGCCGATCGCTCGAACGATCGCCTGGATCACGCCGTGATGGCATTGGATGGTGGTCATCTGAGCCCGGAATGGGCCGAGTGGCTGATGGGATGGCCTATCGGGTGGACCGACTTAAAGCCATTGGCAATGGACAGGTTCCAGTCGTGGCTGCGAGCGCATTCGAATCGTTATTTGCTGCGTGATCGGGAGGGAGTATGAACACGCTTTTTTTACTCATGGCTCAATACGACGGACAGGCAGTCATTCCGCTGAGCCGAGTTTGTGCTGACTATATGGGCCTAACTGTTGAAAAATTTAAAGCGAAACAACTCAGTGGCGAAATTCCTATACCCATCATTAGGCTAGGCGCCAACACCCAAAAAGCGGCCCTAGGAGTACATTTAAAAGACTTGGCAGATTATATTGACCGGCAAAGAGAGAGCGCGGTCGACGACATAGTAAAGCTGAATAGAGCCTAATTAGCACCTGTCTAGCTAAGCTAGACAGGTGAATTAACTAAACCCTAAAACAGATAATGCTTTCTTGGCACTTTAAACGTGCCCCCCTACTTTTCGCGTTCCCACCCAATGTACTGAAATCCGAGTCAACTTTGTGTTCCTCTATGGACGAGAACAATCCTTTGGCCAGTGACATAAAGCTTTCAGCGGATAGACCGTTACTTGCCTCACCTGATGGAAATGTCAGAACAAGATTCAGTTTTCGCGAGTGACAGCCGACAATCAGATCTCGCGCCGCATTTTCAGACTGGCTGCGTAAGCTGAATCTAGAACTTGGCCTTTGCGAAATATCCGGATAACGCCCTCGTCCAGTCACCTCAATTTCAGAACCATGTGCCAAGGTCTCTAACACATGATAGAAACGACTATAATGCACGTCCGAGTATGGAGGATCAGCAAATACCAGATCCCCTTCCTCTAATAAATTTATTGTATCGCTGAAATCCATCACTTTTGCTGTACCCATCTTACTCGCACACCGAGAAGAAATAGTCTCGATGGCTTCGTATAATAATTTATCAACGGGTCTTTGCCACGCCTCTAAAATATGGATGGCAGATGTAACAGTAGGCTGGAATGGCTGAGCAGTATGTCCTGGGGCCGCAGCGCAACGACTTGCAGTTTCAATAAGCGCAGCTAACGCCACCGAGCGGTTGTCCGGCACTCGTGGCAGCGTGGCCCTTAGCGCGTCTAACATCAATGCCTGCATAGGAGAAAAATAATAACCTCCATATGCTTTAGTCATCGGAAACTGTTTACTGAGGTCATCAAGTAGACTGGGAAGCACAGTTTCGCAAAACACTCGCGAACGTATAACTAAGGAAATTATATCCCCGGTTGTTTTCGGGTTCGGCTCTACCGATGCTTCCGCGTTGGGGAATTTGTCTACGATAACCTTAACTAGAGAGGTTGCGCGCTTTATCCACGGTTTAAAAATTGCTGAGGCATTTACTGGCTCTATACGTTCCACTACAGATGCAGCCCTGCAAACAGCAAATTTTTGCAGATCGCCGGAAACCACAGATTTCTGTGTGTTCTGAGCTAAATACCAAGAAACTGCACCAGATCCGCAAAAAGGATCAGCAATAGCATTCGCTGTTCGAGACTCTTCGATCAGTACATCACCGAGAAAACTCAATAACTTACCTTTATGCCCCATATATTTCATTAAATCACATTCCACACCAAACAGGCTTCAGGCCGAGCTAGCCTTACTGTATTCATCAAATTTTGCTCTCCCCATAGCTCACTCAAAACAATAGGTGACGCCTTGAAGTGATCAAGAGCGATTTCGTAGTCCTCACTGGTATCATATGCATCAATACCCGAACTTTTACTCCATAGCCCAGCATGTTCGAACCAATTCGATAACCAATCAGCAGACGCGGTATTTTGGGTCATAGACAAATTAGACTTGGTTGCAAGCATGGAAAGGCGTAGCAGGAAAAAAGCTCTACAGAGAACATTCTCCGTTTTCGTATCAACCGAAGATGCAAGATCAAACGGCTTTGTCGTATATTGAGTTGTATCTAAACGTCGCAAAACTAGTTCGGCATCTGCCCCAGTGTTTGTGACTATTGATTTGACAATTTCGTCGAGGCAACCCGCTGTACTTTTCTTCATAGTCTGCATCATTGCCGGAAGAGCTTGAGAAACAAAATATGAAATCAGCGAACTATCAAAAAGCAAACCTGAGTCTTGCGGAAGCAACAACTTCCATAACATGAGCACAAGATCTAAATCATCTTGTGACATTTTTGATAGAGGCGAATTAATCCAGAAAGCCTCGTAGCTAGATGTATTCCTAGCAGTGTGATCCGCTTGAATTTGAGCTAAATCCATCCCCCAATTTTGTAGAGTCTTACTGGGATCTACATATTGCAGGGAAGTCAAAACATGAGAAAGCGAGACGCTAGACGTCAGGCGAATCTGATCCTTGAACAGCTTTGTAGCGTCAGCTCGCTTGACCCAGTTTTGCCATAACCCCCAAACTGCCGAGTGCGTCCTCTCCGGGCCGAACGCCTTCTTATTTCCATATACGTCAAGATAGTAGTGAGCAGATTGTCGAACTCTGATACCACTCCAACTAAGTAACGATAGTGCCGCTCTCAACTCCGCATAATAGGCAAAATGCAGTGCCGTATGTTTGGAGTGATTCAAAAAGGCATTAGTGGCGGCGGAAGCGTAGCGCCAACCTTCAATCATATGAAATATCTGCTCAGCCGCAAGTTCAGAAGCAGGATTGGCACCTCCACCAGGACAAAGCAAATCTTCAAACTTATTTATAGGCCCTAAATTATTGAAAGCTTTTTGAACCATTACTCCACTAGAGCTACTACATATCGTTGCGTAATCCGGCTTCGCGGCTGCCATTATGCAATTCCTTGCAGACGACTAGCGAGCGTTGCGGCATCAGACACTTGCTTGTTATTGGAATCGACCAAATACTTAAAGCACTCTTTCATCAGAAGAGAGTAACCACTACTTCCTCTGTATGCGGCCTGCGTTTTTACTTGGTTATCATTTAAGCTTTTCGAGCTACTAGTCCGCCAGTCCAAACCGGAGTTAACAAGCACGTCTGAAATCGCTTTTAAGAAAGCATTTGCAGCCTTCAATCGTGCAAAATCAGTCAAGGTAGCGGTGACGTCCTCGTCATCAGGCTTATCAGATACTTCATCAGCCTCCCATTCTTCGAGACCAAGGCGTTCAAAAACCACCTGACTCATGGCGTTGAAGATTATCAGTATCACACGGCAGCCTTGGTCAGTTGCCATTAGAGTATTGCCGCCTGAAAAAGCGACATTTTTTATAAACTCACTTTCATTTAGCGTTCGCTGTGTACCAGAACTTTCTTCGCGAAGTGCCTTTACCCATGGTGCACCGGAATCCTTCACTGCTTCATGAAGGTGCGTCCAGCAAGCAATAAGATAGGCGGCTTGCTGAGATCTTTTCCACGGCAATACTCGTTCTTGGCCGTCGCGATCAATTGACCCAAAGAAACCACCAACCTTATGATCCGCCCCCCAACGTCTAACAAAACTAACAGTAAGCGAACGAATGAAAGCAGCGTTGGAGACGTGACCTTCTATTCGATTACCGTGAAGTTCTATTCGATCTTTCCAAGGACTTAACTCATGTCGCCACATAACTTCGGTGAGTTCTTGAGCTCGGTGCTCCTGATAAACTTTAATACCTTCGCCTCGTTCAAGCCATGCTTGACTACGGAGCTCTGGATAAAGATCGAATGCCAAACTTGTGTTAATTTTCTTGGGCTCAACGTTGATAACCCAGAATAAATATGCCTGCCAAGATTCAGACAGACCATTGAAAAAAACAACTGGAACTTCGTATTCTTCATCTTCAATGTCGTTACCGAGCTCATCAACCGAGAAAAGTCGATGCTGCCCATCAATAATTTCGATGGGTTCCAGAACGTTTTTTCCAGACACTCTATTTCCGGACTTGAAATAGTCTGGAATATCCAAAGCACTAAACGCGCCATTCTGAACAATGTCTAGTTTATGTTCCTTATCTAAGGCTACATCCTTACCACCTCGGCGCCGAGTTTCTCCCGGCTGAATAATATTCACGAGTATAGATGTCGGAAGCCAACCGGGATGCACTAACGTTTTGTGCTCTTCTGGGTCAAGGCTCGGGTTATTCGAAAGCGGATAACCATACTTGATGTAGCGAGCGATATTTTTTGATCTGCTGGATTGATGCGCACGCTGATAGCCGGCACCTTTCTCTCCAGCCTTTCGGTCATCAATATTACGGCGACTTACACCAGACAAGCTGCGTAAAGTCTTGAGAGAGACTGAGGCTATATAGAACTCATGAGGGGGCTCTGGAAGATCCTCCTGCACCCAGTCGCTTAGCTCCCACGATTTTAGCCATTGCTTAACTTTAAGAAGTGGTATTTGGTTTGGTATAGACATTCACAGTCCCTTTTGAGTCATATACTTACCTTCGATTTTTGGCCTATCTGAGCCTGACGTCAAAGGGCTTCAATTAGTGGTGTACGAGCAGCACACACAGATAGTGGCAGCGTGCGACTAGAAGGATAACAGAAGCCCGATCAGCATTCCCATTGGACAATTGGTTACCCTACGCACCTTTGCCACCTTCCCGACGAACCGCTGCTCAAATACTGATCACCTCTTGAAATACACGGCTGCGGAGGTAGGGATCACCACGACCACGCAAATGCGTATACCTTCGAAGCGAATTCCAATCTCTATGACCTGAAACACTCGAGACCCTCGGAATATCCCAATCCATCTCAAAAAGACGGCTGACCCCATCGTGACGAAGATCATGAAAATGAAGATCCTCGATTCCAAGCAGCGGACAGGCACGAGTGAAAGAGGCTGAAACAGACTTCGCGTTGTACGGAAAAATTTCTTTTTTGACCTTGGGCATCCTATGAAGAATCGCCCACGCTTCATCCGGTAAGTGGCACCAGACATCATTACCGATCTTCTGCCCTGGGTTCTTCATGTCTCGAACCAGGACGGACTGGCGCGAATGATCAAGATCCTCCCAGCGTATCCGTGTGATTTCTTCTTGGCGGCGCGTTGAAAAAATCGCAAATGCGATAATTTTAGCCATAGGAATCGAGCCCGGACGACGACTCTGCACTTCAGAGAAATGGCTCAATAGCTTTTCCAACTCTTCTAGAGTGGGTCGCCGGTTCCGCTCTTTACTCTTGCTGACCATGCCCAATTTACGCAATACCTTCCGAGCGTCAGGCATAGCCAGCGGATCGACCTCATAGCCCCACGCCGGCCGCGCCACAGACAACACCGCGCCTAGGTGCGACAGATCATTACCGACCGTCTGCGCCTGAACACCGCCGCCCTCCTTACTCATTCGCCACTGCGCGAACTCCACCAGCTTCTGGCTGGTCAGCGCCGAGTCGTCAAGGTCACCCAACCAGGTTTCCTTGATCGCATTCAGTGTTGCGTTCTTTGTCTTACCCAGCGGCCGGATCTTTTCGTACTCGTCCAGGTACTGCTCGATCATCTTTCTGATCGTCACGCCCTTGCGATTCGCCCGCTCAATGGCACCAGGCTCTGCCAGCTCCGTCTCACGCCGTTTGATCCACGCCTGAGCAACCTGCTTCCGGTCGAAGGTTTGGCTTTCCTGATAAACTGTGCGCCCGTCCCGATTGATCCGTATCTGCGCCGTGTAGGCCGTCGAGTTGTCCTTGCGCTTGCGTGATGTGATCGTGCCCATTTCCAGTTGCTACATTGCCGAATTCGGTTGCTACATTGTAGCAACCGACCTCAGAAAACAAGGAAAAATGGGTAAAAACTGCTGTATAAAAGACCAGTATCAATGAATCTCGAAAAACCTGAAACGCCCGTAAAAGCTAGCTATAACCGTTCCGAGCCGTCTCGCCGCTTCAGTGTGGCCCCGATGATGGATTGGACCGACCGCCATTGCCGTTTCTTCCTACGCCTCCTGTCGAAGAACGCCCTGCTCTACACCGAAATGGTCACCACCGGCGCGCTGCTCAACGGCGATCACGAACGTTTCCTCCGTCACAACGAAGCCGAGCACCCTCTCGCCTTGCAACTCGGAGGTAGTGTTCCATTGGATCTGGCCGCCTGCGCGCGCATGGCCCAGGACCACGGTTACGACGAGGTAAACCTCAACGTCGGCTGCCCAAGCGATCGTGTGCAGAACAACATGATCGGCGCGTGCCTGATGGGTCACCCGCAACTGGTGGCGGATTGTGTGAAGGCGATGCAAGACGCGGTGTCGATTCCGGTGACGGTGAAGCATCGCATCGGCATCAACGGTCGGGACAGTTACGCGGAGCTGTGTGATTTCGTCGGCACCGTCCGCGATGCCGGGTGCACCAGTTTTACCGTGCATGCGCGGATTGCGATTCTGGAAGGCTTGTCGCCTAAGGAGAATCGTGACATTCCGCCGTTGCGCTATGACGTGGCGGCGCAGCTGAAGGCGGATTTTCCGGAGTTGGAGATTGTGCTGAATGGCGGGATCAAGACGATGGAGGCTTGCCATGAGCATTTGCAGACGTTCGACGGTGTGATGTTGGGGCGTGAGGCTTATCACAATCCGTATTTGCTGGCGGAGGTGGATCAGCAGTTGTTTGGCAGTTCGGCGCCGGTGATCAGTCGGGCTGAGGCGTTGGCGCAGTTGCGTCCTTATATAGCCGAGCATTTGCTGGCGGGTGGGGCGATGCATCACATCACGCGACATGTGCTGGGCCTGGGCACGGGGTTCCCGGGGGCGCGGAAATTCCGTCAGTTGTTGTCGGTGGATATTCACAAGGCCAAGGATCCATTGGCGTTGCTGGATCAGGCGGCTGAGTTGCTTGAAGGTCGTTGATTGATGGTTTGAGTGTGCGGGCGACGCATGAGCGTTGCCCGCTGTTTTGTTGTACTGACAGGATGTCTTTTGTTTATGCCCGCGTTTAGTTGCGTTTTGTTCAAGCGTTTTGCCCTCTTTGCTGTTCTCTCGACCGCCTCTGCCAGCAGCTCTGCACACTGCGATTTCATTTGCGGTGCCGGTGAGGAAAGCCCTCTGCAAATCACTCAGTTCACCGGATTGCTCGTCGCCACGACGGTGCTATCGCCGTTCTATGCAACGTCGGAAGTGTCAGGGCTGAATAAACGTGTTTACTCGGTGGAGGAAATCGAAGCAGCGCGATATTTCCTCGCCAGCGACGGCATGCTGCAGGCCGCGTATTTCACCTCGGCCTTGCAGCGCTATCGCCAGGAGTCGCCGGATTCGGCGTTAAACGATCTCGCCGTTGCGGCGTTGATCAGCGCTCAGTGATCAGGCGGCCGCTGCTGCGGTCCAGTTGACCCAGCCAAACAGCCACGTTGCCAGAATCAACAAACCAAACGCGACCCGGTACCAGGCGAACGCGGCGTAGCTGTGGTTGGCAATAAACTTGAGCAGGCCACGCACGGCGATCATCGCGAAGATGAATGCGGTGACGAAGCCGAGGGCGAAGACTGGCAGGTCGTTGGGCTGGAACAGGTCGCGGTATTTGTAGCCGGAGTAAACGGCGGCGCCGACCATGGTGGGCATGGCGAGGAAGAACGAAAACTCGGTGGCGGCTTTGCGCGACAGGCCGAACAGCAGGCCGCCGATGATGGTCGAGCCGGAGCGTGAGGTGCCGGGAATCATCGCCAGGCATTGTACGAATCCGACTTTCAGTGCGTGGGACCAGCGCATGTCGTCGACGTGTTCGACGCTGATCACATGGCTGCGCTGTTCGGCCCACAGCATGATGATGCCGCCGACGACCAGTGCCACGGCCACGGTGATCGGGTTGAACAGGTATTCGTGGATGGCGTCGGCGAACAACACGCCCAAGACCACGGCGGGCAGAAAAGCGATGAGCAAGTTGAGGGTGAAGCGTTGGGCATTGCGTTCAGTAGGCAGGCCTTTGATAATTTCAAAGATCTTCGGTCGAAACTCCCAAACGACGGCAAGGATGGCACCCAGTTGAATAATGATGTTGAAGGCCATGGCGCGTTCACCGCCGAATTCCAGCAAGTCGGCGACGATGATCTGGTGGCCGGTACTCGAGATCGGCAAGAACTCGGTCAGGCCTTCTACCGCACCTAATATCAACACCTGGAAAAGGGTCCAGAAATCCATTAATCCTCCGTCAGAGCGCTCTTTGGGCGAGCGACCGGGTAATAACACTCAGGGGTTGAGTATCTGCAGTGAGACCATTGACATACATAAACGCAAAAGTTCATCAGCCACAAAGATTACGTCTTATTAAAAGACACACTCAAGCCATGTTAATAATCGTCGGCCGACGAACTACGCGGAAAATATTTAGGCCTTTTTGCAGAAAAAAGTTGCTCGGACAATAAAGTGTGATCAATATCACATTATCCAGAGATGGCCAGACAGTGGCAGATAGACATAGACAAGGCCATCGCAATAAGCTCAAAATAGTGGCACCATTGCATATCGCCACCATCTAAGCAGTAGTTCACCCCTCCGAGAAAATCAACTAAAAGCTTGAAAAGCTTAATTATTGTTAGAAAACTCGCGAGACACGTCTAAAATCCGCGCAAATGTTACCAATTGTCAGTCACAGATGAGAACCGGTGCTTTAACATCCCGATGTCAGCACTTAATTCGAGTCAATGCATGATGCTCTCAGGGAACTTAGCGACTAGAAGTCCGCGCCCGACAAACGACGAACCTGGTGTTCTTACTCTGGGTCGTACCCGTGGCGTGGCTGAACATTTCAAAGCGCTAGTCGCCCAGCATTTACGCACTGATATGGCGCTCGAAGCCGATGCGTACACTAGTTCATATCAGTTGAATGAACAGTCTGGTTCGTATCGAGCCATCTTCCTGGTGATCGACAGCCCACAGGCCCTCGAAGACAATCTTGCGCTGGTCGAGAACCTGCGCAGCGACAACTTGAAGCCGATCATTTGCGCGGTCATCACCGGTCGCGGCGCCTTCAACAAGATCAAATATTATCTGGCTGGCGCGGATGTTTGTATCAAGTTCAATACCCTTTCCGACGATAGCGCCGAGTTGCTGGGCGAGTTCTTCAACAGCGAAGAATGGCAACGCGATATCGATCTGACGCTTGATCCGACCCGTATTTGCCTGACAGGCACCAGCAAGAAACTTGACATCTCGTTTGCCGAAATGAAGATCCTCGAAGCCTTCGCGCAAACCGGTAATCACATTCTGAGCCATGATGAAATCGCCAGCATCATGGGCCTCAACACCAATTTCTACGACCCTCGCGCACTGGAAAAATCAATCAGTCGCTTGCGTGGAAAAATCAAGGACATGTATGGTACAAACCCGATTCAGAGCATTCGTGGCTATGGCTATCGCCTGCTGCGGGGTCTGATATCGACTGCCTGACTCTCGGGCAGCCTTCCCTTTTGCATACGTACGAAGGATCGTCTGATGCAACCATATAGCTCCCGTTCTGCTTCACGCCTGTTTGAAATCAAGCAATTGAATGAGCGCGACAACACGACCCATAACAATAAAACTCCATAACATAGCAGCAGATCGAGTGGAATTTATCGAGGGCCAATCTTGGGCCCAGACCCTGCCTATCGATTACTTCCGAGGAAGTCATTGCTCGCCTGCCGATTTTTCTTTTAGCCAATTTTGGTGTGTATTTAGGAGAGAGACATGGAAACTAGTACAACCCTCCCAAGGAAATATTTTGTTGTCGTGACTCACAGTACAACGTCGCAACGTGAACTGGAGAGCATGCTGTCCAGTGAACGTTTCAATTCGTTTGAAGGGGTTGATTCGCCCTCTTCCGCTCCAATGGTGATGGAGTTCACATATCCAAACATCAGTCGAAAAAATGTTGCGCGCAGTATTGAACACGATACTCAGCGGATATTGGCCACACTTGAGTCCGAATGGCGCGCAGCGCAATCGGCCAATCCCTTCCAGAATGTCCCGGCGATAAGCGCGGAATCCCGCAATATGCCGCCCGCCATTGAAGGTGATATGCCTGGCAATGAAACCTGGCATCTCCACCCTGATCAGGGTGCACTGGTCAAAGAAGGTGTTGAAATCAGCCTGACTGGCCTGGAAACAGCATTGGTCAGGAAAATGCTCAGCCATGAAGAGCGTGTTGTCAGTCGTGACGAGCTGATTCTCAGCATCGGTCGAGAACCGGAACAATATCGCGGCCTGGAAATGTGCCTGAGTCGCCTGCAAGACAAATTCAAAAGCGCCAGTAATGGTGAGCGACTGTTTCGTGCCGTCAGAAATCGCGGTTATTGCCTGATTCAGGAAGTCGTCGCGTAACCCGCAAGACCTCCACGAACAGAACAAACAGAAAAAGTGCGATTACAAAAATAACAAGAGCACTCTGTTTGGCTAGATCTTCCTCCCTGAATTAAACATTCCCTGCCTCCACCCTCCAACAGTAACAAATACAACATACTTTATTCACCCCTCGCTCTACGACCTTTTCTAACACCCTTCTATTTAATTATTAAAAAGTTGGCACTGTGCCATCTTGTTAGAACTCGTCAGACACCATTCCCAGCAATAACTTAGTCTATTGACTGACGACAGTTCGGCATATCGATGTTGTTACCTCAGGACACTCGTTAAAACAAAAACAATAAGTCTGCATAACAACTCGGATTTCAACTGTTGAAACCTGAATGGACGTCTTTTGGGGATACCGTATGGATCTTTCTCTAAGTATCAATCGAAGCACAGGCCTCAAGGGACTGACCTTTTGGGGCCAATGGGCGCTGGCACAAGGCTTTGTGGTGACGCTGTTGTTCATACTCGCCGAGCAGCACACCGGGACGGTCGCGTTTTACTACCGGATGTGTGCAACGCTGGCAGTACTGGCGTCGGTGCCGGCTTATACGTTTAGCGGTGTGTATCGCAAACGTGACAACTACCTGACCGGTCTCGGTCGACTGTTTATGGGTTGGTCGATGACCATGGCGGCGCTGGCGTGCATCGCCTTTGTCTGCCAGGCCGATGAGCTGTTTTCGCGGCAGGTGATTCTGAGCTGGGCGGTGTATGGTTTCCTCGGTCAGGCGTTTCTCTACGCTCCGCTGCATGCGTTTTCCAAGTACTACCAGCGCTCGCGGAAAAGCGAGCACAAGACGCTGATCGTCGGTACCGGCGAACTGGCGTTGGGTCTGGCGAAGAAGCTCAGCCAACTGGAAAATCTGCCGTTGGTAGGTTTGGTCAGCAATGGCGATGTGTCTGCGCTGGGTCCGGATGCACCGCGCGTGGTCGGCGATCAGGAACAGTTGCTGAAGCTGATCGAGGCGCATGACATCCGTCGTTTGTACATCACCCTGCCGTTGTGTGAAGCAGCGAAAATCGAAGCGATTTATGGTGACTTGCTAGGGGCCAACGTTGATGTGGTGTGGGTGCCGGACTTGAACAGTCTGACCCTGCTCAATCACTCGGTGAAAGTCGTGGACGGTCTGCCGGCGATCTACTTGAACGAGAGCCCGCTGACCAGCCGCCCTACCGCTGCTTTGAGCAAGAGCCTGGTCGAGAAAACCGTGGCGTTTCTGGCGATCATCGCGCTGAGTCCTATCCTGCTGATCATCGCGTTGGCGGTGAAGATCAACTCGCCTGGCCCGGTGTTCTTTAAACAGGATCGCCACGGCTGGAACGGTAAGGTGATCAAGGTCTGGAAGTTCCGCTCGATGCGTGTTCACGATGACCGTGATGTGAAGCAGGCCAGCCGTAATGACTCGCGCATTACCGCAGTCGGCCGCTTTATCCGCCGCACTTCGCTGGATGAGTTGCCGCAACTGTTCAACGTGTTGCAGGGGCATATGGCTCTGGTCGGCCCGCGCCCGCACGCCGTCGCGCACAACAACTACTACTCGGGGAAAATCCTCGCGTACATGGCGCGTCACCGGATTAAACCGGGGATCACCGGTCTGGCCCAGATCAGCGGCTGCCGCGGTGAGACGGACACCATCGACAAGATGCAGAAGCGTGTCGAGATTGACCTGCAGTACATCAACAGCTGGTCGTTGTGGCTGGACCTGAAGATCCTGGTGAAGACGCCGTTTACGTTGCTGTCGAAGGATATTTACTGAGGTTCGAAGCTGTATACCGCAAGGGGACGAAAGTCCCCTTTTTTGTGCCTGGGATTTGAGGATGGAATCGGATCTTGGATGGATGCAAAAACTGTGGGAGCTGGCTTGCCAGCGATGGCGGCGGGTCAAGCGACATCAATGTTGTAAGTGCCGGCCTCATCGCTGGCAAGCCAGCTCCCACAGGGGATTTGTGCTTGGCTCAGGCCTTATGGCTAGACACATAACTGTGGGAGCTGGCTTGCCAGCGATGGCGGCGGGTCAGGCGACATCAATGTTGTAAGTGCCGGCCTCATCGCTGGCAAGCCAGCTCCCACAGGGGATTTGTGCTTGGCTCAGGCCTCCCGGCCAGACAAATAACCTGGGGAAGCTGTGGTTGGCTCAAGCCTTGTGGCTAGACACATAACTGTGGGAGCTGGCTTGCCAGCGATGGCGGTGGGTCAGGCGACATCAATGTTGTAAGTGCCGGCCTCATCGCTGGCAAGCCAGCTCCCACAGGGGATTTGTGCTTGGCTCAGGCCTCCCGGCCAGACAAATAACCTGGGGAAGCTGTGGTTGGCTCAGGCCTTATGGCTAGACACATAACTGTGGGAGCTGGCTTGCCAGCGATGGCGCTGTGTCAGGCGACATCAATGTTGCAGGTGCCGGCCTCTTCGCTGGCAAGCCAGCTCCCACAGGGATTCGGGTGTTCGGGATATCCGCGCTTACTCCGTGATCTTCTCGAAATTCCGATAGAACATATCCCCTTCCCGGCTATCGGTCATCGAGTGCAGTTGGTAGCCGCGATTCAGTCGCGCACCCCCGTCACGGGTCAGCGGGGCCCAGACCAGGTTGGCGCGGCGCATGGTCGACATGCTCATCATTTCGTCGAACGGGATCGACAGGTAGATGCCTTTATCGAAGCTACCTTCGCCGTATTCCGCGCTGCCTGCCGTGGTAATCGTCGCCCAGGCGCCAAAGCGCACACCATTGAAAAACTCGCGCGAGATGTCCAGCGTACCGCCCCAGTCCCCGGCCAGATAACGCCCGACGCTAACCGCCGCCAGCGTATCGAACGGCAGATCGGTATAACCGGTGATATGCCCGGTCACCACCGAGTAATCGCGCAGCGCAAAGCCTTGATCGAAATCACGCTGACGCACCCAGTTCAGATCCGCCCCCACCGACCAGCGCTCACCGGTCGGGCGGAACAATACTTCACCGCCGACACCGGCAAACATCGATTCCAGATAACCGCCATACACCATGCCGTACCAGTCTTTATCCAACTGCTCGGCATGGCTGACCTGAAACAACGGCATGGTCGTGTTGGACGTGGTCAGGTACTGACGCAAATCCGTGCGCACACGCGGCAAACCGCTCGGCGCGTCGTAGGTGAACTTGTCGAAGTTGTTGGCCAGGTTGGCACTGAGCAAGCCGCTCCACCAGGTGTTGCGGTTGAAGCGGTATTCAGCGTCCGCATCAGCACTCAATTGATAGAGCAAGCCATCCGGGCCGCCGACGTTCTGCTTGAAACCCAGCCCCACGCCATAGCTGAAATGCTGCGGCGCTTCGGTGTAGAGAGTTTTCTCGTTGTGCGGCATCGCCGGGTTGATCTCGGTGGTGCGGTGCAGCGACTCCAGTGGCTCTTCGTTGTTGATCACTTCACGGAAGGTCTGACGCGGCAAGCTGGTTTCTTCCAGCGGCAAGTCGTAGCGCTTGTTGACCACGGTGAACCAGTCGATGTCGTCGTTGACGCTGTTGTCGAGAATCCGGCTCGCCCGGCCCACAGCCTTGGACGAATGAAAGTAACGCTGCTGCTCGCCATACACGATCAGCTCGGAATCACGCTGCGTAATGCGCTCGACCTTGTAGCCGGCATTCTGCTGCAAACGCTGCGAGACGTTGGCCCAGTTGACCTGATCCATCGCCGTGGTCGGTGCCTTCGCCGGCAGCGGTTCCGGGGTCGGGTCGTAGGTCTTGGCCGGCGCTTTGCGGCTGACGAAATTGGTGTGGAAGGTCACGCCGAACATCGCCGTATTACCGCGCTCCCACGCCGCGCTGACATCGACCGAATCGGTGACTTTGAACACCGCGCCAAGGTTGATCGGCGAGTCCTGCTTGATCTCGTTGTCCTTCGGCTCGTGCTTGTAGTCGTTGCCTTCGAATTCGAGTTTCAGGCTGAGGCGATCCCACGGCGTCTGATAGCTCACGCCACCGAAGAACGACGGCCGCCCACGAAAGTACGAACCCGAGTTGACGTCACCGGTGCCTTCAAGAGCCGGACGGGTATCGAAGCGATCGCTGACGTAGCCCAACGGGTTGTCGATATCGCCGCGATTACCGAGATAACCCCAGGCAATCCCGGCGCTGAAATCGAAGTTGTCGTAGCGCTTGTTGGCGACGAAAAATTCACTGGAGAACAAACCGGTACCACCGATATCTCGGAAGCCCAGCGCCACGTCGGGCAACCAGTGACTTTCCTGCCACAGCCGGACTTTGACGTCGACCGCCTTATCCTTATAGCTTTGACTACCGCTGAGGGCCTCCGAGCCGTACGGTCGGTTGGTGATCGCGGTGTAGCGAAACGAGCCTTCAAGCCAGTCCAGCGGCTGCAACGAAACGCTGTAGCGGCTGTACGGATCGGTGCGGTTGGCGTTGACGCTCAACTCGCCGGCCGGCGCCATGCGCGCGGTCGGCGTCTGCAACAGACCGGTGCCACCGAAGTCATTCTGGGTAATACGCGGCTCGGCATGAGCCAGACCGCAGGGCAATAACAACACAGCTGCAAAACGTAACTTCAACGAACCACCTCGGCCAGCTGCGTGGCAATGAATTCGGCCAACTGCTGATTCAGTTCAGGAAGAGGCGGATCAAGATCATCATTTTTCACCGGCACCAGAATCTTGCTGCCGGCCACCGGAAACTGCCCGGACTCGCGATTCCAGTGCGCGATGCCGACGCGCCGCGACACGCCGTTGGGCTGGATCAGCCACAGATAATCGGCTTCGGCATCGGCCAGAATCGAGCAGCCTTGCAGGTATTCGCGAGCCTCCTGCAACGGCTGATACGGCAGGTGACACGGCTCGGCCACCGCACCCAACACTTGCACTTCGTCGACACGTTTCGGGTAGATCAAACGATCACCGTCGTCGAGACGAATGTTGCGCGCGAAGCCGACTTCCAATGCGACTGGATCGAGATCGGCGATCTGCCGCCCCGTCACCGGCATCTGCCGCACTTCTTCGGCAATGCGCTGCGCCAGTGCCGCCCGACTCGGCAGATCGAACAGCATCGACATGCGTTGCAGCACATCCAGATCAAACAGCACGCCAACCTTGAGCCGCGTCTGCTGCTCAATCAGCGACTGGCGCAGCAAGCCGCCCGCCAGCCAATAGCCTTCAGCATTCGGTACGGCTTCGCCGATCACATCGAGCAAGCGTCCGCCGGGTGGCAACGCGACCGGCCCGGGATTGGCGACATCGCCCGACACCGTGACGGCCGCCTGACTCACACTCGCGACCAGCAACAAGCTCGCCGACAACATTTTCAGGCGCATCACGGCAGGTGCCTGCGATCAGGGGTCAGTTGCACAACCTTGACGCGCAACTGCGACGTCAGTTGCTGCTCGCTCTGCAAGATGAAACCGTCACGCGGGTCGACCCAGTAACGATTGGTCGCGCTCAGGCCGATGGCCGGGGCGTCAATTTGCTCATCGACACGCAGCACGGTGTATTCCTTGTCGAGAATCTTCAGGGTCTGTTCGGAGCGGCGGGAGAAGCGGCTGTTGACGATGACCCCGACTTCCTGACCCTTGTAGAGGTCGATCCAGCGCCGCGTGGTGAAACCGTCGGCGACGTGATGCAGGCCTTGTTTGAACGGCGCGTCATCGGCCAGCCGCGTGCCATCGAGATCGCCCTCCAGGCCAAGGCCAATGGTGCGCACGGCGAGGCCATTGCGCAGCAGCAGCACTTGCTTGCCGGAAGCGACCCAGAACTGCAGATCATCGCGCTCGCGCACCAGCGCCAGCACGCCGGAGCCGGATGGCGTGGTCAGTTTCAGTTGCGGGTAATTGACCCCGGCCACTTCGGCCGCCGACACGTCCACTTCATCCGGGCCGACGACTGCCGCTTTAAGGTTGTTCAACGAAGCGCTCATCAACGGGTTACAGCCGCACAGCAACGAGGCCGCCATCAGGCACAGGCCAACTTTCAAAATGTTCAAAGTCGGCGACCTTATTTGCTGTTGTTACTGTATTCGCTCCAGTTCTTCGCAGCGGAAGCGCCAGTGCCGACAATCGATGCCGACGGCACCAATTGGCTGATCAGACGGTTCCAGCGAGTCACGTTGGCAGGCCCGACATACACCACGTCCTGCGGGCGGACTTCGAAGTGCGAAGCGAGGGCCATGGCGGTCGGCGATTCGGCTTCCAGCTGGTAGATCTTGGCCGGTTCGACATCGAGGTTTTCCACGCCACGAATGACATAGACCGCGTTGCCATTGGAGGTGGTCTGGGCCAGGCCACCGACCGAACCAAGCACGTCGGTGAGGTTCATCGTCGCGGTCTTGAAACTCAGCGCACGCGGTTGGTTGACCTCGCCCATCACGTAGATGCGCTTGTTGTCGTTGTACGGCAGATACAGCTGATCACCGCCCTTGAGGTAGACGTTCTGCAACTCGGAATCCTGCTGATTGAGCGAGTCGAGATTGAGCGGATAGGTACGCCCCTTACGCGTCAGCAGCAGCCCGGACAGATCGGCGTTGTTGGTGTCGATGCCGGCCGAACCGAGGGCTTCGACCACGCTTAGCGGATTGGTGGAAATCGCTTGCGGGCCGGCCTTGGTTACCGCGCCGGTGACCACGACTTTCTGGCTGGCGAAACGCAACACCGCGACATCTACCTGCGGCTCGGCGATGAATGCCGACAGTCGCTGTTCAATGTCCGAGCGCAGTTGCTGGATGGTCCGGCCGGTGGCCTGGACTTCCTTGATGAACGGGTAATAGAGCGTGCCGTCGGAACGCACCAGACGGCCGTTGGCATCGATCTGTTGTTGCGCGCCGGACGGGGCCGTCAGTTCCGGGTGATCCCACACGGTGATGTACAGAACATCGTTGTTGCCGATGCGGTATTCGGCCGGGGTCGCCAACAGCTCCGGCGGCAGCGACTCACGCTTTTGCGTGGCGCGGTTCATGGCGATCAGCTTGGGCGTGATCGGAATCAGCTCGACCCGGCTGCTTTCACTGGCACCCTGGCGGGTGATGTCACTGGTGCTGAGGTATTGACCGGGGGAAAACATGCAACCTTGCAGAGCGAGACTTGCCAACATTAAAAGATAAACACTACGAGTCATAATGGCACTACGCTATTCAAGGGCGAATCCAAAAACAAAGTCACCCGACTTGCGTCGGGCGACCCTGTACTGCACTAACAGAACTTCCTGTTAGTTATGCGTGCCGGTTGTACCGGTGGTACCCGTCGTACCGGTGGTACCGCCGTTGGCACTGCCACCGCTGTTAGACGCCGCTACAGCACTGGCAACCATTGCAGTACTGGCAGCGGGCGCTTGAGAAGCCGCCACGTTGCCACCTACATTGGTTACCGCTGTCAACGGTGCTTCAGCGGCGGCAGCCCAGTTGCTCAACATCGTCAACAGGGCAACTGCCATCACTTTTTTCATATCAACTCCTTTCTAACATTCGACCTGTTATAAAACCGGCCTGAGTTAGCGGTGGTGAGTTCAAGTCCGCAAAAAGCGCGAACAAGATCCGTTGTTCTTTCACAGTCTTACCCAACTGATAAAAGTCGAACGGCAGGTTTATATCTACGGACTTGCAAAAGGCATTGCCAGTGTAATTTCCCGACGTTATCTAACAAGCTGACTGAAAATAACATTGGGTTAAATGGCCATCATCCCTAGTAGCCTTTGGGATGGTTCGATTGCCAGCGCCAAGTATCAGTGACCATATCCTGCAAGTTGCGCGTGGCTTTCCAGCCAAGTTCCTTCGCAGCCTTGGAGGCGTCGGCCCAACTCTCGGCGATATCCCCGGAACGGCGCGGCATCATCCGGTATGGCACCGGTTGCCCGCAGGCCTGTTCGAAGGCGTGCAGCACTTGCAGCACGCTGTAGCCATCGCCAGTGCCGAGGTTCCAGGTATGAATGCCGGTGCGTTCGGAAATGGACTGCAGCGCCTTCAAATGCCCATCCGCCAAATCGACGACGTGGATGTAATCGCGCACGCCGGTGCCGTCGACCGTCGGGTAATCGTTACCGAAGATCGACAGCTCTTGCAGGCTGCCGACCGCGACCTGGCTGATGTAAGGCACCAGATTATTCGGGATGCCGTTGGGGTCCTCGCCCATATGGCCGCTGTGGTGAGCGCCGATCGGGTTGAAGTAGCGCAGCAAAGCGATGCTCCAGCGCGGCTCGGCCTGGCTCAGGTCTCGCAGGACGTTCTCGACGATCAGCTTGGACTGGCCGTAAGGATTGGTCGGGTTGCCGGTGGGAAAATCCTCGCGGATCGGCATCTGCTCAGGCTCGCCGTACACCGTGGCCGACGAACTGAACACCAAGCGAAACACCCCCGCCGCCGCCATCGCCTGGCAAAGATTGATGCTGCCGCTGACGTTGGTCTCGTAGTACTCGAGCGGTTTGCGCACGCTCTCGCCGACCGCCTTCAAACCAGCAAAATGCAGCACTGCTTCGATATTGTGTTCGCGGAAAATCCGATCGAGCAGTGCCCGATCACAGACATCGCCACGGATCATCCAGGCGCTCTTGCCGCAAATGCCCTCAACGGCGTGCAACGCGGCTTCACTGCTGTTGCAAAGATTATCCAGTACAACAACTTCATAACCTGCTTCAAGCAATGCAAGTGTGGTATGCGAGCCGATATAGCCGGCACCACCCGTTACCAGAATCTTCATAGTGCTATCCGTCTTTGGATGAGTGGCAAGTAGCGTGTCAAGCCTGATTTATTGAAGATGTGTCACAATCCACACAAACAGGCGACAACAACCGAAAACAAAACTAGTTCAATGACTGGCAATAAATATTTTTGCAGGTCACACTGTATTGCTTGGTACTTATTAGCACTCCCTGCGCACTCATCACTATCAACAGATACCGACTAAAAATAACTAATAACGCACTTACCGACATCTCATAACATTGTCGTGTTTTACCGTCACTGGCATTTGCCATTAATAACCTGACTCAGGTATTAAAGTAAGCCTTCAATCCAACATTGAACTTGCACGCCCTTTATTAGTGCGTGCATCTGTCGCCTGTGTTCCATGACTGTCCAGGATACTTTTATGATTCGTAAATGTTTGTTCCCCGCTGCCGGCTATGGCACGCGTTTCTTGCCGGCCACCAAAGCCATGCCGAAAGAGATGCTGCCGATCGTCAACAAGCCGTTGATCGAGTACGCCGTTGAAGAAGCGCGGGACGCCGGTCTGCAACACATGGCCATCGTCACCGGTCGCGGCAAGCGTGCGCTGGAAGACCATTTCGACATCAGCTACGAACTCGAACACCAGATCCGTGGTACCGAGAAAGAGAAATTCCTCGCCGGCACCCGCGAGCTGATCGACACCTGCACCTTCTCCTACACCCGCCAGGTGGAAATGAAAGGTCTGGGCCACGCAATTCTCAGCGGTCGCCCACTGATCGGCGACGAACCCTTCGCCGTGGTGCTGGCCGATGACCTGTGCCTGAACCTCGAAGGCGACGGCGTGCTCACCCAGATGATTGAGCTGTACAAGAAATTCCGCTGCTCGATCGTTGCCATCCAGGAAGTCCCGGCCGACCAGACCCACAAGTACGGGGTGATTGCCGGCGAGCTGATGTCCGACGGCATCTATCGGGTCAACAACATGGTGGAAAAACCGGCCCCGCAAGATGCGCCGTCGAACCTGGCGATCATCGGCCGCTACATCCTCACCCCGGACATCTTCGACCTGATCGCCGACACCCAACCGGGCAAGGGCGGCGAGATCCAGATCACCGACGCGCTGATGAAACAGGCACAGAACGGTTGCGTGCTGGCCTACAAATTCAAAGGCCTGCGTTTTGATTGCGGTGACGCCGAGGGTTACTTGCAGGCGACCAATTTCTGCTACGAAAACGTTTATCTCAAGGGCCGCTGAGACGGCTCCCTTCACCCGACGAGGCCACCATGAACATTGCACAACATTCCGTAGAGATTGAACGCGAGGTGGGTAACCTCGGGGTGATGAGCTGGCTGTCCCGCCATCAACCGTTGCCCAGCGCCAACGAAACCTGGCTGGGCACGATTCTGCTGGTGGAGCGGATCGGCGTGTTTCCGGCATCCGGTGATATCCGCCGGCCGCTGCGCGATCCCTATCCGCTGCTTGCGCATCTGAAAAAGCTGTATGGCGAGCAGGCGTTGGAGATGGATGACCAGGATGGCCTGAAAGTGATCTTCAGCGACTGGCGCTTTCGCGTGCGGATCTGCTGCAACGACCCGGCGATCATCATCAACGTTGAGACACGGTGCGATACGCGGCTGATGCCGCAGAAGATCGCGGAATTGCTCGAGCAAGTCGACGCCTTCGAATAACCCCGCTCACCTGATCGTTCCCACGCTCCGCGTGGGAATGCATCCAGTGACGCTCTGCGTCACCCAGCGAAGGGACGCGGAGCGTCCCGGGCGGCATTCCCACGCGGAGCGTGGGAACGATCACCGCTCTGAGGTTTGCGTGTCATTTAGGGGCGGCGTCGCAACGATCCTTGGCGCCCATGATCCAGCCATAAAAGTAATCAGCAATCACCTTCCCGCCCGTGGCCGGTACCGGATGAATCTTGTCCGGGCCAATCATCGCCGCCGCGTAGCGTTTAACGTCGGGGCCGAACGCACACTGAAGATTGGCGTACCCCAGATGCTGCTCACGCGCCCACGGCTCAAGCACCTGCGCGTACGCCGACATCGGGTAAGCACTGGAGCGCGTGGTGTCCTGACGCATGATCAGGTTGATGCTCGCCTGCGGCTGAATCTCGCGCAGCATGCCCACCAGCCCCTGAACGTTCTGCAGATACTGCGCTGGCTTCACGCCGAAGCCTTGGTCATTGCCACCGAGCATGATCAGGTAAACATCAGCAGGGATCTTCGACACGGCAGCTTTCCACTGCACTTGCCATTGCGGGTCCTGGTGATAGAAGTCCGCAGAGGCCGCTCCGGAGGCCGCCAGTTTCGAGACGCGAACGCCGTTCTGTTCGTTGCTCATCCACAGGCCGAGCAACGTCGGTGCGCCCTTCACCACTTCCAGTTTGAATGACCAGTCTTTCGCTGCAGACAGGCCTGTGAGCGGGACTTCCTGAACACCAGAACCTTCGAGTTTCAAGGGTTGCCAGTCTTGCGTGGGCGTCCAGCGGTAGCGGATCTCGCTGGATTCGCCGTTACCCAGATAAAGCAGTTTCGCCTGAGTGACCGCCGTATCGATGCGCGGCGAAGGATTGGCATCCACCTGCAACCACGCACCGGGCCGGCCCGTCACTGTGCGACTGTCCGGACTCGCCTGCCCCAACTCTGAAACCTTCCAGTCGCCGCCAAAGTACTTGTCACTGCTGCGGGTGTATTTGAAATGCGTGCCGCCCAGCGCCGCGCCGTGGTTGAAACCGACGTAACCCGGGCCGGCAAAACCCACCTCCCCGGCCACGCGCTGCACCAGTTTGTTCAGATAGAAATCCTGCCCGGCGCTGTAGCTGTCGCCGATCACCGAAACCGACAGCACTTTACCGGCCTTGCCTTCACGCCACTGCGCAAAACGCTCGCGGGCATCGCCCACCTGAACCACCGACGCTGCGACGGGTTGCGCGTCATCTACTGCCAACATGCAAAATTTCCTTCAGTCTGGAATGGCCCACTGGATGCTTGGGTGTACAGAGATCAACTGTAGGCCTTCGCCTGCTCGCGATAGCGGTCTATCCAATACAAATGCATTGACTGACACAACGCTATCGCGAGCAGGCGAAGGCCTACATTTAACGCGATCATCCGCTAAATCTGTGTACACCGAGAAAACCTGTGGGAGCTGGCTTGCCAGCGATGGCGGTGGGTCAGGCAACAAATCTCTATCTGCCCCGGCCTCATCGCTGGCAAGCCAGCTCCCACAGGGATGGCGTGAGTTACAGGGTTGATTGGGTCTGCACCACCGGAGTGACAGGCGCCAACAGTTTCTTCTTCGCCGCCCGCTCCCCAAGAAACAACACAGAGGTGAAATTGAACCGACTGAAAACCATCGACAACACCACCGGCCCGAGCAAGCCACAACTCAAGCCACCCAGCACCAGCAGGCTTTCATCCTTCACCCCCAACCGCCCCAGCACAAACCGTGACGTTGCCGCAAACAGCACATGAAACAGGAAGATCGCATAGGAATAACCACCCAGCCACGTCAGCGCTTTCGAGCGCACATCACTCGAAAGCAAGGCGATGCAAGACAAGCAACCCACGGTCAAACCGATCAGACTGCGACGATCAACAATCAGCTCACGATCAATCGCCGCGACATACAACAGCGTCAGCGAAATCAGCACAAACACCAGCGGCCCGATCACCTTGAATCGTTGCTTCAATGCATCGACATTTTCCTGGCCAATCATCCCCGCGACAAAAAACGGCAACAGATAAATCGCGCCGTTGATCCCGAACGCATCGAACTTGAACGGCGGCAACAGAAACAACACTGCCGCAAACGCAAACAGCCCATACAAGCGCGTCGCCGAGCGCAGCATCCCGCGCCACTCCAGCAGCCCGACGAACATGAAAATGATGAACACCGCCTGCAGGAACCAGAAGTGGTTGATCGGCACCCAGAACGACAACAACGCGTCGATCACGCCAACATCCTTGTTCACCCCCGGCCCCACCGCCTGCAACACCGAGAACGGCACACCGACGCAAAACAGCGGCACGATCAAGCGCCGCACCTTGCCGCTGAAAAACGCGGAAAAGTCGTTGCCGCGAATTTTGTAGATCGAATAGATGTACCCGGAGATGAACGTGAACAGCGGCATGCGCACGTACACCATCGAGTCGGCGATCACCCGGAACGGCGAGCCGATATCGATCTTTAACCCGCCACCCAACGGCCCGATGACGTGATAGAGCACCAGCAACAGGCACGCCAGACCCCGCAGGGTTTCAATCTCCAGGGACTTTTTCTTGCTCGACATAAAGCACCTGCCTCAATTCAGAATTCTTGATTCGACCTGCACCGGTTTGTTCGCCCGCAGCATCAAGCCCAGGCCAACGAACAACACCGGCACCACCATCGAGAAGTGCCGGGCGAAGGAGCCGAAGTCCGGCTCGAACAGGCCTTGCACCAGCAGAAACGCCAGCGGGATCGCGATCAGTTCCTTGGGTTTGGTCTGGATCGGCGCGCCTTTGTAATCGGTCGAGGTGATGACTTTGAACAGCAGCAACGCGGTCATGATCATCAACGCCACGAAGATCACCTGCCCCGGCCCCGACAGCAGAATTAGCTCCACCGGGAACGACAAGCGAAAGAAGATGATCATCGAGTCCAGCGCCTGCGAAACAAAATCGCTGCCGCTGAGCCACGACACGATCAACGATTTCGAGCCCTCCTCGCCCGCCGTGCGCAGTTCGTTGTTACTGGCGCGAATCGATGACACCGGGAAGCCCAGTGCGAGCTGGATCGACATCGCCACCGCCAGATAAAACAAGAACAGCATCAGGAAGAAGGTCGTGCGCGACACGTATTTTTTCATCACGCAGACGCCGACCCACGACAGCGAAAACAGAATCCAGTAAGGCCGAATCAGCACGCCGTAGATCACCGCCGAGAGAAAGAATCCGCCGCGATACTTGCGCGTCAGCGAGCTGAGCAAAATGCTCAACACCGCCACCGACACGATGATTTCCTTGGTCAGGTTCTCAAGGAAAAACGAGCGCACAATCCCCCACAGACACAGGGTGCCGAAGATCGCCAACGGCATGCGCCGAAACACCACCACCGGAATCGCCGTGAGGAAAAAATTGCAGAACATGCCGTAGGCCCAGGCATTGGTCAGGTTGATCCCGGTGGGCCGCAACAGGAACGCCGAACACTCGTAGGAGGAGCGATCCGGGGAGAACGGGTTCCAGAAGTTGCAGTTGTCAGCACGCGCGTAAGACGACCACAAGGTCATCGCATCCGGCCCCGGATCACGCGGGATCAGCAGCGGCATGGCCACCGACAGAAACAGCCCAGTGAAGAGGATCAGGAACGACACATACGAATCGAGTCGCTTGCCGCGAAACTCGATGCACGGCAGTTTCAGGCCCATGACAACGTAGCCTTTTTCGCAGCCGTCGCACGGGTCAGCACAGCAATCACCACAAGCTGCACGATGATCGCGAAGACATTGCCCCACGCCGCACCGTAAATCGAATAATGCTTGATCAGCAGATAGCTGACCGGCACTGACACCAGCAGGCAAATCGCCGCGCTGGCCAGTGATACACGACTGTTTTTCGAGGCAATCAAACCGCCCCAGACGATGTCGCCAATCGCGCGCAAGGCGAAGGAGAAAATCAGTACGCCGAGGATCGCATTGTCCGGACGCGGCACGCTGGTGGCGACGTAATCGAGCACCACGTTGAAAAACACATAGATCGCCACCGCCACCGCCGCCGACACTACGAGCGAACGCATGACCCACTTGTTGACGAACAGTTGCTTGACCGTGAACGCCTGCTGATCAGCCTGAAAACGCTTGGCCAACAGAGGAATCCCGACCACCGCCACCACCGCGTACGACAACGCCTGCAAAGTGTTCGCCGCCGACCACGCGTAGACGTATTTACCGAGACTGGCGTAGGGTTCCAGATCGATGATCAGAAAGCGCTCGGCGTACTGACTCAGCGCGATCAACCCGGTGCCGAGGTAAAACGGCAACCCGGCTTTCCACACCGTGGCCGTGGCCAACGTGCCGGCGACTCGTCCCTTGTGCACGTTCACCACGATCAGGTAACCGGCGATGATCACCAGCACGTTGGCGGCGACCCACAGCCACAACACACTGGCGATTCCCGACACCCAGTCGAGCATCATCCCACCCACCGCCAACACCGCCCAAAGACCGGTCTTGATGAAAAACAGCAGCGCGCCCGCTGTGGCTTTCTGCGCGGAAAATACGAACGAGTTGATTTCAAACGACAAGTGTTCAGTAAGCAATACCAGCGTCACACAGAGAATCAGCGCGGCGGTCGCTTCAACGGTCTGGAACAGTGAATAAATCAGCACCGTCACCACCGACAGCACCAGCCCCACCGCCAGATACAGCAGCAAAACCTTGTCGACCACGCGGCGCGAACTGCCGCCGACGCTGATCAAGCGATTGATCTCGGAACTGAAACCAACGCTGTAGAACTTCGACGCAATCAGCGACGCTGCGACCACCACGCCGTAAAAGCCCAGCGCCTCATATCCGAGGTAATGGGTGATCGCCAACACCAGCAAAAACTTCGCGCCCAAGGCTCCGCCGCGAAGCAGCAGCCGAAATATCATCGAACGACACCCTTGATGATCTCGTCCATGGCCACGGTTTTCGCTTCGATTTCCCGGCAGGTGTCAGTCAGACGCTTGCCGAATTCCGCCAGTGCATTCGGCGCGTAAACCGTGTTGATGATGGTGTCGACATTGATGTCGCCGCCGTTGATCACCCAGTCCTCAACGCCCATGTCCTGATAGGCGCCAAAGCCTTTGCGTTCATAGCTGATGTGATACGCCGGCACGCCGGAAAGCAGCGACTCGATAGCGCCGTGCAGGCGCACGGAGATCACCAGGTCCGGTTGGTATTTGGCAATCGTCGCCTTCAGCGACAACAGGTCTTCAGTGATACCCAGCTCGCGATAAAAAGCGCCGTCATCGTTGCCGCGTACCGCGCTCTGTACCGCGCAAACCACTTTGCTTTTGTTCTTCAAACGCTGCAGCAGCAACTTCAGATTGGCCACGTAAGCGACTTTCTTTTCCTTGCTCCACTCCGGCGGCTTGCGCAGCACCACGCAGACCGTGGCTGGCGATGACGCGCAGCGGGTGAACTTCGCTTGCTGGAGGATTTTGCTCGCCAGCGACTGCACGGCCAGATCCGGCGCGCGGTAGACGTTGGCGCAGGCATCGAAAATCGCCGAAGAGCGGTTGTCGCGGACGAACACCGCATCGGCGCTGGCGTAATGCTCGACGATCTTGCTGCTCTCGCCGTGGAACGGGCCGATGCTTTGCGGCAGGTACACCGACGGCACTTTGCTGAGGATCGCGGTTTCCAGTTGCTTGGCGTGGCCGAGTTTCAGCTTGATGTGCTCGAAGGCACTTTTCGAGCGCATGTAGCCGCCGCCAACGCCGACGATCAGGTCGGTTTTCTTCAGCAGATCCGCCAGCCCGGCGTAGGACTGATTAAGGAACACCGCTTGCTTGACCCGGCCCAAACCCTTGGCCGCCATCACTGGCGCGTCGAAACGCGGGTGCGGCAAGTAGCTGAAAGAATCCGGATCGGAAGCGACGACACTGATCGCCGTGTCTTCGCCAAAGTTGCGCTGCACCAGGGCGATGGCCAGATCGACGAGCAATCCGTCACCGGAGTTGGAGGCACTGTAGCCATGCAAAATCGTTACGTTCATATGCTTGAGTTCTACTTAAAAAGTGGGAGCGCGGTACAAGTCGTAGGTCTGGCGAATCATCAACGCGGCGCTGAAACGCTCGCGGACGATGCTCCGACCTTCATTGCCGAGGTCGAGCAGGCGCGGTTTCTGGATGATCGTCAGCACGTCGGTCAATGCCTGGTGATCACCGGACGGGAAGACATAACCGGAGACTTCGTTGGTGACCAGTTCAGGCAGCGAGGTGCAATTACTGGCGATCACCGGCAAGCCCATGGCCATGCCTTCCAGCGGCACCATGGCGAAACCTTCCCAGCGACTCGGCACGATCAGCGCATCGGCTTGCTGGTACAGCGCCTGCACTTCGCTCGGCGTGACCCATGGCAGGTATTCAACAGAGTCCATCGGTGGGCACTCCACCGAGTCCTCGTTCACCGCACTACCGACGACCGTTAGCTTCAAGTCTTTGCGCTGCACGTTGGCGAAGGCCTTGAGCAGCACGTCGAAGCCTTTCTGATAATCGAGGCGACCGACGAAGAGCAGATGAATCGGCTCGGGACTCGCCGCTTTCGGCGCGTCATCCTTGCGATGAATGCCGTTGTAGATCAGCTTCATGCGCTTGCGCTCGATGCCGAAGCGCGCGGCTTTGTCGAGTTCGTACTGGCTGACGCAAATGATCACGTCGGTGACTTTCTGCAGTACTCGCTCGATCCACGCATAGACTTTCTGCTTGGTCGGCGAGCTTTCCATCAGGAACGAAAACGCGTGCGGGCAGTAGACGATTTTCGGCTTGCGCCACGGTCGCAACAGCACACACACGCACCGGCCGATGACTCCGGAAAAGGTGCTGTGCAAATGCACCACGTCGGGTTTTTCCTTGAGCATCACCTGGGTCAGGCGCCAGGCGAAACGCAGTAGCGACGGCACATTGCGCCCGGTACGCGGGAAGGTGCGGATCTGTTGCGCGCCGATGCCGTGCAGTTCTTTGGCCTGATCATCAGGGACCAGATACACCAGCTCGTAGTTCGCCGCATCGCCTTCAGGCGAAGCCGAAATCGTCCGGATCACCGTCGCGACGCCACCTTTGATCGTCTCTGCCACGTGCAGTATTTTCTTCACAAATCACCCACTTCAAACAGGAAAAAACAGTCGCTGACAGTCAGGATTTGTCGGACGCGTATTCGTAGTTGTAATAGCCGTAACCGCCGTTGCCGTAGTAGCTGGCCGCGCGTTTCTCGACGCCGTTGAACACCGCGCCTTTCAACTCGATGCCGTTCTGCGCGAAGCGGCGAATGGTCAGTTCGATCTCTTTGGCCGGGTTCACCCCGAAGCGCGTGACGATCAGGCTGATCCCGGCTTCACGGCCGACAATCGCCGCATCGGTCACCGCCAGTAGCGGCGGCGTATCGATGATCACCAGGTCGTAGCGTTCGCTCAGTTCGGCGAGCAATTCGCGGAAGTTGGCGTGCATCAGCAGTTCGGAAGGATTCGGCGGGACCTGACCACGGCTGATGAAGTGCAGGTTGTCGACTTCGATTTTGTTGATCGCCTGATCGATGCTGCAGCGCTTGACCAGCAGGTCGGACAAGCCGTTGGTGATCGGCGTGTTGAGGGTTTTGTGCAGGTGCCCTTTGCGCATGTCGGCATCGATCAGCACCACGCGCTGACCGCTCAAAGCCATGACGGCGGCGAGGTTGGACGAAACGAAAGTCTTGCCGACCTGCGGGCTCGGCCCGGAAATCATGATGCGGTTGTTGGTCGAATCGAGCCCGGCGAAGTGCAGGCAGGTGCGCAGGCTGCGGATCGATTCAATCGACAGATCCGTCGGATTGCGCAGGGCCAACAGGTACGCCGGTTTGTCGACACCGTCGCGGGCGCGACCTTTTTTGTTGTCTTCTTCATCCTGCAAGGCGCTGTACGGGATCGACGCGTACACCGGCAAACCGAGTTGCTCGATAGCTTCCGGGCCTTCGAGGCCGCGGCTCAGGGATTTGCGCAGCAGCACCAGCGCCACGCCGACAAAAGCGCCGAGGAAGGTGGCGATCAGCACGATCAGAGCTTTTTTCGGTTTGACCGGACTGGTCAGGTCGACATCCGCCGCGTCGACCAGACGCACGTTACCCACGGCACCGGCGCGAACGATGTCCAGCTCCTGGGATTTGTTCAGCAACTGCGTGTAGATCTGCGAGGCCACTTCGACATCGCGGGTCAGGTTGAGCAACTCTTGTTGGGTCGCGGGCAGATCGCCGACCTTGCCTTCCAACGATTTCTGTTGCTGGGTCAGTTCGCCAATCTGGCTCATCAACGCGCGATAGGCCGGGTGCTGTTTGGTGAACTTGCGGTCCATCTCCGCCTGCTGCATTTTCAGCTCGGAGATCCGCGTTTCCAGGGCCACCGACTGACCGAGCACCGACTGGGTTTCCAGCGAGATGTTCACGGTCTTGCCGTGGGTCTGATAGGCGTTCAGCGCATCGCTGGCCTTGGCCAGATCACGTTTGACCTGCGGCAACTGGCTCTGCAGGAAGGCCAGACTTTGCGCCGCTTCCGCCGAGGTGCGGCGCACGTTCTGATCGACGTACAGCGCGGCGATCTTGTTGAGGATCTTCACCGCTTCAGCGGCGTCGCTGCTGGCCAGCGCCAGTTTGATAATCCCCGATTCCTTGCCCTGCTCGGAGATGTCCAGCGCGTCCTGATAGCCTTGAATGGTCACGATTCGCGGGTTGCGCACCACCTCGAAACGCGTACCGGGATTCGCCAGCAACTGGGTGACTTGCCCTTCTACGCCATCCTGCGCGAACGCTTCGCCGGCGGTGCCTTCGACCAGCAGGTTGTCGTTGTCATCGAGCAACTGGAAGCGCTTCTGTTCACCAGCGATCAGGGTGAGCTTCTTGCCCAGCAGTTCTTTGGGCAGATTGAGCCGGGCGAACTCCAGACGTTCACCGCCCCAGGCATAACTGTTCAGGCCGAAACGCGGCGCAGCGACACTGGTTTCGGTCTCGCCGCGATAACGCCGGGCGAGAAAGCCACCAATCATCGGGAAGGTGTTGGGGGTGACATCGATGTCCAGGCGCAAGTCGTCGACGGTTTTGCCGATCACTGCGCGGGATTTGATGATGCCGATTTCGGTCACCGACGGCGATTGCCCTCCGAGCATGCTGTTGAGGTCGGAGAACCCGAGCATGTCGTTCTTTTTCGGCTCGACCTGCACCAGCGCATTCGCCAGGTACACGGGCGTGGCCAATACTGCGTAGGCCACACCGGTAACCATGAAGGCGCCGGTGAGCGCGCCGATCAACCATTTCTGGTCGATCAAACTGCCGAATATGCCGAGAAGATCAATACTGTCTTGATCATTGTCGCGGGTGCCGATGACGGACGGTAACTGCATAAGTCTGTTCTTACCATTCATTGATCTGAAGAATATTCATCAACGCGCGAGGCGTTGTGCCCATGAGCTGACAGCATCTTCAATCAATGCATGGGCATGAATAAAAGCGGCCTTGCCTTGACGATACGGATCTTGTATTTCGCGCTCGCTCTGCCACTTGCCGAGCAGAAATACTTTGCCCCTCGCATGAGAGGCAATCTTCAATACTTGATTAACATGCTGTTTTTCCATGACCAGAATCAGGTCTGATTCATTAACAATGTCTGCGGTCAGTTGCCGTGCCATGAAGCCTTCGGCGTTATGGCCATGGTCTTCGAGCACTTGCCGGGCGGACGCTTCTACACCCTCACCCACCCGCGCCGAAAGGCCTGCGGAGGAGACGGTGATCGCTGAGGGGGCCAGCGCGTTACGCAGCATCAGTTCTGCCGTCGGACTACGGCATATATTGCCCACGCAAACGACAAGGATCTTTCTGAACAAGGTTTTACTTTCCTGTGTAATGTCAAACGGCCAACATCCCGAGAGCAATTTAATGAACCCTCAGATCTTTCTTCACTCGGAAATAGATTCGCCCTGTTAGTACCGAAGTATTAAGTACCACAGCGTTTAAAAGCCCCCCAACCACTATTAACGGACTAAAAATAACTGTGATTTTCGGGCAATTGTTTTCTGACAAAAAATAACATTTGTGCACTAAGTGCCATTACCTCACTCGAAAATTGAGAAACGAGATCATTTATTCGCAGTTGTCACTTCTCTTCGGGAGAGCAGACATGAAAACAACACATCTCAAAAAGCTCGGCGCGTTGACACTGGTGATAGCGGCGGCTACGACTCAGCTTCACGCCAGCGAGCTGTTTCCCAACCTTCCGGCCAAGAACATCGGCGTACAAGTGAAGATCCAGAACTTCACGGCCGCCGACGCCGCACAGATCAAATCGGCAGGTTTCGGTTTTGTCCGCTTAGGTGTGTGGAGCGACAGCCTGACGGCCAAGGCGTATCAGAAACAGGTCAGCGACGCCTTTGCGGCGGCGCAATCTGCGGGCCTGCCGGTGTTGCTGACGGTGCGCGCGATCAAGGCGTTACCCGCCACATCGAGCGCCGAGCTGACCACTGCCGGTGAAGGCTTCGCCAAAGCCGTGACGGGGCTGCAACAGTCGTACAGCGCGCAACTGGTGGCGATCGAGTTATGGAATGAGCCGGACCTGGAAACCTACTGGCCGACGCGCAATTTCGATACGACGTTCGTGCCGTTCATGAGCGGCGTGTGCAAGACGCTGCAAGAACAGCCGCTATCGACCCCTGTGGTCGGTTACGGCTTCGCCCGCCCACCCAGCGCAGGCTCGGCTTCGACCGTGGCGCTGAATCGCATCGTCAGCGAATACCCCAAATGCCTGAGCGCGGTGTCCTATCACCCCTACGGCATGACCGCCACGCAGATCAGCAACGCGCAAAACTTCATTCAGCAAAACTTCCATCTGCCGGGTGTCATCAGTGAATGGGGCATCTCGGCGCTCGCTTCCAATGGTGGGCCTGAAGGCCAAGCGAGCAAGATCAACGCGTTTATCGGCGATGTTAAAAAGCTCAATATTCCGCTGACGTCCATTTATGAATGGAAGAACAGTGATTCGGGCAGCAACGATCGCGAGAAGAACTTCGGCCTGCTGACCTCTGACGGTCAGCCGAAACCGGCACGCATGTCGGTCGAAGCCCTGTTGAACGCACAGTAGCGCATACACAACCGGCCTGTACGCAGGTCGGTTGCTTTGAACCTGTTGGCCGTTTTGGCATCGTATTCATCGATACCGCGCCCCGCCTTTCAAACAATTGTTTTCAGGTTGTTGCCGCAGGGGCCATCGATACACGCACCTACCCTTGAGTGGCTGTCAGCGCTCGGGTAATGTCATCAGACCCATAGGACAGAGCACGCCCATGACTTCCAAGCTGGAACAACTCAAACAATTCACCACCGTTGTTGCCGACACCGGCGACTTCGAAGCGATCTCCCGGGTCAAACCGGTCGACGCCACCACCAACCCTTCCCTGCTGCTCAAAGCCGCGGCCATCCCGGCCTACGCCGAGCTGCTGAATGCCTGCGTCAGCGACTGCAAAGGCGATGTCGGCCTGGCCAGCGACCGTTTCGGCGTCGCAGTGGGTCAGGAAATTCTCAAAGTCATCCCGGGCCGTATCTCCACCGAAGTGGATGCACGCCTGTCGTTCGACAAGGACGCCGTGCTGAAACGCGCGCATCGCTTGATCGAGCTGTACGACAAGGCCGGCATTGGCCGTGATCGCGTACTGATCAAAATTGCTTCGACCTGGGAAGGCATCCGCGCCGCCGAAGTGCTGGAAAAGGAAGGCATCCAGACCAACCTGACCCTGCTGTTCTCCTTCGCCCAGGCCGCTGCCTGCGCTGACGCTGGCGTGTTCCTGATTTCGCCATTCGTGGGCCGCATCTACGACTGGTACAAGAAGGCCAACGGCAACGACTACACCGGTGCCGATGATCCGGGCGTACAGTCGGTCACCCGTATCTACAACTACTACAAGGCCAATGACTACAAAACCGTGGTCATGGGCGCGAGCTTCCGCAACCTCAACCAGATCGAGCAACTGGCCGGCTGCGACCGCCTGACCATCAGCCCGGACTTGATCGACAAACTGGCGGCCGATACCGGCAAGCTGGAGCGCAAACTGGCCCCGGGCAACGCCGGTGAAGCCCGTCTGAGCCTCAACGAAGCGCAATTCCGCTGGTTGTCCAACGAAGATGCGATGGCCACCGAGAAACTGGCTGAGGGCATTCGTCAGTTCGCTCGCGACCAGGAGAAGCTTGAGGCGCTGTTGCAGGCCAAGCTGTGATTTGAGTTAGGGAAATGCAAAAAGGGCGAATCCTGGTGGATTCGCCCTTTTTTATGGCTGCTGAAAAATTTTTGGTGATCTTGCGGCCGCTTTCGCGAGCAGGCTCGCTCCCACCAGGGGGATTTGTGATCGACGCCGCGTCAGTGTGGGAGCGAGCCTGCTCGCGAAGAGGCCCGTCCGGTCAGCATCACTTAATGCCGCTCGAGGGCATTCACCAGATCATGAAACGCTTCACGATTGGAATCGTTCAGGCCCATGAGGATCTTGTGCGCTTCGAGCACTTTGATCCGCACCACTTCTTCCGACTGGTCCTGATCCGGCAGGTCGTCCAGGCACTCCGGGCATGGCACCGGGTGGTTGACGATGTTGAACACCTGCTCGAAACCCATCGATTGCAACAGACGAGTGATGTCTTCGTGGGTGGTGACGACGGTCGGCAGCAGCCCGACCTTCTGCCGCGACAGGATCGACAGTTTGGCCAGCAGGCCCAACGTCGTGCTGTCGATGCTGCGGGTTTCGGTCAAATCGATCACGATCGCGTTGAAATTCAGCGCGGTGAAGATTTTCTCAATAGTCGCATCCAACGCCGAACACAGGGTCAGGCGAACTTCACCGACGAACTTCAGGACGAAGGTGCCGTCCTGCTCGGCGAACTGGATTCTACCGGTACTCATTAAAGATTCCTGCTCAACACCAACAGGGCGATATCATCCGGCATCTCCCCTAGCGTGGCCAATCCAAACACTTGCCGCAGACCATCCAGGCTGCCGCCCGCCGACTTCACCCGTTGAGGCAAAGCGGCTTCTTTTTCTTTGAGCGTAGGTTCTGGCAAAAGATCCAGAATGCCATCCGACATCAGCGTCAGGCTGAACGTCGGCGGCAGCTCAAGCACGTGATCTTCGTAGGTGGCTTCATTGAAGAGCCCCACCGGCAGACCACGCCCTTCGAGATAACGAACACTGTCAGGCGTGTACAACACAGGCAACGGCAGATGGCCGCCGATGCTATAGGTCAACAAACCGGTCTCCTCGTCGATGACTCCACCGACCATTGTGACGTGTTTACCCAGCTTACAACTGATCAGCCCCCGGTTGATATGACCAAGGACTTCCGAAGGCTTGAATTCCGGCAAGGTGCCGTTGCGCTTGGATTCGAACAGCAGGCGCGTGGTCATGAACTTCAGCAGCACGGTGACGAAGGCTGAAGAGGCGCCATGACCGGAGACATCCGCCAGGTAAAAGGCGACCCGGCGCTCGTCGACACGGAAATAGTCGACAAAATCACCCGACAGGTACAACGACGGGATGATCTGGTGCGCGAACTTGAACTCGTCAATGCTCCACGGGCTTTCCGGCAGCATGTTCATCTGCACCTGGCGACCGGCGTTCTGGTCTTCCTGGAGCAGGTTCAGGCTGGCCTCAAGCTCGCGGTTGGCCTTTTCCAGCTTCTCGCGGTAGCGCTGGTTTTCCAGCAGCAGGCGCGCACGATCCAGGGCCCGGCGCACAGAATGCTCGAGCACCGCCAGATCTTCGAGAGGCTTGATCAGGTAATCCGCCGCGCCCAGGCGCAGGGCCTCGACCGCGTCGTTCATCACGCCGGCACCCGACACCACGATCACTGGCGTTTGCGGCGATCGCTCGGTGACCTGACGGATCAGTTCGAGACCGCCCATCTGCGGCATGCGCAGATCGCAGATGACCAGGTCGGGCGTGTCTTGCTCGAATACCTGAAGACCCTGTTGGCCGTTGCTGGCCTGCAGGACGCTGAAACCACTGTCTTCCAAATAGGCCGCGAGGCTCGCGCGCACTACTTCGTCATCATCGATTATCAGCAGCGTGGCACTGGTTTTTGGCATGTGGGCAAACGGCGCCAGAATTAGGTTGGCGTAGTTGGCGGGGCATCGGGCCCTGCGCAGACTACTGGATTCGCTTTCTAGCCTCTCTACTGCACCGCTTTCGAGCATTGGCTGCAAACGCGGTGACACCAGAGGTGCCCTTCTAAGGCGCAGACGGTACTCCCATCCGCAGAGCGTTTCAAGCATGCGCCGATGGTCGCTTGACGACTTTACTTGTCAAATCACCGAGAGTTATAAGAACAGCTCAAACCGTAACCCAATGGAAGGACGAACCTATGAGTCAAACCGGTCGGGACTACAGCGAAAAGCGCGATTTCATCCGCATGCGGGTCGATGCCGATGTCGTGTTGATCCATGAGGGTGATGAAGTCGCAGGCGTGTGCATCGACCTCTCCAGCAGTGGCATGCAGGTCGAAGCGCCGCAGCCATTCGCGGTCGGCGACCGTTTGAGCGTACGTATCGACTCCGACCACGCCGCGCTCAGCGGCCTCGAAGCCGACACTGAAGTGGTCTGGGTCAGGTCTCAGGACGGTGGCGGCCAGAAGCTCGGCCTGACCATCCTGAAGATGAAATAGCTGCACACAAAAAAGGCGACCCTGAGGTCGCCTTTGTTTTTACCGGTCGAGATTAAAAATCGTCTTCGACCTGGCCATCCTTCACTTTGAACTCGCGGTTCTGCAAGTAAGCGTTGCGGATGAAGGTGTACTTGTCGCCGCTGATCAATTTCTCGCTCGACAGCAGGCTGGCGCGGGTGTCGACGATGTTCAGACCGAAGATCGAGTTACGCGTAGGCACGTGGTCGATGTAGCGGTACATACCGGTGTAGCTGTCGACGTACTTGGAAGGCGCATCGCGCAATGTGCTCGGGCCCATCAGCGGCAGCATCACGTATGGACCGCTACCTACGCCCCAGTAACCGAGGGTCTGACCGAAGTCTTCGTCGCTACGGTTCAGGCCCATCTTGGTGCCGACATCGAAGAAACCGAGCAGGCCGAAGGTGGTGTTGAAGATCAGGCGAGCGGTGTCGACGCCAGCCGCAGCCGGTTTGGCTTGCAGAATGTTGTTCGCCAGGTTGGTGACATCGCCAACGTTGCGGAACATGTTGTGGATGCCGTCTTCAAGGAACTGCGGCGTGACAAACTCATAGCCCTGGGCCAATGGCTTCAGCGCGTAAGTGTCAACGAAGTCGTTGAACTGGAAAATCGGGCGGTTGACGCTTTCCCAAGGGTCTTCTTCCGTTGCCGCCTGAGTGGCGAACGGCGCCAGCAACAGGCCGGCACATACACTTAGCTGAGCGAGCGGATAGCTCCAGCGCATAGAAAAACTCCTTGGATGTGTACTGTCGCGGGCATCGGGGCCCGGGCATTAAGGTCGCTAGTATAAGCGTAAACGCCGGTTTGGACAGTCGGCCAATTGTGCAAAGTTGTAGGACGCTTCCCACGCCGCACTTCACATAGCCGTCACGCAACTGTCACCTGGAATGACTAGCCTTATCGCTATTTCAGGGACGTTGCCATGTCACATGCCGAAACCTTGCCCCTCGCCGCGCCGGGCCTGACAGCCGTACTGTTCGGACTCAGCGGCTGCCTGGTGGATTTCGGTGCTCGCGCCCGGCAACAGACGATCGCCCTGCCCGAGCATGCCGAGGCCACACCGGGCGCGCTCGACTGCCTGCACAATTTGCAGCGCCAGCAGATTCCCTGCGCGTGGCTGGATGAACTGCCCCCTGCCCTCGCCCAATCGTTGTCGGCCTTACTGCCGGCGTCAGTCAAACCTGCGCAACATTCGGCAATAATCAATCCGTGGCCTGCGCCGAACGCCTGCTGGCAAGCCCTGATGGAGTTGAACGTCGCCAGTCTGGACGGCTGCGTACTGGTCAGCGGCGAACCGCGCCTGTTGCAGGCTGGCCTGAATGCCGGACTGTGGACCATCGGCCTCGCCTCCTGCGGCTCGCTGTGCGGCCTGGCACCGGGCGAATGGCAAGCCTTGAGCCATAGAGAACGCGAACAACTGCGTGGCAAGGCAACCGTGCAGTTATTCGGGCTCGGCGTGCATTCGGTCATCGATCACTTGGGTGAACTCGACACCTGTCTCGCCGACATCAGCTTGCGCCGGTTCAAAGGCGAAAAGCCCTGATCGGGATCATGCAGGTTTGCCGGGAGTGGATTAATCTAAAGGTCAGCCATAGACCTTTGGCGCGCGGCTGCGGTCAATGCCAGTGCCTATTGATAAAAGGAAACCACCATGCCCGCCCAAGAACTGCAAAAACAGCTCGATACCCTGCGCGAGCAGCTGGAGCAGAATCCGCCGCTGTCGGAAGTCGAACGCCAAGATTTGCGAGAGCTGATGGCGCAGATTGAATCCGAAATTCAACTGGAAAGTGCTACGCAAGACGCCAGCATCGCCGACGGCGTCAATCTGGCGGTTGATCGCTTCGAACTCGAACACCCGGCCATCGCCGGCACCCTGCGCAATATCGTCAACGCGCTGGGCAGCATGGGGATCTGATTCCCCCCGAAACACAAAAAGCCCTGCCATCACTGGCAGGGCTTTTTCATTTCCGGACTTGAAACACCGTCCCCTGTGGGAGCGAGCCTGCTCGCGAAGGCGTCGTGTCAATCGACATCATCCTTGACTGACACACCGTATTCGCGAGCAGGCTCGCTCCCACATTGGATATCGCACATTCCGGGTCTTTATTGACGCACCAGGCGGTGATTCGGCAGCTGTACGCTTTCAGTGCTGCGATACGGGTTGATATCCAGACCACCGCGACGCACATAACGTGCAAATACCGTCAGCTTTTCTGGCTTCAGCAGTCGTTGCAGATCAAGAAAAATCCGCTCCACACACTGCTCATGGAAGTCCGAGTGCTGGCGGAAGCTGACGATATATTCCAGCAAACTCGCATGATCCAGCGCCGAGCCACGATACTCCACCACCACCGTGCCCCAGTCCGGCTGACTGGTGACCGGGCAATTGGATTTGAGCAGATGGCTATACACCGTCTCCTCGACAATCCGCGAGTCGTCGCAACGCAGCAGTTCCGGGCGCGGATGCTCATAGTTGCTGACGCTGATATCCAGATCGTCGATGCACATGCCCGGCAACGCCACGACGCCTTCCGCTTCCACGTCTTTCAGACTGCGAACCCGTACACCCACCGGTTTGCCGGCAGCGGCGGACAAATCCTTGACCAGCGTCGCCTCCAGGCTCGCGACGTCGGCAAACGCAGTCTGGTTCAACGAGTTCAAATACAGCTTGAACGACTTCGATTCGATGATGTTCGGCGAATCCGCCGGAATGCTGAATTCGCCGATCGCCACCACCGGTTTACCCGACGGCAGCAGCCACGACAACTCGAAGCAGTTCCAGAAATCCACACCTTTATACGGCAGGGTTTCGGCGGTCAGGCCCAGCTCGGCCCATTTCGCGGTGCGCGGAATCGGGAACAGCAGGGACGGCGTGTACGTGGCGATGTATTCGCTGGATTTGCCCAGCGGCGAGTGTTCGGCTGCGGGATGCATGGCGGAAACCTGACTGAAGAATCAGCGGATTCTACCAGCCTTTGCCCGCGCCTTTGAGTGCTTACTGACTGACAGTCAGTTTGCCGACCATGCCCGCCTGATAATGCCCGGGAATATTGCAGGCAAACTCCAGACTGGTGGCCTTGCTGAAGGTCCAGGTCAACTCGGCAGTTTTGCCCGGCTCGACCAACACGCTGTTCGGATCATCGTGCTTCATGCCATGGCCCATCGCTGCGTGATCCATGCCGGCCATATCGTGGGACATTTCCTTCATTCCGGTAGGCGTAAGCATGCCGCTTTGCTGCATCTGCAACATTTCCTGCTGGTGTCTGGCGTGCATCGCCGCGTCACCGAGGTTGAATTCGTGCAACAACTGGCCTTTATTCACCAGCACAAAGCGAACGGTCTCACCGGCCTTGATCTGAATCGCCTTGGGATCGAAGGACATATCGCCCATCACCACTTCAATGCTGCGCGTGGCTTTGGCGGCCGGTGCTGGCTGGCCAAAATCGTAAGTGTGTGCCGGCGCAGCCCACACTGGCGAACTCAGCGCCAACAGGCAGGCAGCCAACGTCAGGGATTGGCGTAAAAACATGGTCGTTCTCCAACAAGATAAGGTTCAGCCTGTGGGAAACTCTAGCCGCCCTGCGCTGGCATCTACCTGACAGGCAGATTACAACTTTGTCAGGTTGGCGTTTGTCGCGTGCCCTCAAGGTATAACGCTTTCATTTCTACACCCGAATCCACCGAGTCGCCCATGAAACTGTTGATCGTCGAAGACCAAGCGAAAACCGGCCAATACCTGCGCCAGGGCCTGACCGAGGCCGGGTTCAATACGGAACTGGTGGCCGACGGCAACAGCGGTCAGCAACTGGCATTGAGCGGTGATTACGCGCTGCTGATCCTCGACGTGATGCTGCCGGGGCGCAGTGGCTGGCAGATCCTGCAAGCGGTGCGCAGCGCCGGGCTGGATACGCCGGTACTTTTTCTCACGGCCAAAGACGCCGTGGAAGACAGGGTTCATGGCCTCGAACTCGGTGCCGACGACTATCTGGTCAAGCCCTTCGCTTTCTCCGAACTGCTGGCGCGGGTGCGCAGCCTGTTGCGTCGCGGCAGCGCTACACAACAGGAAACCAGTCTGCAACTGGCCGACCTGCGTCTGGATCTGATCCGCCGCCGGGTTGAACGCAGCGGTCAGCGCATCGACCTGACCGCCAAGGAATTCGCACTATTGGAGATGCTCCTGCGTCGCCAGGGCGAAGTGCTGCCGAAATCGCTGATCGCCTCGCAAGTCTGGGACATGAATTTCGACAGCGACACCAATGTCATCGAAGTCGCGATCCGCCGTTTGCGCCTGAAAATCGACGACGAATTCCCCAACAAACTGATCCACACCGTGCGCGGCATGGGTTACGTGCTCGAAGAGCGTGGCGCCTGATGCGTCGTTTGTCCCTGAGTTCGCGCCTGGCCCTGTTGTTTGCCGCCTGCACCGCCGTGGTTTCACTGCTTGCCGGCGTGCTGTTCAATCGCGCCAGCGAGGCGCACTTCATCGAACTCGACCAGCAGCAACTCGACGGCAAACTGATCGGCCTGCGCCGCGCCTTGCAGGATGTTCAACCCGCTCAACGTGAGGCGCGGCTGGCGGATGAACTGAGTCGTCAGGCCGATCTGTCGCTGCGCATCACCGGCAGTGACGGCCATCGCTGGTACGACAGTTCGACGCAGATTCCCCAGGATTTGCCGCCAGAATCCGGCCTGTCGACTGTGAGTCACGACGGCACCGACTATCGCGTGCTCAACGCCCCGCTCTACCCGGAAAAAGCCGATTCACCGCAATTGACCTTGCTGCTGGACATCACCCATCACCAGCATTTCCTGCAACGCATGCAGCATCTGATCTGGCTGACGGTCGGGCTGTCAGCGCTGGCCACCGCTTTGCTCGGTGCCTGGGCCGCACGCAGCGGCTTGCGTCCGTTGCGGCGCATGAGCGCGGTCGCCCGTGGGATTTCCGCACAATCGCTGAATGCCCGACTGCCTGAAGCGCAAATGCCGCCCGAGCTTGCGGAAATGGCCCACAGCTTCAACGCCATGCTCGCACGCCTCGACGACTCGTTTCAGCGGCTCTCGGCGTTTTCCGCCGACATCGCCCATGAACTGCGCACGCCGCTGTCGAACCTGCTGACCCACACTCAAGTAACCCTCACCCGCCCTCGGCCGATCGAGGATTACCGCGAAGCGCTGCACAGCAACCTCGAAGAGCTGCAATGGATGGCGCAATTGGTCAACGACATGTTGTACCTGGCCAAGGCGGACCACGGTTTGCTGATGCCCAAGCGCGAAGCGCTGGAACTGGCGGACGAGACCGATGTGCTGCTGGAGTTTTTTGCGCCGCTGGCGGAGGACGCCGGGGTCAAGCTGAGCCGTGAGGGCAATGCGCGAATCGAGGGTGATCGCAGCATGCTGCGCCGGGCCTTGTCGAATTTGCTGGATAACGCGCTGCGGTTTACCCCGGCTGAAGGTTATTTGAGCTTGCGGATCGCTGATCAACCGAGCGCTGTGCGCGTTTACGTCGAGAACAGTGGAGAAGGGATTTCAGCGGAGTTGTTGCCTCGCCTGTTTGACCGGTTTTATCGGGCCGATCCGGCGCGACAGGAAGGCAGCAGTGAGCATGCGGGGTTGGGATTGGCGATTACTCAATCCATCGTCCGTGCCCATGGCGGGCAGATTCATTGCGAATCCGAAGCGGGATGGACGCGGTTTGTGATTGAGTTGCCTCGAACCTGATCGTTCCCACGCTCTGCGTGGGAATGCAGCCCGGGACGCTCCGCGTCCCTTCCAGAGCCGAACGCGGAGCGTCCGTTGAGGCATTCCCACGCAGAGCGTGGGAACGAGCATGGAATCGCTTACGAATATCTCAGCGCGTGAGCCGGCTCGATCTTCGCCGCCCGCCAGGCCGGATACACCGTCGCCAAAAAGCTCAGAATGAATCCCGCCGAGCAGATCAACAGCACATCTCCACCCTGCAATTCCGACGGCAGATTGCTGACGAAATACACATCCGAACTGAAGATGTGCTGACCGCTGACTCGCTCGATCCAGCCGACGATCTGACTGACATTCAGCGCGGCGATCACGCCCAACACGCCGCCAATGATCGTGCCGACAATACCGATCACCGTGCCCTGGACCATGAAGATCGCCATGATCTGCCGAGGCGTGGCGCCGATGGTGCGCAGGATCGCGATGTCCGCGCCCTTGTCGTTCACCACCATGATCAGCGTCGCGATGATGTTGAACGCCGCCACCGCGACGATCATCAGCAACAGCAGACCGATCATGGTTTTTTCCATTTTCATCGCGCTGAACAGGCTGCCCTGGGTGTGGGTCCAGTCGTCAGCCTTGAAATCGGCGCCCAGACCGGCGGCGATGTCCGAGGAGACTTTCGGAGCGGCGTACAGATCTTTGACTGCCAGACGCACGCTCTGTACCTGATTCGGCTCCCAGTGCTGCATGGTCGCGGCATCAGCTACATGGATCAGGCCCATCGAGCCGTCCAGTTCGGCGCCAACCTTGAACACGCCGACCACGTTCAGACGCTGCATACGCGGGGTGATCCCGCCCGGTGCGGTGCTGACTTCCGGGACGATCAGGGTGATCTTGTCGCCAACATTGAGACGGAAACGGCGGGCGGTGATTTCGCCAATCACCACGCCGAACTCGCCCGGTTTCAAGGCATCCAGACGGCCCTGCACAATGTGCTGGGCAACGATGGAGACCTTGCCTTCCTGCGCCGGATCGACGCCGCTGATCTGGATCGGCTGCATCAAGCCCTTGTAGGAGAGCATGCCTTCCATCTCAGTGAACGGCACGGCGGCAGTCACTTCAGGATTTTTCATCGCGGCGGCGGCCACTGGCTGCCAGTCATCGATCGGCTTGACGCCAACGATGGTCGCGTGCGGCACCATGCCGAGGATGCGCGAGCTCATTTCGCGCTGGAAGCCGTTCATCACCGACAACACCACGATCATCGCCAGCACGCCGAGGGCGAGGCCGATCATCGAGGTCATCGAAATGAACGAAACAAAGCGATTGCGGCGCTTGGCGCGGGTATAGCGCGTGCCGATAAAGATCGATAACGGTCTGAACATTCGCTGGGGCACCGTATAAAAATAAAAGACCCGACGCCTTTGCAGGCGCCGGGTTTCAGCCAATCAGATAGGCGTCAGGCAACCTTCTTGCAGGTGCAATACGCGATCCATCTGGCGAGCCAGGTTCATGTCGTGGGTCACCACCAGGAACGCCGTGCGCATGGAGGTGCTGAGTTCCAGCATCAAATCCTGAATGCCTTGCGCGGTATGGGAGTCGAGGTTGCCAGTCGGCTCATCGAGCATCACCAGACCTGGCTTGTTCACCAAGGCACGGGCGATGGCCACACGTTGACGTTCACCACCGGACAGTTCCGCCGGTTTGTGTTCCAGACGATGGCCGAGGCCGACGCGCTCCAGCAAAGCGGTCGCACGCTGACGGGCTTCCGGGATCGGCGTCTTGCCGATCAACAGCGGCATGCAGACGTTTTCCAGCGCAGTGAATTCCGGCAGCAAGTGGTGGAACTGGTAAACGAAACCGAGCGCACGGTTACGCAGCAGGCCACGCTTCTTCTCGCTCAGTGCCGACAGTTCTTCACCGTCGAGCCAGACGCTGCCCTTGGTCGGCGTGTCCAGACCACCGAGCAGGTTGAGCAAAGTACTTTTGCCCGAACCCGAGGTGCCGACGATCGCGACACGCTCGCCCGGGTGCAACTCCAATTGCAGGCCGGCCAGTACTTCTACCGATTCCGGGCCTTCCTCGTAGGATTTGCCCAGGTTGCGGCAGCTCAAGATTGCTTGTTCACTCATGCCCGACTCACTCATAACGTAGCGCCTCCGCCGGCTGGGTGCGCGCGGCACGCCAGGCGGGATACAGGGTGGCGAGGAAACTCAGAACCAACGCCGCTGCGCAGACCATGACCACGTCCTGGCTCTGCACCTGCGACGGAAGATAATCAATGAAATACACGTCAGCATTAAGGAATTTGTGGCCGATCAGGCCTTCCAGTGCCGAGATCGCCGCGCTGACATTAAGCGCCGCGAAAATGCCGACCACCGCGCCAATCGCCGTGCCGACCACACCGATCACCGTGCCTTGCACCATGAACGTGCGCATGATCGTGCCCGGCGTCGCGCCCAAGGTGCGCAGAATGGCAATGTCGCCCTTCTTGTCGTTGACCACCATCACCAGCGTGGAAATGATGTTGAACGCCGCCACGGCGACAATCAGCAGCAACAGCAGACCGATCATGGCTTTTTCCATGCGGATCGCCTGATACAGATTGCCGTGGGTGCGGGTCCAGTCGCGGGCGTAATAATGGTCTTCGCCGAGTTGCTGGGCGATGTTCCATGCTACGCGCGGTGCCTGGAACAAGTCGTCGAACTTCAGGCGAATGCCCTGCACCTGATCAGGCTTCCAGCGGTGCATCTTCGCCAGATCCTGCAGGTTGGTGACGCCCAGATAGCCATCGAGTTCGCCGGCGCCGACATGGAAAATGCCGACCACGGTGAAGCGCTTCATGCGCGGAAACATTCCGGCCGGGGTCACGCTGACCTCCGGCGCGACGAAGGTGACTTTGTCACCGATGCCGACGCCGAGCTTGGTCGCGGCCTTGTCGCCGATGACGATGCCGAAGCTGCCCGGCGTCAGATCGTCGAGTTTGCCCTGCTTCATGAAGTTGTCGATGATCGACACATTGCGCTCGAGCGCAGGGTCGATGGCATTGAGCAACACCTTGGACACCTGACCGTTATTGGTCAGCAGGCCCTGCATCTGGGTGAACGGCGCAACCGCCGTCACCTGCGGGTTCTGCTTGACCTGGGTCGCCAGGCTTTGCCAATCGTTGAGCGGCTCAGTGGATTCAATGGTCGCGTGGGGCACCATGCCCAGCACACGGGTGCGCATCTCATGATCGAAGCCATTCATCACCGAGAGCACGACGATCATCACGACCACGCCAAGGGCGAGCCCGATCATCGAAGTCAGGGAAATGAATGACACAAAATGATTGCGACGCTTTGCACGGGTATAACGCGTGCCGATAAATACGAAGAGAGGTCTGAACATGTCGGGGCTTGTTCGGAGGGAAAAGGAACGTCCTTGTGGCGGGGGTCGATAACCAGCTTTACACTCAGACCACCGCCGCTACCATGGGTTCGCCATGTCGACATTAGATGAAGAAGATCGCCGCGAATACTACCGTATCGAGGACACGATCGCACTGGAAATTCGGCCCCTGTCTGCTCCCGAAGCCGCAGGCCAGGAAGTGTTGCAGGATGCTTCCCCACTGTTCAACCTGCTCAGCGAACTGCACCTGAGCGAATTCGAGTCGCAGCACCTGTTGCGCCAGATCAGCGAGCGTGATCGCGCCATCGCCGCGTTCCTGAAATCCCAGAACAAACGCATCGACCTGCTCAGCCAGGTGGTCGCCCTGACCGTGCTCGGCCATATCGGCGAGCCGCAACCGGTGATCATCTCCGAAGGCGGGATCGACTTTCAGTACCCGACGCCGATCGCCACCGGTGCACACCTGTCGGTGAAACTGGTGCTGATGCCGCAAGCGCTGGGCCTGCTGCTGCGCGCCCGCGTGACCCATTGCGACCGCAAGGGCGAAGGCTACGACATCGGCACCGAGTTCGAACACTTGACCGACGCCCAGCGCCAGTTGCTCGCCCGCTACATCTTGCAGAAGCAGGCACAGGAACGACGTCTGGCCCGCGAACAGAACGAATCTGGCATTTAACTTAAGGAAGCACCGTGACCCTCATCTACGGCCACCGCGGCGCCAAGGGCGAAGCACCGGAAAACACCCTGAGCAGTTTTCAGGAATGTCTCAAGCACGGCGTGCGCCGCTGCGAACTGGATCTGCACCTGTCCAAGGACGGCGAGTTGATGGTCATCCACGACCCGACCCTCAAGCGCACCACGGAGAGGCGCGGCAAAGTCGTCGAACACACCGCCGCCGAGCTGGTGACCTACGACGCGCGCAAAGGCGGTCCGGGCTGGATCAAGCCGTGCCCGATTCCGACGCTGGAAGAACTGTTCGAGAAATGTGATTTCGAGCACTGGCAACTGGAAGTCAAAAGCGCTTCACGCACTCGCGCGGCAACCACGGTGCTGGCGATTCGTGAAATGGCCCAACGGCATGGCCTGCTCGACAAGGTGACGATCACCTCGAGTTCGCGGGAAGTGCTGAAAGCGGCGCTGGATCTGGTGCCGGACGTGTCACGCGGACTGGTGGCCGAATACGCCTGGCTCGACCCGTTGAAGGTTGCGGCCAGTTATGGCTGCGAGATTCTTGCGCTGAACTGGACGCTGTGTACGCCGGAACGCCTGCAGAAGGCGCAGCGTCAAGGGCTGCATGTGTCGGTGTGGACCGTCAACGAGCCTGCACTGATGCGCAGACTCGCCGACTTCGGCGTTGACAGCCTGATTACAGACTTTCCCGGTTTGGCCACTGCCACGCTCGAGAATTGCTGAAATCGGTCTCCCCGGCCGGCTCAGGCCACCGGCCGGAGCCCGTCAAAAAAGCCGGTTGAGGCCGTCGTACGCCGCTACCCGATAGGCTTCGGCCATGGTCGGGTAGTTGAACGTGGTGTTGACGAAGTACTTCAGGGTATTCAGTTCGCCCGGCTGGCTCATGATCGCCTGACCGATGTGGACGATCTCCGACGCCTGATAACCGAAGCAGTGAACGCCCAGCACTTCCAGGGTTTCACGGTGGAACAGAATCTTCAGCATGCCTTGCGGCTCGCCGGCGATCTGCGCACGCGCCATGCTCTTGAAGAACGCCTTGCCGACTTCGTACGGCACTTTGGCCTGGGTCAGTTCCTGCTCGTTCTTGCCGATCGAGCTGATCTCCGGAATGGTGTAGATGCCGGTCGGCACGTCATTCACAAAGCGCCAGCTACCGTTATCAACAATGCTGCCAGCAGCCGAACGACCCTGGTCGTGGGCGGCACTGGCCAGGCTCGGCCAGCCGATCACGTCACCGGCGCCGTAGATGTTCGGCACGCAGGTGCGGTAAGCCTCGTCGACCTCGATCTGGCCACGGCTGTTGACCTTGACGCCGATGTTTTCCAGACCCAGCGTGTCGGTGTTGCCAGTACGGCCGTTGCACCAGAGCAAGGCGTCGGCCTTGATCTTCTTGCCAGACTTCAGGTGCAGGATCACGCCGTTGTCGACGCCTTCAACGCGATCGTAATCTTCGTTGTGGCGCACGGTGATGTTGTTGTTGCTGAAGTGATAGCTCAACGCCTGGGAGATTTCCGAGTCGAGGAAACTCAGCAGCTGACCACGGTTGTCGACCAGCTCGACCAGTACACCCAGACCGCTGAAGATCGATGCGTATTCGCAACCGATCACGCCGGCGCCGTAAACGATCAGTTTGCGAGGGGTGTGATTGAGGCTGAGGATGGTGTCGCTATCGTAGATACGCGGGTGGTGGAAATCGATGTCCGCCGGGCGATACGGACGCGAGCCGGTGGCGATGATGATGTGCTTGGCCACCAGTTTTTCGACCACACCGTTGGCGCAGACCACTTCGATGGTTTGCTCGTCGGCGAAGCTGCCGGTGCCGAAGAACACGTCGACGCGGTTACGGGCGTAGTAGCCGGTACGCGAAGCGACTTGTTTGGAAATAACCTTTTCGGCGCTTTTCAACACGTCCGGGAAGGAGAACCAGCGCGGCTCGCCGATCGCCCGGAACATAGGATTAGTGTTGAACTGCATGATCTGCCGCACCGAGTGACGCAGTGCCTTGGACGGGATGGTGCCGAGGTGGGTGCAGTTGCCGCCGACCTGGCGACGGCTGTCGACCATCGCGACCTTGCGCCCTGCTTTGGCGGCGTTCATTGCCGCGCCTTCTCCCGCCGGGCCGGAACCCAGCACCACCACGTCGTAGTTGTAGACAGCCATGCGTACTCCTCAGAACAGGCCGCGGTGCCAGCAGCACCGGCGGCTAAATCACGCCGAACGGCGGCGCGAAGGAACAATTGGGGGTCAATCAAGAACCCGGACACAGTCTATAGAAGCGTCAACGCCGCGCACATTAACCCTTGGTCGCGTCGTAGGCTACTTTTGCCTGCACTACAACGCCAGCTTTCGTATTGTTCTCAGTCAGTTTTTGCGCCACTGAGGCGCTCGAACGCCTGACTGGTGCGGATGACAAAACCTGTATCGGCACGAATCACAAAGAATGCACCAATGTCATGTTTTTCGGCATAGTCCCACGCCCTTTCGGGGCCGAGAATCAGCAACAGCGTCGATAGTCCATCGGCCATCAACGCTGAAGGATGCATCACCGTGACTGACGCCAGATCGTGTAGGACAGGCGCACCGGTGCGGGCATCGAAGGTGTGGGAATAGCGCCGGCCGTCCTGCAGGAAATAGTTACGGTAGTCGCCGGAGGTGGAAACGCTGTAGCCGTCGACATTGATGATGCGCTCGGCGACCTGCTGATCGTCGCGGGGCTCTTCCAGAGCAATGCGCCACGATGAGCCGTCAAGCTTGCGACCCTTTGCCTTTAACTCTCCAGTGGCTTCAGCGAGGTAGTCGTGGATGCCCATGGCATCGAGCCTTGCCGCGATGGTGTCGACGGCATAACCGGCGGCGATGCTGTTGAAGTCGACTTCGACGGCGGCGTCCTTGCACAACTGATCGCCATTGATATGCAGATGCTGGTGACCGACACGATGCATCACCTCGGCCAGCGCAGCGGCATCAGGGACTTTCTCTTCACGACCTTGCGGGCCGAAGCCCCAGAGATTCATCAGCGGTTCGACGGTGAGGTCGTAGGAACCTTCGCTTTGTGCTGAGAGTTGTTCGCCTGTGCGGACCAATTCAAGTACCGATCCAGGCATTTTCTGACAGCTGTTGGCGGGCAGAGCGTTGAAACGTTCGATGTCCGAATCATTGCGATAGGTGGACAACTGCCGATCGACTTCGCCGAGGATGCTCTCCACTTCACTGCGAACCTGCGTCGCTTCAGGCATGCCAGCGTGGCGCACGTACTTGATCGAATACGTGCTGCCCATGGTCGGCCCGCCGAAGCTTTCCATGGACTCGCCATTACCGCAGCCAGCCAATACGCCAGCCAGAATCACAAGCCCAAGCAACCGTCCAGTGAACAATTATTCATCTCTCCGTAAAACCGCGGCGGCCATTATGAATTAAAGGATCTGCAACATCTTTATACAAAATCCAATAGTGAGTACCTGAACATGTCCTCCACCACGGGCAAAGGCAAAGCGATTTTTCGCGTTGTCAGCGGCAACTTTCTCGAAATGTTCGACTTCATGGTCTACGGCTTCTATGCCACGGCCATCGCCAAAACCTTCTTCCCGACCGACAGTGCCTTCGCTTCGCTGATGCTTTCGCTGGCCACGTTTGGTGCCGGTTTCCTGATGCGTCCGCTGGGGGCGATTTTCCTCGGCGCCTACATCGACCGTCATGGCCGCCGCCAAGGGCTGATCATCACCCTGGCATTGATGGCTGCCGGCACGGTGCTGATTGCCTGTGTGCCGGGCTATGCCACCCTTGGCGTCGCTGCGCCATTGATCGTGCTGTTCGGACGCTTGTTGCAAGGCTTCTCGGCCGGGGTGGAACTGGGCGGCGTATCGGTCTATCTGGCAGAGATTGCCACACCGGGCCGCAAGGGCTTCTTCGTCAGTTGGCAGTCTGCCAGCCAGCAAGCGGCGGTGGTCTTCGCCGGCCTCCTTGGGGTCGGCCTCAACCATTGGCTCAGTCCGGAACAAATGGGTGATTGGGGCTGGCGCGTGCCGTTCCTGATCGGTTGCATGATTGTGCCGGTGATCTTCGTCATTCGTCGCTCACTGGAGGAAACCCCAGAGTTCCAAGCCAGAAAACATCGCCCTACCCTGCGGGAAATCGTCCGCTCGATCGGTCAGAACTTTGGCATCGTCATCGCCGGCATGGCGCTGGTGGTAATGACCACGGTGTCGTTCTACCTGATCACCGCCTACACCCCGACATTCGGCAAGGCTGAACTGCACTTGTCGGATTTCGATGCGCTGCTGGTGACGGTGTGCATTGGTCTGTCGAACTTCTTCTGGTTGCCGGTGATGGGCGCGGTATCCGACAAGATCGGACGCAAACCCCTACTGCTGGCGGCGACGATTCTGGCAATTCTTACTGCATACCCGGCGCTGTCGTGGCTGGTGGCGAACCCGAGCTTCAGCCATCTGCTGATCGTCGAGTTGTGGTTGTCGTTCCTCTACGGCTCGTATAACGGCGCGATGGTGGTGGCGCTGACCGAGATCATGCCGGTGGAAGTGCGTACGACCGGGTTCTCGCTGGCCTATAGCCTGGCGACAGCGACGTTCGGCGGGTTTACCCCGGCGGCGTGTACGTATCTGATTCATGTGCTGGACAACAAGGCTGCGCCGGGCATCTGGCTTAGTGGTGCGGCGGTGCTGGGGCTGATTGCGACGCTGGTGTTGTTCCGGGGCAATAAGCATGAGCTGCGCACGGCGCAAGCGGCCATCCCCGGCGGCGCCCGATAGGACGCTATCGCTGGCAAGCCAGCTCCCACAAGTTTATTTGGCGGTTACACGATTGCATTCACACCCCAAGACCCTGTGGGAGCTGGCTTGCCAGCGATGAGGCCGCAACAGTCAATCGAGATTTAGCAGGCATAAAAAAACACCCCGACCTAGGTCGGGGCGTTTTCATGTGCAGCTATCGCTTAGCGCGGGAACGCTGGCGGATTCACATCAGCCATGTCTTCCATCACGCGGATAACCTGGCAGCTGTAACCGAACTCGTTGTCGTACCAGACGTACAGAACAACGCGGTTGTCCTGAACGATGGTCGCTTCAGCATCGACCACGCCGGCGTGGCGCGAACCGACGAAGTCAGTCGAAACCACTTCCTGCGAGTTGACGAAGTCGATTTGCTTGTGCAGATCGGAGTGCAGCGCCATGTAGCGCAGGTACTCGTTCATCTCTTCACGGGTGGCGGCTTTCTCAAGGTTGAGGTTGAGAATGGCCATCGACACGTTCGGCGTCGGAACTCGGATCGCGTTACCGGTCAGCTTGCCGGCCAGCTCAGGCAGGGCCTTGGCAGCAGCGGTGGCAGCACCGGTCTCGGTGATGACCATGTTCAGCGCGGCGCTACGACCACGGCGATCGCCTTTGTGGAAGTTGTCGATCAGGTTCTGGTCGTTGGTGTACGAGTGAACGGTTTCGACGTGACCGTTGATGATGCCGAACTTGTCATTCACAGCTTTCAGCACCGGCACGATGGCGTTGGTGGTGCAGGAAGCGGCGGAGACGATCTTGTCATCAGCGGTGATTTCACCGTGGTTGATGCCGTGCACGATGTTCTTCAGTTTGCCTTTGCCAGGTGCAGTCAGAACCACGCGGTCGATACCCGGGCACTGCAAGTGCTGGCCCAGGCCATCAGCGTCACGCCATACACCGGTGTTGTCCACCAGCAGCGCGTCTTTGATGCCGTACTGGGTGTAATCCACTTCAGTCGGGTTCTTCGCGTAGATCACCTGGATCAGGTTACCGTTGGCGGTGATGGTGTTGTTTTCTTCGTCGATGGTAATGGTGCCGTTGAACGAACCGTGTACCGAATCGCGACGCAGCAGGCTGGCGCGTTTGGTCAGGTCGTTTTCGGCGCCTTTGCGCACGACGATGGCACGCAGACGCAGGCCGTCGCCACCACCGGTTTTTTCGATCAGGATGCGCGCCAGCAGACGGCCAATACGACCGAAGCCGTAGAGCACAACGTCGGTGCCTTTACGTGCGGAAGCGTTTTGCTGGCCAACCACGTCAGCCATTTCTTCACGAACGAATTGCTCGGCGCTGCGGCCATTGCCTTCGTTGCGGAATTTGAACGCCAACTTGCCCAGATCTACCGAAGCCGCGCCGAGCTTGAGCTCGCTCATGGCTTTGAGCAGTGGGAATGTTTCGTGGACGGAGAGTTCGCTGTCGTCGGAAGAACGGTGGCGCGCAAAGCGGTGAGCTTTGAGAATCGCGATGACAGACTGGTTGATCAGGCTGCGGCCATAGATCGAGCTCACCACGTTGTTATTGCGGTAGAGCTGACCGATAAGCGGAATCATCGCTTCTGCGAGTGCTTCACGGTCGATCCATTCACCAAGACACTGGTCGGGCTTCTGAGTCACGGTAACCTTCCACATGTAGGGGCAGAAAAAAGGGGCTACATTATGCCGCCGACAACCTCCTGTAGCAATGCGCGCTTGTCGCGAAATCGGTAACAAAATTCCGTTCAAAAAAATTACGCCTCTCTCAAGCCCAGTAAAACCGGGGCTTTCAGCGCAGTCAATTTTTCGACGACTGTTAGACGATGTCTGTAACCCTCCGTAACACCACCCCGTTTCGGCACTACATAACCACAAAAAAACTGCTCGTTTTTATGGTTACCACTACATTTCGTCCAAACAGCGAAGATAGACGTAGTCTGCAACTGACAGGCGGCACCCGACGCCGCTACAATTACCGACTTTGTCGCAAAGCCTGGAGCTCAACCTTCCGTGCCCGTTCTGCGTCTACCGCTACTCCCTGCCGAGGCAGGTAAACAGCATTGGGGCAATCTGCCCGGTGCTGCCCTCAGCCTGGCGATTGCCGAGGCTGCCAGCGCTGCCAAGCGCTTCACCCTGCTACTGACCGCCGACAGCCAGAGCGCTGAACGACTGGAACAGGAGCTGAGTTTCTTCGCCCCGGATTTGCCCGTTCTGCATTTCCCTGACTGGGAAACCCTGCCGTACGACCTGTTCTCGCCGCACCAGGACATCATTTCCCAGCGCATCGCCAGCTTGTATAGGCTGCCGGAGCTGGAACATGGCGTGCTGGTGGTGCCGATCACTACAGCGTTGCACCGCTTGGCGCCGACCAAGTTCCTGCTCGGCAGCAGTCTGGTGCTGGATGTCGGGCAGAAGCTCGATGTTGAACAGATGCGTTCGCGACTCGAAGCCAGTGGCTATCGCTACGTCGACACGGTTTATGAGCACGGCGAGTTCACCGTGCGCGGTGCGTTGATCGACCTGTTTCCGATGGGCAGCAAGTTGCCGTATCGCATCGACCTGTTCGATGACGAAATCGAAACCCTGCGCACCTTCGATCCGGAAAACCAGCGCTCCATCGACAAGGTCGATTCGGTCAAGCTGCTGCCGGCCCGTGAGTTTCCGCTGCAGAAAGACGCGGTCACCCGTTTCAAGGCACGGTTCCGCGAGCGTTTCGACGTCGACTTCCGTCGCTGCCCGATCTTTCAGGATCTGAGCAGCGGCATCACTCCGGCCGGTATCGAGTACTACCTGCCACTGTTCTTCGACGAAACCTCGACCCTGTTCGATTACCTGCCGCAGGACACCCAAGTGTTCTCTCTGCCGGGCATCGAGCAAGCGGCGGAAAACTTCTGGAACGATGTGCGCAACCGTTATGAAGAGCGCCGCGTCGATCCATCGCGTCCTTTATTGCCACCGGCGGAATTGTTCCTGCCGGTGGAAGACTGTTTCGCCCGACTGAAGAGTTGGCCGCGTGTGGTCGCCAGCCAACAAGACGTCGAAAGCGGTGTCGGCCGCGAGCGATTCCCCGCGCAGGCGCTGCCGAACCTGGCCATCGAAGCCAAAGCCACGCAACCGCTGGCGGCGCTGTCGACCTTCCTTGATGAATTCCCCGGCCGTGTGCTGTTCACCGCCGAATCCGCCGGCCGTCGCGAAGTGCTGCTGGAGTTGCTCGAACGCCTGAAGCTGCGGCCGAAAACCGTCGACAGCTGGCCGGACTTCGTCGCGAGCAAGGATCGTCTGGCGATCACCATTGCCCCGCTCGACGAAGGTCTGATGCTGGATGACCCGGCGCTGGCACTGGTCGCGGAAAGTCCGCTGTTCGGCCAGCGCGTGATGCAACGTCGTCGCCGCGAGAAACGCAGCGACGTCAGCAATGACGCAGTGATCAAGAACCTCACCGAACTGCGCGAAGGCGCGCCGGTGGTGCACATCGATCACGGCGTCGGCCGCTATCTGGGCCTGACGATTCTGGAAATCGACAATCAGGCAGCCGAATTCCTCACCCTCGAATACGCCGAGAACGCCAAGCTTTACGTACCGGTGGCCAACCTGCATTTGATTGCGCGCTACACCGGCAGCGACGATGCCTTGGCCCCGCTGCACCGCCTCGGCTCCGAGGTTTGGCAGAAAGCCAAACGCAAAGCCGCCGAACAGGTGCGCGATGTTGCCGCTGAATTGCTCGACATCTATGCCCGCCGCGCCGCTCGCGAGGGTTACGCATTTGCCGACCCGAAAGCCGATTACGCGACCTTCAGCGCAGGCTTCCCGTTCGAAGAAACCCCGGATCAGCAGTCGACCATCGAAGCCGTGCGTGAAGACATGCTCGCGCCGAAACCGATGGATCGACTGGTCTGCGGCGACGTCGGTTTCGGCAAGACCGAAGTGGCCATGCGTGCGGCGTTCATCGCCGTGCACGGCGGTCGTCAGGTGGCGATTCTGGTGCCGACCACCCTGCTCGCCCAGCAGCACTACAACAGCTTCCGCGACCGCTTCGCCGATTGGCCAGTGACCGTCGAAGTGATGAGCCGCTTCAAGTCGGCCAAGGAAGTCAATGCAGCGATCGCTGATCTGGCGGAAGGCAAGATCGACATTGTCATCGGCACGCACAAGCTGCTGTCAGACGACGTCAAGATCAAGAATCTCGGCCTGGTGATCATCGACGAAGAGCACCGTTTCGGTGTCCGTCAGAAAGAACAGCTCAAGGCCCTGCGCAGTGAAGTCGACATTCTTACGCTGACCGCCACACCGATTCCGCGCACGCTGAACATGGCGGTGTCGGGCATGCGCGACCTGTCGATCATCGCCACGCCGCCGGCGCGACGCTTGTCCGTGCGCACCTTCGTCATGGAGCAGAACAAGAGCACGGTCAAAGAAGCCCTGCTCCGCGAACTGCTGCGTGGCGGTCAGGTTTACTACCTGCACAACGATGTGAAAACCATCGAGAAGTGCGCCGCCGATCTCGCCGAACTGGTGCCGGAAGCACGCATTGGCATCGGTCACGGACAGATGCGCGAACGCGAGCTCGAACAGGTGATGAGCGACTTCTATCACAAGCGTTTCAACGTGCTGATCGCCTCGACCATTATCGAGACCGGCATCGACGTGCCGAGCGCCAACACCATCATCATCGAGCGCGCCGACAAGTTCGGCCTGGCGCAACTGCACCAGTTGCGTGGTCGTGTCGGCCGCAGTCACCACCAGGCTTACGCCTACCTGCTGACGCCGCCGCGCCAGCAAATCACTTCGGACGCGGAAAAGCGTCTGGAGGCAATTGCCAATACTCAGGATCTCGGCGCCGGTTTCGTACTGGCCACCAACGACCTGGAAATCCGTGGCGCCGGCGAACTGCTCGGCGATGGCCAGAGCGGGCAGATTCAAGCCGTCGGTTTCACGCTGTATATGGAAATGCTTGAGCGCGCGGTGAAGTCGATCCGCAAAGGCGAGCAACCGAACCTCGATCAGCCGCTCGGCGGTGGCCCGGAAGTCAACCTGCGGGTGCCAGCGCTGATTCCGGAAGACTACCTGCCAGACGTTCACGCTCGCCTGATTCTGTACAAGCGCATTGCTTCGGCCACCGATGAGGAAGGCTTGAAGGATCTGCAAGTCGAGATGATCGACCGTTTCGGTTTGTTGCCGGAACCGACGAAAAATCTGGTGCGCATCACAGCGCTGAAGTTGCAGGCCGAGCAGTTGGGTATCAAGAAGGTCGACGGCGGGCCGCAAGGTGGGCGCATCGAGTTCGAAGCGCAGACGCCGGTCGATCCGATGACGCTGATCAAGCTGATCCAGAGCCAGCCAAAACGCTACAAATTCGAAGGCGCCACAATGTTCAAGTTCCAGGTGCCGATGGAACGCCCGGAAGAGCGCTTTAATACTGTAGAGGCGCTGTTTGAGCGCCTCCTCCCGAAAACTGTTTGAAGGACGCCCAATGCGCCTGTTTCGTTCGCTGACTTTGCTGCTGACCTCGCTTTTGATCACAGTGTCAGCACCCTCGGTTTTCGCCGATGACCTGTATCAGGTCGAAATGATTCTGGTCCGGCAGAACGCCGTGCCGGCGATCGTCAGTCGAGCCGCGCCGGAAGACTGGGCTGCTGGTGCCCAGCGCCTGGCCGACGACAGCAAGCGCACACCGGCGTTGAACGACGTGGTGAGCAAACTCACGGCCAGCGGCGACTACAGCGTGCTGATGCACAAAGCCTGGCAGCAAACCCTTGGCGAAGCACCGGCAAAAGTTGCGGTCAGCGACGGTCAGGAGCAGTTCGGCCAATTCCCGATCGAGGGCACGCTGGAGATGAAACTCGGGCGCTTCACCGACGTGGCGGCCGACTTCTGGGTCAATCAGATCGACGCCAATGGCCTGGTCACCGCCAGCGAGCGCCTGAAACAGGACAGCCACACCAAGAACGGCCAACTCAACTACCTGGACAACGGCCATCTGGCCCTGCTGATCAAGATCACTTCCCTGACCGCGCCTGCGCCTCGGGAAGCGCCTGAAGCCATCCCGGACTGATCGAAGTCCTTATGTCCCCGCCCCTGAGCAAACCGTTGGCACCCTCCTGGGTCAGCCGATTCAAGGAACAGAGCCTGGAGCGTGGCCGCCGCTACGCCCTGGAAAATCGAGTACGCATCGCCCAAGTCGGTGATGCGACCATCACCGCCAGTTGCGAAGGCTCTGGCGGTAACGTTTACCGTCAGACCATTCACCTGCGCGAGTCAGCCAAAGGCACCTTGCTGCTGGTCGATGCCGGCTGCACCTGCCCCGTTCGCAGCAACTGCAAACACTGCGCAGCGGTGCTGCTGAAAGTGCAGGAAACCCTCGACTACCCTGCTGCCGCCAAAGATGCCGAGCTGTTGGAAAAGCTCCAGGCCGTGCTGGAAAACCGCAGCCCGAAAGCCCCGCCGCAAGTGCTGGTAGACAACGTGCAGCCATTGCCGCGCCTGTGGCTGGCCAGCGTCGAGTTCAGCGCTTTCGAACCGCGTAACGGCAAGATGCAGCGCTACATTCAGCATCGCGCGGCGTTGTCGTTCAGTTATCTGGATGAGTACGTTAGCGGGCAGAAGAACAGCGACATTCTGATCCGTCAGGAGACCCAGACGCTGCGGGTGAAACGTCACCCTGAAGTCGAACAGTCCTACCGCGAACAGTTACGCATCCTCGGCTTTCGCATCGCCACGCGGCAGAGCAAAGCTCTGCCGGAAAGCGCCGGCGAGCTGTACGAGATGGTCAATGACAGTGCCTGGCTGACCTTCACCCTCAACGACCTGCCGAAACTGCGCAGCCAAGGCTGGGAACTGCAGATCGATGAGGAATTCGGCTTCGACCTGACCGCCGTGGATGACTGGTACGCCACCGTAGAACAGGTGCCGGAGCGCGACTGGTTTGATCTGGAGCTGGGGATCATCGTCAACGGTGAACGCCTGAGCCTGCTGCCTATCCTGCTCAACCTGATGCGCTCGCATGCGGAAATCCTCAACCCGGAACGCCTCGCCCGGCGCCGCGATGATGAACTGATTCTGGTCAACATCCCGCAACGCACCAGCGAGCATGGGCCGTTGCAGGTGGCGCTGCCACTGGGTCGCCTGAAGCCGGTACTGATGACGCTCGGCGAGTTCTATTTGCAGGAGCCGGGCGAAACCACCCTGCGCCTGAGCAAGGCCGACGCAACACGGCTTAATTCTCTGGAAGGTCTCCCGCTGCTTTGGGAGGGTGGCGAGCAGATCCGCACGTTCGCTCAACGCCTGCGCGACATTCGTGATTTCAGCGTTGAAGCGCCGGAAGGCTTGAATGCGACGCTGCGCCCTTATCAGCTCGAAGGTTTGAGCTGGATGCAATCGCTGCGGCAACTGGAGGTCGGCGGGATTCTCGCGGATGACATGGGGCTGGGTAAAACCCTACAGACCCTGGCGCATATTCTCAGCGAGAAGAACGCTGGACGCCTGGATCGGCCGTGCATGGTGGTGATGCCGACCAGCCTGATTCCGAACTGGCTGGATGAGGCGGCGCACTTCACCCCGCAGCTGAAAGTGGTCGCGCTGTACGGCGCCGCGCGCAAAAAGCACTTCGACAATCTGGCGGATTACGACCTGATCCTCACCACTTACGCACTGCTGCCCAAAGACGTCGAACGTTTGGCCAAGCAGCCGCTGCATGTATTGGTGCTGGATGAGGCGCAGTACATCAAGAATCCCAACAGCAAAGCTGCGCAAGCGGCGCGTGAGCTCAACGCACGCCAGCGGCTGTGCCTGAGCGGTACGCCGCTGGAAAACCACTTGGGCGAGCTGTGGTCGCTGTTCCACTTCCTGCTGCCGGGCTGGCTCGGCGACGTGAAAAGCTTCAACGCCGATTACCGGGTACCGATTGAAAAGCGCGGCAGTGAAGTCAGACTTCAGCACCTCAACGGTCGGATAAAACCGTTCTTGCTGCGCCGCACCAAGGAACAGGTCGCCACCGAACTGCCGCCGAAAACCGAAATCATCCATTGGGTTGATCTCAACGAAGCGCAGCGCGATGTGTACGAAACCATGCGCCTGGCGATGGACAAGAAAGTCCGCGACGAGATCACCCGCAAAGGCGTGGCGCGCAGTCAGATCATCATTCTTGAGGCGCTGCTCAAACTGCGCCAGGTCTGCTGCGATCTGCGCCTGGTCAATGACGCCACCCTGCCCGCTCGCGGCAGCACTTCGGGCAAGCTCGACAGCCTGATGGAAATGCTCGAGGAATTGTTTGAAGAAGGTCGGCGAATTCTGCTGTTTTCGCAGTTCACTTCGATGCTGTCATTGATTGAAGAGGAGCTGAAAAAACGCAATGTCGCCTATGCACTGCTGACCGGCCAGACCCGGGATCGGCGTACGCCGGTGAAGGAATTCCAGAGTGGCAAGCGTCAGATCTTTCTGATCAGCTTGAAGGCTGGCGGTGTCGGCTTGAACCTGACGGAAGCGGACACGGTGATTCACTACGACCCGTGGTGGAACCCGGCGACCGAGAATCAGGCGACCGACCGAGCGTATCGAATCGGCCAGGAGAAACCGGTGTTCGTTTACAAGATGATTGCCCGGGGCACGGTGGAAGAGAAGATCCAGCATCTGCAAAAGGAAAAATCCGACTTGGCGGCAGGCGTGCTGGATGGGCGCAAGGCCGGGGACTGGAAGTTGCAGAGTGATGATATTGAAGCGTTGTTTGCGCCATTGCCGGACAAGTCCGACAAGCGTTGAGATCTGCGTCGCCAGTTAGATAGCTTTCGCTGGCAAAACAGCTCCCACAGGTATCGAGTTGGAACACAGTTTTGTGTACGACTCACAACCTTGTGGGAGCTGGCTTGCCAGC
>NZ_JSFK01000069.1 GCF_000783395.1 Pseudomonas chlororaphis | reverse complement strand
GCGGCATGGCGAAAGCTGGCGACGCAATCGCCGATGCGACTGGACCCGGAAGAACAGTACGACGAACTGCTCAAGGCCGCCGATGAAATGGAGGAGCAGGGGTTGATCACCAGCGCCGAGTGGCGGCAGTTAGTTCGCGATGCAGGTAATGTGTTTACCGCTGATTTGGGGCGAACAAACGGTTAAGTCCTTCAGGTCACGCGGCCTTTCTTCGACTTCAACTGTGCGCCCCTGGAATCGTGCAGTAGCCGCGCGAACGCGATTTTGTCGATCGGCCGACTCATGAAGTAACCCTGCACTTCGTTGCATTGATCGACCCCGAGAATATCCAGTTGCTCTTCGGTCTCGACCCCTTCGGCAGTCACGGTCAGGCCCATGGCTTTGCCCAGGCCGATGATCGCCTGCACCACCGCGCGATCATTGCTGCCGCTGCTGATCGAGGCGATGAAACGCTTGTCGATCTTGATCCCGTCGAACGGATAAGCACGCAAGTAACCGAGCGATGAATAGCCGGTGCCGAAGTCG
>NZ_JSFK01000068.1 GCF_000783395.1 Pseudomonas chlororaphis | reverse complement strand
TGCGGCCAACCAAAGGAGCTCAGTCAAAAACGTACAACGGGCAAAATCAAATGCAATCCTGAGCCGCCCGCTCAAAACTCGAAGGCAAAAGATTCGAAGCCAACAAATGGCGCTCATAGATAAACACCTTGCCGCCAGCGCCAGCCTTATAGGCCTCCAGCACGTTGTCAGCAGAAATCTTGCTCGGCACCACAATCCGGTAACTACGCTGAGTCTGCGAAACAGTCGGGTTCAGCGCACTGCCCTGCAACTTCGGCACAACACAATCGGCGTACTGCGCAGGCGTCTTGCTGGTCTGCAAAGTAAGGCTCGGATTGTTCGGCGCCGAAGCGCAACCAGCGAGCAACAAAGAAGCGACAGCCATGGCAGGCACGAATAAAAGACGCATCGGTGTAATCCTGAAAATAAAAGTTCGGTTCAATCGGCAACGGTTCAGCCTCACGGAGCCGCCGTTGCCATTTATGTTTTAAGTGTTCAGCTCGACGCCACCAGCGCCTTGAGCGACACATCGAATTGCTTCAAGGCGTTGAGTTGCAAGTCACGCTGCTTGTCGATTTGTGCAGCAATGGCCGGTGCCGCCTGGTTATGCACCCACACCGAAGGCAGCTGTTTCTCGACGGCGCCTTCAGCCTTGCCGATGTACTGCAGGTCGGCGTCGTAGAAGCGTGCGGTGAACCGCGCTTCGACCAGGCTGTTACGCTGGGTCAGNNCGGAACTGCTGACGAAGGCTTCACGAATCCGCGAGTCGAGCGCATCTTTCGCGCCGTTGACCGCCATGTCGTGGTAATGCTCAAGGTATTGCAGGTTGTCCAGCGTGTTCTCACTGAGCAACACACCCACGGTTTGCGAATGTTGCAACGTGGCACTGCTGCCCGTGATGGTCTGGAAGTGACACGACCCGGCGTCGGCTGCGTAAGTCGGTGCTGTGAACAGTGCGCCGCCTGCCAGCAGGGCGACCAAAGCCAGTCGGGTCATAGTCTTCATCGCGCAGATTCCTTGAGCGGCGTGTTCGATGGAGGCGATTTTCCGCCGATTGCCGACAAAGCAGAACTTGCGTTTCTTGATGGTCACTATTACTTCTAGCAATAGTTGCGCGACGTGCAGACTGATACACACTCAATACAAGTAGAAAAAGACCAATGAGGAACCTTCCTTGAGAACGTTTGACCTGATCCGAGACGCCGTTTTGCCCGATTTCCGCGAGCGCGTGGCCGAGTACCTGGTCCAGTACGAAAGCATATTGCTGGACAAAAGCCTCACCGACCCGCAACTCATCACAGACACCGCCAACCAGTTGCGCGGCTACCTGCGCGGGCTCAACACCACCCGCGTGCTGGGCATGGCCTACTGGGAAGAGCTGGACCGTCGGGTCGTCGACACTTGGCTCACGCCCGAGCAATGACCGATCCGCTGGGTGATCAGGGCGGCGGCCAGCAACCGCGTCCTCCCCGCTGCCAGTGGTCTGCGCGGCAACNNCCGCCGCCGCGCTGTATCTGGCGATCGAATGGCGCAGCATTCGTGAGCCTTCGCTACTGTTCTGGAGCGCCGGTTTCGCCACCATCACCGTCGGTTCCACCCTGGCCCTGTTGCGCAGCAGCGGTTTTCTGCTGATTGGTATCTGGTTCGCCAACGGCTTGCTGGTGACCGCACACTTCCTGTTCCTGCTTGGCGTGGCACGCTTCACCCAGATACGCCTGTCGCCGGCCTGGTATCTGATCTTCGCCACTTGGCTGGTCATGCTGTTGTTGCCGGACGGGCCGCTGTGGTCCAAGGTCATGCTCGCCGCCAATTCGCTGCTGGTGGCGCTGGCGACGCTCAAGGCCAGCTCACTGCTGCGCCCCCACGGCAAGTCGCTGAGCGTGGGCGCAGTGCAATTGCGTTACGTGCTGCTCGGTCACGGGATCTTCTATGTGGCCAAAGCCCTGACCGTGGTGATCCCCGGCACGCTGATCGATCTGGCGGCGTTTCGTGGCGAGATCATCCAGATTTCCCTGGTCGAAGGTGCGATGGCGATCATGTTGATCGCCCTGTCGATGACCGGCACCGAACGTTACCGCCGGGAAAAACAGATCGCCCGCCTCGCCGAGCGTG
>NZ_JSFK01000067.1:5883-8143 GCF_000783395.1 Pseudomonas chlororaphis | reverse complement strand
GCGACCGTTTGGCGCAGCCAAACACAGCGGGAGTAGGTGCAGCGAAGCAAACCGGAGACGCTGCGCCCGGATCGATCCCGTAGCGAAGGAACCCCGAGCCCCAGCGAGCGGGCCGCACGTAGGAGCAAGCGTTTTTTTGCTTACTTTTTTTAGGCGTTTGTAAAAAAAGTGAGTCGCCGTCAGGGCGAAACCCTAAGCCGCCGTTACCGCAGCAATGGATATGTACTCAACCCAGATCAACCCAACTCACCCTGCCTGACGCGAACTCCTATACATGAACACCAAAGCCACCCCCAAACACACCATCGCCAAAATCCGCGAACCAGACAGCTCAATCGCCGGATTCCCCAACCAGCCAAAATTATCAATCAACATCCCCATCCCCAACTGCCCGACAATCACCGCCACCGTCGCCACAGCCGTCCCCACCACCGGCACTGCCCCGACCATCACCATCATGTAGACCACGCCAAACAACGCCCCGGTCAACTGCCACTTCGGCACGTCCAACAAGCTCACCGCATGCGCCGGCTCAAAAAACAGAATCAACAACCCCGTCGAAACAGCACCCACGACGAATGTCAGCAAACTACTGCGCAACACCCCTACGCTCTCGCCCAGACGCCCGTTGATCGCCGCCTGCACACTCAACACCGCACCGGCCAACACCACCACCGCCAACAAAATAACCAGACCCATCACTCACCCCCGCGCAATCAAAACCAAAGCCACCACAATCAACCCCAACGCCAGCCAACGCTCGGCATTGACCTTCTTGCGCGTCGCCCCGAACCAGCCGAAATGGTCAATCAACACACTCTTGCCGACCTGACCGGACAGAATCGCAATCATCGTCATCGCAATGCCGATATGCGGCGTCGCCAGGGTCAGCACCACCACATACATCGGCCCCAAAAACCCGCCAATCAACTGCCAGCGCGGCAGATCAGTCAGTGCCGGCCCCTTCTGCGGCCCCGCAAACAACAACAGCAAAAACAGAATCGCCGAGCCGACCCCGAAGATGCTCAAAGTCGCCCACAGATGCCCGACCTGTACCCCCAAAGGCCCGAGCAACCCCGCCTCCACCGACAAGCCCATGCCCGCGAGAATCACCAGCGGCAGCAACAACAAGCGCAACCCCGATTTTGTCGCCGGCGCGCTAACGCTCACCTCATCCAACGTCTGCATAAACAACATTCCACTCAAGTAAATGATGGCGCGGATTATCGGCTGGCGCAGCTGTGCGATAAATGGGAGCATCCGGACAACACTTTTGCGTAACTCGCACAGCAGGACAAACAATGCACGGGCTCAACGAACTCGGATTCAAAGCGCTAAGGCTGTTTGTCGCGGTGCTCGACCACGGCAGTTTTTCCGAAGTGGCCCGCCGCGAAGGCGTGGCGCCCTCCTCGATCTCGCGGCAGATCCAGTTGATGGAGCAGGCGCTCAACCAGCAATTGCTCTATCGCCACACCCGCGCAGTGACGCCGACCGAAGCCGGGCGCATGCTCGGTCATCATGCGCGGCTGGTGCTGGTACAACTGGAAGAAGCCGAACAGGCGTTGCAGGAACAGCAAAGCGAGCCCACCGGGCTGGTGCGCATCAACGCCCCGGTGGTGTTCGGTCAGCGGCATCTGACGCCGTGGCTGGGCCAGTTGTGCGCGCGCTATCCGAAGCTGCAACTGGATATCCAGCAGACCGACCATTACGTTGATCCGTTGCAGGAAGGCGCGGATTTGCTGTTCCGCATCGGTCCATTACACGACTCAAGCATGCAGGCGCGGATTCTGGCGCCGCATCGCTTTCAGGTCGCGGCCAGTCCGGCTTATCTCAAGCGCCACGGTACACCGCAGAAACCCGAAGATCTGGCGCAACACCAGTGCCTCGCTTACAAAGGCGCGACCGGCCAGCAACGCTGGTTTTTCCGCCGCGATGGCGAGGACTGGACGCCGTATTCGGTGAAAGGCCCGATTACCGGCAACCATGCTGACACCCTCACCCAAGCCGCCGAGCAAGGCCTGGGGCTGGTGATGTTTCCGTCATGGCTGATTGGTGAAGCGGTACGCGATGGCACGCTGGTGCCGGTACTGGGGGAATATCAGGTGTCGAACAGCCTGGAACCGCAGCAGATTGCGGTGTTGTGGCCGGGGAGCCGGCGGTTGTCGGTAAAGGTGCGGACGGTGATTGATTTCTTTATTGAATGCTTTGGTGAAGTGCCTTACTGGGATAGGCCTTGAGCGAAGATCAAAAGCCCCTCACC
>NZ_JSFK01000067.1:0-5817 GCF_000783395.1 Pseudomonas chlororaphis | reverse complement strand
CGGGAGGGCTAGGGTGAGGGGGCTTTTCAGGCGGTCAGATCCGGAACTGCCCGACCAGTTTGCCAAGGCGCTGCCCAAGCTCTGCCAGACTTCGCGAAGTCTGCGCACCCAACTGCGTTTCATCGGCCACGCTGTCCACCGCCACCGCAATCTGATGCACGCTGCGATTGATCTCTTCCGCCACCGCCGTCTGCTCTTCCGCCGCACTGGCAATCTGCGCGTTCATCGAGTTGATCGTCGCGATCAGCTCGGCCATCGCATCCAGCGAAGCCCCGGCCTGATTGGCTTGCTGTGAGGTGCCGTCACCCGCCTCACTGGAACGACGCATCGCCTCGACCGCCGATTGCGTACCGGCCTGCAAGCGATCGATCATCCCCTGAATTTCCTGGGTGCTGATCTGCGTGCGACTCGCCAGTGCCCGCACCTCATCCGCCACCACGGCAAACCCGCGCCCGGCCTCACCGGCGCGCGCCGCTTCAATCGCCGCGTTCAGCGCCAGCAGGTTGGTCTGTTCGGCGATCGAGCGGATCACCCCGAGCACACCAACAATCGAGGTCACGTCCTGCTGCAAGCTATCGAGCGACACGCCGCTGCTGCGGATGTCATCGACCAAGGCATGAATCTGTTTGATGCTGCCGGCCACCACACGCTTGGCGCTCTGGCCTTCTTCGTCGGTCTGCTGAGCGGCGACGGCGGCGTTCTGCGCGCTCTTCGCTACTTCTTGTGCGGCGGCCGACATCTCGTTGATCGCCGTGGCGACCTGATCGGTTTCGTGACGCTGACGCTCCATCGCCTGATCCGAACGCTGGGCCTGATCGGACACCTGCGTCACCAGCCCGGTCAGTTGCGTGGTCATCTCGGTGATCTGCCGCACCAGGCCATGGATCTTGTCGACGAAGCGGTTGAACGAGCCGGCCAGTTCGCCGAGCTCGTCCTGACTGGTGATGTTCAAGCGACGGGTCAGATCGCCCTCGCCCGCTGCAATGTCATCGAGGTTGGCTTTCATCAGGGTCAACGGACGCAAAATGGTATTGGCCAGCAGCATCCCTGCCGCCGCGATCACCAACAGCACCACCACTGCCACGCCGACGATGCTCAGCACCACGCCTTGCATGCGCTCCTGCACTTGGGCTTCGACCAGTGCCACTTGCGCTTCGATGCCGTCGAGGTTGACCGAGGTACCGACCGCCATGTCCCACTTCGCCAGGTATTCGGTGTAACCGAGTTTCGGCACCAGCACCTGTGCGTTACCCGGCAGCGGCGAGCTGTATTGCAAATAGTGCGTGCCGTCCTTCGCCACTTTCACCAGACCGAGATTGACGTAGACGCCGTTCGGATCGCGGTTGTCCTTGAAACTTTTGCCCACGCCTTCGGGGTCGTTGGCCTTGAACAGGCGCACGGTCTCGGAGTCGTAGCCGAAGAAGTAGCCGTCCTTGCCGTAGCGAATGCCCGAGAGCAATTTGATCGCCTGCGCCCGCGCCTCGTTGTCACCCGGCGCGGCCGCGTCGTACAGCGGTTTGATCGTGGTCATGGCCACGGCGACGTAACTTTGCAGGGTGGCTTTGGCATCGCCGAGCAGGCGTTCGCGGGTCTGTTCGACCTCTTTGTGCGCCTGTTCCTGAAGGATGAACAGCGTGGTCAGACTGATGACCAGCGCGAAGAGCAACACCGGGAGAACGGCGAGGGACAGGACTTTAGCCTTGAGGCTCAGGCGCATTGTGGGAGCTCACTCTTTTGGTTTTATTGGCGTGGTTAAAGGCTTTAACGGCACGCGCAAGCAAAAGTTGAGTCAGGGATTTCCCCAATCCCCTGTGGGAGCGAGCCTGCTCGCGAATGGGCCGGCTCAGTCACCGTAATTGTGAATGACCCAGCGCTTTCGCGAGCAGGCTCGCTCCCACAATCGGGATTTTGCAGATCAGAGGACCATCGCAGCCACCCAGCCGAACGCCAGCAACGGCAGGTTGTAGTGCAGGAACGTCGGCACCACGGTGTCCCAGATGTGGTGATGCTGGCCGTCGATGTTCAGGCCGGAGGTCGGGCCCAGTGTCGAATCCGAGGCCGGCGAACCGGCATCACCCAACGCGCCAGCAGTGCCAACAATGCACACAATTGCAATCGGGCTGAAGCCCAGCTGGACGCACAGCGGCACAAAAATCGCCGCCAGAATCGGCACGGTGGAAAACGACGAACCGATGCCCATGGTCACCAGCAACCCGACCAGCAGCATCAGGAGCGCGCCGACACCTTTGCTGTGATTGATCCACGAGGCCGACGATTCGACCAGCGTCTGCACTTCGCCGGTGGCCTTCATCACTTCAGCGAAACCGGAGGCGGCGATCATGATGAAGCCGATCATCGCCATCATTTTCATGCCCTCGGTGAAGAGGTCATCGGTCTCGCGCCACTTGACGATGCCCGACACCGAGAAGATCAGAAAACCGACCAGCGCCCCGATAATCATCGAGTCCAGGAGCAGTTGCACAATGAACGCGGCGGCAATCGCCACGCCGGCAATCATCAGGCTCAGCGGGTTGTACTGCACCGCCACTTGCTCGACCTGTTCGATCTTGGCCAGATCGTACACGCGCCGCTTGCGATAAGTGATGAACGCCATTGCCAGGCCAAAGACCATGCCCAGCGCCGGAATGCCCATGGCGTGGGTGACATTGATGCCACTGATGTCGACACCGCTGCGCGCAACATTCGCCAACAAAATCTCATTGAGGAAAATGTTACCGAAACCTACCGGAAGGAACATGTACGGCGTGATCAGACCGAACGTCATGACGCAGGCGATCAGACGGCGGTCGAGTTGCAGCTTGGTCAGCACATATAGAAGCGGCGGCACCAGCAACGGAATGAACGCGATGTGGATCGGCAGGATGTTCTGCGAAGCGATCGCCACCACCCACAACAGGCCGATCAGCAGCCATTTGACGCTGCCACCACCGGTCGCATGTTGCCGGTCGACCATCGCCAGCGCCTTGTCGGCCAGCGCGTGGGCCAGGCCCGACTTGGCAATCGCCACGGCGAAAGCACCAAGCAAGGCGTAGGACAACGCCACCGTTGCGCCGCCGCCCAGGCCGCTGTTGAACGCCTTGAGCGTGGCATCGATGCCCAGACCACCGGTCAGGCCACCGACCAGCGCGCCGACGATCAAAGCGATCACCACGTGCACGCGGGACAGGCTGAGTATCAGCATGACGCCGACCGCCGCTATGACTGCATTCATTTCACTACCTCAAAAAACACTGCGGTGGAAAACACACCGCCAGACAGGATGAGTCCGCCAAAGCTTAATCGGCGGATTTGCAAAGAGGGTCTTATTAGAAGGGCGCGCACTGTGCCGTAGAGTGGCGGCGGTGTCAAAGCTACAGGGTGATTGATCGTTCCCACGCTCTGCGTGGGAATGCCTCAATGGACGCTCTGCGTCCGCTGCTGGGACGCAGAGCGTCCCGGGCTGCATTCCCACGCAGAGCTTGGGAACGATCACGTCCAAAGCATGACAGTGCGGCAATTGGTCATATTGTGTTTCAGGGATAAAGAAAGCCGATTTGCGGCCGTTACAGTGCAAAGTCTCAGATATTTATCGAATAAGGACGTCTCCATGTCGCTCAGACAACTTTCCATCCAATGGAAAATCACCCTGCTCGCCGGCCTCTGCCTGGCCGGTATAGTGACCCTGTTGGTGGGTCTTTCGCTGTATCGCATGGAGCACAGTTCTGAACTGGTGAAAGCTTCGAGCATGGAGATGCTCACCGAGTCGGCGCAAGCGCGCATCGAGTCGCAAGGTGAAGTGCAGGCTGCCGGCATTCGCCAGCAATTCATGGACGCCTATCAGTACGGCCACGGTTTCTCGCGGCAGGTGCTGTTCCTGCGCGAACAGGCCGAGAAGCGCTTCCTCGATGCTTTCGATCTGCGTGAAGACATGACCCGTCAGGTCAAATCGGCGCTGCAAGCCAACCCGGACCTGCTCGGCCTATCGCTGGTGTTCGAAGCCAACGCACTGGACGGCAAAGACGAACTGTTCGCCGGCCAGGCTGAACTGGGCAGCAACGACAAGGGCCGTTTCGCTCTGTACTGGTCGCAACCGACCCCGGGCAAAGTCACCTCGATGGCCCTGCCGGAAAGCGACATGGCCGACACCAGCACCGGTCCCAGCGGTCAAGCGGCCAACGCCTGGTTCACCTGCCCGCGCGCCACGCTCAAGCCGTGTGTGATCGAACCGTACTTCTATGTGATCGACGGGCAAAACGTGCTGATGACCAGCATCGTCTTCCCGCTGATGGTCAACGGCAAAGTCATCGCCTCGCTGTCGGTCGACATCAACCTCAACAGCCTGCAAGCCATCAGTCAGGGCGCGAGCAAAAAGCTCTACGACGGCCAGACCGCCGTGAGCATCATCAGCCCCGCCGGCCTGCTCGCCGGTCACAGCCCGGACGCCAGCAAACTCAGCCAGCGCCTGGATGCCGTGGATAAAGTCAGCGGCGCCGAACTGCTGAGCAAACTCGCTTCCAGCACAACCGTCAGCAGCCTGCACAGCAACGGCCAGTTGAAAGTGCTGTCGCCGTTCCCGCCAATTCCCGGCGGCCCGTCGTGGGGCGTCTTGCTCGATGTGCCAGAGAAAGTGCTGGTCAGCCGCGCCGAAGCGCTCAAGCAGCAGCTGGACGCGAGCAACAACTCGGGCACGCTGATCGAGCTGGGCCTCGGCGTGCTGGCCGCGTTAATCGGCTTGCTGCTGGTGTGGTTGATGGCGCGCAGCGTGACCAAGCCGATCCTCGGCGTGGCGCACATGCTTGAAGACATCGCCAGCGGCGAAGGCGATCTGACCCGTCGTCTGGCCTATGACAAAAAGGACGAACTCGGGCAACTGGCCGGTTGGTTCAACAAGTTCCTCGACAAGTTGCAGCCGATCATCGCCGAGGTGAAACGCTCGGTGCAGGACGCGCGCAACACCGCCGACCAGTCCTCAGCGATTGCCACCCAGACCAGCGCCGGCATGGAGCAGCAATACCGCCAGGTCGATCAGGTCGCCACGGCCTCCCACGAAATGAGCGCCACCGCGCAAGACGTCGCCCGCAGCGCCGCGCAGGCTGCCGAGGCCGCCAAGGATGCCGATCGCGCGACCCGCCAGGGCCTGACCGTGATCGACCGCACCACTGCGAGCATCGACACCCTCGCCGCCGACATGAGCGCAGCCATGGTGCAAGTTGAAGGTCTGGCCGCTAACAGCGAGAAGATCGGCGCGGTGCTGGAAACCATTCGGGCAATCGCTGAACAGACCAACCTGCTGGCGCTCAACGCCGCGATCGAAGCGGCGCGTGCCGGTGAGGCCGGACGCGGTTTTGCCGTGGTCGCCGACGAAGTCCGCAACCTCGCCCGCCGCACACAAGAGTCGGTGGAAGAGACCCGTCAGGTCATTGAGCAACTGCAAACCGGTACGCAGGATGTGGTCGGGTCGATGGGCAACAGCCATCGTCAGGCTCAGGGCAGTGTCGAACAGGTCGGCCAGGCGGTGACGGCGCTGCGCCAGATCGGCGATGCGGTGACGGTGATCAGTGACATGAACCTGCAGATTGCCAGCGCCGCGGAAGAGCAAAGTGCGGTGGCGGAGGAGATCAATAACAATGTGGCGACGATTCGTGATGTGACGGAGTCGTTGTCCGGGCAGGCGAATGAGTCGGCGCGGGTGAGTCAGTCGCTCAATAGTCTGGCGAATCAGCAGCAGAGTTTGATGGATCAGTTTCGGGTGTGATTCGCAGGTTGTGGGGGGGCAGTGGGATTCCCCCCTCACCCCAGCCCTCTCCCCCCAAGGGG
>NZ_JSFK01000066.1 GCF_000783395.1 Pseudomonas chlororaphis | reverse complement strand
GGCCGAGGGTGGCGGGGAGTCGAGTTATGTTGAGGTGGTCGCTTAGCGATGGGGCATCTTGTGATTATCGCGTGCTGCTCGGCACTAATCTTTCAATGCAAGGATGACTATGTCTGTCGATCTTGATGAGTTGCTGGAACGTGTCACCGATGAGCAATCGTTCATTGAGTTCGTCGCGGCGCTGGGTGCTGATTTCTCCCGTGAGCGGGCACTGGAGAAGGCGACACCATCGTCTGCTTATCAGGCGGGTGCGTTAGGCTGGGAAAATGGATCGGTCGATACGTTTCTTGATGCTGCGGCTGCTTGGGCGATGGCTACTTCGAGGAATGCTCAGGCGGATGCTGCCGTTTCTAATGTCTGGCAACGGTGCGCGGAGATTTTGTTGGCCGGGAAGTTTTATGAGTGAGGCTCGCAGATTATCCGCTTTAGGCCTGCACTTTTTTTGATAAGAAAACGCCCAAGGGTTTGGCGTGTCCTGGATGGTTAGGACGCGTACTGCCTTGGGCGAGATGGGCGCAGATTAAGTGGGGGCAATGTAGACGTCAACTCTTCGCCATCACATCCCACGTCCGCATCACCTGCGTAATCGCCGCATCAATGCTCTCAATCGGCGTGTCATCCCGAGCGAGGATGGAAATCCCCTGCAGAAAGCTGTCGAACACCGTCGCCATGGCGGCTGCGTTCGTGTCGTCGGCTAACAGCCCTTCACTCACACCACGCTCGACGCACGCAACAATCCCAGCGCGGGTTCGGGCGCGGGAGTGGGTGAGGGCTTGAGCGACGTGGGCGTTTTCCGGGCTGGGTGCGCTCATGACGCCGAGGGTGACCATGCAGCCTTTCGGGTGGCCGTCGTCACACTGCATGCGCGCTGACTGGCGCAGGGCGGTTTCGATGGCTTGGCGTGGCGGCAGACTTTCGTCCCACAGGCATTCGGTGACCTGGGCGAAGGTCGCCAAGTAACGCTGCACGCATTCGTCGAACAGGGCTTCTTTGGAGCCGAACGCGGCGTAGAAACTCGGTGCGGAAATGCCGCCGCCCAGTTCGGCCTTCAACAGTGAAAGGGATGTCGAGTCGTAGCCGTGTTGCCAGAACAATTGCATGGCCTGGTCGACGGCGTCGTCGCGATCGAATGCGCGGGGGCGGCCGGTTCTGGCCATAGCTGAAACTCCTCGGAAACTGATTTGGATACTAGTCGATACATAAGTCGTTGACAACGTGCCTCGGCTGCCGTCAGTATTTTATATCGATCGGTACGCAAGTCTGAATTTCCAAACTCAAGGAGTTTCCCGTG
>NZ_JSFK01000065.1:253-506 GCF_000783395.1 Pseudomonas chlororaphis | reverse complement strand
GAATTCTGCTGTTTTCGCAGTTCACCTCGATGCTCGCCTTGATCGAGGAAGAATTGCAGCAACGTGACATCGCCTATTCGCTGCTGACCGGTGACACCACGGACCGGCGCACACCGGTGAAGGATTTTCAGGGCGGCAAGGTGCCGCTGTTTCTGATCAGTCTGAAGGCCGGGGGCACCGGTTTGAACCTGACCGCTGCGGACACGGTGATCCACTTCGACCCGTGGTGGAACCCGGCAGTGGAGAATCAGGC
>NZ_JSFK01000065.1:0-155 GCF_000783395.1 Pseudomonas chlororaphis | reverse complement strand
GAAAGCAGCGTTGGCCGGGGCGGTGCTTGAGGGTGGGACGACGGGGGGCTGGAAGCTGGAGCAGGGTGACATTGAGGCGCTGTTTGCGCCGTTGCCTGTTGCCAAGGGTTGAGCCATAAGTAATAGAGCAATATCTGATGGCCCCATCGCTGGCA
>NZ_JSFK01000064.1 GCF_000783395.1 Pseudomonas chlororaphis | reverse complement strand
GCGCGCCACCGTTCAGATCGAGGCTGACGGTCCCGCCGCTGAACAGCTTGCCGCCCTGCTGGTCGAGGCCCTGGACATTGGCGTTAAGCGAGTTGCCAGCGCCGAGGCTGCCACCGGTGTTGGTCACCTGAGCGGCACTGATCTCGACGTGGTCGTCAGCGTAAATGCTCGCCTGACTGTTGTTGAGTGCACCGGTGCTGATGTTCAGTTTGGTCTTGCTGCTGATCGCACCGTTTTGCTGGTTATCCAGCGCGCTGCTGTTGAGGATGAGATCGCCGTCGGTCAGCAGTTTGCCGCCCTGGTTGCTGACGGCGCCGCGCGTGTCGACGGTCAGCGCTTTGGCACTGGAGACAGTGCCGGCGTCGTTGTTGAGACTTTGCGCGGTGATCGCCAAAGCGCCTTCGTTGACGAGGCTGCCCTGTGCGTTGTTCAGATCCCCGGAGAGATTGATCACGAGGTCTTTCTGGCTGGTCAGGCGACCACTGTTTTCCAGTGTCTTGCCGGTCAGTGTCAGCCCGGTGTCGCCGGACAACAGGCCTTTGTTGCGGTTGATGACGTCGTTGACGGTCAGCGCCAGATTGCCGCCCGCCAGCATATAACCGCTGTCGCTGTTATCGAGCCACGCACCGATCAGGCTGACATCGCTCTTGCTCGACAGCTCGCCGCTGCGGTTGTCGACACGCTCGACGTTGAGTTTCAGCGCTTGGGTCGAACCGATCAGACCTTCCTGACGGTTATCCAGACTCGCGGCCGTAATCGTCAGGCCGTTGTCGGCGATAACCACGCCGTTCTGGTTATCGAACATGCCAGTTACGCTGAAATCAACATCGCCCCGCACACGAATGTCGCCGCTGTTGTTGTTCAGACTGTCGCTGCGACTGTCGAGGCTGGCAGAGGCAATCACACCTTTAACGTTGCTCAGCGCGCGCTCGACGACCAAGGTGAGCTTTTCATTGCTCAGCAACTTGCCGCCGTCGTTATTCAGGCTTTGCGCGTTAACACTCCAGGCCTTGGCGGCCGAGATTTCCCCGGCGCTGTTGTTGACGTCCTTGAGGTTTTTCAGCAGCAACTGGCCCGGCGTATGGATATTGCCGCGCTGGTTATTGAGCAGACCGTTGTTCATGTCCAGGGTCAGGTCGCCGTTGCTGAACAGCTCACCGCCGTCCTGCGCCAGCGAGGTCACCGAGACTTCGAGTTTCTGCTGACTGCCGAGGCTGCCGCCGGAGTTGTCCAGGTGCGCGGAGGTCAATAATAGGGAGCCATCGGTGGCGATGCTGCCGCCCTGCCGGTTTTTCAACTCGCCGGTGGTCAGGGTCGAATCGGCCTTGGCACTGATGATGCCGTTGTCGCTGTTATCCAGACTGCCACTTTTGAAGGTCAGGCCTTTCTGCGAAACGATCAGGCCGCCCTGACTCAGCACGGAACCGCTGGCAGTCAGCGCCATCGCTTCAAGGCTCGACAGTTTGCCCAGACGATTGTCGAGGCTGCCGGCGCTGAGGGTCATCTGCCCTTCACTGCTGATCAGGCCTTGCTGGTTGTCCATGGCCTCGTCGAAGGTCAGCCCGAGCGTGTTCTGGCTGACGATGCGCCCGCCGACGTTGCTCAGACCGATGCCGCTGAGGGTGCTCGCGCCCTTGCTGAAAATCAGGCCGTTGGTCGCGTTGATAATCTGTTCGACTTTCAGCGCCAGTGTGGTGTCGGACAGCACTTTGCCGCCGTCGCTGTTGTCCAGGCGCGAACCATTGATGTGCAAATCCAGTTGGCTGGACAGTGTGCTGGCGCGGTTGTCGATCTGCTCAACGTTGACGGTCAAGGTCTTGAGCGAACCGACCAGACTGTCCTGATGGCTGTTGAGGGTTTTGCCGGTGAGCAGCAGGTTGCCTTCGGCGACCAGTTCACCGTGTTCTTGATTGAGGCTGTCGATGTTGGCGTCGATATCGCCTTTGGCGGAAATCCGTCCGCCATCGTTGGTGACTGCTTTGGCTTTGAGGCTCAACACTCCGCTCGAGGTCAACAGGCCGCCATTGCTGTTATCCAGCGTGTTGCCGTCGAAGGTCAGCGCGGTTTTGCTTTCGAGGCGACCCTTGTCGCGGTTGTCCAGGGTGTCGATCAGCAGTTTGGCGGCCTGATCGGCGCGAATCGTCCCGCCACGGTTGTCGGTGTTGGCGCTGCTGACGGTCAGGGTGTTAAGGCTGGAAATCTTGCCGGCGCGGTTATCCAGGCGCGTGGCCTGCACGTCCATGGCGCCGTTGGCCTGGATCAGGCCCTTGTTCTGGTTGTTCAGTTGCTCGCTGATCCGCGTGGTAAGCGTGCCTTCGCTGGTCAACTGGCCCTGCTGGCTGTTGTCGAGCTGTTGGGCTTTTACCAGCAAGGTCTGTTTGGCGCCGATCCGGCCGGTGCGGTTGTTGATCGCGCCGAGGGCGCTGATGTCGAGCAGACGGCCGGCGCTCATCAGACCGGCAACGTTATCCAGCGAGGTGACGTTGAGAACCACGTCGGTCTGGCTGCTGAGTTCGCCGTTGCTGTTGATCAACTGGCCGATGTTGGCGGTGAGGCCGGCGTTGCTGGTGATCACGCCTTGGCTGTTGAGCACCTGCGCGGCGTTGAGATTCAGGGTGGTGTTGCTCTGCACTTTGCCGGCGTTGCGGTTGTCCAGTGTGCCGGCAGTGATCGCAGCGGTTTGGCCGCTGAGCGTACCGCCCTGGTTGTTCAGGGTTTGCGCGGTGTTGACCGTCAGGTTGCGGCTGGCGGTGAGCGTTTTGCCGGTGTTGTCGAGGTTTTGCGCGGTGAGGCTCAGATCACCGCTGGCATTGCGGCTGCCGTCGGCATTGACGCCGGCTTCGATGGCGCCGGCGTTGGTCAGTTGGCCGCCGGCGCTGAGGGTGAGGCTGTCGCGGGACGCGAGGGTCTGGCGGTTGGTCAGGTTGCCTTGGGTCTGCACGTTGAGCGCGGTGCCGGCGTAAACCGGGCCGCGTGCATCAAGGCTCGCGGCATTGACGTTGACCGCGCCGGTGGCCGAGGTGTCGGCCAGACTCAACTGGCCGTTGGCGTCGAGTTGAATATCGCCGCCGCTGGCAATCAGTTTGCCGTCGAGTTTCACCCCGACCCCGGCCTCGGTGCCGACCAGTTTGATCGCCCCGGCGTACATGCCGCCGAGCGCCGAGGAGTCGATGGCCAGTTGCGGCTTGCTGCTGCCGTCGTCGGCCCGTGCCGTTGCATTAAGGGTTTGTGCGTTGACGTCGTTGCGCCCGGCGACAATCGTCAGGTTCTGCGCCTGCAGTTGCGCGTTGATCTTTGCGCTGCGGGTGATGATTTCAAAGCGGTCAACGTTGGTCGCGTTGAGGCCTGCACCTTCGATGGCCACCGAACCCTGATCCACTTGAAAGCGATCCAGCCGACCGTTATCGAGCACCGGTTTACCGGTGGTCAAGGTCACCCGTGGCGAGTTGATGAAGCCGCAACCGTTGCAGGTAATGCCATACGGGTTGGCGACGATCACCCGCGCCGACTGCCCCGCCACTTCGGTGTAGCCGCGCAACTGGCTCGGATTGCCGCTGATGACTTCGTTGAGAATCGCCTGCGCCGAACCGCTGTTTTTCAGGTTCGGGTTATCAATGATGTGCCCGCCCAACTGCGTCAGATTATTCTGCGTCGAGCCGTTGTTGAG
>NZ_JSFK01000063.1 GCF_000783395.1 Pseudomonas chlororaphis | reverse complement strand
CCGACAACCACCCCCACACAAACCGCAACGTCGTCCGTCCCGCCTCATCAACCCCCACCACGCCTCGCGACCAACCCGCGCGAATCTCGCCATCCGTGGTGATGCACTGATAAAGCAGCTCGATACTGTCCGGCCCGGTCACCCGCCCGACCTGGTTACCTATGCGAATATGCCCACCCGCATAAGTCCCCCACACCGCCGCGCCTTCGACGAAGTAGTGAAACACCGTGCGCGCATCGGACAAGCCCTGAGCATTGTCCGCCACGGAAAACCGGCGGTTGTGCAAACGCTCGGTGACTTGCGAAAAAGCAGATTCCATAAACCACACATCCTTAGTCGAGAAGATCCATTCCAGCCTTCGCGCATCCTAATCCATTACCTTCTCGCAGCAAGGCTCTACAGCCGTTTTCTGCCCACCCAACCACACAGTCACGTTTGACGGTCCTACCCGCCCCACCTAGTCTGCCCAAAACACCCTTTCAGCCAAAACCGAGTTCACGAGAGGCAAGATGAGCAATTTCCCAATCGTCGCCACCGTTCTCTCAATGATCCTCGGGCTCTCCGTCACCCGCCTGCTGCTCGGCGCACTGACGGTATTCCGCATCCGCCGCGTCGCCAAGCCAGATTGGGTTGCACTGGTCTGGGCGGTGATGCTGTTTACCATGCAGCTGCAATTCTGGTGGGCGGTCAACGCACTGTCGGCGGTGAAACAGACCTTCTCGTTTCTCGAATTTCTACTGTTGGTGATGCTGACACTGTCGCTGTTCGTCACGGCGGCGTTGTTGCTGCCGAGCCGCAGTGAAGATGAGCAGAACGGGTTGCGCGTGTACTTCGAACAGGATGGGCGCTATGCATTGCTGTCGCTGTCCACGTATCTGTGCCTGGGGCTGATCGTCAATGTCACGTTGTTTCAGGCATCGCCGATGGCGCTTTGGGGTTTGCTGGATGTGATCATGATTGTGTTGCCGATTGGCGCGTTTGTGGCACGGTCGCGTAAAGCGTATGCGGCGATTACGCTGATTTATGTGCCGATTAATGTGATCGATACGCTGATTTCGCTGGCGAATTAAATCCCCCTGTAGCGAGAGGACTTGCCCCCGATGGATCGCGAAACGGTTCCCGCTCCTCCAGTCCACAAAGACATCGCAAAAACAGCTCGAACTTCCCTGTTGAAGCAATTCCTGGGCTTTGTTTAAAGACACCCCAAGTTACGTCATCCCAACCTACAACGCCTTGCGCCGTTGCCTACGACTACGCCAGAATCCGCCGGCTTGTGCGCCTCGGATGCGGGTTCTATTGTGGGTCGGTCACTGAATAGCAGTGATCGGGTTTGGTAGCCCGTGTATACAAGGTGCGCAATTTCACTATTGGCGAAAGTCTTCGCCTGGCTTTTATGGTGGTCATGCGCAGGGCGTTTTCGAGCGCGCCGGTTTTCCTTGTGTCCCGGTCTACCAACCTGTGCATGGCCGCCACCCATCGTTTGGTAGCGAGTGGGTGATGGCTCCTTTTAAGCGACACAAGGGAGTTACATCATGTTCAAGATCACACCGAACCCGCCAGAAATCGATCCGATCGCGGGCGACGAATCCCCAGACGCAAAGAAATTCAACGAAGCCGTCGACCGCGCCCTCTCCCACTACCTCGGCCCTGCCCCGGAAATCATGCTCACCCCGTACCAAACCAACACGATGTTTATTGCCAATCCAAAAACCAAGACTGAGGAGTTGCTGGTGAACGCCAGTGAATCGCTCGGCTCGGCCTCTGTAATGCTGGGCGATGTAATCGGTCTGGTTCACGGACCGGCACGCAAGACACTGCAAGGCATTGCGCAGGTGGTAATGCTTGGGGAGTTGGCGGTGAATCGGGCGTTGGATAACGTAGTGCCGACGGAGTAACGAAAAAACCTCCATGACGGTTGGGATGCCGTCATGGAGGTTGATCAGACAGGCCCACCAAGACAGAAACAAATCCGTCCACTTTTCCAACCTAATAGGCTATGTCCTTGAAGCTCGTTAATGAATCAGCAGCGAGACTTACCGCACCACTAAAACGCGCGGATAAGTAGGTGTCGCTGAGCTTCCTCAAGCATTTCGCCCATTTGGTTTATGGTTAAGTGTCGTATGAATAAATTGGCCTCTAGACTGTCCGGGGGCAGTGAATGCTTCCCACACGTGCGGGGGACAAGCTGAGTACCACCATTCCACTCCATTGGGAAATCTGACATAAATGATTTCCGAACTCGCATCATATCTTTCTGCAACTATTCGAGTTGAACCAAAAACAGCAATCCATTCAGTCATCTTCAGCCTCGTATGTGCCGCGCCATGCGGCTAATGGTTCACTTACATTTGGAAGATGCGGAGCTTGACGCCAAGACTCAAGAGAGGGGTCTTCTGCCCGCGGCATTGGATTAGGTTTATCTAACATCGCTCGAACCGGCAGTACAAGCGCTTCTCCGCTGACTATAGCTTCTCCCGTCCGCAATGACGGTAAAACCGATGCCAACCCTGCCACGCTATCAGGTAATGCAGCACGAATTGCTCCTTGATCTCCTGCGTTCGTAAGTCGAAGCGCAATTATCGTTCCACACTGTGCTAGCGCTGTTTCCGGGAGTTCAGTTGGCCGCTGGGTCACCAACAGCAAACCAACACCGTATTTACGCCCCTCTCGTGCTATCCGATTAGCTGAGTCTCGCGTAACAGCACTCGCAGATGCTCCGAGATAACGATGCGCTTCCTCCAATACGATTAAAACCGGACTTGGACGGCCAATTCCAGGTCCCTCCGGCTCACTTCGCAACGCGACTTCGAACAGCATATTTAAGATGACGCCGATTGCGAGGTCTGCAGCTTCGGCAGGAACCCCACTGAAATCTAGTACCGATATTGCGCGATTCCCACCTAACCAATCTTGCATCACTTCTACCAGTGGATCAGTGCCAACTGGATCACCCGCAGGCTCTTGAAAAAAGCGTAGACGAGGGTCAAGTAGCCCTAAACGGATTAGATCGGGTGTTGAACCGTAGACTCCGAATGTAGGACCTTGATGAGGCGGTTGCCCTCCAGGTCCATATGGTTCGAATTGGGCCGATCGCAACGTCGCAGCATCACCCGAATCAAGCTGGCACACTGTTCCGGGATCCGATTTCACTCGGCGAGTCTCACGATTTTCTGAGTCCAGTTGGTGCCAAATTGGACGGATATCAAATGGAATTGGCGTATCGGCAGTGACGGCATTTGGATCAAGAGTTAACCAGCTTGAATTGGCAACAAACTCTCGACGGGCCTGCGCCACGAGCTCGTTAAATCGATTGGTGAATGTCGGGCCGCCTAGCACACCGGCAAATATTCTAACTATGTCACTTGCGGGCAATGCCCAATATGGAACCCTGAGGCGGTTCATATCGTCAGCGAGCACACTACGAACGGAAGAGCTTTCCGCAAGAGCGCGTGCATATTCTCCGTGAGGATCTACAACTACGATATTGGCTGCGTCCCAGCCGCCTCTAATAAAACTTTGCAGTAGAGATGCCACCACGGTCGTTTTGCCGGATCCTGTTGATCCGACTACCGCGGCATGTCGCACGACCAGTTTTTTTGCATCAAGGCAAATAGGGACATCTTCGGCTGCAGACAAACACCCTAACCGTAAGTGTTCATTATCCGCATGAGGAAAAATTGCGGCGAGTTCTTCAGGCGTCGCGAAATGGACTGGATCATCGAGTCCGGGAAATACACCAACGCCTCGTTGAAACCTACCCGTCGCTCGATCAATCTCTCCGAGTAATTGAATCTCCAACCAACGCTCGTCACGCTCGATAGCATCGGAAAGAGCTACTTTCCCCACAAGTTCTGCGATACCCACAAGAGTAACGGTAGCAATAAGATCGATAAGGCCCTGAGGAATTCGAACAAGCGATCCAATTTGCCCAATAGGTTGAAGTCGCCCCCGGTAGATGGGTGCCACTCCAGCGAGATTAGGATCAAGTGCAACTATTACCGTAGCACCAAGAACATTTTTGACCTTGCCTATGCATGTCGGATCCTGCCATGACATGCTCATTTTCCTGCGCCTATATTTTGAATTTCCGCTGCAGCCTGTAATATGCTTTCCAACCGAATATCACTATCAAAATCACGATTAGTACTCTTTGCCAGATACTCTGCCAGCTTACTAAAGTCTCCAAGCAAGAACGAGCCACCTTCATATATACCTGGGCATTCTTCTTCGATTTCCTGCCAGTTGGCCCTTACTGCACCAATGATTGCCTCTTGATTGCCTAGAACCTGAAGATTTGGCGTCAAAAGTGCTCGCGCTGCCAGAATGTCTGGAATGACTGAATAACAGAAAACAACTATTTCTGTGCGTTCACGTCGCATCGCGGCGTCGAAGATCAGTTCGTTCAAATGCGCGTCTCCGAACGAATATCCTGCAACTAAAACAAGTGTTTCTGGTTGATGAAACGCTCGACGCATACGATCCTGAAGAACAAGAAAAGGTACACGCCTAGATTCTTCATATTTTGTATCAGACGGATATATTGCTGCCGCCATTTCATTACTGACTGGCTGACCTACCCGAACAATTTGACGATCATTTTCCCAGGCCCAATTTACGGAACCGTGTAACTTCCACAAGCGTGAAAAAAAGGCTGGAATACCTTCTACTTCAGATCCTGGACGAACCTCAACCAAGTCCGTCTGGAAGCGAGCTCGCAAATTTCCAATAAACCCGTCAAAATAAGGAACTTGCATTTCCTCAAGTGAGGTTTCCAGTAAGAGATCATAATTAACAGTAAAAATCTCTACTGGCATATGGTAATTTGCGCGGGCAAGCCAAGCAGCAAAATACCTACTAGGAATAAGGTTGGCGCTAGAAATATCCAACTCATTAATAATTATTCGACAGATGGCTAAATCCAAGTCTAATGCCGTTTGAGCAGTAAAGTTATCTAAAGTCTGATCATTGTCTAAAAGTGCAGATATACGCCTGAGCCTGCTAAGACCCTGCTCCAAATTCCGATTTGTTAGCAGTCTCGTTAACTGGTCTTTTTGGTCATTATTGAGCTCTGCAAGCACTCGCTCCTGTAACTGGGCAATATCTGGCAAGCCACATGCCTTTGAAGTTCCAGCTCCAAAAAAAGTGCATACGTGCCGGGAGCGCGTTGCCAATTTCGCCCCTAAGCCAGTAACAAATCGTAAGGGATCGTGAGTGACCATATCTGCACCAAGTCCTTGAGGATTTAGGCAGACTAGACCACATATTAGAGGTGTGAAGTAATAATCGGAATATTTTAGTCGAGCATGAGAATTTTTTTACGATTCAGGTAGCCTTGCTGGCTCTACTGCGTTGTTATTAATCACTATTTAACGTTACACAAACTTTCCCACTAACGCACAATCCCGGAAATGGTTACCCTTAAATTTCACTATCAGCGCTCATCCACACGAGACGAACCGTTCCAGCTCGAAAAGGGAGCAGATTTATTTGATGCGCTCGCAACGTCCCCTTCTGGCCGAAAGAAGCCTGCTATGCCGGGCGGGCATGAAATATCATGGATCGAGGTGCAGTTTTGGTGGCCGATTAAGTGCCTGCTGTCCCCAATAGTCCTAGCCGCTTTGCTTCCAGATGTGACATGTATTTTACGGGCTGAAATTCAACTGAGAAGTTAGACTTACTACGAGAACCTTGCCAGAGCTGGACGTGTTCATTTTGTCCTGCGAGAACTAACGCGATAATCTCAATCGCAGTGAGGGGCATGTCTGGGCCGAAGTAGATGCCGGTGAGTGCTTCGGAAGGATACCGATACGCCGTGCCGGCTTGGCTATGAATAGCGCGCCACTCGTGCTCATAAGCCCAATCAATCGCTTTGGTACAATAGAGATCGGAGACAGGGTCGGAATCTTCACCGCACAGGATCGGAACAATGTCGAGAATGGGCATGTTTTGTGTGTAGCGAACTTTCTTAATCTTGTGAAATGGATCGGCCAAGGTTGAAAACTCCAGGCAGAAACCTTTGCAATGATCCCCGTAGTGGGACCACATCAATAAGTTGTCCTTCTTCTCTGAAAAGCAGCTGACCCCACGTTGTGACAGAAATCTTTTGATCATGTCATCTAAGGTATCCCGTCCTATGCGAAGGAGCATTTCCCTAAGCACATCAGGAGATGCTTTCTCGAACTCTCGCCGAATGCCACTTTCGATTTTGGGTCTCGCTAAGTAATGGCTTCGCAGTTTTTCAACATCGGCGTCAGTTGGCTCCTTGATGCGCGGTGAAAGCGCGCAGTCGTAAGGGTCGTTGAAAGCGAGCGGGGAACTGAAATAGATTAATTGGTCCTTCAAGTTCTGAAGCGACTGTGCGGTAAAGCGTTCGTACTTGTAGAGGTGCAGCGGCGAGGACATGGGTTCAAATTCCTAGAAAAACCTGACGCTACTGTTTCGCGATCAGTCTGTCCACTCTCTGTTGCTGGCCGGTAGCGGTCGCGTACGAACGTCCGCTTCTGGCCGATAGCTGCCGCTCACGAACGGCGGCTTTCAGCCAGAAGAGGTCAATCCCCTAGGTAGCTGCCGTTCGTGATTTGCCAGCGGGTGTCAGCTATGCTGCGATAACTGCCGGCCATGTCTGTAAGTCGAAATGCCGGTCTTAACCACATACCGCTCGTCTCGCGCAACGAGGTGGTCGCTTGCTCGCCGAGGTGTTAGGTAGGTGGTTGTCAGCGGCAAGTCGGCAGCTGGCAATCTACAACGCCATGTCCTGCTAAAGGTGTAGTTTGGAGTTTTATAAGTTTGCCTTCATACCGCGCTTCTGGACAGATGCGCTCCGTGCGCTGGGTCCAAATTATAACTTTGAATTTTTGGGTGATGAACTATGAAATCCCACATCTCAGCATCAGATGAAAACGGTTCAAAACCATAAATTTCATCTAGCTTTTTCACCGCCTTTAAAAAATACAATGGTGTGGCATAGGCACGAACACGTGGGCACTCATTAATACGACGTTCTTGCTGAGATGCGATCATCCAAAACAATGGCCGCCACCAAGAGTAAGAAAAGTCACAGCGCAAGATGATTTCGCAAGCGTTATCACGGCCAGTCAACATGGTAAAAAAATTGATAAGTTCATCGAGTTTGTAGCGGTGATGCTGCTCCTGAATGATAAATTCTTCATAGCTCTTAGAATATGTGACCTTTGAGACTCGTCCCCAGCAACTTGGTGGGAGAGGAAGTTGATCTGCGACAAAAAAACGGCTCACCACAAAATCAAAGTACTCCTTACTGGCTACACATGGAATCAACACGCTCATTGAAGAGTTTTTCACGTCCTGAAAATATTGGCTGCAGTAAACTTGAAATAGATCTAATACTGATCGCTCGTCCGCATGGATGGCAACTTTAAGACTAGCCCGAGCCATTTCACCGTTAGCCAAGGCTGTATCACTAATCGCACGCGCCGTGGCTGTGTTGGCTTCTGCTGTCTTCTTTAGATCATCTGCAGTCACACTCAATTCGCGCATTTGAAGATAAATCGTGATGAGTACGCCAGCACATGCTAGCCCCGCAAACAGTGCATTAACGCTGCTGAAGGTATCTGCTAACGGCTGAGTCGTCAGACTTTTGATAAAGTCTGATGGATTGGAAACCCACCACCATGCACCAATCCAGATGCCAATTATGAGAGAAATTGCCGCGACAACGGTAAGCTTTCCAAGATTCAACGATCTAAACTTCCGAGTTTTCATTATTCAACTCCATAAAATGCTTACGCAAAATCGTATACGACTCTCAGATACTACTATTTATCTCTGATCGGCGATGCTGCATAAATCCGATCAAACTCAAAAGTAGCCAGCTTGCTTAGAACAATTTCGTCTAGCTAAAAATCACTTCAAGCACAGATCCTACCAAAAAGCACATACCCAAATTCCATCTAGATATTTTTGTGAACCGATCGGACCATCCGCATAGAGATCTAACGGCTTCAGCTTCCTTAGATTTCTACTGCGCTACTAGCGCTGCGTGTATTGCTCCACCTCTTCCTCAGAGTGAAATAGGCCGTGGATCCGTCGAGGTGCGCAAACGCCGGCCCACCGTATCCCTCTGATCTGAATGTCAGCTTTTGGCCGAAAGCAGCCTTTCGTGAATGGCAGCGATTGGCCGAAAGCTGAACCACCTCCAGCTGCTACCACCTAATCCAAAAAACGGCTGCGTCCCTGATTACGCAGCTTCCTCACGCTTTCGTCCTGAACAATTTATTCAAGTAGTACTTCAAACTCCACCGATCCTTCGGCCGCGGCTTATAGTGCGTTTTATTCCTCTGCCCCGGCTCCCCTCCCACCCCACTCGCCGTGTAGTAATAAAGCGCAATCGACCGCCGAGTGATGTGATCCGGCGTAGTCAACGGCTCCGGATGCCCATGGTTACTATCCTTATCCGTATTAAAAATCACACACCGGTTATAAATCGGCAGCACCT
>NZ_JSFK01000062.1 GCF_000783395.1 Pseudomonas chlororaphis | reverse complement strand
AGTTCGAAACCTTCACCGCGCGGCTGCCCACCGCTCGGGCGCGGATGGGTCAGGTAACCGAGGTTGATCGCACTCGCACCATGATCACTGCGCAGCGCGATGCTGATCTCGCTGGTGGTGTCGTCGATGCGCAGTTCGTTGGCGCGACTGCCCTTGTATTCCTTGCTCTTGACCGTGGCCAAGGTCTTGAAATCCGGCAGTTTGTACGGCGGCAGATTGGCGCCGTGGTACAGGCAACCGGTGATCAGCGGCTGATCGGGATCGCCTTCCAGGAAGGTGATCAACACCTCCATGCCGACCCGCGGAATGTTGATAGAACCAAAGGTTTCCGCCGCCCAACTCGACGCGACACGCATCCAGCAACTGGTCATGTCGTCGTGCTTGCCTTCGCGGTCCCAGAAGAACTGCACCTTCACCCGGCCGTACTGGTCGCAGTAAATCTCTTCGCCCTCGGGGCCGCAGACCACCGCGCTTTGCGTGCCCAGAACTTTCGGTTTCGGGTGGTCGAGCGGCGGGCGGTACGGCACGTCCCACGGGATCGCGCTGAAGCGGTTGCGGTAGCCCTGGTGGAANNGAGCAGCCAGAGGTCATTCCAGGTCGGGTTGGCGTGGTCGGTCAGGGCGAGAAAATGCCCGCTGACCAGAATCGGCTGATCGCTGTTGCCCTCGGCCAGACGATAGTCGCTGCGATGACGTTCCAGTGCGCGATTGGCCAGATGCTTGCCACGCTCGCGATCGACGAAACGGCCCGGGTAATCGTAGTCTTCGAGGTCCGGTTGCGCGCTGCTTTTGGCGTCGCTTTCCAGCTCGATTTTCGGTTTGACGAAGTCGTAATCGCGGCGCGTGGTGCGACTGGTGCGGGTGGCCAGACGCAGGCCAAAACGCTTGACCACCGGTTTGTCGGCGACCAGCCCGGAGTCTTGCTGATAGGCCACTGGCGCCAGTTTCGGGAACACCGTCTGGNNCTGGAAGTGGTAGTGAATGCCCTCCTCTTCGCAGAGGCGCTGGATGAAATCGAGGTCCGACTCGTCGTACTGCACGCAGTAAATGCGCTCGGGATAAATCGCGCTGAGCTGGAAGTGGTAATCGCTGGCGAGGATGCCGTGTTCTTCCAGCACCTGGCTGATGATCTGCTGCACGGTCATCTGCTGGAAGATGCGCTGATTGACCCGGTGCGCGAGGTACGCCAGTTGCGGGCGCAAGGAGATTTTGTAACGGGTCAGGCGCTTGCCCGCCTCGCCCTGAGCG
>NZ_JSFK01000061.1 GCF_000783395.1 Pseudomonas chlororaphis | reverse complement strand
AAGTTCGCCGCGTGCGCGGTGTAAGGGCCGCTGGTGGCGTGGGTGATTCCGCCGGCGTTGTAGGTGGTGGCGCTGCCGCCGCCCTGGATCACCAGTTCGGTTTTCGCAGTGATGGTGATGCGATCGGCATTGGCGGTGATGTTGAGTTTGGCCAGCAGGTTGATACTGTCCTTGAGCGCACGCACGTCGATGTCGCCGGAGGCCGCGACCAGCCGCCAGCCCATGCTCTGCACGAACAGGCGCATGCCACGACTGGCGCTGGCCAGCAGGCGCTTGCCAATCGACAGGCTGGTGTGCCCGGTGCTGCTCAGCGCCAGGTGTTCGCCGGTGGCGATGTGGCTGGAACGCGGTGTGGTCAGGGCGATGCCGGCCGGGCTGGCGAGGACCAGATGCGGCTCGGTGAACTCGGGGAATTCGTTGGCGGTGAGGTTCGCCGGACCGCTGCCGAGCACGCCTTGATGCTGGGCGTGCAGCGCCTTGGCGACGTCGTCCTGATCGCCTGCCTCTTGGGCC
>NZ_JSFK01000060.1 GCF_000783395.1 Pseudomonas chlororaphis | reverse complement strand
GGTGGGGAGAGGGTGCGGTTGGGGGTTGAGAGGTTGGTGGAGGGGGTGGTGATGCCTAGGTTGGTGAGGCCGTGATTTTTTAGGGAATGCAATTATTTTGGCGTCCGTTGCCACGGGACAGGTCCATTCATTCCAGCGTCCAGTCCAAACGGGCATGTCAGGTCATCCGCATCCTCGCAGTCGCTGAGCAGCGCTCAGCGTATAAAGGCCATTAGCGATGCGCCGCTGAGCTGTAACTGCTCTTGCACGCCCAGATCACCGTTCAGCTTAGGGGCTTTGAAACTCGGAGTTTGAAACAGCCACAATATTCCTGGCACAACATCCGCCGGTTTGGGTAGCATATGGCCATCAAAAGACCTGTCCATGGAGGATCAAGCGGTGAACCCAGCAGTAGACCAAGCCCCTCCTTATCGCCTGGCACTCCTAGGAAGCGTCCCAGATGAGTTCGCAGCAGCTCTCAGAGAGCAAATATCTACTCGCCTTGCAGACCTGGGCCTGACGCTTGGCCGCGACGTGAGCCCGTTCGATGGGCGGCTTAGTGATTTCCGCCCATCCATTGACCGTTGCTGTGCAGCGCTCTGCTTCGAGATCGACGCGGCCCACGAAGCCTCGGTAGAGCAGCCCATAAAGCGCCGCATCCCCCTGATCCCCTATCTATGACGCCCAACATCTCCGAATTTTCCTATGGCTATGCAGTGACCAGTGAGGTTGTGAAACTACTGGGGACGTCGATCGCCGCTGCTCCGCAATTTCCGACGCTGTACGCTGAAGGTCAGGCAGGGGGAGGGTATGACGTCAAAATTGTTGGTGGTAGTCCGCTCTTCCTGCAATTTAAGCTGAGCCACTACATGGAGCGGACGAATTGCAAGGAGCACGACCTCATGGGGGGGCCATATTATCGCTGGCATCTGCATTCTCTCCAGCGATCCGATCAGCATAATTTGCTCCTCGAACTCGAATGCAAAGGGAACCTTGTTGCCTACACCGCCCCGATTTTTTATGAGTGTGCAGAGCTAAATTCCCACTATCTGAATGACGAAATCCTGGAGAACTCCGTAGCGTTTAGACCTTCGGATATCGGGGAGCTTCCCGATGAAGAAAGTCATTACGTCGTGTTCAACCGATTGGGCCTGGCTTATCGCTGTTCTGACGACCCAGCTCCAGTGAAATTCAGCAGGTTGAACCGCTTTCTCAAGGGGCATCTCAATATGCCTGCGCCGAAGCCTTTAGGTGCCGAGGGTTTGATCAGATTGGGGGAAGAAATTATCGAGGCGGTGGAGGACGCGAAGCTACGTCGGTTCAAGACCAAGTCTCGGCTTAAGGAGATCGATACCCGAGAGCTCAGCAGGGTGATCCTGGCCCGACCGTCGCTTGAAACGTTGTCGTTGATCTCTCGGACAGTCCTTGATTCTGAGCTGATGATTGTCAATCCGCAGTGGCAAAGAGTCTCCTGAGGTCAGCTGAGCATTGCTCGGAGCCATGTCAGTGAAGGCTTGCGGCAGTTTCTGTTAGCAACAGCGCCAAGCCTATGGAATGCACTTTGCTCTTCTTCTTGGAATCAGGTGGAATCAGGTGGAAGCCGGGTTGTAGACGGGTGCCGTGTCCTTGCGGTCAGGCTGTCGTGAACCAAGCCTGGCCCTTCGGGCTTCCATCCTTCACCGCTGCGCTTCGCTTGGCTATTGCTCGTTCAGGGAGTGGGGGCCTTCAAGAGAAGAAGGGGTAACTGCACACGGGCCAGCTCTGCAGCTCCCTGGTTAAAACAACATGCTGAGCTCCATGCACACTCGGGACGTCTACATACACACACGCATCCAAATGCCACAACTATTGAGAAATTACCGGTGAATGGAATTTCATCAAACAATTGGCGCTATAAACAGTATTCAATTTAACTACGTAAATGCAAAGGGAAAAGCAATGGAAGTCACAGATCTTTATCTGGATGAGAGTGGTAATAGCGGTGATTTAATTAGCCGAAAAAATGGTCTTGGCTTTGCTGGGCAACCTATATTTTCTTTGGCTGCGGTCGATATCTCTCAAATCGAAGATCTAGATCGTAGAATCAATGGCATCAAAAGTAAACTTGGAATTCAAGCACTCGAGTTGAAATCAGCGGATCTTTATAAAAAGAAACCTCAGGCAATGCTTGAGGTTTTTTCAATCCTAATCGAAACTAAGTCTCCTTTTTTTGTGGAGGTTGTCGATAAGAAATACTTTATTTCCACTTCTATTGCGGCTCACCAGTTTTTACCGCCTTACTATACTGGGGATGAGTCGCACGGTAAGTTTCAAATCCCTAGGAATATCGCCGCAAACGTTATGACGCTTGATATGCCAGATGAATATTTTGAGTTGTTTTTTGAGTCCTGTCACGAGCCGAGCGAGAAAAATCTTTTAAAATCCATGAATGGTATCAAAACATTTTTTGAGAGTCATTCAATTTACAGTGACTTCTCGAGGCATGTCGATCTTTCACTGGAAGATTATTATGATGTAAAAAAGTCGTCAATCAAAAACAGGGTTAAAAACTTCTCTAGGAACAATGGTGTTAATCCGATATTGTTTAATAAGTTGGTAAAGCTGGTTGAAGATCAGTTTGATCTAAATGATGAGCAGAAACTTAAAGTTATCAAGAGATTTATTCCTATTCCCGATAACGGTAAAAGAGGTAATAATATACTGCTTCTACCTCACATATCCAGCCTGACGAATATAATTGCAAGAACCAATCTTGCGAATCAAGGGGCTATAGAAGGAGTAACATTTCACCATGATAAGCAAGATCATTTTGATGAAGCATTAATTGCGATAAAGGAGTTGATGTTCACAAATAAACCCGGAGAATTCTCGCCGCCCACGCCGAATTCAAATTTCAATATAACAAGCAGCGCTAATTTGAAATTTTTGGATTCTAAAAAAACTATAGGCATACAGATCGCCGATCTATTGGCAGGTTTTTTCAGTAGGTTCTACGATGATTTCTTTAACAATAAAATCGAGCCGGGCAGTATCTATCACGATATTTACAATCTAATATCTGAAGGTTCTGACCGCAATAGGAGTCTCGGGGTCAATTGGGTGGTGCCTCCCTCAAGATTGTACGAATTGGAGCATCACTATAATGAAGGTGTTAGAAAAGAGCCCAGCCCAGACGAACTGCTGCATTACGTGGCAAAAGAATTTGGTGTGAATATATTGCTTGAGTTATTCGAAAAACAACATTTTTCTAAGTTTGGTTTCCACCACAATCAATCAAGGTGATTTGCGACGCTTTATTTGTTTTATGCGGAAAAGGGATTGCTTGGTTTGGCAGTCCCTGCTCATCGAGATTTGCGGGTGATCTTCACTCTCATGTTGCGCCTATACAGCTCACGCATCAATAGTGGTCAATTCGAATAGGATGCTTCATGCGGTGATTGCGAAATTTCCTGTTGTACAACACCTAGAGGCTGTCAAATGAACTGGCATTATAAATATTCGGGAGCGGTAAATGGCAGAGCTTGTTTTTGGTAATTGTTATTTTATAGATGATGAAGACTGGTCTACTTTGAGAGCATTTTTCTATATGTCTCAGGGCGATGATGAGATAAATGTTTCGGATGTTGAAGGTGAGTTTTGGAATATACCTAGCAGCGCTCTCCCACGCCTGCGCCTTCACCCTATCTCATATCCTAGAGATGGTGAAATTTACGTTCTCTACAGGTTCGTTCTCGACGTGGCGAGCTCGGTGGTTCGTCAGTATGAGCGGTTGAGTGTCAAAAGACTTGTCGAGCTTCTATCTCAGGACGAGCGGGTGGATATACCGCATGAAGATTTAGTTTTTTTTCTGAAGAGTCTCGTCTCCAACGGTAATTTTGTCGCTAAGGTTGATGGTCGCCAGAAAGTTAAGGAAGTTTATTTGACTCTTGGGGTCGGGCTAAAGGAACTCGAAAAACAACGTGTTTTTGCTGCATCCATTGCAAGCGAACTTGATGCGTTAAGCTCCCGGATCAGACTCATAATATCTCATTCGGGTACAGTGGGTACGTATAGAGAGAATCTACTGCAGAATGTTCTGCGTAAGCACCTCCCGGAGCGTTATCATGTAGCGACTGGTTTCATCTATGGCTGCCCTAGACAACTTGATATTCTTATCTATGATAGATTGGAGTATGCACCATTATTCCGGGAAGGTGATCTCGTTGTTGTGCCGGCCAATGCTGTGCGCGCTATCATTGAAGTTAAGACTGCGCTGACACCGGATGAAATACGTAAAAGCCTTCGGCTACTTTCAGTTGTCTCCAAACATGATGATGGCTTTCCACCAATGTTTAAAGGGATATTCGCTTTTGAAAGCGAGCTTTCTGAAAAAAGCCTAGTAGGCGTTATTGAAGATTATTATGTTCCTGATTTATTTTCTGAAGAATGCAATGCGGATATCATTGTTCAGGCGTTTGACCATTTAACGTGTGCCTGTGTGCTGGAGAAGCATTTTGCCTATATTCAGTACGATAAAGGTAATGGCGATAAACTGGTTCCAAGGTTGTATACAAAGAAAAGCCATACAGATCTCAAGAGTCAAGCGGCCTTCTTTATGCACTCGTTGCTTGCTCATCTTCGGTTTGGCGGTATGAAGAACAACGATCTGAAACATATGGATGTTATGTTAGGGTACGATTCAGTTTCCAATTATCAATGTGATCTTGTGGCTGGGGAATGGGGGCCGTATTTCTTCGAGGCTGAAGGCGGCACGGATGGCCAGGAGAGAGTGAAATCCATGGAAAGTCAGCTCGAAAAAGTTCAGCGGTGGCTGGAAGGTGCTCCAACGTCTTGGCGTTCCGAGTAATCCTGGACCTGTCCCGTAACAACGGACGCCAAGAAGCTGGCTATTTAGCCGCCGGCCTTAAGACCTTGGCGTATTCGTTCGGAGAACGGTAGCCCAAGGCAGAGTGCAGACGGCTGCTGTTGTAAACCCGTGGATGAAATTGGCGATTGATAGTTGAGCCAGCCTCTTGCTGTGATAAACGGCATACGCTTCCTCCTTTTTCAGCGTTGCGAAAAAGCTCTCAGCCACTGCGTTATCCCAACAATTTCCCTTTCGACTCATGCTTTGCGTGAAGTCTTTCTTGGCCAAGGCCAATCGAAATTTGCTACTCGCATACTGACGTCTCTGGTTGGAATGAAAAACCACACCACTGAAAATAGATCAGTCCCGAATGGCACTCAATTCGGTGTTGTATCTCGCGAACAAATTGTGATTCACGTCCTTGGGTATAGACCACATGGATTTCGACCTCAGCACGTGTAAGACCTACGCAGAAGAGTCGTCGAGCTTCGGCGACTTCCTATGGCGGGGAGTCGGGGCGGTGGCGATACTCAAACATCCTGCACGGCCAATATGTAAGGCGTGTGAAATAAAACGGAGAGAATTGCCGCGTAGGCTGACAGCAGGGATAAAAAGGAGATTCAACCCATGACCTTCACCGCACGCTTTGCCCCACCCCAAATGGTCCAGGCCCTCGCACTGCTCGCCGCGCTGGTCGGCGTGGCGACGTGGTCGTCGCTGCTGCTGACCTCCGCCGAATCACACACCCCGGCAGCGGCCCCGCAGTTGCTGGCGGCGCGCAGTGATAGCCCGGCGTTGCAGTGGTTTTCCAATCAAACGGCGCCAATGGATATCAAGGTGAGCGGGATGATGGCGGGGAGTCGGGGGGCGGTGGCGATACTGAGCCTGAACGATGGGCCGCCGCGGAGTTTTGCAGGGGGAGAAGGTCGGGCCTGGGGTGAAGTTGGTGGTGGTGGAGGGAGATGGGGTGGTGATTGAGCAGGGTGGGGAGAAGG
>NZ_JSFK01000006.1:2619-286456 GCF_000783395.1 Pseudomonas chlororaphis | reverse complement strand
TTTTGTTTTGCCCGCAGGAAAAGCATCTGCTTGATTTCTATGCAACGGCCCGGAGCATGGCTATTATTCGGGCCTCATTGTGAGGCGAAACCTGCATGTTGACGTTGTTGAACCTTCTGAAAGATGGTCGATTCCATTCTGGTCAGGATCTCGGTGCCGCCCTGGGAATTAGTCGAAGTGCGGTGTGGAAGCAACTTCAGCATCTTGAGGCTGAACTTGGCTTGTCCATCCATAAAGTTCGGGGGCGGGGTTATCAATTGGCAGCGCCATTGACGCTGCTCGACTCTCGGGCAATATCGGAAATGGCGCCGGGTTGGCCTGTGACCGTTCTGGATTCAGTCGACTCGACGAACGCTGAGGCCTTGCGTGCGATTGGTCGGGGTAGTTTGGCGCCCTTCTTGGTGCTCGCGGAACGGCAAGCTTCTGGGCGAGGGCGAAGAGGGCGCAAATGGGTGAGTCCGTTTGCTGAAAATCTCTATTACAGCCTTGTTCTGCGTATCGACGGTGGAATGCGCCAGCTCGAGGGCTTGAGTCTTGTTGTGGGGTTGGCTGTCTTACAGGCTCTGCGAAATTTCGGGGTTCTGGGCGCAGGGTTGAAATGGCCGAATGATGTCTTGGTAGGTCATAAGAAAATCGCTGGAATTCTCCTTGAGCTCATCGGAGATCCGGCAGATGTTTGTCACGTGGTGTTGGGTATAGGCATTAACGTCAACATGCAGGTGGCTGATGAGGTCGGACAACAATGGACTTCGATTCGGCTTGAGACAGGTAAAAGTAGTGATCGTAATGTCTTTGTGGTTGAGCTGAGTAAGCAATTAAACACCTACATCCAGCGCCATCAGGTCGATGGTTTTTCAGTTCTCCGGGCGGAATGGGAAGCAAATCATTTGTGGCAAGATCGTTCGGTTTCATTGATTGCCGGTTCCAGCCAGATAGATGGTGTAGTGCTAGGAATAGATAGTCAGGGTGCACTGCGCCTGAAGGTAGATGGCGTGGAAAAAGTATTTAGCGGTGGTGAGCTCAGTCTGAGGTTGCGTGATGATTCTTGAGCTCGACTGTGGGAACAGCTTTATTAAGTGGCGAGTGCTGAAGGCTGCGTCCGGAGGTCTTTTTTCTGAAGGGGTTGTGGACTCTGATCTTGCGTTGCTTGACGGTTTGAGATCCCTTAATGGACTTGTTCTGTGCAAATGTCGCTTGGTCAGTGTCAGGACCGCAGAGGAAACTGATGCATTAACCTACGCTATCGAGCGGGAGTTCGGTATTTCGGTGGCGTGTGCGAAGTCTTCTCGTGAAATGTCTGGTGTCAAAAATGGTTATGAAGACTACGAGCGCCTAGGGCTTGATCGATGGTTGGCCATGCTCGGCGGGTTTCATCTCGCAGCAGGTGGTGCTTGCCTGGTGCTCGATTTTGGTACGGCGGTAACTGCTGATTTTATTGCTGCCGATGGTGAGCATCTGGGCGGTTTTATTTGCCCTGGAATGCCATTGATGCGGAATCAGTTACGCACACATACCCGCAAGATTCGCTATGGGGATCAGGCGGCTGAGCGTGCGCTGTCCAGCATTGCGCCAGGGCGGACTACCGTTGAGGCGGTGGAGCGCGGCTGTGCATTGATGTTGCGGGGTTTCGTCTTGTCGCAGTTGGAGTTGGCGCGTTCCTACTGGGGAGAAGACTTCACAGTCTTTATAACTGGCGGTGATGCTGAGTTGGTTGCGGATGTCGCGCCTGAGGCCCGAGTTGTTCCCGACCTGGTCTTTGTAGGGTTGGCTATGGCGTGTCCTTTTTCCTGAGGTTTGTATGCGTTGGTTGTTCCTCCTGCTTCTTGTTCTTAATGTTTTCTATTATGTCTGGCATCAGCAGGAGGCGCCCTTGCGGGCGAAAGATGTAACGCCCCTCAGTTTGTATCGAGGTTCGCAGCAGGACATACGCTTGCTCAGCGAAACGACGGGTGATGCTCGGGAAGGGCGGGGTGGGCGGCGGCAAGAGTGTCTGTTGCTTGGTGGCTTTTCCAGGCAGGAGTCGCTTTCAGCTCTTCAGCGGCGCTTGGTTGAAATGGGGGTCGATGTGCAATCTTCTTCGAAGGATGCTTCCGGAGCTGGTTATTGGTTGTCTGTCGCGCCTCAGAGTCAGCGTTTGTTGGGGGATTCCCAGCTTCAAAACCTTTCCAACGAATTCAATGAGTTAAAACATAAAATAATGCTGTGTGAGGGGGTTGCACCTGCTGAATAGTTTGCATAGAATGGCGCCCGCTCCACAGCGAAGACCTAAAAAGGAAATCAAAGTTGAGCGATGTCAACGCAGCTAACCTCAGGTTTTTAAATGAGAAAATGCTTGACAGGGGTTTGGCATAGTATAGAATGCCGGCCTGATTAGGAGGGGTTCCCGAGCGGCCAAAGGGATCAGACTGTAAATCTGACGTCTACGACTTCGAAGGTTCGAATCCTTCTCCCTCCACCAGATTTAAGCGTGAGCTGCAGGCTCCGCGGGTATAGTTTAGTGGTAGAACCTCAGCCTTCCAAGCTGATGATGCGGGTTCGATTCCCGCTACCCGCTCCAAGTTTGCAGATTGTGCAAATGTGTTTTGCTCTTGTAGCTCAGTTGGTAGAGCACACCCTTGGTAAGGGTGAGGTCAGCGGTTCAAATCCGCTCAAGAGCTCCATATAACAAGGCAGATATGAAAATATCTGCCTTTGTTTTAATGGTTGATATTGTTTGTCTAATTTCTTCTGTTGAGGGTGATATCGATGGCTAAGGAAAAATTTGATCGTTCCCTGCCCCACGTCAACGTTGGGACCATTGGTCACGTTGACCACGGTAAAACCACTCTGACCGCTGCTCTGACTCGCGTCTGCTCCGAAGTTTTCGGTTCGGCCGTGGTTGAATTCGACAAGATCGACAGCGCTCCAGAAGAAAAAGCTCGCGGTATCACCATCAACACCGCACACGTTGAGTACAACTCGCTGATCCGTCACTACGCTCACGTTGACTGCCCAGGTCACGCTGACTATGTGAAGAACATGATCACCGGTGCTGCTCAAATGGACGGCGCTATCCTGGTTTGCTCGGCCGCTGATGGTCCGATGCCGCAAACCCGTGAGCACATCCTGCTGTCCCGTCAGGTAGGCGTTCCTTACATCGTGGTTTTCCTGAACAAGGCTGACCTGGTAGACGACGCTGAGCTGCTGGAACTGGTTGAGATGGAAGTTCGCGACCTGCTGTCCACCTACGACTTCCCGGGCGATGACACTCCAATCATCATCGGTTCGGCTCGTATGGCGCTGGAAGGCAAAGACGACAACGAGATGGGCACCACTGCCGTCAAGAAACTGGTTGAAACTCTGGATAGCTACATCCCGGAGCCAGTTCGTATGATCGACAAGCCGTTCCTGATGCCAATCGAAGACGTATTCTCGATCTCGGGTCGCGGTACTGTTGTGACTGGTCGTATCGAGCGCGGTATCGTTCGCGTTCAGGATCCGCTGGAAATCGTTGGTCTGCGTGACACTACCGTTTCCACCTGCACTGGTGTTGAAATGTTCCGCAAGCTGCTCGACGAAGGTCGTGCTGGCGAGAACTGTGGCGTTCTGCTGCGTGGCACCAAGCGTGACGACGTTGAGCGTGGTCAGGTTCTGGTTAAGCCAGGTTCGGTTAAGCCGCACACCAAGTTCACCGCAGAAGTTTACGTTCTGAGCAAGGAAGAAGGCGGTCGTCACACTCCGTTCTTCAAAGGCTACCGTCCACAGTTCTACTTCCGTACTACTGACGTGACTGGTAACTGCGAGCTGCCAGAAGGCGTTGAAATGGTAATGCCAGGTGACAACATTCAGATGACTGTTACCCTGATCAAAACCATCGCGATGGAAGATGGTCTGCGTTTCGCTATCCGTGAAGGCGGTCGTACCGTCGGCGCTGGTGTCGTAGCCAAAATCATCGAGTAAGTAGTTGTAATGTATTTTTCGGGCCGGCATAATGGTCGGCCTGATTTTGTTTTAGGTCAGTAGCTCAATTGGCAGAGCGACGGTCTCCAAAACCGTAGGTTGGGGGTTCGATTCCCTCCTGACCTGCCAGATTCACTCGGTGTGTCTGGCTTTCTTTTCACAGGATCTTCATAGATGACTCCTAAAGCTGAAGCTCAAGGCTCTCGCTTCGATCTGCTCAAGTGGCTTGTAGTCGTCGCTTTGGTGGTTGTTGGCGTTGTTGGCAATCAGTATTACTCTGCTTCGCCGATCCTGTACCGTGTACTCGCATTGCTTGCTATTGCTGCTGTAGCTGCCTTTGTAGGCCTGCAGACTGCGAAGGGCAAGTCTTTCTTTGTACTGGTTAAGGAAGCTCGTACCGAGATTCGTAAAGTCGTGTGGCCAACTCGCCAAGAAACCACGCAGACCACCCTGATTGTGGTGGCTGTTGTTCTGGTTATGGCGTTGCTGTTGTGGGGTCTTGATTCCCTGCTCGGCTGGCTTGTTTCCTTGATTGTCGGCTAAGGGTGTCCCGTGGCTAAGCGTTGGTATGTTGTGCATGCTTACTCGGGTTACGAGAAGCATGTGATGCGCTCGCTGGTCGAGCGCGTAAAGCTGGCTGGCATGGAAGATGGCTTCGGCGAGATTCTGGTCCCCACTGAAGAAGTGGTTGAAATGCGCAATGGCCAGAAGCGCAAAAGCGAACGCAAGTTCTTTCCAGGCTATGTGCTGGTTCAGATGGATATGAATGAGGGTACTTGGCACTTGGTCAAGGATACTCCTCGGGTGATGGGTTTTATTGGCGGTACTGCCGATAAGCCTGCGCCAATCACCGATAAAGAGGCGGAAGCAATTCTGCGTCGTGTTGCTGATGGTAGTGACAAGCCGAAGCCGAAGACTCTCTTCGAGCCAGGTGAGACGGTGCGAGTCAATGACGGTCCATTCGCTGATTTCAATGGCGTTGTTGAAGAAGTTAACTACGAAAAGAGCCGGATCCAAGTGGCAGTGCTCATTTTCGGTCGCTCTACCCCGGTAGAGTTGGAGTTCAGTCAGGTCGAAAAGGTCTAATTGAACAAGCATCCCAACCCCGCAGCCATAGGCTGTGGGGTTTTGTCGTCACTGGGATATACGCGCAAGTAACCGGGGAGCCTTTCGAGGCGTTCGAACCCGTAATTGGAGTGCCTCATGGCCAAGAAGATTACCGCTTACATCAAGCTGCAAGTGAAGGCCGCTCAGGCTAACCCAAGTCCACCGGTTGGTCCTGCTCTGGGTCAGCACGGCGTGAACATCATGGAATTCTGCAAGGCTTTCAACGCCCGTACTCAGGGTCTTGAAGCTGGTCTGCCGACTCCTGTGATCATCACTGTCTACAGCGACCGTAGCTTCACTTTCGAAACCAAATCCACCCCTGCTTCGGTTCTGCTGAAGAAGGCGGCCGGTCTGACCAGCGGTTCCGCTCGTCCGAACACCGTTAAGGTTGGCACTGTTACTCGTGCTCAGCTGGAAGAAATCGCGAAAACCAAAAACGCGGATCTGACTGCAGCTGATATGGATGCAGCCGTGCGTACTATCGCCGGTTCTGCTCGTAGCATGGGCCTTAACGTGGAGGGTGTGTAATGGCTAAGCTGACCAAGCGTCAAAAGGCTATCGCCGGCAAAATCGAAGCAGGCAAGGCCTACAACATTGTAGACGCTGCTGCTCTGCTGGCTGAGCTGTCGACTGTCAAGTTCAGCGAGTCGTTCGACGTTGCTGTAAACCTGGGTGTAGACCCGCGTAAATCTGACCAGGTTGTTCGTAGCGCTACTGTGCTGCCGCACGGCACTGGCAAGACTGTTCGCGTTGCTGTGTTCACCCAGGGTCCAGCTGCTGAGGCCGCTCTGGCTGCCGGCGCTGACCGTGTAGGTATGGACGACCTGGCTGCCGAAATGAAAGGCGGCGACCTGAACTATGACGTAGTGATCGCTTCCCCGGATGCCATGCGCGTTGTAGGTCAGTTGGGTCAGATCCTCGGTCCACGTGGTCTGATGCCTAACCCTAAGGTTGGTACCGTAACCCCAGACGTAGCTACCGCGGTTAAAAACGCTAAAGCTGGTCAGGTTCGTTATCGCACCGACAAAAACGGCATCATTCACACTTCCGTTGGCAAGATGGGCTTCGACGCCGTCAAGCTGAAGGAAAACGTTGAAGCCCTGATCGCTGATCTGAAGCGTATCAAGCCAGCTTCTTCGAAAGGTATCTACGTCAAGCGCGTTACCCTGAGCACCACTATGGGCCCAGGTCTGGTCATCGACCAGAGCTCGCTGGACGCGTAAGACAAAGGTTGGCGCGATGGTTCGCGCCAATTGAAAGATTGGGGTCCCTGCCTGGCGGGGGCTATCCAAGACCGTAGGCGACGCAAGTCTTAAACCATAAGCCTACGCAGATGGTGCTCCCGGTTCCTTACCGAATCAGACACCAAAACGACATTCGGTTCCGATCGAATGAAACGGTAACAAGCAGGAGTTAAACCCGTGGCAATTAATCTCGAAGACAAGAAGGCCATCGTCGCTGAAGTCAACGAGGCTGCCAAAGTCGCTCTGTCCGCTGTCGTGGTTGATGCACGTGGCGTAACAGTAGGCGCAATGACCGGACTCCGTAAAGAGGCTCGTGAAGCTGGCGTTTACGTACGTGTTGTACGTAACACCCTGCTCAAGCGCGCTGTTGCTGACACTCAATACAGTGTCCTCAACGACGTGTTCACCGGCCCGACCCTGATCGCATTCTCCAACGAACATCCGGGCGCTGCTGCCCGTATCTTCAAAGAGTTTGCCAAGGGTCAGGACAAGTTCGAGATCAAGGCAGCTGCGTTCGAGGGCAAGTTCCTCGCAGCTAATCAGATCGACGTACTGGCAACTCTGCCGACCCGTGACGAAGCAATTTCTCAGCTGATGAGCGTGATTCAAGGCGCTACCAGCAAATTGGCTCGTACTCTGGCGGCAATTCGCGACCAGAAAGAAGCTGCTGCAGCCTAAGGCTCGTCAACTTCTCGCGTTTTTTGTTTATTTCGATGGTCGCGTAGGCCGTCCCCCAATTCAGGAATTGAGTCATGTCTCTGACTAACGAACAAATCATCGAAGCAATCGGCCAGAAATCCGTAGTGGAAATCGTTGAGCTGATCAAAGCGATGGAAGAAACCTTCGGTGTTACCGCTGCTGCTGCTTCGGCTGGTCCAGCTGCTGCTGCCGCTGTTGTTGAAGAGCAAACCGAGTTCAACGTTGTTCTGCTGGAAGCTGGCGAGAAGAAGGTTAACGTGATCAAGGCAGTTCGTGAACTGACCGGTCTGGGCCTGAAAGAAGCCAAAGAGAAAGTAGACGGCGCTCCTCAGGTTGTAGCTGAAGGCGTTTCGAAAGAAGCTGCTGAAGACGCCAAGAAGAAGCTGGAAGAAGCAGGCGCTAAAGTCGAGCTGAAATAAGCATCGACTTTGCTCCTCCAGCCCGAGCGTCAAGCGACAGGCTGATGGCTGGTGGCTCTTGCCACCGGCCTTTTTCCGTTATTGGCAGCCGACTGGGTCGGTGCTGATAAAGGCGCTGTAACCACCCGATGCGGTGGAGCAAACCATGGGGTTTGCACGATTTTCTGGCTGCTCCCGTCGGGAGGGGCCAAACAAGCAGGTGACCAAGCTGGGGAACGCTGATGGCTTACTCATATACTGAGAAAAAACGTATCCGCAAGGACTTTAGCAAGTTGCCGGACGTCATGGATGTGCCTTACCTCCTGGCCATCCAGCTGGATTCGTATCGTGAATTCTTGCAAGCGGGAGCGACTAAAGATCAGTTCCGCGACGTGGGCCTGCATGCGGCCTTCAAATCCGTTTTCCCGATCATCAGCTACTCCGGCAATGCTGCGCTGGAGTACGTCGGTTATCGCCTGGGCGAACCGGCATTTGATGTCAAAGAATGCGTATTGCGCGGTGTAACTTTCGCCGTACCTTTGCGGGTAAAAGTGCGCCTGATCATTTTCGACAAAGAATCGTCGAACAAAGCGATCAAGGACATCAAAGAGCAAGAAGTCTACATGGGTGAAATCCCCCTGATGACTGAGAACGGTACCTTCGTAATCAACGGTACCGAGCGTGTAATCGTTTCCCAGCTGCACCGTTCCCCGGGCGTGTTCTTTGACCACGACCGCGGCAAGACGCATAGCTCCGGCAAACTGCTGTACTCCGCGCGCATCATTCCTTACCGCGGTTCGTGGCTGGACTTCGAGTTCGACCCGAAAGACTGCGTGTTCGTGCGTATCGACCGTCGTCGCAAGCTGCCGGCATCGGTACTGCTGCGCGCGCTCGGCTATACCACTGAAGAAGTGCTGGACGCTTTCTACACCACCAACGTTTTCCACCTGAGCGGCGAAACCCTCAGCCTGGAACTGATTGCTTCGCGTCTGCGTGGTGAAATTGCGGTTCTGGACATTCAGGACGAGAAGGGCAAGGTCATTGTTGAAGCGGGCCGCCGTATTACCGCGCGCCACATCAACCAGATCGAAAAAGCCGGCATCAAGACTCTGGAAGTGCCTCTGGACTACGTCCTGGGCCGTACTACCGCCAAGGTCATCGTGCATCCGGCTACCGGCGAAATCCTGGCAGAGTGCAACACCGAGCTGAACACTGAAGTCCTGGCAAAAATTGCCAAGGCCGGCGTTGTTCGCATCGAAACTCTGTACACCAACGATATCGACTGCGGTCCGTTCGTCTCCGACACGCTGAAGATCGACTCCACCAGCAACCAATTGGAAGCGCTGGTCGAGATCTATCGCATGATGCGTCCAGGCGAGCCGCCAACCAAAGACGCTGCCGAAACCCTGTTCAACAACCTGTTCTTCAGTCCTGAGCGCTATGACCTGTCTGCGGTCGGCCGGATGAAGTTCAACCGTCGTATCGGTCGTACCGAGATCGAAGGTTCGGGCGTGCTTTGCAAGGAAGACATCGTTGCGGTACTGAAGACTCTGGTCGACATCCGTAACGGTAAAGGCATCGTCGATGACATCGACCACCTGGGTAACCGTCGTGTTCGCTGTGTAGGCGAAATGGCCGAGAACCAGTTCCGCGTTGGCCTGGTACGTGTTGAGCGTGCGGTCAAAGAGCGTCTGTCGATGGCTGAAAGCGAAGGCTTGATGCCGCAAGACCTGATCAACGCCAAGCCAGTGGCTGCAGCTGTGAAAGAGTTCTTCGGTTCCAGCCAGCTCTCGCAGTTCATGGACCAGAACAACCCGCTGTCCGAGATCACCCACAAGCGTCGTGTCTCTGCACTCGGCCCTGGCGGTCTGACTCGTGAGCGCGCAGGCTTTGAAGTCCGTGACGTACACCCGACTCACTACGGTCGTGTATGCCCGATTGAAACGCCGGAAGGTCCGAACATCGGTCTGATCAACTCCTTGGCTGCTTACGCTCGCACCAACCAGTACGGCTTCCTGGAAAGCCCGTACCGCGTGGTAAAAGAGGGTGTGGTCACCGACGAGATCGTGTTCCTGTCCGCTATTGAAGAAGCCGATCACGTGATCGCGCAGGCTTCGGCGACCATGAACGACCAGAAAGTCCTGATCGACGAACTGGTAGCCGTACGTCACCTGAACGAATTCACCGTTAAGGCGCCTGAAGAAGTCACCTTGATGGACGTTTCGCCGAAGCAGGTAGTTTCGGTTGCAGCGTCGCTGATTCCGTTCCTCGAGCACGACGACGCCAACCGTGCGTTGATGGGTTCGAACATGCAGCGTCAAGCTGTACCAACCCTGCGTGCTGACAAGCCGCTGGTAGGTACCGGCATGGAGCGTAACGTAGCCCGTGACTCCGGCGTTTGCGTCGTGGCTCGTCGTGGCGGCGTGATCGATTCCGTCGACGCCAGCCGTATCGTGGTTCGTGTTGCTGATGACGAAGTTGAAACCGGCGAAGCTGGTGTCGACATCTACAACCTGACCAAATACACCCGCTCGAACCAGAACACCTGCATCAACCAGCGTCCGCTGGTGAGCAAGGGTGATCGCGTTCAGCGTAGCGACATCATGGCCGACGGCCCGTCCACCGACATGGGTGAACTGGCGCTGGGTCAGAACATGCGCATCGCGTTCATGGCATGGAACGGCTTCAACTTCGAAGACTCCATCTGCCTGTCCGAGCGTGTGGTTCAGGAAGACCGTTTCACCACGATCCATATTCAGGAACTGACCTGTGTGGCCCGTGACACCAAGCTTGGGCCTGAAGAGATCACTGCAGACATCCCGAACGTGGGTGAAGCTGCACTGAACAAACTGGACGAAGCCGGTATCGTTTACGTAGGTGCTGAAGTTGGCGCAGGCGACATCCTGGTGGGTAAGGTCACTCCGAAAGGCGAGACCCAACTGACTCCGGAAGAAAAACTGCTGCGTGCAATCTTCGGTGAAAAAGCCAGCGACGTTAAAGACACTTCCCTGCGCGTGCCAACCGGCACCAAAGGTACTGTCATCGACGTACAGGTCTTCACCCGCGACGGCGTTGAGCGTGATGCTCGTGCACTGTCGATCGAGAAGACTCAGCTGGACGAGATCCGCAAGGATCTGAACGAAGAGTTCCGTATCGTTGAAGGCGCAACTTTCGAACGTCTGCGTTCCGCTCTGGTAGGCCACAAGGCTGAAGGCGGCGCAGGTCTGAAGAAAGGTCAGGACATCACCGACGAAGTTCTCGACGGTCTTGAGCATGGTCAGTGGTTCAAACTGCGCATGGCTGAAGATGCTCTGAACGAGCAGCTCGAGAAGGCTCAGGCCTACATCGTTGATCGCCGCCGTCTGCTGGACGACAAGTTCGAAGACAAGAAGCGCAAACTGCAGCAGGGCGATGACCTGGCTCCAGGCGTGCTGAAAATCGTCAAGGTTTACCTGGCAATCCGTCGTCGCATCCAGCCGGGCGACAAGATGGCCGGTCGTCACGGTAACAAAGGTGTGGTCTCTGTGATCATGCCGGTTGAAGACATGCCGCACGATGCCAATGGCACCCCGGTCGACGTCGTCCTCAACCCACTGGGCGTACCTTCGCGTATGAACGTTGGTCAGATCCTTGAAACCCACCTGGGCCTCGCGGCCAAAGGTCTGGGTGAGAAGATCAACCGGATGGTCGAAGAGCAGCGTAAAGTCGCTGAACTGCGTACCTTCCTGGACGAGATCTACAACCAGATCGGCGGTCGTAACGAAGATCTGGACAGCTTCTCCGATCAGGAAATCCTGGATCTGGCGAAGAACCTGCGTGGCGGCGTTCCAATGGCCACTCCAGTGTTCGACGGCGCCAAGGAAAGCGAAATCAAGGCCATGCTGAAACTGGCAGACCTGCCGGAAAGCGGCCAGATGCAGCTGACTGACGGCCGTACCGGCAACAAGTTCGAGCGTCCAGTTACCGTTGGCTACATGTACATGCTGAAGCTGAACCACTTGGTAGACGACAAGATGCACGCGCGTTCTACCGGTTCGTACAGCCTGGTTACCCAGCAGCCGCTGGGTGGTAAGGCGCAGTTCGGTGGTCAGCGTTTCGGGGAGATGGAGGTCTGGGCACTGGAAGCATACGGTGCTGCTTACACTCTGCAAGAAATGCTCACAGTGAAGTCGGACGATGTGAACGGCCGTACCAAGATGTACAAAAACATCGTGGATGGCGATCACCGTATGGAGCCGGGCATGCCCGAGTCCTTCAACGTGTTGATCAAGGAAATTCGTTCCCTCGGCATCGATATCGATCTGGAAACCGAATAACACGTGACGCGAATCGAGAGCGGGGCAGGATTGCCCGCTCTCTGCTCCGCCAGGAGGAAAGGCCTTGAAAGACCTACTGAATTTGCTGAAAAACCAGGGTCAAGTCGAAGAGTTCGACGCCATCCGTATTGGATTGGCCTCGCCTGAGATGATCCGCTCATGGTCGTTCGGTGAAGTTAAAAAGCCGGAAACCATCAACTACCGTACGTTCAAACCTGAGCGTGACGGCCTGTTCTGCGCCAAGATCTTTGGCCCGGTAAAGGATTACGAGTGCCTGTGCGGTAAGTACAAGCGCTTGAAGCACCGTGGTGTGATCTGTGAGAAGTGCGGCGTTGAAGTTGCACTGGCCAAGGTTCGTCGTGAGCGCATGGCGCACATCGAACTGGCTTCGCCGGTTGCCCACATCTGGTTCCTGAAATCGCTGCCGTCCCGTATCGGTTTGCTGATGGACATGACCCTGCGTGATATCGAACGCGTTCTCTACTTCGAGAGCTATGTCGTTATCGACCCAGGCATGACCACCCTTGAAAAAGGTCAGCTGCTGAACGACGAGCAGTACTTCGAAGCGCTGGAAGAGTTCGGTGACGACTTCGACGCCCGTATGGGTGCTGAAGCTGTCCGTGAACTGCTGCACGCTATCGACCTGGAACACGAGATTGGCCGTCTGCGTGAAGAAATTCCGCAAACCAACTCCGAAACCAAGATCAAGAAGCTGTCCAAGCGTCTGAAGTTGATGGAAGCCTTCCAGGGTTCCGGCAACCTGCCAGAGTGGATGGTGCTGACCGTTCTGCCGGTTCTGCCGCCAGATCTGCGTCCACTGGTCCCGCTGGACGGCGGTCGTTTCGCGACTTCCGACCTCAACGATCTGTATCGTCGAGTGATCAACCGTAACAACCGTTTGAAGCGCCTGCTGGATCTGTCCGCTCCGGACATCATCGTGCGCAACGAAAAGCGTATGTTGCAGGAAGCTGTCGATGCTCTGCTCGACAACGGTCGTCGTGGCCGCGCTATCACCGGTTCGAACAAGCGTCCTCTGAAATCCCTGGCTGACATGATCAAGGGTAAGCAAGGTCGTTTCCGTCAGAACTTGCTCGGTAAGCGTGTTGACTACTCCGGTCGTTCGGTAATTACCGTAGGCCCGACTCTGCGTCTGCATCAGTGCGGTCTGCCGAAGAAAATGGCTCTCGAGCTGTTCAAACCGTTCATTTTCGGCAAGCTGGAAATGCGTGGTCTCGCGACCACCATCAAAGCGGCCAAGAAAATGGTCGAGCGCGAACTGCCAGAGGTTTGGGACGTTCTCGCTGAAGTGATTCGCGAACACCCGGTTCTTCTCAACCGTGCACCGACCCTTCACCGTCTGGGTATCCAGGCGTTTGAACCGGTACTGATCGAAGGTAAGGCTATCCAGCTGCACCCGCTGGTCTGCGCCGCGTACAACGCCGACTTCGACGGCGACCAAATGGCCGTGCACGTACCGCTGACACTGGAAGCCCAGTTGGAAGCGCGTGCGTTGATGATGTCGACCAACAACATTCTGTCGCCAGCCAACGGTGAGCCAATCATCGTTCCGTCGCAGGACGTTGTATTGGGTCTGTACTACATGACTCGTGAAGCGATCAACGCCAAAGGCGAAGGTCGTGTGTTCGCGGATCTGCAGGAAGTTGACCGTGTGTTCCGTGCTGGCGAAGCCGCACTGCACGCCAAGGTAAAAGTACGTATCAACGAAACCGTCAACGACCGTGACGGCAACAGCGTGAGCGGTACCCGTATCGTCGACACCACCGTCGGCCGTGCGCTGCTGTTCCAGGTTGTGCCAAAAGGTCTGTCGTACGACGTCGTCAACCTGCCGATGAAGAAAAAGGCGATCTCCAAGCTGATCAACCAGTGCTACCGCGTGGTTGGTCTGAAAGAGACCGTGATCTTCGCTGACCAGTTGATGTACACCGGTTTCGCTTACTCGACCATCTCCGGCGTTTCCATCGGTGTTAACGACTTCGTTATCCCTGACGAGAAAGCCCGCATCATCGGTGCTGCCACCGACGAAGTGAAAGAGATCGAGAGCCAGTACGCCTCCGGCCTGGTAACCCAGGGCGAGAAGTACAACAAAGTGATCGACCTTTGGTCGAAAGCGAACGACGAAGTTTCCAAGGCGATGATGGCCAACCTCTCGAAAGAGAAGGTTATCGACCGTCATGGCGTTGAAGTCGATCAAGAGTCTTTCAACTCGATGTACATGATGGCTGACTCGGGTGCGCGGGGTTCCGCAGCACAGATTCGTCAGCTGGCCGGTATGCGTGGTCTGATGGCCAAGCCGGACGGTTCCATCATTGAAACGCCGATTACTGCGAACTTCCGTGAAGGTTTGAGCGTACTTCAGTACTTCATCTCGACTCACGGTGCTCGTAAAGGTCTGGCGGATACCGCGTTGAAAACTGCGAACTCCGGTTACCTGACTCGTCGTCTGGTAGACGTGGCGCAGGATCTGGTTGTAACCGAGATCGATTGCGGCACCGAACACGGTCTGCTGATGACTCCGCACATTGAAGGCGGTGACGTTGTAGAGCCGTTGGGTGAACGCGTATTGGGTCGTGTTATTGCCCGTGACGTATTCAAGCCAGGCACCGAGGACGTTATCGTTCCGGCCGGTACTCTGGTAGACGAGAAGTGGGTTGAATTCATCGAGCTGAACAGCATCGACGAAGTGATCGTGCGTTCGCCGATCAGCTGCGAAACCCGCTATGGCATTTGCGCCAAGTGCTACGGCCGTGACTTGGCTCGTGGTCACCAGGTGAACATCGGTGAAGCGGTCGGCGTTATCGCTGCCCAGTCCATCGGTGAGCCGGGTACCCAGTTGACGATGCGTACGTTCCACATCGGTGGTGCGGCAAGCCGTACTTCCGCAGCCGACAGCGTTCAGGTGAAGAACGGCGGTACCGTCCGTCTGCACAACCTGAAGCACGTTGAGCGAGTGGATGGTCACCTGGTAGCTGTGTCCCGTTCCGGTGAGCTGGCCATCGCTGATGACTTCGGTCGTGAGCGCGAGCGTTACAAGCTGCCGTACGGTGCTGTGATTTCGGTTAAAGAAGGTGACAAGGTCGACGCTGGCGCAATCGTGGCCAAGTGGGATCCGCACACTCACCCAATCGTTACCGAAATGAAAGGTACCGTGACCTACGTGGGCATGGAAGAAGGCATCACGATCAAGCGTCAGACTGACGAATTGACCGGTATGACCAACATTGAAGTACTCGACGCGAAAGATCGTCCTGCTGCGGGCAAAGAAATCCGTCCAGCAGTGAAGATGGTCGACGACAACGGCAAGGATCTGTTGCTGCCAGGCACTGACGTTATCGCTCAGTACTTCCTGCCAGCCAACGCCTTGGTCGGTGTGGCGGACGGTGCGAAGATCGCGATCGGTGATGTTATCGCGCGTATCCCGCAAGAAACTTCGAAGACCCGTGACATCACCGGTGGTCTGCCGCGCGTTGCCGACTTGTTCGAAGCTCGTCGTCCGAAAGAAGCGTCGATTCTGGCTGAAGTCAGCGGCACCATCGCGTTCGGTAAAGAGACCAAAGGCAAGCGCCGTCTGGTCATTACCCCGAACGACGGTTCCGATCCGTACGAAGAGCTGATTCCGAAGTGGCGTCACCTGAACGTGTTCGAAGGCGAACAGGTAAACCGCGGCGAAGTTATCTCCGACGGCCCAAGCGATCCGCACGACATCCTGCGTCTGCTGGGTGTGAGCGCGCTGGCCAAGTACATCGTTAACGAGATCCAGGACGTTTACCGTCTGCAAGGCGTGAAGATCAACGATAAGCACATCGAGACCATTCTGCGTCAGATGCTGCGTAAAGTTGAAATCGCTGAATCCGGCGATTCGAGTTTCATCAAGGGCGACCAGATGGAACTGACTCACGTACTGGTAGAAAACGAGCGTTTGGGCGGCGAAGACAAGTTCGTCTCCAAGTACACTCGCGTTCTGTTGGGTATTACCAAGGCGTCGTTGTCCACCGAATCGTTCATCTCGGCGGCTTCCTTCCAGGAAACCACCCGCGTACTGACCGAAGCGGCAGTCACCGGCAAGCGCGATTACCTGCGCGGCCTGAAAGAAAACGTAGTCGTGGGTCGTCTGATCCCGGCCGGTACCGGTCTGGCATATCACAGCGAGCGCAAGCGTCGTCGTGATGCTGACAAACCGTTGCGCGTAAGCGCCAGTGAAGTGGAAGCTGCACTGACCGAAGCGCTGAACTCGAGCGGTAACTGAGTTCTGCGGTAAATGAGCGTAAGGCCCTGATCGCTCCGTTCATCGAATCGAGACATTTTGTCGAGGTTCGAAGGGCGGGGAGGTCGGGGCCTTGCCTTGACTGGGGACAAGATCCTCTTTAGACTCTTGATCCCCTAAATTTGGCGGGAATTCGTTCCTGCCATTTTGCTTTTCTTGCAAGACAATAGCGTCGCAAGACAACAGTGGAGCTAGTAGATGGCAACTATCAACCAGCTGGTACGTCAGCCGCGTAAGCGTATCGTCGAGAAATCCGACGTACCTGCGCTGCAGAACTGCCCGCAACGTCGTGGCGTGTGCACCCGTGTGTACACCACTACGCCGAAAAAACCTAACTCGGCACTGCGTAAAGTATGCCGTGTGCGCCTGACCAACGGTTTCGAGGTTTCCTCGTACATCGGTGGTGAAGGTCACAACCTGCAAGAGCACAGCGTGGTACTGATCCGCGGCGGTCGTGTAAAAGACTTGCCAGGTGTTCGTTACCACACCGTTCGCGGCTCCTTGGATACTTCCGGCGTTAAAGGTCGTAACCAGGGTCGTTCGAAGTACGGTACCAAGCGTCCGAAGTAATCGGCCGTTTTGCAGATTTTCATTTTATTGAGTCGATAAGAGTAAGGTCGGGCACGCATCCATTGGATCTGTCCCGAGCTAACCTGAAGACCGCTTGAGGGCTTATCATGCCAAGACGTCGCGTAGCAGCAAAGCGTGAGATTCTGGACGATCCGAAATACGGAAGCCAGATCCTCGCCAAATTCATGAACCACGTTATGGAAAGCGGCAAGAAAGCCGTTGCCGAGCGTATCGTTTATGGTGCCCTGGAAACCGTTGCGACCCGTAAGGCTGGCACCGATCCCCTGGAACTCTTCGAAAAAGCACTCGACGCCATCGCTCCGCTGGTCGAAGTGAAGTCGCGCCGCGTTGGTGGTGCTACTTACCAGGTTCCGGTCGAGGTTCGTCCTTCCCGTCGTAACGCTCTGGCAATGCGCTGGTTGGTAGACTTCGCCCGTAAGCGTGGCGAGAAGTCTATGGCTCTGCGTTTGGCTGGCGAACTGCTGGATGCTGCTGAAGGTAAAGGTGCTGCTGTTAAGAAGCGTGAAGACGTGCACCGTATGGCTGAAGCCAACAAAGCTTTCTCGCACTACCGCTTCTAATTTTAGCTTCACTAATTTTGCGAGGGCTTTATGGCTCGTACTACTCCGATTAGCCGCTACCGTAACATCGGTATCGTCGCTCACGTGGATGCTGGTAAAACCACCACCACCGAGCGCGTCCTTTTTTACACCGGCAAAAGTCACAAAATGGGCGAGGTGCATGATGGCGCCGCGACCACAGACTGGATGGTGCAGGAGCAGGAGCGTGGTATTACCATTACTTCTGCTGCCATCACCGCTTTCTGGAAAGGTTCCGAGAAGCAGTACAAGGACGAGCACCGCTTCAACGTAATCGATACCCCGGGCCACGTTGACTTCACTATTGAAGTTGAGCGTTCCCTGCGCGTACTCGACGGCGCTGTCGTTGTGTTCTGCGGTACTTCGGGTGTTGAGCCTCAGTCGGAAACCGTATGGCGTCAAGCCAACAAATACGGCGTTCCACGTCTTGTTTACGTAAACAAGATGGACCGTGCTGGTGCCAACTTCCTGCGCGTGATCGGTCAGATCAAGCAGCGTCTGGGTCACACTCCGGTGCCGATCCAGTTGGCCATCGGTTCCGAAGACAACTTCCAGGGTCAGATCGATCTGATCAACATGCAAGCTGTCTACTGGAACGACTCTGACAAAGGTATGGTCCCTGTTCGCAAGGACATTCCTGCTGAGCTCCAAGAGCTGGCTGAAGAGTGGCGCAACAACATGGTTGAAGCTGCTGCTGAAGCCAACGAAGAGCTGATGAACAAGTACCTTGAAGGCGAAGAGCTGTCGATCGAAGAGATCAAAGCTGCTTTGCGTCAGCGTACTATCGCCGGCGAAATCGTTCTGGCTGTTTGCGGTTCTTCCTTCAAGAACAAGGGTGTTCCCCTGGTTCTCGACGCCGTTATCGACTTCCTGCCTGCGCCGACCGACATTCCTGCGATCAAGGGTACTGACCCTGATAACGAGGAAATCGAGCTGGAGCGTCATGCAGACGATGCGGAGCCGTTCTCGGCTCTGGCGTTCAAGATTGCTACCGACCCATTCGTGGGTACCTTGACCTTCGTCCGTGTTTACTCGGGCGTGTTGAACTCCGGCGACGGCGTGATCAACTCGGTTAAAGGTAAAAAAGAGCGCGTGGGTCGTATGGTGCAAATGCACGCAAACGCCCGTGAAGAGATCAAGGAAGTACGCGCTGGTGACATCGCGGCCCTGATCGGCATGAAGGATGTCACCACTGGTGAAACCCTCTGCAACGCTGACAAGCCAATCATCCTGGTTCGCATGGACTTCCCGGAGCCGGTTATTTCGGTTGCCGTAGAGCCTAAGACCAAGGATGACCAGGAAAAAATGGGTATCGCTCTGGGCAAACTTGCTCAGGAAGACCCGTCTTTCCGCGTTAAAACTGATGAAGAGACTGGTCAAACGATCATCTCCGGCATGGGCGAGCTGCACCTGGACATCCTGGTTGACCGGATGCGCCGTGAGTTCAACGTCGAAGCCAACATCGGCAAGCCTCAGGTTTCGTATCGTGAGCGCATCACGAAGAACTGTGAAATCGAAGGCAAGTTCGTTCGTCAGTCCGGCGGTCGTGGTCAGTTCGGCCACTGCTGGATCCGTTTTGCTCCTGCTGACGAAGGTCAGGAAGGTCTGCAATTCGTGAACGAGGTTGTAGGTGGTGTGGTTCCTAAGGAATACATCCCGGCTATCCAGAAGGGTATCGAAGAGCAGATGAAGAACGGCGTTGTTGCCGGCTATCCGCTGATCGGCCTGAAGGCTACCGTGTTCGATGGTTCTTACCATGACGTCGACTCCAACGAGATGGCGTTTAAAGTGGCTGCCTCCATGGCGACCAAGCAGCTGGCCCAGAAGGGCGGTGGTGAGTTGCTTGAGCCGATCATGGCTGTAGAGGTTGTTACGCCTGAAGACTATATGGGTGATGTGATGGGCGACCTTAACCGTCGTCGCGGCATGATCCAGGGTATGGAAGACACAGTGTCCGGCAAGGTTATCCGTGCCGAGGTTCCACTGGGTGAGATGTTCGGTTATGCGACCGACGTTCGTTCCATGTCTCAGGGTCGCGCAAGCTACTCTATGGAATTCAAAAAATACGATACGGCTCCGTCGCACATCGTCGAATCCGTAACCAAAAAACAAGGCTGATTCAGCCCCTTTAGGCTAGGAGTTAATTGTCGTGGCTAAAGAAAAATTTGATCGTTCCCTACCGCACGTCAACGTTGGCACTATCGGTCACGTTGACCACGGTAAAACCACTCTGACCGCTGCTCTGACTCGCGTCTGCTCCGAAGTTTTCGGTTCGGCCGTAGTTGAATTCGACAAGATCGACAGCGCTCCAGAAGAAAAAGCTCGCGGTATCACCATCAACACCGCGCACGTTGAGTACAACTCGCTGATCCGTCACTACGCTCACGTTGACTGCCCAGGTCACGCTGACTATGTGAAGAACATGATCACCGGTGCTGCTCAAATGGACGGCGCTATCCTGGTTTGCTCGGCCGCTGATGGTCCGATGCCGCAAACCCGTGAGCACATCCTGCTGTCCCGTCAGGTAGGCGTTCCGTACATCGTGGTTTTCCTGAACAAGGCTGACCTGGTAGACGATGCTGAGCTGCTGGAACTGGTTGAGATGGAAGTTCGCGACCTGCTGTCCACCTACGACTTCCCGGGCGATGACACTCCAATCATCATCGGTTCGGCTCGTATGGCGCTGGAAGGCAAAGACGACAACGAGATGGGCACCACTGCCGTCAAGAAACTGGTTGAAACTCTGGACAGCTACATCCCAGAGCCAGTTCGTATGATCGACAAGCCGTTCCTGATGCCAATCGAAGACGTATTCTCGATCTCGGGTCGCGGTACTGTTGTGACTGGTCGTATCGAGCGCGGTATCGTTCGCGTTCAGGATCCGCTGGAAATCGTTGGTCTGCGTGACACTACCGTTTCCACCTGCACTGGTGTTGAAATGTTCCGCAAGCTGCTCGACGAAGGTCGTGCCGGCGAGAACTGTGGCGTTCTGCTGCGTGGCACCAAGCGTGACGACGTTGAGCGTGGTCAGGTTCTGGTTAAGCCGGGTTCGGTTAAGCCGCACACCAAGTTCACCGCAGAAGTTTACGTTCTGAGCAAGGAAGAAGGCGGTCGTCATACTCCGTTCTTCAAAGGCTACCGTCCACAGTTCTACTTCCGTACTACTGACGTGACTGGTAACTGCGAGCTGCCAGAAGGCGTTGAAATGGTAATGCCAGGTGACAACATTCAGATGACTGTTACCCTGATCAAAACCATCGCGATGGAAGACGGTCTGCGTTTCGCTATCCGTGAAGGCGGTCGTACCGTCGGCGCTGGCGTCGTAGCCAAAATCATCGAGTAATTCTCTTTTTAGAGTTTGCTTGATGCTTTGAAAAAGCCCCCGCTCAGCGGGGGCTTTTTTATTGGGTTGACACCTATCTGGGGCGTCTATAGAATTGCGCCTCCTTTTAACGGGCGTATTGCGCTCGGTGGGAATAGCAGCCGGAGTCTGAAATCCAATGCAAAATCAGCAAATCCGTATCAGGTTGAAGGCTTTCGACCATCGCCTGATCGACCAATCAACCCAGGAAATCGTGGAAACCGCGAAACGTACTGGTGCTCAAGTGCGTGGTCCAATTCCACTGCCTACCCGTAAAGAGCGGTTCACCGTTCTGGTTTCTCCGCACGTCAACAAAGACGCGCGCGACCAGTACGAAATCCGCACTCATAAGCGCGTTCTGGACATCGTCCAGCCAACGGATAAAACCGTTGATGCTCTTATGAAGCTTGATCTTGCGGCCGGTGTGGAAGTGCAGATCAGCCTCGGCTAAGACTCGGTCTTAGTCGTGTAACGCTCTGAAATGGGCGGCCATAGCGGGTGAAAGCCCCGTACACTCATGAGGTTTACAACATGACTATTGGTGTAGTCGGTCGTAAATGCGGTATGACCCGTATTTTCACCGAAGAAGGTGTCTCCATTCCGGTCACGGTCATTGAGATCGAGCCGAATCGCGTCACCCAGTTCAAAACTGAAGAGACCGATGGCTATCGTGCAGTGCAAGTCACTGTCGGCGAGCGTCGTGCTTCGCGTGTAACAGCAGCTCAGGCTGGCCACTTCGCTAAGGCGAACGTTGCCGCTGGTCGCACTACCATGGAATTCCGTCTTGAAGAAGGCGAGTACCAGGCTGGCGATCTGATCAACGCTGAAATCTTCGCCGCTGGTCAACTGGTTGATGTAACCGGTCAGTCCAAGGGTAAAGGCTTCCAGGGTACGATCAAGCGTTGGAATTTCCGCGGGCAAGATAACACCCACGGTAACTCCGTATCCCACCGCGTCCCAGGCTCTATCGGCCAGTGCCAGACTCCTGGTCGTGTATTCAAGGGCAAAAAAATGTCCGGTCATATGGGCGCTGAGCGCGTGACCGTGCAGTCCCTGGAAGTAGTGCGCGTGGACGCTGAACGCAATCTGTTGTTGGTCAAGGGTGCTGTTCCTGGCGCTACTGGCGGCAACCTGGTTGTACGTCCAGCAGCCAAGGCTCGCGGTTAAGGGGAAGCTGACATGCAATTAAATGTAAATGACGCTCAAGCGATCGAAGTTTCCGAACTGACATTTGGCGGCGAATTCAACGAGACGCTGGTTCACCAAGCAGTCGTGGCCTACATGGCCGGCGGCCGTCAAGGTACCAAGCAGCAAAAGACCCGTTCCGACGTTCGTGGTGGCGGTAAGCGCCCATGGCGTCAGAAAGGTACTGGCCGTGCTCGTGCCGGTACTATCCGTAGCCCAATCTGGCGTGGCGGCGGTACCACTTTTGCAGCGCGTCCACAGGATCACTCCCAGAAGCTGAACAAGAAGATGTACCGCGCAGCAATGCGTTCCATCCTTGCTGAGCTGGTGCGTACTGATCGTCTGGTCGTGGTTCAGGATTTCGCTGTTGAAACTCCGAAAACCAAAGATCTGCTGGGCAAGCTGAACAACATGAGCCTGACCGACGTTTTGATCGTGTCGGACGCTGTTGATCAGAACCTGTACCTGGCTGCTCGTAACCTGCCGCACGTAGATGTACGTGACGTTCAAGGTTCCGATCCAGTTAGTCTGATCGCATACGACAAGGTGTTGATCACCGTGTCGGCCGTGAAGAAATTCGAGGAGCTGCTGGGATGAACCAGGAACGCGTATTTAAAGTTCTGCTTGGCCCGCACGTTTCCGAGAAGGCTACGGTTCTGGCAGACAAGAAAGGCCAGTTCGTTTTCAAGGTTGCTACTGACGCAACCAAGCTGGAAATCAAGAAGGCCGTCGAAAGCCTGTTCAGCGTGAAAGTAGAGCGCGTCACTACCCTGAATGTTCTGGGTAAGAGCAAGCGCACTGCTCGCGGTCTGGGCAAGCGTAATGACTGGAAGAAGGCAGTTATCTCCCTTCAGCCAGGCCAAGATCTCGATTTCAGCAGCAGTGCTGAGTAAGGAAGGGGTGCATCATGGCAATCGTTAAATGCAAACCGACTTCCCCTGGCCGCCGTTTTGTGGTCAAGGTGGTCAACCAGGAGCTGCATAAAGGCGCTCCTCACGCACCGCTGCTCGAGAAAAAATCGAAGACTGGTGGTCGTAACAACAATGGCCGTATTACCACGCGTCACATCGGTGGTGGTCATAAGCAGCATTATCGTATGGTCGATTTCCGTCGCAACGACAAAGATGGCATCGTCGCCACTGTTGAGCGTATCGAATACGATCCAAACCGTACTGCTCACATCGCACTGCTCTGCTACGCAGACGGCGAGCGCCGCTACATCATCGCCCCTAAGGGCGTGAGTGCTGGCGACCAGCTGATCGCAGGCGCTCTGGCTCCAATCAAGCCAGGCAACGCTCTGCAACTGCGCAACATTCCAGTGGGTTCTACCGTACACGGCATCGAACTGAAGCCAGGTAAAGGCGCACAGATCGCTCGTTCCGCTGGTGCTTCGGCTCAGCTGATCGCTCGTGAAGGTGTTTACGTTACCCTGCGTCTGCGTTCCGGTGAAATGCGTAAAGTACTGGCTGAATGCCGTGCGACCCTGGGCGAAGTCTCGAACTCCGAGCACAGCCTGCGTTCGCTGGGTAAAGCTGGTGCCAAGCGCTGGCGTGGCGTTCGCCCAACCGTTCGTGGTGTTGCCATGAACCCGGTTGACCACCCACATGGTGGTGGTGAAGGTCGTACCTCTGGTGGTCGTCATCCGGTATCGCCATGGGGCTTCCCGACTAAGGGCGCGAAGACTCGTGGTAATAAGCGTACCGACAAAATGATCGTCCGTCGTCGCAAGTAAATAGAGGGATACGACAGTGCCACGTTCTCTGAAAAAAGGTCCTTTTATTGATCTTCACCTACTGAAGAAGATCGAAGTGGCGGCGGAAAAGAACGATCGCAAACCAATTAAGACTTGGTCGCGTCGTTCGATGATCCTGCCACAAATGGTCGGTCTGACCATCGCAGTACACAACGGTCGTCAGCACGTCCCAGTTCTCGTTAACGAAGACATGGTCGGCCACAAACTGGGCGAGTTCGCCGGTACCCGCAACTATCGCGGGCACGTGGCTGACAAGAAAGCCAAGCGTTAAGGGGTTAGGAAATGGAAGTAGCCGCTAAGTTGTCGGGCGCTCGAATCTCCGCCCAGAAAGCCCGCTTGGTCGCCGACCAGATCCGCGGGAAGAAGGTGGGCGAAGCGCTCAACTTGTTGGCTTTCAGCAGTAAGAAAGCCGCCGAGATCATGAAGAAAGTGCTGGAGTCGGCCGTAGCCAACGCCGAGCATAACGAAGGCGCAGACGTTGATGACCTGAAGGTCAGCACCGTTTTCGTCAACGAAGGGCGTTCGCTGAAGCGCATCATGCCACGTGCCAAAGGCCGTGCTGATCGCATCGTCAAGCGGTCTTGCCATATCACTGTCAAGGTTGCTGACAAGTAACGGAGTCGAAGAGATGGGTCAGAAAGTACATCCCATTGGCATTCGCCTGGGAATCGTCAAGGAGCACACCTCCGTCTGGTACGCAGACGGTCGGACTTATGCGGACTACTTGTTCGCAGATCTGAAAGTGCGTGAGTATCTCCAAGACAAACTAAAAAGCGCGTCCGTAAGCCGTATCGATATCCATCGTCCGGCCCAAACTGCACGTATCACCATCCACACCGCTCGTCCAGGTATCGTTATCGGGAAGAAAGGTGAAGATGTTGAGAAACTGCGTCAGGACCTGACCAAGCAAATGGGTGTGCCTGTGCACATCAATATCGAAGAGATCCGCAAGCCGGAGCTCGACGGTATGCTGGTTGCGCAGAGCGTAGCTCAGCAGCTGGAGCGTCGTGTAATGTTCCGTCGCGCTATGAAGCGCGCAGTACAGAACGCCATGCGCATTGGTGCCAAGGGCATCAAAATCCAAGTGAGCGGTCGTCTCGGCGGTGCTGAAATCGCACGTACTGAATGGTATCGCGAAGGTCGTGTGCCATTGCACACCCTGCGTGCCGACATCGACTATGCCAACTACGAAGCTCACACCACTTACGGTGTGATCGGTGTAAAGGTTTGGATCTTCAAAGGCGAAGTAATTGGTGGTCGCCAAGAAGAGCTGAAACCACAAGCACCAGCGCCTCGTAAAAAAGCTGCTAAGTAAGGGGTACGCCAAATGTTGCAACCTAAGCGTACGAAGTTCCGCAAGCAGATGACAGGCCACAACCGTGGTCTGGCTCAGCGCGGTAGCAAAGTCAGCTTCGGCGAGTTCGCGCTGAAGTCTGTAGCTCGTGGTCGTCTCACCGCTCGTCAGATCGAGTCAGCGCGTCGTGCTCTGACCCGTCACGTTAAACGTGGCGGCAAGATCTGGATCCGTGTATTCCCGGACAAGCCTATTTCCAAAAAGCCCCTCGAAGTTCGTATGGGTAAAGGTAAGGGTAGTGTGGAGTACTGGGTTGCCCAGATTCAGCCAGGCAAAGTCCTGTATGAAATCGAGGGTGTTTCTGAAGAGCTGGCGCGTGAGGCTTTTGCCCTGGCTGCTGCAAAGCTGCCGCTCGCCACCGCCTTTGTTAAACGGACGGTGATGTGATGAAAGCGAATGAACTTCGTGAAAAATCCGCACAGCAGCTGAACGAGCAACTGCTCGGCTTGCTGCGCGACCAGTTCAATCTGCGTATGCAGAAAGCAACTGGCCAGTTGGGGCAGTCTCATCTGCTCTCGCAAGTTAAACGTGACATCGCTCGCGTGAAGACTGTGCTCAACCAGCAGGCAGGTAAGTGATCATGGCTGAAGCCGAAAAAACTGTCCGTACGCTGACTGGCCGTGTTGTCAGCGACAAGATGGACAAAACCATCACCGTACTGATCGAGCGTCGCGTAAAGCACCCGATCTACGGTAAATACGTTAAGCGTTCGACTAAGCTGCACGCGCACGACGAAACCAATCAGTGCCACATCGGCGACAAAGTCACTATTCGTGAAACTCGTCCTATGGCCAAGACCAAGTCTTGGGCGCTGGTTGATGTTCTCGAACGCGCTGTGGAAGTCTAAGGACTAGGGGTCGGAGAAATTATATGATTCAGACTCAATCCATGCTCGATGTGGCCGATAACAGCGGCGCTCGCCGTGTTATGTGCATCAAGGTGCTGGGTGGCTCCCATCGTCGTTACGCTGGTATCGGTGACATCATCAAAGTTACCGTGAAGGAAGCAATTCCTCGCGGTAAAGTGAAAAAAGGCCAAGTGATGACTGCTGTTGTAGTCCGCACTCGTCACGGCGTACGTCGTGCTGATGGCTCCATTATCCGCTTTGATGGCAACGCTGCTGTTCTTCTGAACAACAAGCAAGAGCCGATCGGCACCCGTATCTTTGGGCCAGTGACCCGTGAACTTCGTACTGAGAAGTTCATGAAGATCGTCTCGCTCGCCCCAGAAGTGCTGTAAGGAGATCCGACATGCAAAAGATTCGTCGTGACGACGAGATCATCGTGATCGCCGGCAAAGACAAAGGTAAGCGCGGTAAGGTGCTCAAGGTTCTTGCTAATAACCGTCTGGTTATCAGCGGTCTGAACCTGGTAAAGCGTCATACCAAGCCTAACCCGATGTCGGGCGTGCAAGGCGGTATCGTCGAAAAAGAAGCTCCACTGGACGCTTCTAACGTCGCCATTTTCAACGGCGAAACCAACAAGGCTGACCGCGTTGGTTTCAAAGTAGAAGACGGCAAGAAAATTCGTGTCTTCAAGTCGACCCAAAAAGCGGTTGATGCTTGAACACTGCTAGGTAGAAGACCATGGCACGACTAAAAGAGATTTACTGGAAGGAAATCGCACCGAAGCTTAAGGAAGAACTTAAGCTTTCGAACGTGATGGAAGTTCCACGCGTTACAAAAATCACCCTGAACATGGGTCTGGGCGAAGCTGTTGGTGACAAAAAAGTCATCGAGCATGCTGTTGCTGACCTGGAAAAGATCACCGGCCAAAAAGTCGTTGTGACCTACGCTCGTAAATCCATCGCTGGCTTTAAAGTCCGTGAGGGATGGCCGATCGGCGTCAAGGTGACTCTGCGCCGTGAGCGTATGTACGAGTTCCTGGATCGTCTGCTGTCGATCTCCCTGCCTCGGGTTCGCGACTTCCGCGGCCTGAATGCCAAGTCCTTCGATGGTCGTGGCAACTACAGCATGGGCGTGAAAGAGCAGATCATTTTCCCGGAAATCGACTACGACAAGATCGATGCTCTCCGCGGTCTGGACATTACCCTGACCACCACTGCCAAGAACGATGATGAAGGCCGCGCTCTGCTGCGTGCTTTCAAATTCCCGTTCCGCAACTGATTGGAGTAGGAAAATGGCCAAGAAGAGCATGAAAAACCGTGAGCTGAAGCGTCAGCTCACCGTTGCCAAGTACGCCACCAAGCGTGCAGCGCTGAAAGCTATCATCGTTGATCTGAACGCAAGTCCAGAAGCGCGTTGGGAAGCTACCGTAGCTCTGCAGAAGCAACCACGTGACGCAAGCGCTTCGCGCATGCGTAACCGTTGCCGCCTGACTGGTCGTCCGCACGGCGTTTACCGCAAGTTCGGCCTTGGCCGTAACAAGCTGCGTGAAGCTGCAATGCGTGGTGACGTACCAGGTCTGGTTAAAGCCAGCTGGTAATTGCTGTCAAAGTCTCGATGTTCGGGTTCGCAAGAACCTGACCATCGGTGGCCTTGAATCTGAATCAAGCCCCTTTTGGGGCTTGATTCATTTCTGGGGTGTGTCTAGAATGACCGGCTCGCCTGAGCCCGTGTTTTTCATGCCCGGAAGTTCTCGGCGACAAGTAGTAGCCGCAAGGCTAATTTTTCTGTATTAGGAGCGTCTAGCCCATGAGTATGCAGGACCCGTTAGCGGACATGCTAACTCGAATCCGTAATGCCCAGATGGCTGAAAAGTCTGTCGTAAGCATGCCGTCTTCCACGCTGAAGGTGGCTGTAGCAAAAGTCCTGAAGGACGAAGGTTACATCGCGGATTTTCAGATCACCACCGACGCTAAGCCGTCGTTGTCCATCGAGCTGAAGTACTTCGAAGGCCGTCCGGTTATCGAAGAAGTGAAGCGCGTTAGTCGTCCAGGCCTGCGTCAGTACAAGTCCGTTGAAGATCTGCCGAAAGTTCGTGGCGGTCTTGGCGTGTCTATCGTCTCCACCAACAAAGGTGTGATGACGGATCGTGCTGCGCGCGCTGCCGGTGTCGGCGGCGAAGTTCTTTGCACTGTGTTCTAAGGGGGGATAAGCATGTCTCGCGTCGCTAAGAACCCCGTTAAGCTGCCAGCCGGTGTCGAAGTAAAATTCGCAGGCCAACAGCTTTCGGTGAAGGGTGCCAAGGGTACTCTTGAACTGAACATCCATTCGTCCGTTGAGATCGTTGAAGAAGCTGGTGAGCTGCGTTTCGCTGCTCGCAATGGCGATCAACAAACTCGCGCAATGGCCGGTACCACGCGTGCGTTGGTAAACAACATGGTCCAAGGCGTAAGCCAAGGCTTCGAGCGCAAGCTCCAGCTGGTCGGTGTTGGTTACAAGGCGCAAGCAAAAGGCACGGTTCTGAACCTGGCCCTTGGCTTCTCGCACCCAGTGGATTACGAACTGCCGGAAGGCATCACCGCTGAGACTCCTAGCCAGACCGATATCCTGATCAAGGGCATCGACAAGCAGCTGGTAGGTCAAGTGGCCGCTGAGATCCGCGACTTCCGTCCACCAGAGCCGTACAAAGGCAAAGGTGTGCGCTACGCGGACGAAGTCGTCCGTCGTAAAGAAGCCAAGAAGAAGTAGGGCATAGCAAATGACCGACAAAAAAGTTACTCGACTGCGTCGCGCTCGCAAAGCACGCCTGAAAATGCACGAACTCGAAGTCGTGCGTCTCTGCGTGTTCCGCTCGTCGCAGCACATCTACGCCCAGGTCATCTCGGCCGACGGCAACAAGGTCCTGGCAAGCGCCTCGACTTTGGATAAAGAACTGCGTGATGGTGCCACTGGCAACATCGACGCGGCCACAAAGGTTGGCCAGCTGGTCGCTACGCGTGCTAAGGCCGCTGGCGTCTCGCAAGTGGCTTTCGACCGCTCTGGCTTCAAGTATCACGGCCGCGTTAAAGCGCTGGCTGATGCTGCTCGTGAAGCTGGGCTGGAGTTCTAAGTTATGTCAAATAACGACCAAAAGCGCGACGAAGGCTACATTGAGAAGCTGGTTCAAGTTAACCGCGTAGCCAAAACCGTTAAAGGCGGCCGTATCTTCACTTTCACCGCGTTGACCGTGGTTGGTGATGGTAAAGGGCGTGTTGGCTTCGGCCGTGGCAAGTCGCGTGAAGTGCCTGCTGCGATCCAGAAGGCAATGGAAGCTGCTCGCCGCAACATGATCCAAGTTGATCTGAACGGCACCACTCTGCAGTACGCAATGAAGTCCGCTCACGGCGCTTCGAAGGTGTACATGCAGCCTGCTTCTGAAGGTACCGGTATCATCGCTGGCGGCGCTATGCGTGCTGTCCTCGAAGTTGCTGGCGTTCAGAACGTTCTGGCCAAGTGCTACGGCTCGACTAACCCGGTAAACGTGGTTCACGCCACTTTCAAGGGTTTGAAAGCTATGCAGTCTCCTGAATCCATTGCCGCCAAGCGTGGCAAAAGTGTCAAGGAGATCTTCTGATCATGGCTACCGTTAAAGTAACGCTGATCAAAAGCATGACCGGCCGCATCCCTAACCACAAATTGTGCGTTAAGGGTCTGGGTCTGCGTCGCATCGGTCACACTGTAGAAGTCCAGGATACTCCCGAGAATCGCGGGATGATCAACAAGGCTTACTACATGCTGCGTGTCGAGGGTTAATCGATGAAACTCAATGATCTGAGTCCAGCGCCGGGTTCCCGTCGCGAAAAGCATCGTCCGGGCCGTGGTATCGGTAGCGGTTTGGGTAAGACTGGTGGCCGTGGTCACAAAGGTCAGACCTCCCGTTCCGGTGGCACCATTGCTCCAGGCTTTGAAGGCGGTCAACAGCCGCTGCATCGTCGCCTGCCGAAGTTCGGTTTCGTTTCCCTGAAAGCCATGGACCGCGCAGAAGTGCGTCTGTCCGAACTGGCTAAAGTGGAAGGCGACATCGTCACCGTGCAGTCCCTGAAAGATGCCAACGTGATCAACGTCAACGTACAGCGTGTGAAAATCATGCTGTCCGGTGAAGTGACTCGCGCTGTCACTATCGGCAAGGGAATCGGCGCCACCAAAGGTGCGCGTGCGGCTATCGAAGCAGCTGGCGGCAAGTTCGAGGAATAAATGGCTAAGCAAGGTGCTCTCTCTGCGCTCGGCAAAGGCGGTATGTCTGAACTCTGGGCTCGTCTGCGTTTTCTGTTCCTGGCGATTATCGTCTACCGAATAGGCGCACACATCCCGGTTCCAGGTATTAACCCGGACCGACTCGCAGACCTGTTTCGACAGAATGAGGGGACCATTCTTAGCTTGTTCAACATGTTCTCCGGCGGCGCGCTGGAACGGATGAGCATCTTTGCACTGGGGATCATGCCGTACATTTCGGCATCGATCATCATGCAACTGATGACCGCCGTCAGCCCGCAGCTGGAGCAGTTGAAGAAGGAAGGTGAAGCTGGCCGTCGCAAGATCAGCCAGTACACCCGCTACGGCACCGTCGTCCTCGCTCTCGTTCAGGCTATTGGCATGTCCATTGGTCTGGCGGGGCAGGGCGTTGCGTTCACTGGTGACTTTGGCTTCCATTTCGTCGCGGTATCCACTTTTGTGGCTGGTGCGATGTTCATGATGTGGCTGGGTGAGCAGATTACTGAGCGTGGTGTAGGCAACGGTATCTCGATGTTGATTTTTTCGGGTATCGTCGCCGGTCTTCCGAGAGCAATCGGGCAGTCTTTCGAGTCTGCGCGTCAGGGTGATATCAACATCTTCGCCTTGGTTGCCATCGGTTTGCTGGCAGTAGCGATTATCGGTTTCGTGGTGTTCATTGAGCGTGGTCAGCGTCGTATTGCTGTTCACTACGCCAAGCGTCAGCAGGGCCGCAAGGTTTTTGCTGCGCAGACAAGCCACTTGCCGCTTAAGGTGAACATGGCCGGTGTTATTCCGGCTATTTTCGCGAGCAGCATTTTGCTGTTCCCGGCTTCGTTGGGTGCCTGGTTCGGTCAGTCTGAAGGTATGGGCTGGTTGCAGGACATCTCGCAGTCGATCGCTCCTGGTCAGCCGTTGAATATTCTGCTGTTTAGTGCAGGGATTATTTTCTTCTGCTTCTTCTATACGGCGTTGATGTTCAATCCGAAAGACGTAGCGGAAAACCTGAAGAAGTCCGGTGCCTTTATTCCGGGCATCCGTCCAGGTGAGCAGTCTGCGCGCTATATTGATGGCGTTCTGACTCGCTTGACCATGTTCGGTGCTCTTTACATGACGGCCGTGTGCCTGTTGCCCCAGTTCCTGGTGGTTGCAGCAAACGTTCCGTTCTACCTTGGCGGGACCTCGTTGCTGATCGTGGTCGTGGTTGTGATGGACTTCATGTCCCAAGTACAATCGCACCTCGTTTCGCACCAGTACGAATCCCTGATGAAGAAAGCCAACCTGAAGGGTTACGGCAGCGGCATGTTGCGCTGAGTACCCATAAGGTTCGAGGAGTTGGTGATGAAAGTTCGTGCATCGGTGAAAAAGCTGTGCCGTAACTGCAAGATTATTCGCCGCGAAGGTGTTGTTCGAGTAATTTGCAGCGCGGAACCGCGTCACAAACAGCGCCAAGGCTGAGTGTGATTGTGCTTCAAGCCCGGTAGCTAGTGCGCTACCGGGTTGATTATTTGTTATTACAGCGATATTATCTCGCGCCCTATTTCTTGGCTTCCGGGGCGTAGGTAGCTGTCAATTGGAGTCCCACTGAATGGCCCGTATTGCAGGCGTTAACATTCCAGATAACAAGCATACTGTTATCTCGCTGACCTACATCTATGGTGTTGGTCGCACTACTGCGCAGAAAATTTGCGCAGAGACTGGGGTAAACCCAGCCGCAAAGATCAAAGATCTGAGCGACGAGCAGATTGAGCAGTTGCGTGGCGAAGTGGCGAAGTTCACCACTGAAGGTGACCTGCGTCGCGAAATCAACATGAAAATCAAGCGTTTGATGGACCTCGGTTGCTACCGTGGTCTGCGTCATCGTCGTGGTCTTCCAGTACGCGGTCAGCGTACCAAGACTAACGCGCGTACCCGTAAAGGTCCGCGTAAGCCGATCCGCAAGTAATCGCCCACGCGAATCGACAGGAAATTAATCATGGCAAAACCTGCTGCTCGTCCTCGTAAAAAAGTTAAAAAGACAGTGGTTGATGGCATCGCCCACATCCATGCTTCTTTTAACAACACCATCGTGACCATCACCGACCGTCAAGGTAACGCGCTTTCTTGGGCTACCTCCGGTGGTTCGGGTTTCCGCGGTTCCCGCAAGTCCACCCCGTTTGCTGCTCAAGTAGCTGCTGAACGTGCTGGTCAAGCTGCGCTGGAATATGGCCTGAAAAACCTCGACGTTAACGTCAAAGGTCCAGGTCCAGGTCGTGAGTCCGCTGTCCGTGCATTGAACGGCTGTGGCTATAAGATCGCCAGCATCACCGACGTGACGCCAATCCCGCACAACGGGTGCCGTCCGCCGAAGAAGCGCCGCGTGTAATCCAGGAGATTGTAAAGAATGGCTCGTTACATTGGTCCAAAATGCAAACTCGCTCGTCGCGAAGGCACCGATCTCTTCCTGAAGAGCGGCGTGCGCGCGATCGAATCGAAGTGCAACATTGAAGCAGCACCTGGTATCCACGGCCAACGCCGCGGTCGCCAATCCGATTACGGCACACAACTGCGTGAAAAGCAGAAGGTCCGTCGTATTTACGGCGTTCTCGAGCGTCAGTTCAGCGGCTACTACAAAGAAGCTGCTGGCAAGAAAGGTGCAACCGGTGAAAACCTGCTGCAACTGCTCGAATGCCGTCTGGACAACGTTGTATACCGTATGGGCTTTGGTTCGACTCGTGCCGAATCCCGTCAGCTGGTATCGCACAAGTCGATCAGCGTTAACGGTCAAACCGTAAACGTTCCGTCGTATCAGGTTCGTGCTGGTGACGTGGTTGCAGTTCGCGAGAAAGCAAAAAACCAACTTCGCATTGTCCAAGCTCTCGATCTGTGTGCCCAACGTGGCCGCGTAGAATGGGTAGAAGTAGACACTGAGAAGAAGTCGGGCGTTTTCAAGAACGTTCCTGCTCGCAGTGATCTGTCCGCCGACATCAACGAAAGCCTGATTGTCGAGCTCTACTCCAAGTAAGGGCTAGAAAATAGGTGCATCCATGCAGATTTCGGTAAATGAGTTCCTGACACCCCGCCACATTGATGTGCAGGTTGTCAGTCCAACCCGCGCCAAGATCACTCTCGAGCCTCTCGAGCGTGGTTTTGGCCACACCCTGGGCAACGCGCTGCGACGCATCCTGTTGTCCTCAATGCCCGGCTGCGCAGTAGTCGAGGCCGAGATTGACGGTGTGCTCCACGAGTACAGCGCCATCGAAGGTGTACAGGAAGACGTAATTGAAATCCTGTTGAACCTTAAAGGTCTGGCCATCAAGCTGCACGGTCGTGACGAAGTTACGCTGACCTTGTCGAAGAAGGGTTCGGGGGTGGTTACCGCTGCCGATATTCAGCTGGATCATGATGTCGAGATCGTTAATCCCGATCACGTAATCGCTAACCTGGCGTCTAACGGCGCCCTGAACATGAAGCTCACCGTAGCTCGTGGTCGTGGTTATGAACCAGCAGACTCGCGTCAGAGCGATGAAGACGAAAGCCGCAGCATCGGTCGCTTGCAGCTTGATTCTTCGTTCAGCCCGGTTCGCCGTATCGCATACGTGGTGGAAAACGCCCGTGTCGAGCAGCGTACCAACCTGGACAAGCTGGTTATTGATCTGGAAACCAACGGTACTCTGGATCCTGAAGAGGCTATCCGCCGCGCTGCAACCATCCTGCAACAGCAGTTGGCTGCGTTCGTCGACCTCAAAGGTGACAGTGAGCCAGTGGTTGTCGAGCAGGAAGACGAGATCGATCCGATCCTGCTTCGCCCGGTTGACGATCTGGAACTGACTGTACGTTCGGCTAACTGCCTTAAGGCGGAAAACATCTACTACATCGGCGACCTGATTCAGCGTACCGAAGTAGAGCTGTTGAAGACTCCGAACCTTGGCAAGAAATCCTTGACTGAAATCAAGGACGTTCTGGCCTCCCGCGGTCTGTCCCTCGGCATGCGCCTCGACAACTGGCCGCCTGCAAGTCTTAAGAAGGACGACAAGGCGACTGCCTGATCGTCGTAATCACCGAACGTAGTGTTTGGTAAGGAATGAACCATGCGTCATCGTAAAAGTGGTCGTCACCTGAGCCGCACCAGCTCGCACCGCAAGGCCATGTTCCAAAACATGGCGGTGTCGCTGTTCGAGCACGAGCTGATCAAAACTACTCTGCCAAAAGCCAAAGAACTGCGTCGCGTTGCTGAGCCGCTGATCACTCTGGCCAAGACAGATAGCCTGGCTAACCGCCGTCTGGCTTTCGACCGTACTCGTTCGAAAGCTATCGTTGGTAAGCTCTTCAACGACCTGGGCAAGCGTTACGCTACCCGTGAGGGTGGCTACCTGCGCATCCTCAAGTGCGGTTTCCGCGCTGGCGACAACGCGCCTATGGCGTACGTCGAGTTGGTTGATCGTGCTACTGCCGGCGAAGCTGTATCCGCCGAGTAAGACGTCAGTCTGAAACAAAGAACCGGGCCTAGTGCCCGGTTTTTTGTGTCTGTAAGAAAATTCGCTGTTCGTACAAGCGTCTGACACCGTTCTGTTGGCACTATGTGCAGGGAAACATAATTAGTAATTATCTATCGATGACTGCAAGTTAATGAATTTGTAGGTGTCACATGGATGATCGATACTTCCCAGCAAGCCGATTAGCCGGCAGTTTCAAGACTGACAGAGGAAGAAGACCGTATGAGCCAGATCAAAACGCTTACGACCGCCAGTGGCGCACCTGTCGCTGATAACCAGAATTCTCGCTCCGCCGGCCCGCGTGGCCCGTTGCTGCTCGACGATTTCCATCTGATCGAGAAGCTTGCGCACTTCAACCGTGAAAATATCCCTGAGCGCCGCGTCCATGCGAAAGGCTCGGGTGCTTACGGTACATTCACCGTGACCCGTGACATCACCGAATACACCAGCGCCAAGCTATTCGAATCTGTCGGCAAGCAAACCCCGACGTTCCTGCGTTTCTCCACTGTCGGTGGTGAACGTGGTTCGGCTGACACCGAGCGGGATCCACGCGGCTTTGCTCTTAAGTTCTACACCGAAGAGGGTAACTGGGACATCGTTGGCAACAACACGCCAGTGTTCTTCATTCGCGATCCTCTGAAATTCCCTGATTTCATTCATACACAAAAACGCCTGCCGCAAAGCAACCTGAAAAGCGCACAGATGATGTGGGACTTCTGGTCGCATTCGCCTGAAGCGCTGCACCAGGTCACCATTCTGTTCTCCGATCGAGGCATCCCGGACGGTTACCGGCACATGCACGGCTTCGGTAGCCACACTTACAGCCTGATAAGCGCCCAAGGCGAGCGTCACTGGGTGAAATGGCACTACAAAACCAAACAGGGCATCAAGAATCTCGCCCCCGCAGATGCTGCACGTCTGGCCGGCACTGATCCGGATTACGCTCAACGTGACTTGTTTGAAGCCATTGAGCGCGGTGACTTCCCGAAATGGCGCGTATGCATCCAGATCATGACTGAGGCCCAGGCCGCAGCGCATTACGAGAACCCGTTTGACGTGACCAAGACCTGGTCGCAGAAGGAGTTCCCGCTGATCGAAGTCGGTGAACTGGAGCTGAACCGCAACCCGCTGAACTACTTCGCTGAAGTGGAGCAAGCTGCGTTCGGCCCAAGCAACATGGTGCCGGGTGTTGGTCTGTCGCCAGATCGGATGCTGCAGGGGCGCGTATTTGCGTACGCTGATGCTCATCGCTACCGCGTGGGTACCAATCACCAGCAACTGCCGGTGAACGCGCCACGCAGCCCGGTGAACACTTACCAGCGCGACGGCTCGATGGCGTTCGGCAGCAACGGTGGTGCAGCACCTAACTACGAACCGAACAGCTACACCGAAGCGCCGAAACAAGCTCCGCGTTACGCAGAACCTGCGCTGGCCTTGAGCGGTGCTGCCGATCGCTACGATCACCGCGAGGATACCGATTACTACAGCCACGCCGGTGCGCTGTTCCGACTGATGAGTGACGAGCAAAAAGCATTGCTGGTCAGCAACATCGCCGGTGCCATGTCGGGTGTTTCGAGTGATGTTGTCGATCGCCAGCTACAGCATTTCTATAAAGCTGACCCGGCGTATGGAGAAGCAATCGCAAAGCTGCTCAACGTACAGCTTAACGAAGTCTAAACGAGAAGCAGAACCGCCCTCATTTGGGCGGTTTTTGCGTTATTTAGGCTGCTTTTCTCAGATAATCTTCGCTTTTATTGCGTGAAGCGGGTGACCTTCCAGTCAGGTTGGTTCAAACTACAGACTTTCAAGTAGGGAGATGTAGGGCGATGCAAGGCCACCCAGACGTAATCGATTACCTCAACACGTTGCTGACCGGCGAACTGGCCGCGCGTGATCAATATTTCGTTCATTCGCGGATGTATGAGGACTGGGGGTTCACCAAGCTCTACGAGCGAATCAACCACGAGATGGAAGAAGAAGCCGGTCACGCTGATGCACTGATGCGCCGGATTCTGATGCTCGAAGGCACGCCGCGTATGCGTCCGGATGATCTCGACGTCGGCACCACTGTGCCGGAAATGCTCGAAGCGGATCTGCGCCTTGAGTACAAAGTCCGCGCCGCTCTGTGCAAAGGCATCGAACTCTGCGAGCAGCACAAAGATTATGTCAGCCGCGAGATCCTGCGGGTTCAGCTCAACGACACTGAAGAAGATCACACCTACTGGCTGGAAAAGCAGTTGGGCCTGATCAAGTTGATCGGTCTTGAGAACTACCTGCAATCCCACGCTTCCTGATTGCTCAAGACACAAAAAAGCCCCTGCCACTGATGAAGTGACAGGGGCTTTTTCATGCCTGGCGTTTAAGCCCGATCACGGATCAGCAACGGCTTGAGGTAATGGCCGGTGTGAGACTGCTTCATCTCGGCCACGTCTTCAGGTGTGCCGGTGGCAATGATCTGGCCACCTTTGGACCCTCCCTCCGGCCCGAGATCGACCAGCCAGTCGGCAGTCTTGATCACGTCGAGGTTGTGTTCGATCACCACCACGGTGTTGCCGTGGTCGCGCAGGCGATGCAGGACGTCGAGCAGTTGCTGAATATCCGCGAAGTGCAAACCGGTGGTCGGCTCATCAAGGATGTACAGGGTCTTGCCGGTGTCACGCTTGGACAGTTCGCGGGACAGCTTGACCCGCTGCGCCTCACCACCAGAAAGCGTCGTTGCCGACTGCCCGAGCTTGATATATGACAGACCAACATCCATCAACGTTTGCAGCTTGCGCGCCAGCGCCGGTACCGCGTCGAAGAACACCCGGGCTTCCTCGATGGTCATTTCGAGGGTTTCGTGGATGCTCTTGCCCTTGTATTTGATTTCAAGGGTTTCGCGGTTGTAGCGCTTGCTCTTGCACACATCGCAAGGCACGTAGATGTCCGGGAGGAAGTGCATTTCGACCTTGATCAGGCCATCGCCCTGGCACGCCTCGCAGCGGCCGCCCTTGACGTTGAACGAGAAGCGCCCCGGGCCGTAGCCGCGGGAGCGTGACTCGGGCACGCCGGCGAACAGTTCGCGGATCGGTGTGAACAAACCGGTATACGTCGCCGGGTTGGAGCGTGGGGTACGGCCAATAGGGCTCTGGTCGATATCGACGACTTTGTCGAGATGCTCCAGACCTTTGATGCTGTCGTGCGCTGCCGCTTCCAGGGTGGTTGCGCCGTTGAGGGCCGTGGCGCTCAGCGGGAACAGCGTGTTGTTGATCAGTGTCGATTTGCCCGAGCCGGACACGCCGGTGACGCACGTCAGCAAGCCAATCGGGATGTCCAGATCGACATTGCGCAGGTTGTTGCCACGCGCGCCTTTGAGCGACAGATTGAGCTTCTTGTTACGTGGTGTACGTTTGGCCGGCACTTCAATCTTCACCCGGCCCGACAGGTATTTGCCGGTCAGCGAATCCGGATGCGCCATGACTTCAGCCGGCGTGCCTTCGGCGACGACCTGACCACCGTGCACGCCGGCGCCCGGGCCGATATCCACCACGTAGTCGGCCAGGCGAATCGCGTCTTCGTCGTGCTCGACCACGATCACCGTGTTGCCGATATCGCGCAAATGCTTGAGCGTGCCAAGCAGTCGATCGTTATCGCGCTGGTGCAAGCCGATGGACGGTTCATCGAGGATGTACAGAACACCGACGAGACCGGCGCCGATCTGGCTGGCCAGACGAATCCGCTGCGCCTCGCCACCGGACAAAGTGTCAGCGCTACGATCCAGCGACAAGTAATCAAGCCCGACGTTGACCAGGAACTGCAGACGCTCGCGAATCTCCTTGAGGATCTTGTCCGCGATCTCGCCGCGGCGGCCGGTCATCTTCAGCTCGCCGAAGTACTCGCAAGCATCGCCGATCGGCAGATTGGTCACCGCTGGCAAAGTCTTCTCGCCGACCCACACATGTCGCGCTTCACGACGCAAACGGGTACCACGGCAATCCGGGCACGACTGAGTGCTGAGGAACTTGGCCAGCTCTTCGCGCACGCTTGCCGACTCGGTCTCGCGGTAGCGACGCTCGAGGTTCGGCACGATGCCTTCGAACGGGTGCGAACGTTTGACGATATCGCCACGGTCGTTGAGGTATTTGAAGTCGACGTTCTGCGAGCCGCTGCCGTGCAGGATGGATTTCTGCTGATCGGCCGGCAATTCGTTGAATGGCACTTCCAGGCTGAAGCCGTAGTGCGAGGCCAATGAACCGAGCATCTGGAAGTAATAGACGTTGCGCCGGTCCCAACCGCGAATCGCGCCTTCGGCCAGCGTCAGCTCACCGTTGACCAGTCGCTTGATGTCGAAGAACTGCTTGACCCCCAGACCATCGCAAGTCGGGCAGGCGCCGGCCGGGTTGTTGAAGGAAAACAGCTTGGGCTCCAGCTCGCTGATCGCATGGCCACAGATCGGGCAGGCAAAGCGCGCGGAGAAGATCATCTCTTCACCCGGCTCATCGTCCATCGGCGCGACCAGGGCAATGCCGTCCGCCAGTTTCAGCGCAGTCTCGAAGGACTCGGCCAGGCGTTGCTGCAAATCGGCGCGGACCTTGAAGCGGTCGACGATCACGTCAATCGAATGCTTCTTCTGTTTATCCAGTTTCGGCAGCTCGTCGAGTTCGCAGATGCGGCCGTTGACCCGGGCGCGAACAAAACCTTGAGCGCGCAGTTCTTCGAAAACCGAAAGGTGTTCACCTTTACGCTCGCGGATCACCGGGGCCAGCAACATCAGTTTGCTGCCTTCAGGCTGCGCCAGCACCAGGTCGACCATCTGGCTGACGGTCTGCGCCTCCAGTGGAATATCGTGATCCGGGCAGCGTGGTGTACCGACCCGCGCATAAAGCAAACGCAGGTAATCGTAGATTTCGGTGATGGTGCCGACCGTGGAGCGCGGGTTGTGCGAGGTCGACTTCTGTTCAATGGAGATCGCCGGCGACAGGCCTTCGATGGTGTCGACGTCGGGTTTTTCCATCATCGACAGGAACTGGCGGGCGTAGGCCGACAGCGATTCGACATAGCGGCGCTGACCTTCGGCGTACAACGTATCGAAGGCCAGGGACGACTTGCCGGATCCGGACAGGCCGGTGATGACGATCAGTTTGTCCCGTGGCAGGGTCAGGTCGATGTTCTTCAGGTTGTGGGTACGGGCCCCACGTATCAGGATCTTGTCCAAAGTGGCCTCGCTCGGCGGGCGTCGAAAACGTAGGAGTATACGGGCAAATACTGGATGGATGCACACTATCAAGCAAAGGGCTTTTTGCCTTACATGAAGAGAGTTTCATCTATACGCGTCATAGCGTCGCGATATACCCCGTCTTCCGATGGGACTGGTAGAATCGCCGCCGGTTCACACGAGGTTTTTCCATGCACGATCCCCACAGCGAACGCATGAGTGGCAGCGAGACCCGCGCGGCGAGCGGTCTGGCCCTAGTGTTCGCCTTCCGTATGCTTGGCATGTTCATGGTGTTGCCGGTACTGGCGACCTACGGCATGGATCTGGCAGGCGCGACCCCGGCCCTGATCGGCTTGGCCATCGGCGCTTACGGCCTGACCCAGGCGATTTTCCAGATTCCGTTCGGGATCATTTCCGACCGCATTGGCCGTCGTCCGGTGATTTACCTCGGGCTGATCGTCTTTGCCCTCGGCAGTGTGCTGGCGTCTCAGGCCGACTCGATCTGGGGCGTTATCGCCGGGCGGATCCTGCAGGGCGCCGGGGCCATTTCCGCTGCGGTCATGGCGCTGCTTTCCGACCTGACCCGCGAACAGCACCGCACCAAGGCGATGGCGATGATCGGCATGACCATCGGTTTGTCGTTTGCCGTGGCCATGGTGGTCGGGCCGCTGCTGACCCGTGCTTTCGGTCTTTCCGGATTGTTTCTCGCCACGGGCGGCATGGCGCTGGTCGGGATCCTGATCATCATGTTCATGGTGCCGCGCTCCACCGGGCCGTTGCAGCATCGTGAATCCGGCGTGGCGCGTCAGGCATTGATGCCAACGCTCAAGCATCCAGACTTGCTGCGCCTCGATTTAGGTATCTTTGTGTTGCATGCGATGCTGATGTCGAGCTTCGTCGCACTGCCCCTGGCGCTGGTGGAAAAAGCCGGTTTGCCCAAGGAACAGCACTGGTGGGTCTACCTCACAGCGCTGCTGATTTCGTTCTTCGCCATGATCCCGTTCATCATCTATGGCGAGAAAAAACGCAAAATGAAACGAGTTTTGCTCGGCGCCGTCCTGACGCTGATGCTGACTGAGCTATTCTTCTGGCAGTTCGGCGACAGCCTGCGGGCTCTGGTGATTGGTACGGTGGTGTTCTTCACCGCGTTCAATCTGCTGGAGGCTTCATTGCCGTCGCTGATCAGCAAGGTTTCACCGGCGGGCGGGAAGGGCACAGCCATGGGCGTGTATTCCACCAGCCAGTTCCTCGGTTCGGCACTCGGCGGGATCCTCGGCGGCTGGTTGTTTCAGCATGGCGGTCTGTCGGTTGTGTTCCTTGGATGTGCCGGGCTGGCTGCACTTTGGTTGGCCTTTGCTGTTACCATGCGTGAACCTCCCTACGTGACGAGCCTGCGCTTGCCGTTGTCGCCCGAAGCGATCCGCGAAGCGGGTCTGGTCGAGCGCCTCAAGGCCCTCGTAGGGGTAACCGATGCAGTGATAGTCGCTGACGAAGCGGCTGTTTACATCAAACTGGACAAAGAATTAGTGGATCGCGACACCCTCGAACGCCTGGTGAACAACCCGGCCGGGGCTGCTTGCGAAGCCTAGGAGAACGTTATGGCCCGTGGGGTTAACAAAGTCATATTGGTCGGCACTTGCGGCCAGGATCCCGAAGTTCGCTACCTGCCTAACGGTAACGCCGTGACCAACCTGAGTCTGGCCACCAGCGAACAGTGGACCGACAAGCAAACCGGTCAGAAGGTCGAGAAGACCGAGTGGCACCGTGTTTCGATGTTCGGCAAAGTCGCCGAAATCGCCGGCGAATACCTGCGCAAGGGTTCGCAGGTCTACATCGAAGGCAAGCTGCAGACCCGTGAGTGGGAAAAAGACGGTATCAAGCGTTACACCACTGAAATCGTGGTCGACATGCAAGGCACCATGCAACTGCTCGGCGGCCGTCCACAACAGGGCGACCAACAAGGCGGTGGCAACAACTACCAGCAGTCGGCTCCGGCTCCACGCCAGCAGGCGCCGCGCCCGCAGCAGTCGGCTCCACAGCAGCGTTCGGCCCCGGCTCCACAGCAGGCGGCACCGCAACCGGCTCCGGATTTCGACAGCTTTGATGACGATATTCCGTTCTGATTTTTCCCTGAGCCGACATCTGGTTTAGGTTCAAAGCCCCCGCATTGCGGGGGCTTTGTCGTTTTGGCGAAACATAAAACCAATCTTCGCGTCTCCACGTGAGTCGGTAAAGTTTGCCGAAGGCTCTTGAACGCCATCGCAAGCCATTCCATGATCGGCGCCGGCGGCTGGGGTACCGGCCGATCTTCTCCAGAACAGTTTGCGCGACGATCAGTGCCTGTTCATTCACAAAAACAAGAGAAACCGATGAGCAGCACTAAAAACAAGGAAATTGAGTTTCTGCGAGGGGTGGCCATTTTGATGACCCTCTTTGCCCATCTCCCACAGTTGCTGCCGTTTTTCGGTCTGTACCTGTTGAAGGTGTTCAATGTGTATGCGCCATGGACCGGCGTTGATCTGTTCTTCTGTATCTCCGGTTTCGTCGTCAGCAAGGCCTATCTCGATTACTTCGATAAGAACCGCGAGCAGAACCGCTTTGGCCTTGCGGCAACGTCTTTCTGGATCCGGCGGGCTTACCGTCTGTTGCCGACAGCCTGGCTGTGGGTGTTGATACCGCTGGCGTTCTCGATCTTTTTCAACCAGTCGAATGCGTTCCAGTCCTGGTATGAAAACTTGCGCAGTTTCACCGCGGTGGCGACGTTTTCCGGCAACCTGGCGAATCAGTACGGTGTGTTGCTGGGGCCGAACTCCGTGTATTGGAGCCTGGCGCTGGAGGAGCAGTTCTACTTCATCTTTCCGTTGTTTCTGTTGCTGGTGACGTCGACCCGCTGGCGCGTGCTGATTCTGATTTTGCTGATTGCGGCGCAATTTCCGTTCAATCGCGATACTTTCGCAGCCCCTCCCGCGCCGATGCTTTTCTCGTTCCGCCTTGACGCCATGATGTGGGGGATTCTGCTTTGCCTGTTCACCCGCACCTCGTTGTACAAGGATATTGAGCCTGTCGGGCTTGGCGGCAGCAGGTTCAAGCGTTTGGCCGTCACGTTGTTCCTTTTGTACATGATGGGCGCCATCGCCGGTCAGATGATCATGGCGCCGATTGCCGTCGGTCTGATCGCGATCACGGCGTTGATCATTGTCTGGCTCGCCAGTTATCAGAAGGGCTACATCTACTGCCCGGCGCTGCTCAATGGTCTTTTCCAGTGGCTCGGTTCACGCTCTTACGCGTTATACGTGGTGCACATCTTTGCCTACCATCTGAGCACCGAGATCTGGACGCGCGTTGCCGCCAGCAGAGACATGGAGCTGGGGGCTGCCTTCACGGTTGAGCTGCTGCTGACCTCGCTGGTGATCATGGTCGTGTGCAGTGAACTCAATTTCCGCTTTGTCGAAACGCCGTTGCGGCGCCGTGGCGCAGAGATTGCCCGGCGCAGAATGGCCGGCGTTGGCGCGACCGAAACGGCCAGAGAAAAACCCTCTGTGGAAAAGCCTGCCCGCTCGGTGGATATTGCCTGACCCGGCACAGCAACGAAAAAACCCGCAGCGCGCAAACGCTGCGGGTTTTTTAGTGTCGGGCAGACCTCTGCCGCGCAAGTCAGTCGAGGATCAGGTGTGGCAGAAACCGGCTCGAATCCTTGGTGATCAAACTGTTGTCTTCCCGCACCCCAATCCCTGCGGCCTGATCGCCAACTACCCACGAACCGATCAGCGTGTAGCTGTCGCCAAACTTCGGCAACGGCGCAAACTCCTGCAGGATAAATGGCGCATCCGTGTAGGGCCCGTCCTCTTTGACGATCAGACCGTCAGCCGTTTGCAACTCAATGTTCGCGCCTTCGCGGGAAAAGTACGGCTTGCGTACCCAGCCTTTCGGCACTGCATTGGTCGGGTTCGGATCGAGATGCGCCGCCAGCAGATTCGGATGGCCCTTATGCATCTCCCACAGCAACGGCAGTGCACCCTTGTTCGACAGGATCGCCTTCCACGCCGGTTCGAAAAACTGCGTATCGCTCTCGGCAATCGCCGCACCGAACGGCTCGTGGAAGATGAACTCCCAGGCATGCAGCTTGAACAGATGCGGGATCCAGCGATCTTCCAGATCGACGAAACGACCTTCAGCCGTCAACCCGATGTCTTCGATATCGATGTGCCGCGATTCGATGCCGACCTTCTCGGCGATCAAGCGCAGGTAATCCGTGGTGCCCTTGTCTTCGACCGAGTCTTTCATCGAGGCGAAGTAGAACGGCCGCTTCAACTGTAATTCGGCGAAGGCTCGATGCAGCTGGGTGTCGATGCTGTTGAACTGGTCGGCATGACGCGGCAGCGTGCCGCGCTCGATGCATTGTTCCAGCCAGCCCCACTGGAACGCCGCCGCTTCGTAAAGACTGGTCGGCGTGTCGTAGTTGAGCTCCAGCAGCTTCGCCGGGCCGTTGCCGCTGTAGGAAAAGTCCATGCGCCCGTACAGATGCGGATGACCTTCCAGCCAGGACGTGCGGATCATGTCGTAGTACGGCGCCGGAATGCTCAGTCGATCCAGCAGTTCTTCGCTGTGTACCACGCGGTCGACCAGGTCCATGCACATCTCGTGCAGTTCGGTGGTCGGGTCCTCAAGATCGTTTTCGATCTGCGCGAGCGTGAACTGGTAGTACGCGCTTTCGTCCCAGTACGGCTCATCGTCGATGGTGTGGAACATGAAACCGAGGCTTTCGGCGGTGTGTTTCCAGTCGGGGCGCTCGGCGCAGAGGATCTTCTTCATCGTCAGCTGCTCGAACGACCAGAACCAGAACTGCTGCCCCAGCCACCCCAACCGCTACGGGCACTGGACTGGCTGCCGAAGCCGCCGCGTGACGTCGACGAGGCGACGTTGACCGGTTTGCTTTTGCTGCTTTCGTAATCTGTTTGGCTGCGCGTCGTGGTTTCGGCTCTGCGGTACTGCGTCGAGGTGTTGTACGGCTGGCGCGTTTCGCGATCGCGGTAAACCGTGCGCTCGGCGTTGTTGCTCATCGCGTTGCCGATCAGCCAACCGGTCAGCCAGCCATTTCCGCCGCCGCCACCGCTGGAGACGTGCGAAGTGCTTTGCACATTCTGCGCCGTAGCATTACCGGCGGGCATCTGGGCGTTGGCGATGGCGTCGAGGTTCTGCGCCGGCTCACCTTCCTGCGGCACTTTGAAGCCGCCTAGTTTCGGCACGAAGCGGCCGTCGGAGTTCTTCTGGCACCAGTCAGTAGCAAAGTCCGCGTCGCACTTGGCCTTGTTGTCGTACGCCGGGGCAATGCGCCGGTGTTCGGTCAGGGCGGCGACGTAGGCGTTGGAGCAGACATCGGCGGCCACTTCGGCGTCGACACACTGTTCCACATTCTGGAAATTGCGTGGTTGATCCGCGGCTGTCGCCTGGCCGGAAATGGCCATGGCCACCGAGGCGGCGAGGGACAACTGAACGTATTTGCTGCGTTTCATCTAAGGCTTCCTGCCGATCAGTTGGACGGTGTCATGCACGCGGCGTTGAGCATGCCGACGCTGATCGCGACCGCAGCAACATAGATACCCGAAGCCACTTCGCCGTTGGCGATGCGTTGGGATGTGCCTTTGAGCACCAGCCCCGTGGCGAGGAATGACAGCAGTTGCACCACCGCGGCAATCACTGCCCAGAGCACGAAGTCGAGGACATTGACCGAAAACGCAATCACGTTACTGGCCGGAATCGCGAAGCCGATGATCGCGCCGGACAGGGCGATCGCGGCGGCAACGTTGCCGGAGCGAATCAGCTCGAACTCCTTGTGCGGCGTGATGCGCGTGTAGACAAATTGAAACAGCATGAACAGCAGTACGGCGCCGATGAGGTAGACGACGAAACCGACCAGCGCGGTTTTGTTCAGCGAAACGGCCAGCACTTCCAGCATGAAAAACTTCCTTTTTTAAATGGTGCTCAGATCTGTCGTGTACAGCGAAATGCCCAACGAGGTGCTCAGGCTGACGGTGCCTTCTTCGTCCTGTTCGACGGAGAACAGCAGCAATTCGCGGCGATCGGTCAGGCCGGTCTCGCGCGCATAAAGCATTGAGTGATGTTCGATGGTGTAGCTCTCGTCCGGATTGACCACCTGTTCGGTCATCGGTACGAGTTCGGTCTGGCCTTGTTCGGTGCCCCACTCGCGGGTGTATTCGACACCGTCGTGGCTGTAGGTCGGCAGGCCGATAGCGCTATCAGGGCCGGCCAGACGCTGCAGTTCAGCGTCACTGTTGACCGTTACGTAACTGAGGTAATTGAACAGCGTGACCGATTCGATCTGATCTTCACCGGTGACGTGGATCTGCAGCCAGAAATCCTCATCGTTCATGTAATAGCGGTGCAGTTTGTTGGACTGGCCGAGGTCGACCCAGCCGTGGCTCCAGATCGCCTGATCGAAGGGCACGCGCACCGTGGTCGAGCCATCGAGCAACAGCGCCAGCGTCGTATCGAACCTGACAGCCTTGCCTTGGGCCATGCCGAGTGGGCCACTGGCAACGGTCGGTGTTGGCGCAGCGGTCTGCCAGTTGCTGGTGCCCAGCAAGTCTTTAAACCATCCCATGGGTACGTTCCTTGAAGCGGGTGGAGGTGTTCGTCGGCGAAAAAACGTGGCTAGTGTACCGGGCGAACCGGTGAACGAGCAGAAGGATTTTTACGCCGCAAAACCATGTGGGAGCGAGCTTGCTCGCGAAGAGGGCGTACCAGTCAACATTGATGTCGACTGATACGACGCTTTCGCGAGCAGGCTCGCTCCCACAGTTTTTTTGCCCAGCGTTACTGAGCGGACTTTTGCTTCAGACGCTCAAGAATCGCATTGGCGCTGCCTTCGTTCGGCGTGATGCCGGCGTCGCGCAGTTTGCGTTCCAGGTCGTTGCCGGTCGAAGCGTCGGCCAGTTCGTCCGCAGCGCTGAGTTCAGCCGCGCGCTGCTGCTGCTTGGCTTGCAGGCGGTTCAGCGTACCGACGGCGGTTTCCAGTTTGCCATTGGCGCCACCGCTGGCGATGGAGGCGCTGACCTGAGCCTTCTGCACGCTTTCACGGGCCTTGGCCATGTCCACTTGCTGGCGCAGGCTCTTGATCCGCGACTCGGCTTTACTGATGTCTTTGCGCATGTTTTCGGCGTAAGTGCCGAACTCGTCGCTCTGTTTTTTCTCAACATCCAGCTCGTTGGTCAGGGTCGAAATCGCTTCGGCCACTTCCAGCGCCAGGTCTTCACGGCCGGCATTCAGCGCCGAGACGGCTTTGGCTTCCAGATCCTTGATCTTGGCGTCGTACTCGCTCACGCGGTCGGCGGCCAGTTTGTGTTTGGCCATGATGGTGACCAGTTCGCGACGGGCGTTCGACAGCGCGCTGTCGGCGTCACGGATTTCCTGATCGAGGATGCGCAGGGCCTGTTGGTCGGCAATCGCTTCGCCGACTTCATTGGCGCCGCCGCGCAGCGCGGTGAACAACTTGCTCCAGATGGACTGAGTCATTGGATATTCCCTGTTGATTACTTGAAGAAGTGTTCGAAGGCTTCACTCGCGCGCTGCACGTTGTCGACCAGGGTTTTCACCTCGGTCACCACGTTGGTCAGGCTCGAGTCGGCGCTGAGGGCGCCAAACATGTTGTAAACGGTCTGCCCGTTCGGCATCGACTCGATACCGATCGACGACAGCGGGAACATTTCCCGGCTGCGCAACACGGCGTCGTTGAAGGCCGCTACGTTCGAGATCGAATCGATGTCCACCAGCACGGTGTCGACGATGATCTGCTGGCCGGCCAGGGCGATGTGAATCGGCAGACCGCCGAATTCGTTCATTTCCAGCTTGATGCTGGGTTCGGAGCTCTGGATCAGCGACAGCGTGATCTCTTGCGAAGCCACCTCGTCCAGGGCCTTGAGGGCGTTGAAGAGGCTATCGATGGTCCAGTTGTTGCCTGCGCTCATGTAATTCTCCGACATGAAAGAGCCAGCCAGAATCGGTTGGCGTAGCTGTTGCTCCATTTGCTTGAGCAAGCTTCGGTTTTCGGGAAGCACCCAAGTTTCGTGTTTCACATAACCGGCAGCAGCCAGGCCCGCGCGCATCTGCTTCATATAGAAGCTCGACGGTTTTTTCGTGGACGCTTTCGCACGCTCTCCCTTGGGGCTCTCTGATTTTGCGGTGGGGGAACGGCTTTTCATGGCAATGGCTCGGTTATGGACATCTCACGCGTGAGCCACACTACAACCAATTCAAAATGCCATCAATGGCTCACGCGTGAGATTTTTATGACAGGCGAAAAAAGGCCCGCGGCAAGGCGGGCCTGGTGTTTTTGCAGAATATTGCTTAGGGCTGGGCGGTGAGGAATTGGTCAGTGGACACCACACTGGCGTAGGCGAAACCGAGCGCCGACATGAAAGCAGCGTGAACATGGGCGGCCGGCACCGTCAGGCCATTGAACTCCAGATCGCGGCTGGCGCAGGCGTCGTGAATCACCGTGACGGCATAACCCAGATCCGCCGCCGCACGGGTAATGCCGTCAACGCACATGTGGCTCATGCTGCCGACCACCACCAGTTCCTTGATGCCTTGTTCGTCGAGGATCGCTTGCAGTTCAGTTTCGCGGAACGAGTTGACGAAGTGCTTGAGCACCACCGGTTCATCGGCGCGGTTGAGCACTTTCGGATGCAGCTTGGCGCCGTCCGAGCCCGGGGTGAAAAACGGCGCGTCGGCTGAGGTGAATTCGTGGCGAATGTGGACGACCGAATCGCCGGCCTCGCGGAACGCAGCGATCAGCCGGGCGGCGTTGTCGGCAGCGGCGTCGGCACCGGCCAGCGGCCACTTGCCTTGGGGGAAGTAGTCGTTCTGGATATCGACTACGATGAGCGCTTGCTTGGCCATGGGTGTGTCCTCGATGTGTTGGCTGGAAGTGGCTTCAGTATTGGCCTTGTTCAGCGCTTCGAGGATTGGCCGCACCGACAATAGACAGGGGAAAACTGACAATGGGCGCAGAAAGGGCCGCCGTCGCTGAATTGGGCGTGCTGATCTATCCCGGTGCGCAGATGGCAGCGGTGCACGGTTTGACCGATCTGTTTGCGGTGGCCAATCGGATTGCCGCTGAGCATCAGGCCGCGCAGTTGCCTGTGCTGCGGGTCAGTCACTGGCAGGTCGAAGGTGATCAGCCGCCAACGCGCACTTACGCCAGTCATGCGGGTGACGACAGCGCTTTGCTGGCGGTGCTGATTCCGCCATCAATCGGCGGGTTCTCGGCGGCGCAAGCACCGGCCAGCCTGATGCAATGGTTACGCGATCGACATGCCAACGGGGCGACGCTGGGCGGGGTTTGCGTAGGCTCGCTGATGTTGGCTGAAAGCGGTCTGCTCGACGGCCGTAGCGCCACTACCCACTGGACGTCGGCCAAGGCCTTTGCCGAGCGTTATCCGAAGATCAAACTCAAGGCGGATACACCGATTGTCGACGACGGCGACTTGATCACCACGGCCGGATTGATGGCTTGGTCGGAACTGGGATTACGTCTGGTCGACAGGTTGCTCGGGCCGAGCATTGCCACCGGCACCGCGCGATTTCTGGTGATAGAGCACAGTGACAGCGCCAGTGAGTGCGGCAGTAATTTCGCGCCGATTCTCGGCCATGGCGATGCGGCGATTCTCAAGGTGCAGCACTGGCTGCAAAGCACCGGCGCGACGGATGTTTCGCTGACGGCGATGGCGGAGCGGGCCGGGTTGGAGGAGCGCACGTTTCTGCGCCGGTTCCGTGCGGCGACCGGGCTGAAACCGACCGAGTATTGTCAGCATCTGCGGGTCGGCAAGGCGCGGGAAATGCTTGAGTTCAGCAATGGCACGATCGATCACATTGCGTGGACGGTGGGTTATCAGGATCCGGGGGCGTTTCGCGCGATATTCAAGAAGATCACCGGGCTGGCGCCGAGTGATTATCGGGCGCGGTTTGGGGTATCCCCGATCCCGAAAGCATCCATTACCTAATGTGGGAGCGAGCCTGCTCGCGAAAGCGGTGGGTCAGCAAGTTTGATGTCGGTCGACACGACGCCTTCGCGAGCAGGCTCGCTCCCACATTGAACTCTACAGGGCTATGGATCGTGCAATTTGCCGGGGTTTTGCACGCGGTCGTGCAGATTGAAACAGGCGTGGTGCCAGCACGATTCTGGCAAGTTTCTGATTGGACTGGAATTTTCGTAGAGCGGCCGTTGGCCTGATCTCTGCACCTCTCACCGCTACAGTCATCGAACCGATGGAAGGGGGACGCATGACCCCAACAACCCGCAGAAAAATCGTTGTCGCCCACTCGGTGCGCGCCGGCGCACCGCAACATGAGGTACAGACCAACAAGGCCCTGGCGCGATGGCTGGCGCAGATTCTCGGATGCAAGTTCGGCGGCAGCTACGACCCGGACAAACACCGCGGCCGTGACCTGTATCTGCTGCCGACGCAAACCATTGTCGGCACCGCCCACGCTCATCAACTTGGTATCAAAGGCCCTGACGATCTGTGGGGTGGCTTTGTCGAGCACGACTTCATCTGCACCAAAGCCATCAGCCACGGCCTGCGCAGTCATCTGGCCCACGCGCCGCAAGGCTGGTCGCCATTGTTCTCCGAGCGGGTGCGCAATGTGGTACTCGATGGCCTCAGCGTGTTTGCACTGGAGGATGCGCGGCCGGCCGCCGAACACCTGTTGTACAGCGGTCCGATTCGCATGAAGCCGGTTCATGCTTGCGCCGGTCGTGGCCAGGAAGTGATCAAGAGCCTTGATGCCTTCGATGAAGTCCTCACTCGCCCCGATATTGCACAGCAGCTCAGCGAGGGCGTGGTACTGGAACAGGACTTGAGCGATGTCGTCACTCACAGCGTCGGCCAGTCATTCATCGGCGACAAAGTGCTTAGCTACTGCGGTGATCAATACTTGACCAGGGATGCCCACGGCGAAGACGTGTACGGCGGCTCGAACCTGTTGGTGGTGCAGGGCGGCTATGACGATCTGCTGGCGCTGGATCTGGCGGATGATGTGCGCCTGGCCATCGAACAGGCGCAGATTTTCGACCGCGCCGCCGATGAAGCTTACCCGCGCTTCTATGCCTCGCGGCGTAATTACGACATTGCTCAGGGCCTGGACAGCAACGGCAAATCCCGCAGCGGTGTGCTCGAACAATCCTGGCGCATGGGCGGCGCCAGCAGTGCCGAGGTCGCGGCGCTGCAAAGCTTCGTCAACGATCCGGGAATGCGCGCGATTCGTGTGTCTTCGGTAGAAACCTACATCGATCAGCCGCTGCCGGCGGACGCCATCGAGGTGTATCGCGGCCCGGCCGAGAACAGTGAATTTCTCCTCAAATACGTAACGGTCAAATCCTATGACGGCTAGAAGCGAAAGCATTCAAATCGACATTGATGATGAGCAGATGAGCGGGACCTTTCTCAGTCCCAAATCGAAAGTCCCGGGGGTGTTATTTGTCCACGGTTGGGGCGGTAGTCAGGAGCGCGACCTCGAGCGCGCCAAAGGCATTGCCGGTCTCGGTTGCGTGTGCCTGACCTTCGACTTGCGCGGGCACACCGGCGGCACCGGGATCCCGCTGACCCGTGTAACGCGCGAAGACAATTTGCGCGATTTATTGGCGGCTTATGACCGCTTGCTCGCGCATCCGGCGCTCGACACCTCGGCGATCGCCGTGGTCGGCACCAGTTATGGCGGTTACCTGGCGGCGATCCTCACCTCGTTGCGCCCTGTGCGCTGGCTGGCTTTGCGGGTGCCGGCGCTGTATCGCGACGAGCAATGGCACACGCCCAAGCGTGAACTGGACAAGGCTGATCTGCGTGATTACCGCAGCACGCTGGTGCGCGCGGACACCAATCGGGCACTGCATGCCTGTTCGCAATTTACTGGCGATGTGTTGCTGGTGGAGTCTGAAACCGATGACTACGTGCCCCATGCGGCGATCATGAGTTACCGCGCGGCCTGCCAGCAGACGCATTCACTGACGCACCGGATTATCGACGGTGCCGATCACGCGTTGAGCGAACCGGTGTCGCAGCAGGCGTACACCTCGATTCTGGTGGACTGGATTACCGAAATGGTCGTGGGTGAACGGTTGAGCATTATTCAATCGGCTTGATCTTTTCGTGTTCTTTCGGACGCCTTCGCGAGCAGGCTCGCTCCCACATTTGGAATGCATTCAACCTGTGGGAGCGAGCCTGCTCGCGAAGAGGGCATCAGCCTCAGCACGCCTCTCAGGAAGGTTTCTTCTCTATTCGCAGCGCCTTCGCCTTGGCCTCAACCACCAGATACATCACCACCGTAATCAACAACGGCAACAGAAAATAAATCGCCCGATACGCCAGCAAACCCGCCACCAGACTGCCGCGCGAAGCCTCATGTTGCAGCAACGCGACAAACACTGCCTCCAACACCCCAAGCCCGGCCGGAATATGCGTAATGACCCCGGCAATCGCACTGATCAACAACACGCCCAGCACCAACGGATAATCGAGTTTGCTCGGCAGCAAAGTGAAAATCACCGCCGCCATCAGCGACCAGTTCAACGCCCCCAACAGAAGTTGCAGAACCGCCATGCGCAATGACGGCAGATTGATTTCCACGCCGCGAATCGACCACTCGCGGCGTTTGGAAAACTGACAAGCAGCCAGATAGCCGACGCTGATCAACAGCAGCAGAACGCCGATGCCTTGCAGCGCACTGCTGCTGATTTTCCAGCCCGGTGGCATTGTCACCAATCCACTGCTGAACACCACGCCGGCAATGGTCATGTAGCCAAACCAATTGGTCGCCAGGCTCAAACCGAGGATCTTGGCGATGTTGCTTTTGCTCACGCCAAGACGCGAATACAGCCGATAGCGCATGGCGATGCCGCCCACCCACGCGCTCAGATTCAAGTTGAACGCATAGCTGATGATCCCCACCGGCAGAATCTGTTTCCAGGTCAGGTCCTGACGAATGTATGTGCGGCCGATCAGGTCGAAACTGGCGTACACAAGAAAACTCAGCAGCGTCAGGCTGGCGGCGATGATCAGCGTACGGACCTTGAAGTCGGCAAGGGTTTGCAGCACTTCGGTCCATTCGATTCGCGTGGCAAACATCGTCAGTAACACGATCAGCGCGAGGAAAAACAGCAATGTCAGTGGCCGTTTCCAGCGACTCCATTTCGAGTGCGCTGCTGGCGTCGAATGCGGGGTGGAATGCACCTCGGAATGGCTCATGAGCGATCACCTCGAAATGGCTTGAGCCTTGGTTTGTGCGCCGGCAGCCAACCGGCCATCGCCGGAAAATGCCGCAGAAAGTGGAACACCAGAAAACCCACGGTCATGTGCCAAATGCGCCCACGCGGCGACTTGCTGGGGTCCATGGCTTTGCAGTGGTTTTGGCTGAGGTCTTCGAGGCGCTCGAACAAATGCTGATTGAACGCGCGGTCGCGGATCAGCACGTTGGCCTCCAGGTTGAGCGACAGGCTCAACGGGTCGAGATTGCTTGAGCCGACCGTGCTCCACTCTTCGTCGACCAGCGCTACTTTGCCGTGCAGCGGTCGCTGGCAATATTCGTGAATCTGCACCCCGGCTTTGAGCAAATAATCGTAGGTCATGCGCGCCGCCAGTTTGGCCACCAGCATGTCCGGTTGCCCCTGCAGAATCAGGCGCACCTCGACTCCGCGCCGCGCCGCGTTACGGATCTCACGCAGCAAACGGTAACCGGGAAAAAAGTAGGCGTTGGCGATCACGACCCGGCGTTTGGCGCGGCGCAGTACCTGCAGATACACCTCTTCGATATCGGAGTGGTGCTGGTCGTTATCGCGGAACACCAGGCGCACCTGACCGTCGTGATCATTGAAGGCCATCTCCGCGCGGCGCTGGCGCCGACGTTGCCACCAAAAGCGTGCGCGTCCGGGGCGACCGCTTTGCAGCAGGGCGAAATGATGGATGTCGGCGACCGCCGGCCCCTGGATTTGCACCGAATAATCCTGCTTGGCTTCAGGGCCGAAATCAGCGAGGTGGTCGCCGGAAAAGTTGATCCCGCCAATAAACGCGATCAGGCCGTCGACCACCACGATCTTGCGGTGCAAACGCCGGAACCAGTTGGTGCGAATGCCCAGGCGCTTCGGTGCCGGATCGAAGATTTGCAAGTGCACACCGGCTTCGCTCAGCGCGGTGAGATAAGCGGTGGTCAACTCGCCGCAACCGAAGCCGTCGAGGCTGACCGTGGTGCGCACGCCACGCCGGGCGGCGTCGATCAGAATCTCCTGTAACTCGGCACCGACCTTGTCTTCAAAAACGATAAAGGTCTCGAGGAGGATTTCACTCTTCGCCGCGCGCATCGCTTCGAACACACGGGGGAAATATTCCTCGCCGTTTTCCAGCAACTCGACGCGATTGTTGCCCTGCCAGCGGTACTCGACATCAACCTGGCCGGGCTCGCGTATCGGCGGGTTGATGGCTACCGGTTCCACGGCGGATTTCTCCAGCGGCGCGCTGCTCATAGTTCGATCTCTACCGATAAAGGAACGTGGTCGGAAAGGTGCGACCAGGGCCGGTTCGCCAGGACTTTCGGCTGGCTGGCCTTGAGGTTGCGCACGTAAATACGATCAAGCCGAAGTGCTGGCAGGCGCGCGGGAAAACTGCGCGCCGGTTTGCCCTGGTGCTCGGCGAACACTTCGCGCAGGCCGCAAGGTTTGAGCTGCGCATCGGCGCGCTGGCGCCAGTCGTTGAAATCGCCAGCGACGATCACCGGTGCGTCGTCGGGCAACTCCGCCAAGCGTTGCATGAGCAAGTCCAACTGCGCGTTGCGATGACTTTCGCGCAGGCCCAGATGCACGCAGATCGCATGCACTTCGGTGCCGTCACCCGGCAGGCGTAGCACGCAATGCAGCAAGCCGCGGTTCTCGTGGCCATTGATCGACACGTCGAGGTTGTCGTGACGGATGATCTGGAATTTCGACAGCAACGCGTTGCCGTGGTCGCCCTCCGGGTACACCGCGTTGCGCCCATAGGCGAACTGCGGCCAGAGGCTGTCGGCGAGGAATTCGTACTGCGGCATCGTCGGCCAATTGCTGTAGCGCTTGGGATGGTGTTCGTGGGTGCCGTGGACTTCCTGCAGAAACACCACATCGGCGGCGACGCTGCGCACCGCTTCGCGCAACTCCGGCAGGATGAAGCGCCGGTTGAGGGCGGTGAAACCCTTGTGGGTATTGACCGTCAGTACGGTGAACGTCCGCACGGACGGCGCAACTACCGAGCCTTCGTCTGTGAAACCGACCGGTTCCGGAATGCTCATGCCAACACTCCTTCGCCAGCAGGTTCGCCGGGGGTGGTGGCGAGGTCTTTATCCAGTTCGAAACGGTGCAGCAACTCGCGAGCGTCATACGGCGCGCGGACTTTGATGTCGTTGTCGAAATAGCAGAACACCTCACGGGATTTGCGCGCGCGCGGCTTCAAGCGTGGGGCGATCAGGTGCGCGTCTTTTGGTTGCTCGCCGTGGTGCCAGGCATCGATGCGTTCGGCCCAGCGCTTGAGGGCTGGCGCGGTGTAACCGCTGGCGTAGAGTTCTTCGGCGCCGTGCAGGCGCAAGTAGACAAAGTCGCTGGTGAGGTCTTCGCGGTACGGCCATTTGTCCGCGGTGTCGGCGATCACCAATGCGGTGTTGTAGCGCTTCAATAACCGCACAAAATCGGGATCAAGGAAGCTGTCGTTGCGGATTTCCACAGCGTGGCGCAGCGGTTTTTTCCGCCAGGCTTTCATGCTCGCGTGGCCGTGCAGGTGGGAATCGTGTTGATGGGCGAGGGTGGCGGCGGCTTCGGTGTCGTGGGGCAGTAGCGCGAGGAAATGTTCAAAGCGCTCAGGCTCGAATTTGAAATTCGGCGGGAACTGCCAAAGGATCGGCCCGAGCTTTTCCTTGAGCTCCAGAATCCCCGAGGCGAAGAAGTTCGCCAGCGGTTTTTCGATCTCGCGCAAGCGGCGGATATGAGTGATGAAACGCGGGGCTTTGACGCTGAAAACGAAATCGTCGGGTGTTTCGGCGTACCACTGGGCGTAACGTTCGGGCCGTTGCAGGGCGTAGAACGATCCATTGATTTCGATGCTGTTGACCGCCCGCGAAGCGAACTGCAATTCGCGTTTGTGCGCCAGTCCCTTTGGGTAGAAGTCCCCGCGCCACGGTTCGTAGCGCCAGCCGGAAATACCGATGTGAATCGTTGCCATGCCGCCCTCCCGTTGAAAGCCCTCGTGTTGCCGCTGTCTTCTGATGACTGCGCACGGTTCGGGAAAGTTTCGACGGCATTACGGACGGTCACGTCGAAGGCGAAGATCAACAGCACTCCCCTTCACCCCAACCCTCTCCCCCAGAGGGGGCGAGGGGGAAGGGAGCTGATCTTCAGGGTTCTCAGGATTTGAGTTCGCCTCCGGACTTGTTGATCGTTCCCACGCTCCGCGTGGGAACGCCTCAATGGACGCTCCGCGTCCGCTTTTGGGGCGCAGAGCGTCCCTGGCTGCATTCCCACGCAGAGGGTGGGAACGATCGGGGTTCGCGGTGATGCTCTGTGAGGGGGCTCTTGAACTTGCTGTGCAATTACCGATCAGTTCCTTACAGGTTCAGCCAAGGGAGATCGGAGTTTTGGTCAAGTTCAGGATCGCTATTCTGCTGGGAGCACTGCTGTTTCTCGGCGCCAGTGAAATTGACGCCGCCGCATTGCCGGGTGTCCCGGCCGCCGCCGAAGAGGCGGCCAAACCTGAACCGATTGTGCAAGGCGGTCTGCTCGGCGCGATCAGTTCGAGCATCGACGACGTCCAGGACAAACTCGATCTAAACGAACACCTGGTCGATGCCTGGCGCCTGCGCGCCGATCGCGCCGCCGATGAAGTCGACAAACTGGTCAACCAGCCGTCGAATCGCTCGGGCTGGAGCGTCGCCGGGGATTTCCTCTCTTTGTCCGGCACTTGGCTCGGCAGTTTCGCGCTGCTCACCGTGCTCGGCAGCCTGTTGACCAAACGCCTGCGCGAGGGTCGCTGGTTGCGCACCCGTCAGCGTAGTCAGGATCTGATTGGATATTTGCTGCCTTACACCATTCCAGCGCTGATCTGCCTGCCGCTGACCCTCTACGTCAGCCATTTCCTGCAAGCTTCGGTTGGCCGCGCGCTGGCGCTGTGTCTGGCCTACGCCACCAGCAGCGGTATCTTTTCCACCTCGATGTTGTTGTGCGTGGTGGTGATGTTCAACGTCGGCCATAAACGTCCGGCGGCGCGGATCATCCGCAATTACTGCCCGCGTCCGCTGTTCCTGATCGGCTTCCTCGCTGCTCTCAGCGATGCGCTGACCAGCCCGCAGATCGCCCGCCAACTGGGCGGCAATATCACCAGCAGCATCGCGGTGTTCACCGGGCTGATCGCCTCCATCATTTTTGGTTTGCTGGTGATTCGCCTGCGCCGCCCGGTGGCGCATCTGATCCGCAATCGTTCGCTGAGCCAGCGGCTGAAACAACCCTCGTTGCAGGAGTCGCTGCGGATCTTTTCCGGGCTGTGGTATTGGCCAATCGTGCTGATGGTGCTGGTCTCGGCGGTCAACCTGATCGGTATCGGCGAGGACAATCAAAAGGCCCTGCGCTGCGCGTTGTTCACCACGGTGTTGCTGATCGGCACGGTGTTTCTCAGCACGATCCTGCAGCACTTGTTCAAGTCGCGAAAGGCCGAAGCAATCCAGCGCAGCAGTGCCTACAAGGAACGTTTCCTCAGCCTCTTGCATGCCTTGCTGCGGATCGTCATCGCCATTGCCTTCATCGACATCCTCGGGCGGATCTGGGGCGTATCGCTCCTCGATTTTGCCCAGAGCAGCACGGTCGGACGAGCCATCAGCAACGCGCTGAGCAGCATCGGCCTGATCTTCCTGGTCACATGGCTGTTGTGGGTAGTGCTCGACACGGCAATTCAGGAAGCGCTGAAACCGCCGCTCAGCAAACGCGCGGCACGCCAACCGAGCACGCGGGTGAAAACCATCCTGCCGTTGCTGCGCAACGCGATCAAAATCATCCTTGTGGTGATTTGCGCGATCACCACCATGGCCAATCTTGGGATTAACGTCGCGCCGCTGCTGGCCGGTGCGGGTGTGGTCGGTCTGGCCATCGGTTTCGGTTCGCAGCAACTGGTGCAAGACGTCATTACCGGGCTGTTCATCATCATCGAGGACACGCTGTCGATTGGTGACTGGGTGGTGCTCGATTCGGGCCATGCCGGCACGGTCGAAGGGCTGACCATTCGTACGTTGCGCCTGCGTGACGGCAAGGGCTTTGTGCACTCGGTACCGTTCGGCCAGATCAAGGCTGTGACCAACCAATCGCGGCAGTTCGCTTATGCGTTTTTCTCGGTGCAGTTCACCTATGACACGGACGTGGATAAGGCCATCGAGTTGATCCGCGAAACCGGCGATTCGATCCGCGAAGACCCGTTCCTCAAGTACAACCTGCAAGGGCCGCTGGATGTGTTTGGCGTGGACAGGATGGATTTGAATGGCGTGGTGCTGACCGCGCAGTTCCGCACGGTGTCGGGCGGGCAGTATGCGGTGAGCCGGGCTTTCAACCAGCGCTTGAAGAAGCTTGTGGATAACACCGCGACCGTGCATTTCGCGCAGACTTATCCACAGCAGGTTTTGTTGCCCAAACGGCAGCAGGAGGGAGAGGTGGTGGCGAGTGAGGTGCCGCAGGAATCGCGGACTTAACGACGGGATTTGTGGTGTGAATGCTGGCCCCATCGCGATACACCAGCCGATTACTCACCAGCGCCGGTACCTTCACCCCCGGCAATAACGTCCCGGCCAGGTTCAGCGGATCAACCCCACACACCGCCACCAGACTGCCGTCATGCGGCCGCCGACGTACCTCGCGCAACAATGGAATCGCCTCGGGCAGCGCAAACTGTTCCCCCGCCAAACCACTGACAAACCGCCCGCCACGAATCTCTCCACGCGCTTCCAGCCGATGAAAAGTACGCAGCAATTCACGCCAACTCGGCAACCAGTCCGCTTCGCGTTCCAGCAATCTCCAGAACACCACGCCATAGCGGCGTAATAACGTCATGGCGACATGCTCCAGCGTCTCGTTGTTATCCACAGCCGCCCCGCGCCGCAGCAAGGCCCAGCGCCCGGCATCATCCATCCCACCGATAAACGCCCCGCGCCCGCGACGACTGCTGCGCTGCTGGCGCTTGCTCGCCGGGGTGATCAGCGCGCGCAGGCCGGCGAAGCTGTCGGCGTTCACCAGACCGGCGCCGACCAGCTCCTGCAAGGCGATTTCCAGCTCAGTGCGTAGCAGGTGCGCTTCATGAATCAGCTCATCGAAAAACAGCGCGCCGTGCTGACTCAAGGCTTCAAAAACCTTCTGGGTTTTCGGCGAAAGTTCGCTCACCGGCGTCTGTTCGGCCAGCGCACTCCACAGGCCGACCTGACTGCGCGGCAGCAGCACGATAGGCGTGCTGCGCAACGCCGTAGCGCTGATTTTTTGCCGGGCACTGAGGCGCGTCCACACCAGTTTGCCGTGGCGACACAGCTCATCCAGCCAACTTGGCGAATAGTCTTTTAATCGCGCCGGGAGGATATCGCTGTCCCACGCCGAAGCCGCCGCCGCGTAGCCTTCGAACTGGCCGATAATCGCCGGCAACACGGCTCTACCCTGACCGCGAGTAGAAGGCGAGAGATGCTGCCAGTCGAACAGAAACCGCATGAAATCCTGCAGCGCTACCGGTTCGATTTCCCGGCGCAGGCGCTTGACCGTGTAGCGATGAATGCGCGCGAGCAGATGCCGTTCGCACCATTCTTCAACGTTGACCTTGGGTGTGAACTGACCGCGCAGCACATAACCTTCGCGCTCCAGTTGCGCGAGGGCTTGATGGACTTCAGTGGTCGGCAGCGCGAGCGGTTCGGCAATCGCGGATAACGGCAGCGGTCCGAAGGCACCGAGGCGCGCGCGGATCACTTCGATCAGCGCTTCATCGAACGTCCAGGCTTCATCGAACCCCGGTAACGCCTCCAGTTCGTCTTGCAATTTGGCCTGTGGATAAAGCGCTTGCAGACAGGTCAGGCGTTCGCGGGCCAGCCACAAGCCATGCTCGGAGTCGATCTGCAAACGGCAGGCGCGCCCGCTGCGGGCCAGGGTTTCCAGCCATGCGCGCCAGCCTTCATTCGCTTGCACTTCCCCCTCGCTGACGCATGCAAGGCTCATCAGCGCTTCATGCATTTCATCCACAGCGTTCGGCGTCGGCCAGGCTTCTTCGCGCACGGCGTTAATAGCGTCCGCGTCCAGCGCACCGAGGTCATCGGTCGATTGCGGATCGCTCCAGCGCCGGTTGATCACCGCTTGCGTGCGACGTTCTTCCAGCGGTGCATCGTCGAGAAAGGTGTACGGCCGCGCACTGAGAATTTCTGCCGCGAGCGGCGAAGGCGCCGGCAGATCGCGACTGATCAAACGCACCTCGCCACGCTCCATGCGCCGCAGCAGATTCAGCCAGCCCTCGCTGTCCATCGCTTCATGCAGGCAATCGTCGAGGGTTTGCTCGATCAGTGGATGCTCGGGAATTTCCCGTTCGCCGGCGAGGTTTTCCAGGCAGGCGATCTGGTCGGGAAACACGCTGGCAATCAGGTCTTCGCTTTTCATCCGCTGCAACTGCGGGGCGACTTTGCGCCCACCGGTAAAACGCGGCAGCGCCAATGCCACCCCGGCATTCCAGCGCCAGCGCACGCCGAACAGCGGCGCATCGAGCACCGCTTGAATAAGGATGTGCTCGGCGCTGTTGCTGTGCAGGTAACGCCAGATCTCATCGAGTTCAAAGCTGTGGCTGGTGGACAGCGACAGCACGATCGCGTCTTCGCTGGCGGCAGCCTGCAATTCGAAATTGAAGGTGCGGCAGAATCGCTTGCGCAGGGCCAGGCCCCAGGCGCGGTTGATACGGCTGCCGAACGGTGAGTGGATGATCAATTGCGTACCGCCGGACTCGTCGAAAAACCGCTCCATCAGCAGCGTGTCCTGCGACGGCAGGGCGCCGAGGGTTTGCCGGGCGCGGGCGAGGTATTCGACCAGTTGTTCGGCGCTGGCGAGGTTGAGGCCGAGGGTGTGCGTCAGCCAGTCGAGCGCCGGTTGCAGATTGCCCGGGCTGGCGCCGAGCAGTTCGTCGAGCTGCGCTTGCAGACGTGCCACGGCGAACGACAATTCATCACTGCGTCCCGGCGCTTCGCCAAGCCAGAAGGGAATGGTCGGCGGCTGGCCGTGGGCATCCTCGACGCGCACCTTGCCGGTTTCCACGCGCAGGATCCGGTAGGAGGTATTGCCAAGCTGGAACACATCGCCGGCGATGCTTTCCACCGCGAAGTCTTCGTTGACGCTGCCGATGTTCAGGCCTTGCGGCTCAAGCATCACGCTGTAGTCGGCGTTGTCGGGAATGGTGCCGCCGCTGGTCACGGCGGTCAGTTGCGCGCCACGCCGGCCACGCAAGGTGCGGCTGACGGCGTCGCGGTGCAGGTAGGCGCTGCGGATGCCCTGGCGACCGTTATAGCCCTCGGCGAGCATGCTCAGCAGGGCCTGATAGTGTCTTTCGTCGAGATCGCGGTAGGGCGAGGCTTGGCGGAACATCGAAAGCAAGGCGTCTTCCGGCCATTCCTGACAACTGACTTCGGCGATGATCTGCTGCGCCAGCACATCCAGCGGCGCTTCGGGAATGTGCAGGGTGTCGAGTTCGCCTCGGCGAACACAGTCGAGCAGGGCGGTGCATTCGATCAGGTCGTCGCGGGTGGTGGCGAACAACCGACCCTTGGGGGTGCCGCCGACCTGGTGACCGGAACGGCCAACGCGTTGCAAGAAGCCGGCGATGGAGCGCGGCGACGCGATCTGACAGACCAGATCGACTTCGCCGATATCAATGCCCAGTTCCAGTGAGGCGGTGGCAATCAGCACTTGCAGTTCGCCGCGCTTGAGCCGTTGTTCGGCGTCGAGGCGAAACTCCTTGGCCAGACTGCCGTGGTGCGCCGCTACGGCGTGCTTGCCGAGGCGTTCGCTGAGGTGTCGACTCAGGCGCTCGGCGAGGCGCCGGGTGTTGACGAAAATCAGCGTGGTGCGGTGCTCGCGGGCGAGTTCGGCGAGGCGGTCGTAAACCAGTTCCCAGACATCATTGGCCATGACTGCCGATAGCGGCACCGGCGGCACCTCAATGCCAAGGTCCCGTGGCCGGGCGTGGCCGATGTCGATGATTTCGCAGGGGCGCTCATGGCCGACGAGAAATTGCGCCACGGCTTCGACCGGTTTCTGCGTGGCGGACAGGCCGATGCGGGTCAGCGGTTCGCTGCATAACGCCTGTAGTCTCTCAAGGCTCAGGGCCAGATGACTGCCGCGTTTGCCGGCGGCCATCGCGTGGATTTCATCGATGATCACCGTGCGCGTGGTGCCGAGCATTTTTCGTCCGGATTCCGAGCCGAGCAGCACGTAAAGCGATTCCGGGGTGGTCACCAGAATGTGCGGCGCGGTCTTGCGCATGGCGGCGCGTTCTTTTTGCGGGGTGTCGCCGGTGCGCACGGCGGTGGTGATGTGTACTTCTGCCAGGTTCATTTGCCGCAGCTGTTCGGTGATCCCGGCCAGAGGGTTTTGCAGGTTGATGCGGATGTCGTTCGACAGTGCTTTTAGCGGTGAGACATAAACGACGAGCGTTTCATCGGGTAAACCTTCGGGGTTCTCCAGGCCTCGATGCACGAGGTCATCGAGCACGGCGAGAAACGCGGTGAGGGTTTTGCCCGAGCCGGTGGGCGCAGCGATCAGCGTCGAACGGCGCTGGCGGATCAACGGCCATGCGCGGGCCTGGGCGGCGGTGACCGTCGGGAAGGTTTTGCTGAACCAGGCGCTGACGGCGGAGTGAAAGCCTGCCAGGGCCGCGTCCGTGGGGATGGGCAGATTCATGGCTCAAGTTATGCGGGCGCAGGGGGGAAGATGCAAGTACCGCTCAGGATCTTCAGCGTCTGGCAGGGCCTCATCGCTGGCAAGCCAGCTCCCACAAGGATTGCGGTGGTTCACAGAATTTGTGGTCAGCACTGAACCCTGTGGGAGCTGGCTTGCCAGCGATGGGGCCAGTGGCCATGACACAAATCCCTGCGATCTACACTTTACGGATGACGGTTGCGCACTAAACCCGCAAAATGCAACGATTCCGGTAATTATCGACGACGGTTCCACGAGATCCGTCGCTAAAGCCATCGTTCCAATCAGACTGGGCCTGCTGACTCTATGCGAATGCGCCTTATGTTACTGGGCGGCGGAAATGCCCTTGGGCAGGCGCTGATTCGCCTCGGTGCAGAGGAAGACATCGGTTTCCTCGCCCCCCGCCCGCCCGAAAATGGCTGGGATGCCGCGAGCCTGACCCAATTGCTCGACGACACCCGTCCCGACGCGTTGATCAACCTCGCCTACTATTTCGACTGGTTTCAGGCCGAGGCCGTCAGCGAAAGCCGTATGGCCGGTCAGGAACGTGCAATCGAACGTCTGGCCGAACTGTGCCAGCACCACAACATCGTCCTCGTCCAGCCATCCAGTTATCGAGTGTTCGATGGTTCGCGTGCCACGGCGTACAGCGAAAAAGACGAGCCGGTGCCACTGGGTTTGCGCGGTCAGGCGTTGTGGCGCATCGAGCAAAGTGTGCGCGCCACGTGCCCGCAACACGTTTTGCTACGATTTGGCTGGTTGCTCGATGACAGCCCCGATGGCACCCTCGGACGGTTTCTCGCTCGCGCCGAGCAACCGGAAGAATTGCTGCTGGCCGATGACCGCCGTGGCAATCCGACGCCGGTCGATGACGCCGCACGGGTGATCATTTCGGTGCTCAAGCAACTTGATTGCGCGGCGCCGCTGTGGGGCACTTATCACTACGCCGGCCACGAGGCGACGACTCCGCTGGCGCTGGGGCAAGCGATTTTGACCGAAGCGCGCAGCCTGCATGCGCTGGCTATCGAAGCGCCGACTGCCCAGGCTCACGCCGCGCGACCGGACGCTGCCGAGGAGCCGCAACACGCGGTACTGGCCTGCAAGAAAATTCTGCACACTTTCGGGATCAAGCCGCGCGCCTGGCGCGCTGCACTCCCGGGCTTACTGGATAGGTTCTACCGTCATGGCTGAAGGGACTGTATTAATCACCGGGGGAGCCGGTTTCATTGGCTCGCACCTGACCGATGCGTTGCTCGCTGCCGGGCATTCGGTGCGCATCCTCGACGACTTGTCGACTGGCAAACGCAGCAACCTGCCGCTGGACAATCCGAAGGTTGAACTGATTGTTGGTGATGTCGCCGATGCGGCGCTGGTGGCCAAGGCCATGCAAGGCTGCAGCGCGGTCGCCCACCTGGCGGCCGTCGCTTCGGTGCAGGCTTCGGTGGATGATCCGGTCAAGACTCACCAGAGCAATTTCATCGGCACGCTGAATGTCTGCGAAGCCATGCGTCTGGCCGGGGTAAAACGGGTGCTGTACGCCTCAAGCGCAGCGGTGTACGGCAACAATGGCGAGGGCGAGTCGATAGATGAGGACACGCCCAAAGCCCCGCTGACGCCTTACGCCTCGGACAAACTGGCGGGCGAACATTATTTCGATTTCTATCGCCGCCAACATGGTCTGGAGCCGGTGATTTTCCGCTTCTTCAACATCTTCGGCCCGCGCCAGGACCCGTCCTCGCCGTATTCCGGAGTGATCAGCATCTTCAGTGAACGCGCACAGAAAGGCTTACCGATTACCGTGTTCGGCGATGGTGAACAGACGCGCGATTTCCTTTATGTCGAAGATCTGGTCGATCTGCTGGTACAGGCGATCGAAAAGCCTGAGGTGGAAGTCGGCCCGGTGAACGTCGGCTGGAATCAGGCTATGAGCCTCAAGCGGATGCTCGAGGCGCTTGAAGCGGTAGTCGGTGAGCTGCCACCGATCAGCTATGGCCCGGCGCGTTCTGGTGATATCCGGCATTCGCGGGCGAACAATGCGCGCTTGCTGGAGCGGTTCAAGTTGCCTGAGCAGACGCCGATGAGCGTGGGTTTGGCGCGGTTGCTCGGTCGTTCCTGAAAAGAGCCCCTCACCCTAACCCTCTCCCTGAGGGAGAGGGGACTGATCGAGGTGTACTTTCGAATTACGCCGACGTGAAATACCGAGTCGAACTGAGATTTTGAAGAACACACAAATCGGCTCCCTTTCCCCCTCGCCCCTTGGGGGAGAGGGCTGGGGTGAGGGGGATAGATCTCAACCTCACCACGCATTCCAGGCAGACATGAAAAAGGCGCCCTTTGACAGGCGCCTTTTTCACGGCCGGAATATATGTCGCTACTCCTGTGGCAAGGGAATGTTATCCCCCGATCAACTGCGTACGGTCGCCGTCAGTTCTATGCCTGCTCACCACCAAGCCTCATTCACCACCACGTGAACGTTCGGTAACTCGACTTAGAACTTATAGCCCAAACCGACCATGTAGATGAACGGATCCACATCCACGTTCACCCGTGCGCGAGTGCCCGGCGCAACCGCGTTGTTCTCGACGGTGGCGCGGGTGTCGATGTCGATGTAACGCACTTGGGCGTTGAGCATGATGTTGTCGGTCAGCATGTAGTCAGCACCGACCTGCCAGGCCAGACCCCAGGAGTTTTTCGCCTTGAAGTTGCTGAAACCGTTGGCGCTGGCCTCGCTGCCAACGTGCTCGTCGTAGATCCAGGTGTAGTTGATGCCACCGCCGACGTAAGGCTGGAACGGCGACTTCGAGTCCAGCGGGTAGTACACAACGCTGAGGGTCGGCGGCAGGTGTTTCAGGGTGCCGAGCTTGCCGTTGGCCGCAGGCAGGGCAGTGCCCTTGAGCTTGACGTCATGCTCGAACGGCGTGGCCGCGAGCAATTCGAGGCCGACGTGATCGGTGAGCATGTAGGCGAAGTTGAGACCCAGTTGGGTATCGCTGCTCATGGTCGCCTTGCCGCCCAGATTGGTGCCGCTCAACGGACCCTGATCGACCTTGACGCTGGAACTGTCGGCTTTCGGGTTGACGGTGATCGCACCGGCGCGGATGAGGATGTCACCGGCTTCGTGGGCATGGGCGAGCGGGGCTGCGAGCGCGAGGGCAAACAGCGAAGCGCTGAGCAAGGACTTGTTCATGGGGGCTCCGAAAGGACGTTAAAAATGTTTGATGTCCTATGGTACGAAGCCAACTGATACGGTCTTTTGACTCAGCTCAATGAAACAGTGAAGGGGCAGACTTTTGCGGAACCTTTGCGGGCCCCATCGCTGGCAAGCCAGCTCCCACAGGTTTTGTTGGTGATCACAAAATTTGTGAACGACTCAATCACTGTGGGAGCTAGCTTGCCAGCGATGGGGCTTTTACAGACAGCACAAAACTACCGGGAATTACTCCGGCAGCTCATACACATAAATCTTGTCTGCATCCATCTGATAGCCGGCATCCGCCAGTTCGCTGCTCGACGCCTTGACCTGCAACGGCCCCTCGACCCAGTACGGCTGATACAGCTCATCAAGCTTCACGCCCAGCTCGCTTTTCACATGCACAATCTGGTTCGACGGCGGTGGCGGCACATGGATGCAGGCGCCGAAATACGGCACCAGCAAAAAGTCCGTGGTGCGCCCCTCTTCATTGACTTCCAGCGGCACGATGTAGCCCGGCAAACGAATGTTCTGCCCGTCGAGCGACTTCACCACCGGCGCGTCCGGCATGTCCTGTTTCGCTGCTGGCGCGGACTCGGCAGACAACGCATCGCCCATCTTCGACAGGTCATGCAGCGGCGTCATGTTCGGTACTTCCGGCGCGGCGTCCGGCGGAATCATTTCCGACCATGTCAGGTCTTTCGGCGCCGCTGCCCACACGGGCAGAGCGATCAGCAACAGCAGCGCGAGTGCAGCGCGGGGCATGGTGAACATCCTCATAAACGGATCGACAGGCCATCGGCCAGGGATTGGCGATAAGCGCGCCAGGCCGGCACGCTGCCCATCAGCAGCGCGGCCGCCAGAATGCCACCGAGCAGCGTCCATTCATACTCGCTCGGCCACGCCAGCGGCAGATACAAACCGTAATTGGCCTGTACATAACCCTGCGCAGCGGCGATGCCGATGTACAGCAACGCTAACCCTGCGATGACGCCTGTCAGCGCCAGTGCAAAAGCTTCGAGCACCAACAGACTCGCGATATGCCACGGCCGCGCCCCGACCGAACGCAGAATCGCCATCTCGCGGCGCCGTTCATTGAGGCTGGTGAGAATCGCCGTGAGCATGCCGATCAATCCGGTCAGCACCACAAACAGCGAGACCACGAACAGCGCTTTTTCGGCGGTGCTCATCAGGCTCCACAATTCTTGCAACGCTACGCCCGGCAGAATCGCCAGCATCGGTTCGCCACGGAATTCATTGATCTCGCGTTGCAGGGCAAAGGTGGAAATCTTGCTGTTGAGGCCGAGCATGAACGCGGTGATTGCTTGCGGCGTCAGGTCCATGTTGCGCGCCTGATCCGCCGTGATCCGCCCGTTACCCCGAGCCGGCACACCGTTGTGCCAGTCGATGTGAATCGCCTCCATACCACCGAGGCTGATGTGCAACGTGCGATCGACCGGGGTGCCGGTGCGCTTGAGAATGCCGACCACGGTGAACGGTTTGTCGTCGTGCTTGACCAGACTGATCGCCGCCACGCCGTGGGCCAGCACCAGTTGGTCGCCGAGTTTGTAATGCAGCGCATCGGCCACTTCCGCACCGAGCACCACTTCAAAGGGATCGGTGGCAAACGCACGACCGTCAGCCAGTTGCAGATGCTGCTGGCGACCGTACTGGTAATGCTCGAAATAGGCTTCGGTGGTACCCATCACCCGGTACCCGCGATGGGAGTCGCCGAGGGACATCGGGATTGCCCACTTCACTTTCGGGTTATTGGCGAAGTGTTCGAAGCTGTCCCAGCGAATGTTGTTGGTGGCGTTGCCGATGCGGAATACCGAGTAAAGCAACAGATTCACCGAGCCCGAACGCGCGCCGACAATCAGGTCGGTACCGCTGATGGTGCTGGCGAAACTGGCTTTGGCTTCGGTGCGCACCCGCTCGACGGCGAGCAGCAGGCACACCGAGAGGGCGATGGCAAAAGCCGTGAGCAAAGCGGTGAAGCGGCGGTTGGCCAGGCTGGCCATGGCCAGACGAAACAGATACATCTCAGACCTCGGCAGACGTGGCGGCGCGATTGAGTTCGGCCAGGGACAGATGACGGTCGAACAGCGGCGCCAGGCTCTGATCGTGGCTGACGAACAGCAAACTGGAACCGGCCTCGCGGCATTCGGCGAACAACAGGCGAATGAAGTTTTCCCGGGCGTCGTAATCCAGCGCCGAGGTCGGTTCGTCGGCGATCACCAGCTCTGGCTGACCGATCAAGGCACGTGCGGCAGCGACCCGTTGTTGCTGACCGATTGACAGTGAGTCAGCGCGACGGCTGAGGATACTTTCGTCCTTTAAACCCAAGTGCGCGAGGAGGGTGGCGGCGGCTTGATCTACGCTGCCGTGGCGCTGTTTCGCCCGCTGCGCACGCAGTTTCGAGAAGTGGCACGGCAGCTCAACGTTCTCGCGCACCGAGAGAAACGGCAGCAGGTTGAACTGCTGGAAGATGTAGCCGGTGTGATCGACACGGAAGGTATCGCGAGCGCCGGCGGAGAGTTCGGTCAGCTCCTGGCCGAGCAGGCGAATACTGCCGCGACCGGGTTTCTGCACGCCGCCGAGCAAACCGAGCAGGGTGGTCTTGCCGCTGCCGCTGGGGCCTTTGAGGAACAGGGTTTCGCCGGCTTCCAGGCGAAACGCGGGGATGTCCAGCAGCGGTGGGTGACCGGGCCAGTTGAAGCCCAGGTCGGACAGTTCGATGAGTGCTTGGGTCATGGCACCAGTTTCATGAGTTTTCATAGCCCCTGAAGGAGCTGCCGAAGGCTGCGATCTTTTGATCCTGATCTTCTTAAAGCAAGATCAAAAGATCGCAGCCTTCGGCAGCTCCTACATCGGATCGCGGTGGATCACAGGGGATTTTCGGTGTGATCAGAATTTCAGCGCGGCAGCCTTGGCCGTCACTTCGGTACCTTGCTGGCCGCTGGCGCTGATCAGTTGTACCTGAATTTTCTGCGTCGCCGGGAAGGTCTTGAAAACGTTGGCTAGATCCAGGGTCTTCAACGCGCCCGGTGTGGCGCAGTTGAACTGATAGTGCGCGTGAATTTCGCTATGGTCGTGGTGATGCTCGTGGCCGTCCTTGTCCGCTTCATCGTCGTCGTGATCGTCGGCATCCGGTTTGTCGCCGAACAGCGGGCTTTCCAGTTCTTGGCTGACCACTTTGCACCCAGCAGCGGCGGGAAGGCTGAACAGGGTCAGCGGCTTTTCCAGCTGCGCACGGGCGGCGGCGACTTTGGCCTTGTCGGCATCGCTGGTGGCAACGTGTTCGAAACCGACGAGGTTCATCGCCGGGCTTTCCAGCTCAAGCTCCAGGGTCTGGCCATCAAGCGCCGCGTTCAATCGACCGACGCCGTGTTCATGCGCGCCGAGGCTGCCGTGTTCATGGTCGTGATCGTGGTCATGCTCATCGGCAGCATGGGCGATGGCCAGCGGCAACAGGGCAAACGGCAAAGCGAGCAGCAGACGACGCATGGCGGTCTCCGGGAAGTAAAAGTGAAGAGTTTGTTATGTAATCTTATAACGAAAGTGCGCAGAGTTTGCCCGTGCGCTCCGCTTTGCGCAAGACATGACTGAGCGCCGCCCGGGACAGATTCCGGGCGGCACAAAGATTGGATGTCACACTTTTAGAGTCAGAAGCCTGCGCCGGGATAGTCGAACCAGTAATGTCCCGATAGCACATGCTTGATCAGATTTGCGTCTAGCACGCTCGGCGCATCGCGACTGAAGCGCTCGCGCCAATCCGGGAGCCACCAGTAGTTGATGGCTGTTCCGCGTGGAAGTACTACAAGTGTCATCACCTCCCGATCAATTTTTTCATCCGCGTAGAGTTGATGGGTGCGATCCATGAAGCCCATGTACTGATTAATCGGCAGATGAAACATGAGTGCAGTGGTGAAGATTTTTTCGCTCTGACTGAAGGTTGGACTGCTCAGAATCTGCAACGCTTCGCAAACATGAGCCTGTGGTTGACCAGCGATTTTTTGGCCTTCTGGAGTAGAAAGTATGTCGAAACGGTCATCCAGACCCCTCCAGTCGATACGGTTATTTCCCTCAAAGTAATTGCGAATTACGGCGGTAAGCTGACCTGGCTCTGTGTTTTTGGAAGTACAGGCTGAAAGGTCGGCAGGCGACCAAAAGCGCCATGCCACGATCAATAGAAGTGAAGCAGTCAGGATTATCCAAGAGAGTCGTTTCATTGTGGTTTGCTGTATTTGTAACGTCGAAAAATGGTGAAGTCATGGTCGCTTTCCACCGCGTTGCCCGACGCATGCCGAAAGCCTGCATCATTGACTTCAACTTTCTCCCAGCCTGCCGAAATGCAGACGCCCTGAGTCAGAACAAAACCCACGTGTCCGCTGGCATCCGAGTAATTGACTGCATAAGCGCCGACATCGCCCGGTAAAGGTGAATGTTCCACTTTCCAGCTATTGAGAAGTCGTCCGCTGTCGGCCCATTCACCCGCCAGCGGTGGGCTGACCTTGGAGAAATACGGCAGGTATTTGGATTTTCCATGTTCGATCAATGCCACATTGACCCCGATCGAAGTCAGCACGTCATAGACAAACAGATTGCATTTGTTCGTGTTTGCCGGGAACTCCACACTTTGCTTTAGCGTTGGATGCGCCAAAGACTGTTTGCTTTTGTTGCCTGCCCATTGCGTGGAACCTCGGTGTGAAAGCGCCTCCATCAATATTCGGCGCGGCATATCCTGGATGACCACTTTCACGGTGCGGGTCTCGTTTTTGCGTTTGACCCCGTACTCCACCTCGTAAAAGGTGTCATTGGAAACGGCACCGCTAGTTGACAAGGGAACCTTGACCCACGGTGAAACGGCGACGATCGACAGTGATTTGCCTTCGGTCAGCGTGGCTGTGTGCATCGTCTTTGTCGCTCCAGATGAGCCGACGATCTGAACAGTAACTTCGTGGCTATCGCGGGTTTTTACCGAGGGCAATGTCTTTGAACCCGAGAGGGTGATGCCGGTTTGCCCCTTGTCAGAGATGAGCGAGTAAATGCGGGGTTAGTCATCGTTCTGAATAATGTTGTCGTCGATGATCGATCCATCCACCAGCATCTGAAACTTGATGCCTTTTGGTGGCTGCATCAGAAAGTCTTTAAAGATCAGTTTGATTTCCGATTTCATGACAGATCCTGTTGCAACGGTTCTTCGTAGGCATAAAACGTCCACTCGGAATCTTCACCGACCAACAGAGTGTCGTAATCCGCGTGGTTTTCTACTTTGTGTTCGCAGCCTTCACCCGTGGCGCTGCAGGTGCTGTCTTGCAAGACAGCCACCTTTTTTTGTCCTTGAGTTTGTAGGACAGTCCAGGCTTTTCGACGTCGTCCAAGCGTTCGATGATTGCTTGCAGGTAACGATACGAAGTCAGCGCAACAATCGCTGGCCCCATGTCGATAGGCGCGGGGCGGCCTATTCCGGCAAAACCACTGTGTTGTTGAGGCAGCAGTTTGTTGGACATGGGCGGGCAGCCGCAGGCGACATAATCATCTACCAACGCGGCGGGGCCAGCAGGCAATATCAGCGTTCTTTCGCCCACTGCCACGATCGGACCTTTGCCGGGACCGCAAACCGGACAACTGGCGAGTTGTCCGATGGAGGCGATTATTTTTCCTTCGATATTGAGGTTTTCATTTCCCTCAAGTACCACGCCACCTGTAGAGGTCGGGCCTCCCTTTGAGGCCAGTTTCGTCCTGAAGACATTGGGATCCTTCCCGCGAAAAAGAGATCAATGTAGTCGATTACCCAAGAATTACCAGATGCGTTTGGCGCCTTTACTTGGCGTTGCACAAGTCCCGTGGGAGCATGCAGGTCAGAAATGTGCGGGAGCGAACTCAATGTTGCGGATACGCGGAACCGTCGGCGATGTGCCGGTGGACTTGACGGTAGAACTGGATGACGGCGACTGGGCGAAGCTTGGTTCGGCGCTGAATGGACAGGCGCCGCTTGCGCAATCTGAAGCGCTCGCGTCAGCTCCGGCAGCGAAACCGCTGAATCAGGACGATGCCTTGTGGCAGGTGGCCAAGGATCTGTTGCGCAAGGCAGGACAGCTCAGTGGGCCGGACCTGCTTGATCAGCTGGAAGGGCTGACCGGCAGCGCGGCAGCGGGCAAACGCTTGCTGGTGCGCCTGCGCCACAGTGCGGACGTGAAAGTGGTGAGCGGCGGGGATACGCCGCTCTACAGCTGGATCGAATGAGGGCTTAATAAAGCGCAGCAAACATCTTGCGGCGGTACACAGACACTAACGGATGATCATTGCCCAGCAGTTCGAACACCTGCAGCAAGGTTTTGTGCGGCAGGCCTTCGCTGTAGCTGCGGTTGCGGATAAACAGCTTCAGTAGTGCATCCAGCGCCGCTTCATACTGCTGACGCGCCAGTTGCTGGATCGCCAGTTGATACACAGCTTCATCGTCCTGCGGATCTTTCGCCAAGCGCGCTTTCAGGTCGGCGGCATCCGGCAGATCACGCGCCAGGCCAAGGAATTTGATCTGCGCCTTGGCGCCGGCCAGCGCAGCTTTGTGTTCGTCGCTCTTGACTGCATCCAGCACGGTTTGCGCTTCGTCCAGCTCGCCGCGTTCGGTCAGGCAGCGCGCGTAGAGGATCAGCGCCTTGGCGTTAGTGTTGTCTTCGGTGAGCATCACCACCAGCGCTGCTTCGGCGTCGGCGTAACGACCGTCATCGAACAATGCCTGAGCCTGTTCGAACGGATCAGCTGCGGCCGGTGGCGGCATCTGCACATGCGGCTCAAGCAGGGCGCGCACGGCGGATTCCGGTTGTGCACCGGCAAAACCGTCGACCGGTTGACCGTCCTTGAACAGCACCACGGTCGGCAGGCTGCGAATGCCGAAGCGCGCGACGATGTCCTGCTCGATGTCGCAGTTGACCTTGGCCAGCAGCAATTCGCCCTGATAGCTCTCGGCAATACCTTGCAGCATCGGCATCAACGCCTTGCACGGCGCACACCATTCGGCCCAGAAATCCACCAGCACCGGTTTGTTGAAAGAGGCCTCGATCACCGACTGGTCGAAATCGGCCGTCGTGGCGTCGAAGATGTACGGCGTTTGCTCGCTCATGGGGGATCTCGTAGAAGCGTGGATGGGGCAACTATACGGCTTGGCGGGGTGTGGCCGGAAGCGGGGCAGATTTGAGAGGTGTATCGCTAGGCAGGACGCCATCGCTGGCAAGCCAGCTCCCACAGGGTTCTGTGTCGTATACGAAATGTTGGTTCGACTCGGTCACTGTGGGAGCTGGCTTGCCAGCGATGCTTTTGGCTAGCGCCGCGCCTGGTACAGGCTGACATGCCGAAATTCCTCAGGCTCGGCCAGATCCGGCAAGGTCATCGCCTCAAGCATTTCAATGCGCTCATACAACGGATGGCGAAAGTCCCTGACCCGCGAATCCGCCACCAGCGCCTCGCGGCCACGGCTCAAAAACGCATCGAGCAACGGCAGATTCGCCCGGTCATACAACACATCCGCCACCAGAATCAGATCAAACCGATCGGCTTCGGCAAAGAAATCCGTCGAGTAATTCATCTCTACGCCATTCAGCGTGGCATTCGCCCGACACGCGGAAATCGCCAGCGGATCGAGATCGCACGCCACGACTTCAAGCGCCCCGGCTTTCACCGCCGCAATCCCGGCAATCCCGGAACCCGCGCCGAAATCCAGCACGCGTTTTCCGCGCACCCACTCCGGGAACTCGGCCAGATACCGCGCCACCGCCAGACCACTGGCCCAGCAGAAACCCCAATACGGTGGCTCGTGCAGAATTCGCTGAATTTCTTCCTGGCTGAATTCGCGATCCATGTTGTCGCCATCGATCAGCCATAGCTGCAAATCAGTGTCGGGCAAGGCACAGACCTTGAGTCTGGCGTCGCCGAGCAATTCACCCAACGCCCGTTGCAGGTCGAGCGGTGCCGTCATGGTGCTTTGACAAATTGCAGTTGGCCCAACGCCTGAGTGGTCGGCTGAGTGATGGTTTGCGAGGGCAGATGCAGGATCAACTGGCCGGACTGGCTGGCGCGGCCACGCAGCTCGACCCGCGCACCGGCCGGAAAAGCGTCCGGGTTGAAGCGCAGTCGAAACGGCAGGATCTGGTTGTTGCCGATCAGGCTGGAACTGGCGAGCAATTGTTGCGGGCGATCCTTTTCGTCGATCACCAGCAGCGCCAGTTCGACTTCGGCACCGGCCGGCACGCCTTGCAGGGTGCCGCTCAGTTCACGTTGATAGGCCGGCAGCGGGCCAAGTTCGGCAGCCTCTTTGGCTTTTTTCTGCGCTTGCTGCGGCGCCGGGCCCGGCGTTGGCGGCTGGGGCTTGGGTGCATCGCTGCCACAGGCCACCAGCAGGCTGAAAAGACTGAGCAAAACGAGCGGACGTAACGGCATTGGATGCTCCGGCAAAATGAAATCCATGGATCAAACGATCATGCCGTTCTGTATACCGCAAAGCCTATGGCTTGTCTTGCCACCGGGATGCGCTACCATGGCCCTCCCTTTTTTTGTTGCCAGCCACCATGCACTGTCCCTTCTGCGGTGCCAACGACACCAAGGTCATCGACTCGCGTCTGGTCGCCGAGGGCGAACAGGTGCGCCGCCGGCGTGAATGCCTGGCCTGCGGCGAACGTTTCACGACGTTCGAGACGGCCGAACTGGTGTTGCCGCGCCTGATCAAAACCGACGGCAGTCGCCAACCGTTCGACGAAGAAAAACTCCGCGCCGGCATGCAACGCGCCCTGGAGAAACGTCCGGTGAGCGTCGAGCGCCTCGAATCCTCTCTGGTTCACATCAAGCACAAGCTGCGCGCCACCGGCGAACGCGAGGTCAAATCCCTTGTGGTCGGCGAACTGGTCATGGCCGAATTGCAAAAGCTTGATGAAGTCGCCTACATCCGTTTCGCCTCGGTGTACAAGCGCTTCCAGGACCTCAACGAGTTCCGCGAAGAAATCGACCGCCTCGCCCGCGAACCGGTGAAAGAATGACCACCGTCGCCGGGCAGGCCATCCTCGACGCCCACTTCATGGCGCGTGCGCTGGAACTGGCGCGCAAAGGTCACTACACCACGCACCCCAATCCTCGGGTCGGCTGCGTGGTGGTGCGCGACGGGCAGATTGTCGGCGAAGGCTGGCATGAACGCGCCGGTGAACCGCACGCCGAAGTCCATGCCCTGCGCGCCGCCGGTGAACTGGCCCGGGGCGCGACCGCTTATGTGACCCTCGAGCCGTGCAGCCACCATGGCCGCACACCGCCGTGCGCGGATGCGCTGGTGAATGCTGGCGTAAGCCGGGTCGTCGCGGCGATGCGTGATCCGAATCCGCAAGTCGCCGGACGTGGTTTGCAGCGCTTGAGCGATGCCGGCATCGCCACTGAAAGCGGTGTGCTCGAAGCCGAAGCGCGCAAGCTCAATCAAGGCTTTCTGAAACGCATGGAACACGGCTTGCCGTTCGTGCGGGTCAAGTTGGCCATGAGCCTCGACGGTCGCACAGCGATGGAAAGCGGCGAGAGTCAATGGATCACCGGCCCGGCCGCACGTTCGGCCGTTCAGCGTTTGCGCGCTCAGGCCGCCGTGGTCCTGACCGGCGCCGACACCGTGCTGGCCGATGGTGCGCGCTTGACTGTTCGCGCTGACGAACTCGGTCTGGACAGCGAGCAAACCGCGCTGGCCATGAGTCGCCCACCGCTGCGAGTGCTGATCGACGGCCGCCTACGGGTGCCGCTGGATGCGCCATTCTTCAAGGCTGGCCCGGCGTTGGTCGCCACCTGCGTCGCGATCGAAGAGCAATATGCCCACGGCCCCGAGTGCCTGATCGTGCCGGGTGACGATGGTCAGGTCGATCTGCATCAATTACTCATCGAACTGGCCAACCGTGGCACCAACGAAGTGCTGGTCGAGGCTGGCCCGCGTCTGGCTGGCGCTTTTGCTCAGCTGGGTCTGGTCGACGAATTCGTGATCTTCATTGCCGGCAAGTTCCTCGGCTCCACGGCGCGTCCGCTGCTGGACTGGCCGCTGGCTTATATGAAGGATGCGCCAGAGCTGAAAATCACTGAAATTCGCGCGGTAGGCGATGACTGGCGAGTCACTGCCATCCCTGCTCAAGCGGCGAGCGTATAATTCCCGGCCATCGTTATTACGCTGGCTTAGTTCTCAAGGAGAACCCCATGTTTACCGGCATTATCGAATCCATCGGCAGTATCCGCGCACTGACCCCAAAGGGCGGTGATGTGCGGGTCCACGTCGCCACCGGCAAGCTCGACCTGAGCGACGTCAAACTCGGCGACAGCATCGCGGTCAACGGCGTCTGCCTGACCGCCGTCGAGCTGCCGGGCGACGGCTTTGCCGCCGACGTCAGCCGCGAAACGCTGGACTGCACCGCCATGAACGACCTGAAAAGCGGCAGCCCGGTCAATCTGGAAAAAGCCCTGACCCCGACCACCCGTCTCGGCGGGCATCTGGTCAGCGGCCACGTCGACGGCGTCGGCGAAATCGTCTCGCGCTCCGACAATGCCCGCGCCGTGGAATTTCGCATCCGCGCGCCGAAAGACCTGGCCAAGTACATCGCCCACAAAGGCTCGATCACCGTCGACGGCACCAGCCTGACCGTGAACGCCGTCGATGGCGCCGAGTTCATGCTGACGATCATTCCGCACACCCTGAGTGAAACCATCATGGCGTCGTACAAGCCAGGTCGCCGGGTGAATCTGGAAGTTGACTTGCTGGCGCGCTATCTGGAGCGCCTGCTCCTCGGTGACAAGGCTGCAGAGCCAAGTGCTGGCGGTATTACTGAAAGCTTTCTGGCCGCCAACGGCTACCTCAAATCCTGACTGAAGGGGGTGCCTTGTGGCGCTCAATAGCATCGAAGAACTGGTCGAAGACATCCGCCAAGGCAAGATGGTCATCCTCATGGATGACGAAGACCGCGAGAACGAAGGCGACCTGATCATGGCCGCCGAATGCTGCCAGGCCGAACACATCAACTTCATGGCCAAGCACGCCCGCGGCCTGATCTGCATGCCGATGAGCCGCGAGCGCTGCGAACTGTTGAAGCTGCCGCTGATGGCACCGCGCAATGGTTCCGGTTTCGGCACCAAGTTCACCGTTTCGATCGAAGCCGCCGAAGGCGTGACCACCGGCATCTCTGCCGCTGACCGTGCGCGCACCGTGCAAGCGGCTGCCGCCAAGGACGCCAAGGCTGAAGACATCGTCAGCCCGGGCCACATCTTCCCGCTGATGGCGCAGGCCGGCGGCACCCTCGCTCGTGCTGGCCACACCGAAGCCGCTTGCGACCTCGCGCGCATGGCTGGTTTCGAGCCGAGCGGGGTGATCTGCGAAGTGATGAACGACGACGGCACCATGTCCCGTCGTGCTGAACTGGAAGCTTTTGCTGCCGAGCACAACATCAAGATCGGCACCATCGCCGACCTGATTCACTACCGGATGATCCACGAACGTACCGTTCAGCGGATTGCCGAGCAGCCACTGGACAGCGAACTGGGCCAATTCAACCTGGTGACCTATCGTGATTCGGTGGAAGGCGACGTGCACATGGCCCTCACGTTGGGCACTGTTTGCGCCGAAGAGCCGACGCTGGTTCGCGTGCACAACATGGACCCGCTGCGCGACCTGTTGATGGTCAAGCAGCCGGGCCGCTGGAGCCTGCGCGCCGCCATGGCTGCGGTTGCCGAGGCGGGCAGCGGTGTGGTGTTGTTGCTCGGTCACCCGCTCGATGGCGACGTGCTGCTGGCGCATATCCGCGAAACCGGTGATCAGCCAGCGCCGAAAAAACCGACCACCTACAGCATTGTCGGTGCCGGCTCGCAGATCCTGCGTGACCTCGGCGTACGCAAAATGCGCCTGATGTCTGCGCCAATGAAATTTAATGCGATATCCGGTTTCGATCTGGAAGTTGTAGAATACGTGCCCTCCGAATAATGACCGGTTGTTTCCGGACCCGAATTCGCGGCAAATAAATCACTGAGGGACGCGTAGCAGACGCGTCCCGGCTCTTTAAGAGAACTGACGAATGACCCTGAAGACCATCGAAGGTACCTTCATCGCCCCTAAAGGCCGCTACGCTTTGGTAGTGGGCCGTTTCAACAGCTTCGTTGTTGAAAGCCTGGTCAGCGGTGCAGTTGATGCCCTGGTTCGCCACGGCGTGAGCGAAAGCGACATCACCATCATCCGCGCACCTGGCGCCTTCGAAATCCCGCTGGTTGCGCAAAAAGTCGCCCAGAAAGGCGAGTTCGCTGCAATCATTGCGCTGGGCGCGGTCATTCGTGGCGGCACCCCGCACTTCGAATACGTGGCAGGCGAGTGCACCAAGGGTCTGGCCCAGGTCTCCATGGAGTTCGGCGTTCCGGTTGCTTTCGGCGTCCTGACCGTTGACTCCATCGAGCAAGCCATCGAACGTTCCGGCACCAAGGCCGGTAACAAAGGTGCCGAAGCTGCCCTGTCCGCTCTGGAAATGGTCAGCCTGCTGGCGCAGTTGGAGGCCAAGTGATTAGCGACGAAAGCGATCGTTTCAACCCGCGCGATCCGCGTCCAACGGACGCCGGCAAGCCTTCGAAAAGTGAAAAGCGCCGCGCTGCCCGTCAGTTGGCGACTCAAGCGTTGTACCAGCGCCACATGGCCAATACTTCGCTGAACGAAATCGAAGCGCAGTTTCGCGTCGACAACGATTTCACCTTCGCCGATGCCAGCTACTTCCACGACATCCTGCACGGTGTTCCGGCCAGTCTGACCGAGATCGACACTGCATTGGCGCCGTGCCTGGACCTGACCATCGAAGAGCTGGACCCTGTTGAACTGTGCGTACTGCGCCTGTCGACCTGGGAACTGCTCAAGCGTGTCGACGTGCCGTACCGCGTTGTGATCAACGAAGGGATCGAACTGGCGAAAGTCTACGGTTCCACCGACGGTCACAAGTTCGTCAACGGTGTGCTCGACAAGCTGGCCCCGCGCCTGCGTGAAGCTGAAGTGAAGGCGTTCAAGCGCTGAAACGCGCTTGAAACCTCAATGGGCGAGTTCGAGCTGATCCGCAATTTCTTCGCCGCCGCGCCTTGTGCGCAGGGCGGCGAAGGCGTTGCTCTGGGGATCGGCGACGACTGCGCCTTGCTCGCTGTGCCCCCCGGGGAACAGCTGGCGATCTCTACCGATACGCTGGTGGCCGGTGTGCATTTCGCCGACCCCTGCGATCCGTTTCTGCTCGGTCAGCGCTCGCTGGCCGTTGCGGTCAGCGATCTGGCCGCCATGGGCGCCACGCCCGTTGCTTTTACCCTGGCCCTGACTGTACCGACGGTGACCGCCGATTGGCTGCAAGCCTATGCCCACGGTTTGAACTGTATGGCGCAGAGCTGTGGCGTCGCGCTGGTGGGCGGCGATACCACGCGCGGGCCGTTGAGCCTGACGGTAACCGTGTTTGGCCGCGTACCTGCGGGTCAGGCATTGACCCGTAGCGGTGCGCAGCCGGGCGATTTGCTCTGTGTCGGCGGTGAGCTGGGCAATGCAGCCGGCGCCTTGCCTTTGGTGCTCGGTCAGCGTGACGCCGAACCTCATATCGCCCAACCGCTGCTCGATCATTACTGGTCGCCACAACCGCAACTTGCCCTCGGCCAGGCCCTGCGTGGCAAAGCCACGGCGGCGCTGGATATCTCCGATGGCCTGCTCGCCGACTGCGGCCATATCGCACTGGCGTCGAAGGTTCGACTTGAGATTGAACGCGAGCGCGTACCGCTGTCGGATGCATTAGTGGCGTTTCTCGGTCAGCGCGGAGCTGAGCGTGCAGCGCTGAGCGGTGGCGATGATTACGTGCTGGCGTTTACGCTACCGTCCGTCGAGTTGCCGGCGCTGCAGGCCAATGGCTGGCCGATCCATGTGATCGGCCGCGTAGCCGAAGGGCAGGGCGTGATCTTGCTGGACCGCGAAGGGCACGACATCACCCCGCAAGTCCGGGGCTATCAACATTTTCAGGAGACACCGTGACAGATCACCCGAAACAGGTTCCGGCCGAATTCGTTCCGCCGTCGGTCTGGCGCAATCCCTGGCATTTCCTCGCGTTCGGCTTTGGCTCCGGCACCTTGCCGAAAGCCCCGGGCACGTGGGGTTCGTTAGTTGCACTACCCTTTATCCCGTTGTGGCAGATGTTGCCCGACTGGGGTTACTGGCTGATGCTCGGGATCACCATGCTGTTCGGCTTCTGGCTGTGCGGCAAAGTCGCCGACGATCTGCGGGTACACGACCACGAAGGTATCGTCTGGGACGAAATGGTCGGGATGTGGATTACCCTGTGGCTGGTACCGGAAGGCTGGTACTGGTTGCTCGCGGGTTTTCTGGTGTTCCGCTTCTTCGACATTCTCAAGCCATGGCCGATCCGCTGGATCGACCGGCATGTGCATGGTGGTGTCGGGATCATGCTCGACGACGTCCTGGCCGGTGTGTTCGCCTGGCTGGCGATGCAGGGTCTGGTGTGGGTTTTCGCCTGATTCCAAGGGATATCAGGGTCAAGTGAGGGGACTAGGGATGGCTCGACGCTGGTTGGCGCTGCTGGTTTTTGCTTTGCTGAGCACTGTTATCAGTGCGCAGGAAGCTGCGCCGACGCCGGCGGTCATCCATCTGGCCAGCGAAGATTGGGAAGACTACACCGCCGCTGACGGCCATGGCCTCGGTTGGGATGTGTTGCGCAAAGTGTTCGAACCGGCCGGGGTGAAGCTGGACCTTCGCACGGTGCCTTACACCCGTTCGGTTGGTCTGGTGCAGTTGAAAGAGGTCGATGCGTTGGTCGGTTCCTATCGCGATGAAGCCGATCAAGTGCTGTACCCACGCTGGAATTTCGATTCCGATCACATCTACGCGTTGGGTCTGGCGAGCAATCCTTCGCCCACCCAGGCGACGCTGGGCAAGTATCGGCTGGCCTGGGTGCGCGGTTATCGCTACGAAAATTACCTGCCGAATATCAAGCGTTACAACCAGATCGAACGGCGTACCGGGATCTTGTCGATGCTCAAGCAGGGGCGGGCGGATTACTACATCGATGCACTGACCGAGATCGAGGCCGTGCTCAAAACCGCAGCAGATCCGGCGCTGTATCGCTATTCACATCTGATCGAGTTGCCGTTGTTTCTCGGGTTTGCCGACACGCCACAGGCCCGGACGCTGATGGCGCTGTATGACCAGCGTATGGAGCAGTTGGTGAAAAGCGGCGAGTTGAAGCCGATCTTCGAAAAGTGGAAGCAGCCGTATCCGTTCACCTCGAATTGACCACATACCCGCGGTGCATGCCAAACCCTGTGGGAGCTGGCTTGCCAGCGATAGCGGTGGGTCAGTCCCCAGAATGGCTGCTGATAGAACGCCATCGCTGGCAAGCCAGCTCCCACAGGGATCGACGTGTCCGTGGGTAGTTATCAAACTTTTTGATCGTTATGCCCGATAATTCAGCCTAAGCGTCTGTAGGAACCTGCTGTTACAATGCCGGCCTGCGAATTTTCAGACTCTTTAGATCAGGAGCACACCGGTGCCTGTCGTCTTTGTCGCCGCTTCCAAGCTGCCAACGCCTTTTGCGCAATTCACCATGCACGGTTTTCTCGATGAAGCCACCGGCCGCGAGCACGTCGTGCTGAGCCTGGGTGAAATTGCCGACGGTGCCCCGGTTCTCGGCCGTTTGCACTCCGAATGCCTGACCGGCGACGCCTTGTTCAGCCAGCGCTGCGACTGCGGCTCGCAACTGGAAGGCGCCCTCAAAGCCATCGCCCGCGAAGGCCGTGGCGTGTTGCTGTATCTGCGTCAGGAAGGTCGCGGTATTGGTCTGCTGAACAAGATCCGTGCCTACGAGTTGCAGGACGGCGGCGCCGACACCGTTGAGGCCAACGAGCGTCTGGGCTTTGCTGCTGACCAGCGCGACTACGCCATGTGCCTGCCGATGCTCGAGCATCTGGGCGTGAAGTCCCTGCGCCTGATGACCAACAACCCGCGCAAGGTCAAAGCGTTGACCGACATGGGCATCACCGTCGCCGAGCGCGTGCCGCTGCACACCGGCCACAACCCGCACAACAAACTCTACCTGGCGACCAAGGCCAGCAAGCTTGACCACATGATGGGCAACGAGCATCAGGGCGAGGTCGACCGCGCGTGACACGGGGTCAAGTGCGGCGCCGATTGTCGGTCGACTGGTGGAAATACCTCGCGCTGGCGCTGGTGCCGTTGTTCGTGCTCAACGCGCTGTTTGGTCAGGGCGAAGGAATTCTGCCAGTACTGGCCATGCCGTTTTTCGTTGCTGGTGCGGCGTCGATGTTTGTCAGCCTGAAGTTTTTCGGCCGCTACAAACATGCACTGATCGCCACGCAAAAAGCCCTCGATACCCCGGATGAGCCGGCCGCGTGGATTGCCCTCGCTGCGCGCCGTCGCACTGCGTTTCTGGCGGCAGCCTTGCCGGCATGGATCGGCGCTCTGGCGGTATTCGTTGGTCTCGAAGCCGTACCGTTGATGTTGCTGGCGCTGTCCACGGCGGTGCTGTTCTACCTCTACCGTATTCCGCGTCAACTCGGCTGATGCGCCGTCTCTGGCTGGCGCTTCTGCTGCTGGCCGTCAGTGGTTCTGCGCTGGCGCAACTGCGGGTGGTCAGCCTCGCGCCGTCGCTTTCTGAAATTGTCGTTGAGCTGGATTCGGCTGACCTGTTGGTCGGTGTGCTCGATGCCGGGGAGCGGCCTGCCGCGATTGCGCACGTTCCTTCTGTGGGGCGTTATGGCCAGCTCGACGTGGAACAGTTGCTGAGCCTCAAGCCAGACTTGTTGCTGCTTTGGCCCGGCAGCGTCGGCCCTGCGCAGCGTGATCAGTTGAAGCGTTTGGGCATCCCGACTTTCATTGCTGAACCACATTCCTTCGAACAGCTCACTGGCCAGATAGAAGCCATTGCCGCGCAATTGGGGCGGCCTGAGCGCGGAGTAAAACGGGCGGCGGCGTTGCGCCAACAACTCGCGGAGCTGCGCCAGCGCTATCGCCGGGAAGTGCCGTTGCGGGTGTTTTATCAGGTGTGGGACAAGCCGCTGTACACCGTCGGGGGCGGGCAGATCATCAGTGATGCGCTAGAGGTGTGTGGCGCGCGTAATGTGTTCGCCGACCTGAGTCTACCGGCGCCGCAGGTGAGTATCGAAGCGGTGTTGCAGCGTGATCCTGAGGTGATTCTGGCGGGGGATCAGGCGCAACTCGATGCGTGGAAAACCTGGCCGCAGGTAGCAGCAGTGAAGCAGGGGAAACTACTGTTGGTTACCGATAAAGGCCTTGAGCGCCCAAGCGGCCAAATGATCAGCGCCACCGCCAAACTCTGCCAATTGATCGCGCCTGACCGCTGAAACCGGTGTGACTTCTTCGCGAGCAGGCTCGCTCCCACAGGGGATTGCATTCCAAATGTGGGAGCGAGCCTGCTCGCGAAGGGGCCAGTCAAATCACCGAAGATTCAAATCAAAGCTGGGGAGTCCAGGTGACCCCAAACATCCACGCCCGACCTTCCTCACGATAACCATACTGACTGCCGTCATAGCTGTAATTCGCCCGGCTGTAGCCTTTGTCGAAAACGTTATCCACTTTCAAATCCAGCTTGATCTCGCGGTTCAACGCCCAACTGCTGCGCAAGCCGAACAGCGCATAGCCACCCAGCGCCTGCGTATTGTCCTTATCGTCATAACTGCTGCTGACCGCCTGCCAACTGGCGCCGAGGCTGACCTGGTCAAACTGACGATCGAGATCCCAACTCAACGTGCGTCGCGCGCGCCGGGCCAGGGTGTGGCCAGTATCACGGTCGCGCGGATCAATGATCGATACGCCAAGGTTGCTCTGCCAGTCGAACAGTTCCTGCTTCAGCGCCGCTTCAAAGCCGTTGATCCGTGCCGAAGCGACGTTCTCCGGGCGTGAGTTACTGCCGAAAATGATCGCGTCTTCCAGATCCGTACGATAGATCGACGCCTCCAGACGGCTGCTGTCAGTCAACTGACTGCGCCACTGCAACTCATAGCTTTTCGAGGTTTCCGGTTTCAGATCCGGGTTGCTGAAGTCCGGGTAGTACAGGTCGTTGAAGGTCGGCGCGCGGAAGCCTTCGCTGTAGCTCAGCAACAGATCGTTGTCCGGGTTCAGCGGCAAGGTGAACGTGCCGCTCCAGGTGTTCTGGCTGCCGAATTGCTGGTTATCGTCATGCCGCAGACCCAGCTCCGTGGAAAAACTGTCGGCCTGATAACGATGCTGAATGAACGCTGCGCGGTTCCAGCGGCTGTCCTCATCGAATGCGGTGCTGCTGTTGACCCGGTCTTCGTACCAGTCGCCGCCGAGGATCAGACTGTTGCGCGCGTCCAGTGTCAGGTCGTTTTGCCAGTTGACCGAATCGCGGTAGGTGTTGAACACCGTGCGTTCGTCGCTGAGCTTGTCGAGGGTCTTCTCGCGGTTCTCGGTATGGCCGAATTCGACGCGGGTTTTCCAGATATCGTTGACCCGTGCATCGACGTAATTGCTGACGCTGCTGACGTTGAAATCGCTGTAGGGCTGCTGTTGCACAGACTCGAACGTGGTCATGTCGAAGCGGCCGAACGGGTTGTCGAACTCGCCCTTGCCCCGGTTATCCAGCAGATTGGCGCCGATTTCGATGTCATCACTCAGCGCATGGCTGAGGCTCAGGCTGACGGATTTATTGCGGTAGGCATCATGATCGCCATCACTTGGATACGACTCGTGAGTGCGGTCAATTCCGGCGGTTTCATCCAGGCTGGCGCCGAGATTGAAACGGGTTTGCGCGTCGCCACCGGACAAGCCGAGGCTGCGTTCCCAGGTCTGGTTGCTGCCAAAACCAACGTGCATGCGTGGCTGCAAGCCCTGCTCAGTACCGCGTCGGGTGAAAATCTGAATCACCCCGCCAATCGCATCGCTGCCATAGATCACCGAACGCGAACCGCGCAGCACTTCCACTCGCTCGATCTGCTCGATATTCAGATGCTGCAGATTGCTGTCGCCGGAGGTCGAGCTGCCGATGCGCTGGCCATCGACCAGCACCAGGCTCTGCGCCGACTGCGTGCCGCGAATGTAGATTCCCGGCAGACTGCCGCGCCCGCCGGCCTGCGCCACTTGCACACCGGGGACGCGACGCAGCAGGTCCGGCACGTCGCTAGGTTGCAGGCGGTCGATGTCTTCACGGGTGAATACCGTGTTGGCGGCGCTGCTGTCGTTGCGGGCTTCGACCTGGCGGTTGGCGGAGATCAGCATGTCCGGCAGCTTCAATGCTTGATCACGTTCGAAGGTGTCGGCGAGGGCGTTGGCGGTTGGCAGCAGGAGGAAGGGCAGGGCGAGGCGCGAGAGTTTCATGGACAGTCCACTGGTGTTTCAGGTGTACACAAATCAAATGTGGGAGCGAGCCTGCTCGCGAATGCGGTGTATCAGTCAGCAATGTATTGACTGACAGTCCGCTTTCGCGAGCAGGCTCGCTCCCACAAGGGTAATGCGTTTATTTGTCGAGTAAGGCCAGACGCTCACGAATCGACGCTTCGATCCCGGCCTCATCCAGCCCGCACTCGGCCAGCATCTGCGCAGGCTTGGCGTGTTCGACGTAGATATCCGGCAAGCCCAGATGCAGCATCGACTTGAGAATATTCTCTCGCGCGAGGAACTCGCTGACCGCGCCACCGGCGCCACCCATGATCGCGTTTTCTTCTATGGTCACCAGCAATTCGTGGCTGTCGGCAATCTCCCGCACCAGCGCCTCATCCAGCGGTTTGACGAAACGCATGTCGACCACAGTGGCATCGAGTTTTTCAGCGACTTTCAGCGCTTCGGCCAGTTGCACACCGAACACCAGCATGGCGACTTTGCTGCCCTGACGACGGACGATGCCCTTGCCGATTTCGATCGGCTCGAGGTCTTTCTCGATGGTCGCATTCGGACCATTGCCGCGCGGGTAACGCACCGCCGCCGGGCCGTTGTACAGGTGGCCGGTGGTGAGCATCTTGCGCAGTTCGTTTTCATCGCTCGGGGTCATGATGACCATGCCCGGGATGCAGCGCAGGTACGACAGATCGAAGCTGCCAGCGTGAGTCGGGCCGTCTTCGCCGACCAGACCGGCGCGGTCGATGGCGAACAGCACGTCGAGGTTCTGCACCGCCACATCATGGACGAGCTGGTCATACCCGCGCTGGAGGAACGTCGAGTAGATCGCCACCACCGGTTTTGCGCCTTCGCAGGCCATGCCGGCAGCGAACGTCACCGCGTGTTGCTCGGCAATCGCCACGTCGAAGTAGCGCAGCGGGAAGCGTTCGCTGAACGCCACCAGGTCCGAGCCTTCCTTCATCGCCGGGGTAATCCCGACCAGGCGTGGATCAGCCGCCGCCATGTCGCACAGCCACTCGCCGAACACCGCCGAATACTTCGGCCCGCTGGCAGTCTTCGGCGCAGCGGCCGGAGCGTCCAGTGGTTCGAGTTTGGTGATGGCGTGGTAACCGATCGGGTCGACTTCCGCCGGGGCGAAGCCTTTGCCTTTCTTGGTGACGATGTGCAGGAACTGCGGGCCTTTCAGATCACGCATGTTACGCAGCGTGGCGATCAGGGTCGGCAGGTCGTGGCCGTCGATCGGGCCGATGTAGTTCCAGCCCAACTCTTCGAACAGGGTGCCGGGCACCAGCATGCCTTTGGCGTATTCTTCGGTGCGACGAGCGATTTCCCAGGCGCCGGGCAGGCGCGACAGGACTTTCTTGCTGCCTTCACGCATGCTTGCGTAAGTGCGGCTGGAAAGGATCTTCGCCAGATAATTCGACAGACCGCCGACGTTGCGCGAGATCGACATGTCGTTGTCGTTGAGGATCACCAGCATGTTGGCGTTCACTTCTGGCGCATGGTTCAGCGCCTCGAAGGCCATACCGGCGGTCAACGCGCCGTCGCCGATCACCGCAATCGCCTTGCGATCACTGTCTTGCAGGCGGGCGGCAATGGCCATGCCCAGCGCGGCGCTGATCGAGGTGCTGGAGTGGCCGACGCCAAAAGTGTCGTACTCGCTCTCGGAGCGACGCGGGAAAGCGGCGATGCCGTCCTTCTGGCGCAGGGTGCCCATGCGCTCGCGGCGACCGGTGAGGATCTTGTGCGGATACGCCTGATGCCCGACGTCCCATAGCAGACGGTCGTCCGGCGTGTCGAAGACGTAATGCAACGCGATGGTCAGCTCGATCACGCCCAGGCCGGCACCGAAATGCCCACCGGTCTGGCCGACCGTGTAGAGCAATTCCAGGCGCAACTCATCGGCCAGGGTTTCCAGCTCGGCTTCGCCTAACCGGCGCAGGCCGTCCGGCGTATTCGCGCGGTCGAGCAGGGGCGTGGTCGGGCGCTTGCGGGGAATCTCATGAAACGTCGTGGGCATCAGGCGAATCGTTATAGGTATAAAAGATGCCGCAGTTTACCTGATGCATCGCCCCCTGCCCACGCGTTGGTCTTTTTTGGCGGATACGCCGTCAGTTGCGCCGCTCGACGATATACCGGGCCAGCTCGCGCAAGGGCTCGGCCGCCGCGTCAAACGGTCGCAGGGCGTGCAGAGCCTGATCGCGCAGTTCCAGCGCGTAAGCCTTGGCAGCGTCGAGACCGAGCAGCGCCGGGTAGGTCGGCTTGTCGCGGGCGATGTCGGCGCCCTGGCGTTTACCGAGGGTTTCGGTATCGCTTTCGACGTCGAGGATGTCGTCCTGTACCTGAAAGGCCAGGCCGATGGCCTGTGCATAAGTCTGCAGGGCACGCAGTTCATCCTGCTCGGCACGGCCGCTGGCCAGAGCACCGAGTTTGACGCTGACTTCGATCAGCGCGCCGGTCTTGTGCCGGTGCATCTGTTCGAGGGCTTTCTGATCGAGTTTGAGACCGACCGAACCAAGGTCGATGGCTTGACCGCCGACCATGCCTGCCGGGCCGGCGGCGTTAGCCAGCGCGGTGACCATTTGCAGGCGAATGTCGCTGCTGCAGTCGCTCAGGCGCGGGTCGAGCAGGGCGCTGAAGGCCAGGCTCTGCAAGCCGTCACCAGCAAGAATCGCGCAGGCTTCATCGAATTTCTTGTGAGTGGTCGGCTGGCCGCGACGCAGATCGTCGTCATCCATCGCTGGCAAATCATCGTGCACCAGCGAATAAGCGTGGATCAGCTCAACCGCGCAGGCCGCGCCGTTGGCTTGTTCAGCCTTGCCACCGAGCGCTTCGCACGCCGCGTAGGCGAGCAGCGGACGCACGCGTTTGCCGCCGTTCATCACGCTGTAGCGCATGGCTTCGTAAAGCCGTGCCAACTCCGGCAGCGGCGCATTGAACAGGGTTTCCAACGCTGCGTTGACCCGGCCCTGGCTGGTCGCCGAATACGCTGCAATCATTCTGGCTGTTCCGCGTCGAAGGGTTCCTCGGCGAGTTCGCCATCGCGCTCCAGCAGCACTTGCACTTTCTGCTCGGCCTGCGCCAGCGCTGCCTGGCAGTCACGGGTCAGACCGATGCCCTGCTCGAAAGCGGTCAGCGAGTCTTCCAGCGACAATTCACCGTTCTCCAGACGCTCGACCAGTGTTTGCAGGTCGGCGAGGGACTGTTCGAAATCCAGTGCAGCTTTTTTGCGGGCCATGGCGGCGATTTCCGGTTGACGTTAAACCGGCGCGACACTAGCAGATAGGGGGGGTATGGGCAAATGAGGGGCCGGCCCTCAAGGGCAAACATGACTCTGTGGCGGTTGGGTTTAACGGGCTGCTCTGTCCGGATAATTGATCTGGTAGCGCGTGCTCCGACCGCCCCCCGGCAAGCGTTGCAGGCAACCTTTCTCAAGCAACTCCACAAGATGTCGGGTCGCCGTGGCCTTCGACACTTTCGCCACCGCTTGATATTGACCGGCGCTGATACCGTGCTCAAAGCCCCGCTCGCCGCCGTCGAGCAGGCGATTGAGTACTTTGACCTGCTCCGCCGAAAGTTCGGACTCGCGGTGTGCCTGCCAGAAACGCGTTTTGCCCAGCACGCTTTCAATGCGGGTGATGGCTTGTTGCAGACTGCGTAGCAAGGTTTGCAGGAACCATGTGAGCCATTCAGTGATGTCCAGTGTGGCTTTCTGGCTCGATTCCAGAATCCGATAGTAGCCGGACCGATCATCCAGAATGCTCGCCGACATGGCGTAGAAACGGATGGCTTGCGCTTCGCCCTGTGCCAGCGCCAGATCAGTGATGGTGCGGGTCAGACGGCCGTTGCCATCGTCGAACGGATGCAAGGTGACGAACCAGAAATGGGCGATGCCCGCACGAAGCATCGGGTCCAGTGCTGTCTGATGCTGGCTGGCCTCGAACCATTGGAGAAATTGCTCGAGCTGCTGCTCAAGACCTTGGCGAGGTGGCGCCTCGAAATGAACCGTTGGACGATCAATGCGACCCGATACCACCTGCATAGGCTCGTCACCGCGTAGTGCACCCACCTGCATGCGGCGTGCAGTAAGGTCAGCCTCTTGATCGGGAAACAGCCATTGGTGCCATTCCAGAAGGCGTTCCAGCGTCAACGGTTCGGCAAATCGACGGGTGGCATCAAGCATGAGTTGCGCCAGACCTTCACTGCGTTGGCTGACTTTATCGCCGTCGATCAACTCCAGGCCCAAACGTCGTGCCAACGATGACCGCACGGAGCCGACATTCAGTTGCTCTCCTTCGATGGCCGAAGACGTCACGATATTCTGCAAAAGGGCGTCCAGTTCGGTCTGAGCCCCCAAAGAGTCACCTACTGAACCGGTCATCCCCATCAACTGACCTTGGGCCTGTACACATTCGCGCAACAACGGTGCCAGGCGTTCCGCCTGCCAGTTGAAATCGGGCCAATCGGACTGCTGCCAGATCCAGTAAGTTGCCATTCGTTGCCTGCCCTGAGTCCGTGAGCCGAATAGAAATGCTATTCGGCTCATTTTGTGAGCCGAATATGACGCCTATTCGGCTCACCGTCCACCGCGTCGGCTTTATTCCTACGGTAAAAGCACATGTATCCGATTGTTAAAAAACCGCCGAATCGCTAATCTTCGCGCCTTCTACGACCCCATAGTCACGGGTCTTTCAGACGAAACGCAGTTTTCACCACTGTGAAGTACCGAGGATCGGGTGCAAGGTTTCGTTCAGGCATGGCAGGAGGCATTACATGCGTTCATTTTTTTGGCTGCTGATCGGCCTGGCCTGCGCGCCCGCGCTGTGTGCCGCGCCGACTGCCGAGCTGTCGGAGCCGGTGGGCGGCTGGCGCTATCACGGCTTGCTCGATCGCACGGAAAACCCGCAAGTTGCCTATCCGACGCCGCCGATCGATCGCGGCATCCAGCGCAATCGCACGATGATCCAGGGCCAGCTCAAAGCCATCGGCCATATGCGCCCGCCGCACAGTCTCGCGGTGAATGGCAATCCACTGAATCTGTACACCGACGACCAAGGCCGTTTCGCCCGTCCGTACGCGTTCGGCGCCGGCTCCAACAGCGTCGAGGTGATCAGCGCCGAAGGCCAGTCGCTCAAGCGCGTGCAATTTTATGAAGCAAACAATTTGCGCACGCCGGCGCGAATTCGTCTTGTCTTGGGCTGGGACGATCCGAAAGCCGAACTCGATCTGCACATTGTCACGCCCGACGGTCAGCATGCGTTCTGGGCGCGGCCGGCGCTGAGCAATGGCGGCGGTCTCGACCCGGATGGCGTCGACGGCCCCGGCCCGGAAATGTTCACCATGACTGCGCCGTTGCACGGCACCTACCTGGTTTACGTCAACTATTGGGGCAACTTCGGCAACGGCGGCTATAACTTCGAGGAGACCAGCAACCAGAACGAGGTGATCACCTCGCAAATCACGCTGGTGCTCAACGAAAACACCGTCGATGAAAAACGCGAAACATTCATCGTGCCCCTGCGGGCAATCGGTGATCTGCTGCTGGTTAAGACTTTCAACTATTAATAAGCATCCCGCTGCACGGATGAAATCGGGCTTTGAAAAGATGAGCGAAAACACTGTTACTTCGGCTGCCGACACGCCAGCGGCCAAACCGTCGCGGCGCTGGCCTTTGCTGCTGGCCGGGTTGTGCCTGGTGGCCGGCGTGGCGGGTGGTTTTGGCTGGCTGCTGCTCAAACCCAAGGCGCCGCCTGCGGAATTGGCCAGTGACAAGCTTGGTCTGAGCCGTCCGGATGCGTTGCTGGAAACCCGTTCGCTGAGCCAGTTGCCCAAGGACTTGCTGACGGTGCCTTTCCTCAAGGCCGCGCTCACCGAAGATTTCGTCTTCTATTACGAGACCCATGCTGATCGCCTCGGTTTGATTGGCAGTTTGCGCCGGATCATCTACGAGCATGATCTGAAGTTGCAGGACAGCCTGATCGAGCAGCTTTTCGATCAACCTGCCGATGTCGCGTTGTGGCGCGGGGCAGATGGGCGCTTGAAGGATTTCCTGTTGGTGATGGATCGCGGCGGGCTGGCGAAACTGCTCGAGCCGCTGGCGAAAGTCGCGCTGGATGACACTCAGCTCAGTCAGATGGGCGAACTCAAGGTCGGCGGCGATAGCGTGCCGCTGTATCAACTGACCTATAACGCCAGCAAAGCGCTGTTGTTCGCTTCCCATGGTGACAAGCTGGTGGTGCTGTCCAATCCGGCCAAGTACTACGACCCGGAAAGTGGCGTCTCCGAAGAGTCGGGCCACGTCTCGCCACAAGCGCTGGCGGCGCTGCTCAATGGCGAAAAACTGTTCCCTGAAGCCTTCGGGCTGCCGGCGAAAACCGCGGAAACCAAGCAGCGCCTGTCGGTCAACTCCAGCGTTCTCGCCATGGGCTATCAGCGCTTCATTCCGAACTTCGCCGGGCTGCGTTTCGACATGGACGATAAGGGCTGGCACAGCTACCTCGCCATGGACGAACTGGACAACCAGCCCGACTTCGATTTCAAACCGGTCTGGCAAGCCATGCCACTCGGCGCCAGTGCCTGCGTAACCTTGCCGGTCGCGGCCGAACCGCAAAAACCATTGCTGGTAAAACTCGGCGCCGAAGAAGCGGTAGCGCAAACCCTCACTGAGCACGTGGCTGGCGCCGCAGGCCTGTGCTGGTACGCCGATTCGCGTCTGTACACGCCGTTGCTGGTGGCCAGTCTGAAAGACGAGGACAGCAGCAAACTCGACGGCGACCTCGGCAAACTGTTCGGTTCGATGGTCGGTGCGTTCGAAGCCAACGTCGACGAAAACGTCTTCCCCGTGGTCGAGAAACAAGAAGGCCAGAACCACGTCTGGCAGCGTCAGGTCAGCTCCAACTTCGGCCCGTATGCGGCGAAGACTGCCGAGAACCCGGATGCGATTTCCGGCAAGGCCTTCATGAAAGTCAGCCTCGCCCGTCACGGCTCGACGCTGCTGTTTTCCCTAGACGACAAACTGGTCGACAAGGCCCTCGGCACCCTCGACAAACGCTTCCCGCCGATGGCTGACGTGCTGCCCAAAGACGTGCTGATGCCGATCTACTTCGGCCCGGACTCGATGGCGCAACTGATGCAGCAGGAAACCCTCGACAGCCTGCCGCAGGACATGGAACCGGTGTTTTACAACGCCGCGCAAACCTATCTGATCCCGAAATTGCGCACCCTTGGTGGCTACGGCAAATACGCGCTGACCCTGCCGGAAGGCAGCGAGCCTGACGGCCACTGGCAGTGGTTGCCGTTGGAATGGAAAGCGCTGTGACGGCACTGATCCGCAGCCTCGGCTTGTTCGCGCTGTTGCTCAGTGCGGGCGCCCGCGCCGTCGAAGCGCCAGCGCTGGATCCGGCGCAATCCCAAGTGTTCCGCGCCTGGTTCGTGCGCATCGCCCAAGAGCAACTGAGCCAAGGCCCGAGTCCGCGCTGGTATCAACAGGATTGTGCCGGGCTGGTGCGTTTCGCTGCCAACGAAGCGCTGAAAGTCCACGACGACAAATGGCTGCGCAGCAATGGCCTGTCCAATCGCTATTTGCCGCCGGAGCTGTCGCTCAGCGATGAGCAGCGCAAGTTCGCCCAGCAATGGCAGCAGGGCGGCGGGAAGGTCGGGCCGTACGTCAACGCGATCAAGCTGATTCAGTTCAATAGCCACCTGGTCAGCCGCGATGTGTCGCAGGCGCGGCCCGGTGACTTGATGTTTTTCGATCAGGGCGACGACCAGCACCTGATGATCTGGATGGGCCGCTACATTGCCTATCACACCGGCACCACCACCCCGACTGACAACGGCATGCGTTCGGCAAGCCTGCAGCAACTCATGACATGGAAGGACACCCGATGGATACCCGACGCAGCCAACCCCAACTTCATCGGCGTCTATCGACTGAACTTTCTCTCCCAATGACCGGTGCCCGCATGTTGCGACTCTGCTCCCGAATTCCTTTGCTGCTGGCGCTGTTGCTGCCATTGGCCCCCGTCAACGCCGAAGATTCGGTCGAGCCGAGCGGCTACACGCCGGTCTCCGGTGAAAGCTTCTTCCTGCTCGCCGACAGCAGCTTTGCGGCGGACGAGCAGGCGATGGTGCGCCTCGAAGCGCCGGGCCGTGATTACCGTCGTTTCCGCATGGAACCCTATGGCGGCGCCGACATTCGTGTGTATCGCATCGACAAGCCGCTGGATTTCCTCAAGCGCCAGAAGAACCTGCACCGCGTGGTCAGTGACGGCCAGTTCAAGGGCGAAGGCTTGTCCAACACCCTCGCGTACCTCTGGGACAACTGGTACCGCAAATCCCGGCGGGTGATGCAGCGCGCGTTCTCCTATGAGTCGCGCAAACAGGTCACAGAGGAAGTGCCGGAACTGAAGATGGGCAACGCCATCGCCGCGCCGACGCCGTACGACGCGCAGCCGCAATTTGCGCTGATCCCGGGTCTGCCGGTGGTCAGCCAGTTCCGTTATCCGCTGTGGCAGGCCAAGCCGATTCAACCGCCGGCCGGGGTCAATCTGGCCGGGTCTTCGAGCGATTTCGTCAGTGTCGCGCCGGGTAACGTCTATATCCCGTTGGGTAATCTGAAACCGGGTCTGTATCTGGTCGAAGCGCTGATCGGCAAGTACCGCGCGACCACCATGGTGTTCGTCTCCAACACCGTCGCGGTGAGCAAGATTGCCGGTGATGAATTGCTGGTCTGGGCCGCGCGCAAACACGAAGGCAGTTCGGTACCGAAGGTCAATGTGCTGTGGACTGACGGCCTCGGCGTGATGAGCAGCGGTGCCACCGATGCCGATGGTTTGCTGCGCCTGAAACACGTCAGTCCGGAGCGTTCGTTCGTCATCGGCGAGGACGAAGAGGGCGGTGTATTCGTCTCGGAAAACTTCTATTACGACAGCGAAATCTACGACACCAAACTGTATGCCTTCACCGACCGGCCGCTGTATCGCCCGGGTGATTGGGTGTCGCTGAAAATCGTTGGTCGCGAATTCAAGAATGCGCGGGATTCGGTGTTGCCGGGTGCTGCGGATGTCACGGTCAGCGTGCTCGATGCCACCGGTACCGAGCTGCAACATCTCGACCTGAAACTCGATTCGAAGGCTGGCACTCAGGGCCGCTTCCAGTTGCCGGACAACGCGGTGGCGGGCGGTTACGAGATTCGTTTCAACTACAAGGATCAGGCCTACAGCAGCGCGTTCCGAGTGGCGGAATACATCAAGCCGCACTTCGAGATTTCGCTGAACCTGGCCAAACAGGATTACCGCACCGGCGAGCCGGTCAAAGGCAGTCTGGTGCTGCTATACCCGGACGGCAAACCGGTGGCCAACGCCAAACTGACGCTGAGCCTGCGTGCCCAGCAACTGTCGATGGTCGATAACGAGCTGCAATACCTCGGGCAATTCCCGGTGGAACTGACCAGCACCGAACTGACCACCGACAGCAAAGGCAACGCGACCCTGGATCTTCCGGCCGCCGACAAACCGAGCCGCTACATGCTCACCGTGTTCGCCAGCGATGGCGCGGCGTATCGGGTCAAGACCACCAAGGAAATCCTCATTGACCGTGGCGCCGCGAGTTTCCGTCTGAATGCGCCGCAACGCTTCAGCGCGGTCGGTGACAAAGTCGCATTCAGCTACGCCAACGAGGGCGGCACCGAGCAAAGCAAAGCGGTGACGCCGAGCACGTATGGCTGGGTGCGTCTGGAAGACCAGAGCACCGGTGAAGGCAAACTTGCCGCGAAGGATAAAGGCTTCAGCCTCGCTTTCGAGCGTCCGGGCACCTACAACCTGACCTTGAAAGATCAATACGGCCGCGTCCTCGGCGCCACCGGACATGCGGTCACTGGCGATGGCGTCAAAGCGGTGCCAGGTACCGTGGAAATCGTCCTCGACAAGCCGGAGTACAAGGCCGGCGATGAAGCGCTGGCGCTGATCACGTTCCCGGAACCGGTCAGCGACGCATTGCTCTCGCTGGAACGTGACAAGGTCGAAGCAACGGCGCTGCTGGCCAAGGGCGGCGACTGGCTGAAACTGGAAAAACTCAGCGACACCCAATACCGCGCGCGTATCCCTGTGAAGGACAACTTTGCGCCGAACCTGACCTTCTCCGTGCTCTACACCAAGGGTGGTCAATACAGCTTCCAGAACGCCGGGATCAAAGTGGTCGCGCCGCAAATCGACGTGGCGATCAGCACTGACAAAGCGGTGTATCTGCCGGGCGATACGGTCACGGTTGACCTGACTACGCAGTTCGCCGGCAAAGCGGTGCCGGCGCATCTGACCGTCAGCGTCGTCGACGAAATGGTCTACGCGTTGCAACCGGAAGTTGCGCCGACCATCGACCAGTTTTTCTATCACCCGCGCCGTAACAACGTGCGCACCAGCGCCAGCCTGTCGTTCATCAGTTACGACGTCGCGCTGCCGGGCAGCCCTGGCGCACCGGGAAAAGCCAACCGCAGCGAGCGCGGGGTGAAAGTGCTGGAGCGGCCGCGTCGTGAAGACGTCGACACCGCCGCGTGGCAGCCGGAGTTGTTGACCGGTGCTGACGGCAAAACCCGCTTCACCTTCAAGATGCCGGACTCGCTGACCCGCTGGCGCATCACTGCCCGCGCCATTGCCGATGACGGTCAGGTCGGGCAGAAGAAACAGTTCGTCCGTTCGGAAAAACCGCTTTACCTGAAGTGGAGCGGGCCGAGCAAATTCCGCAAGGGCGATCAGCCGCAACTCGGCGTGTTCGCCTTCAGCCAAGCCGAGAAACCGGTCAAGGCTGAACTGGTCACGCACTACGCGGGCGCCGAACAACGCCTGCCGGTGACCCTGAACAACGGCATCAATTACCTGCCGCTACCGGCGTTTGCCTTGGCTTCCGGCGAATGGACGGCGGAGCTGGTTCAGGACGGCAAAACCGCGGACTCTCTGGTCGTGCGCCTGAGTACGACCGGTGATGGCTGGCAAGTGACGCAAACGCAAAGCCTTGATGTCGCCAGCGGCGACACGCCTTTGAGTCTGCCAGCGGATGCCACCGATATTCGCCTGCGTCTGGATGACAGTCCGCAAGCGTTGTTCCGCTCGGCCCTCGATGATCTGCTCAGCTACCCGTACGGCGGCGTCGAGCAGACTGCCAGCCGTTTGCTGCCGTTGAGCATTGCCTATCCATCGCTGGCGTCGAATCCGCAGATTCGTGATCGCTTGCGTCTGATCATGCAGAACAGCCGGCTGCGTCTGGTGCAAATGGCCGGGCCATCGGCAAGCTTCACCTGGTGGGGTTATGACGGTGAGCCGGATGCGTTCCTCACTGCTTACGCCTACTACGCCGACTGGAATGCCAGCCAAGTGTTGGAGCTGACCTTGCCGCCGGAGCACTGGCAGCGGGTGCTGGAGGTGTACGCCAAGCAAGCGCCGAACACGCCATTGCTGCAACGGGCGCTGATTCTGTCGTTTGCCAAGCAGATGCATTTGCCGGTGAACACCTTGCTCAGCGGGTTGATGGAGGATCTGGCCAAGGCCGGTGAAGGTAACGCCGAAACCCTGATGGACGATAGCGAAGACAGTCTGGTGATGAGCGATCCGGATTCGGCACTCGGTCTGGCGGCGGCGCGGGTGTTGACCGCTTCGTTGGCCACTCAATCGAAAGTGGCCTTGCCTGACGCGTTCAATCGTCAGCTGGCTGCGGCGCAACAGCGTCTGTCGGTCAGCTCGCAGCCGTTTGCCGAAGCGCTGAACCTGTCGCTGCAACCGTTCGATCAGGCCCGTGCGCAAGCGCTCTTGCAACGACTGTTGCCGCAGCAATCGACCCTCGAACGTGCGCTGGCACTGACCTGGTTGCAACGCAGCATCGCCCAGGCTTCGCCAACTATTGCCCTGGCGCCGGGTGAAGGCTGGAAGAAAAACTACGGTGCTACCGGTGAGATGTACTGGACTTGGCAAGGCGCCACTCCGGTGCCGAGCGTGTTGACGGTGTCCGGTACGCAAGAGCGTCCGCTGCGCGCGGCATTGAGTTTCCAGACCCAGCAACCTGCGGTCGATCCGATGGCCGTGACCATCACCCGTCGCCTGTCGCGACTGGTGCCGGGCGATGAAGCGTTCACCTTCAAACTGGAGCCGATCGGCACCAGGCCGCTGTCCAGCGACAGCCTGTATCTGGACGAAGTGATCCTCACCAGCAAAGCGCCGAAACCACTGCGCTACGGCATGCTCGAAGTGCCGCTGCCACCGGGCGCCGATGTCGAGCGCACGACGTGGGGCATCAAGTTGCAGGGCAAGGATGGCACAGAGCCGACTGCGCTCGAGAAGGCGCGTTTCGAGCCGGGTCAGTTGGCCTACGCGGTGCCGGTCGATGCGCTGAGCGGCGAATTGCGCCTGCGTCATCTGGTGCGTTTCTCGCAGAAGGGTCAGTTCAACCTGCCGCCAGTGCGTTTCAAGCAGGTTTACGCACCGCAACATCAGGCCCAGGAAGCGAAAGCCGCCCTCGGTCAGGTCACGGTCAACTGACATGAGCCGGCCGCTGCTGTGGCTGCTGATGTGTGTGATCCCTGCGCTGGCGACGGCGCAGGATGAACCTTTGCGCGTGGCTTATAAGGGCGAATTGTTGTCGTTGAGTCAGACACAACTGATCGCCCGTGAACCGTTGCCGTCATCACTGGATACGCCGCTGGGCAGTCTGTGGAAGTTGTTTGTTTACGCATGGCTGGTGGATACCGGCGCCCGGGAACCGGCCTATGAATGTCGCGGGCAATCGAAAGACGAGATTTATTGCTGCTCGGCGGGTGGCAAGATCGAGCGTGATCAGGCGTTGGTGAAATCCTGCGGGTTGTATTTCGAGCCTGCGCGGTTAGGGATTTCGGCGGCGGATTGGCGAACCTATTGGCAGGCGCGGAGGGCGCCGTCGTGGTTGCTGGATCTGCCTTCGGTGCAACCGGCTCAACGGGTTTCCGTGGTTGAACTGCTGAAGGTTATGGCCTCGTTGCCGGCGCAGGATCAGGCGCGTCGAGTGCTACTCGACGTGGTGCTGAACGCGGCGGACGGCAATGTCGTTGGTGAACTGGGCGGGCGCTTGCGGGTGAAAACCTGGAGCTGGCTCGGTGATCAGGACCCACAATCGCGGCAGGGCGGGTTTGCTGGTTGGACGGCGGATGGCGCGCCGATCTGGGCGGGTGGACGTGGCACCAGTCAAATGGTTTTGCGTCATTACGGCCAGGCGTTGGCGACCGTTTTGCCAGCGGTATGGCCGGCAGAGGCGGGGCGTTGTGTCGAGGTCAGCCTGTTTTCGAAGTACCCAGTTTCGAAGGTGTCAGCGGGTGATAGCCTCGCGACATCCGGCCCGTTGCAGGGCGACTACCGCGTCGAATTCGCCAACGGCAACGCGCTGGATATCCACAGCGACGGCGAACTGTTTCTGCTCAACGACAAACTCGTCGCAAGGCTTGATCGCGAAGAATACGTCGCGAGAGTACTGGAACGTGAAGCCAAACCCGAACCTGCCGAAGCCGCCAAGGCGTTGGCCGTGGCGATTCGCACGTATCTGCTGCAAAACGCCACGCGAAACGGCGACTGCCTGAGTATCGACGACAGCAGCAATCGCCAGCGCGTCGCACCACGGCCAGCTTCGTTGGAATCACGCAACATCGCGGCGTGGACCGCAGACCTGGTGTTGGCCGGCAGCACCGTCACCTATCACTCCGATCAACCCGGCCCGGACAAACTCGCCTGGCAGCACGCCGTCGAGCAAGCCAATGCCGGTCAGCGCTACGACGCGATTCTGCTGCACGCCTACCCGCGCGCCAGCCTCAGCCGGTGGGATAACCCGGTCGCCTCCTGCGAAGCGCTGCCCGCCGCGCAAGACTGGCTGCAAAAACAACGGCGTGGCTGGCGTCCGAAACTGGAAAGCGAAACCGGCTATAACGAAGTCAGCACCTTCGCCGTGTGCAAACTCGCTTTCGGTCGCCCCTTTGTTGATCGCGAACGCCAACGCATTTACGTGCGCGGCGTGCTGACCCTGCAGGATCGCCTCGATCTGACCCACGAATATCTGCACCTGGCCTTTGAAGCACATCCCAACGGCCAGGATGAAACCTACATCGAAGGGCTCGCCCGTCACCTTTTGCTGGAATAGACCATGACACTCCGTTATCCCCAGGTCTTGCTGCTGCTCTGCACGTTGACCGCGTTATCGCCGGCGATGGCCGCTGACAGCGTCAAACTCGACACCCCGGTCGGCGGCTGGCGCAGCGGTGCACCGGAAGGCGAGGGCGAAAGCTTCCGTCAGACCGTCAACTACCCGGCCTCATCGGTCAACACCCCGGTCGGCCAGGCCAACACCGCGCGCATCAGCGGCGAAATCAAAGCTACGCGGAAGGACAACGAACCCGGTCGGTTGATCGTCAACGGCGTCAGCATGCCGCTGAAAATCGACGACAGCGGCCACTTCGACCGCCCGTTCTCCTTCCCCAACGGCAGCAACAGCGTCGAAGTACGCAGCCCCGACGGCCAGCAACGCCACCGCACGCAATTCCTCAACACCAGCGGCGGCGCCACTCCGGCCAAGTTGCGCGTACTGCTGGCGTGGGACAGCGACGGCACCGACCTCGACCTGCACCTCGTCACCCCCGACGGCGCGCACATCTGGTACGGCAACCGCAGCGCCGCCAACGGCGCCGCGCTCGACGTCGACGTTACCACCGGTTATGGCCCGGAAATCTTCGCCATGCCGGCGCCGATCAAGGGCCAGTATCTGGTGTATGTGAATTACTACGGCGGTGGCTATCGCGGGGATGACGAGGGTGGAGATGAAGCGGTGCAGGCGCTGACCACGGCGCAGGTGACGGTGATTACTGGAGAGGGCACGCCGAGCGAGAAGATGGAGACTTTTCTGATCCCGATGCGCGCGGTGGGTGAGCTGACGTTGGTGAAGTCGTTCAGTTATCCCTGAGCCGTTACTTGCTCAGGAGCAACATTAGAAACCGGGCGGAATGTAACCGGGTACGAACGGGACGTTGATGCACTTGCCGTGAATGATCTTTCCGTCCTCGATACGAAACAGCACGATTTTTTTGGCTTTGTTGACGGTAGCTTCCAGTTTGCAATCCGAACTATGCCCGACGGTCTCATAGTATTCGGTATAAACCATGCCGTTGCCGGTGTGATTCATGGAAGTGCCGGCCGCTTCAGTGGTGGTCCAACTTGAGGACTTGAACCAAGTCAGGACGGCCAGATTTTCGCCGTTTGCAGCGGTCTGTTTTTTCATTGAGTCGGGTTTGCCGAACAGATCGAGTGCTTCCTGAACATCCCGTCCTTCCCAGCGCGACTGCGCAATCAGGTGGCAGCCATTAACCATTGAGACTGTGGCTGTTATCAGCAGCGTCAGTAACGTTTTAGTCCATTGATTCATCATGACTCCCGGTGTCATGTGCGAGATGAATTGGTGCGCGGCAGCGCCAGGAAATCAGGCTGTTATTTGTTGCCCAGTATCGAATCGAGGTTGTCCATCATCTGGCCTTGTTCCTGAATGGGAGCCAGTTTGAAGAACATCTGCTGCATGCCCTGGATCATCTGCAAATGCTCCATCTTGCCCACGGCAATCATGTCTTTTTTCTCTGGCGTGCAAACGAAAGCCAAAGCGCGCTGCACCCAGAATTCCTTCGGCTGCTGCCATTGCTCGTTCACTTTCAGGTGGCGCAGCATGTAGGCAATTCGATCCACCGACTGGCCATTAACAAACCGCAGCTTGTTGGTCTTGCACTGAACTTCCAGGTTATAGGCATCAATCATGGGCTTGCCCGGCTCTTCATACACCAGCGTCACCGCCAGCATTTGCGCGCCCTTGGTACGTGTCGACGGCACTACCGATGTGCTGTCGGCGACATACATGATGTTCTTGTGCGGGACGCCGTTGCCGTAAATTATCCACCAGTCGCCGATGGGGTTCGGTTCTTCCGCTAACGCTGAAGTGGCAGATGAAAGTGCGGTCAGTAAGGCGAGGGATTTACTCAGTTTGAAAAACGCTGACATGCTGTTGCTCCATTCCTTGGCGCTTTTGTAATGGACAAAAACTGAATGGAAATTTAGTGACGGGAGCCGGCCGGGGCAATTAGGGCGGATGTGCTAATGGCTTATTGAAATGGCCGGTTGTCGGGCATTAACTGTCGGAAAGACTCAGGTACAAAGAACGCAGTGTCTGTACGCGATTGCGCCCCTGATCCTTGGCGCCGTACAGCGCCTGATCCGCTTCCGAGAGCAGGCGCGATAAGTCATAACCGGATTCGCGGGTGGTCACCACGCCGATACTGACACTGAGCAATCCGGGCTCAAGAATCGACAATTGCGAGAAAGAACGACGGATCCGCTCGGCAATCTCCAATGCAGTCTGCTCATCGCAATCATTGAGCAGGCAAGCAAACTCCTCACCGCCAATCCGCCCCGATACATCTTCCTTGCGCAGGCTCTCAACCACGATACGGCCGAACGCAATCAATGCCTGATCTCCAACGGGATGGCCATAGGTGTCATTCAGGCGCTTGAAGTTATCCAGATCGCAAAGCAACAACGCCGCCGGTTCCGCGCGTTGTTGACTTTCGGCGAGTAACTGCCCGGCGTTCATCATGAACGCGCGACGATTGCCAATGCCCGTTAGCGGATCGCTGAACGCTGCCGCTTTTAGCTTGAGTTCGGCGCGCTCTTTGACCATCGCCAGCGTGATGTAGGCAATGCCGATGACATACAGCATCGACTCGAACAGCATGAACGAGAAAAACGGCACGCCCTCGCCACTGCCCAAGAGCGCCTTTGTCACCGGCAGCCCTTCATCCGTCGCACTGCGAACGGCGTAGAACACAGTGTGCAAAACGGTCAGCACCAGCGCCGGCATAAACGCGACGTCCAGGGTGTGGCGGCTGCGCCAGAGCTCCAGGGTGGTCATCACGCCGTAACCGAATGCCAGCAAGGAGTAGATCAGAACCCGATTGGGCATCGACTCGTAGAAGGCGGGAATCAGGCACAACGTCAGCCAGGCGAACGCCCCCGCCAGAATGCCGGACATTGAAGGCCTGCGCCCGACCAGTGTGCGCATCGCCGTCCAGTTCATCGCTGCACTGAGCAACAGAACAACATTGCCGAACACAATGGGAATGAAGTCGACCCCTCGATCACGCCAACTGACCAATACCACGCCCAAGGCGCCAAGCAGCATCATGCTGCCGAGGTACGCCAGCGGCGGCTCACGGGTTTCGCGATACCAGGCGTGCAGCGTCAAAAGCCCCATCAAAAAGAAGACGAAGACCGAAACGACCAACAGGGTCGGGATATGCAGGGCCATTCCATGGATTCCCGTGAGGCTCAATACCGGAATCCGGCCGGGGTCGGGGATGCGGGTAAAAACAGAGGGCGGTGACTGGGCGGGATTTAGCACTGTGGGGGTTGGGTTTTGCAAGTGTTGGCGCATTGACCTGAGGATTGCCTAAGCTATCGCGACAGGCAGCGGGGCAATTTTGCAGCAGCAATTGCCCTGTTTCGCTCCGGCGTCAGGCCGCTATGTTTGGACTGAAGCTGCTGGAAGTAAGGCGCTCAATTGCGATCCCCAGAGCTTGATCGTCAAATAGCTTGTTTTTTCGCACTGCAGCGCTGGAACCACCATCCCACTTCATCAGCGCTTCGCGTAAAGCTGGAACGGTTGGCGCAACGCCGTCCTGAATCAGCAACCAGTCGACAGTCGCGAGCAACTCCATGCCAAAAGGTGATTCAAAGCCATCAATCAACTCAGCCGTGCGTTCTAACGCTTGGGAGTATTCCTTGGCTTCAGTCTTGAGGTAGGTCTGCAAAAAGGCTTTGCGATCCTGGTCAAACCAAATCACATCGGTGATTCCCGCATCACTGATGCGCTTGTCGCAATGCAGATAGCTGCCATCCAGATTGTTGAGTAGATGTTCCAATCGATTAGCGTACGGTCCGAATTTATGGGCGACGAATTTAAGATTCAGCGGGTTCTCAGTACTAGGAAGTTTTTCGATTGCACGCTCAAGAAACCACGCCAGTTTCTGAATCTCGAGCAGGCTGCATTCCATCCCCAGAACCCAATAACGTCGTACCAACTCTGCAATCAGCGCCCGTGCCGGAGTGAGTTGCTCAACTCCGTTGCGTTTAGCGACATTCAGATACTGATTGGAGGGCTCGAACACCAATACATCCACGTCCAGATCGTCCAGCACCTCAACAATTTGCTCACGCACTTCAGGCCATTTCAGCCCACCGTTACCAGCACCTAGCGGCGGGACAGCGACAGACTTCACATCGTTTTCTATCAAGAAACGACGCAGATCATGCAAACCCTCGGTAATCCACGCCATTTGCGACGGAGAGCGCCAATGACGTTTGGTAGGGAAGTTCACGATCCAGCGCGGGCCATCGAGTTCATTGGTGGCTGTCACGTGCATTTTGCCGGTTTCTACTTCACCGGCCTTGCACGCTGCTGCATACAGACGGTAATTCTGCGCAAAGCGTTCTTTGAACATCAACGCGATGCCTTTACCCATCACACCCACGGTGTTCACCGTGTTGACGAGGGCTTCGGTTTTGGCTTCCAACAGGTTGCCTTGGGTGAATCTGATCATTGGAAATACCATTTGGGGCGCGCATGGACTAGCAGAGCAAGAGCCAGATCAGAGAGCGGCAAACCTTATTCCTCATCAAAGTAATCGCGATCCAGCGTCGGCAACCGCAACAAGCGCGACGTCACGCCAACCTCATGATCCATCATCAGATGCACCAGTCGCGTTCCGTCTACCAACACAATGCCATCCACCGATTTAGCGAAGTCAACAGCGTGCGCGGTAAAGCCAGACGTGGTGATGAATACGCCGCGCTTAGCTTTTTGCCCGGCGAGTGCTCCGTAGAACGCCTGCAGTTCAGGCCGGCCAACCGTGTTTTGCCAGCGTTTGGCCTGAACATAAACCTTCTCCAGCCCCAATTTATCGAGCGAGATAATGCCGTCGATACCCGCATCACCGGAACCGCCGACACGTTGCAGATCATTGCGACTGGCGCCATACCCCAGTCGATGAAGCACATCCAGCACGATCACTTCGAAACGGTTGGGGCTAACTTGCAGCAAGTTGTCCAAAAGGTCCGCCGCCGTGGCATCGCGCAATTCCTTTAGCGCTCGCTCCAGTCGGTCGTCAGGGCTTTCGGTGGCGGAGGTCAGGTCTGGCTCAATGTTTGGTTGGTCGTCTAGTGGTTCAGCATCAGGCGCGACCTTCAGCTTCACATTCATGTAGCCGATTGCCAAATGCTCCACGTCCTTGGCCGACAGTGGAAATGCATGCTCCTTGGCGTACTGCGCGCCTGCATCAGTCAATTTCCAGTAACCGCGTTTGGCACTGCTGGAAAGACCGGCACGTTTGAGTCGATCGTGCGCCCAACCTGAACGGTTTTTGTAGGTAGCCTGACCACTGGCGATCAATTCTTCGCGCTGTGCTTCGGTCAGTTGCAGTGTTTTTGCTGCCGCTTCGTGAGCGTCCCGAGCAATCGCACCCTCGGGTTTTGTGGCGAGAAAACGAAAGATCGGTTCGATGAACTGATCGTAGGTTGGAACGGACATAGGCGCATCCCTGTGCTGAAGGTTTTTTAACTAACCGGCGGGCGAGTATAAATTAACGCTCGCTGAGGATGCCTTGGAGAGTAAGCACTGTTTGCGTGAAAACGTAAGTCGCTATGTCTCGGTTCGCACATATGTCGAATATCTGGCTGGTTCACTTTCTCACAGGCATTAAAAAGCCGGCTTGTGGCCGGCTTCTCGGGGACTGGCTTGGTCTATTTTTGGTAAACCGCGCCAGCCTTCAAAACGTACATCCGGATCTGCGTCCGGCTGTGGGACTTGGTCAGACGTTGGTCTGCCGCGTCGGGCGCTGTCTGAGCCGCGGGGCGGGTCGATGCGCAAATGTGGGGCGCAGGATACTGAGTTTTACTGTGGATTCCCAGCCTGAAGTGCGGGTTAGAGCGACTTCTTCGCCAGAAAACCGGGATTTGTACCGATTGTCCGGGCCTCTTCGCGATCAGGCTCGCTCCCACAGGGATCGATGTTTGCCGAGAGAACCCACCGTTTTCTAGAGAAACGGCACCACCGGCCGCCGCTTGCTCACCGTCGACCACCAGAACACCCAGCCTAATATGTGAATCCGTTGCTCCTCGATCTGTGCCGGGCGGAATACTTCGTCCGGGTATTCGGCGCTGTTGTGGCTGCGCAGGCGCAGGCCGTTGCCCGGCATGCGGTGCAGGTATTTGATGCGCAGCATGCCGTCGTGTTCGATGGCGTAGATCTCGCCGTCGACGACTTGGGTCAGGCTGCGGTCGATGGCGACGACGGAGCCGTCTTCGATGCGTTCGGCCATGCTGTTGCCGATCATGTGCGCGCAGATGGCGTCGGCGGGGCGGATTTCCAGCTGATCAAGCTGTGCGCGCAGCAGGCGGATGGACAGGTCCGGGTCCTGAATGACGTGGTTTTTGTCGGAGCCGTTGGTCAGAGGTGTTTCTTTGAAGAAGGCCAGTTCGATGTCTTTGGGATGGATGAATCGATAGGACCCTTGGGGATCCTGAGCGTCGAAGCTGTCGCCATTGCTGGCAGGCGGAGTCAGGCTCGGCAGCTCTTTTGTGCCTTGGCCGGTTTTCAGCCATTCGCTGTTGACGGACAGCAGGCGTGAGACTTCTTCCATGCGATACGCCGGGACGCCCCGGGTGTACCAGTTGTGGACATTTTGGGCTTCCGTGCCCCAGAACTTTGCGAAACCCGTCGTCGAGATGTTCGCAGCTTCCAGGAGTGCCTTGAATCTTGGACCGCTAGTGTTCTTTCTCATAAACACGGAGTCTACGGCCGTGCCAGAGCGGTTTGAATAAACCGGACGTTCAAAAACGGGCTGAATTTTGCGACGGGATGTAAGACGTTCTTGTGGGAAATTACACAGGCTAAAACTTTTCTGTAGTCCGCTATAAACACTCTGTTTAAGACGGCTTTTGACGAGCACAAAAAACCCCGGATCAACCGGGGTTTTCTTCAAGCGTCACGCAACAAGCAAGTGCTTAGCCTTTGTAGGCGGCAACCGACTTGGTGATCGCTTCGCGGGCGGCGTCAGCACCGGCCCAGCCTTCGATCTTGACCCATTTGCCTTTTTCGAGATCTTTGTAGTTCGCGAAGAAGTGCTCGATCTGCTGGATCAGCAGTGGCGGCAGGTCGGTGTATTCCTTCACATCGACGTACAGCTGGGACAGCTTGTCGTGTGGTACCGCGATGACTTTGGCATCGCCGCCGCCATCGTCGGTCATGTTCAGGATGCCGACTGGACGCGCGCGGATCACCGAACCTGGAGCAACCGGGTAAGGGGTCACAACCAGCACGTCGAGGGGATCACCGTCGTCAGCCAGGGTGTTCGGGATGTAACCGTAGTTGGCCGGGTAGAACATTGGGGTGGCCATGAAACGGTCAACGAACAGGCAATCGCTGTCTTTGTCGATTTCGTATTTGATCGGCGCGTGGTTGGCCGGGATCTCGATCGCGACGTAGATGTCGTTCGGCAGGTCTTTGCCAGCCGGAATCTTGCTGTAGCTCATTGGGCGTTGCCCCCGTAGTTGACCAAAAACACTTGGCCGGATTGACCAAAAAGTGGCGGCGATTATAGGCATATTCTGCCGTCGGCGCCATGTACCGAAAGTCGTGCAGAGCTTAGTCTTGCGCCTGATAGACCGGGTCTGTGGCCTGAAGTTGCCGCAACCGGCTCAACGGGTCCTGACGGTAGAAAAGCTGCAACTGCGCATAGACCTGTGGATAAGCCTCGTGCAGCAGATCCGGGGCGCTGAAGAAATATTCGCTGGTGACCGCAAAGAACTCCGCCGGGTTCTCGGCGGCGTAGGGATCGATGGCGGTTTCGGCGTCCGGGTCATGGTCGAGCTGGCGGTTGAGGTCGTCGTAGGCGTATTGCATCACCTCGGCCCAGTCGCTGACGCGCATGTCTGCATGCAGCGGCGGCAGGCCGTTGGCGTCGCCGTTGAGCATGTCGAGTTTGTGCGCCAGTTCGTGAATCACCAGGTTGTAGCCTTCCCAGCCGCCACTGGCCATGACGCCGGGCCAGGCGAGGATGATCGGCCCTTGCTGCCAGGCTTCGCCGCTGTGTTCGCCGTCCCATTCGTGCTCGACACCACTGGCGTCGCGATGACGTTGCGGACTGAGAAAGTCGTCCGGGTAGAGCACGATCTCGTGGAAACCCTGATACCAGTTCAGATCGCCAAGGTTGAGCAGCGGCAATTGCGCCTGGGCCGCGAGCAACAGGCGTTGTTCCTGATGCAGTTCGACGCCGGGCAGGGCGCTCAGGTGTTTGTCTTCGAGGAACAGCACGCAGGCTTCGCGCAGCCACTGGTCTTGCGCGGCGCTGATGCCGTCGAGAAAACTCAAGTGATGGCGCACCCGCTGCCACATCTCGTCGGCAATCGGGTGCCTGGCCAGAATGCGCCGGCGACGCCAGGCGCTCAGCGACCACATCGGCTTAGTGCGATTGCGCTTTGGTGCCGCCGAAACGGCTGCGAACCACGCCGAGGATCATCGGCACCAGCGACAACAGAATGATCGCCACCACCAGCAACGACAGGTTTTTCTTGATGAACGGTACGTTGCCGAAAAAGTAGCCCAGCGTGACCAGGCCGCCGACCCAGAGGATGGTGCCCAGTACGCTGAAACCGAAGAAGCGCGGGTATGGCATCTTCGCTACACCGGCGACGAACGGCGCAAAGGTACGGATGATCGGCAGGAAGCGCGCCAGCGTCACGGTCTTGCCGCCGTGCTTGTCGTAGAAGTCGTGGGTTTTTTGCAGGTAATCGCGACGGAAGATTTTCGAGTTCGGATTGCTGAACAGCTTCTCGCCGGCCGTTCGTCCGATCACGTAGTTGGTGCTGTCGCCAAGGATCGCCGCGAGCATCAGCAAGCCGCCCAACAGCACCGGGTCCATGCCACCGCCAGCCGCAACGGCGCCGGCAATGAACAGCAACGAATCACCCGGCAGGAAGGGCATCACCACCAGGCCGGTTTCACAGAAGATCACCAGAAACAGGATGGCGTAGATCCATGGCCCATAGTTGTTCACCAGCAAATCGAGGTAGACGTCGAGATGCAGGATAAGGTCGAGCGGGTTGAAATCCATGGGGGCACCTGTATGGCGGCCCGACTCGGCAGGCCTGTGCGGATGACTTCGTGTAAGCCTACAGCGGGGTGTAGTTTTTCTTACAAGCCGGAAAGAACGGGATTATACGGTCTGAAGGATGAAAAGCGCGTTGGTTTTGTAGCGGGGGATGTCGGGGTGTGAACAATTGTCAGGCTGCATTCGGCGTGGCTGAGGGAGCGGGCTCCCTCATCACGCGTTGCCTGTGCGGTCAGAGCTCTTCGCTGATCGGCAGCACGTAGTTCTTGAACTCGGTGTCTTCCTTGAACCCGATGGACTCATAGGTTTTCTGTGCGACTTCATTGTTGCTGCTGGTGGAAACGCGCATACGCACGGCCTGGGTTTCCTTGGCCATTTTCTTCGCAGTACGGATCAGGTTGTCGGCGACCAGCTGGCGGCGCGCATCTTCAGCGACATAGATGTCGTTGAGGATCCACACGCGCTTGAGCGACAACGAGGAGAAGCTTGGATAAAGCTGACAAAAGCCCATCAGCTTCTTGTCGTCATCATCGGCCAGGGCCAGGTAAATCACTGATTCCTTGCGGCGCAGGCGTTTTTCAAGGAACGCGCGGGAGGAATCCGGGTAAGGCAGGGAACCGTAGAACTCGCGATATTTGACGAACAGTGGAGTCAACAAATCCAGATGTTCGAGGGTCGCTTGAATAATCCGCATGATAGGTCTCGTCTTCAAGTGGCTGTCTTCAACTGCTCTGACGGCGATGGGAAACCCGTGCGGCCGTGCATCGATCCTGCCTGAAACCGGCGCAGAAACGCAATGCGGAAACGGTTCAGGTTGTGGGCGGATCGAGTAGGAAATTACCTTTCATATCTACACCGGCGTCCGATTCCAGCGTCTGAACCTGTGCTTCGTCCTTCAGGTTGACCCCCGACAACTGCCGCCGACAGGCTTCGCGCATCAGATAAAGCAAGCGGTGCGCCGCCATGCCGTAGCTCAAGCCTTCGAGCCGCACATTGGAAATGCAGTTGCGGTAGGCATCGGTCAGGCCGATCTTTGGATTGTAGGTGAAATATAAACCGAGGCTGTCTGGTGAACTGAGTCCCGGACGCTCGCCAATCAACATCACCAGCATTTTTGCGCCGAGCAACTGGCCGATTTCATCACCGACCGCGACGCGGCCCTGTTCCACCAGAATCACCGGTGCAACAGACCAGCCGTCGTCACTGATCTGCTCCTCCAGACGGTTGAGAAACGGCAGCGTATGCCGGTGCACCGCCAATGCCGACAGGCCATCGGCTACGACAATTGCCAGATCGACACCGCCGGGATGCGCAGCCGCGTACTCGCGCAAGGCCTGCGCCGATTCATCGCTGAGTTTGCGGCCCAGATCCGGACGTTGCAGATAGCTGTTTCGATCTACGGCGGCACTGTGCAGCAGCAGGCTTTCACGGCCGCGCTCAGTCAGTTGCACGCTGAGCCCGGCGTGATCGAACGGTAAATGCACGGCATCCCGCGCTTGCGCGTGGGCAAACTGGAAATCCAGTTGTGCGTTGGTCGGCAAACTGGTGCCGGTGCGGCCGAGGGCGATCCGCGCAGGCGTCAGACGGCGCAGTTCCAGCCACGGGTTTTGCGGGTCGATGGGCGGTTTTTCCATGTGACTCATCCCAGTTGCGCTAATGCCTGGCGGAAGGCCGGCGGCAAGTTGTTACCGAAGCGAACCTTGCCGTCCGCTTGGGTGAAGATGCCCATGTTGGCCAGCCATTGCTCGAACTCCGGCGCCGGTTTCAGGCCCAGGGTCTGCCGGGCGTAGAGCGCGTCGTGGAACGAAGTAGTCTGGTAATTGAGCATGATGTCGTCGGAGCCGGGGATGCCCATGATGAAGTTGATCCCGGCCACACCCAAGAGGGTCAGCAGGGTGTCCATGTCGTCCTGATCGGCCTCGGCGTGGTTGGTGTAGCAGATGTCGCAACCCATCGGCACGCCGAGCAGCTTGCCGCAGAAATGGTCTTCTAGGCCGGCGCGGATGATCTGTTTGCCGTTGTAGAGGTATTCCGGGCCGATAAATCCTACGACGGTGTTCACCAGAAACGGCTTGAAGTGCCGTGCTACGGCGTAGGCCCGGGTTTCGCACGTCTGTTGGTCGACACCGTGATGGGCATTGGCCGACAGCGCACTGCCCTGACCGGTTTCGAAATACATCAGGTTCTGCCCGAGGGTGCCGCGATTCAGGCTCAGGCCGGCGTCGTAGCCTTCCTGCAACACGTTCAGGTTGATGCCGAAACTGGCATTGGCCGCTTCGGTGCCGGCAATCGACTGGAACACCAGGTCCAGCGGCACGCCGCGATTGATCGCCTCGATAGAGGTGGTGACGTGGGTCAGTACGCAGGCCTGGGTCGGGATGTCGTAGCGCTGGATGATCGCGTCGAGCATTTCCAGCATCGCGCAGATTGAGGCGATGCTGTCGGTGGCCGGGTTGATGCCGATCATCGCGTCGCCATTGCCGTAGAGCAGACCGTCGAGAATGCTCGCGGCGATGCCGGACGGTTCGTCGGTCGGGTGATTCGGCTGCAGGCGGGTCGACAGGCGACCGCGCAGGCCGAGGGTGCCGCGAAACTTGGTGACGACGCGAATCTTTTGCGCCACCAGCACCAGATCCTGCACGCGCATGATCTTCGACACGGCGGCGACCATTTCCGGGGTCAGGCCGGGGGCGAGGTTGCGCAGGCTGGTTTCGTCGGCGGCGTCGCTGAGCAACCAGTCGCGGAAACCACCCACGGTGAGGTGGCTGACGACGGCGAAGGCCTGTTTGTCGTGGGTGTCGATGATCAGTCGGGTAACTTCATCGGACTCGTAAGGAATCAGCGCTTCCTGCAGAAAGTGCGTGAGCGGGATGTCGGCCAGCGCCATTTGCGCGGCCACCCGCTCGCCGTCGTTGAGCGCCGCGACGCCGGCGAGGAAGTCCCCGGAGCGCGCCGGGCTGGCCTTGGCCATGACGTCCTTGAGGCTGTCGAAGCGATAGGTCTGGGCGCCGACCGTGTGAGCGAAACTGGCCATACACAATTCTCCGTGACGGCGCAGACCGAGCCTGCGCCGGGATTGTCGGCACTCAGTGCAAGGCTTGCTCAGCCTTCTGGATCGCCGCGAATTCTTCTTCCGGCGTGCCTGCTACCAAGTGATGTCGACTGTAGAACGCAAAGTAAGCAATTAACACTCCATAGATGACGGCGGCTCCGATTACCACCCGTGGATCGACCAGGAAGCCTGCGACCACGGCGATGCACGCCAGCACCAAGGCCACGCCGGAGGTGAAGATGCCGCCCGGTGTGCGGTAAGGCCGGTCCATTTTGGGGCGGCGAATCCGCAAGGTGATGTGCGCGGCCATCATCAGCACGTAGGAAATGGTTGCGCCGAACACCGCCACCAGAATCAGCAGATCGCCCTGGCCGGTCAGCGACAGGCCGAAACCGATGATCCCGGGAATCACCAGCGCCAGGACCGGTGCCTTGCTTTTATTGGTTTCGGACAGTTTGCGTGGCAGGTAGCCGGCCCGTGACAGCGCAAAAATCTGCCGCGAGTACGCGTAGATGATCGAGAAGAAACTCGCGATCAGTCCGGCCAGCCCCACGAGGTTGACGAAACTGCCCATCCAGGTCGAGCCGCCGTAGGCTTTGCTCAAAGCTTCGACCAACGGGTTACCGGAGGTCAGCAGCGAGTTGGCGCCCGCACCGCCGGGGCCGACGATCAGAATCAACAGGGCAAACATGAGCAGCACCAACATGGCGCCGATCAAGCCGCGCGGCAGATCACGTTTGGGGTTCTTGGTTTCCTCGGCGGCCAGCGGCACGCCTTCAACAGCAAGGAAGAACCAGATCGCATAGGGTATCGCCGCCCAGACGCCGACATAGCCGAATGGCAGAAACGGACTGGCGCCCGCTGCGGCGGTGACCGGAATGTCGAGCAGGTTGGCGACGTCGAAGTGCGGCACCATGGCCACCAGAAACACCCCCAGCGCCAACGCGGCGACGGCGGTGATGACAAACATCAGCTTGAGCGCTTCGCCGACACCGAAAATGTGGATGGCAATGAAAATGATGTAAAAGGCCAGATAGATCATCCAGCCGCCGATGCCGAACAGAGACTCGCAATAGGCGCCGATAAACACCGCGATGGCCGCCGGGGCAATGGCGTATTCGATGAGGATCGCGGTGCCGGTGAGAAACCCGCCCCACGGCCCGAATGCACTGCGGGCAAAACCGTAGCCACCGCCGGCGGTGGGGATCATCGAAGACAACTCGGCCAGAGAAAAGCACATGCACAGGTACATGGTGGCCATCAGCAGCGTCGCCAGGAACATGCCGCCCCAGCCACCCTGAGCGAGGCCGAAGTTCCAGCCGGCATAGTCACCGGAAATCACGTACGCAACGCCCAGACCCACCAGCAGCACCCAGCCGGCGGCACCTTTTTTCAGTTCGCGTTGTTGAAAGTAATCCGATCCGACTTTTTCAAAGTCGACGGAGGCGCCGGTCGCCGGAGCGCCAGCCGGGGATTCGCTAGGCATAGGGTTTACCTTTCTTATTGTTGTATTGGCCCGGCTTTTTCGCCGGTGGGTAGCATGATCGTCCCCACGCTCTGCGTGGGGATGCCTCAACGGACGCTCTGCGTTCGGCTTTGGTGGGACGCGGAGCGTCCCGGGCGGCATTCCCACGCAGAGCGTGGGAACGATCAGTGCTGCAGGTTTAGAAGAAGCCCAACGGATTGATGTCGTAGCTCACCAGCAGGTTTTTCGTCTGCTGGTAGTGATCGAGCATCATCTTGTGGGTTTCACGCCCAACGCCGGACTTCTTGTAGCCACCGAACGCGGCATGCGCCGGGTACAGGTGGTAGCAGTTGGTCCACACACGACCGGCCTTGATCGCCCGGCCCATGCGGTAGGCGCGGTTGATGTCGCGGGTCCACAGACCAGCGCCGAGGCCGAACTCGGTGTCGTTGGCGATCGCCAGGGCTTCGGCTTCGTCCTTGAAGGTGGTGATGCTCACCACCGGGCCGAAGATTTCTTCCTGGAACACGCGCATCTTGTTGGTGCCCTTGAGCAGGGTCGGCTGGATGTAATAGCCGGTCGACAGGTTGCCCTCGAGTTTTTCCACCTTGCCGCCGGTCAGCAGCTCGGCGCCTTCGCCCTTGGCAATTTCCAGGTACGAAAGAATCTTGTCGAATTGCTGCTCGGACGCCTGGGCGCCGACCATGGTGTCGGTATCCAGTGGATCGCCACGTTTGATTTGCAGGACTTTCTTCATCACGACGGCCATGAACTCGTCGTAGATCGATTCCTGTACCAATGCGCGGGAAGGGCAGGTGCAGACTTCGCCCTGGTTGAAGAACGCCAGCACCAGACCTTCAGCGGCTTTTTCAATGAAGGTCGGCTCGGCCTGCATGATGTCTTCGAAGAAGATGTTCGGCGACTTGCCGCCCAGTTCCACGGTGGATGGAATGATGTTTTCGGCGGCGCATTTCATGATGTGCGAGCCGACCGGGGTCGAGCCGGTGAAGGCGATCTTGGCAATGCGTTTGCTGGTCGCCAGCGCTTCGCCGGCTTCCTTGCCATAACCCTGGACAATGTTCAGCACGCCCGGTGGCAGCAGGTCGCCGATCAGTTCCAGCAACACGGTGATGCCTAGCGGCGTTTGCTCGGCGGGTTTGAGTACCACGCAGTTACCGGCAGCCAGCGCCGGGGCGAGTTTCCACGCGGCCATCAGGATCGGGAAGTTCCACGGGATGATCTGGCCGACCACACCCAGCGGTTCATGAATGTGATAGGCCACGGTGTTGCCGTCGATTTCGGCAGCGCTGCCTTCCTGGGCGCGCAGGCAGCCGGCGAAGTAGCGGAAGTGGTCGGCCGCCAGCGGGATGTCGGCGTTGAGGGTTTCGCGGATGGCTTTGCCGTTGTCCCAGGTTTCGGTGATCGCCAGCAGTTCGAGGTTCTGTTCGATGCGGTCGGCGATTTTCAGCAGGATCAGCGAGCGCGCCTGCACGGAGGTCGCGCCCCACGCGTCGGCAGCAGCGTGGGCGGCGTCCAGTGCCTTGTCGATGTCTTCGGCAGTGGAGCGGGGGAATTCGGCAATTGGCTGGCCATTCACTGGCGAGGTGTTGGTGAAGTACTGACCTTTGACAGGCGCGACGAACTCGCCGCCGATGTAGTTACCGTACTTGGCTTTGAACGAGACTTTAGCGCCTTCAGTACCGGGGTGAGCGTAACGCATGATGATGTTCTCCTTGGCTTTGTACTTATTAGAGAAACGCGCAAGTGCGCTTGCTATAAGCGTAGAGCAAAGGTCGGGCCACTGCCGTGCAGGGCAGGTAAATCAAGGGCTTGGGTGGTTTGTGTCGGACGAGCGGATGGCGTCTGTGACGGTTTCGGTACAGCTCGGGTGACAGTTTGTACCGCTTTCGGCACAGCTGATGACCGGGCAGTCTTGCCAGCATTGCAATGCGTCGGTGGCTGGAGGATGCTGGGCGTCACCTCAAGCATTGGGCCGTCGAGCCTCGGGGAGAACAATAAGAAATGCACGACAACCATTTGAGTCGCCATGCCCGACAGGTTCTCACCGCTACACAGGGCAAACCGCACCTGCACGGACCCGGTGCCGATCCGTCAATTGCTCGTTCGTGGCTGCGCTGTCTTGAGGACTATCACCTCGACCCCGCGCTGAGCATGGCGCCGACCGTGCTCGAACATGGGCGCGTTCTCGAAAGCCGCGAACGACTGCAGCAAGTCCTGCAGATCGCCGGCAATGAAATGAGCAGCCTGCATCAACAACTCTCCGGCGCCGGGCATGCGGTACTGCTGACCGACGCGCGCGGGGTGATCCTCAACTGCGTCACCGCGCCGGCCGAACGCAAGATCTTCGAGCGCGCCGGCCTCTGGCTGGGGGCCGACTGGAGCGAGGCCTGCGAAGGCACCAACGGCATCGGCACCTGCCTGGTCGAACGTCAGGCGCTGACCATTCATCAGGACGAACACTTTCGCGGTCGCCACACAGGGCTGACCTGCTCGGCGAGCCCGGTGTTCGACCCGCACGGCGAACTGCTCGCGGTGCTCGACGTGTCTTCGGCGCGCCACGATGTCTCGCGGCAAAGCCAGTTCCACACTATGGCGCTGGTCAATCTGTCGGCGAAGATGATCGAGAGTTGCTACTTCCTGCGCTGTTTCGATAACCAATGGTTGCTGCGCTTTCATCTGCAGGCCGAGTCCGTCGGGCTGTTTAGCGAAGGCTTGCTGGCGTTTGACGGCGAAGGGCGGATCAGTGCGGTCAACCAGAGTGCGCTGAATTTGCTCGGGCATATTCGCGGCGGCTTGCTGGGTAAACCGGTGGAGGCGTTTTTCGATTGTTCGCTGGATGAATTGCTTGGCCGCGGCAGTGCGAATGCCAGCGCCAGTTGGCCGCTGCGCACCCGTGACGGCCGGCATTTGTTTGCCGTGCTGCGCGGTGAATCGCGCAAGCCTTTACCGATGGTATCGGCGCCAGTCGTGGCTGAAGCGCCGCGCCTGTCGGGCATCTGTCTCGGTGACGAGGCGTTGCAGTCCGATTTCCGTAAAGCCTTGCGCGTATTCGAGCGAGATGTGCCGTTGTTGATCAATGGCGAAACCGGCTCGGGCAAGGAGGCCTTCGCCAAGGCTGTGCATCAGGCCAGTCAACGCTCGAGCAAAGCCTTCGTTGCGCTCAACTGCGCGGCAATCCCCGAGAGCCTGATCGAGAGCGAACTGTTCGGCTATCGCGGTGGCAGTTTCACCGGCGCACGCAAGGAGGGCATGCGCGGCAAGTTGCAGCAGGCTGATGGCGGGACGTTGTTCCTCGATGAAATTGGCGATATGCCGCTGGCCTTGCAGACTCGTCTGTTGCGCGTGTTGGAGGATCGTCAGGTGGTGCCAATTGGTGGCGAGCCGGAGTCGGTCAACGTGCGGATCATCAGTGCCACCCACCGTAATCTGCTGGAGCGGGTCGCGGACGGCAGCTTCCGTGAGGATTTGTATTACCGGCTCAATGGTTTGGAAGTAGCGTTGCCGGCATTACGCGCGCGCAGTGATAAATCGCAGTTGCTGGATTTTCTGCTGGCCGAAGAGGCGGGTGGTGAAACGATCCTGATCGACGAGCCGGCGCGTCAGGCTTTGCTGGCGTTCAACTGGCCGGGGAATGTGCGGCAGTTGCGCAATGTCCTGCGCACGTTGGCGGCGTTGTGTGATGAGGGGCGGATCGGGGTGGAGGATTTGCCGGTGATGATTCGGCAGGGGCGGGTGCCGATTTTTCAGCCTGATTCATCTGAACATCCACTGGAGGACGCCGAGCGGATTGCGCTGCTTAAAACGCTGGAGCAGACGCGGTGGCACATGACGCATACGGCGGAACAGCTTGGGGTCAGCCGTAATACGCTCTATAGAAAACTGCGTAAGCATGGCATTGAGCGGCGAGTCAGTTAGAAGGCCCTCACCCTAGCCCTCTCCCAGGGGGAGAGGGGACTGACCGGGTCGCTCACTGATTTACGCCGACCTGAAATATCGAGCCGAACTCAGAATTTGAAAGCGACCGAGATCGGCTCCCTCTCCCGGGAAGCGAGGGGACTGATCGAGGTGTTTTGGCGATTTACGCCGACCTGAGTTATCGAGCCGAACTGCGGATTTGAAAGCAACGTAGATCGGCTCCCTCTCCCTCGGGAGAGGGCTGGGGTGAGGGGCCGCAATCTACAGCCGAGCCAAAATGCCAGGCCCACCCAGCCCCGCCCCTCACCTAAAGAGTGCGATTTCCCCCTCCCTAAGCTAACCTGCGGCCATGTTTTACGAGGTCGACTATGCACATTCATATTCTGGGTATCTGCGGGACTTTCATGGGCTCGATGGCGGTGTTGGCCAAAGAGCTGGGCCATCACGTGACGGGCTCCGACGCCAATGTCTATCCACCGATGAGCACACAGCTTGAAGCCCAAGGCATTCAGCTGACGCAGGGCTATGACCCGGCGCAGCTCGATCCGGCGCCGGATCTGGTGGTGATCGGCAACGCCATGTCCCGCGGCAACCCGGCGGTGGAATATGTCCTGAACAAAGGCCTGCCGTACGTGTCCGGCCCGCAGTGGCTGGCTGATCACGTGCTGCAAGGTCGCTGGGTCTTGGCGGTGGCTGGCACGCACGGTAAAACCACCACCAGCAGCATGCTCGCCTGGGTACTGGAACATGCCGGCATGAGCCCGGGCTTCCTGATCGGCGGCGTGCCGCAGAATTTCTCGGTGTCGGCACGCTTGGGCGGTACGCCGTTCTTCGTGATCGAGGCCGACGAATACGACAGCGCTTTCTTCGACAAGCGTTCGAAGTTCGTTCACTACCGTCCGCGCACCGCGATCCTCAATAACCTTGAGTTCGATCACGCTGACATCTTCCCGGATCTGCCGGCGATCGAGCGGCAATTCCATCACTTGGTGCGGACCATTCCGAGTGAAGGTCTGGTCATCCACCCGACCACCGAGCCTGCTTTGCAGCGGGTGATCGAAATGGGTTGCTGGACACCGGTGCAGACCACCGGTGCTGGCGGCCAGTGGCAGGTCAAACTGTTGAGCGAAGACGGTTCGGCATTTGAGGTAATGTTTGAAGGCGTGTCGCAAGGCACCGTCGAGTGGGAACTGACCGGCCAGCACAACGTTGCCAACGCCTTGGCGGCTTTGGCAGCGGCGCGGCATGTTGGCGTAGTGCCATCGATGGGCATTGCCGGTTTGAGCGCGTTCAAGAACGTTAAGCGTCGTATGGAGAAAGTCGCCGAAGTGCGCGGCATCACCATTTACGACGACTTCGCTCACCACCCGACCGCCATCGCCACCACCCTCGATGGCTTGCGCAAGCGCATCGGCGACGCGCCGCTGATCGCGATCATCGAACCGCGCTCCAACTCGATGAAGCTCGGCGCGCACCGTGACGGTTTGCCGGACAGCGTGGTCGATGCCGATCAGGTAATTTGGTACGCCCCGGCCAACCTTGGCTGGGACCTCGCCGGCACCGCCGCGTTGTGCACCGTGCCGTCAATTGTCAGCGATTCGCTGGAAGGCATCATCGAGCGCGTGAAGAGCCAGGCCCAGCCCGGCACTCACGTAGTGATCATGAGCAACGGCGGCTTCGGCGGCCTGCACGGCAAACTCGCCGAGGCGCTGCAATGAACACTCGTTTTGAGAGCAATGGCCCCGAACGCATCACGCTGGCGATGACCGGCGCGTCCGGCGCTCAATACGGTTTACGCCTGCTCGATTGCCTGGTGCGGGAAGATCGCGAGGTGCACTTCCTGATCTCGAAAGCTGCGCAACTGGTCATGGCTACCGAGACCGATGTCACGCTGCCGCCCAAGCCGCAGATGATGCAGGCATTTCTGACCGAATACACCGGGGCTGCCGCCGGGCAGATCCGCGTGTACGGCAAGGAAGACTGGATGTCGCCGGTGGCCTCGGGTTCTGGCGCTCCGGCGGCGATGGTCGTGGTGCCGTGCTCGACGGGCACGTTGTCGGCGATTGCCACGGGCGCCTGCAATAACCTGATCGAACGCGCGGCTGATGTGACATTGAAAGAGCGTCGCCAGTTGATTCTGGTGCCGCGCGAAGCGCCGTATTCGAGCATTCATCTGGAGCACATGCTCAAGCTGTCGAACATGGGCGTGACGATTCTGCCTGCCTCGCCTGGCTTTTATCACCAGCCGCAGACCATCGATGATCTGATCGATTTCGTCGTGGCGCGGATCCTCAATTTGCTCGGCATTCCGCAGGACATGCTGCCGCGTTGGGGTGAGCATCATCTGAGCAGCGATGAATAAGCTGCTGGCGATTTTGCTGGCGCTGCAACTGACCGGTTGCGCCACTGCGCGCACCCTCGACGCCGCCAAACCGGGCGCGCCTGTGGTGTACTCCGGGACGCGGCTGGATTTGTATGCATTGAATGGCGGGTGCTGCGCGATGGATCGGTTCGGGGCCGAAGCGCCGAGCTATCCGGGGGTGGATCTGCCGGCGAGTGCGTTGCTCGATACGCTATTGTTGCCGTTGTCATTGCTCACGGTGATTGGCGTGAGTTTTCAGGCGACTGGCGGATTATAGGGGAGCGCTACGCACTCCATCGCGAGCAGGCTCGCTCCCACAAGGGGACGCAGTGCAAATGTGGGAGCGAGCCTGCTCGCGAAAGCTTTCCTCCAGGCGCTATAGATTATTTGCCGAGCTTGCGCAGCTCATCCGACTCGATCACCCGCACCCCATCCTGCTCTTCCAGCGCCAGCCGCCACATCGCCCGCGCCAAATGGCAAGCTTCGATGCCTCGGTATTTGCCCGGAATCAGCTTCGACAAAGGCCCGGCCAGTTGCTCAGCCAGACGCGGTTCAGTCCGTTCACCCAATAACAATGACGGCCGGCAAATGGTCAGTTGCGGCCAGTCCTGCGCGCGCAAGGCCTGCTCCATTTCGCCTTTGACCCGATTGTAGAAAACCGACGATTTCGGATCCGCGCCAATCGCACTGATCACAATCAGATGCCGCGCGCCCATCTCCCGCGCACGTTTGGCAAACGCCACGACCATGTCCAGATCCACCGCGCGAAACGCCGCTTCCGAGCCGGCCTGCTTGATCGTGGTGCCGAGGCAGCAATAGGCGATATCGACGCGACCACTGAGCTGCGGCAGAAACGCCTGCGGATCACCCACCGGGTTTTCCAGGTGCGGATGTTCGGCCAAGGGGCGACGGGAAGGTGCGAGCACGCGAGAAATTGTCGGCTCGTTGAGCAAACGGTCGAGTAGATGTTCACCGGTCAAACCGGTGGCTCCGGCAAGCAATACGTGCTGAGGCGTCAAGTACATAGTGTCTCTCCCTTGATACTGTTCAGCTTAGTTGCTCTTTATCGCTCCGTCGTTCAATGCAGCACTTTGCAAAGCTTTTCTTGCTTGCTGTTTGCGCAGCAGTTGCCAGTGCGCGAGTACGGTTTTCGGCGCCCAGATCTGCGGCTCCGAGGCTTCGAAATTGTCCGCCAGTTCACGCTCGGCGACGGTGGCCTTAGCCAGTTTGAAGGCTTGCTCCAGATCGTCTGTCTGGTTCAGCGCCTGGGCGAACAGGGCGTCGCCGAAATAGGTGAAGTTGGCTTCTTCCGAGCAGCCGAAGGACACCCGGTCAGCGCGTGAGGCGGTCATGATCAGCGTGCGCTCGTCTTTCAGCGCCGGGATGAAACCGCCGGAGTAGCACGACGAAATCACGATGATTTTGTCGCGGTTTTTCAGCGGTGCCAGCACGGCAGCGAATTCGTCGGCAGGCAGGTCGGCCAGCTCCATGCGCGGTTGGTCGAGCACCAGTTCATGCTCGGCGGTGCCGTGGCTGGTCAGGTAGATGAACAGCAAATCTTCCGGGCCGCTGCGTTCGGCGAGGGTTTGCGCGGCGCGGCGCAGGTTCTCGCGGGTGGCCATCGGCCGGTCGCCGAGGTGGTCACGGTGGTTGACCAGGCGGATCTGACCATAAGCACCGAAGCGCGTGCTGAGCATGTTGGCGACATAGTCGGACTCGCGCAGGAACACGCTTTGCTTGCCGTCGCCGCCGAGGGTCAGGGTGTACAGCTCGACCGCTGGAGTCGACGCGGGGATGGCGGCCAATGCGTCATCGAGCAACCGGCCCTGAGCCAGCAAACCGAGCTCGAGCGTATCGGGCAGCAACTTGCCGTCGGCGTCGCGCACACGCTGGCCGTTGATCCAGGTGCCGCTCATCACGCTGCCATCGGTGAGCACCAGGGTGCCGCGCCCGGAGTAACTGTCGTTGTCGAAGCCGCCGATGTAGAAACTGCCATCAGGCAGGTTCAAACGGCCCGGCCCGCTGAAACGCCAGTCGCTGAACGAGCCGACGTAGTGGCTGCCATCGGCACCGATCAACTCGCCCTTGCCGGTCAGTGCGCCTTCCTTGAACTGGCCGAGCCAGACATCGCCGTCGGCATTCTCGTAGCGGCCCTTGCCGTGCAACTGATTGTTCTTGAAGCCGCCGACGTAGATATCGCCGTCAGCGCTGTTGAACGTGCCGTTACCTTCCAGCTGACCATTGACGAAATGCCCGCTGAACGAGTTGCCGCTGGCGTCGCCGCGCTGGCCTTCGCCGTTGGGTTTGCCGTGGGCGAACTGGCCTTGATAGGAGCTGCCGTCGTCCATTTCCAGACGGCCGAGCCCGGAATACTGGTCGGCCTTGAATTCGCCACGATAGGTCATGGCGTTTTCTTTCAAGGTGCCTTCACCTTCGCGGCGGCCCTGCTTGAAGCCGCCGGTGTAACTGCTGGCATTGGTGGTCAGGCTGCCCTGGCCGTCGAACAGGCCTTGCTGGAACTGTCCGCGATAGACCTCGCCATTGCTGCCATGCCATTCGCCCTGACCATGCCATTGGCCCTTGTCGAACTGCCCGGCATACCAACTGCCGTTGGGGTAGTCGACGCGGCCCTGACCTTGCAGCAAGCCATCGACCAGTTCACCGCGATAGCGTCCGCCGTCGGGCAGGCGCGCATCCGGCGGCAACAGCGATTCGCCGTCGCCGCAAGCGGTGAGCATCAGGGTCAAGGCAAGGGGTGCAAGACGTGCAAGTGAGCGCATAGCGGGATCCGGGCAATTAGGCGACCGAGTATGCCGCAGCTATGCGTCGCATATATAGAGACGTGACGCGAAACAGCGTGCGCTGCTTCGCATCCGGAACCATCAGACGAAGCAGAGCGACAGTGGCTCGGCGATGTAGGCCGGTTTGTCCGAACCTTCTATTTCCAGGGTCGCGGTGGCTTTGAGCAGCCACTGCCCGGGTTTTTTCTCGGTGACTTCACCCAGATCGACCTTCAGGCGAACTTTGGAATTGACCTTCACTGGCTGGATGAAACGCACGCTGTCCAGACCGTAGTTGACGACCATCTTCACGCCTTGCGGCAGGATCAGAATGTCTTCCATCAATTTCGGAATCAGCGACAACGACAGGAAACCGTGGGCAATGGTGCTGCCAAATGGCGTTTGCGCGGCTTTGACCGGGTCGACGTGAATGAACTGATAATCACCGGTGGCTTCGGCGAACAGGTTGATGCGTTCCTGATCGATGGTGAGCCATTCGGAACGTCCGAGTTCCTTGCCGACATAATCTTTGAGCTCTGCAACTGGAACATAGGGCATTGAGACTCTCCTTGGGTTCATCGGTTTTATAGTTTTTAAGGTGGGGGGATTTGACCTCCCTGCGAACCACTGTAGATCATCATGGCGATTTGCTCCGGTCAACCGACCATGCTTTTGGCGAATGCCGATCCATAGCGCAGGCGTGCTTATAATGCGGGCGACTTGCACAGTGGAAAGTAAGACGGAGATGTCGGATGTTGCTACGTGGCCTGACCCTGCTGGTGCTGTTCCAATTGCTCGGTACGGCGCTCAATCATTTGCTGTTGCCGGTGCTGCCGGGGCCGATCATCGGCCTGCTGTTGTTGCTGGTCTTTCTGATCATTCGCGGTGAGGTCGGCGAACCGCTGAACCTCGCGGCCGGCAGTCTGCTGCGTTATCTGCCATTGTTGCTGGTGCCACCGGCCGTGGGTGTGATGGTTTATGCGAGCGACATTGCTGCGGACTTCTGGGCAATTGTCGGTGCGCTGGTGCTGTCGTTGATCCTGTCGATGGCTTTTGCCGGCGTGCTGATGCAACGCCTGGTCAAACGTCACGCGTCTGCGTCGGAGGAGTCCTGATGCTTTTCGACTGGCAGGGCGCCTGGGCTTCGGTGATTCATCACCCGCTATTCGGCATCGGCATCACCCTCGGTGCCTATCAACTGGTGCTGGCGGCGTTCGAGAAAACCCGCTGGATCTTTCTGCAACCGGTGCTGGTCTCCATGTTGTTGGTGATCGGTGTGCTGGTTGGCTGCGGGCTGACTTACGCCGAGTACCGCAAGAGCACCGAGATTCTCAGCATTCTGCTCGGCCCGGCAACCGTGGCGCTGGCGGTGCCGCTGTATCTCAACCTGCGGCGTATTCGCCAATTGTTCTGGCCGATTTTTACTACGCTGGTGATAGGCGGGGTGGTGGCAACGGGCATGGGCGTGTTGCTGGGCTGGTGGTTCGGTGCCGAGCACATGATTCTGATGACCATGGCACCGAAGTCGGTAACTTCACCGATAGCGATGCTGGTGGCCGAGCAGATCGGTGGTGTCGCGGCGCTGGCGGCGGTATTCGTGTTGATCACCGGGGTGATTGGCGCGATCTTTGGTCCGACGCTGTTGAACCGCCTCGGTGTGCACAGCCCCGAAGCGCGAGGCATGGCGCTGGGCATGACCGCCCATGCGGTGGGCACGGCGGTTGCGATGCAGGAAAACGATGAGTGCGGCGCCTTCGCGGCGCTGGCAATGAGTCTGATGGGCGTGGCCACGGCGGTGTTCCTGCCGTTGGCGGTGTCGATGGTTGTGTAAGGAAATGTCTATGAGTCTGCCGCTTTTCCCGCTGAACACAGTGCTGTTTCCCGGCTGCAATCTCGACTTGCAGATCTTCGAGGCGCGCTACCTGGACATGATCGGCCGCTGCATGAAACAGGGCGGTGGCTTCGGCGTGGTGTGCATTCTTGACGGCCACGAAGTCGGCGTTGCACCAGAGGGTTTTGCTCTGGTTGGCTGCGAAGCACGCATCACCGATTTCCAGCAGCAAGACAATGGTTTGTTGGGCATACGTGTGCAGGGCGGGCGCCGGTTTGCCGTGTTGCGAACCGAGGTGCAGCGCGACCAGTTGATCCTCGCCGATGTCGAGTGGCTGGATGACGAACCCGAGCAACCGCTGCAGGACGAGGACGCTGATCTGGTGGCGTTGCTCAAGGCTCTGGCCGAGCACCCGATGGTGGAAGCGTTGGACATGGGCACCGAAGCGCTGGGTCAGCAATCGCTGGCCAATCAACTGGCGTATTTGCTGCCGTTCGCCGAGGAGGACAAGATCGATTTGTTGCAACTCGACGATCCCCAACAGCGACTGGATGCAATCCAGGCTTTGCTCGACGAGCTACAGGGTGAACTGTTTGCCTAGTTGCACTTTGAATTAACTCATGGCGCCTGCCAGCATTGTTTTGCTTTTGTCTTTGTTTTAATTTCGAGTTGTCCGCAGGAAGCGGAAGACTTGAATAAAAATAAGGATGAAAGCATGACTGTATATGAAGATGAATGGGCGTTCTGGGATGATATTGCCGGCAAGTATATTTTGAAACATGCCGAGACGGATCATAACGTCAACAACGTTATTGACGCAGCATCAACGTATGCGGACCGGATGGTGTTGGCGCGACGTAAACGGAAATCTGAAAAAGTCCCTGTCGGCGAAGTCCCGCGGATTTCAGCAACCGCCACAGTGACCGCGATGGCGGTTTGATTATTACCCTTTTTCAGCATTGCCTGCCGTTGCGGTTAATCGGCGGCGGGCCGTTTACAGGTGAGCTAACCCATGGCTTTAGCACAAATAAACAGTGAAGCATTCACCGCGCATCTTTATCTTGATGGCCGGCCAGTAGTACTTAATCAACAACGTCTGCAAAAGACGCTAAGCGGCTTGCGGATAACCCAGGCCGAAAAACTCGATGCCGAGGTCGGTCTGGCCGATTCCCGTGTCTGCAGTTTTATAACGCTGGCTGACCATGAAGACCACACGCCACTGCTGTTGAAGTTCGTCCCTAAAGGTAATGAATATGCAATCAGTATTGAACTTGCGGGAACGTTCGACGGCGCGCGGTTATTCATGGAAGACAAGACCAATAATCTGTTAGCCAGTACCAGTGCCCCCGTACAGTATTTTTCATTCAGTACGTATGGTGTGCCGAAGGCATCGTTCAGCAATATAAAGTTTGGCCCGGCCTATCTAGAGTTGATCAGTCAAAAGAATAACAGGCCGTTGTATCGTCTTATGAGCGGTAGCATGAGCACATTTGTCAACGCAGACCCTAATAAGACGGGGCATGATGCTTTCAATAACAAATCGTCAATATTCGTGATCAAGGTAATCAAGCCGCATCCCGCCACTGTTTGATCAAAGGCGCCATTCATTTTTAAATGAATGGCGCCTTGTATCAGGCTCGATAATGCTCGGCCACTGGCCAGGTTACATCGTTGGCGTAGGTGTTTTTACCTTTGGGCAACTTCAACACGACGCCGCCGAACTGGGCTATTTGATCTATCAATTTGTCATAAGCAGTGGCTCCATAATAGTAGACATCGCCCCCGTCGGTACCTGCCCACGTCGCCTTCTCTATAGCCTCGGCGTTGTCACCGGCCTGCCGTAAAATATCTTCGACCCTGGCCGCCAGGCTCAGGTCTGATTTAACCAGCCAGATCCTTTCTGCACTGATCCCGCGCGTCGGCATTGATATCCGGCCTTCTAGCGTATCGCCATCAAAATCCTTGTCGTTCAGATAAATGTTTTCCACTCGCGGGACCACTTCAATACCGCGAGTGTCGATGACATACAGGAAGCCCAGTGTTTGTTTGCGACGGAGCAAGGGGTAGTCGCGTGAGTCGTCCATTTCAAACGAGGTGTCCGACTCCTCAGCCGAATTGTGTCGATACCCGCTCGACGAATCGCTATCGGAAAAATGCCCTGGATAGCGGTTGGCCTGGCTGTTGTAGTGCCGAGGGTTGGAGTAGTAATCAAATTCCATGTAGCTCAAGGCATTGGCCGCACCGAATGTCGAGCTGAAAGCCGATTTGGTCGTGGAGTCGGAGGGGTTGCCGCGCAGTTTCACCAAGCGTTTGTCCCGAGCCAGTTCGAAAGGCGTACGCAAATCGGCGCGGAACATCGCCGGAATGTCCGTTCGATAAAGGTAGTCATGCTTATTGCGTTTGTAGCCGGCGTGTTCCAGATAACTTTTCAGGAAGCTTTCTTCATAACGTTGTTCGACGGGATGTGAGTCGAAATCCTGGTTCTCGCCTTCATTTCTCATTTTTAGAATGAATGGCTCGAGTTCTTCTGCAATCTGCTCAAAGCGTGAGTCGTCCAACGGATTCTGAGTCAAGCGTTTGTGCTGTTCGGCCCAATCGGGGAACCGTCCATGTTCCATGTCTTGGCGCAGACGATTTTGCTGAGCCAGGCTCAAGTTGTAGCTGCGCAGGATTTGCGCACGTTCAGTCTCGGACTTATGTGGATAAGACCATCTCGATGAGTCGCTCAAAAACTTGTGAGCATCCGGCTCGTTGAAACGTGTGGCCCAATCGGGCGCTGTTCCCAGGATTTCTGCTTCGGTTCGAAAGACCAAGGCCTGCGCGCCTTCCAGGCGGTATGCGTTCCAGATATCACCATCGCTCCAATGCGCAAGTTTCAGCGGGACAGATGTATCGCCCCGCGCCTCATTCGGATCAACCCGAATCAAACGTCGATGCTCATCGGCAAAGGCGAAACCTGCGTCTCGTTTCACCACTCTGAATTCAAACCACTTGCCATACGGGCCAGAGCGCTCAATCGCCAAGTGTTCGTGAACTGAGAAGTATCCCCGCGCATCCGCGGTATGAGACGAGGCAAAGTGCATGGGGTCGTAGTATTCGATCGGCTTCTTCAGGCTCCAGACGTTACTGTCGGCCACTCGATAAAGCGCAGGCCCTGATGGCATCCGCTCACTAGGTAACCTGGCCCGGTAGGCCTTCATCAATTCGTGGAACGCCACCATCACGGTCAGCCCGGTGGCTGATCCATCTTCGTTGGCGATGTCCGCGAACTTGCGACCCTTGTGAATTTTCAGGCCGTCTGCATCATGGCTCAGTGACGCGTCGACGCTCTGCAAATAGGGCTCAAGGGGCGACGTCGCTGTTCGAGGCCGGGGCGTCTGCGTCTCGGGCATTTGCGTAATCGTTACGCCGGGCTCGACCCTCGCGGTGCTGCTGTGAGGGCCGTCGGGGTTAATGCCCGGCGGCTCGTTCGAGCCATCCGGCCTGACGCGGCCTGGCAAGCGGGAATCCAGGTCGATGGGCCGATCGTAGGCCGCAGAACGAGACGTCGAGGTGTCGGGTGAATCTGTCGTAGGGGATGGGCGCAGTGGCCCGGTTTTTTGACGCATAAAGGTCACTCCATGTGATTGAGTCAGCCATCCGTTGGCTGAGTGAGTTCAGGGTCGGTCATGCTCGGGAACCGGCCAGACGATGTCGTCGGCGAACGTCTTGTCGCCTTTGGGCAAATCAACGATCACGCCCCCTGAAACAGCGATTTCGTCGATCAGGTTGTCATAGGCGTTACTGCCAAAGTAACCAGCCGTTCGACTGTCGGTTCCCGCCCATGTGGCCTGTTCGATCGCCGCGACACGGTCACCCGCCTGCGCCAGCACATCCTTGACCCGGGCGGCACGCGTCAGGTCGGAACGTACCAGCCAGATCCGTTCGGCACTGATGCCGCGTGTGGGCGTGGAGATGTGCCCCTCCAGGTCATCGAAGAGGAATTTACCGTTAGTCGGGTTGAATGCCTTGTTCTCTGCCCCCGGGACCACTTCCAGGCCTCGGGTATCAATGGCATACACAAATGACGTGGTTTGCTGGCGGCGCGTGGATTCATAACCTTTCGAGTCATCGAAAACAAAAGAGCTGTCAGAGTCGGTTTCGTCGCCGGTTCGTTTACCTTCCGACACCGAACTGCCCCCCGAATCGGATGACTCGCCGGTTTGCCCTTTAGAGCTTTGAGGATTCACGCCGGGAAAACGATTGGCCTGCGAGTTGTAATGCAACTCGTGATAGAACCCGCCCTTGGTTGCCGCGTAGGCGGTGGCGTCATGCAGTCCGAACGTTGCACTGAGTGCGCGCTTGTTCGTGGTGCCCGTGGGATTGCCTTTGCGGTACATCATCCGACCATCCCGGGCCAACTCGAACGGTAACCGGGTTTCGCCGCGAAACAGCGCCGGAATGTCGGTGCGGTACAGCATGTTGTGTCTGGTTCGCTGGTAGCCGAGGTGGGCCGCGTAGTCAGCTAAAAAAGCATCGCTGTAGCGGGTGGCGGGCCAGTGATGATCGAGACCCAGGCCTTGGCTCCTCAAGTCTTGAATGTAGTTGTCCAGCTCTTCGGCGATCAGGTTGAAGCGTTGACCATTGCTCGAATCGAGACTCAGGCGTTTGTGTTGTTCAGCCCATTCCGGTATTTGGCCATCACCCGACTCTGTACGTAGCCGACACAGTTGATCCTGGGTCAGGTTATAGCTGCGCTGCAATTCCAGACGCTGGGCCAATGGCATTTGTGGATGCAGCCACTTCAATGACTCGGCGACAAATAGATGGTCTTCGGTGTTCTGTGCTCGAGGTGCCCAGGCCGGCGCCTTACCGGACGCTTGCGCTTGTGTGCGGAAGTCGGAAATCCGTGCGTCATCCACAATGTACATACGCTGGATGTCCTGATCCGACCATTGCGCAACAGCTGACCTCCTGTCCCTGGCTTGCGCAGGATCGATGGCCACCCACTGATGCTCAGGGTGCTTGAAGGCATAGCCGAGGATGGCCGCGTCACTGCTCGATCCGAGCGCACGAAACGCGTAGTAGCCATCAGCATCCGCTGTCGCGGAAAACGCATAGTCATCGCCGTTCAGGAAAGTTAGGTGTCGATCCAGACTCCACAGATTGTCCTGTGTGGTTCGGTAGATCGGTGGGCCAGGTGCCAGGCGCCGGAAGGACATCACCCTGTACGCCCTGAGCTCGGCATCGTATTGCACGCAAACGTGGTGCCGGCCTTCGGTGTCCGGAAGTTGTACGTCCACCCAGTCCTTGGCGAGATAACGCCGGATGCCGGATTCGTTCGGCGCGGGTAGGTCGCCAAAAAACGGATGTGCGAAATCTTCCAGTGACGTCAGCGAAAAAGCGGGCGTGTCTGCGGGAGTTCTCGGCACAACACTCACTTCGACAGGTGAGGTTTTGTGTCTGGAACTGCCAGGTTCATCCAGTCGCGGTCGCTTGGGAGAAGAGGGCACATCGACCGGTATATGACCCGGAATGCTTTCGGGGGTGGGGAATATCGGATTGTTAACCGAATGATCCACGGGTAGCGATGCTGAGGCCGCCGGTGTGTCGACTGTCGGTGATTTGGGGCGTAGACCCGGTTTTTGGCGCATGCATAAAACTCCGTTTTTTTGCGATTCAACCTGTCCGTAGGCTGAAGTGAGCAGGGTGCCCGCGTGGACGTCACATCCACACAGACACGTCGATGAAGCCGGGCAGAGCGCGGTCAGGTCTCGTTGCCTGAAAGGAGCAGATCTTCGGGTTTGATTCGCGCCTGTGGATCGGATTCCAGGCCCCAGTATTTCCTCACTGAGTTGTACACCACCGTGCCGATGGTTCCGGCTTTGACGCCGATATGGGTGACATGAACCCTTGCCGCCAGTTCGTTTCGCTGTTGATGCGTATCGATCTCGGCCAACAGCGCTTCGACGCTGGCGTAGCCACTCGCATCGATGACGTATAGCTGGAGCACCTCAAACAGCAGGGAGACTTCATAAATATTGCCGACCGAAGTCGCCACGCTAATGGACTCCACCGGGACGTCGTCTTCGATTTCGGGCAATTCAATCGTGACACTGGCGATGCGTAAGCGATTGCCATCCAGTTGTATGTCGTCGCGGGTGACCGTTTCTTTCAATGTGTGGGTGTACAGCGTCCAGGTCGAAGCATCGGCGGTTTTGGCCGCCGCGCCTGGCGTCGAAAGGCGAATGATCGTGTTGCTGGCAAGATGTACGTCGTAAGTCGAACTCTGGCCTTCGAGCACGTAAATGCCGGTGTGCGAACCGGTGTCGATGGTAATACGGCTGGGTTCTGCTGCGATCAGCGGCTTCACGCTGGCCAGCGGCCTGACAAAGCGATAGTTGCCCTTGCGTGGCTTAAGGCAGCTGCGGGTGCTGCTTACGCGGGGGCCGGGGTTTTTCGCATCGTCTTCATAGTCCAGTTCTGGGATCTGCAGCCGGTATGAAATCTGGTCCTGCATGATCAACACAACGTTCTGCTGCAGGCGTGGCGTGGTGACTTTCAGGCTGTTTCTACCACTGTAACCGGTGGCCGCTGCGATGGGCTGGATGATGCCTTTGAACATCACGACCTTGGAAGGCAGACTGACCGACAGGGTGAAATCCTTGTAGTACATGAGGGTATTGCCCGAAACGTTTTTGCGCAGGTGTACTTCATAGCTGACTTGCACGCCGATGATTTCAGTGCTGTCGAACTCGAGATAAATGCTGCGCGAGGTTTCGGCGGTATTGCGCTGAGCAACGAACTCCACCTGACGGTCCGTGCGCGATACAAAGTGCTGCTTCAAACCTTGTTCGGCGATCTCGACCGTGCCGCCGTTAACGATTTGCGGCGCCGCCGCCGGTTGGCCAATCACGACCACGGCGGGCTCGATATTCTGACGCGGTGCCTCACCCGGCTGCTGAGGTAACTGAGCGAGCAGTTCATAGCCGTCCTGAGTCTTGAAGCGCAATCGGTCATTTTTCAGCTGACGCTTGCCATCGACCCACTGATAGACATTTTCCAGCGTGAGGACATGCTCGGGATCGTTGCCATCCTCGCCGCGCAATGAGCTGATCACCAGCGCAGTGTTGACGATCTGCCAACGCTGGATGACGTCCGCCGGCCAGCCGAACTCGATCAGGCTCGACTGTTCACCGTCCTCGACAATGGTCGTTCGCGCGTTGCTGCTGGCGATGTAGTAACGATCTGCGCCGCTGCCACCTTCCACCCGACAATCCCATCCGTAGAGCGCAATGGTGTCGTCGCCGCCGCCGGCATTGATGCGGTCGTAGCCATTGGCGGAAATCTGGTTGGCCTCGTCGTTTCCGCTGACACGGCTGGTGCCTTTGCGCAGTGTCGAGACGTTTTCGATCGAGGTAAGTTGCGCGACCTCAACGGCATCGACGGCAGGATCAAGACCTCGCAGCGCCACTCTGCCGCTGTGCAGGTTGATGTCGTGGCCAATGTGGCGAGTGTCGCTGAGCGGGCGGCTGCCTTGGAAGGCCAGCGTGTCGGAACCTGCGCCGCCATCCAGCACATTGAGGTGCGCCGGTTTGCTTGGCCGGTTCAATTCCTGCTCGGTGATGTCCTGATAAAACGCATCGTTCCTGTCGCCCCCGGTCAGCGCCTTGTGATCCGCGCGATAGGTAAACAGATTGGGCTTGTCCCGGACCCCGATGACCCGGTCATTGCCGTCACCCAGGCGCCAGAAAATGCCTTTGTCGTCACCGGCACTGCCCGATACTTTGCCTTTGAGATTGGCGGGCAGGCCGTTGCCGGCATCGATCACGTCGTCACCCGCGACAACGACTGCCTGGTTGTCGAGCTTGAACGGCTGTTGGCCAGCGCTTTCGTCCCATTGATAACGCCAGATTTCCACGGGCTTCAATTCAATCTGAAAAGCACCGTTGATCACGTACTCGATGGAGTGTTTGTAGGCGCCCTCCAGCATGTCCCTGGCCGACAATTCGAGCTGCTGCTGGTGGTCGCGATAGCCCTTGGAGAGCTTGAAGCGATCCAGTACGTTCTGGTCCAGTTCCTGGTTGGTGAAGGCGAACCAGCCCGAGCGCAGGCGTTCTTCAAAGGTCAGTTCGATGTAGTCATCGATGTCGTCCACCACTCGGGCGGCCTGGTAGATCATCGAAGCGGCGATGAGCAGTCCGGCAGCGACGAGCCCGACCGGCCCGGCGACGCTGCCAAAACCGGCCAACGCGGCAACGCCCAGTATCAGGCTGATGCCCGCACCCGCTACGCTCAGACCGCCACTGACGTAGTGATCCTGGGCCTCTTTACCCTGCGTCGCGGCGGCAGCATTGAAGGACTTGATCGCATCGGCGATGTCGAAGGGCAGGGTGATTGCGCTGGCAAACATCCCGGCACCGCGACTCATGTATTTGCCCACCGACGTCAGCGGGAAATACTTCAGCGCGCTCCCGCCATTCCTGAGCATGGCTTCACCGGTCTTGGTCAGCCCCCGCTCGATGATCAGTGAGCCGAATTCGGCAGCGATCGAGCCACCCTGGAAAACCGCTTCCAGTGTGTCGCCATGTTTGATCGCATCGATCATGGCCTTATAGCCGCTGTAGATGCCGAATGCCTGCATGCCGACGCCGGCGCCGCTCATCAAGTAGCTTTTGTTCTTGCTGACCCAGCCCGGTGCATTTTCAATTGCGTCGGCGCGATGGATATCCAGTTTTTGCGCAGCCTTGCCCAATTGATTCAGGCGATCCACCGCGCTGCCGGGGGCGATGGTTGTATCGGCGACGAACAGTGGCCCGGCGTTGACCGAGCGCTTGCAGACGATTTCATAGAACAGCATCGCCGCCACATCGCTGTCCGGGGTGTCCACGGACATCAAGCGCGCCTGCACCCGGTCTGCGTCGAAATTGAGCCCGTCGAGAAAGGCTCGATCCACGCGTTGCATGCCGGCATTCGCCGGACTGATGGGCTGACCATGCACCGTCGCGCCCAAGGCCTGGAGTTCAACGCGGCTGGTGAGCATTTCGCCGATGCGCAAGGGGCCGAAATGTTTGTCGAGGGATTTCAGCGTACGTCGATAGGCGGCGTCAGCATCGTCTGCCAGCGTAGCGCTGTTGAGTCTGCCCGCCTGCGGTGCATGGGGGTTGGCCGAGGCGCTGACGGGATTGACTTGAATGGGGCGGATATCGGGTATTTGCACAGATGGAGCGATAAGTTTTGACATGTCATTAATCCTTTAATGAAGACGTATGGCCGGTGTCCCTACCGGTGTGTCACTGATGTTGAGCTATCGGCGTTGCCGATTCGGGCCAATTGATGTCGTAGGCAAATTCGTCACCGTTGCCCGACAGCCTGAGCACGGGTTTGCCCGCGGCCTCGGCTTCGTCGATCAACCGGTCGTACTCGAATCTGTTCTGATGTCCGACATGGGTGGCACCTTCGATGCGCTCTGCGCTTGCACCTGCCTGGTCTTTGATGTCGTCGATCTTTACCGCTTTGGTCAGGGCGGAATTGAGCAGCCAGATACGCTCGGCATCCAGTCCGCTGTGGCTGACGGATATCAGCCCTTCGAAGTCATCGGAGGGAAACCAGGTAGGGGGTGTGTCACGGGCCGCCGAATTGAAACTCATGTTTTCTTCATGCGGCACCACTTCCAGATGGCGGGTATCCAGCACATACAGAAACATTTCCTGCTGGCGTGTCCGTGTTGATTGGTAGTTTCGATCGTGATCCCACGGAACCGGGCTGGTGGCATCGGACCAGCCAGACGATGTGGTGCTTTCTGCGTCACTGGCATCACTGCCCGAATCGCTATCGCCAGCCTCCCGCCCCGGGTATTTATGAGTCTGGCTGTTGAAGCGCAAGTACTCAGGGTCAGGCTGTCGCGCGTACATCTGCCCTTCTTTGAGGCTGAAGGTCGCGCTCATCGGCTTATGCGTGGTAGCGCCCGGTTTGTGCTTGTATCGCGGCAGCATGAAGCCGTCGTTGGCGAGTTCGAACGGGGTGCGTTCGTCGCCACGGAACAGCGCCGGAATGTCCGTGCGGTACAGGCAGTTGTTCTTGTTGCGCAGATACCCGAGTTTGCTCAGCAGTGCTTCGCGCACTGGTGCGGTCATGCTGGTTTCAAGGCGGTACCAGTCGTGCCGGGCATCGCGCTTGAGGTTGAGCTCCTTGACGGCGTCCAGGCTCATTTGCTCGAGGCGCTGCGGGTTGTCGATGTCTTCGATCAGGCTTTTGTGCGCCTGCGCCCATTGCGGCATTTTCGCGTCGTTCTTCATGGCCTGTTGCAAGCGGGTCAACTGACCGGGCAGCAGGTTGTAGGACTGCAGGAATGCCTCGCGCTGGGTAAGGCTCATGGTCGGGTGCAACCAGCGCAAGGCGTCGCGCAGCAAGTCGTTGCGTGGATTCGTGAGTGTGGGTTCGACCCACTGCGGGCGCTTGCCGCTGGCTTCGGCATCGGTGCGAAAACGCACAAGGTCCTGGCCATGGATGTCATACACCTGCCAGATCTCGTGATCGGTCCAGTGCTTCAAACGTGTGGGCCGGGCGGCGAAACCGCCGGCCGGTGGATCGACCGGGATCCACCGGCCGAAGTGATCCATGAAGGCAAACTGCGTGACCGTATTGTTCACGCCGAATGCCGGTGCCAGCTCGTAATAGCCTTGTGCGTCGGGTGACCGCTGGGAGGCTCTGTACACATTTGCATCGAGGTGGGCAGGTCGAGGCTGTTTTGCCGCGGAAACAGTCCCCGGTTGATCGCTCGCTGGCGGCGCAGGTCGTTTTGTCGAGGCCACCGTGGGCGCCGGATGCTCCGTCAGGCGCCAGGTCAACCGGCCTTCATTCCTGTAAAGCGCCGGCCCGGAAGCCGCTCGCTCGGTGACCAACTTGCAGCGATAAACCCCGGCAGCATCCTGGCCGACATGAGTGGTGCGCAAGCCTCCTTCATGTTCGACGTCGGCAAACTGGCGTCCGACGATCCAGCGAAAACCATCATCCTCCGCCGGTTTCATGCCGCGCAGGAAGTCGTCGCGCAGCCAATAGGAGTCGGGCGAATTATCGCTTGCCAGACGGGCAGAATTTTTAGCGGGCATGGTTTGGATGACGACGGCAGGCGGGCTGTTATCGATGATCGGGCGGCCGCCAGCGGAATGGACGGGGTCCTGACCACTCGGTAATCCCGGTATACGGAACATGGCAGGCCCGCCTGCAGTGAACGGAGTATCGGCCCGCAGGGGCGGCAATGTGCTCGAGTCAGGTTGTGGTGTTGGAGGGAGGGGCGGTTTACGCGGTATCTTGGGACTCATGGAGTACTCGAAATCAGTTGATGTATTGAAACCCTCGATTTGCAAGTTGAGTTGTTTGTCTGGCAGGCAAGTGCAAGCAGTCTCACTTTAATGGCGAGAATTTGCCGAAGGGTTTCAAAGGTTGTGGATTCAATCTAACTGGTTTTTCAAGTTATGGAAGGCGATGTTGTGGTGGTTTACAGGTGATGTGTAACTTCTATTGTTTTTGTTTTTAAGTGTAGGAAGTTGCAACTTGCTAAATAAGAAGTTTTACCGTGAGCATGGAAGCTTTGATAAGAGAACAGCGCTGCTCATGTCGGAGATTTCCTAAAAGAGCAGCGCGAAAGTAATAAGGCTTGTATATCGCCTCATTCAATAGGCGTAACGCAGCAACGTATGAGGCAAATGTCGCAGGACGAAAAAGCCGAACAGCGCCAACATGGCCGGCAGGATCAACCACCAGATCTTGAACGGCATGGGATTGAGCGCGGTTTTGCGCTGACTCAGCCACAGAGCGGCTGCGCAGACACAGGCGGCGAGCATGGCACCGGCCAACACGTCGGTCGGCCAGTGAGCGCCCAGATAGACCCGCGAGAGCGCGATGGAAAGGGCCGGAATACAGGCGATCAGCAACCAGGTCAGACGCATGCGCGGTGGTTGTCCGCGACCCGCCAGTACCGCCAGGGTCAGAAACAGCGCAAATGAACCTGATGCGTGGCCGCTGGGCATGCTGTAAGTGGTCAGTGGATCGGTCAGCACTTCCGGGCGCACCCGGGCGAAGAAGTACTTGGTCCCGGTATTGGCCAGTGCAGTCACCAGCAGCGTGCCGCCGACAAAGATCGCCTGGCGCCATTGCCGACACAGCAGCAACAGACCCGTCAGCAGGACGCTGAACAGCAGCATGTTGCGGAATTCGCCGATCAGGGTCAGCGTGACCGCGATTTCATCGAGCACCGGTTGGCGATGTTCCTGCACCAGCGTCATTACGCCTTGATCGAGAGCTGTCAGGTACGGATAGCCAATGAACAGGCCGACCAGTATCAACAGGCTCATGCTGCTGATCCAGATCGTCGCGCGGCGGTGCCGGCGCAGGCTGCTGTTGACGCTGAGGCCGACCATTACGGCGATGCTGCCGGCGACAATCCCGGCTTGCAGCCAGAACCCTTCTGGCAATGGCAGGCGGAAGGCCGCGCCGGTGGCCCAACCGGGCAGCAGATAAGCCAGACTCCAGCCGGCGGCGGCTAATAGACTGACAGCGGCAAAACGCGGGAAGGGCATGTCGCACATGCCGGCGACCATTGGCAGCATCGGCCGCAACGGCCCGATAAAGCGACCGACCAGCAGGCTGGCGATGCCATAGCGCTGGAAGTAAGACTCGGCGCCCGCCATCCATTCCGGATGATGGCGCAGCCCCGGCAGGCGCCGGATGTTCTGGTGGAAATGGCGGCCAAGGAAATACGAAACGGCATCGCCGAGAATCCCGCCGAGAAAACCCAACAGCAACGTTTCGCTCAACGACAGTGCGCCGCTGCCGGCGAGAACGGCGACGGCAAACAGCAGCACAGTGCCAGGCACGATCAAACCGGCAATCGCCAGGCATTCCACAAAGGCAACAATGAATACCGCAGCAGCCAGCCACTGTGGATTGGCTGCCAGCCAGCCGGTCACGCTATCGAGCCATGGGCCCATAAAACCACTCCATCAAATCTTCAGTTGACCCCGTGGGAGCGAGCCTGCTCGCGAAGGCATTCGATCAAACAACAGAACTGTTGGATGTATCGACCCCATCGCGAGCAGGCTCGCTCCCATGGGGATTTCGTCTATTCCAGAATCGGTGTCATTCAGGGCGAAAAAAGTAATCCCGGCCTTCGACCTGACCGCGTCGCAGCGGGTTCCGCGTGCACCATTGCGCATAGGTCGCGTCGACAAACCGGTACATCAGATGCTCGTCACGGCCGTGGGGAATGCCCAAACGTGTGGTTTGAATGATGTGCGAAGGCGCCGGCCCGGTGTCTTCCACCAGCAGGACTTCATGATCGAAACGCTTGGCGTCCCACACCGGCACCTTCAGCCCCAACGCTTTACACAGCAGGGTTTGCCCGGCGCAGAGCTTTTGCGAGGGGCGCGCACGGCCCTGCGCGTCGGGATTGTTCAACAGCATCTGCGCCAGACTCGCCGGCCCACTGATGTCATCGACCCACGGATAGGCGGATTTGATCAGTACCGCATTGCCCGGTCCTTGCGCGCTGAAGTTCAGCGAATCACCGCCCCGGGCGTAATACATATAGATGTGGCCGCCATCCAGAAACAAAGCCTTACGTTTTTCTGTGTGGCCCAACGAGGCATGGCTGCCTTTTTCGGCACAGTAATAGGCTTCGGTTTCAATGATTCGCGCGCTCAGCCACAGATCACCAACCCGGTGACGAATGACTTTGCCGAGCAGATCCTGCGCCAGCACTTGCGCATCTCGGTCGAAAAAGGTGTCCGGCAGCCCCAGCGGCAGGCGTTCGGCGCGGTTGCGAACGGTCAGGTTGGACATGGCAGGCAACGTTTATCCAGGCTCAGGAGGTCGTGATGATAACAACGCACGGCTTAATTGGGCCTGAACGCCGGCGAATCAACGTTCATTTCGACCATCCGCCCGTCACCGCTGTTAGTCCCGGGACGCGACAGCTATAATCTGCCGCTTTCCTCTTTGCCAAGACCCCAGCAGACCATGACTGAGTCCGTTCTTGACTACATGACCCGATTGGGTCGCGCCGCCCGCGAAGCCTCCCGGGTCATCGGCCGTGCCAGCACCGCGCAGAAAAACCGCGCCTTGCAGGCTGCTGCCAATGCCCTGGACGCCGCGCGTGCCGAGCTTGCCGTTGCCAATGAGCAGGATCTGGCCGCCGGTCGCGCCAATGGTCTGGAACCGGCCCTGCTGGAACGTCTGGAACTGACCCCGGCGCGCATCGACGGCATGATCGTCGGTTTGCGTCAGGTCGCTGCACTGCCGGACCCGGTTGGTGCGATCCGCGACATGAGCTTCCGTCCGTCGGGGATTCAGGTCGGCAAGATGCGCGTGCCGTTGGGTGTGATCGGGATCATCTACGAATCCCGGCCCAACGTGACCATCGATGCCGCAAGCCTGTGCCTGAAGTCGGGCAACGCGACCATCCTGCGCGGCGGCTCCGAGGCGATTCATTCCAACCGCGCGATTGCTGCGTGCATTCAGCGCGGTCTGGCCGAAGCCGAACTGCCCGCTGCCGTTGTGCAAGTAGTCGAAACCACCGACCGCGCCGCCGTTGGCGCGATGATCACCATGCCCGAGTACGTCGATGTGATCGTACCGCGCGGTGGTCGTGGCTTGATCGAGCGAATCAGTCGCGATGCCCGGGTTCCGGTGATCAAGCATCTGGACGGTATCTGCCACGTCTACGTCAGTGCCCACGCCGATCTGGCGAAAGCCCAGCGCATCGCCTTCAATGCCAAGACTTATCGCTACGGCATCTGCGGTGCGATGGAGACCTTGCTGGTCGACCAGACTGTTGCCAAGGATTTCCTGCCGTCGATGGCGGCCCAGTTCCGCGAAAAAGGCGTCGAGCTGCGTGGCTGCGAGCGCACCCGGGCAATAATTGAAGCCGTTGTCGCCAGCGAAGACGACTGGAACACCGAGTATCTGGCGCCGATCCTGTCGATCCGCGTGGTCGACGGTCTGGACCAGGCGATCGAACACATCAACCATTACGGCTCCCATCACACCGACTCGATCGTCAGCGAAAACCTCGCCGATACCCGTCGGTTTGTCGCGGAAGTGGACTCGGCATCGGTGATGATCAACACGCCGACCTGCTTTGCCGATGGATTTGAATACGGATTGGGTGCCGAGATCGGCATTTCTACTGATAAGCTGCACGCCCGCGGCCCGGTGGGTCTCGAAGGACTGACCTGCGAGAAGTACATCGTGGTCGGTGATGGCCAGTTGCGCGGCCAGGCGCCGGTCTGAGTTGACCGACCTCGACCTGACAGCGCCGCAACCCGGCAGCGAAACCCGTCCGCGGCGCATTGGTGTCCTGGGCGGCACGTTCGACCCGGTGCACATCGGCCATTTGCGCGGTGGGCTGGAAGTCGCCGAAGCGCTGGCGCTCGACGAGTTACGGCTGATGCCGAATGCGCGGCCGCCCCATCGCGGTACGCCGCAGGTGTCGGCGCAGGACCGGTTGGCGATGGTCGAGTGTGCGGTGGCCGGAATGCCGCCGCTGGTGGTGGACGCCCGCGAATTGCAGCGGGACAAGCCGTCCTGGACCATTGATACCCTGGAGTCGATGCGCGCTGAAATGCCCGCCGAGACCCAGGTTTTTCTGCTTTTGGGCTGGGACGCATTTTGCGGCCTGCCCACTTGGCATCGCTGGGAAGAGTTGCTCCAGCATTGCCACATCCTGGTGCTACAGCGCCCGGACGCCGACAGCGAACCGCCGGATGCCTTGCGCAACCTGCTGGCAGCGCGTTCGGTGAGCGACCCGCTGGCCCTGAAAGGGCCGAGCGGACAGATTGCATTCGTCTGGCAGACACCGCTCGCGGTTTCCGCCACCCAGATCCGTCAACTGCTGGCCAGCGGTAAGTCGGTACGTTTCCTGGTGCCCGACGCGGTCCTGGCCTACATCGATGCGCACGGTCTGTACCGTGCGTCGAACTGAGCAAGGCGTGCTTCACTGATACGAATCCACGTATCGCCAAGCCGCCGAATATATGAGCAAAACGAGTTTTATATGACTGATAAAGACCTACCCAAAGTAAAGCGCAAAGGCACATTCAAGAGCGCGCCGCTGCCGGTCGAAGTAAAAGCCGGCCCAGAGCTGGCTGGCGAAGAGCTGGTCAAAGTCGCCGTCGCTGCCCTTGAAGACGTCAAGGCGCAGGACATCCAGATCCTGGATGTACGCGACAAGCAAAGCATCACCGATTACATGATCATCGCCACCGGTACCTCCAACCGCCAGATCGGCGCGATGCTGGACAAGGTTCGCGAAGCGGTCAAAGCCCAGGGCGTCAAGCCATTGGGTGAAGAAGGCAAGGGCGACAGCGACTGGGTTCTGCTGGATATGGACGACGTGATCGTGCACATGATGACTGCCTCGGCACGTCAGTTCTACGATCTGGAGCGCCTGTGGGCCGGTGCCGAGCAAAGCCGTGCGGCCGACGCCAAGCACCACAGCCCGGAAAACACCCACGAGCATTTCACCAAGCTCAACAAAGACCAGCTGTAAGGGATTGCTGTGCGACTGCGCCTGATCGCCGTCGGTTCACGCATGCCCAAGTGGGTGGAAGAAGGCTGGCATGAATATGCCAAGCGTCTTCCGTCCGAGCTGGCGCTGGAACTGGTGGAAATACCGCTCAATACCCGTGGCAAGAATGCCGACGTGGCCCGTTTCATCCGCCAGGAAGGCGAAGCCATGCTGGCCAAGGTCGGGCCGAACGAGCGGATCGTTACGCTGGAAGTCCACGGCAAACCCTGGAGCACCGAGCAGCTGGCGGTCGAACTCGATCGCTGGCGTCTGGATTCGCGCACGGTCAATTTCATGGTCGGTGGCCCCGAAGGGCTGGCGCCGGAAGTCTGCGCCCGTGCCGATCAGCGCTGGTCGTTGTCGCCGCTGACGTTGCCGCACCCGTTGGTGCGGATCCTGATCGGCGAACAGCTGTATCGTGCCTGGACCGTGCTGTCCGGTCACCCTTACCACAAGTAATCCAGCCCTCATGTCTCAGCCGATCCGCATCAAGGACCACGAAAAGGACGCACGCCTGGTGCGTAGCCGCGTCGTGTTCGGGGCCATTGCGATCATGCTGCTGATCGGCGTGTTGATCGCGCGGCTGTATTACTTGCAGGTGATCCAGTACGAGTACCACTCGACGCTCTCGGAAAACAACCGCGTCCATGTGCAGCCGATTCCACCGACCCGCGGGCTGATTTTCGACCGCAACGGCGTGGTGGTAGCGGATAACCGCCCCAGCTTCAGCCTGAGCATGACCCGCGAGCGCTCCGGCGACTGGCAGCAAGTGCTCGACGTGATCGTCGAAGTGCTCGAGCTGACGCCCGAGGACCGGGTGATCTTCGAGAAGCGCATGCGTCAGGGGCGCCGGCCGTTCGAGCCGGTGCCGATTCTGTTCGAGCTGAGCGAAGAGCAGATCGCCCGGATCGCCGTGAACCAGTTCCGTCTGCCAGGCGTGGAAGTGGTTGCGCAGCTGGTGCGTCACTATCCACAGGGCGCGCATTTTGCCCACTCGGTGGGTTACATGGGGCGGATCAACGAGAAAGAGCTGAAAACCCTCGATCCGGTCAACTACAGCGGCACCCACCACATCGGCAAAACCGGCATCGAGCGTTTCTACGAGCCGGAATTGCACGGTCAGGTGGGTTACGAAGAAGTCGAGACCAACGCCCGAGGCCGCGTGCTACGAGTGCTCAAACGCACCGATCCGATTCCCGGCAAGGACATCGTTCTGAGCCTGGACATCAAGTTGCAGGAAGCCGCCGAGGCTGCGTTGGGCGGACGTCGAGGCGCAGTCGTCGCGCTCGATCCAAAGACCGGCGAGGTGCTGGCGATGGTCAGTCAGCCGAGTTTCGACCCGAACCTGTTCGTCACCGGGATCAGCTTCAAGGCGTACGCCGAGTTGCGTGATTCGATCGACCGGCCGCTGTTCAATCGCGTGCTGCGTGGTCTGTATCCACCGGGCTCGACGATCAAACCGGCGGTGGCAATTGCAGGCCTTGATTCCGGTGTGGTCACTGCGTCGAGCCGGGTATTCGACCCGGGCTACTACATGCTGCCCAACTACGATCACAAATACCGTAACTGGAACCGCACCGGTGACGGCTTCGTCGATCTCGACACGGCCATCATGCGTTCCAACGACACCTACTTCTATGACCTCGCCCATAAGCTCGGCATCGATCGGCTGTCGGCCTACATGAACAAGTTCGGCATCGGCCAGAAGGTCTCGCTGGACATGTTCGAAGAATCCCCCGGCCTGATGCCGTCCCGCGAATGGAAGCGGGCGACGCGCAAACAGGCGTGGTTCCCCGGCGAAACCCTGATCCTCGGGATCGGCCAGGGCTACATGCAATCGACCCCGCTGCAACTGGCTCAGGCGACTGCCCTGGTCGCCAACAAAGGTATCTGGAACCGTCCGCACCTGGCCAAATCCCTCGAAGGGGTGAAGCCGGTAGACGAAAACCCGATGCCGAATATTGTCCTGCGCGACCCGTCGGACTGGACCAAGGTCAATCACGGTATGCAGCAGGTAATGCACGGCGCGCGAGGTACTGCGCGCAAAGCCGCCATCGGCGCGCAATATCGCATCGCCGGCAAGTCGGGTACTGCTCAGGTGGTTGCGATCAAGCAGGGTGAGAAATACGACCGTTCCAAGGTTCAGGAGCGCCACCGCGACCACGCCTTGTTCGTCGGTTTCGCCCCGGCGGATGACCCGAAAATTGTTGTTTCGGTGATGGTCGAGAACGGCGAGTCCGGTTCCGGCGTTGCTGCGCCAGTCGTGCGGCAGGTCATGGACGCCTGGCTGCTCGATCAGGACGGACGTTTGAAGGCCGAATACGCCAGCCCAATCAGTGCGGAGGCTACGGCCCGTGATGAATAATTTTGATCGCATGCTCTCCAGTGAGGATGTGATGCGTCGCCGCGCGACGTTGCTGCAAAGACTGCATATCGATGGCCCATTGCTGATCCTGCTGCTGATTCTCGCCGCCGGCAGCCTGTTCGTGCTGTATTCGGCCAGCGGCAAAAGCTGGGATCTGCTGGCCAAACAGGCCACTTCGTTCGGTATCGGGCTGGTGTCGATGATCATCATTGCCCAGTTCGAACCGCGCTTCATGGCGCGCTGGGTGCCGCTCGGCTATGTGATCGGCGTGGTGCTGCTGTTGGTGGTGGACATCATGGGCCACAACGCCATGGGCGCCACACGCTGGATCAACATCCCCGGGGTGATCCGCTTCCAGCCCTCGGAATTCATGAAAATCCTGATGCCGGCGACCATTGCCTGGTATCTGTCCAAGCGCACGTTGCCGCCGCAGCTCAAGCATGTCGGCATCAGCCTGATGCTGATCGGCGTGCCTTTCGCGCTGATCGTGCGCCAGCCCGACCTCGGCACTTCGCTGCTGATTCTGGCGGGCGGTGCGTTCGTCTTGTTCATGGGTGGGCTGCGCTGGCGCTGGATTCTCAGCGTGCTGGCCGCTGCAATCCCGGTGTCGGTCGCCATGTGGTTTTTCATCATGCACGACTATCAGAAGCAGCGAATCCTGACCTTCCTCGACCCGGAAAGCGATCCGCTCGGCACCGGTTGGAACATCATTCAGTCGAAAGCTGCGATCGGTTCCGGCGGCGTGTTCGGCAAGGGCTGGTTGCTCGGCACCCAGTCGCACCTGGACTTCCTGCCGGAAAGCCACACCGACTTCATCATTGCCGTACTCGGCGAAGAGTTTGGCCTGGTGGGCATTTGCGCGCTGTTGTTGATCTATCTGTTGCTGATTGGCCGGGGGCTGGTGATTACCGCTCAGGCACAAACGCTGTTCGGCAAATTGCTCGCCGGGGCGTTGACCATGACGTTTTTTGTTTACGTTTTCGTCAACATCGGTATGGTCAGTGGCCTGTTGCCGGTCGTAGGGGTGCCGTTGCCGTTCATTAGCTACGGAGGAACTTCGCTGGTGACGCTGCTGTCAGCGTTTGGGGTTTTGATGTCGATCCATACCCATCGCAAGTGGATCGCACAGGTTTGAATAAGGTGAAGAGTGCAATGCAAGTAATGCGTGGCTGGGCGACTCGATGCGCGCCAGTGGTAGGCCTGATGGGCCTGCTGGGCGGTGTGCAGGAAGCGCTGGCCGGCGAATACGAAGGCTCGCCGCAGGTGGCCGAGTTCGTCGGTGAAATGACCCGCGACTACGGTTTCGCCGGTGAGCAACTGATGGGTGTGTTCCGCGAGGCTCAGCGCAAGCAGGCCATTCTCGACGCCATTTCCAGGCCTGCCGAGCGGGTCAAACAGTGGAAAGAATACCGTCCGATGTTCATCACCGATGCGCGCATTGCACGCGGTGTCGACTTCTGGCGTCAGCACGAGGCGACACTGGCCCGTGCCGAGCAGGAATACGGCGTGCCGGCACAAGTCATCGTGTCGATCATTGGCGTTGAAACCTTTTTCGGACGTAATACCGGTAATTACCGGGTGATCGATGCCTTGTCCACCCTCGGTTTCGACTATCCTCCCCGTGCCGAATTTTTCCGCAAGGAACTGCGTGAGTTCCTGCTGCTGGCGCGCGAAGAACAGGTTGATCCACTGACCCTCAAAGGCTCTTACGCCGGGGCGATGGGCTTGCCGCAGTTCATGCCAAGCAGCTTTCGCGCCTATGCGGTGGATTTCGACGGTGACGGCCACATCAATATCTGGAACAACCCGGATGATGCGATCGGCAGCGTCGCGAGCTATTTCAAGCGTCACGGCTGGGTCGCGGGTGAGCCTGTGGTCAGCCGCGCCGATGTCCGTGGCGAGCAGGTTGATGAAGGCCTGACCACCGGCATCGAACCGACAAAGACCGTCGCGGAGTTGCGGGCGTTGGGCTGGTCAAGTCATGATGCGCTGCGCGATGATATGCCGGTTACTGCATTTCGCCTCGAAGGCGACAACGGCCCTGAATACTGGATGGGCCTGAAGAATTTCTACGCGATCACGCGTTATAACCGCAGCGTGATGTACGCCATGGCCGTACATCAACTGTCTGAACAGCTGGTACAAGCACGGGGCGTCAAGTAATGCGGGCATTGCCTAACAATAAACCCCTGAAGCTGGTGGCATTCGCTGCGTTGGCAGTGCTGGTCGCCAGTTGCACGACCAGTCGTTCGCCGACGCCGAAAACCTCCAATACCGCTGTGCGGGCGCAGCCGGGTCTGGATATCAACCGCGCGCACAAAGATGGCGCGCCTTGGTGGGATGTCGATGTGTCGCGCATCCCTGATGCCACACCGACCCTGCACACCGGTCCGTACAAGGCCAACCCTTACACCGTGCTGGGCAAGACCTACTTCCCGCTGCAGGAATCGAAAACTTACGTCGCCTCCGGCACCGCGTCCTGGTACGGCACCAAGTTTCACGGCCAGAACACCGCCAATGGCGAGGTCTACGACCTGTACGGCATGAGTGCTGCCCACAAGACGTTGCCGTTGCCAAGTTACGTTCGGGTGACCAACCTGGACAACAACCGCACGGTGATCCTGCGGGTCAACGACCGTGGGCCGTTCTATTCCGATCGCATCATCGATTTGTCCTACGCGGCGGCGAAAAAACTCGGTTATGCCGAAACCGGCACGGCGCGGGTCAAGGTTGAAGGCATTGATCCTCAGCAATGGTGGGCCGCCAAGGGCCGTCCGGCGCCGTTGATGCTCAACGAGCCGCAAGTCGCGCAGAATAACGCCCCGGTGATCACGGCTTCGGCCGGCACCGTTGAGCAATGGACGCCACCGCCGCAGCAACATGCCTCCGACACCGTCCCCGTGCCGATGAGTGCAAAAAAAAACGCTTCTGCAACAGCGTCTGGCCAGTATCTGCAGGTGGGCGCGTTCGCCAACCCGGACGCTGCAGAACTGCTGAGGTCGAAGCTCAGCGGGATGGTGAGCGCTCCGGTGTTCATCAGCTCGATCGTGCGCAATCAGCAGACTCTGCACCGGGTACGCCTGGGGCCGATCGGCTCGCCGGGTGAAATCGCCCAAGTGCAGAACAGCGTGCGCCTGGCCAACCTTGGTTCGCCGAGTGTGGTCACCGAGTAATACGTAGAACTTGATTGACGATTCACCAGCGATTGGGGGGTGAATCAGGTTGTTGGCTCGTCGAAGAACAAAAGCCCGGCAAGGGTGACTGGAGTGAGCAACTGAACACGCGATGGCTCGTTAGAAAGTCATCTGATTAAATTTTGTCCGCAAGGACAGTTTCCATTAGCGATTTCGAGAGACGGATGAACATCACCACCTTTGCCAAACGCCTGTGTCTGCTAGTCCCGCTGCTCCTCTCGCCAGCCGCCTTCGCGGCCGAGATGATGCCGTCGCCACCGCAACTGGCCGCCAAAGCCTACGTTCTGATGGATGCCAGCAGCGGCAACGTGCTGGTCGAGAACAATGGCGACCAGCGTCTGCCACCGGCCAGCCTGACCAAGCTGATGACCGCGTACATCGCGACCCTGGAAATCCGTCGTGGCCAGATCGGTGAAAACGATCCGGTGACCGTCAGCGAAAACGCCTGGCGTACCGGCGGTTCGCGGATGTTCATCAAGGTCGGCTCGCAGGTGACTGTCAGCGACCTGCTGCACGGCATCATCATCCAGTCCGGCAACGACGCCAGCGTGGCGCTGTCCGAGCACATCGCCGGCAGCGAAGATGCATTCGCCGATCTGATGAACAAGACCGTGACTGATCTGGGCATGACCAACTCCCACTTCATGAACCCGACCGGTCTGCCAAACCCTGAGCACTACTCGTCGGCTCACGACATGGCGATCCTGGCTCGCGCGATCATCCATGAAGACCCGGCTCACTACGCGATCTACTCGCAGAAAGAGTTCTTCTGGAACGGCATCAAACAGCCTAACCGCAACCTGCTGCTGTGGCGCGACAAGACCGTTGACGGTCTGAAAACCGGTCACACCGACGAAGCTGGCTACTGCATGGTGTCCTCGGCTGTACGTGACGGCCAGCGTCTGATCGCCGTGGTGTTCGGCACCAACAGCGAAGTGGCTCGCGCCGCTGAAACCCAGAAGCTGCTGACCTACGGCTTCCGCTTCTTCGAAACCCAGACCTTCTATCAGAAGGGCACCGAACTGGCTCAGGCCCCGGTGTGGAAAGGCACCACCAATCAAGTCAAGGCCGGCCTGGCTGAAGACCTGACCATGACCCTGCCAAAAGGCCAGCTGAAGAAGCTTGCTGCGAGCATGACCATGAACCCGCAACTGACCGCGCCAATCGCCAAGGGCGACGTGATCGGTAAAGTCGAAGTCAAACTGGAAGACAAGGTGGTGCACAGCGCTGACCTGATCGCTCTGGATGGCGTCGAGGAGGGTGGTATCTTCCGCCGCATGTGGGATAGCATCCGTCTATTCTTCTACGGCTTGTTCAACTGATTTGTGTTGACCTGCATGGCCCCGCCCCGATCCGGTGCGGGGCCATGTGCGTTACCACGGCTTGCGCTCTAGAGGCCGTTACGCCATGACCGATACTGAAGTAAAGGCGCCAAAGATCGAATTCCCGCAGACTGATTATCCGATTAAGGTGATCAGCGATACGGGCGTCGGCAACAAAGACAAGATCATCGACATCGTCAAGAAACACGCGAGCATCAATGATGAGCGCATCGACGAGCGTCAAAGCACTAACGGTAAATACACCACCATTCAGTTGCACATCGTCGCCACCGATCAGGATCAGCTGTACAACATCAACAGCGAACTGCGGGCGACCGGCTTCGTGCACATGGTGCTGTGATGTCAGGCACGCTGGGCTTTCGTGAGCTCGGTCAGATGGCTTACGAGCCGGTCTGGCATGCCATGCAACGCTTTACCAACGAACGCGGCAGCGATGCCGCCGACGAAATCTGGCTCGTCGAACACCCGCCGGTGTTCACTCAGGGCCAGGCCGGCAAGGCCGAACACCTGTTGCTACCGGGCGATATTCCGGTGGTGCAGGTCGATCGCGGCGGGCAGGTGACTTATCATGGTCCCGGCCAGTTGGTCGCCTACCTGCTGCTGGACGTGCGCAAGCTGGGTTTCGGCGTGCGTGATCTGGTCAGTCGCATGGAGCTTTGCCTGATTGAACTGCTGGCCAGTTACGGCGTGACCGCCGCGGCCAAGCCAGACGCTCCCGGCGTGTACGTCGACGGAGCGAAAATCGCTTCTCTGGGTTTGCGGATTCGCCACGGTTGTTCCTTTCATGGCCTGGCCCTGAACGTGGATATGAACCTGGAACCGTTTCGACGGATTAATCCCTGCGGCTATGCCGGGCTGGCGATGACCCAGCTGAGCGACCACGCAGGATCGATTGAATTTGCCGAGGTAAGTGCCCGGCTGCGCGCGCAGCTCGTCAAACACCTCGACTATGCTGAGCAGACGACCCTGACGGGCGGAATCGACTGATATGACTACTGATGCAGTGCAAACCATGATCCCGACGCTCGACGTGACCGAGCGCCCGGCCCCGCGTCCCAAGGTTGAAGCCGGCGTCAAGCTGCGCGGCGCCGAGAAGGTTGCACGCATCCCGGTAAAGATCATTCCGACCACCGAACTGCCGAAGAAACCTGACTGGATTCGTGTACGCATCCCGGTTTCGCCGGAAGTCGACCGGATCAAGAGCCTGTTGCGCAAACACAAGCTGCACAGCGTCTGCGAAGAAGCCTCCTGCCCGAACCTCGGCGAGTGCTTCTCCGGTGGCACCGCGACTTTCATGATCATGGGTGACATCTGCACCCGTCGCTGCCCGTTCTGCGACGTCGGCCACGGTCGTCCGAAGCCACTGGATGTCAACGAGCCGGAAAGCCTGGCCATCGCCATCGCTGACCTTAAGCTCAAGTACGTGGTGATCACCTCGGTTGACCGCGACGATCTGCGTGACGGTGGTGCCCAGCACTTTGCCGACTGCATCCGCGAAATCCGCAAACTGTCGCCGAACGTGCAGCTCGAGACTCTGGTTCCGGACTACCGTGGCCGTATGGACGTCGCGCTGGAAATCACTGCGGCCGAGCCGCCTGATGTGTTCAACCACAACCTGGAAACCGTGCCGCGTCTGTACAAGGCTGCGCGTCCGGGTTCGGATTACCAGTGGTCGCTGACCCTGCTGCAACGCTTCAAGCAGATGATGCCGCACATTCCGACCAAATCCGGCTTGATGCTGGGTCTGGGCGAGACCGACGAGGAAGTCATCGAAGTGATGAAGCGCATGCGCGAACACGACATCGACATGTTGACCCTCGGCCAGTACCTGCAACCGTCGCGCAGCCACTTGCCGGTGCAGCGTTTCGTGCACCCGGACACCTTCGCCTGGTTCGCCGAGGAAGGTTACAAGATGGGCTTCAAGAACGTTGCCTCGGGCCCGCTGGTGCGTTCTTCGTACCACGCCGACGAGCAAGCGAAGCTGGTCAAGGCTGAGTTGCTGGGTTCCTGATCCCGCGCCAAATAAAAACATGCCCGCCGAGGCTTTAACGCCCGGCGGGCATTTTTTTGTCCGGATTACATTCGCTGCTGATTTTTCCTTCAATCCACGGCGTGGCTGACCCTCTTCTGTTTGCCGCCGTTCCTGACTACTGTGTGTGCATGACTTCACAGGGAGATCCAAGGATGACCGTTCGACCGACCCACACACTTTGCCCGCACAAAGCCGTGCCTGCGCTGCCCTCGGAAGGGCTGATCGGTGTCATTGCGCCTGCCGGCCCCGGTGCGCTGGACACCGAAAAGGCAATGCGGTGGATGCGCGCGCGTGGTTATGGGCTGAAGGTGTTTCCCGGTGTCTATGAAAAGGACGGCTATCTGGCCGGCAGTGACGATGTACGCCTGCGTGACCTGCACGCGGCGTTCGCTGACCCCGAGGTCGACGCGATCATTTGCCTGCGCGGCGGCTATGGTACGCCGCGCCTGCTGGACCGGATCGACTACGACCTGCTCAGTCGCAACGCCAAGCCATTCGTCGGCTACAGCGATATCACCGCGCTGCACCTGGCCATCAGCCGTTATGCCGGATTCGTGACCTTCCACGGGCCGCTACTCAACGCCGACCTGCTGGGCGACAAGGAGCCGCCGACGGTGACTTCGTTCTTCGCCATGCTGCGCGGGCAATTGAAGGCGGGGAGTGTGCTGAGCCATCCGGTGGCTTATCCGTTGATCACAGTAGAGCCTGGTGTCGCGCATGGGCGCTTGCTTGGCGGCAATCTGGCGATGATTGCTGCAACCTTGGGCACGCCTTATGAAATTGATGTCGAAGGGGTGATTCTGCTCATCGAAGACATCAACGAGCCGCTGTATCGCATTGATCGCTTGCTGACCCAGATGCGTCTGGCCGGCAAACTGGCCAAATTGCGTGGCGTGCTGGTCGGGGATGTAGCGGGGGTGGATGTCGCGGCACTGAACCGATTGCTCAAGCAGACTTTCGAGCCGTTGCGGATTCCGGTGTTATCGGGGTGGCGTAGCGGGCATTGTGATCCGAACCTGACGCTGCCGATGGGTGCGCTGGTACGGCTGGATGCCGGGAAGCAGGAGTTGATGCTGGAGCAGGATGTCGTCACCCGATAGTTTGTGGGTGAAGCAAAAAGATCGCAGCCTTCGGCAGCTCCTACAGGGGATTGATATTTGCCCTGGAGGAGCCGCCGAAGGCTGCGATCTTTTGATTTTTACTTTATTGGTTGCGCAGGCTTTCCAGCAACTTGTGCGTCGGATACCCATCCGCCGGCCAGCCAAGCGACTGCTGGGCACTGCGAATCGCTTTGCGCGTATTGGCGCCGATGATCCCGTCCGCTGTGCCGGCATCGTAATTGCGCGCGCTCAACAGGGTCTGCAATTCCATACGCTCGGTACGGCTCAGTGGCAGATCATCTTTCGGCCAAGTGCCGTTGATCAGGCCGCCGCCGTTGAAACGCTCGGACAACAGGCTTACCGCCAACGCATACGACGACGAGTTGTTGTACTTGAGGATCGCGCGGAAGTTATCGAGGATCAGGAATGCCGGCCCACGATAGCCAGCCGGTAGCAGCAGGGCGGCTGACAATTGTTCCGAGCCGGCTGGCACCTGACCGCCATTCGGCAGAGTCACACCCAATTGACGCCATTCGGCGACGCTCTTGCGAATCGCGCCATCAGCCAGGGTGTAGTTGAAGCTGCTCGGCAGCTGTACTTCAAAACCCCACGGTTGGCCACGCTGCCAGCCAGAGCTTTGCAGGTAATGCGCGGTCGAGGCCAGTGCGTCAGCAGGGCTGCCCCAGATATCGCGGCGGCCATCGCCGTCAAAGTCCACGGCATGGGTGTTGTAGGTGGTCGGAATGAACTGGGTCTGCCCCATGGCGCCGGCCCACGAGCCGAGCATCTTGTCCGGCGTGATATCGCCTTGTTGCAGGATCTGCAGCGCGGCGATCAGCTGTGCATGGGCAAAGCCCGGGCGACGGCCTTCGTAGGCGAGGGTGGCCAGCGAGTTGATCACCGACTTGCTGCCCTGGAACTGGCCGAAGTTGCTCTCCATGCCCCACACCGACACCAGCGCCTGACGATCGACGCCATAACGCTGCTCGATGCTTTGCAGGATATCGGCGTACTGACTGATCAGCGCCTGGCCCTTGCGCACGCGCAGCGGCGACAGCGCGCCGTCGAGGTATTCCCACACCGGGCGGGAGAACTCCGGCTGACTGCGGTCGGCACGAATCACACTGGCGTCGAAGCTGACATTGGCGAAGGCGCGATCGAACAGATCGGGGCGAATCCCGGCGGCCAGCGCATCTTTGCGAAAGCCTGCCTGCCATTCGGCAAAAGTCTGGGTCGGCTGAAGATCGAGAGGGTCGGCGGACGGCACTACCGGCGGGATGATCGCTGGGGCCGTGGCGACAGGAGCGGCTTGAAGAGGTTGCGCATCGGCGGCGGTCGGTTTTTCCGCACAGGCGACAAGCAGAATGAAGCTGGAGGCAGCGATCAATTGGCGAACAGGCCAACGACGGGAAAGACTAAAGGGCATGCACGGTTCCAGGGGATACGAATCAGGTGCAGACCTTAACATGCCTGCTTAATGAATCGGCTGTCCAGCAACAAATTGGATGGCGACTTGCAGCCGGACTGGACACCGTATGCTCTTTTTCTTGCTTGCTCAACTGTCAGATCTAACAGCTATTCCGTGGATGATTTCGAGCATTTAATGCTCCTGTCTTCGCGCATTTTCCGCCGGCGCGCACCCCTCTCAGGATGCAGGTGCTCAAATGAAAAGGTTTTCAGCAATTCTGTTGCTCGCTTTGATGGCTGGATGCTCTTCCAATTCGCTTGAAAAACAGGATGCACATTCTGATGGCGCCACGATGGAGGTTGGCACGTTAGCCAATGCTGCGAGTGGGGCTCAGGTCGCAGTGGAGTTGGAAAAACGTTATCGAGATACCCGTGACAATTGTGGCGCCGCATCGAAGCCTGCTTTCCTGTGCTCCGGGTTGCTGGTGCGTGGCACGGAGCCATCCACGCAGTTCGATGCGTGGAACCCTAGCCCGACGTCAGTTGCCAATGGTGGAGTATCGTTTACCTATTTGCGATCAGATTACAAGGTCAGGCGTCTTGCCTACACCTATGACAGTGGATTGATCTTTTATCCCATCCTGAGCACGCCATCGGGCAAACAGCTGATAGAAATTTTGTGTTTCTTTCCGGTTGATGGTTCATCGAATGCACGTCCCAACGGAGGTTGTGGGGCGCACCCAAGGTATCCGGTAGCAAGTAAAAGTTGCGAAGAGCAGAGTCCGATAATTGATACGGCAGCCAAATGGGCGAGCAAGTATCGAAATGACGCTGCGACGGGCAACAAATTCGAGTCAATGTGTTCATTTAATGTACGTGACTCTGCCAATAGCCAGGCAGCCGGGCGGTTTCTGGAAGGTATGCGTGCTGGCCGGCTGGTATCTCCGGATGCATTCAACACACCCAACGACACGAAGCTCAAAACCTGGGCGCAGGACATACCGGGCCAATTACCGATTGAAGCCTTTTTTTACACCAAGCCAACCGGTCTGGCGGGGGCACAATTTTACCAGCGGCGCTTCCGGGTCTTGACGGGGGTGACAATTCCGATCATTAACATCCCACTGCCACAAACACTTGAGCAATCAGCCTCATTTATCTTTAAGGCGACAGACCAGACCCAATAACAGAAGACAAGAAGCCGGAACGAGGGAGGGGAGAAGGGAGGGGGACGAAATTCATGCCGCCAGAAAGTAAGAAGCCTCCCAGCTGTCAGACTGGAAGGCTTCGCGGCGGTAGCTGCCTTTACCCTTGGTTGGTCGTTCCTGGCGACTGCGGAACAGGGGCTGGGCGACGATGGATTTGGCCTTGTTGGGGCCATGTTTCGATGGCTTTTTGCTCATGAGGGTTCTCTCGAGTGAGTAGGTTTTGCGGGGGAAATAATCTGCCGATGTCGGGCATCTGTCTATAGTGCAAATGCAGGCGTGCATTGTAGGAAACAAGATCAAAAGATCGCAGCGTGCCGCAGCTCCTACAGGGATTGGTGTAGGAGCTGCCGAAGGCTGCGATCTTTTGATCTTATTCGGCAGGCAGTGAAAGTCGCTGGCCAGCCATCAATAGAGCCAGACGACTCAGACTCATCCACGGCGAACCGGCGGCCTGGCCTTTGATTTGCGCATCGATCCGCTGCGCTTCCAGCAGCAACTGGGCCCAGCGTTGCGCCGAGTAGCGTTGCAGGGCTTTGCTCATCAGCGGTTTGCGCTTGTCCCAGACTGGCGGTTTTGCCTGGCTGAAACACTTGTCCAGCGGCGTGCCCTGACTGTATTGCAACGAGATGTTGGCCAGCAGCCGCAGCTCGCGCGCCAGCGCCCAAAGAATCACCGGCGGTTCGACACCTTCGCCGCGCAAGCCTTCCAGCATGCGCAACGCATGGGCCGGCTCGCCGTTGAGCACGGCATCGGTCAGGCCGAACACGTCGAACCGCGCACTGTCGGCCACAGCGGCCTGCACGGTTTCGACGGTGATCTGGCCACCTTCGGCCATCAACTTGAGCTTTTCGATTTCCTGCGCGGCGGCGAGCAAATTGCCCTCGACGCGTGCAGCAATCAACTCGACCGCGTCCTGGCTGGCCGACAAACCGGCCTGCGACAGGCGCTGACGAATCCAGCTCGGCAACTGATTGGCGTCCACCGGCCAGATCTGGATGAACTGGGTTTGCTGGCCTTCAACCAGCGCTTTGCCCCACTTGGTTTTCTGCGCACTGCCATCGAGCTTGGGCAGGCTGACCAGAAGCACTGTGTCTTCAGCGGGGCGCGAGCAATATTCGATAAGTGCCGAGGCACCTTTGTCACCGGGCTTGCCCGAAGGCAGGCGCAGTTCCAGCAGGCGTTTTTCCGAGAACAACGACATGCTGGCGCCGGCCTGCAACAGCGTGCCCCAATCGAAATTGGCGTCGGCGGCAAAGACCTGGCGTTCGTCAAAACCTTGCTGGCGCGCAGCACTGCGGATGGCGTCGGCGGCCTCCTGGCACAGCAGCGGGTCATCGCCACTGATGATGTAGACCGGGCCGAGAGCGCCTTGCAGGTGTTTGCCGAGTTGGGCGGGAGCGAGCTTCATAAGAAATGTCGAACGGGGCGCCTGAGCGCCCCGAACGTCTTACTGCTGCGGTATTTCGAGCGGCGACTGACGCGGGGTTTCCGCTTCAGCCTTTTGTGCCGCTTGCAGCGCATCGGCTTCTGCCTTGGCGCGGTCATTGGCGGCTTGCTGCAGCTGCTGCAGTTGACCCGGGGTCAGTTGCTGCAGACGCAGCATCATGCGTTGGACCAGTTCGCGAGTGGTTTCGCGACGGGCGTCGTTGGCTTCCTGGTCGGAGCCCACAAGGTTGTTACCGTCGTGAATAAACACTTTCTGAACTTCAAGCTTGTCGCTCAGCAGTTGCAGGTTTTTGTCGCCACGGATCTCGTAGTTCAGAACCGTACTGACTTGATACTCGCCCGTACGACCGGCACCGGCGTAGCTGAGGATACGCTGGCTCTCCTGCTGGTCTGCCAGGTAGAGCTTGTACGGGGCACCGCTGTAAACCTTGACGCCACTCGACTCCAGCACCTGGCGCAGTTGCGTGACCGTCTCGCCGTAGGCGTTACGGGCGCTCAGATCGAGTTCCTTGATCGACAGTTCGTTGGTGCCGGTACCGCGCAGCTGGAAACCGCAGGCGCTCAACAGAACGGCGAGGCCCATCACCAGCAGATTGCGTTTGATCATTGTGTTGCTCCCCTTGAAACCACGTGGGCCGACTGTACGGCCCGAAAGGTTTTACTTGGCGTCAGGCAAACCTGACGCCCGATCCAATTAGCTGGCGACGATGTTGACCAGTTTCCCCGGCACAACGATCACTTTACGAATGGTCAGACCGTCGACGAAACGCAATACGTTTTCGTTGGCGCGGGCTGCCGCTTCCACTTCTTCGCGGGTCGCGCTGGCCGGCATTTCGATCTGGCCGCGCAGTTTGCCGTTCACCTGGATCACCAGGGTCAGGCTGTCCTGCACCAGAGCCCTTTCGTCGACTGCCGGCCAGCCAGCGTCGATGACGGCGTCAGCGTGACCCAGCTTGTTCCACAGTTCGTGGCTGATGTGCGGCGTGATTGGTGCCAGCAACAGCGTCACGGCTTCCAGACCTTCGTGAATCAGCGCGCGATCCTGCTCGGTGCCTTGCGCGGCTTTTTCCAGCACGTTCATCAGCGTCATCACCTGGGCGATGGCGGTGTTGAATTTATGGTTCTGGCCGACGTCGTGGCTGGCCTGCTTGATGGCCACGTGAATTGCGCGGCGCACAGTCTTCTGCTCGTCGGTCAGGCTGGCGATGTCCAGTTTGCCCGGCAAGCCCTGAGTGACGTGGGCTTGCGCCAAGCGCCAGACGCGCTTGAGGAAGCGGTGCGAACCTTCAACGCCGGAGTCGGACCACTCGGCGCTCATGTCGGGTGGCGAAGCGAACATCATGAACAGGCGGCAGGTGTCCGCGCCGAACTGATCGATCATCGACTGAGGGTCGACGCCGTTGTTTTTCGACTTGGCCATCTTCTCGGTGCCACCGATTTCCACCGGCAGGCCGTCGGATTTCAGCTTGGCGCTGATGACCTTGGCTTTGCTGTCGCGCTCGAGTTCCACGTCTGCCGGGTTGAACCAGGTGTAGGCACCATTGGCTTCGCGACGGTAGTAAGTCTCGGCGATCACCATGCCCTGGGTCAGCAGGTTCTTGAACGGCTCGTTGGAGCTGACCAGGCCTTCATCACGCATCAGCTTGTGGAAGAAGCGCGCATAGAGCAGGTGAAGAATGGCGTGTTCGATACCGCCAATGTACTGATCGACCGGCAGCCAGTGATCGGCGGCGGACTTTTCTACCAGACCACCTTCAAAGTGCGGCGAGGCGTAACGGGCGTAGTACCACGACGATTCGACGAAAGTGTCCATGGTGTCGGTTTCACGCTTGGCAGGCTGGCCGCATTTCGGGCAACTGCATTCGTAAAACTCAGGCATGCGCGCCAGCGGCGAACCGGCGCCGTCCGGCACTACGTCTTCCGGCAGGACGACAGGCAGTTGATCTTCCGGCACCGGCACGTCACCGCACGCATCGCAGTGGATGATCGGGATCGGGCAGCCCCAGTAGCGCTGACGGCTGATGCCCCAATCGCGCAGGCGGAACTGGGTACGCGAGGCGCCCAGTTCTTTCTTGATCAGGGCGACTTCCATGGCGTCGAACGCGCCAGCGAAGTCGAGGCCGTCGAACTCGCCGGAGTTGATCAGCGTGCCGTGCTCGCCGTAGGCGTCCTGCCATGGCTCAGGGTTGGTCTCGCCGGAACTGGTACGCACCACCGATTTAACCGGCAGATCGTACTTGTGAGCGAATTCGAAATCGCGCTCGTCGTGCGCCGGCACGGCCATTACAGCGCCGTCGCCGTAGTGCATCAGCACGTAGTTGGCGACCCATACCGGGAGTTTTTCGCCAGTCAGTGGGTGCTCGACGAACAGGCCGGTCGGCAGGCCTTTTTTCTCTTGAGTGGCGACGTCGGCTTCAGCCACGCTGCCGCCCTTGCATTCAGCGATGAACGCTTGCAGCTCAGGATTGTTTTTCGCAGCCAGGGTCGCCAGCGGGTGCTCGGCAGCCACGGCGACATAGGTCGCGCCCATCAGGGTGTCCGGACGGGTGGTGAAGACTTTGAGGGTGCCGGCTTCGCCGATCGAGTCGACGTTGTACGGGAACTGCACTTCCATGCCACGGGATTTGCCGATCCAGTTGCGCTGCATGGTCTTGACCTGTTCAGGCCAGCCCGTCAGCTCATCGAGGCTCTCCAGCAGCTCATCCGCGTAAGCGGTGATCTTGAAGTAGTACATCGGGATTTCGCGCTTTTCGATCAGCGCGCCGGAGCGCCAGCCGCGACCGTCGATCACCTGTTCATTGGCCAGAACGGTCTGGTCGATCGGGTCCCAGTTCACGGTGCCGTTTTTACGGTAGATCACACCTTTTTCGAACAGGCGAGTGAACAGCCATTGTTCCCAGCGGTAGTAATCCGGTTTGCAGGTGGTGACTTCGCGCGACCAGTCGACCGCCAGACCCAGGCTGCGCAGCTGGGTTTTCATGTAGGCGATGTTTTCGTAGGTCCATTTGGCCGGGGCGACGTTGTTCTTCATCGCGGCGTTTTCCGCCGGCATGCCGAACGCGTCCCAACCCATTGGTTGCAGAACGTTTTTGCCAAGCATGCGCTGGTAGCGGGAGATCACGTCGCCGATGGTGTAGTTGCGCACGTGCCCCATGTGCAGCTTGCCGCTGGGGTAAGGGAACATCGACAGGCAATAGTAGGTTTCCTTGCCTGGCTGTTCACTGACTTCAAAGGACTTTTGCTCGTCCCAGAACGACTGGGCGGCGGCTTCGATTTCACGGGGCTGATATTGTTCGTGCATGGCTACTTTTGTACTGGATAGGGGTGGCCTAATCCTCTTCAACGCAGGTTCCGGGGTTGGCCCGGACGAGCTGGAAGTGGAATTACAGGAAGCGCCGTAGCATACATGACCGCGCTTGGCCTAGGGAAACCCTGATTACAGCTGTTTGTCCCGGCAAATCCGTGGCGAGGGCCGTTGGTCGCGGCGTGCAGCCGGTTTGTGCAGCGAAGCTAAGCTCTAACTGGGGAGTGAGTCTTATCTTCAATGAGGTGAGGGATGGTGGAGCAACGGCAGAAAAACGTGACGAAACCCGAGTTGTACGAAAGGTTGATCGACCGTCTGGGTATGGCCCTGGACGCTGTAAAAACCGCTGACCGGCTGCGCGACGAGCGCCCCCTGGAACTGGAATTGCGTGGCTTGAGCCCCGCCGAGTTCAAACTGGTCAAGGCCTATCTGGATCGCAGTGAGCGTGAATCGCACGGATGCTTGTCACAGGCAGTGAAGCAACTCGATGCAGCACATTCGGCCAAGGTCATCTGGCTCAAGGACAAGGCACCCGGCAGAGACACCGTCAAGGTTCGCTCTTTGCAGGCCAAGTAAGCGCATGGCAGGTCAAGAACCGGATCTTTTTCAACAGGATCCCACCTATCGGTTGTAACGCTTTATTAACACTCTTAGGCTTCGGGCATCTCTGGAGATGCTCGATGCCTTTTCGTTATTTGATCAAACAACTTTTACTGCCGCCCGGCATTCTTTTGCTGTTGTTGCTGGCTGCGTGGTGGCTGCGCCGCTCACGGCCGCGCCTTGCTGGCGTGTGTTTTGCCATTGGTTTTGGCGGATTGTGGCTGATGAGCCTGCCTGTGGTTGTGCAGTGGGGCGCCAAAACGTTGGAGCGTGAACCGCCCTTGTCTCGCGAAGAGTGGGCAACGCTGGCACAACGTGCCGATGCCATCGTGGTGCTGGGCTCCGGGCGCGAGCGCGGCGATCTGGCCTGGGGCGAGGATCAGCCGACCGGCGTGGGTCTTGAGCGTCAACGTTATGCGGCACGGTTGGCCAAGGCGTCGGGTTTACCGATCCTGACCACGGGCGGGCTGCACTATGGAACGCCGCCAACCGAGGCAAAACTGATGGCCGATTCGTTGCGCGACGATTTCGGCGTAGCGGTGCGTTGGCAGGAAGGCGAAAGCCGCACCACCTGGGAAAACGCCAGCTTCAGCGCCGATATCTTGCTGCCGCAGGGAATCAAGCGCGTGGTCGTGGTGACTCAGGCCTGGCACATGCCGCGCTCGGTGTGGAGTTTTCAACAGGCGGGATTTGAAGTGGTGCCGGCGCCGGTCGGGTTTCTCGGTACCGATAACGCAAGACCGTTTGGTGGCTGGCTGCCGGAGTTCAAGTCGATCTGGCAGAGCGGGCAGTTGCTGAACGAGGCGGTGGGGCAGGTGGGGTATTCGTTGTTCTACCGCGGTGATTGATCGTTCCCACGCTCTGCGCCACATCCGAAGCGGAACGCGGAGCGTCCCCGGCGGCGCTCCCACGCGGAGCGTGGGAACGATCATTGTCGGGGGGCTTTAAAGGGTTTTCGACATCCGGCTGGCCATCAGTGCCCAGCCAAACAGCAGCACGCACAGGATGATCAGCGGCCACGAACGCCATTGCAGATACGGCGTCAGGTTGTGCATCGGCACCACTTCGCCGTACAGAATGCCCTGTTCAAACTGCGGAATCTGCTCGGTGATCTGCCCGAACGGGTTGATCAGCCCGGTCACGCCGTTGTTGGTCGCGCGGATCATCCAGCGCCCGGCTTCCAGTGCACGCATTTGCGCCATCTGCAAATGTTGCAGCGGGCCAATCGAGGTGCCGAACCAGGTGTCGTTGCTGATCGTCAGCAGAAGATCACTGCGCGCCGACAGGCTGGCGGCAAACTCCGGATACACCACTTCGTAGCAGATAAACGGTGCGATCTGATAACCCTTGGCCTGCAACAGTGCCTGATCCGCCGGGCCACGGGCAAAGTCGGACATTGGCAGGTCGAAGAAGGCGATCAGCCCGCGCAATACATCTTGCAGCGGCACGTATTCACCAAACGGCACCAGTTTCTGTTTCAGGTAAGTGCCATCGCCTTCACCGACCACGGTGATGCCGTTGAAGAAGCGTTTTTCGTGACGAACCGTTTCGCGGATCGGCACGCCGGTGATCAGCGCCGATTTACGCTCGGCGGCGAAGGTGCCCATCATGCTCAGGTAGCCCTCGGCGGACTCCTTCAATACCGGCACAGCCGTTTCCGGCCAGATCAGCAGGTCTACCGGTTTCGAGCGGAAACTCAGATCGCGGTAAAGCGCCAACTGCGCGTTGAGCTCGGCCGGGTCCCATTTCATGCTCTGCGCGACGTTGCCCTGAATAGCTGCAACGCTCAATGGGGCGCCGGACGGGCTGGTCCAAGCGTGGCCCTTGAGCGCAATGCCGGCCACCCATGGTCCAGCCAGCAGCACCAGACCTGCGGCAACAAAACCTTTGCGGCCGGTTTGCAGCAGACGCGGCGCGTTGTAGATCAGCGCCGCAGTCAATGCCAGCACGAACGACACCAGCCACATGCCACCGACTGGCGCGAGTCCGGACAGCGGCCCGTCGAGTTGACTGTAACCGGAATACAGCCACGGGAAACCCGTGAGGAACCAGCCACGAAAGGCTTCCTGTCCGACCCACAACGCAGCAAACGCCAAAGCATCCGCCACGGGCGCTTCGTTACGGCGCAACCAGCGCGCCCACAGCCAGGCCGGCAGGGCAAAGAACCAGGCAATCGCCGCCGTAAACAGCAGCATCAGGAAGCCAGCCAGCAGCACCGAAGCGCCGCCGAAATGGTGGATGCTGTAATAGATCCAGCTGGTGCCGGCGCCGAACAGGCCGAAACCGAAGCACCAGCCACGGCCCAGCGCCTGACGCGGACTCAGCTCGCGCAAACCGGCATAGAACAAGCCGACCGCCAGCAGAGCCAGCGGCCAGATGTTGAACGGTGCCAGAGCGAACGTGGTGATTGCACCGGCCGCCACGGCCAGCAGGTTACCGGGCCAGCCGGGGCGGGTTGTCCAGCGCATTTCAGTCCTTAGAATTAACGAGCAATTGGCGTCAGTCGCAGCAAATGAATCCGACGGCTGTCGGCGTTCAGGATGCGGAAACGATAGGCGCCGATTTCAGTGATTTCGTTGCGTTTTGGCAAGTGCCCGAACGCGCTCATCACCAAGCCACCGACAGTGTCGAACTCGTCATCAGAGAACTCGCTGTCGAAAAACTCGTTGAAGTTCTCGATCGGCGTCAGGGCCTTGATCAGGAAGTCGCCACTTGGCAGTGGCTTGATGTAGCTGTCTTCTTCGACGTCGTGCTCGTCTTCGATGTCGCCGACGATCTGCTCCAGTACGTCTTCAATCGTTACCAGACCGGCCACACCGCCGTATTCGTCGATGACGATGGCCATGTGGTTGTGGTTGGCGCGGAACTCACGCAGCAACACGTTCAGACGCTTGGACTCCGGCACGAAGGTGGCCGGGCGCAGCAGATCCTTGATGTTGAAGCTGTCGCCGTTCTCCTTGAGGATCAGTGGCAGCAGATCCTTGGCCAGCAGCACGCCCATCACGTCGTCATGGCTTTCGCCGATCACCGGATAGCGCGAGTGGGCCGAGTCGACCACGGCCGGGAGGAATTCACGGGGTGTCTGGGTCGCCTTGATGCTGATCATCTGCGAGCGCGGCACCATGATGTCGCGTACTTGCAGGTCAGCCACCTGAATGGCGCCTTCGACGATGGCCAGCGCTTCGCTGTCCAGCAGTTTGTTCTGATGTGCATCACGCAGCAGCTCGAGGAGCTCCTGACGGTTCTTCGGCTCGTGGGCAAAAGCCTGGGTCAGTTTGCCCAGCCATGACTTCTGCCCGTTGCTCGATCGATCTTCGCTCATAGCGATTACTCTGAATCCTTTGTTGTAACGATAGGGGATGTTTCGGGTTCGTCGTCCGCGTACGGATCGGGATAGCCCAATTCGGCAAGCAACTCGCGTTCCAGTGCTTCCATTTCTTCGGCTTCTTCGTCATCTATATGGTCGTAACCGAGCAGATGCAAGCAGCCGTGAATGACCAGATGCGCCCAGTGGGCCTTTAGTTCCTTGCCCTGTTCGGCGGCTTCACGCTCGACCACCGCCACGCAGATCACCAGATCGCCGAGCAGTGGGATGTCGAGAAACTCGTCGGGTACTTCGGCCGGGAACGACAGGACGTTGGTCGCGTAATCCTTGTGGCGCCAGGTATGGTTTAGCTCGCGGCCTTCATCCTCGTCGACCAGACGAATGGTCATTTCCGAGTCGGCGGTGCGCTGGCGCAGGGCCAGTTCGCACCACAGGCGGAAGTCGGCTTCACTCGGCGCAGACGCTTCGGTCGCGATTTGCAGGTCTAGCTCAAGCATTTCGCGAGGTGTCCTTGGGTGCTTCGTCACGGTTTTCGAAGCGCTCGTAGGCTTCGACAATCCGCTGTACCAAAGGATGGCGCACGACGTCTTTGGGCTGGAAGTGCGTGAAGCTGATGCCCGGCACGTCTTTGAGCACTTCGATCACATGGTGCAGACCCGACTTGGTGCCTTTCGGCAGGTCGACCTGGGTGATGTCACCGGTGATGACTGCCGTAGAGCCGAAGCCGATCCGGGTCAGGAACATCTTCATCTGTTCGACGGTGGTGTTCTGGCTTTCGTCGAGAATGATGAAGCTGTTGTTCAGCGTACGGCCGCGCATGTAGGCCAGCGGCGCAACTTCGATCACCTGACGTTCGATCAGCTTGGCCACGTATTCGAAGCCGAGCATCTCGTAAAGCGCGTCGTAGAGCGGGCGCAGGTACGGGTCGATCTTCTGCGACAGGTCGCCGGGCAGGAAGCCGAGTTTTTCACCCGCTTCAACCGCCGGACGCACCAGCAGGATGCGGCGGATCTGCTCACGCTCCAGTGCATCGACAGCGCAAGCAACGGCCAGATAGGTCTTGCCGGTACCGGCCGGGCCGATGCCGAAGTTGATATCGTTGCCGAGGATTTCCTTCACGTAGCGCAACTGATTCAAGCCGCGTGGGCGAATCATGCCTTTCTTGGTGCGCAGGGCGACGGAGGCTTCGGCGGGGGCGTGATTGTCCAGCTCGACGACGGCCGATTCCTGCAGGAACAGGTGAACCGTATCTGGCGATAGCTCTGAACCTTTGGTTTCCCGGTACAGGCGACGAATCAGATTTTCCGCAGACGTGGTGTGTTTGGGGTCGCCGATCAGCTCGAACTGGTTTCCGCGGTTGCGGATCTCGATGGTCAGGCGCTGTTCGATCAAGCGCAAATGCTCGTCGAATTGCCCGCACAGATTGGCGAAGCGGCGAGCCTCAAAGGGCTCGAGGATAAAACGATGTGGTTCTATGGGTGCGTTCAAGGTCGTATTTAGCCGCCCTGGGGCAATTAAGATGAAATCAAGGATAACGCCAGAGGCTTGGGTGCGAAAGCTCTTAAATGGATGAGCACATTCTGAAGAACAATGCTGTCCACTGTGGGAGCTGCGGTGCGACGATTCGACTTGCCAGCGATAGCGGTGCAGCAGGCGACATATTTGTCGGGGCTGATGGCCTCATCGCTGGCAAGCCAGCTCCCACAGGTTTTTCTGTGCTGCTGATATCTGTTATTGGATCAGCGAGCCGCGCAGCGAGTGCGGTTGCGCCGCGTCGATGTGCACGTCGGCGAACTGGCCGATCAGGGTTGGATTGTCGCAGCGGAAGTTGACGATACGATTATTCTCGGTACGCCCCTGCAACTCGCCCGGGTCTTTCTTCGAATAATCGGTGACCAGAATGCGCTGGATCGAACCGACCATTTGTCGGCTGATTTCGAAACCTTGCTGATTCAAGCGATGCTGCAGCGCGTTCAGGCGCTCCTTCTTCAGCTCTTCCGGGGTGTCGTCGGCCAGATCGGCGGCCGGGGTGCCCGGGCGCTGGCTGTAAACGAACGAATAAGAGAAGTCGAAACCGACGTCGGCAATCAGCTTCATGGTCTGTTCGAAGTCTTTCTCGGTCTCGCCGGGGAAACCAACGATAAAGTCCGAACTGATGCAGATCCCCGGTACCGCCGCACGCAGTTTGCGCAGCTTGGATTTGTACTCAAGCGCCGTGTGGTTGCGCTTCATTGCCGCCAGAATCCGGTCGGAACCCGATTGCACCGGCAAATGCAGGTGCCTCACCAGTTCCGGCACCTCGGCGTGGGCCTGGATCAGGCTGTCCGAGAACTCCAGCGGGTGCGATGTGGTGTAGCGGATGCGATCAATACCGTCGATGGCGGCGACAACGCGAATCAGCTCAGCGAGATCGGCGAGTCGACCGTCATGAGTCGTACCGCGATAGCCGTTGACGTTCTGCCCCAGCAAGGTCACTTCACGCACACCGTTTTCGGCGAGGTGGATGACTTCGGCGATCACGTCGTCGAACGGCCGGCTGACTTCTTCGCCACGGGTGTAAGGCACCACGCAGAACGTGCAGTATTTGCTGCAGCCTTCCATGACCGAAACATAAGCGCTCGGGCCATCGATGCGCGGCTCGGGCAAGTGGTCGAATTTTTCGATTTCCGGGAACGACACGTCGACTTGCGGTAGCTTGGTGATGCGCGCGGCGTCGATCATTTCCGGCAGACGGTGCAGGGTCTGCGGGCCGAAGACCACATCGACGTACGGCGCGCGATCACGAATTGCCGCGCCTTCCTGGCTGGCCACACAACCGCCAACGGCGATCACCATCTCTGGGTTGGCCAGTTTCAGTTCGCGCCAGCGACCCAACTGCGAGTACACGCGATCTTGCGCGCGCTCGCGGATCGAGCAGGTGTTGAGCAGAATCACGTCGGCGTCTTCCGCACGGGCGGTGACTTCCAGGGCCTGATGTTCACCCAGCAGATCGACCATGCGCGAGCTGTCGTACTCGTTCATCTGGCAACCGTGGGTTTCGATGTAAAGCTTCTTGGCCATGGATTAGTGTCGTCACGTGATTCAAAGAACCCGGCATTATAGGGAACAAGCACTCAGGTTCCTACCGCTGTGCGTCCGGAGGCTATGCTATAGTTTGCGCCCTCATTTTTATCCCCGATGTTATCCCCCCGCCATGACCAAACGCGAAGCTCCAATCTATAAGGTGATTTTCCTCAACCAGGGCCAGGTGTTCGAAATGTACGCCAAGCAGATCTATCAAAGTGATCTGTGGGGTTTTCTGGAAGTGGAAGAGTTCGTCTTTGGCGAGCGCACGCAAGTGGTCGTCGATCCGAGCGAAGAAAAGCTCAAGGCGCAGTTCGAAGGCGTGGTACGCAGCTTTGTGCCGATGCATTCGATTGTGCGTATCGACGAGGTTGAGCGTCTGGGTACCCCGAAAATCAGCGAAGCCCGTGGCGCGGTCGGCAATGTGATGCCGTTTCCGATGCCGATGCCTGAGAAGTAACAGCAGATTCTGGATGCTGATCGTTCCCACGCTCTGCGTGGGAATGCCGCCCTCGACGCTCTGCGTCGGTGACGCGGAGCGTCACTGGATGAATTCCCACGCAGAGCGTGGGAACTATCGCAGATCAGGGAAGAGGCGAAAACGGCGTACGCCCATCGGCGCTCTGCAGTTCCATCAGGTATTTACGGAAAATTTGCCCGAGCACCTGGGTGGCGGTTTCGAGATCTTCGCGGGACATTTTTTCGGAGACTTCGTCGGCCGTGTCCAGCGCGTCTTCAGCGCCGTTGACCGCGGCCATCTTCAGCACGATATACGCCTGAATGTTGTTGGCCTGCACGCCTTCACCGTGGAAGAACATCGTGCCGAGTTTGAACTGTGCCTGAGCGTGGCCTTGCAGCGAGGCCTTTTCGAAATAGCTCAGGGCTTGATTGAGGTCACGCGGCGCGTTTTTGCCGTCGTAGTAGAACTCACCCAACTCGTATTGCGCTTGCGCATCCCCTTCGTCCGCCGCTTTCTGGCAGGCGGCCAGTGCCTGCGTGACGTCTTGCGGCTGAGTATTGAGGGTGCAACGACCCATCGCCGGGATCAACAACGAGTTGCCGCCTGCTTGTGCATGCGCGAGCAGGGGCTGAAGGAGCAACAGGCAGCCCAAGGCAAGGGTGCGGCCGGTGCGGTTCATGGGAATCGACTTACCTCTGAAGGGCACGCGGACCCATCGAGGGATCCAATAAGCGCGCATTATGAAATAAGCAGGGCCAACCTTACAAAGTCTTTACTCGTTTTTCTGCTGCGCGGGGAATATATCGCCCACTTTAGGGGAGATTTTTAGCAGGAGCATCGGAAAAACAGCGTGGGTGTAGGTGAATGCTGACGCTGGCGATAGCCAACGTCAGCGGTACGGCGATTACTTCAGTGCAGCGAAGGCGCGCTCGGCAGCGTCCAGTGTCAGTTTCAACTCGGCTTCGCCGTGGGCGATCGAGGTAAAACCGGCTTCGAACGCGCTCGGTGCCAGGTACACACCACCTTCCAGCATCAGGTGGAAGAAGCGACCGAACAGGGCAGCGTCGCTGGCCATCACGTCTTCAAAGGTGACGATGTCATCGGCGCCGCTGAAGTACAGACCGAACATGCCGCCGGCCTGAGTGGTCACGAACGGAATGCCAGCAGCATCGGCACGTTGTTGCAGGCCGTCGAGCAGACGCGTGGTGTAGTCGGTCAGCTCGGCGTGGAAACCCGGACGGCTGATCAGGCGCAGCGTGGTCAACCCGGCGGCCATGGCCAGCGGGTTACCCGACAGCGTGCCAGCCTGATACACCGGGCCCAGCGGCGCGATGCGTTCCATGATTTCGCGCTTGCCACCGAAGCAGCCCACCGGCATGCCGCCACCGATGATTTTGCCGAAAGTGGTCAGATCAGGATTGACCCCGTAGTAAGCCTGAGCACCGCCGAGGGCGACGCGGAAACCGGTCATCACTTCGTCGAAAATCAGCACCACGCCATGCTTGTCGCACAGCGAACGCAGGCCTTCGAGGAAGCCCGGCGCCGGTGGCACGCAGTTCATGTTGCCGGCCACCGGCTCAACGATGATGCACGCCACATCCTCGCCCACTTCAGCGAGCATCTTTTCCACAGCGTCGATGTCGTTGAACGGCAGGGTCAGGGTGTGTTTGGCGAACGCCGCCGGCACGCCGGCCGAACTTGGCACGCCTTGGGTCAGTGCGCCGGAACCGGCCTTGACCAGCAGGCTGTCGGAGTGACCGTGGTAGCAGCCTTCAAACTTGATGATGCTGTCGCGGCCGGTGTAACCACGGGCCAGACGGATCGCGCTCATGGTCGCTTCGGTGCCGGAACTGACCATGCGCACCATGTCCATCGATGGCACCAGCGAGCAGACCAGATCGGCCATCTCGGTTTCCATCGCGGTCGGCGCGCCGTACGACAAGCCGTGTTGCAGCTGATTGCGCACCGCGTCGAGCACGTCCGGGTGGCTGTGGCCGAGAATCATCGGGCCCCACGAACCGACGTAATCGACATAACGCTTGTCGTCTTCGTCAGTGACGTAGGCGCCTTCAGCGTGTTTGAAAAACAGCGGCGTGCCACCAACGCTCTTGAACGCGCGCACTGGCGAGTTCACGCCACCGGGAATGTGTTTCTGAGCATTGGCAAACAGGGTTTCGGAACGAGACATGATCGGGCTCTCAAATCAGACTTTCAGTAATTCATTGAACGCGCGGGCGCGGCGGGTGACTTCGGCGGTGCTTTCGGCACCAAACAGACCGTGGACCACGGCCAGCAGGTCGACCCCGTGGGCTACCAGCGGTGCGGCGTTGTCGAGGGTGATGCCGCCAATCGCGCAGATCGGCAGGTGCAGCGTGCGTTTGGCTTGGTCGAGCAGATCGAGGCTGCAGCTCGGCGCACCGGGTTTGGTGTTGGAGTTGAAGAAGCGGCCGAAGGCGACATAGCTCGCGCCTTCTTTGGCGGCTTGTTCGGCCAGCGCGATTTGCGCGTGGCAGGTCGAACCGATGATCGCTTTGGAACCGAGCAGCGCGCGGGTCGGCGACAGCGGGCCGTCGGTCTGACCGAGGTGCACGCCGACGTTGAGGCGCGCGGCCAGTTCGGCATCATCGTTGATGATCAGTCGCGTCTTGTAGCGCTCGCACAGATCGCGCAGCGCTTCGGCCTCGCGCAGCCGGCGGGCTTCGTCGCTGCTCTTGTCGCGGTATTGCAGCAGGGTGACGCCGCCTTCCAGCGCCGCCTCCACGTAAGACAGAAACTTGCCGGCCAGCAATTGGCTGTCGGTAATGGCATACAGGCCACGTAGTTTCATCGGGCAGACCTCACGACGTTACGAGCAGAAATCCAGCGGCAGGCGACGCGGGACGAACTGGCCTTTGCCCAGTTGTTCGGCGTCGCGCAGGGTGCGCCAAGTGTAATCCAGAGCACTGCGCACAGCGCTGGCCAAATGTTCGCCTTGTGCCAGTCGGCCGGCGAGGGCGCTGGCCAAGGTGCAGCCGGAACCGTGATAGCTGCCCGGCAGGCGCTGGCAGATAAAGGTTTCACGCAGACCGTCGCGGCTATATACGCGGTTGTGGATTTCAGTTTCGTCGCCGTGGCCGCCGGTGATCAGCAGGTTTTTGACGAACGGCAGGAGTTTTTCCGCGCACTCGTCCGCGGTGCCTTCGGGCAGTTCGGCGAGGATGCGCGCTTCAGGAAGGTTAGGGGTGGCAATGATCGACAACGGCAGCAGACGCTCGCGCATCGCATAGCCGACCTCGTCCTTGCCCAGACGTCCGCCGCCGCCGGCGCGCAGCACCGGGTCGCAGACCACTGGCAAGTGCGGGTGCGCCGAGAGCAGTTCGACAACGGTGTCGACCATTTCCAGCGAACCGAGCATGCCCAGTTTGACCGCAGCGACTTCGGAGTCGTTGAGTACGGCATTAGCTTGAGCCAACACCCACTCACGGTCGAGGACGCGGAAGTCAGTGACGTTGACGGTGTCTTGCACGGTCAGGGCGGTGACGGCCGGAGCCGCATGGCAACCCTGCGCGAGCAGGGCTTCGATATCTGCCTGCAAGCCGGCGCCACCACTTGGGTCGTGGCCGGAGAGACAGAGGACAACGGGGCGGGAGCTGTAGATATTCATGGTGCGCGAGCTTACCACCAAAGCTGATTTTCGGGTTCAGTGCCGTTGTGCCTGGCCGATAACCTGGCAAGAGAATCCGACCGCTCTGTCACAAGCTGACCGACTCAACAGCTCTAGCTCGCTGCTTTGCTCTGAAACGCCCGTTCTAGAGCCTTTGTAGGAAATATTTCGATGGTGCTCAATGGCCATCAACGGCTATGCTAGTCTGGATCCAAACCAATAACAGGTAATACCGGTTTTACGTCTACTCAAAGGGAATGGGGGGCTTCCTGACACAACCGGACGAGCCACGCTGGGGCTTCAATGCGCTATTTGCTGATGTTGCTGTTCTGCTTGCCCCTCATGGCGAGCGCCGTCGAATTCGACGAGTTCACCCAGAGCCTCCCTCTGGGCCGGTCGCTGCAAGTGTTCGAAGACCCGAGTGGTCAGGCGAGCATTGCCGATGTTCGCGCGCAGGCTGCCGCCGGCAATTTCAAACCTCACGATAAAGCCACGCTCAATGCCGGTTATTCACGCTCGGCGTTCTGGCTGAAGATCGATCTGCATTATCGTCCGAGCAATCCCGCTGCCCAGCGCACCTGGCTGCTGGAACTGGCGTATCCACCGCTCGATCATCTCGACCTGTACATGCCCGATGCTGCTGGCGACTACCGTCTCGTCCGGCAAACCGGTGATGCCTGGCCGTTCGCCAGCCGCGAGATCCGCCAGAACAACTATTTGTTCGACCTTGCATTCGAGCCTGGGCAACAGCAAACCGTGTACTTGCGCCTGGCCAGCGAAGGCTCGATCCAGGCGCCTGTGACGTTATGGTCGAGTACCGCGTACCTCGAAGACCAGCCAGTGCGCCTTTATGTGCTCGGCATCATTTATGGCGTGTTGCTGGGGATGGTGGTCTACAACCTGTTCATCTACCTCAGCGTGCGCGACACCAGTTACCTCTATTACATCTTCTATATTGCTTCGTTCGGCCTCTATCAACTGTCGGTGAACGGTGCAGCGGTCGAATACTTCTGGCCGGACAACCCATGGTGGGCCAACGCTGCGACGCCTTTTTTCATTGGTTGCGCCGGCCTGTTTGGCAGCCAGTTCGCCCGCAGTTTCCTGCAAACCAAAAACCACAGTCGTGGGCTCGATCGTGTGCTGATCGGATTGATTGCATTCAGCGCGTTGGTCATCGGCCTGTCGCTGATGACCAGTTACGCCCTGGCCTTGCGCCTGGCAACGACGCTGGCGCTGACCTTCACCGTGGTGATTTTCGCCGCCGGGATTCTGGCCTGGTGGCGCGGCTTGCGCGTGGCGCGCTATTTCATCATTGCCTGGTCGGCGTTTCTGCTCGGCGGCATCGTCAACACGCTGATGGTGCTGGGTCTGCTGCCGAACGTGTTCCTGACCATGTACGCCAGCCAGATTGGCTCGGCCATCGAAGTGGCGCTGCTGTCGCTGGCACTGGCCGATCGTATCAACGCGATGCGCGAGCAACAGGCGCAGACGCTGTACGACGCCGGGCAGAAGCTCGAAGTGCTCAACCAGCAACTGGCGCACAGCAACAAGCTCAAAGATGAATTTTTGGCGACCCTGACCCACGAACTGCGCACGCCGATGAACGGTGTCATCGGTTCGCTGGAACTGATGCAAACCGTCGAAATGGATCCGGAGCTGGAGCAATATCAGCAAACCGCTGCCGGGTCCGCGCGGGACATGATGCGCATGGTCAACGGCATCCTTACCCTTACCGAATTGCAGGCTGGCAAGCTCAAGGCTGCGCCGGGCAGTTTCAGCCTGCGCGCGGTGGTCGAAGCGTTGCGTGTGCAATTCGACGGCAATGCGTCGAGCAAGTCGCTGGACTTCAAGGTCGATGTCCTGCCGACCCTGCCGGATCGCTTGCACGGTGATAGCGCAAAACTCGCGCAATGCCTGGAATGCCTGCTCGACAATGCGATCAAGTTCACCCGTGTCGGTGGACTGGCATTGCGGGTCACCGGCAAACCGTCGACGGGCAATCGTCTGGCGTTGTCGTTTGCGGTGATCGACACCGGCATCGGTTTTACCGACCTGGGCGAGGCGACGATGTATCAGCGCTTCTTCCAGCTCGACGGTTCGATGACCCGCGAATATGGCGGACTGGGCGTCGGCCTGGCGATCTGCCGACAGTTGGTTGAGCTGCTCGGCGGCAAGCTTACCCATCGCTCGGAACCTGGGAGCGGCAGCCGCTTCCAGTTGGACGTCGAGTTCGAATTGCCGGTGGTTGGATCTGCGCCAATAGCCGCGCCTTCGCCCGATTGTGTTCGCGCACCGCAGGATTGCACGGTGTTGCTGGTGGACGACAACAGCGTCAACCAACTGGTGATGCGCGGCATGTTGCTCAAGCTCGGTTTCCGCGTGCGCACTGCTGACAACGGCGCAGCGGCACTGGACTGCCTGCAGCGGGAAACCTTCGATGCGGTGCTGATCGATTGTCAGATGTCCGCCCCTGAAGGCGCATCCTTGTGCTGCCAGATTCACGCCATGCCGGGCTGCGCCAACCTGCCGGTGTTCATGCTCGCACTGACCGCCGACCGAGAGCTTTGCGCCACGGGAGCACCGGTCGATTACCTGAACAAGCCGGTGAAATTCGAGGAACTGCAATCGGCACTGGAGCGTCGGGTGCTGTGCTGTTGACAGGGTAAAAGCGCCGCCAGTTCGGCGCTTATGACACTTTGACCGCTTGCGGTGCGGTGCTTAACTGAGTTCCTTGGTTGCCCAAAGGAGCCCCGTCATGAACCTGCATCAGTTCGCCGAAACCCACGAAGTCACCAACCAGCCACCGTCGCTGGACGGCACCAATCTGTACCGCATCGACCTGCCGCTGCAGGAATGGTCGCGCAGGTTCGGCGCCGGGTGGGCGGAGTCGCGGATCGATGCTTACGGCGCGCTCGCCGGTGGCCCATTGATGGAAGCCGGGTTCCTCGCCAATCAGAACAAACCCACGTTCGCCAGTCATGACCGCTACGGCCATCGCATCGATCTGGTGGAATTTCACCCGGCTTATCACGAGCTGATGCGCACGGCGATCGAGCATGGCCTGACCTCGCTGCCATGGGCGCATCCACAGGATGGCGCCCACGTCGCCCGCGCCTCGATGACCTATCTGCACAGCCAGGCCGAGGCGGGCAGCGGTTGCCCGTTGACCATGACCTTCGCCAGCGTGCCGGCCCTGCGTTTGCAGCCGAACATCGCCGAGCAATGGCTGCCGAAAGTCCTCGCCACCGAATACGATCCGCGCAACGTCGGCATGGCGCACAAGGCCGGCGTGACCATCGGCATGGCCATGACCGAAAAACAGGGCGGAACCGACGTGCGCGCCAACACCACCAAGGCCTATCCGGTCGGCGCCAGCGGCCCGGGTCAGGCCTATGAACTGGTCGGGCACAAGTGGTTCTGCTCGGCGCCGATGTGCGATGCGTTCCTGACGCTGGCGCAAACCGACAAAGGCTTGAGCTGCTTCCTGTTGCCACGCCATCGCCCGGACGACACGCGTAATCAGTTCTACATTCAGCGTCTGAAAAACAAACTCGGCAACCAGTCCAACGCCTCCAGTGAAGTGGAGTTTCGTGGCGCGCTGGCGTGGATGGTCGGTGAGGAAGGACGGGGTGTGCCAACCATCATCGAGATGGTCGCGATGACACGTTTTGATTGCATGGTCGGCTCCAGCGCGTTGATGCGTCAGGCGCTGACCCAGGCCAGCCACCACTGCGCGCATCGCAAGGTCGGCGGCAAACTGCTCAGCGAACAGCCATTGATGCAGAACGTGCTGGCCGATCTGGCCCTGGAAAGCGAAGCCGCGCTGGCTCTTAGCTTGCGCATGGGCAAGGCGCTGGATCATCTGGATGATCGCCACGAAGCGCAATTTGCGCGGCTGGTGACGGCGGTGGGCAAGTACTGGATCTGCAAACGCGCGCCGGGGATGATCAACGAAGCAGCGGAATGCATGGGCGGCGCGGGGTATGTCGAGGACAGCATCCTGCCGCGTCTGTATCGCGAGGCACCGGTGAACTCGACATGGGAAGGCTCGGGGAATGTGCAGTGCCTGGACGTGCTGCGCGCGTTGTCGAAAGAGCCGGGTGTGCTGGACGTGTTGTTCAGCGAACTCGGTGATGGTCATGGTGACAGGCGTCTGGCCGCGCATATTCAGCAGTTGCAGGCGCAGTTCAAGGACACCAGTGATATTCAGTACCGGGCACGGCAACTGACCGAAGACATCGCGCTCGGTTTGCAGGCCAAGCTCCTGTTGGAGGCCGGCAACTCGGTGGTCAGCGACGCGTTCATTGCCAGCCGCCTGAGCGGTGGCGGCCGGGTTTACGGCGCCTTGCCGCGTGGGCTGGACGTCGAAGCCATCGTCGCCCGCTCGACCCCGCAAGGTTTCTGACCGCAATCTCCCCAACACTACAAAACCCTGTGGGAGCTGGCTTGCCAGCGATGGCGGCCTGTCAGTCAACACTGATGTTGCATGTGCTGGCCTCATCGCTGGCAAGCCAGCTCCCACAGGGGTTCGCTTTGTCTGAAAGATTTGGGTACACCCACAACGCCACTGTTCCCGTGACGCCACGATGCAGGCAAGATGAAGCTCTGCAAGTCAGAACACAGGAAGCTGATCGTGACCGAAGCGTTTATTGTCGTTCAAACCGCCGAACAAGCCGTGGACCGTCTGGCCGAGCTGCACGAGCGGGCCACCAGTGCGCTGAACTCGGCGCTCAAGCGTTACCTCAAGGATCGCGTCGAACCCGACGCTGCGCAGCGTGCTCTGTTTCGTTATCCCGAACTGCGTCTGACCTATCACTGCCAGGGCGAAGTCCCACAGACCACCCGCGCTTACGCCAAGGTGCAACTGCCGGGCACTTACAGCGTCACCGTCACCCACCCGGCGGCGTTCCGCAAATACCTGCTCGAGCAGCTTGTGCCGTTGATGCACGACTTCACCGTGACCGTGGAAGTCGGCGTCAGCCAGCAGAACATTCCGTATCCGTACGTGGTCGAGCAGGGCGATGAACTGGCCGGCTCCGGCGTCACCGCTGCCGTGCTGGCGCGGGTGTTCCCGAGTACTGACCTGTCCGCCGCCACCGATGGCATCGCCGACGGTCTCTACGACTGGGAAAACACCGATCCGCTGCCGCTGGCCTTGTTCGACGCCGCGCGCGTGGATTTCTCCCTGCGCCGTCTGGTGCATTACACCGGCAGCGACTGGCGCCATGTGCAGCCGTGGATTCTGCTGACCAACTATCACCGCTACGTCGACCAGTTCATCGTCCATGGTCTGGAGCAATTGCGCAGTGACCCGCGTTTCGTGCGCATGGTGTTGCCGGGCAACGTGATCATCGAGAAGGGCATGGATCACGGCGAAGCCTCGGCGATCGCCGCCGGTGTGGTCTGGCACCGTTACCAGATGCCGGCCTATCACCTGATCGCCAGCGATGGCCACGGCGTGACGCTGGTCAACATTGGCGTCGGCCCGTCCAACGCCAAGAACATCACCGACCACTTGGCGGTGCTGCGTCCGCATTGCTGGCTGATGATCGGCCACTGCGGTGGCCTGCGTCAGTCGCAGACCATTGGCGACTACGTGCTGGCCCACGCTTACATGCGTCGCGACGGCATTCTCGACCGCGTGGTGCCGCCGAATATTCCGATCCCGGCACTGGCCGAAGTGCAAATGGCGCTGCAACAGGCAGCGGCGAATGTCACCGGCGAGAAGGGTGATGATCTGAAAAAACGCCTGCGCACCGGCACCGTGCTGACCTACGACGACCGTAACTGGGAACTGCGTTGGGCACAGGAGCGGCCGTTGATCAACCTGTCCCGCGCGGTCGCGGTGGACATGGAAAGCGGCACGATTGCCGCGCAGGGTTATCGCTTGCGGGTGCCGTACGGCACGTTGCTCTGCGTTTCGGACAAACCGCTGCACAGCGAAATCAAGCTGCCGGGTTCGGCCAACGCCTTCTATGAGCGCGCGGTCAGTCAGCACTTGAAGATCGGCATCGAAGCGGTGGATCTGCTGCGCACTGAACTCAACTCGCTGCACTCGCGCAAACTGCGCAGCTTCGACGAGCCGCCGTTCCGCTGATTTGTTGATGGTCATTTGACGGTCAGGCTACTAGCATTGGCAGCCCTGACCGTTAGATGTTCCTTTCGCCATGTCCCGTCCTCCACGTCCACCTTCCCGCCGCCCTGGCGCGAAGCCTCAGTCTTCTTCCCCGCGTCGTGTTGCCAAGGCACCACCGGCCGAGCCGAAGCTGATCCTGTTCAATAAACCGTTCGATGTGCTGACGCAGTTCAGCGACGGCGAAGGGCGGGCGACGCTCAAGGATTACATTGATGTGCCCGGCATTTATCCGGCCGGACGCCTGGATCGTGACAGTGAAGGCTTGTTGCTGCTGACCAACGACGGGCAGTTGCAGGCGCGCATCGCCGATCCGAAGCACAAACTGGCGAAGACCTATTGGGTGCAGGTCGAAGGCGTGCCGACGGCCGAACAGTTGCAACGTCTGCGTGATGGCGTCGAGTTGAATGACGGCATGACTTTGCCCGCCGAAGCGCGGCAACTGGATGAGCCGCAGTTGTGGCCGCGCAATCCGCCGGTGCGTTTTCGCGCGACCATACCGACTTCATGGCTGGAGCTGGTGATTCGCGAGGGGCGCAATCGTCAGGTTCGGCGGATGACGGCGGCCGTCGGGCTGCCGACATTGCGGCTGGTGCGGGTGAAGATTGGCGACTGGACGATTGAAGGGCTTGATCAGGGCCAGTGGAAGGAAGTGCCGGCGCGCTTATAAAGCGCCGGATTCGATCAGGCCGATCACCACACTCTTGATGATGAACGCGGCCACGCCCAAGCCCAGTACGAAGAACAGAATGAACGAGCCAAAGCGCCCGGCCTTGGACTTCTTCGCCAGATCCCAGACGATGAAACCCATGAAAATGATCAGGATGCTGACCAGTCCGGTCATCATCCACTCTTCTAATAAGGCTGGATCCATTGGGTTTCTCCGACGCGCATGGGGCTAAAAGGGCGCGGCGAGTATACGCCAAGGTTTGTGGGGTGGCATTGATCTGGGTCTGATCCGAAGCCTTTGCCCTCACCCTAACCCTCTCCCAGTGGGAGAGGGGACTGACCGAGGTGTCTGGCGTCATACATCGACCTGAAAGATCGAGTCGATTATGGATTCACTGCAGAACCCTCAGGTCGGCGTACTTCTTCAGCATCTCACGGTCGGCCCCCTCTCCCTTTGGGAGAGGGCTGGGCGGGCGGCGTTCCGATGAGGGTGCCTTTGATCAGTTGCGCAGGTGGGTCAAGGGCAGTTCAGTGCTGTTGAGTACCTGATTCAGCACAAAACTCGACCGCACACTGGTCACCCCTTCAATCCGGGTGAGATGCCCCAGCAACAACTTCTGATAGTGATCCATATCCGGCACCACCACCTTCAACTGGTAATCCGCATCCACGCCTGTCACCAGACTGCATTCCAACACCTGCGGCAACGTGCGAATCGCTGCCTCGAAATTCTCGAAACGCTCCGGCGTATGCCGGTCCATGCCGATCAGCACATACGCCGTCAGGCTCAGCCCGAGCATTTTGCGATCGAGCAATGCCACCTGACGCGAAATATACCCGTCGTCTTCCAGTTGCTTGACCCGGCGCGAGCAAGGGGAGGGCGACAGACCGATGCGCTCGGCCAATTCCTGGTTGGAGATGCGGGCGTCGCGCTGCAATTCCGCCAAAATGCTCAGGTCGTAACGGTCGAGTTTGCTCATCAATCTGTCCTTGGTTGTAACTATTGCGGCGGATTATCTATCCAGGGTTAAAAATTGCGCAAGTGGTGTTTATTTCAGCAATCTTCGCAATCCTCTGTCGCGGTCTCAGGCCTATTCTTATCACCAGAATCACTGCTCGGTAACACAGTCCACGCGGCCCGCCCTATCCGGCCTGCCGCGGCCGCCACCCCCACCGGGGTTGTGCCGGCCCCCGAGCTGCACACTGTCCAGAAGACGGCGTGAGGTGAGCCGACGTCAAAAGCGTCGAGCCAGGACGAAGTTCTCTAAAGGGAGGCCGACGGGTCTCCCTTTTTTCTTGCCTGCGATTTCATGCCGGGCGCTCAATAAATAAGTTGCGCGACTGATAACCTGTTGCAGAACCGGGCGTGTGTATTCCCGGTCTTAGTGACAAGTCCTCTTACATTTGCAGGCACCGCAGTGAGAAAAAGCATGAATTCGCGCATTTGGCGTCTGGCCAGTGTTGGTTTGCTGTGTGTGAGTGTCAGTGTGCAAACGCTCGCCGACGAGCCGCAGAATCGTGGACCGGATGGCGGTGGCCACGGTCAGGATCATCAGGGTAACAATCAGGGCCATGGCGGCAACAATCAGCCGCGCCCGCAGAACAATCCATCGCAGAATCAGCCGCAACAGAATCAACCGCGTCCGCAGAACAACGAGATCATTCGTGGCGACAACAGCCGCCAGTTCGAGCACAACGGCAACAACAATGGTCAGTGGCAGAATCGCGACCAGAACCGTCCAGCGTATAACCCCAACCCGGTGCGCCAGCCGCCACCGCCGCCGCAGTTGCCGGCCAACAGCCTGCCGATCCAGCCACGCCCCGACACAGTGCGCCAGACTCAGGAGCCACGTCAGGGTTACTACCGTGACGAGCGTCCGCAAAACGGTTACCACAACCAGCAATGGCAGACCGGCAACCGGCCTAACGACAATCGCTGGCCGGGCCGTCCGGACGGTCACGGCAACGGTTGGGGCCCAGGCCCGCAATACCGGCCTGGGCACGTGATCGACCGCTTCCCGGATCGCGATTACCGCGTGCCGTATCGTGGTCAGGATTACTTCTTTTCCGGCGGCTACTGGTATCGCCCGCAAGGCCCGCGCTACATCGTTGTGCAACCGCCGCGAGGGATCCGCATTCAGTATTTGCCGGATTACGCCCGAGAAGTGTGGATCGGTGGTTCGCTGCTGTTCCTCGCCGCTGGTTCCTACTATGCCTATCAGGAAGCGACGCAGGATTACATCGTGGTCGAACCGCCGGTTCAGCAGCAGCCGCAACCGCAATCCCAAGGCTATGACGTCGAAGCGTACCCGGCCAACGGTCAGTCGCCGGAGCAGGTGCAGCAGGACGGTTATCAGTGCTACCAGTACGCGGTGCAGCAAAGCGGTTTCGATCCGCGCACCGCGACGTATCAACCGGCGCCCGAAGTGGTTCAGGCCTACCGTCAGGCTCAGGGCAATTGCCTGAGCAGTCGCGGTTATCAGGTTCAATAACAGCAGCTGCGAGCTGCAAGTGTCGAGCTACAAGCTTGAAGCTTGCGGCTCGCGGCTTGTAGCTGCTTTTATCGGGTCGGCGTGCACCAGCACTTCGGCTCGCGGGTACGCCTTGTGAATGGCATCGGCGGCTTGGTCGCTGATGCCGTGCGCCACTGACAACGTCAATTCCCCCGGCAGTTCCAGGTGCAACTGCACGAACCAGTGGTTGCCGGAAATCCGCGTGCGCAAGTCATGCGCGCCCAACACACCCGGCACACTGCAGGCCAGTTCGAGCATGTGCTGACTGACATCCGCCGGCAGCTCCTCATCCATCAGCACCGAAAAACTTTCCCGGGCAATCTGGATGGCACTCCACAGAATGTAGGCGGCAATTCCCAGTCCGAACCAGGCATCCAGTTGATGCCAGCCGAACCCGGCCAACATCAGTGCCACCAGAATACTGCCGTTGAGTAACAGATCGGATCGGTAATGCAGTGAGTCGGCACGCACGGCGTTGGAACCAGTCTGCTTGATCACCCGATGCTGCAGCATCAGCAAGGCCACGGTCAGCAGCAATGAGAAAATGATCACGCCAATGCTGATCCACGGCGCGCCAAGCGGTTCCGGATGCTGGATGCGTTCATAGGCCTGAAACGCGATCAACACCGCACTGCCGCCAATGAACAGCGCCTGCGCCATGCCCGCCAGCGATTCCGCCTTGCCGTGACCATAACGGTGATCGTCATCGGCCGGGCGCAGCGCGTAGTGCACCGCCAGCAGATTGAGCAGCGAAGTGACGCCATCCAGCGCCGAGTCGGTGAGGCCGGCAAGCATGCTCACCGAACCGCTCAGCCACCAGGCGATGGCTTTGGCGATGATCAGCGTGCACGCGACCGCCACCGAGGCGCGGGTCGCGAGCCGTAGCAGGCGGGCGTGTTCGGGGCTGGATGTCATTGAACGTCCTTTTTAAGCGGCGGGTTGCAGGCCGAACATCGCCAGTTGTTGAGTGCTGCCCTTGTGTTGAATCAGGCGCGGATCGTCCAGAGGAAAGTCCCGCCCAAGTTCACTTTCGAGAATAGCTTGCAGCTTGTGATTATCGACCTGACCGTCCGGGCCGATGGCTTGCTTGAGCTTGGCCGGGTCGATCTGCGCGGTGTGGCCCGGTTCGAAGTAGATCGCGCCAGTGGCGAAGTCGACGGCAAACGCGATCAGCCCGGGAATGACGTAGAACAGCAAGCCCACGGCGTCGAGCACGGCAATCGCCGGGTCGATCTTGCCGTCGATCTGACCGCGCCGGTCCGGGTAGAAAATCGAACCGCACGCGGTGATTTGCGTGAGCAGGGTGGCGACCAGTACACCGCCGATCAGGCGAAAAGGTAAGCGCATGGGAAATCTCCTGAGTCATCTGATAACGAAGCTTCGTCTTGTGAAGTTAAGACCCTGACGAACGCCTGGCAGTTCGCCGTTATACTCGGCCATGGCAGGGCATGCCCACAGTAAATTGCGGCCTCGTCTCACCCCTACCGAAATACGTTGAGGATTGAAGTTGTTTTCTCCAGATCGACACCGCGTGAAGGCCAACGAATCCTATCGGGGTTCGGCCCTCCGGGCTAAAGCTGTGAGCGCGCCATGCTGCGTTGCGGGACTTGGCAAGGAAACGACCCTTACCTGCGTCCCGCGCCTTGCCTGGCACGCTCACAGCTTTAACGCGACTCGCAATTTACTGTGGGCACGCCCTGGGGAGCCAGCATGATTTCTTTGCCAATCGATGAAGTTTTACCCGCCCTGCGTGAAGCCTTGGCGACGCGCCACGAAGCTGTGCTCGAAGCACCGCCCGGCGCCGGTAAAACCACCCGCGTGCCTTTAGCCTTGCTCAATGAAGTGTGGCTGGCCGGGCAGACCATTCTGATGCTTGAACCGCGTCGCTTGGCCGCGCGTGCAGCCGCAGAACGGCTTGCCAGCGAGTTGGGCGAGAAGGTCGGTGAAACCGTCGGTTATCGCATCCGTCTCGACAGCAAGGTCGGCCCCAATACGCGCATTGAAGTGGTCACTGAAGGCATTCTCACCCGCCGCTTGCAGGATGACCCGGCGCTGGAAGGCGTGGGCTTGCTGATCTTCGACGAATTTCACGAGCGCAGCCTCGACGCCGATCTGGCGCTGGCCTTAAGTCTGAACGGTCGCGAGTTGTTTCGAGCTGAACAGCCGCTGAAGATTTTGCTGATGTCGGCCACGCTCGAAGGTGAACGTTTGGCCGGGTTGCTCGAAGACGCGCCGATCCTGCGCAGCGAAGGCCGCATGTATCCGGTGACGATGCGCTGGGGGCGGCCGTTTCAGCCCGGCGAATACATCGATCAACGCGTCACGCAAACCGTGCTTGAAGCACTGCACGATGAAACCGGCAGCCTGTTGGTGTTCCTGCCGGGTCAGGCTGAAATTCGTCGCGTTCATCAACAATTGGTCGACGCCCTTGGTGAGCGCAGCGATGTGCTGCTGTGCCCGTTGCACGGTGAACTCGACCTCAATGCGCAACGTGCGGCGATCGATCCGGCGCCGGCCGGGCAGCGCAAAGTGGTGCTGGCGACCAATATCGCCGAGACCAGTTTGACCATCAATGGCGTGCGCGTAGTCATCGACGCCGGGCTGGCGCGGGTGCCGCGTTTTGATCCGGGCAGCGGCATGACGCGTCTCGATACCCAGCGGATTTCCAAGGCCAGCGCCACGCAGCGTGCTGGCCGGGCAGGGCGACTCGAGCCGGGCGTTTGTTATCGCTTGTGGTCGCAGGATCAGCACGAACAACTCGCCGCTTATGGCAGTGCGGAAATTCTTTCGGCGGATCTCGCCAGCCTCGCCCTGCAACTGGGCCGCTGGGGCGTGAGGCCGGGCGAACTGGTCTGGCTCGATGTCCCGCCAGCAGCAGCTTATGCCCAGGCGCAAGATTTGTTGCAAAGGCTTGGCGCGCTGGAAGGTGAGGCCCTGACCACTCATGGTCAGGCCATGGCTGAATTGCCGGCGCATCCGCGCATCGGCCATTTGCTGCTGCGGGGTCAGGCGTTGGGTCTGGCGAACATGGCGTGCGATGTCGCCGCGTTGCTCGGCGAGCGCGATATCTTGCGTGGCGCCGGGGCCGATCTGCACAGTCGGCTGGTGCTGCTGTCCGGCGAAGAACGCGCCGCCCGTGGTGCGCAGGGCGGGGTGCAGCGCGCTAAGCAACTGGCGCGGCAATATCGCGGTTACCTGCGCGGCAAAGCGAGTGAGCCGGTCAGCGATCCTGATCATCCGCGCTGGCTCGGTGCGTTGCTGGCGCTGGCGTATCCGGATCGCGTCGCGCAACAGCGGCGTGCTGGCGGTGCCGAATATCGTCTGGCCAACGGTCGTGCGGCGCTGTTCGCCGAAGCTGACAGCCTGATGAAAGAGCCGTGGATCGTCATCGCCGATCTCGGCAGCCGTCAGGGCCAGCGTGAGGAAAGGATTTATCTGGCGGCGGATTTCGATCCGGCGCTGTTCGATTCAGTGCTCGCCGAACAGGTGCGCAACGTCGATCAACTGGACTGGGACGAGCGCGAAGGTGTGCTGCGTGCCGAGCGTCAGCGCAAGGTTGGCGAGCTGATCCTCAGCCGTGAGCCGTTGACCGGTCTCGATGAAAATGCGCGCAGTCAGGCGCTGGTCAATCTGGTGCGGCGCAAGGGTCTGGAGTTGCTGCCGTGGACGCCGGAGCTGCGTCAGTGGCAGGCGCGGGTGGCGCTGTTGCGTCAGTTGGAATTGCACAATCAGGACGACAGTCAATGGCCGGATGTCAGCGATGCAACGTTGCTGAACACCCTCGAAGACTGGCTGATGCCGTATCTGGGCAAGGTTTCGCGGCTCAGCCATTTTGCCAATCTCGATCTGTCGAGCATCGTCCGTAACCTGTTGCCATGGCCATTGCCGCAAAAGCTCGATGAGCTGGCGCCGCATCATTTGAGCGTGCCGTCGGGGTCGTCGATTCGTCTGGATTACAGCGAGTTTCCACCGATTCTCGCGGTGCGTTTGCAGGAGTTGTTCGGGCTGGCCGATACGCCACGAATTGCCGGCGGGCGGCAGGTGGTCAAGTTGCATCTGCTATCGCCTGCGCGGCGCCCGGTGCAGGTGACGCAGGATCTGGCCAACTTCTGGCGTAGTACCTATGCCGAGGTGAAGAAGGATTTGAAGGGGCGCTATCCGAAGCATTATTGGCCGGATGATCCGTTGGTGGCCGAGGCGACAGCTCGCGCCAAACCGCGCGGGACCTGAAGAGCAAAAGATCGCAGCCTTCGGCAGCTCCTACAAAATTGAAGTCGGCCACAGTAAATCCGTGGTGTGCCGAAGTTGTGAACTACGGCGTGGCGGGGAGCAGGAAGCGTGCGATGACTGGCAGATGATCGGAGATGCGTAACGTATCGTCCTGGCGCACCATCGCTTCCACCCGTTTGATCCTTGGGCTGTAGAACAGGTAGTCGACCGTGCGATCCGGGCCATTCAGACCGGGGTCGTTGGGGTAGTGGGTCAGCCACTGCGCGCGGTCGATGCCGCTGGCCTCGTTGTTGGTCGGGATCATCGGGTATTTGTCCCACAGCAGGTGCAGTTCGCTGTCGGCGGCGTAGGGTGTGCGCTGCTCGGCGGGCAAGCGACGATATTGACCCAGCGGCAGCAGATTGAAGTCGCCGCCGATCAGCCACGGCAGGCCCTGACTTTCGTACTTGTCGAGCACTTTGGCCACGGCGCTCACTTGCGCCTGCAACGTGTCATCGGGTTGCCTGGCACGCTCAAGATGGGTATTGAAAACGGTCAGTTGCCCACCATCGCTCAGGGGCAGTTTGGTCGCGAGCAACGCATCTTTTGGCTGGAACTGGCGGCTGATGAAGTTGGCTGAGGCGACCGGTAATTGCAGGCGCTCGGCGTGTTCAATGCGGTAGCGGCTCAGGGTCGCCAGTTGTCGGCCGACGCTGCCGAAAACATGCGAGTCGGGGACAAAATCGGCTTTCCAGTCAAACGCGCTGGCGCTGCACGGATACAGGTCGGCAACGCGTTCCTGCAATAACTTCAGCTGATCCTGGTAGTCGCTGGCCTTGGCGCCGTCATCCAGTTCCTGCAACAGCACCACATCAGGCTGCTCATCGCGGATTACCCGCGCCACTTCGTCGAGGCTGAAGGCCATGTCTTCCAGGGTCGGCGCTTCATCGTTGCCCTGGGCCAGATCATTCCAGAACACGTAACGCTTGCCGGCCAGGTACTGCACATTCCAGGTCATGACTTTCAGCGCCTGGCCCGGCACCAGCGTCGGTGGCGTTCCCGTGCAACTGACCGGCAGGGTTTCGCGGGCATCGGGGCGCCAGGTCAGGCTGAAGATCAGCGCGCCGATCAGGACGAGGGCGAGCACGGCAAGTAACAGGGTGTAGCGCAGTAGACGGGTCATGGCTCGGCTTATAGCGTTACAGAAAGTGGCCCCGAGCATACCTGACGGCCGTCTCGAAGCCCACGCGCAGTGCTGTCAGACCACTCTGTCACGTTTGTCAGGCAATTCGCTGATCAGCATGAACAGGCGGAACAACACTACGCTGGTGAACAGTTGCAGGAAGCTGTGAGCGCTGTCGATCAGTATGGCGATCACAGGATTCTGCGGCTCGGGGTACACCGCCAGCGTCGCCCCTTTGAGCAACCACAGCGGCGTCATCACGCAGAGAATGCACAGCAGGATCCGCCAGAAATGCCCACGGGTCAGGCGCAGGCTTTCCTTCATCGCCTGCAAGGGGCCCATGCCGCGCAGCACCAGCAGGTATTCACCGAACGCGAGCATGACCATCAACATCAGGCCCGGCAGGAAATACAGCGACAAGCCCAGCAGAATCAACAAGGTGTTGAGCGCCGTGAGCAGGGCGAAACGTGGCCACAGGGTTGCGGCCATCGCCAGCAGATCACGGTTGCGCGGCGCCTCGCCACGGCTGCGCGCATCGAGAAAGAGGATCAGCGCAGCGGTGTACAGCGGATACACCAGCAGACCGACGACGATACTGATCGCCGAGATATTTTCCGGCCCGCTGGCGCGATCGACCACTTGTTGTAAAAACGCTTCGAAAATCACCAGCGGCAGGCACAACTGCACGATGCTGCCCAAATGGCGTTTGAAAAAATACAGAGAGTCGCGCAGCACTTCGAGGGCATTCATCAGTCGGTATCGCAGGTCGAAAACAGTGGCTCACTTTAACCGATGATCGCCGGCGCGACACAAACGTAAACATTCGGTAAAGGTCATTGAAACGTTTTGTCACCGTCTCCATTACAGGAGAGCACCTCGGCCAATGTGGACGAGGGCAATGTGATCCCCGGCAATCTATGAGGTCGCCATGAACAGCGAAGAGCAAACCCTGATCGATGGACTGTTTTCCCGGCTGCAACAGGCCGAAACGGAGGCAGCCCCGCGTGATGCCCAGGCCGAGGCGCGGATCAAGGAACACCTGACCCGCCAGCCAGCGGCAGGTTATTTCATGACCCAGGCGATTCTGGTGCAAGAGGCTGCGCTCAAGAGCCTCGATGAGCAGAACAAACAGCTGACCCAGCAGGTCCAGCAGTTGCAGGCCGAGCTGCAATCGGCCAAGGCGCAGAGTGCCGCACCGGCGCCAAGCAGCGGCGGTGGGTTCCTGTCGAGCATCTTTGGCGGCAGCCCGCGTCCGGCGCCGACTCAGAGTGCCGCCCCGGCGTCGACCGGCGGCTGGCGTGAACCGGCCCCGCAGCAGAATTATGCGGCCCCGGCGCCACAACAAAATTTCGGCGCAGCACCGCCTAACTATGCGCAACAAGCCGCTCCGGCAGCCGGTAGCAGTTTCCTCGGCGGCGCCTTGAAAACCGCCGCCGGTGTGGCCGGTGGCGTGATGCTGGCGCAGGGCATCAGCAGCCTGTTCCATCACAATCAGCAGCCGGAAGAAATCGTTGAAGTGATCAAGGAAGAACCGGCGCAGGTTGCCGACCAGAGCAACAACGGCTGGGGCGATGACCAGCGTGTGGCCGATAACGGCTTCTCTGGCAACGACCAGGGCGGGTTCACCGACACCGACTACGGCAACGACAATTCTTCCTTCTTTGATGACGACGATTCTTTCGTCTGATTCACCATTCGTCCGGAGCCCCTGAGGGCTTCGGGCCGATTATTCGCGGAACCTTCCTTCGGGCTGGCATACTGAGCGCCTTTTTCGGGCCTGGCGCCTGATCCCGCTTCGTGCGCTTGCGCGCCCACAGGAACTCCGGTGAAAAAAATCGCAGTGTTCGCCGACGTGCAGAACCTCTACTACACCGTGCGTCAGGCTTATGGTTGTCACTTCAACTACGCCGCATTGTGGGCCGACATCAGCAAGGACGGGCAGATCGTCGAGGCCTACGCCTACGCGATCGACCGTGGCGACAGCAAGCAGCAGCAGTTCCAGCAGATCCTGCGCAACCTCGGTTTCACCGTGAAACTCAAACCCTACATCCAGCGCAGCGACGGCTCGGCCAAGGGCGACTGGGACGTGGGCATCACCCTCGACATCATGGACGCCGCCGACCACGTCGACGAAGTTGTCCTGGCTTCCGGTGACGGCGATTTCGACATGCTGCTTGAGCGCATCATCAGCAAGCACGGCGTGCAGGCAGTCGCCTATGGCGTGCCCGGTCTGACGGCCAACTCGCTGATCCGCGCCGCCAGCCGTTACGTGCCGATCGAAGGCGCGCTGCTGTTAAAAAATTAAGCTGAAGAATTGATTTGTACGGAGTTGAACCCGGTTTGGAACGCATTGCAGTCATCGACTTTGAAACCACCGGCCTGTCGCCGAACAGCAGCTGCCGCGCCACGGAAATCGCCGTGGTCATGCTGGAAAACGGCCGCATCGTCGAGCGTTACCAGAGCCTGATGAACGCCGGCGTACGCGTCCCTGCGTTCATCGAACAACTGACTGGCATCAGCAACGCCATGCTGCGCACCGCGCCGCCGGCGGAGCGGGTGATGGAAGAGGTCAATGAGTTTGTCGGCTGCACGCCGCTGGTAGCGCACAACGCATCCTTCGACCAGAAGTTCTGGGATTTTGAGTTGGGCCGGATCAAACGCACGCGGTTGCAGAACTTTGCCTGTTCGTTGCTGCTGGCCCGGCGTCTGATGCCGGCGGCGCCGAACCACAAGCTCGGTACGCTCACCACGTTTGCGCGCTTGCCGCACACGGGCCAGGCTCACCGGGCCATGGCCGATGCCGAGATGGCGGCCAATCTGATGGCGCATCTGGCCGATGAGTTGCGGCACAAGCACGGCGTCAGCGAGCTATCGCATGACCTGCTGTGCAAACTGCAGAAAGTCCCCGCCGCGAAAGTCAGCGAACACTTGCAGCGTTATCGCTGATCCCCACAGACCGATCGTTCCTACGCTCTGCGTGGGAATGCCTCAACGGACGCTCTGCGTTCGGCTTTGAACGGGACGCGGAGCGTCCCGGGCTGCATTACCACGCAGAGCGTGGGAACGATCATTCGGGGGGAGCCGGACTATTTGCCGTTGCTTTCGATGTGGCCAAGCGGCACACGCTTTTCGATGGCACTCGACAACACAATCGACGTCTTGCTGAAGCCAAACTTCGCCACCCGATTGATCAACTCCTCCAGCTCCGTCATCGATCCCACCGCGGCTTTCATCATCACGCACGGATCGCCTGTCACTCGAAAGCACTCGGTCAGTTGCGGGATTTTCACCAGTTCGTCGTAGACCTTCTGGCTGCCGTTCTGGTGTAAACGCAATTCGATCATGCACTGGATCGGTAAGCCGATTTTCGACAGGTCAATTTTCGCCTCATACCCGGTAATCACCCCGGATGCCTCTAGCTTGGCTACGCGCTCGGCGACGGCGGGGGCGGAGAGGTTCACCTTACGCGCGAGGTCGGCGTAGGACGCTCGACCGTTTTCGAGCAGGGCGCTGAGCAGCATGCGGTCATATTTGTCCAAGGTCGGACTCCTGAAAATGCCAGACTTTCGAAAACGTGGTTTATTCCAGCGATCTCCGTGATTTCCAAAGTGTACCGGCGCTATAAACAGGTTTTGTAGCTTATTTTTGCTCGCCGGCCTTTCTAGAATAACTGATCCCGAGAGCCTGATATTCGAGCTGCCCATGCCTGCCTTGCGCCGTTTTTCCTTGCCGCTGATCGCCGCGTTTTTTGCGTTGTACGTGATTTGGGGATCGACCTATCTGGTGATCCGAATTGGCGTCGAGTACTGGCCGCCGCTGATGCTCGGCGGTGTGCGCTTCGTGATCGCCGGTACATTGATGTACGCGTTCCTGCGCTGGCGCGGGGCTCCGGCGCCGACCTGGGCGCAGTGGAAAGCGGCGGGGATCATCGGGATTTTGCTGCTCAGTTTTGGTAATGGCGCGGTAAGTGTGGCTGAACACACTGGCGTGGCTTCGGGCGTTGCGGCATTGGCGGTGGCTACGGTGCCGTTGTTCACTTTGCTGTGCGGTTATTTCTGGGGCGCGCGTAATACTCGTCTGGAATGGGCCGGGGTGGCGTTGGGGATTATTGGCATCGCCATGCTCAACATGGGTTCCAACCTGCAATCGAGTCCGATGGGCGCGGCGCTGCTGATTTTCGCGGCGGCGACCTGGGCGTTCGGTTCGGTGTGGAGCAGACATTTGCCGTTGCCGCAGGGCGCGATGGCCAGTGCGGTGGAGATGCTGGTCGGTGGTGTGGTGCTGCTGATCGGCAGCGCCGTCAGTGGCGAGCGTCTGCAAGCAATGCCGCCAGTTGAAGGCTGGCTGGCGCTGGCTTACCTGATCTTTTTCGGCTCGATCATCGCCTTCAATTCCTACATGTACCTGCTCAAGCACGTGCGTCCAGCGGCGGCGACCAGTTATGCCTACGTCAACCCAGCGGTGGCGGTGTTGCTGGGGATTGTGTTTGTTGGCGAGACCATCGGGATCGAGGAAGCGCTGGCGATGCTGGTGATCATCAGCGCGGTGGTGTTGATTGGTCTGCCGCAGTGGCGTCGGCCAGCGCAGCCGCCAGTCGTGGCGCCGACAGCCGTTCCCACAGAAACGCGTACGAATTAGGGTAAACTGCGCGGCATTGCATGCCCGCGTCATTTTTTCCTACGGTACTTCCATGACTTTCGCCACCCTTGGCCTGATCGAACCCTTGCTGCGCTCCCTCGAGACGCTCGGCTACCAGACCCCGACGCCGGTTCAGGCGCAAGCCATTCCGGCCGTGCTGGCCGGTCGTGACCTGATGGCAGCGGCCCAGACCGGCACCGGCAAGACCGCCGGTTTCGCTTTGCCACTGCTGCAGTTGCTGGCCATGGAAGGGCCGAAAGTCGCTGCCAATTCGGCACGTGCGCTGATTCTGGTGCCGACCCGTGAGCTGGCCGAGCAGGTTCATGAGTCTGTGCGCCAGTACGCCGAAAACCTGCCGCTGCGCACTTATGCGGTTTACGGCGGTGTCAGCATCAACCCGCAAATGATGAAGCTGCGCGGTGGCGTCGATGTGCTGGTCGCCACGCCCGGTCGCCTGATCGACCTGTTCCGCCAGAACGCGCTGAAACTCGATCAGTTGCAAACCCTGGTGCTGGATGAAGCCGACCGTATGCTCGACTTGGGCTTCTCCGAAGAACTGGCAAACATTTACCGCATGCTGCCGAAAAAGCGCCAGACCCTGCTGTTCTCCGCGACCTTCTCCGATGACATCCGCCTGCTGGCCGGGCAAATGCTCAACGATCCGCTGAGCATCGAAGTCAGCCCGCGCAACGTTGCGGCCAACACCGTCAAGCAGTGGATCGTTACGGTGGACAAGAAGCGCAAGGCCGAACTGTTCGTGCACCTGATGCGCAAGAACAAGTGGAAGCAGGTGCTGGTGTTCGCCAAGACCCGTAATGGTGTCGATGCGCTGGTGGAAAAACTTCAGGGCCTGGGCGTGAATGCCGACGGTATCCACGGCGACAAACCGCAGGCCACCCGTCAGCGCGCGCTGGATCGTTTCAAACTCAGTGAAGTGCAGATTCTGGTTGCGACTGATGTAGCGGCGCGGGGGCTGGATATCGAAGATCTGCCGTTGGTGATCAACTTCGATCTGCCGATCGTGGCTGAGGATTACATTCACCGTATTGGCCGTACGGGCCGTGCTGGCGCAACCGGTGAGGCGATTTCGCTGGTGTGTGCGGATGAAGTGAACATGTTGTCGGCGATTGAAATGCTGACTCGCCAGACATTGAAGCGTCAGAACGAACCGGATTTTGAGCCTGAGCACCGCGTGCCGGACACCGATGCCAGTGGTCAGGTGATCAAGAAGCCGAAGAAACCGAAGAAGCCGAAGGCTTCGGGTGGTGGCGGCAAACGCAATCTGGGCAAGTGGGTCGACAGCGGCGAGACGCAGGCGCCGGAGCCTTCGATCAAACCTGTGCGTAAAGTGCCGGTGTTCAATACCGGGCCTCGCAAGCGCAAGCCGTAAGATCAAAAGCCCCTCACCCTAACCCTCTCCCGGAGGGAGAGGGGACTGATTGGGGGATGCTTGCGAAGTACGCCGACCTGATTCTTCTGTTGTGAATCCATAATCGACAGGACCTTCGCCAGACACCTCGGTCGGCTGACAAAACCCACGATCGACTCGGTCATTCAGGTCGAGGTATGACAGCAGATATCTCGGTCGGCTCTACTGAAAGTGCTTTGCCGAATCCATAATCGACTCGGTTTTTCAGGTCGACGGATGACGTCAGACACCTCGGTCGGCCCCCTCTCCCTCTGGGAGAGGGCTGGGGTGAGGGTTCAGGCAGACGCCTCGGACTTGAGCCACTGCACAATCCCCAACCCCGCCGCCCGCCCGCTGGCAAAACACCCCGTCAGCAAATACCCGCCCGTCGGCGCTTCCCAATCCAGCATCTCCCCAGCGCAGAATACCCCCGGCAACGCCTTGAGCATCAAGCGCTCATCCATCGCCTCAAACGTCACGCCACCAGCGCTGCTGATCGCTTCGTCCAGCGGACGAGTTTTCACCAACATCAGCGGCAAGGCCTTGATCGCCCGCGCCAACAGCGCCGGATCGGCGAAGGTCGCCGCATCAGTCAACTCCCGCAACAACGCCGCTTTCACCCCATCAATCCCGACCTGACTGTGCAGATGCTTGGCCATCGAGCGCGAGCCGCGAGGCTTGCTCAAGGCCGCCTGCAATTTATCCACAGGCCTGCCGGGCAGCAGATCAATGTGAATAACCGCCGCGCCATTCTGATTGATCGCCTCACGAATCGGCGCCGACAGCGCGTAAATCAGACTGCCTTCAATGCCGGTTGCGGTGATCACGCATTCGCCCAAGCGCGGCACATCGTCGTTCAAACCGATGGCGATATTTTTCAGCGGTGCGCCGGCGAATTTGCTGACCATCAATTCACTCCAGGCTTGCACCTCGAAGCCACAATTACTTGGCTGCAACGGCGCAAGTCCTACACCGCGTTGCTCCAGCGGCAGCATCCAGGCACCGTCGGAACCGAGGCGCGACCAACTGCCGCCGCCGAGGGCGAGCAGGGTGGCGTCGGGCTTGACGGTGATTTCACCTTCCGGGCTGTCGATGCGCAGCGCACCGTGTTCGTCCCAACCGAGCCAGCGATTGCGGGTGTGGATAACTACGCCGCTGTCGCGCAAACGCTTGAGCCAGGCGCGCAGGAGCGGCGCGGCTTTCATGTCGGTAGGAAATACGCGGCCGGAGCTGCCGATAAAGGTTTCGATACCCAGATCATGAATCCATTGGCACAGCGCATCGGCGTCGAAGCTGCGCAGCAACGGTGCGATCTGCGGTGCGCGTTCGGCGTAGCGCGAGAGGAACGCCGGGTAGGCTTCAGAGTGGGTGATGTTCATGCCGCCGACGCCGGCGAGCAGGAATTTTCGGCCCACCGAGGGCATGCCGTCGTAGAGATCGACGCGGATTCCGGCCTGGCTCAGCACTTCGGCAGCCATCAGGCCGGCGGGGCCACCGCCGATGATGGCGACGTGAGCGGGGGAGGAGGCGGAAGTCTGGGTCATGGCATGCGCTGCGGTATGGCGGGATAAGGCGCGCATTCTAACAGCCGAGATCTCTCGTAGGAGTGAGCCTGCTCGCGATAGCGGTGTATCAGCCAAGTTAATGTTGAAGGTGCTGACGCTATCGCGAGCAGGCTCACTCCTACAGGATTTGTGTTGGCTCAGAATGTTGGTTGAAAAATGATCAGTGCGCTGCAGGCCATAACCGGTATGGCCTGTAGTCCCTTTCACTCAGGTTATCCACAGGCCGTTCCACAGCGATTGTGGGTAACGCAGCACAACTCAATGACAACCGTGTGACTGCCAGACCCGTTGCGCGCTGTGATGCAGGATGCCGTGGCGGCGGGCGAGGGCGTGGCGATCCTTGCTGTAGCCGCCGCCGATCACGCCCATCACCGGAATGTCGCGGCCCAGGCAATGGCGCATCACGCTTTCATCGCGGGCGGCGACGCCTTCGTCGGTCAGTTGCAGATAACCGAGGGCGTCGTCCTTATGTACATCAACGCCGGCGTCGTATAGCACGAGATCCGGCTGATACAGCGGCAGCAAGTAGTTGAGTGTGTCGTCCACAACCTTCAAATAGTCGGCATCGCCCATGCCTTTGGGCAGTGGAATGTCCCAGTCACTTTCCGCTTTGCGTGCAGGAAAATTCTTCTCGCAGTGCAGGGAAACGGTAATCGCCTCCGGCGTGTCATGCAGGATTCGCGCGGTGCCGTCGCCCTGATGCACATCGCAGTCGAAAATCAGCACGCGGTTGACCCGGCCGCTTTGCAGCAGGTAATGGCTGATGATCGCCAGGTCATTGAAGATGCAGAAGCCCGCCGGGTAGTCGTAGTGCGCGTGATGAGTGCCGCCGGCCAGGTGACAGGCCAGTCCATGCTCCAAGGCTTTTTCCGCCGCCAGAATCGAACCACCCACCGCCCGCACCGTGCGCCGCGCCAACGCTTCGTTCCATGGCAGGCCGAGGCGCCGCTGGTCTTCGCGGGACAACTCGCCGCTCATGTAGCGTTCGATATACGCACGGTCATGGGCGAGGGCGAGGATGTCGTTGGGACAAATCTCCGGGCGCAGCAGGTCGCCATCGCGGGTCAGACCGCTGTCGACCAGGTGATCGCGCAGCAAACGAAACTTGTCCATCGGGAAGCGGTGATCCGCCGGAAACTCGGGGCTGTAGTCTTCGTGGTAGATCAGCGGCAATGGCATGGCGATTTCGTGTAGGAACGTAGGAAAGAGTGAAGGATCCTACCAGCGATGTAGACTTGCGGCATGGAAACGGAGGGGCACGATGGAGCCGATACTGGAACTTGAAAGCGCGCGCTTGCTGATGCGTCAGTGGCAGGACGAGGATTTGCCGGCATTTGCCGCGATGTGCGCCGATCCTCAAGTGATGCGCTATTTTCCGGCACCATTGAGCCGCCTGGAAAGCGCCTCGATGATCGGCCGCGTGCGCGGGCACTTTGCCGAGCACGGTTTCGGCTTGTGGGCACTGGAGCGCAAGGACAGCGGCGAATTCATCGGTTTCACCGGACTCGGCGTGGTCGGTTTCGACGCGCCGTTCACCCCGGCGGTGGAAATCGGCTGGCGCCTGGCCAAGGAACATTGGGGGCTGGGTTATGCCAGTGAGGCGGCGTGGACCGCTCTGCGCTGCGGCTTTGATCGCTTGGCCTTGAAGGAAATCGTCTCCTTCACCGCGCAATCCAATCTGCCGTCTGAGAAAGTCATGCAGGCTATCGGCATGCATCACGCCCCGGACGATGATTTCGATCACCCCAAGCTTGCCGTCGATCATCCGTTGCGCCGGCATGTGCTGTACCGCATCACCCGGGAACAATGGCTGCAAACCTTGCATGGATAAGCCGACACGGACGTTTACAATGGCCGCCATATCATTGGCCCGTGCCAGAATCTGAATCGGCCGCCGCAGCCAAGACTGCGCGGCATATAGCTTTGTGTGAGGAGAGTCTGAATGAGCCAAGTGTTGGAAGATCTGGTCGACCTGCTGACCCTGGAACCGATCGAAGAAAACCTGTTCCGTGGCCGTAGCCAGGATCTGGGTTTCCGTCAGTTGTTCGGTGGTCAGGTGCTCGGCCAGTCGCTGTCGGCGGCCAGTCAGACGGTTGAAGAGGCGCGTCATGTGCACTCGATGCACGGCTATTTCCTGCGTCCGGGCGATGCCAAGTTGCCGGTGGTTTACTCGGTTGATCGCGTGCGCGATGGCGGCAGTTTCAGCACTCGTCGGGTCACGGCGATCCAGAAGGGTCATCCGATCTTTACTTGCAGCGCTTCGTTTCAGTACGACGAAGCAGGCTTTGAGCACCAGAGCCAGATGCCAGTTGTGGTCGGCCCGGAAAACCTGCCATCGGAACTGGAACTGACCCAGCAACGCGCGCACCTGATTCCGGAACACATGCGTGAAAAACTGCTGTGCCCGAAACCGATCGAAGTGCGCCCGGTCACCGAAAAAGACCCGTACAACCCGCAACCGGCCGATCCGGTGAAATACGTGTGGTTTCGTGCTGATGGCGCACTGGCTGACATCCCGGCGCTGCACAAATACCTGCTGGCCTATGCCTCTGACTTCGGCCTGCTGACCACCTCGATGCTGCCCCACGGCAAATCGGTCTGGCAGAAAGACATGCAGGTCGCCAGCCTCGATCACGCGCTGTGGTTTCACAATGATCTGCGCGCCGATGACTGGTTGCTTTACGCGATGGACAGTCCGTGGGCCGGCAATTCCCGTGGTTTCTCCCGTGGCAGCGTGTACAACCGCGCCGGGCAACTGGTCGCCTCGGTGACGCAGGAAGGCTTGATCCGCCATCGCAAGGATTGGGCATGAGCCTGAAACAGGTTAAGCACTGGGTGTTCGACATGGACGGCACGCTGACCGTCGCCGTGCATGATTTTGCGGCGATTCGCGTGGCGCTGGCGATTCCGCCGGAGGACGACATCCTCACTCATCTTGCGGCATTGCCGGCCGATGAAGCGGCGGCGAAACACGCCTGGCTGCTGGAACACGAAAGGGATCTGGCGCTGGGTTCGACCCCGGCCACCGGAGCGGTGGAGCTGGTGCGTGATCTGCACGCACGCGGTTATCGCCTCGGCATTCTGACCCGTAATGCGCGGGAACTGGCGCATGTGACGCTGGAGGCCATTGGTTTGGCTGACTGCTTTGCGGTGGACAATGTATTGGGCCGCGATGAAGCGCCGCCGAAGCCACATCCGGGTGGCTTGCTGAAACTGGCAGAGGCCTGGGACGTGCCGGCCAGCGAGATGGTGATGGTCGGTGATTACCGCTTTGATCTGGATTGCGGGCGAGCGGCGGGGGCGCGGACGGTGTTGGTGAATCTGCCGGAAAACCCTTGGCCGGAGCTGACGGATTGGCATGCGAAGGATTGTGTCGAGTTGCGGCGGATGCTGCTGGCCTGAGATTTTTGCTGTCTGGAAAGACGCATTCGCGAGCAGGCTCGCTCCCACATTAGATCTTCAGTGCACAGAGATTTTGTGCAATGCATCAATCCAGTGTGGGAGCGAGCCTGCTCGCGAAGAGGCCAGATCATCCACCGCACAACTTACTGTTCAAACAACGCCTTCTGCCCCTCCGGCGAGGTCAGCATCCCATCGCCGTTATGCCCGACCCCGGGCACTTCAACCAACCGCTGATTCACCCCTTCCGGATGGCGGCGCAGCAAATAGCCGAAGTACAACTTGCCACGCTCCAGGCGATACGCACCTTGCGCTTCAGCTTCACAGCGCTTGTCCAGCGCCGGATGGTTGGGGTCGGTGTCCTGCTGCCCAAGCAGATAAATCACCTCGCGTTTGACGTAACTGCTTTCGAGCTGCAACGGCGTTTGCCCACCGGCGTACACCGGCATGTCTGCCAGACCGTATTTCCAGCGATTGAAGCCCACGCACTTGGCGTGATCGAACGCCACCGGCCGCTGCTCATTGAAATACGCGTACGACGACGGGTTGGCGACCACGTAGCGCAAGCGAATGCCGTTGGTTTTCAGCGCTGGCTGATCCTTGGCGAGCAGGGCATAACGCTGCACCACCTGACCGCCGCCGGAGTGACCGAAGATCACGATTTGCTTCACGTCGGGAAACTGTTTGCGATCGCTGATCCGCGCGACGATCTCATCGAGCGCCGCGTAGGAACTCAACGGATTCGGCCCAGCGGATAAGCCACCGCCCATCCACTCGTTGCCCTGCCAGCGCAGGACGGTGGCGGGCAACGAATACAGGGCGACATCGCTTTCATTGAGAAACTGCGGGGCGATCACCAAGGTGTGCGCGGTTTGTCCCGCCAGCTCGGCCGCGCTCTCGGCGCTTTTGCGATAGGTTTCCGCGTTGCGCAGCCGGCCATGAATGACGATCAGCACACGCTCGATTTTCTCCGGCGCGGGGCCAATGCCCACCGCCATTTCCCCGGCCTTGAGTTGCAAACGACCGGGGCTGATCGCATCGACACCGGCGGCTTGCGCAGTGCTGCCAACGATCAGTAACGCCAAAAGCCATTTATGCATTTACAGGTTTTTCGCCGCGAAGGTGTCGCACTGGCCGACCTGGCCCTGTGCGAATCCGGTTTTGAACCAGCGCACCCTTTGCGCCGACGTACCGTGGGTAAACGAGTCCGGTACCACACGGCCCTGACCCTGTTGTTGCAAGCGATCATCACCGATGGCGTTGGCCGCGTTCAAGGCTTCTTCGATATCGCCCGGTTCCAGCCAGTTCAAGCGCTTCTGTGCGCTGTAGGCCCAAACGCCGGCGAGGCAGTCGGCCTGCAATTCCTGACGCACCAGCAGGCCGCCATCACCTTCCATCTGCCGGCCTTGCTGGCGGGCTGTCTGAATTTTCGCCGAGACGCCAAGAAGCGTCTGCACATGGTGTCCGACTTCATGCGCGATGACGTAGGCCTGGGCGAAGTCGCCGGCGGCCTTGAAGCGTTGCGACATTTCCTGGAAGAACGCCATGTCCAGATAGACCTTCTGATCCGCCGGGCAGTAGAACGGGCCGGTGGCCGAGGTTGCCAGACCGCAGGCGGAATTGACCCGATTGCTGAACAGCACCAGGGTCGGGTCCTTATATTGCCGGCCAGCCTGCTGGAAAACCGCGCCCCAGGTGTCTTCGGTGTCACCAAGGATCGAGCGGACGAATTCGGCCTGTTCATCATTGGCCGGCGGTGCCTGGCGGGTTTGCGAGGTAGGCGCCGATTGTTGTGTGGATTGCCCGGCGAGCTGACCGAGAATCTGCAGCGGATCCTGTCCGGTGATCCAGCCGATGCCGACGATCAGCAGGATGGCCCCCAGGCTCAGGCCTTTGCCGCCGCCGAAACGCATGCCGCCGCCACCGCCGGCATCATCACCACGGGCATCGACGACGTTGTCACTGCGTCGGCCTTTTTTCCATAGCATGTGGGAATCCTCTGTGTGTATCGGGTGGTGATGAGTGTTGCTGTTGTGTGAGTGTGGCGCCAGTCCGGTCGTCCGTCTATTGGCGCACACGCAAACAGGCCCGGCCTCGTACTGACGAGGTCGGGCCTGTTATTGACGGTCTGGCACGCGGCAAATTCAATCCCGCGCAGGATTTCTATCGCTGGATTATCAATCAGCGATCAAACGCATCCCACTCCGGGGCGAAATCCGGACTGACCTGACGTTCGCGCTTCGACAGCGCGGCGATCAATGCGCGGTCTTCATCGTCGAGTTCGACCTGCAGAGATGCGAGGTTGGCCAGTTGATTGGCTCGGCTGCTGGCCTTGGGAATGGCCGCAACATTCGGCTGATCGAGCAACCATTTCAACGCTACCTGGGTCGGTAACACACCGTGCTTTTTGGCGATCTGTTGAATCTGCGGGATGTCCGAGACCTTGTTGCGCGCCAGTGGGGTGTAGGCCGTCAGTGCCATGTCGTGTTGACGGGCGTAGTCGAGCAGGGCGTTCTGGCCGAGCAGGACGTGGTACTCGACCTGAATCGCTGACAGATCAATCCCATATTCCTCGATGACTTTGCGTAGCAGGGGCAGCGGAAAATTCGCCACGCCGATGTTGCGCGCCAGGCCCTGCTCCTTGAACGAGGCCAAAGTGGCGAGGGTGCGTGGCAAATCCCAGTCGGTGGTCGGCCAGTGGATCATGAACAGATCGACGTAGTCGCTGCGCAAAGCAGTAAGGCTGCGGTCCATGGAATGGCGCATCGCATCGGGTTGCAGTTGATCCCACCAGACCTTGGTGGTGACGTGAATCTGCTCGCGCGGTGTCGGCGTATTCGCCAGTGCTTGTCCGACCGCGTCTTCGTTGTTGTAGGCCGCTGCCGTGTCGATGTGTCGATAACCCAGTTCCAGTGCTTGCTCCACGGCGCGGGTGCATTCGTCGCCGAGCATCGGCCAGGTGCCGAGACCGAGTTTCGGCATATTCAAACCTTGAGCGTTAATGATGTGCTGCATGGTCGATCTCCTGTTCGAAAGCAGTCATGCCGGCAATGTGCCGGGCGGCGATGTAACCGAAAGTCAGTGCGGGGCCGAGGTTGATGCCGCCCGCCGGGTAGTGGCCACCCATGATGCTGGCCATGTCGCCGCCCGCTGCGTAGAGGCCGGTGATGGGGTGTTGGTTGGCATCCAGCACTTGCGCATGTGGATTGACCTTGAGGCCGGCAAACGTACCGAAGCAGCCCGGTTGGACTTTTACGGCGTAAAACGGGCCGGTTTCTATTGGGGCAACGCAGGGGTTGGGAAGGTTCGCCGGATCACCCTGTTTGCGGTTGTAGGGTGTTGTGCCGCGCCCGAACAAAGGGTCTTCACCATGGCGTGCATGGCGGTCGTAGTCGTCGAGGGTCTGGCGCAAAGCGCTCGGGTCTATGCCGCAAGCAGTGGCCAATTCTTCAACGGTGTTACCGGTTTTCAGATAGCCGCTGCGGATAAATTCTGACACGGGCAGCGGGAATGGCCGCGATATGCCCAGTCCATAACGCCGTTGAAAGGCTCGTGTGCAGATCAGCCAAGAGGCGACTTCTTCACCTTCCGGCGCAGCGGCGACCATCGCGCTGACGTAGTCGTAGTAACCGTTCGCTTCGTTGACGAAGCGCTTGCCGTTGCGCAGAACCCCGATGATCCCGGGTTTGCCGCGCTCGATGATGTGGGGGAAATGGCCAATGCTGCCGTCGGAATGCGGCACCTGCGACACCGGTGCCCACGCCACGGGCGAAGCCACGTCGGTATTGACCCGTGCACCGACGCTTTCGCCCAGGCGCAAGCCATCGCCATTGACGGCCTGCGGTGGCAACGCCCAATGTTCGTGACCGGTCGGCGTGCGCGGGAACAGGGCTTTGCGCCGCTCGATGTCATTGGCAAAACCACCGGCGGCAAGCACCACGGCTTTGCGGGCATGAATGCGGATAGGGCCTTTACGGCTGTTGATCAAGGCGCCCGAAACACGATTTTCGTCGCGCAGTAATTCCGTTACCGGCGCCGATTCCCACAGCAACACGCCGAGGTCTTCGGCGGATTTCGCCAGCCGTGCCACCAGTGCCACGCCGTTGACCAGTTGCATCGCCCGGCCATGCACTGCGAGGTCGAACACGTGCCGAGTGAAACGTTGGGTCACATGCCATGCGGCTTTCATTGAGCGCGTCAGATTGAGAAACGCCGACAGATCCGCCCCGGCCATGATCGGCATGCCCATGAAGGACGTTTCGCGCATGGTGGTACGAAGGCGCTTGAGCAAGCGTCCGACTTTGCGTCCATCGTAAGGCGCAGCGATGACCGAGCGGCCGCCGGTGCCAGCACCCGGCGTGTCGCCATGAATGTCGGCAATGGCGTTGCCGTCGGCAAATTGCAGCGCGGTGTGCTGCTCGAAAAACGCGACCATGCGCGGCCCGGCTTCAAGGAAAGCATCGATCATCGCCGGGTCGAAGTGCTCGCCCAGTTCATGGTGCAAATAGGTGCGCGGTTGTTCGATGTCTTCGACGATCCCGGCCCGACGGGCCAGCGGATTGCACGGCACCCAAGCCCAACCACCGGACCATGCGGTGGCGCCACCGAATACCGGATCTTTCTCGACAACGATGACTTTCAAGCCATGCCACGCGGCGGTGACGGCGGCCGACAACCCGGCGGCGCCAGAACCGACGACCAATACGTCGCAGTCGATATCAGGGAGTTCGGCAGACATCAAACAACGCTCCAGCGATGAATTGTTTTTGGAATTTGATTCCAGAAAATAACCAGTGCTGGAGCGGCTCGACAAGCGTTGATTCAACAAAGCGGGCGGTTATCGAACAAGCGGTTCCAGATTTCGCTTTGCCGCCAATGTCTTCTAGAATCGGCAAAATTTCCTTTGGATGTTCCCATGGCCGGCAGTCAAATCGAACGGGTTTTCAGTGTGCTGGAAAGCCTCACCAGTGATCCGCGCGGGCTGCCGATGCAGACGTTGGCCGAGCAACTGGATATCCCCAAGAGTGCAACGCACCGCTTGCTCGCCGAGCTGATCCGCCTGGGCTACGTACGGCAGAATGCGGAAACCTTGCGTTATCACTTGTCGACCAAACTGGTGGCGATGGGCTTTCAGTACTTGTCGAGCAGCGGTGCCGACATCGTCCAGCCGGTGCTCGATCGACTGGCGCAGGAAACCGGTGAGTTGGTGCGTCTGGGCGTTATCGACGGCGAGCGCCAGACCTGGATTGCCAAGGCCCAGGGTGCGCGCAGCGGTCTGCGTTATGACCCGGACATGGGCCGCGATGCGCCGCTGTTCTACACCGCGTCCGGGCATGCCTGGCTGGCGTGCATGAGCGATGCCGAGGCGTTGTCACTGGTCGAGCGGCAGGCGGCGGAGGTGCCGGTGGGGATCGGGCCGAATGCGCCGCGTTCAAATATCGAGTTGCTGGAACGCCTGCGTCTGGCTCGTGAGCAGGGTTATGCCTGGGTCGAAGAGAGTTCGGCAGTGGGGACTTCGGCGATTGCCGCGGTGGTGAGGCATCCAACGGATAGTCGGGTGATCGGTGTACTGAGTATCGCCGGGCCGAGTGCGCGGATGCCCGGTGCGAGATTGCATGAACTGGCGCCGTTGTTGCTGACATTCACCGAAGAGTTATCTGCGGCCAGCCTGGCCTCCGAACTGTTTATCTAATCCGCCGCAAATCCCCGGTAGGAGCTGCCGAAGGCTGCGATATTTTGATCTTGTCTTTTAATAGCAAAATCAAAAGATCGCAGCCTTCGGCAGCTCCTACATGGATATTCGATTGGCATGAAATTGTGCGGTGTTCGCACGGTTTTGCGGTTGATGGGTGTTTGATTCTGGAACTCGGTTCTAAATTGCTGCTGGAGTGATATTCCAACAACAATCACAAGAGGACCGCACCTTGAATTCGCCCCTTCGAATCGCCCTGATCGGCGCCGGTAACATGGGCCAGCAGCATTATCGGCATCTGCAGACCCTCAGTGAAGCGACGCTGTGCGCCGTGGCTGATCCCGGGCCGCAAGCAACAGGGCTTGCGGCGAAATGGGGCGTAAGGCATTTCGCCGATCATCGTCAGATGCTTGAGCTCATCCGGCCAGACGCGGTCATCGTCGCCAATCCGAATAATCAACATGTCAGCACCGCGCTCGATTGTCTGGCGGCGGGTGTGCCGGTGCTTCTGGAGAAGCCGGTCGGGGTGCACCTGGACGAAGCGCGCGAGCTGGTCGCGGCGGTCAAAAGCAGCGGCGTGCCGGTGCTGGTCGGCCATCATCGGCGTCACAATCCGCTGATCGTACGCGCCCATGAGCTGGTGCAGAGCGGGGCACTCGGGCGTCTGACCACGGTCACTGCGTTGTTCCAGTTGCGCAAACCCGACAGCTATTTCGAAATCCCATGGCGCCGCGAACCGGGCGCCGGGATGTTGCTGACCAACCTGATTCACGACCTCGACCTGCTACGGCATCTGTGCGGTGAAGTGCGCTCGGTGCAGGCGATCACTGACAACGCCGTGCGCGGTTTCGCCAACGAAGACAGCGCAGCGGTGTTGCTGCAATTCGAGGGGGGCACATTGGGCACATTGAGCGGTTCCGACGCGGTCGCCGCGCCGTGGAGTTGGGAGCTGGATTCCGGCGAGAACCCGGTATATCCGCGCCAGGCCGGTCAGCCCTGTTATCTGCTGGCCGGGACCGCTGGCGCCTTGAGCATTCCGCAACTCAAGCGTTGGCATTACGCCGCTGATCAGGTCGACGCTGGTTGGCATGAACCGTTGTTGATGGTCGAAGAGTCCTACAGCGGTGACGATGCTTTGCGCTTGCAGTTACAGCATTTCGTACGCGTGGCACGGCGTGAAGTCGAGCCGCTGGTGAGTGCGGCCGACGCGGCGCGCACTTTGGCGCTGATCGAAGCCATACGCGAGGCCGCCGCCACCGGTCGTACCTGCTCCCCTGCATTGATCGAGGCTTGAACATGAGTGAACGAATCCTCTCCCTGGCCAGCCTTACCGTGCTGGAGTTGTCGCCGCCGCAAATGGTTGAAGTGGCCGCGCGCGCCGGTTACAGCCATGTCGGCTTGCGCCTGGAACCGGCGACGCCTGAGGAATATCACTTCCCATTGGTAGCCGACGGTGATTTGCGGCGTCAGACGTTGCAGCGGCTGCGTGATACCGGTATCCGTGTGCTCGACGTGGAAATCCTGCGATTGAAACCACAGACCGTCGTCGCCGACTTCGAGAAACTTCTGACGGTCGGCGCGGAATTTGGTGCCACAGAGTTACTCGTTGCCGGTAATGATCCTGACGAGCAGCGACTCACCGACAACTTCGCGGCGCTGTGTGATCTGTCCGCACCTTACGGGTTGCACCCGCATCTGGAGTTCATGCCCTGGACCGATGCGCGCGATCTTCAGCAAGCGCTGCGGATTGTCGAGAACGCGGAGCGGAAAAACGCTGCGGTGCTGGTCGATGCCTTTCACTTTGATCGTTCGGCGTCACGTTTGGAGGATCTGGACAACGTGCCGGCGTCGCGCCTGCGTTATGCGCAATTATGTGATGTAGCGGGGCCGAGGCCGTCAGACATGGCCGAGATCTTGCGTCAGGCGCGCAACGAGCGGCGGTTTCCCGGCGAGGGTGATTGCGATCTGCTCGGGTTGCTGCGAGCGCTGCCGACTAATATTCCATTGAGTCTGGAAATTCCCACGGTAAAACTGCTGGAGCAGGGCGTGAGCGGATTGCAGCGGGCGCAGATGGCGATTGATAAAACTCGAGCGTTGTTGGCGCGGCTTTAAGCGGTGCTGCGCACCTATCGCGGGTAAGCCCGCCCGCACAGGGACAGCGCTGTTCCTGTGGCGGCGGGACTTTCCTGCGAAGACTTCTGATCTTTTTGGCAACACAAGGAAACCCAATGACCGTCAGCACTCCGCTCTCCGGTGTCAACCAACCCTTCAAGGGGATCTTGCTGATTGTCGTGGCAACCTTCCTGTTCTCCAGCCACGATGCGCTGTCGAAATACCTGTCCGGTTTCTATCCGATCGTGATGGTGGTCTGGGCGCGCTATCTGGTGCACACCCTGCTGATGGCGGGGATTTTTCTGCCGCAATCCGGGTTGCGCGTCCTGCGCACGAAGAAGCCTTTATGGCAGTTGACCCGAGCACTTTGCCTACTCGGTACTAGCCTGTTTTTCACCACGGCGCTGCTTTACATCCCGCTGGCAGAAGCCACGGCGGTCAACTTTCTTGCGCCAGTGTTGGTGACCGCATTGTCGGTGCCGCTGCTCAAGGAACGAGTGACCCGAGGTCAGTGGATCGCGGTGATCTGCGGCTTTATCGGCGTGCTGATCATCGTCCACCCGGGCGGTGAGTTGTTCACGCCGGCAGTGTTGCTGCCGTTCTGCTCGGCGCTGTTTTTCTGTTTTTATCAATTGCTGACGCGCAAGCTCGCCGAAGTCGATAGCCCGACTACCAGCAACTTCTTCGCCGGGTTGTGCAACACGCTGGTGATGAGTGCGCTGGTGCCGTTCTTCTGGCAGGTGCCGACGCTGACCCACGCCGGGCTGATGCTGGCGCTGGGCAGTTGCGGGATGACCGCGCATTTGTTTCTGACCCAGGCGTTCCGTCATGCCGCACCGGCACTGCTGGCACCGTTCGGTTATTGCCAGATCGTGTTTGCCGGGTTGTTGGGCTGGTTGCTGTTCAATCACACGCCGAGTCTGTTGACGGTGATCGGCATTGCGGTGATCTGTTGCAGCGGGCTGGCGGCAGCGTGGCAGCAGAGCCGCCGCTGAAGAGACCGCAACCCCCTGTGTAGGAGCTGACGAGTGAAACGAGGCTGCGATCTTTTGATCTTCAACATCAAGATCAAAAGATCGCAGCGTGCCGCAGCTCCTACAAGGGAGCCAGGTGTAGGCAGATTACTCGGTGATGGTCGGAATCTTGCGCGGTGCCATGAAGTACATCCACGTCAGCGCAATGAAATACATCGCCGGAATCAGGGTGAACAACACGGTGTAGTTGTTGTTGGTCACGGTGAGGATGTGACCGACAATCTGGGTCATGAACATCCCGCCAATCGCTGCGCACATGCCGCCGAAACCGAACACCGTGCTCATCATGTGCTTGGGCGTGTAGTCCATCACCAGGCTCCAGATGTTCGCCGTCCAGGCCTGGTGTGCACCGATCGCCAGAGAAATCGCAGCCACCGCCACCCAAAGATTGGCTGAACCGGCCGCCATGACCACGCCGATGATGCAGCAGGCAAACAGGAACATCGACAGCAGCCGCGCCTTGATCGAGTTCATCCCGCGACCGATCAGGAACGAAGACAGAATGCCGCCACCGACGCTGCCGAAGTCGGCCGTGACGTAAATGATGATCAGCGGAATACCCATTTGGGTCACGTTGATGCCCAGATTGTATTGCTGATTGAGGAACGGCGGCAGCCAGTACAGATAGAACCAGAACACCGGCGCGGTCAGCGAGTAGGCGAGGGCGAAGGCCCAGGTGCCGCGCATCCGCAGGATTTTCGAGAACGGCACGCGGGCCTGTTCCGGTTCGACTTCTTGCTGGATGTAGTCCAGTTCGGACTGTTTGACGCTCGGGTGATCTTCCGGGTTGAAGTACTTCAAGCCCCAGAACAGCAACCAGATTCCGCCCAACGCCGCCATGCACAGGAACGCCGCTTGCCAGCCCCACACGTGCAGGACCAGTGGCAGCAGCATCGGGGTGAACATCGCGCCAACGTTGGTGCCAGCGTTGAAGATGCCGGTAGCGACTGCACGTTCGCCGGCCGGGAACCACAGGCGCGTGGTTTTCACGCAGGCCGGGTAGTTGGCCGCTTCGGTCAGACCGAGGATGAACCGGCAGACCATGAAACCAACGGCCGAAGTCGCCAGACCGTGGGCACCAGTGGCCAAGCTCCAGAGCAGCACGGCGCAGAAGAACACGCGTTTGACGCCGACCCGGTCGATCAGGCGGCCCTGCAGGACGAAACCGATCGCGTAGCCGACCTGAAACCAGAAGTTGATGTTGGCGTAATCCATCGCCGTCCAGCTCATTTCCTTGGCGAGGATGGGTTGCATGACGCCGAGGGCGGCGCGGTCGATGTAGTTCAGGGTCGTGGCGAAAAACACCAGCGCCAGCATGCCCCAACGGGTCTTGCCGACGGCCATGGCGCCGCGGATCTTGTCGCCGATGCCACCCGTGGCAGTGCTCATGGCCGGAGCCATGCGGGAAGTCTGTGAAGGAATCATGTGTTCCACCCGTTTTTGGATTTGTTATTTGGTGTGCTTTTTACTTGCACGCTGCGACCGGTGGTTCAGATCCGGACTCAATGTGCAGTCGATGTTGGGCAGTGGACGAAAAATCGTCAATTCGCCAAACCGCCATTGTGTTCGATAATCGCACGCAAAACTAACCGGGTAGTACACTTTAAATTGCTGCCGCGATCGATGCAGCCAATAATTTCCCTACTATAAAAACCATCCCATGTAGGAGCTGCCGCAGGCTGCAATCTTTTGATTCTGTTTTCACGAATAAAGATCAAACGATCGCAGCCTTCGGCAGCTCCTACAGTAAAGATAAAGCGGCGCAGTCCGGGAGTTGAAACATGCAGCGTTCCATTGCCACCGTTTCCTTGAGCGGCACCCTGCCGGAAAAACTCGAAGCCATTGCCGCCGCCGGGTTCGACGGGGTGGAGATTTTTGAAAACGACCTCCTGTACTACGACGGCAGTCCGCGAGAAATTAAACAGATGTGCGCCGACCTCGGCATCGCCATCACTCTGTTTCAGCCGTTCCGCGATTTCGAAGGCTGCCGCCGCGATCGCCTCGCGCGCAATCTCGAGCGGGCCGAGCGCAAGTTCGACCTGATGCAGGAACTGGGCACCGATCTGGTGCTGGTCTGCAGTAACGCCTCGGCCGACAGCGTCGGCGATCAGCAAATTCTAGTCGATGATCTGCGCCTGCTGGCCGAGCATGCCGGTGCGCGCGGCTTGCGCATTGGTTACGAAGCGCTGGCGTGGGGCCGTCACGTGAATACTTATCAACAGGTCTGGGACATCGTGCGTCAGGCCGATCACCCGAGCCTCGGTGTGTTGCTCGACAGCTTCCATACGTTGTCGCTGAAGGGCGATCCCCGCGCTATCGCCGACATTCCCGGCGACAAGATCTTCTTTGTGCAAATGGCCGACGCGCCGATCCTGGCCATGGATGTGCTGGAGTGGAGCCGGCACTTCCGTTGCTTCCCCGGTCAGGGCGAATTCGATCTGCCAGGGTTCCTCGCGCCGATCATCCAGAGCGGCTACACCGGCCCGCTGTCGCTGGAAATCTTCAACGACGGCTTCCGCGCCGCGCCACCACGGGCCAATGCTGCCGACGGTTTGCGCTCGCTGCTGTATCTGGAAGAGAAGACCCGTCAGCGTCTTGAGCAGGAAACCAAACCTGTGGCCAACCGCGAAATTCTCTTCGAAACGCCGAAGGCCAGCGAGTACAACGGCATCGAGTTTCTTGAGTTTGCCGTGGATGAAAGCCTCGGCGCCAAGCTGTCGAACTGGCTGGAACGCCTTGGGTTCGTCAAGGCCGGACAGCATCGTTCCAAGAGTGTGAGCCTGCTGCGTCAGGGCGACATCAATCTGATCCTCAACTCCGAACCGTATTCGTTTGCTCACAGCTTTTTCGAGGCTCACGGCCCGTCACTGTGCGCGACCGCTGTGCGGGTCAAGGACAGCACCAGTGCGCTGGCCCGCGCCGTTGCCTACAAAGGTCAGCCCTATCGTGGACTGGTCGGCCCCAACGAGCTGGAGCTGGCGGCGGTGCGCGCCCCGGACGGCAGCCTGATTTATCTGGTCGATGAACAGGCTGATGTCTACGGCACCGATTTCAATCTGCTGGCCGATGCGCCGGCACGCGGCGGTCTCAAGCGTATCGATCACATGGCCATGGCGCTGCCGGCCGACAGCCTCGATAGCTGGGTGCTGTTCTACAAGAGCCTGCTGGATTTTGAGGCGGACGATGAAGTGGTACTGCCCGACCCGTACGGGCTGGTGAAGAGCCGCGCACTGCGCAGCCGCGACAGTTCGATCCGCTTGCCGTTGAACATTTCCGAGAACCGCAACACCGCGATCTCCCACGCGCTGTCGAGTTATCGCGGCTCCGGTGTGCATCACATCGCCTTCGATTGTGACGACATCTTCGCCGAAGTCAGTCGCGCTAAAGAGGCCGGCGTGCCATTGCTGGATATTCCGCTGAACTATTACGACGATCTCGCCGCGCGCTTCGATTTCGATGACGAATTCCTCAGCGAACTGGCGTATTACAACGTCTTGTACGACCGTGATGCCCAGGGCGGTGAGCTGTTCCACGTCTACACCGAGCCGTTCGAAGGGCGTTTCTTCTTTGAGATCATCCAGCGCAAGAACGGCTATGCCGGTTACGGCGCGGCCAACGTCGCGGTGCGTCTGGCGGCGATGGCCAAATCTCGCAGTGGCGCCGTGCGCCAGGCGAAGTTGTAGGAAATTCGTAAACGCGGGATTAAACACGGGCCGCGCGGCTTCCTTCACTGTGCTGCGCGGCCCATAATCGCCGCCTGTGCAGTGATGGCCGTGAGCCCGCAATGACGATGAATTCAGAACTTTCCGCAGCGACCGAAGTATCCGCCGTGGAGCCGCGCAAGAGTCGCAAGAACAACCCGGAAAAGACCCGCGAGAACATCCTGCAGGAGGCGATCGTCGAGTTCGTCCAGCAAGGTTTGTCGGGGGCTCGCGTCGATGCGATTGCCGAGCGTATCCACACCTCCAAACGCATGATCTATTACTACTTCGGCAGTAAGGAGCAGTTGTACGTCGAGGTGCTGGAAAAGCTTTACGGCGATATCCGCAGCACCGAAAACCGTCTGCATCTGGCCGAGCTGGCGCCGGTGGAGGCGATTCGGCGACTGGTGGAGTTCACCTTCGATCACCACGACCGCAACGTCGATTTCGTGCGCATCGTCAGCATCGAAAATATCCACAACGCTGAATACGTGAAGCGTTCCGATGCGATCAAGGCGATGAACAACACCATCCTCGATTCGCTCGGTGAGATTCTGCGTCGTGGTGCTGAAGAGGGTATGTTCCGTGCCGGGCTGGATGCCCTGGATGTGCATTTGCTGATCAGTTCGTTCTGCTTCTATCGCGTATCGAACCGGCACACATTTGGCGAGATTTTTCAGATCGATCTGCCCGATGAAAGCATCAAGCAGCGGCATCGCGAGATGATTTGCGAATCGGTTCTGCGCTACCTGCAAGCCTGACACGGTCCATGTGGGAGCGAGCCTGCTCGCGAAAGCGGTGAGTCAGTCAGTAAATATGTTGACTGAAGGTACGCCTTCGCGAGCAGGCTCGCTCCCACAGGTTTTTAGCCATTCATGCTTTGAAAATGCGCGAGCATCCGCTGCGCATCTGGCACCACGCCACTGAACAGTTCAAACGCCTTCACCGCCTGAAACACCGCCATATTGCCGCCATCCAGCGTCCGGCAACCTAATGCACGGGCGTTACGCAGCAGTTCGGTTTCCAGCGGGAAGTACACAATCTCCGCCACCCACAATTCTTTGCGCAGCAGCTCGACCGGCACCGGCATGCCCGGCAGTTTGGCCATGCCCATCGGCGTGGTATTGACCAGACCGTCAGCCAGATTCAGCGTACTCGGCAGATCCCGACCGGCCACCGCACGACCAAAACCGAAATGCTCATTGAGATTGTTCGCCAGGCTCTCGGCGCGCTCACTGTCGACGTCAAAAATGCTCAGTTGCTGTACGCCTTCGCTCAACAATGCGTGGGCCACTGCTGCGCCTGCGCCACCGGCGCCCATCTGGACTACGCGCTCGCGGGCGGCGTCTTTCAGACCTCGACGAAAACCCTCGGCGAATCCAAGGCAGTCGGTGTTGTGACCGACACGTTTGCCGTCCTTCAGCACCACGGTGTTCACCGCGCCGATGCCCTTGGCTTCCGGCGACAGCTCATCGAGCAGCGGGATGATGGCCTGCTTGCACGGGAAAGTGATGTTCAGCCCGGTGTAATTCATCCGCTCGGCCGCCAGCAGCAGGTCGGAGAGGGCGGTGCTGTCCATTTTCAACTGATCGAGATCAATCAATCGATAGAGGTAGCGCAGACCTTGGGCATCGCCTTCGTGCTCATGCAGCGCTGGCGTGCGCGAGGCCTGAATGCCGGCGCCGATCAGCCCGGCGAGTATTACGTTAGAGCGAGACATGCGCGTTACCCCTTCAGCCGCTGGCTGAAATGTTCCAGCGCCAAGCGATAACCATGGCTGCCGAAACCGGCCATTACCGCTGTGGCAATCGCCGAGACGAACGAGTGATGACGAAACGGCTCGCGGGCGTGCACGTTGGACAGGTGCACTTCAATCACCGGCAATTCACTGGCCACCAGCGCATCACGAATCGCTACCGAGGTGTGTGTCCAAGCCGCCGGATTGATCACGATCCCGGCGCAACGACCGCGGGCAGCGTGAATCCAGTCGAGCAGTTCGCCTTCGTGATTGGTCTGGCGAAACTCCACGGCCAGGCCGAATTCTTCGCCAGCGCGACCGCACAACGCCGAGATGTCCGCCAGGGTTTCGTGACCATAAGTCGCCGGCTCGCGGGTGCCGAGCAGGTTCAGGTTCGGGCCGTTGAGCACCAGAACGATAGGGGGCATGAGGGGTAACTCCACTTATTGTTTTTGGCTTTGGCCGAGGGTTTCAGCCTGTGGAGATAAAATGTACTAGATGGTTACCATGGTCAATTGAACAAAAAAGGCCTTGGTGTTTTATGTTCGGTGATCGCACAAAAGCAGTATTGATCGAGATATGACGACAGCTTTGCTTACGTTTTTTACCGGAGATTGACCGACTCATGACCCGTTCCAACGCTAGCCTCAAAAGCGGTGAAACGACATGTGCTTGATCACCAGTCGTCGGACTTGAAAGGAATCTCGAATCCTGAAACTTTTTAACCTAACGGATGGGTTAGCCTGAAGGTGTGCATCTACAAAGGATTGTCGATTGTCATCATGCTGCGAGATGAACATTGCCCACCACACGTTCACGTGAATGCGGGCAGTTGGAGTGCCCGATTACAGTTCAGTTTCTGGCACAACGATATTGAGCTTGGGATGTCATGCCGCTTTCTCGTCGACCTCCGTTAACCGTGCTGGAAGGCTTGCGTCGATCTCTTGAGCAGCCTGCTCATCTGCGACGAGCACGCGGGATCTGGTGGTCAAGATTGCAAACTGTCTGTCTCGACAATCAATTGTGGGACAGCCATTCAAACGAAGTGCTGGGGATGAAACTCGTCACTGACACGACATACAGAGTGGGATCGGCGCGTTATCTGCCAGACGAGGGCAAAACTCTTCTGACATTGATAGACGCATTGGAAGGAGTGGAAATCGATTTATGAAAGTCATCAAGGCTAAGCCATCCACACATCGTCCCCTGACGGAGGAGATGATCGACGCCGCCATCCTGCAAGGGCAAGCACGCCGAACGAATAGCTTGCAGGTTGTCTCCGTAACCTTTGAAAAATCATCTCTGGTCATCCGTTTTGAGGATGGCAGCGGTGTGTTGCTTCCGGTGAACCAGTATCCAGAGTTTGACGGGTTTGATGCAGACGATTACGAGGGGCTAACCGTCGGATTCGCAGGCACTGCGCTTTGCCATGAGGGCAAAGACCTTGACGTTTCCATTGCCGGGATGATTTCAGCGAGCCCGTCACTCATGAAGATGGCTGCGTCGGTGGTTGCATCGCGTAACGGTCGTCAAAGCAGTGCTGCAAAGTCCGAAGCTGCTCGAGCGAATGGCAAAAAAGGCGGGCGTCCGCGTAAGGTCGATCCCGCTTAGTGAGCGCCCACAAAAAAGCCGTCAATCACGACGGCTTTTTCGTATCTGCTATCGCGCAATCAACGCCGGGTCAGCAACACACCCGATTCCATGTGATGCGTCCACGGGAACTGGTCAAACAACGCGCACGTGGTAATGCGGTGCGTGTCGTGCAACTGGGCGATGTTGGCCGCCAGGGTTTCCGGGTTGCAGGAGATGTACAGGATGTTGTCGAAACGCCGGGTCAGCTCGCAGGTGTCCGGGTCCATACCGGCGCGTGGCGGGTCGACGAAGACGCTGCCGAACTCGTAGCTCTTCAGGTCGATGCCTTGCAGGCGACGGAACGGGCGCACTTCGTTGAGCGCTTCGGTCAGTTCTTCGGCGGATAAACGCACGAGGGTGACGTTATCCACAGCGTTTTCGCTGAGGTTGCTCAGTGCCGCGTTGACCGAGGTCTTGCTGATTTCGGTGGCCAGCACTTTGCGCACGCGGGTGGCGAGCGGCAGGGTGAAGTTGCCGTTGCCGCAATACAGCTCCAGCAAGTCGTCAGTGCGATCGCCGAGTGCTTCGTATGCCCAGTTGAGCATCTTCTGGTTCACCGTGCCGTTCGGCTGGGTGAACGCGCCTTCCGGCTGGCGATAGCTGAACGTGCGACCGCCGACGTCAAGTTTCTCGACCACGTAATCGAGGCCAAGCACTTCGCGCTTGCCCTTCGAGCGACCAATGATGCTGACGCCGAGCTCCGCCGCCAGCTTCGTCGCCGCTGTATGCCAGTGTTCGTCCAGCGGGCGGTGATAGCACAGGGTGATCATTGCATCGCCGGCCAGCGTGGTCAGGAATTCCACCTGAAACAGCTTGTGGCTCAGCGCCGAACTGGCCTGCCATGCCGCCTTCAACTGCGGCATCAACTGGTTGATGCGCAGGCTGGCGATCGGGAATTCTTCGATAAGAATCGGCGTGCGTTTGTCGTCCTGAGCGAACATCGCGTAATGACGATCGCCGCCCTCGCGCCACAGGCGGAATTCGGCGCGCAGACGGAAGTTCTGCAGCGGCGAGTCGAACACGGTCGGCTCGGGGGCATCGAACGGCGCCAGCAGATCACGCAAGCGCGTGACCTTGGCTTCTAGTTGCTCGGCGTAAGCCTGGGAATCGAATGTCATGCGTTGAACCAACCCAACTTGATCACGAACAGAATCGACAGAATCACCAGCGCCGGGTTCAGCTCACGGGCACGGCCCGACAGCAACTTGATCACTGTCCAGGAAATAAAGCCGAACGCGATGCCGTTGGCGATCGAGTAAGTGAACGGCATGGCCAGCGCGGTCACCACGACCGGTGCGGCGACGGTGATGTCGTCCCAGTCTATTTCCGCCAGGCCCGAAGTCATCAACACGGCGACGAACAGCAGTGCCGGCGCGGTGGCGAACGCCGGAACGCTGGCCGCCAGTGGCGAGAAGAACAGCGCCAGCAGGAACAGAATCGCCACGACGATGGCCGTCAGACCGGTACGGCCGCCCGCACTCACGCCGGCAGCGGATTCGATGTAACTGGTGGTGGTCGAGGTACCCAGCAACGAACCGGCCATGGCCGCGGTGCTGTCAGCGATCAGTGCGCGACCCATTTTCGGCATGTGGCCGTCCTTGCCCATCAGGCCGGCGCGCTTGGCGACGCCGATCAGGGTGCCGGAGTTGTCGAACAGGTCGACGAACAGGAAGGCGAAAATCACGCTGACCAGACCGATGTCCAGCGCGCCTTTGATGTCCAGCTGCATGAAGGTCGGCGCCAGCGAAGGAGGCATCGAGGTGACGCCGCCAAACGGCGTGAAGCCCATCGCGATGGAAATGATGGTCACCGCCAGAATGCCGATCAGCACCGCACCGCGCACTTTCAGCGCTTCGAGGGCGACGATCAGGGCAAAACCGAGGGTGGCGAGGATCGGTGCCGGGGCTTTCAGGTCACCGAGGCCGACCATGGTTGCCGGGTTGCTGACCACGATGCCGGCGTTGTGCAGGGCGATCAGTGCCAGGAACAGGCCGATACCGGCGGCAATCGCCGAGCGCAGTGGCAGCGGGATGCTGTTGATGATCCATTCACGGATGCGGAAGATCGACAGCAGGAAGAAGCACACCGCCGAGATGAATACCGCGCCCAGCGCCACTTGCCAGGTGTGACCCATGTGCAAGACGACGGTGTAGGTGAAGAAGGCGTTCAGACCCATGCCCGGAGCGAGGGCAATCGGGTAGTTGGCGATCAGGCCCATGATCGTCGAACCGATCGCGGCTGCCAGACAGGTGGCGACGAACACCGCGCCCTTGTCCATGCCGGTCTCACCGAGAATGCTCGGGTTGACGAACAGAATGTAGGCCATGGCCAAGAAAGTCGTGATGCCCGCCAGAATCTCGGTGCGCACGTTGGTGTTGTGTGCCTTGAGTTGAAACAGCCTTTCCAGCATGTCTGCTCCCCGTGGCGCGCATGGCGCCGTGAATGTATCGACCTCAACAGCAAAGCACAGACCGTCGCAAGCGCCTGGAAAATTGTGGTGGGCCGGAAAAAGCCGCGCATCATACCAGCAGCGTGAGGAATATGGCGGTTGTTGGTGTCGATCGTCGGCGAAGTTTTGCCTTGAAGCCAACTGCGCCATACTACGCGCTGATTTTTTCGGGGCGGGAAGCGCATGAGCAGGTGCTGGATAAAGGTTTTGGGTTTGATTGCCGCGCTGATGGCCGTGACGCCGGTAGCGCTGGCGGCCTCGGCGGAGCCGTTGACCCAAGTGAAAGTGATCAAGGTGCAATCGCTGGCCTGTGGCCTGGAAGACATTGGTGATGGGCAGACCCAGACCCAATGCAATCACAACGGGCCGAGCATCAAAGTCTATGTACTGGAAGTCGGATACGGCCAGAGCCAGCCGCATGCCACGCTGGATGGTTTCGAAGTGAACGGTACCCGAGCGCCGGTGTGTGCCTTTGATAACGGCAACCTGACCGAATGCACCCCCGGTAATAAAACCGTCGGTTCTCTTTATACCTTCGATCTGGCGGGCAAGCAGGAAGGCACCTTCAGCTTCAGCAACACTTCCATCAACGCGCCACGCAACACGATGTCGACCCAGCTTTACATCAAGTAACGGCTGTTGCAGCGCGATCCGGGTGAAGCTGACTACGCTTCAAGTATCACCCAGCGGATAACGCCCATGACCTTTAGAGCCCTGATTACCCTCGCCGAGGGCATCGATGATCTGCAAAGCGTGACTCTGATCGACGTGTTGCGCAGGGCCGGCGTCGAAGTGGTGGCGGCCAGCATCGAAGGCCGGCGCATGCTCACCTGCGCCCGCGGCACGCGCCTGACTGCCGACGGCATGCTGGTCGATGTGCTGGCGCAAACCTTCGACCTGATCGTACTGCCCGGCGGTGTTGTCGGTTCACAACATCTGGCCGCACATCAACCGCTGCAACAACTGCTCAAGGATCAAGCCAGCGCCGGACGCCTGTTCGCCGCCATCGCCGAATCCCCGGCCGTAGCCCTGCAAAGCTTCGGCGTATTGCGCCAGCGGCGCATGACCTGCCTGCCGAGCGCCAGTCATCAACTCTCGGGCTGTACGTTTGTTGATCAACCGGTGGTGGTCGACGGCAACTGCGTCACCGCACAAGGCTCAAGCGCTGCGCTGGAATTTGCCTTGACGCTGGTCGAGCAACTCGGCGGCAAGGCCTTGCGGGCGAAAGTGGCGGGGGAGTTGTAGGTCTGGATCGTTTCAGACCTTCACCTCTTCCACCGGCACATGCATCCGATCCCGGTTAGCCAGCGTCGGGAACAACTTGATCCATGTCCCCGTGACCACCAGCGTGCCGATCCCGCCCATCACCACCGCTGGCACCGTGCCGAACCAGTGGGCGGTGACGCCGGATTCGAATTCGCCTAACTGGTTTGAAGCGCCGATAAACAGCCCGTTCACCGCGCTGACCCGGCCGCGCATTTCGTCCGGGGTTTCCAGTTGTACGAAGGACGCACGGATGACCATGCTGATCATGTCCGCCGCGCCAAGCACCACCAGCACCGCCAGGGAAAACCAGAATGAGGTCGACAGGCCGAAGGCAATGGTCGCGACGCCAAACACCCCGACCGCGGTGAACATCACCCGACCGACATTGCGCTCCACGGCAAACCGCGCGAGGAACAGCGACATGCCCAGTGCGCCGACTGCCGGCGCTGAACGCAGCAGGCCGAGGCCCCACGGCCCGGTCAGCAGAATGTCTTTGGCAAATACCGGCAGCAGCGCCGTGGCGCCGCCGAGCAACACCGCAAACAGATCCAGCGAAATCGCTCCGAGAATGTCCGGGCGGCTGCGAATGAAACGAATCCCCGCCAGCAATGAATCAAGCGTTGCTTTGCCTTTGTTCAACGGCGTTTGCCGCGCGGGCAGGTTGAGCATCAAGGTGCAGGCGATCACATAGAGCAACACCGTCGGGCCATAGACCCAGACGCTGCCGAATGCATAGAGCAAACCACCGAGGGCCGGGGCGACGATCGTTGCCGACTGCTGCGCCGACTGCGCCGCCGCCACTGCCCGAGGGAACAGTGCGCTGGGCACGATACTCGGCAGCAGTGCCTGAGTGGTCGGCATCTCGAACGAACGCGCCGCGCCAAGCAGGAAGGCGAGGATGAAGATCATCTCGCGGGTGACGTGATCGGTGGCGCTGCCGATGGCCAGCGCCAAGGCGATCAACGCCTGCAACGACTGACAGATTGCTGCCACTTTGCGCCGGTCATAGCGATCAGCGACATGCCCGGTGTGCAGCATGAACAGCACACGCGGCGCGAATTCGACCAGACCGACCAAGCCCAGATCAAGCACGTTGCCGGTCAGTTGGTAGAGGTTCCAGCCGATCGCCACGGTGAGCATCTGAAATCCGCTGGCGGTAAAGATCCGCGCGAACCAGAAAGCGAGAAACGGACGATGGTGACGTAACAGCAGGGGCTCTTGGCTGGGCATCTGAAGGCAGGTCTGGCTCGAAGGGAACCGCGAGGTTATCACCAGTCTGTAACAGGAAGTTGCTATGACAAAAAATTTAGTTAGGAGGACATCGATTTTTTTGCGGTGCAGATTGATTCAGCTGTTCGCGGATTTGTGTCGCCTTCGCGATCTGTACTGTTTTCCCCGCTGCCAGCGCTCTGGGGATTTGTTGCAGAGCATTGCCACGGTTATGAGGCAACTTGTCACGCGGCAAACGACCACGCCGTTCAACGGCAAAAATGGGACTACTCTTTTAACGTTGCTTGATCCAGATCAAGACCCAAAAGGAATTGATCCGGTGGCCAGTTGGCCAGACTCCCTGCGTTGCGATGGTTGTTTAAAAAGAACGAATCAGAATTCGCCGCACTCCATATCCGTGGGGGCAGTGGGTGCAGGCCTCCGGGTCCGCAGCCGGTACTACCTGACAGAGGAAGCCATATGTTCGGTTTAGAGGCACTAGATCTCGCCCGAATTCAGTTCGCGTTCACCATCTCGTTCCACATCCTTTTCCCGGCCATCACCATTGGCCTGGCGAGTTACCTCGCGGTGCTCGAAGGTCTGTGGCTGAAAACCCGTAACGACACCTACCGTGACCTCTACCATTTCTGGTCGAAGATCTTCGCCGTCAACTTCGGTATGGGCGTAGTCTCCGGGCTGGTCATGGCCTACCAGTTCGGCACCAACTGGAGCCGTTTCTCGGACTTCGCCGGCGCCGTCACAGGGCCGTTGCTGACCTATGAAGTGCTCACGGCATTCTTCCTCGAGGCTGGTTTTCTTGGGGTGATGCTGTTCGGCTGGAACAAGGTCGGGCGCGGGCTGCACTTCTTTTCGACCGTCATGGTGGCGATCGGTACGTTGATTTCGACGTTCTGGATTCTCGCCTCCAACAGCTGGATGCAGACCCCACAGGGCTTCGAGATTGTTAACGGGCAAGTAATCCCCACCGACTGGCTGGCGATCATCTTCAACCCCTCGTTCCCTTATCGCCTGATGCACATGGCGACGGCAGCGTTTGTCGCCACGGCGTTCTTCGTCGGCTCCTCGGCGGCCTGGCACTTGCTGCGCGGCAAGGACAATCCGGCAATCCGCACCATGCTGTCGATGGCCATGTGGATGGCGCTGATCGTCGCGCCGATCCAGGCTGTCATCGGCGACTTCCATGGTCTGAATACACTCAAGCACCAGCCGGCAAAAATCGCCGCGATCGAAGGTCACTGGGAAAATCACGGTGACGAAGCGACCCCGCTGATCCTGTTCGGCTGGCCGGACATGAAAGAAGAGAAAACCAAATACGCCGTGGAGATTCCCTACCTCGGCAGCTTGATCCTCACCCACTCGCTGGACAAACAGGTGCCAGCGCTCAAGGAGTTTCCGCCGGAAGACCGGCCGAATTCGACCATCGTGTTCTGGTCGTTCCGGATCATGGTTGGCCTCGGCTTCCTGATGATCTTCACCGGATTGTGGAGCCTGTGGCTGCGCAAGCGCGACACGCTCTACACCTCACGGCCGTTCCTGTATCTGGCGTTGTGGATGGGGCCGTCCGGTTTGATCGCGATTCTCGCCGGCTGGTTCACCACTGAAATCGGCCGTCAGCCGTGGGTGGTCTACGGGCTGATGCGCACGGCGGATGCGTCCTCCAACCACAGCTTCATGCAGATGAGCATCACGCTGATCATGTTTGTGGTGGTGTATTTCGCGCTGTTCGGCGCAGGTCTCGGCTACATGATGCGTCTGGTGCGCAAAGGGCCGAAGATCAGCGAAGGCACGGAAACGCCGGACGGTGGTCCAGGCAAGAAACGCACACCGGCGCGTCCGTTGTCCGCTGCCGACGACTCGGCCGATGCCGATCACGGCGACGACATTCGCGTGACCAAGGAGATTTGACTCATGGGTATTGATCTTCCGCTGATCTGGGCCGTGATCATCATCTTCGGCATCATGATGTACGTGGTCATGGACGGCTTCGATCTGGGGATCGGGATTCTCTTCCCGTTCATCCCGGGCAAAGTCGACCGTGACGTGATGATGAACACTGTCGCGCCGGTCTGGGACGGCAACGAAACCTGGCTGGTTTTGGGCGGCGCGGCGTTATTCGGCGCATTTCCACTGGCTTATTCGGTGGTGTTGTCAGCGCTGTATCTGCCGCTGATTTTCATGCTGATCGGTTTGATCTTTCGCGGCGTAGCTTTCGAGTTCCGCTTCAAGGCCAAGGACGACAAGCGCCATTTGTGGGACAAGGCGTTTATCGGTGGCTCGGTGGCGGCGACGTTCTTTCAGGGCGTGGCGCTGGGCGCGTTCATCGACGGCTTGCCGGTGGTCAATCGGCAGTTCGCCGGCGGTTCACTGGACTGGCTGACGCCGTTCACAATGTTCTGCGGCGCCGCGCTGGTGGTGGCTTATGCCTTGCTGGGCTGCACCTGGCTGATCATGAAAACCGAAGGCAAACTCCAGGAACAGATGCATGACCTGGCACGGCCATTGGCTTTCGTGTTGCTGGCCGTGATCGGTATTGTCAGTATCTGGACGCCGCTGGCTCATCCGGATATTGCCAGCCGCTGGTTCAGCATGCCGAACCTGTTCTGGTTCATGCCGGTGCCGATTCTGGTGCTGGTGACGATGTACGGGCTGATCCGCGCCGTGGCACGCAATGCCAACTACATGCCGTTCCTGCTGACGCTGGTGCTGATTTTCCTCGGCTACAGCGGCTTGGGCATCAGTTTGTGGCCGAACATCGTGCCGCCGTCGATCTCGATCTGGGACGCCGCTGCGCCGCCGCAAAGTCAGGGCTTCATGCTGGTGGGTACGTTGTTCATCATCCCGTTCATTCTGGGTTACACCTTCTGGAGCTACTACGTGTTCCGCGGCAAGGTCACCCATGAAGACGGTTATCACTAAAACTGTGGGAGCGGGCTTGCCCGCGATGGCGTCGGTAGCGGCGCCATCGATCTGACTGAGGATCGAGACAATGACCGGCAAACATTCCCTGCACGACATTGAAGAAGCCGAAAAAAAACCGCTGTGGCAGCGGCTCGGCTGGCTGGCCCTGATCTGGGTCGGTAGCGTCGGCGCGCTGTTTATCGCCGCCAGCCTGATGCGCATGTTCATGAACGCGGCAGGCTTGACCACGCACTGAATCATCCCCGTCCCGGCGCCTTCGGGTACGGCTTTGCAACCCTCCTCACGGAGGGTTTTTTTTGCCTGAAGGTTTACTTGCGCGCTTTGAGGATTACGAACTTCGGCGTGGCAGCCACTTGCTCGACACCACGGAACAGCCGCGCCAGTTTGCTGTGGTAACCCAGATGACGGTTGCCGACGATGTACAGCGCGCCACCCACCACCAGTGCTTCGCGCGCCTGCTGGAACATGCGCCAGGCCAGGAAGTCGCCAACCACCTGCTGCTGATGGAACGGCGGATTGCACAGCACCACGTCCAGCGATTGCGGTTCCTGACCGGCCAGACCATCGCCGGCACGCACAATGACCTCGCGATTGCCCAGCGCTGCGCGCCAGTTCTCGGCAGCTGATTGCACCGCCATGAACGATTCGTCGACCAGTGTGTAATGCGCATCGGGATTGCGCAGGGCACTCGCGATGGCCAGCACGCCATTGCCACAGCCCAGATCGGCGACTTTCGCACTGCCAAGGTTTTTCGGCAGGTGCGGAAGGAAGGCACGGGTGCCGATGTCTAGGCCTTCGCGGCAGAACACGTTGGCATGGTTGAGCAACTCGATCGACGGCTCGTCGAGGCGATAGCGCGAAGGGTAGGGCGACACGGCCGGGGCTTTGGCTTCTGGCGTGGCGATCAACAGCCGTGCCTTTTTTACCGCCAGCGAGGCTTGTACCGGACCGATGTAGCGTTCAAGCAGATCACCGGCAGCGCGTGGCAGGTGTTTGACCATCGCAGCTGCGATCACTTCGGCGCCGGGCGCGAGTTGCCCTTGCAAGCGGATCAGTTGTTCTTCCAGCAGCGCGAGGGTTTTCGGCACGCGGATCAGCACACGATCGAACGGTCCGACCAATGGTTCGCTGGCGGGTATCCCGCAAACAGCGTCAAACGCCTGGCCATTGCGCAGCAGGTTTTTCTCCAGCCCCTGAAACCCCAGGAATGAGTCACCGCTGCTACTGACATTGACCTTGCCCGACAGGCTGGCAGCCAAAGCACCGAAGCTGTCGTTGAGCACCAATACGCGCGTGTCGGCCGTCGGTTGCTGCGCCGCCAGATGGTTGAGCAGGTATTCGTCTGCTGCATCGAAGGCTTGCAGCGGTTCATTCTGCTGTTCAGGCTGGCGGATCAGATCGAGCTGGGCGAAGGGCGTATCAAGCAAAGGCATGGGGCGGGAACTCAGGGTAATCAACGGGGTGTTCCGCAGCCCTGACATTGTGCAGCGGAACCGACCGAGTGTAATGCAACGCTTAGCGTTCGCGTCATCACTCAGGAGGGTCTCGAATGGTACGTTTTTTTCTTCTTTATTACCCGCAAGTTTTCTATGGGAGGCAAGGCTGGATTGACTAGATGATCCCGGCTCTGGCGGCCGCGATGACAGCGGAAATCTTGTTGCAGACGTTGAGCTTCTCGATGACGTTCTGCACGTGATAGTTCACGGTACGCTCGCTCAGGCTAAGGATTTTCGAGATTTCATAAGCGGTCTTGCCGCCCGCAGACAGTTGCAGAACCTCCAGTTCTCGTGGCGAAAGGTGCGGTTGGCGGGGTTTGAGAGACTCTCGCGGCAGGGTCCGGGCAAACAGTTCACTCAAGTGACTGGTGGCGTAGAACATATAGCCAAAATGTTCATACAGCTCCAGAGGACTGATCGCACAGTGTTTGCGCGCCAGGCTGATAATACTGCACAAGCCACTTTGCTCATGATGGAATGACTGTGACCAGCCATGTTGAATACCGTGTTGCTGCAATCCTTGCCATAACTGCCGGGTATCTGCGAATACCGACTCGCACCAGACAATAGGCGTCATCGAGTGATTGCAGTGTGCTATCAGTGGATCAACTTTGCTGTAATTGTTTTTTTCGTACTGAATATTCCATTCGTCAGGGTAGTTGTTGATTTGCAAGGTTTTAAGAGGCATGTCGCGATGAAGTGAAACAACCGAAATCGCGCAAAAATTGAAACCGAGATTTTCAGCGAATTGCAGCAATATCGGATAGGCGGTCTCTACTCCTTTGGCAAAAGTCAGTCTTTTTAACTGTGACTCCTTCCACGTTTCCATCTTTGAACACTCCATTGACGTTGCGGGGGCACCGAATGGATCCAAAAGATCCGGCACGCAACGAAGTGTAGGATGTTTCTTACAACGAGCTTTAAATTTTTTCGAGATTGCAGATAGCCAAATATCCATAAAGTGTTCTTAGGATGAACGATGTTTATATTGATCTTGTCATCTGATAAATAATACCGAGAGGATTAAATTCGAATGTCATTACCGATCATCAGTGTTTAGACCAGTTAATTTGCGCGACACTGAGGGCAATCGTTCAATGGAGTGCCCCATGACCGCCAGCGAAGAGAAATACACCTCGCAGACGTTGCTCGATGTCCAACCCCTGACCCCGAGCCTGTTCACCTTGCGTACCAGCCGGGATGCCGGTTTTCGTTTCCGCGCCGGGCAGTTCGCCAGGCTTGGTGTGACCAAGGCTGACGGCAGCATTGTGTGGCGGGCCTATTCGATGGTGTCGTCACCTTTTGACGAGTTTCTCGAGTTCTTTTCCATCGTGGTGCCAGACGGTGAGTTCACCAGTGAGCTGAGTCGGCTGCAGGTCGGCGACACTTTGCTGGTGGATCGCCAGGCATTCGGCTATCTGACCCTTGATCGCTTCGTCGACGGGCGAGATTTATGGCTGTTATCCACAGGTACCGGGGTGGCGCCGTTTCTGTCGATACTGCAGGACTTCGAAGTCTGGGAAAAATTCGAGCGCATCATTCTGGTGTACAGCGTGCGCGAGGCGCGGGAGCTGGCCTATCAGGAGCTGATTGCCGGACTCACGCAGCGTGACTACCTCAGCGAATATGCGCACAAATTGCAGTTCATCGCGACGGTGACGCGCGAAGCGCACCCTGGTGCACTGCACGGGCGCATCACCACATTGATTGAAAGCGGTGAGCTGGAGCGCGCAGCGGGCGTGGAGCTGTCGGCGGAGCACTCGCGGGTCATGCTGTGCGGCAATCCGCAGATGATCGATGACACACGCGCGTTGCTGAAAAAGCGCCACATGAGCCTCAGTCTGACCCGCCGGCCCGGTCAGGTGGCGGTGGAAAACTACTGGTAAACAAACGGCGCCTCGAAGGCGCCGTTAGTTCTATCGTGAACAGAATTCAGGGCCGAGTGTTCTGGGCCTTGAGCAAGTCGCGGATCTCGCCCAGCAACTCTTCTTCCTTGGTCGGAACCGGTGGCAGGGTAGGGGCCACGGCTTCTTCGCGTTTCAGACGGTTGATGGCTTTGACCCCCATGAAGATCGCGAAAGCGACGATCACGAAGTCCAGAATTGTCTGGAGGAATTTGCCGTAGGCCATCACCACCGCAGGCGCAGCGCCATCGGCGGCTTTGAGCGTGATGGCTAAATCACTGAAGTCCACCCCACCGATCAACAGGCCGATTGGCGGCATGATCACGTCGCCGACAAACGACGAAACGATTTTGCCGAACGCGGCGCCGATGATGATACCGACGGCCATGTCGACCACATTGCCTTTGACCGCGAAGGCCTTGAACTCACTTAGCACGCCCATAGTTATTTCCTTGTTACAGATGAGTTTGGTGTACGCAGTGTAAATCAGCAAAACGCGTCCTGCGCGAAACACCTTCTTACAATGCCCGTTTTTATCGACACATCAATCGACGATTAGTTTGCAAAGTGCCATCAATCGCGCGCGAAATACTCCGTAACTCGCTGATAAGGAAGCCAATTTTCTCAATCATGGCGTTACGTTCTTTCTATTTATGTTCGACGTCGCAGGCCTCTAGCCTTGGGTTGGCGCATCTGGATGCGCCCCAAAACAACCAGAGGATCCTGATATGAACTCCGCACTTGGACTGGGGGCTTTTCCCCGTCGCCGTATCTTCGGTGTACTCACCGCCAGCTTGCTGACCTTCTCCGTTAACGCCGCGCCACTGACCCGCGATAACGGTGCAGCGGTCGGCGATAATCAGAATTCGCAGACCGCCGGCGCCAACGGCCCGGTGCTGCTGCAGGACGTGCAACTGATTCAGAAGCTGCAACGCTTCGATCGCGAGCGCATTCCCGAGCGCGTGGTTCACGCACGCGGTACCGGCGCCCATGGCACCTTCACGGTGACCAACGATCTCAGCGACCTGAGCAAGGCCAAGGTGTTCGCCGCCGGCCAAAGTACACCGGTCTTCGTGCGTTTCTCTGCCGTGGTACACGGCAATCATTCGCCGGAAACCCTGCGTGACCCAAGGGGTTTCGCCACCAAGTTCTACACGGCCGACGGCAACTGGGACCTGGTGGGCAACAACTTCCCGACTTTTTTCATCCGCGATGCAATCAAGTTTCCCGACATGGTGCACGCGTTCAAACCCGATCCTCGGACTAACCTCGATGACGACTCACGTCGATTCGACTTCTTTTCCCATGTACCCGAAGCCACTCGTACGCTGACCGAGTTGTATTCGAACTCGGGAACTCCCGCCAGTTATCGAGAGATGGATGGCAATGGTGTACATGCCTACAAGTTGATCAACGCAAAGGGCGAAGTTCATTACGTCAAGTTTCACTGGAAGAGCTTGCAGGGAATTAATAATCTGACGCCAAAGCAGGTCGCCAAAGTTCAGGGTCAAGACTACAGTCATATGACCAATGATCTGGTGAGTAACATCAATAAAGGTAATTTCCCGAAATGGGACTTGTACATTCAAGTGCTGAAGCCACAAGATTTGTCCAGGTTTGATTTCGATCCATTAGACGCCACCAAGATCTGGCCGGGTATTCCTGAGCGAAAAGTTGGACAAATGGTGTTGAACCGTAATCCGGCAAATGTATTCCAGGAAACCGAACAAGTGGCCATGGCGCCCGCGAATATTGTTCCGGGTATCGAGCCTTCCGAAGACCGTTTGTTGCAAGGTCGAGTGTTCTCTTATGCCGATACGCAAATGTATCGCCTGGGGGCCAATGCGCTGCAATTGCCAATCAACGCGGCAAAAGTTGCCGTGAACAATGGCAATCAGGACGGTGCGATGAACTTCGGCGCCAGTAACACTGGAGTGAACTATCAGCCAAGCCGACTGCAACCTCGTGAGGAGACCCAGAGCGCGCGTTACAGCCAGTCGGCGCTGTCGGGCAGCACGCAGCAGGCGAAGATCCAGCGTGAGCAGAATTTCAAGCAGGCCGGCGATCTGTATCGCTCGTTCAGCAAGAAAGAACGCCGCGACCTGATCGACAGCTTCGGTGGCTCACTTGCCAGCACCGATGACGAGAGCAAGCACATCATTCTCTCCTTCCTTTATAAGTCCGATCCGGAATACGGCACTGGCGTCACGGAAGTGGCCAAGGGCGACCTGAGCCGGGTCAAGGCACTGGCGGCCAAACTGCTCGACTGATACCGATCTAGCACGCGGGGCCTGACTCAGGCCCCGTTCGGTGCAAGGAGACTGCTGATGCGAACCTGTCTTTTACTGCTGGCCGGTTGTCTGTCGTTCGCGGCGTGGGCAGCACCAGTCGAGCAAAGTCCTGAGGCGATCAAGGCCCGACTGCAGGACTACTACTTCGACGCGGCCCGACGCGGTGATGTGCCGATGCTCGATACCTTCATCGAGTCGGGTTATTCCCTCGAAACCCGCGACAACAAGGGCTACACCGCGCTGATTCTGGCGGCCTATCACGGTCAGGCTCCGGCCGTGGAACGTTTGCTCGCCGCTGGCGCCGATGCCTGCGCGCAGGACCAACGCGGCAACACCGCGCTTATGGGGGCGATTTTCAAAGGTGAAGTACAGATCGCCCGGCGCCTGATGGCCACCGATTGCAGCCCTGATCAGCGTAACGGCGCCGGGCAGACGGCGGCCATGTACGCCGGGTTGTTCAAGCGTCTGGAATTGCTCGATGCACTGCAAGCCAAGGGCGCGGACCTGAATGCCGAGGATCCGTTGGGTAATAGCCCCGCGCGTCTGGCCAGTGGCGAAATCCGTAGTGCGGCGCCGCGCTGATCAGCGGCACGTGCGTTATCATCGCGGTTTTTGTCGGGGGTTCTGATGGCCAAGGCCAAGCGCATGTACGGCTGCACCGAGTGCGGCGCAACCTTTCCCAAGTGGGCCGGGCAGTGCGGTGAGTGCGGTGCCTGGAACACCCTGACCGAGACCATGATCGAAAGCGGCGGTGCCACGGCGCCGACCGGCCGCACGGGTTGGGCCGGGCAACAGGCGCAGATCAAGACGCTGGCCGAAGTCAGCATCGAAGAGATTCCGCGCTTTTCCACCGCTTCCGGTGAGCTGGATCGCGTGCTTGGCGGCGGTCTGGTCGATGGTTCGGTGGTGTTGATCGGCGGTGATCCTGGCATCGGCAAATCGACGATTCTGTTACAGACGTTGTGCAACCTCGCCAAAAGCATGCCGGCGCTCTACGTCACCGGCGAAGAGTCCCAGCAGCAAGTAGCCATGCGGGCGCGTCGCCTCGGCTTGCCGCAAGATCAACTGCGGGTGATGACCGAAACGTGTATCGAAACCATCATCGCCACGGCTCGTCAGGAAAAGCCCAAGGTGATGGTGATCGACTCGATCCAGACGATCTTCACCGAACAACTGCAATCGGCTCCCGGTGGCGTCTCCCAGGTACGCGAGAGCGCGGCGCTGCTGGTGCGTTATGCCAAGCAGAGCGGCACGGCGATTTTCCTCGTCGGCCATGTCACCAAGGAAGGCGCGCTCGCCGGCCCTCGCGTCTTGGAGCACATGGTCGACACCGTGCTGTATTTCGAGGGCGAGTCCGATGGGCGTTTGCGTTTGCTGCGTGCGGTGAAAAACCGTTTCGGCGCCGTTAACGAGCTCGGCGTGTTCGGCATGACCGACAAGGGTTTGAAAGAAGTCTCCAACCCGTCGGCGATTTTTCTCACCCGTGCGCAGGAAGAAGTCCCCGGCAGTGTGGTGATGGCAACCTGGGAAGGCACGCGACCGATGTTGGTGGAAGTGCAGGCGCTGGTCGATGACAGTCATCTGGCCAACCCGCGACGGGTAACGTTGGGCCTGGATCAGAACCGTTTGGCGATGTTGCTCGCGGTTTTGCATCGCCATGGCGGCATTCCGACGCACGATCAGGATGTGTTCCTCAACGTCGTGGGCGGGGTGAAGGTGCTGGAAACGGCGTCTGACCTGGCGTTGATGGCAGCGGTGATGTCGAGTTTGCGCAATCGACCATTGCCGCATGATCTGTTGGTGTTCGGTGAAGTGGGCTTGTCTGGCGAAGTGCGTCCGGTGCCGAGCGGTCAAGAGCGGTTGAAGGAAGCGGCGAAGCATGGCTTCAAACGAGCGATCGTGCCGAAGGGCAATGCGCCGAAGGAATCCCCGCCGGGCTTGCAGATTATCGCTGTGACCCGCCTCGAACAGGCTCTCGACGCGCTCTTCGAATAACTTGAACCCACCGCATAACCTGTGGGAGCTGGCTTGCCAGCGATTGCGTTCTGTCCGTCGACATATTCGTCGAGTCTGAAATCGCTATCGCTGGCAAGCCAGCTCCCACAGGGTTCGATTGTGGATTCTAGATTTCGATCAGGGCAGCCAACTCGCGCTCCAGTTCGGCCTCATCCGCCAGATTCAACTCGATCAACCGTCGCAAGCGCTGGATCGATTCCAGGCTGATATGTCGGCAGACAAAACCCAGCTGACCGTTTTCCTCATGGGCCAAGTGCACATCCATCTCGATATCGACGTCATCGCTCAGATGAATGTCGACGAAGAAATCCTGTTCGCGATCACCCAGCCACGGCTCCGGCCGCTCGATCAGCAGTCCCTTGAGCGACAGATCGATCAGCTTGACCGGCCAGATGAATTGGCCCTGACTCAGCTCGGTTCTGGCATCGAACGCAATACGTTTGAAGCGACGTCGATTGGCGGGGTGCTCGCTCATGGCGCAATCCTCGTGAAGGTTCGCTGACTATAGACCGCGAATGCGGGCGCCAGCCAATCGCTAAAGCGTCTAGACCAACGTCGGGGTATGGCCTTTGGCGCCGTAAGCGCTAAACTCGGGGTGGCTGTCTTTCTTGTCCACCCTGGCTGGAATAATAAAATGAAAAATAATAATAGCCTGCTACGCCACTTACCCTGGCTAGTGCTGGCAATCGTAGGAGCGTGCGCCCTGGGCGTAGTGGCATTGCGCCGCGGCGAGGCGATCAACGCCTTGTGGATCGTGGTCGCCGCTGTGGCCATTTATCTGGTTGCGTACCGTTACTACAGTCTGTTCATCGCCAACAACGTGATGCAACTTGATCCACGTCGGGCCACCCCCGCCGTGCTCAACAATGACGGTCTGGACTATGTGCCGACCAACAAACACATTCTTTTCGGTCACCACTTCGCTGCCATCGCTGGCGCGGGGCCTCTGGTCGGCCCGGTGCTGGCGGCGCAGATGGGCTACTTGCCCGGCACGCTCTGGCTGATTGCCGGCGTGGTGCTGGCGGGCGCGGTGCAGGACTTCATGGTCCTGTTCATGTCGACCCGGCGCAACGGCCGTTCCCTGGGCGACATGGTGCGTGAAGAAATGGGCCGCGTACCCGGCACCATCGCCCTGTTCGGCTGCTTCCTGATCATGATCATCATCCTCGCGGTGCTGGCGCTGATCGTGGTTAAAGCGCTGGCCGAGAGCCCGTGGGGCATCTTCACCGTGATGGCGACCATCCCGATCGCGATGTTCATGGGCATTTACATGCGCTACATCCGCCCGGGCCGCATTGGCGAGATCTCCGTGGTCGGCGTGTTGCTGCTGCTCGGTTCGATCTGGCTGGGTGGGCAGATTGCCGCTGATCCGGTATGGGCCAAGGCGTTCACCTTCACCGGCGTGCAGATTACCTGGATGCTGGTCGGCTATGGTTTCGTCGCGGCATCGCTGCCGGTGTGGCTGATTCTGGCGCCGCGCGACTACCTGTCGACGTTCCTGAAAATCGGCACCATCGTCGCCCTGGCAATCGGCATTCTGGTGACCATGCCCGAGCTGAAAATGCCTGCGCTGACCCAGTTCGTCGACGGCACCGGCCCGGTATGGAAGGGCGGTCTGTTCCCGTTCCTGTTCATCACCATCGCTTGCGGTGCGGTTTCCGGTTTCCACGCGCTGATTTCTTCGGGCACCACGCCGAAGCTGCTGGATAACGAAACCAACGCCCGTTACATCGGTTACGGCGGCATGCTGATGGAGTCGTTCGTCGCCATCATGGCCATGGTCGCCGCTTCGGTGATCGAGCCAGGCGTGTACTTCGCCATGAACAGCCCGGCCGCTGTGGTCGGCAGTGATGTGGCATCGGTTGCGCAAGTGGTTTCCAGCTGGGGCTTTGCGATCACGCCGGAAGCGCTGCAAGCCGTGGCGCATGACATTGGCGAAACCACCATTCTGGCCCGTGCCGGCGGTGCGCCGACCCTGGCGGTCGGTATCGCGCAGATCCTGCACAGCGTCCTGCCGGGTGAAAACACCATGGCGTTCTGGTACCACTTCGCGATTCTGTTCGAAGCGCTGTTCATTCTGACTGCTGTGGACGCCGGCACCCGTGCCGGGCGCTTCATGCTGCAGGACCTGCTCGGCTCCTTCGTTCCGGCACTGAAACGTACCGAATCGTGGACCGCCAACCTGATCGCCACCGCCGGTTGTGTGGCGATGTGGGGCTGGTTGCTGTATCAGGGCGTGATCGATCCACTGGGCGGCATCAACACCCTGTGGCCACTGTTCGGTATCTCTAACCAGATGCTGGCCGGTATCGCGCTGATGCTCGGCACCGTGGTTCTGATCAAAATGAAGCGCCAGCGCTACATCTGGGTCACCCTGCTGCCAGCCACTTGGCTGTTGATCTGCACCACGACCGCGGGCTTCATCAAATTGTTCGATGCCAACCCGGCGATCGGCTTCCTGTCGCTGGCCAAGAAGTACAGCGATGCGCTGGCCAATGGTCAGGTGCTGGCCCCGGCAAAAAGCGTCGAGCAGATGCAGCACGTGATCTTCAACGCTTACACCAACGCAACGCTTACCGCGCTGTTCCTGTTCGTGGTCTTCAGTATCCTGTTCTATGCGCTCAAGGTCGGCATCGCCGCCTGGGGCAAAAAAGAGCGTACGGATAAAGAATCGCCATTCCAGGCTCTGCCGGATGCGTAACCAGAGGATTGCACCATGTTCAATGACCTGAGTCGCCTCGGTAAATACCTCGGTCAGGCCGCGCGCCTGATGGTCGGCATGCCCGACTACGACACCTACGTCGAGCATATGCAAACCAAACACCCGGACAAACCGGTGATGAGCTACGAGATGTTCTTTCGCGAACGTCAGGAAGCGCGTTACGGTGGCAAGGGTGGACCGAAGTGCTGTTGAGCTGACAGCCTGCGGTTGAGGTAATCCCCCTGTGGGAGCGAGCCTGCTCGCGAATACGGAGTGTCAGTTGATGAATGATTTGACTGACACATCGCTTTCGCGAGCAAGCTCGCTCCCACAGTTGTTTTTGTGTTGTTTATTCATTTTGTGAAGGAGATCGAGTTTTGTCCTCTCCCATCCCGGTCACGGTACTCAGCGGTTTCCTCGGCGCCGGCAAGACCACTTTGCTGCGCCATATCTTGAAAGCCGAGCACGGCCTGAAAATCGCCGTGATCGAAAACGAATTCAGTGACGCCGGTATCGACACGCAGCTGTTGGGTGACGAACCGGTGCAAGTCATGACCCTGGCCAACGGTTGCGTCTGCTGCACCATTCACACCGACCTGACCAAGGCGCTGTACTTGCTGCTCGAGCGTCTGGACAACGGCGAGATCGCCTTTGATCGCTTGGTGATCGAATGCACTGGTCTGGCCGATCCTGCACCCGTAGCGCAGACCTTTTTCATCGACGAAGAACTGCGTGAGCGCTACCTGCTCGACGGCATCATCACCTTGGTCGATGCCGCCCACGCGGACGTGCACCTGACCCAGACCATCGCTCAGGCGCAGATCGGTTTTGCCGATCGCTTGCTGGTGAGCAAGACCGATCTGGTCGACGAAGCTACGTTCAACGCGTTGAGCGAACGCCTGACGCGGATCAACCGTCGTGCGCCGATCCGTGTGGTTGAACATGGCAGCATTGATCTGGCAGAACTGCTGGATGTACGCGGCTTCAACCTCAATGCCGATCTTGGCGGTGGATTGAGCCTGCGTCCGGTGGGCAAGGCGCCATCGATTGATCGCATTTCCAGTCTGGTGCTGCGCACCGATCAGCCGCTGGATATCGATCAGCTCAGCGAGTTCATGAATGAGCTGCTGGAAGAACACGGCAAGCAATTGCTGCGTTACAAGGGTGTACTGAACATCGCGGGTGAGGATCGGCGTTTGGTGTTTCAGGGCGTGCTGAAACTCTATGGCTTCGATTGGGACACCGAATGGGCCGAGGGTGAGGCGCGGGAAAGTGTGATTGTGTTTATTGCTGATGAGTTGCCGGAAGAGAAGATTCGGGCGGGGTTTGCCAAGGTGGCTTCTGCTTGATGGTTCTTCGGTGTCAGGGCTGACGCCATCGCGGGCAAGCCCGCNNGCGGGCTTGCCCGCGATGGCGATTTAACCGACAACACAATGCTTGACGGTCGACTCCAGCAGGGTCTGCTCAAGATGATCCAGATGCCGATTCATCAGCATGCCTGCTTTGGAAACATCCCGAAGCTCCACTGCCTCAACCAGCGCCAAATGCTCCTGCCATGCGCAACAGCTGTGCGTCTGGCACTCACTTCGCGCAATCGCCAATGAAGTCAGCGGCACCAGACTGCCAAGAAAATGCGCCAGCGGTGCATTCCCCGCCATCTGTGCCAACGTCAGATGAAACTCCCCGGATAAACGAATCGCCGCCCCCCGCCGATCCTGCTCAACCGCCTGACGTTCGCGTTCGATCAGCCCACGCAAGCGTTTCAACCCTTCCGCTTGCGGACGTTGGCAGGCCAGACGCACCAAGGTGTTCTCGGCCAGTCGCCGCGCATGCAGAGCCTGCCGCGTCTGCTCCCGATCGGGTGCTGCCACACGCGGCCGATGATTGGCGCGCAGCACAATGACCTGCTCAAGCGACAACTGCGTCAGCACCCGCCGCACATCGGCACGACTGGCGCAGAACATCTCTTTCAAACTGTCCTCGGTGAAACGGCTGGCCGGATCGATGCGCTGCTCGAGAATCGCGTCGAACAGTCGCGGGTACAGATCCTCCGCCGGTGCTCTTACGCGGGAGAAGGGCAGGGGCGCAGTGGTCGGCTGGGTTTGCGACGGTGAAGCGAAACTGTTCATGGCCTGTCTCCAGTAGGGTCAGCGACTCAAGTTGTCTTCCGGAATATTCAGCTCGATGCCCATGCGCTGACCTTCGCGCAGAATGTGCCGACGCATTTCCGCACTGGCCTGGGCGCTGTTCTTGCTGCGGATCGCGCGGACCACTGCTTCGTTTTCTTCCAGCCGCTCGGCCAGATGCTCCGGCGAATTGCGCAGCACCTCGGCGCTCTGCTTGAGGGCGTTGCTGGTTTGCTGCACGACGCTCTGAAAAATCGGATTCGACGTGAGCGTGAACAATTCTTCGTGAAAGGCGATGTAAGCGCTGACCCCGGCTTCGCTGTCGGCAGCCTCAAGGGCTTCGCGCATGTCCATCAAAGTCAGGCGCAACTGGCCGACTTCCTTGCTGCTGATCGATTGCGCGACCAGGCCGACGATAAACGGCTCAAGGGTGTAACGCAGTTGCAGCACGTCTTCGAGGCTGGCGCCGGCCACTGCGCTGTCGTGGCTCTGGCTATCGCTCAATTGCGCGTCGAGGACGACCACGCCTTTGCCCGGCATCGAACGCACCAGACCAAGGGTTTCCAGGACGATCACCGCTTCACGCAGGCTCGGGCGGCTGATGCCCAGTTGCTCGGCCAGTTCACGCTGGCCCGGCAACATGTCGCCGGAACGCCACTGGCCACGGGCCAATGCGGCGCGCAGTTTTTCTACGACTGAGTTGACGACGGTTGATGTGGTAATCACTTGTCTCGCTCCATGTGCCTAAAGGGGCGCCGCAAACCGGGATCAAAAGATCGCCACTTGCGGCAGCGCCGATAGGGTTGAAATCAGAACTCCTGCTGGTGCGCCGGAGTTGCTGCTTTACGCGGCTGAAAGGTGTAGCCCTGCTGACCGCTGAGTACTTTGTTGGCGCGTTGTACGTCGATGTCTTTTTCCCAACGGGCAATCGCTACCGTGGCGACGCAGTTGCCGATGAGATTGGTGAGTGCCCGGCCGATGCCCATGAACCAGTCCACCGCCAACACCAAGACCAGACCGACCACCGGGATCGCCGGAATCGCCGTCAATGTTGCCGCCAGAATCACCAGCGCCGACCCCGGAATACCGTGGGCGCCTTTTGAGGTGATCAGCGACACCAGCAGAATCGTCAGCAGATCGGTCATGGCCAGCGGCGTGCCGGTGGCGTTGGCAATGAACACGATGGCCAAGGTCAGGTAGATCGAGAAACCGTCGAGGTTGAACGAGTAGCCGGTCGGAATCACCAGACCCACGGTCGAGCTGCCAATGCCGAGGTGTTCGAGTTTGCGCATGATCTGTGGCAGCACGGCGTCGGACGAGGCGGTGCCCATGACGATCAGCAGTTCTTCACGCAGATACTTCAACAGCGGCCACATACGCAGGCCAGAAGCGCGCATCACCAGACCGAGAATCACGCTGACGAAGGCGATGCAGGTCAGGTAAAACAAACCGACCAGGCTACCCAGATGTTGCAGGGAGTCGAGGCCATATTTGCTGGTGGTGAAAGCGATGGCGCCGAACACGCCGATCGGCGCCAGACGCACGATCATGCCCATGATGCGGAAGATCACATGGCTCAGTTCGTTGATCAGGCGCGAGATCCCGGAAGCTGCTTCGCCGACCAGATTCAACGCGCTACCGAACAGCACCGAAAACAGCAGCACTTGCAGGATGTTGTTGTCAGCGAAGGCGCCGATCACCGAGGTCGGGATCAGGTCCATGAGGAACTGCGTGGTGGTGTGCATGTGCTGGCTGCGTTCGGCGAGATCGCTCATGTCGGCCGCAGACAGTTGCTCGAGATGGATATTCGCACCGCTGCCGATGCCGGTACTGAAGGCGAAGACCAGGCCGATCACCAGTGCGATGGTGGTCAGTACTTCGAAGTAGATCACCGACTTGAGGCCGATGCGCCCGACCTTCTTCAGATCGCCGGCGCCACTGATGCCGCTGACCACCACACAGAACACGATGAGGCCAATGAGCATCTTGATCAGTTTGATGAAACCGTCGCCGAGCGGTTTGAGCTGGGCCGAGTATTCAGGAAGGGTCAGCCCGCAGACGATGCCGAGCACCAGTCCGAGAACCACTTGGAGGAAGATTGAACGCGAGCACCATCTGAGCATGGGGGGAATCCTGGTCGGTGTCCTGGCTGCCGTGCGCTTGAAGCGCATCAGATTCAGAACTTAATTATTGTGGTCTTACCGGTATGTCCAGTGCGGGTGCAGTCTAGGCGCTGTTTTTTAGACATCGCAAGTGAAAATTGACGAATTGGCATGACCGGTCTGACCAGTTGTGCGGTGAGTCCCATTCTTGAGCGGTTCAGGCGTTTGAAAAAATTCGGGCGAAAAAAAACCGGCCAATCACTTGGCCGGTTTTTCATGCTGCGGGTTTAACGTCGCAATTAAGCGCCGTATACCGGCAGTTTCTTGCAGATGGCTTTGACTTTCTCACGAACGGCGTCGATCACCGCTTCGTTGTTCAGGTCAGCCAGGATGTCGCAGATCCAGCCGGCCAGCTCTTTGCACTCGGCTTGCTTGAAGCCGCGAGTGGTCACAGCCGGAGTACCGAAGCGCAGGCCGGAGGTGACGAACGGCGAGCGCGGGTCGTTTGGCACGGAGTTCTTGTTCACGGTGATGAACGCTTTGCCCAGAGCGGCGTCAGCATCTTTACCGGAGATGTCCTGCTTGATCAGCGACAGCAGGAACAGGTGGTTTTTGGTACCACCGGAAACTACGTCGAAACCGCGCTCGATGAACACTTCAGCCATGGCCTGGGCGTTCAGCACCACTTGTTCCTGGTAGGCCTTGAACTCAGGCTGCAGCGCTTCCTTGAAGCAGATCGCCTTGGCAGCGATCACGTGCTCCAGCGGGCCACCCTGGGCGCCCGGGAATACCGCGGAGTTCAGCTTCTTCTCGATGTCGGCGTTGGCGCGCGCCAGGATCAGGCCGCCACGTGGACCGCGCAGGGTCTTGTGCGTGGTGGTGGTCACGACGTCAGCGAAAGGCACCGGGTTCGGGTAAACACCAGCGGCAACCAGACCAGCTACGTGAGCCATGTCGACGAACAGGTAAGCACCGACTTTGTCCGCGATGGCGCGGAAACGCGGGAAATCCAGAATCTGCGAGTAGGCAGAGAAACCGGCCACGATCATTTTCGGCTTGTGCTCAACCGCCAGGCGCTCGACTTCGTCATAGTCGATCAGGCCGTTGGCGTCGATGCCGTACTGCACAGCGTTGTACAGTTTGCCGGAGGAAGAAACGCTGGCACCGTGGGTCAGGTGACCACCGTGGGCCAGGCTCATGCCCAGAATGGTGTCGCCACCTTGCAGCAGGGCCAGGTAAACAGCAGCGTTGGCTTGCGAACCGGCGTGCGGCTGAACGTTGGCGTAATCGGCGCCGAACAGCTCTTTGGCGCGGTCGATAGCCAGTTGCTCAACGATGTCGACGTACTCGCAACCACCGTAGTAACGCTTGCCTGGGTAACCTTCAGCGTACTTGTTGGTCAGGACCGAGCCTTGAGCTTCCATCACCGCTGGGCTGGTGTAGTTTTCCGAAGCGATCAGCTCAATGTGTTCTTCCTGGCGCTGAGCTTCTTGCTCCATGGCGGCAAAAAGGTCGGCGTCGTACTTGGCAATAGTCAAATCACGGCTGAACATGGCGGTCCTCAAGGATCGGGGGCAGAAAAGGGGGGCATTCTAACCCAATGGGTTTTGGATGGCATATGAAACGACATCATGTCGCAGACAAGTGGCGTTCATGCGCAGATAGATGGTGATTGTGCCGGCCTCAAAAGATCGCAGCCTTCGGCAGCTCCTACAGTAATCCGAGCTGATCCCGAATACTGTGACCGACATCAATCCTTGTAGGAGCTGCCGAAGGCTGCGATCTTTTCGGTCGCGCCGCCGATCTTCAGTCGAACATAAAGAGCGCGTCATTACTGAACTGCGCCTCAAACCGCCCCGCCGGCATCGGCCGCCCGAACAGATAGCCCTGAACCTCATCGCAGCCATGTTCGCGCAGGAAGTCCAGCTGTTCATGGGTTTCCACACCCTCGGCGATCACCGCCAGATTCAGACTGTGCGCCATGGCGATGATCGCTCGGGCGATCTGCGCGTCCTGTTCACCCGACGGCAAACCGTCAACAAACGTGCGGTCGATTTTCAGCACGTCGATCGGGAATTGCTTGAGGTAGTTCAGCGATGAGTAACCGGTGCCGAAGTCATCGACTGCGATGCTCAGGCCAAGGTTTTTCAGCCCGGCAAGAATCTGCATCGCTTCGCTGACTTCACGCATCAGGATACTTTCGGTCAGTTCCAGCTCCAGGCATGCCGGCGGCAGGCCTGTTTCGCGCAGGATCGTGGCGATCCGCGTGCCGAGCTGGCCATCGGAGAACTGCCGCGCGGAAATGTTCACCGAAACCTTCGGCACGCGTACACGATTCTGGTGCCAGGTCTTCAGTTGACGGCACGCCTCGCTGATCACCCAGTCGCCAACGTCGACCACCAGACCAAGCTCTTCGAGCACCGGAATGAAATCCCCCGGCGGCACCAGTCCACGACGTGGATGGCGCCAGCGCAACAGCGCTTCGGCGCCGGTCAGGCGTTTGCCGTCGCCGCTGAATTGCGGCTGGTAATACAGGACGAATTCGTTCTGTTCCAAGGCATGGCGCAAGTCGCTTTCCAGCTCCAGACGCTCCAGGGCACTGGCGTTCATGTCAGCCTGATAGAACTGGAAGTTGTTCTTGCCGCGCTCCTTGGCGTGGTACATCGCGGTGTCGGCGTTCTTCATCAACTGGCTGAGTTCGTTGCCGTCCTGCGGACTCAGGGCGATGCCGATACTGGCGGTGACGAAGAACTCGCGTCCTTCAAGCACGAACGGGCGGACGAGGCTGCCGAGAATCTGTTCGGCGACATGAATCGCCCGGTTCAACGCCATTTCGCGGCTGGAGCGGTGTTGCAGCAGCAGCGTGAATTCGTCGCCGCCCATGCGCGCCACGGTGTCGTCATCGTCGACGCAGGCCAACAAGCGCGTGGCCATGTCTTTCAACATGCGGTCGCCGGCGGCGTGGCCGAGGGAGTCGTTGATCGGTTTGAAACGGTCGAGGTCGAGGAACATCAGCACCACCCATGACTTCTGCCGCTCGGCCGATTGCAGTGCGGTGTGCAGGCGATCCTGGAACAGCGTGCGGTTCGGCAAATGGGTCAGGGCGTCGTAGTAGGCAAGGCGATGAATCCGCTGCTCGCTGGCCTTGCGTTCGCTGATGTCGCTGAAGAAGCACACATAACTGGCCAGATCGCCTTCGTCGTCGAGCACCGCGGTGATGCCGACCCACGCCGGGTAGTGCTCGCCGTTACGGCGCTTCATCCAGACTTCGCCTTCCCACGTGTTGTGCTCGTGCAATTGCTTGATCACGTAACGCAGGTGCGCGTCCTGCTGTTCATCAACGGTGAGCATGTTCGGCAATTGGTCGAGCACTTCGCTCACCGCGTAACCGCTGACGCGGCTGAAGGCTTCGTTGGCCTGCACGATGTATCCGGCCGGGTCGGTGATCAGGATCGCCGAGGTCGAGTGTTCAAATACTGTGGCGGCCATGCGCAGGTCTTTCTCGGCGCGGCGTTGCTGACTGATGTCGCGACCGACACCGAGTACGCCTTCAAACGCGCCATGTTCGTCCCACACCAGCACCAGACGCAGCTCGATCGGGATCTTGCGGCCATCGGCGCGCAGGCAGTCGAACAGGAACATTTGCGTCTGCACCTGACTGCGCAACACCGCCAGTTGCTCGGGTTTGTCCAGCGCCTTGCTGACCCGATCCATCAGCGTGTAGATGCCGCTCAGTTGTTGCGGGTTGGCGATGGTCGATTGCCAGCCGTTCTGGAAAATCCACTCGGCGTCATAACCCAGCACAGCCTGCACCGACGGGCTGACGTAGTTCAGCGAGAGTTTGCTGTCGGTGGAGAAAATCACGTCGCTGATGCTTTCAGCGAGCATGCGGTAGCGCTGCTCGCTGTCACGCAGGGATTCGCTGGCTTCGATCTGTTCGGTGATGTCCTTGGCCACGCCGATGATCCGCGTGACCTGATCGTGTTTGTCGCGGGCCAGGGCCTGTTCGCGAATGTCGAAGCGCCGCCACTTGCCGTCGCGATGGCGGAAGCGCAGTTGGCATTGCAACAACTGGCTGTAACCGGCGTGACGCTGCATCTGCCGCGAGCGGTGGTAGTAGTCGGCGTCTTCCGGGTGCAGCAGGATTTCCCAGAAGTACTCGCCCATCTGGTGCAGTTCGGTGCGGTTGTAGCCGAGGGTCTGGCCGAGGTGGTGGTTGCTGAAAATCATCCGCTGGCTGATCACGTCCTGCACATACAGATGATCCGGCACGGTGCGCACCACGTCTGACCAGAAACCCTCGCGTTCAAGCAGCGACAGTTCGATCAGCTTGCGGCTGGTGATGTCGTTGATGCTGAGGATCACCGCCTTGTAGTCGTGCTGCTCGTTGGGCAGGCGCAAGACCATCCACAGGTGCTGGTCGCGGCCGTTGATGTCCGGCAGTTTGATTTCCAGTTCCAGCTGCTTTTGTTGCTGCAGGACGGCGTCGAGTACTTGATTGCCGATGGCGCACTGGCGGTGTGGATGGCCGTCGATCAACAGTTGCCAGGCGTGCTCACAGGAGTTGACGTTGAGCAGTTGCAGCGCGACCTGGTTGACCTCGGTGACGCGCAATTCCTGCAACAGTTGCTGGCGCTGCTGCGGTTGGTCGAGCCAGGCTTTGAGCTGGTCACTGGTCTGGATCTGCGCCTTGTCGAAGACCTGCTTGAGGCCGGACAGGTCCAGCACGCACAGGGCGACGCCAGTGCCTTCGAAAATGTCCTGATAGCGCCGGCGGCCTTCATGCAACTGGCGCTGGCGGCGGCGCATGTTCAACAGCGCAATCACCGGCAGCATCGAGAACGCTAGGCCCAACAGGCATTTGCCGATAAATGCCGGCAGCAGTTCTTCGAGTACGCGCTGGCGGTCGAACAGGCCACGCAACTGCCAGTCGCTGCTGCTCAGCGGCACGGTCAGCACGGTGTTGGCGAGGTCGTCCGGGCTCAGCACGCCGGGCTTGGCCGAGGGCAACGCTTCATCGCGGCTGATGATCTGATGGTTGATGCGGTTTTCCACCAGCCACAACGGGCGGATGCCGGTTTCGCCCTGTTTGGTCAGCGAGTCGAAAAAGGTCGGGGTCAGGCGCAAGGCCCAATAACCGCGCGTGCTGCCGCTGGCTTGATGCAGCAATAGATGCACCACCGAGCCGTCGTCGGCGTTACTGAAATAATGTGCCTGGGCACGGCTGCGGCGCACCAGTTCGGTGAGGTAGTCGGCATCGTGACTGTCGACGGCGCTGTCGTTGATGATTCGTCCGGAAGGGCTGAGCAACGCCAGGCTGCGCAAATCGGGCAGCGATTGCTGGAGCTTGCGCAGCAACGCCTGCTGTTCGTCGGCTGATTGCGGTTGTTCGACGATCGGTAGCAGGTTGAGGGCGATTTGCGCGTTCAGCGCCATGTTCAGGCTGACCTGCGAGGCGAGGTCGGCGGTGTAATCGATGGTGTACTGGCGCTGGTTTTTCTGGGTTTCGCGCAGTTGATCGAGCAGTTGCCAGAACAGCAACGCGAGCAACAAAAGCACAAGCGTCGCCAGCGCACCCTTTAATGTACCGCGCAGGGACGAGCCGGGCGCCGGTGGGGTGCTGCTCACAGAGGCTGGCGGAGTGACATTGGACAAGCTGGAATCCTGCGGTTTGGCTGGACTGGCGCGACGTGCACTATAAGCCGGACGCCCAAAGGGCGGCTAGCATGCCTTGAGTCGTGGCGAAGTGCCAGCCCCGCTCGGCTGGACTGCCACCTGTCATTAAGGTAGCTTTGCCGGTTACGCGGGAGCGTTCCAGCTCCTAGACTCAGACTTTTTCAGCGCGCACGCATTGATAACCATCAAGTGAACGACGCGCATGGTCTGGCCGGGCTTCGCCTGCGCTGCAATCATTCATCTGTCACTGACCCAAGGTTCTCCATGGCTCAATACGTCTTCACCATGCATCGGCTGGGCAAAGTTGTTCCGCCGAAGCGGGAAATTCTCAAAAACATTTCGCTGTCGTTCTTCCCCGGCGCCAAGATCGGCGTACTCGGCCTCAACGGTTCGGGTAAGTCCACGCTGTTGAAAATCATGGCCGGCGTCGACACCGAGTTCGAGGGCGAAGCCCGTCCGATGCCGGACCTGAATATCGGTTATCTGCCGCAAGAGCCACAACTTGATCCGACCAAGACCGTGCGTGAAGTGGTCGAGGAAGCGGTCAGCGTGATCAAGGATGCGCAAGCGCGTCTGGACGAGGTCTACGCGGCCTATGCCGATCCGGATGCCGACTTCGACAAGCTCGCCGCCGAGCAAGCCAAACTCGAAGCGATCCTGCAGGCCAGCGATGGTCATAACCTTGAGCGCCAACTGGAAGTCGCCGCCGATGCGCTGCGTCTGCCGGCCTGGGATGCGAAAGTAGAACACCTGTCCGGTGGTGAAAAACGTCGCGTGGCCCTGTGCCGTCTGCTGCTGTCCGCGCCGGACATGCTGCTGCTCGACGAACCGACCAACCACTTGGACGCCGATTCGGTGGCGTGGCTGGAGCATTTCCTGCACGACTTCCCGGGCACCGTGGTTGCGATCACGCACGACCGGTACTTCCTCGACAACGTGGCCGGCTGGATTCTCGAACTCGACCGCGGCGCGGGCATTCCGTACGAAGGCAACTACTCGGGTTGGCTCGAAGCCAAGTCCGATCGTCTGGCGGCTGAATCCAAGCAGCAGTCGGCCCACGAAAAAGCCATGAAAGAAGAACTGGAGTGGGTGCGCAAAGGCGCCAAAGCCCGCCAGTCGAAATCCAAGGCACGTCTGCAACGCTTCGAAGAAATGCAATCGCAGGAATTCCAGAAGCGCAGCGAAACCAACGAGATCTACATCCCGGCCGGTCCACGCCTGGGCGACAAGGTCATCGAATTCAAGAACGTCACCAAGGGCTACGGCGATCGCGTGCTGATCGACAACCTGTCGTTCTCGATGCCGAAAGGCGCCATTGTCGGCGTGATCGGCGGTAACGGTGCCGGTAAGTCGACCCTGTTCCGCATGCTGATGGGCAAGGAAACACCGGATTCGGGCAGCATCGAAGTCGGCGAAACCGTGCAACTGGCCTGCGTTGACCAGAGCCGTGATGACCTGGATGGCAGCAAGACTGTATTCCAGCAAATCTCCGACGGTTCCGACCAGATTCGCATCGGCAACTACGAGATCCCGTCGCGTACCTACGTCGGTCGCTTCAACTTCAAGGGCGGCGATCAGCAGAAGTTCGTCAAGGATCTGTCCGGTGGTGAGCGCGGTCGTCTGCACCTGGCGCTGACCCTGAAGGAGGGCGGCAACGTCCTGCTGCTCGACGAACCGTCCAACGACCTCGACGTTGAAACCCTGCGTTCGCTGGAAGAAGCCCTGCTGGACTTCCCGGGCGCTGCGATTGTGATCTCTCACGATCGGTGGTTCCTTGACCGTGTGGCGACACACATCCTCGCGTACGAAGACGACTCGCAAGCGGTCTTCTTTGAAGGTAACTACACCGAGTACGAAGCGGATCGCAAGAAACGCCTCGGCGAAGCGGCTGCCCAGCCACACCGGGTACGTCACAAGAAACTGGCCTGATATCGGGTTGGTTGCATAAAAAGCGGAGCCTTCGGGCTCCGTTTTTTTTTGCCCGGTTTTTCAGGGATACCGAGTTGGATTCATCGCCGGCAAGCCAGCTCCCACAGGGTTTTGTGGGGTGTTCGAGTTATGTGTTTCACCGATGTCCACTGTGGGAGCTGGCTTGCCAGCGATGGCGGTATAACTGTTGGTGCATAGCTTGAATTTGATCTCACCATTCAGGTGCAAAACTGGGCAAAAAACGGCCTTATTTATATCCTGTGCACCATTTAATTTCATAACTGCGACATTTTGCTCTGTTCCTGTGCGCATTTCGTTTGTTACAGTCCGGCCCAATCTCCTCCAACGACAATAAATTTGCCGAGACTTTTCCCATGATCGAATCCGTCGAATCCTTCCTCGCCCGCCTGAAAAAACGCGACCCGGATCAACCCGAATTCCACCAGGCCGTCGAAGAAGTCCTGCGCAGTCTGTGGCCGTTCCTCGAAGCCAATCCGCATTACCTGAGCTCGGGGATTCTGGAGCGCATCTGCGAACCGGAGCGGGCGGTGGTGTTCCGTGTGTCGTGGGTCGACGATCAGGGCAAAGTCCAGGTCAATCGCGGTTTCCGCATCCAGATGAACAGCGCTATCGGCCCGTACAAGGGCGGCTTGCGCTTTCACCCATCGGTGAACCTGGGCGTGCTGAAATTCCTCGCCTTCGAACAGACCTTTAAAAACTCCCTGACCTCGCTGCCCATGGGCGGCGGCAAGGGCGGCTCGGACTTCGATCCGAAGGGCAAAAGTGACGCTGAAGTCATGCGTTTCTGCCAGGCGTTCATGAGCGAGTTGTATCGCCATATTGGCGCCGACGTTGACGTGCCGGCCGGTGATATCGGCGTCGGTGCGCGCGAGATCGGCTTCCTCTTCGGCCAGTACAAACGCTTGAGCAACCAGTTCACCAGTGTCCTCACCGGCAAAGGCATGACCTACGGCGGCAGCCTGATTCGTCCGGAAGCCACCGGTTTTGGCTGCGTGTACTTCGCGGAGGAAATGCTCAAGCGCCGCGAGCAGACCGTCGAAGGCAAACGCGTGGCGATATCCGGTTCCGGCAACGTTGCGCAGTACGCCGCGCGCAAGGTGATGGACTTGGGCGGTAAGGTGATTTCCCTGTCCGACTCTGAAGGCACGTTGTATTGCGAAGCAGGCTTGAGCGAAGAGCAGTGGCTGGCGCTGCTGGAGCTGAAAAACGTCAAACGCGGGCGCATCAGCGAATTGGCGGCAGCGTTCGGTCTGGAATTCCGCGCCGGGCAATTGCCTTGGTCGCTGCCGTGCGACATCGCGCTGCCGTGCGCTACGCAAAATGAGCTCGACGCTGAAGCTGCACGCACGCTGCTGCGCAATGGCTGCGTATGCGTAGCTGAAGGGGCGAACATGCCGACCACGCTGGAGGCTGTGGATATCTTTATCGAGGCCGGCATTCTGTTTGCCCCGGGCAAGGCGTCCAACGCCGGCGGCGTGGCGGTGAGCGGTCTGGAGATGTCGCAGAACGCCATGCGCCTGCTGTGGACGGCGGGTGAGGTGGACAGCAAGCTGCACGCGATCATGCAGTCGATCCATCACGCTTGCGTGCATTACGGCGAAGAGAACGGGCGGATCAACTACGTCAAAGGTGCGAACATCGCCGGCTTCGTCAAAGTCGCCGACGCGATGCTCGCGCAGGGCGTGGTTTAAGCCGGTTCGATGCGGATCACTTCAATCATTTGATCGCCGGCGGGGCGCTGCCACAGCACCTCGTCATTGAGTCGGGCGCCAAGCAGCGCCCGGCCCAGCGGTGAACCCCAGTTGATCAGGTCTTTGCCGGCATCGGCCTGATCTTCGCCGACCAGTTGCACCCGGCGTTCGGTGTCGTGTTCGTCGGCGTAGGTCACCCAACTGCCGATCTGCACTTTGTCTCTGGACGTTGCTGCTACGGCGACTTGCGCGCTGCTCAGGCGCTGATTGAAATAACGCAAATCACGTTGCAGATCCGCCAGCCGTTGCTTGTCGGCCTGCTCACCTCTGGCTGATTGTTCGGCATGCAGGGTTTGCAGTTCGGCGACTTTTTCCTGCAACTGCGCCAGCCCTTGTGCGGTGACGTAATTGGGCTGCGCGCTGACCTGCCGTTCGACCGGCTGATCGGCTTGCGCGGCGGCGTTGTCTTCGTTGACGAATGCGCGACTCATGGTGTCCTCCTCGTATGAGGTTTGGGCCATGCTCGCAGGCATTTGGTTTCACTGGATGTCTGGAAACGACCTATTGCGAGCGATAGGCCCGCCCGGCGTCCTGATCTTTTTGCTGCTGCCAGGCGCGTTCGCGTTCGTCCCAGTGCTCGTTGCGATATTGCTCGCGATCCTTGTTTTCCAGCATTGCCTGGCACTGGCGGAAGCCGTCGGTCCAGCCTTCGGCGTATTGCTTGTCCTTGAGATAGCGCGGCACATTTTTGCGAAACTCGCCGCTGATCGAACCGGCGGCCTGGCGGCCGCTGATGCAACCATCGTCAAAGCCGTCGGCGAAGGCCGGTGGATAACCCTTGGCGATCAGATCTTCGTGGGTGGTCTGGCAACCGCCCAGCAACAGCACAACACCCAGCAAACCCGCACACCGCCACATCGCACTCTCCCGCGCCGGTTGTCCGGCTTATGGGGAAAGTCTAGAAGGGGATTCATGAGGCGGCTGTCGAAGCCCTGTGAAAAAACCATTAACACCACAAAACCAATGTGGGAGCGAGCAGGCTCGCTCCCACAGGGGATGTGTGTTGGGCTCGGGATCAGTAGTGATACCACTTCACTTCGAGCATGACTTCGGTTTCCGGCGTGGCGAGGTGGCTGAACTCACGCTGCGCACTCAGCCGCAAACCGAGGTTGCGCGACAACTCCCACTGCTGATTCAAACTCAGGCTGCGGCGCACTTCGCCATTGAAGAAGTAATCACCCTTGGCTTCCAGGCTCAGATTGCCCAACGGGTTTTTCCACAGCACGCCGGTATTGAAGCCGCCGGCCGGGGAGACGAACTCGGCGAAATCATTGTTGTGTTCAACGCGCACGGTGCCGAGGGCAAAACCCAGCACATCGTCACCCAACGCCCACGTTCCGCCACCGCCGCCATTGACGTGGCTGACCAGCGTTTCGTCATCATGCTTGCCCGGTACGCGCTCAAGACCACCGGTGACCTGCCACGAAAGTGGCTGCAACAGCTCATTGCGTGGCGTCAGCGAGCGAATCGTCGCCAGATCCAGTTGCTGGAGCTGCCAGTGATTGCCTTCGTACTGACGCAACTTCATTTGCAGGATCTCGATCTGCGCGCCGAGCGGGAAGCTTTCGGCGTTGTCATTGAGATCGTGATAGGCCATGCGCAAACCGTACTCACCGAACGCACGATCACCACGGGTGCCGAGACCGGCCTGCCAGGTGCGGGATTCGTGGCCGTCTTCCGGCAAGCCTGGCTGCGGAATGTCCAACTCAGGTGCCGGGTTCTTGTTGATCGCCCGCAGCAAATCGAAACTGCGCTGCGCCCGTTGCGGATCACGTTCCTGCCCGTTGGCGCGGTAGCGCTCCAGACGATACGCCGCGTCGATGATCAACGCCTGACGGTCGCGTGGCAGGGCTTTGAACGCCGGATCCTGCAACTGCTGCTGATCGGCGCTGACGTTCAGCACCCATTGCTGTTCGTCACTGTTCAATGGCTCGGCGCGGCTGAGCAGTTCGCGCTCGCGGGACGGACGATATTCGATGCTTTCCACCAACCCGGCTTCTTTCACCGCTTTAACGGTATCGGTAGGAATGGCGGTCAGCGGGAATTGTTCGGTCAGGCGCAGACTCGGCCGGGCGACTTGCAGCAACTCCAGCAAACGGTACGAGCAGTTTTCATCGAAGAAGAAATAGTCGAACTGGATCTGCTTCAACTCCCACACATGCTCGACCATGCGCGCGGTTTCTTCTTGGGTCAGATTGAGCCGGTATTCCCACAGGTCGCGGTTTTCCAGGCTGCGGTATTCGGAGAGTTTTTCCTGATACGGCACCAAAGCGAACAGGCCCGGATAACCGCCCATCAAGCCCTTCCAGGCATAAAGAATGCTGTTGTCCGAACCTTCGATGTAGGCGCCGAAGTTGATCGCGTAACTGAGCAGCGAGGTCTTGTCGGCCTGCACGTCAGCCTGATCGATACGCAGCAGGGTGTGACCGAACATCGATGACGGGCTGTTCAAATAAGCCGCCGGGAAGATCATCACCGCGCTGTGCGGCGAAACATCCTTGAACCACTTCTTGTATTCGGCGCATGCAGGTGTCGGCAGATCGCTGAGATTGAGCTGCGCTTTCAACCAGCGAGTGCGCGCCGGATAAACGCATTGCGCATGTTGCTCGCCGAGACTGGCCGGGGCATACAGCGCTTGCACGGTGGCCGCCAGTTCATGATCGGGATGTTCATTGCCATCGGGCGCCAGAAAGAACTTCTTGTCGCTGACATAGCTGCGCCAGCCGCCAAGCTTGGCGGTTTCGTAGTGACCGAGGGAAATCCAGAAGCGGTCGTTGGCCAGTTGCTGCAAACGTTGAGGGTCGATGGTTGGCGCGGCGGACAGCGGGGCGCAGACACACAGCGCCAGCCAGGCAAGGCGTTTGAGCATAGTCGGCAACTTGAACAGGAAAGAAATAAAGACCCAAGGAGGGCGGGCCGAAAAAATAAAACCCGCTTCCCGAAGGAAGCGGGCGAGGTCGAGCTTAAGCCTGAGTTGCGTACTTGGCCAGACGAGGATCCGATTTCAGTACGGCCAGGGTGTTGGTATGCACGTCTTCAGCGGTCACGTCAGCCTTGCTGAAGATCTGCTGGAAGTGCTCGTGAGTCACAGCAGCGAAGTGCGCACGGTCTTCCGGCGCCACGCCCAGTACCACGGCATAAGTCGTCAGCGCTTCGCCGTTGCCTTTGGCCATGTCTTCGGACAGCTCGTTCATCATGCCATTCATGGCAAACCAGGATTTGCCGCCGTAGGTCAGCGATGCGTTGGTCGAGCAACCGTTGGTGCCGGACGTCATCCCGAAGGTGGCGTTACCGGAAGTGCCGTTGGTGGTAGAAGCGAGGAAGTGCGCCGGGGTGCCACGCTGACCTTCGAACAGCATGTTGCCCCAACCGCAATCCGGGCCGCCTGGAGCTTGCGCCATTGCGTTGATGGATACAGCGGTGAAGAGAGTACCGAGAAGAATCCGTTTCATAGCTTTGTTCTCTTTGTGTGCATACCAATGGACAGGGTTCTGGCCCCCCAAGCTCTGTACGAGACAGACCCAAACGAAGCCAGTGGGCCGGTATTAGTTCCAGCCGCGCAGTTTGGAGTTTAGGCACGTTCCAGGGGTTCCGTGGTTTTTTGCAAAATATTTGGAATAAACCCCGGTTTCCGGGGGCGAGCCGCAGGCTTGGCCGGTTGTCTATGCTTTGTGGTGTGGCGCGCCTTGCCAGTGGGGCACGGGCAGCGCCAGAATGCCGCTATCTGCCCCGCCTGATTGTTAAGGAAGCCCGATGCCTGATCCTGTTGCTGCCAGCTTGCGTCTCGCGCCCGAAGCGCTGACCCGTCCGTTTTCCGCTGAACAGTTCAGCTTCACTACCACCAATGATCTGGAGCCCTTTCGCGGTGTGCTCGGCCAGGAACGCGCGGTCGAAGCCTTGCAGTTCGGTGTGGCCATGCCACGCCCCGGTTACAACGTATTCGTCATGGGTGAGCCCGGCACTGGCCGTTTCTCGTTCGTCAAACGCTACCTGAAGGCCGAAGGCAAACGCCTGCAGACCCCGGCGGACTGGGTCTACGTCAATAACTTCGATGAGCCGCGCGAGCCGCGTGCGCTGGAACTGCCTTCGGGCACGGCCGGCGCATTCATCGGTGACATCAACGGTTTGATCGACAACCTGCTGGCGACGTTTCCAGCGGTGTTCGAGCACCCGTCCTATCAGCAAAAGAAAAGCGCCATCGACCGCGCGTTCAACCAGCGCTACGACAAGGCCCTCGACATCATCGAGCGTCTGGCCCTGGAAAAAGACGTCGCCCTGTATCGCGACGCCAGCAACATTGCCTTCACGCCGATGCTCGACGGTAAAGCGCTGGATGAAGCGGAATTCGCTCAGTTGCCGGAAGCCGATCGTGAGCGTTTCCACGATGACATTTCCGGCCTCGAAGAGCGCCTGAACGAAGAACTCGCCAGCCTGCCGCAATGGAAGCGTGAGTCGAACAATCAGCTGCGTGCGCTCAACGAAGAAACCATCACCTTGGCCTTGCAGCCGTTGCTGTCGCCGTTGTCGGAGAAGTACGCCGAGAACGCTGCGGTCTGCGGTTACCTGCAAGCCATGCAGGTCTATCTGCTGAAAACCGTGGTCGAGCAACTGGTCGACGACAGCAAGACCGACGCTGTTGCGCGCAAGCTGCTGGAAGAGCAATACGCGCCAAGCCTGGTGGTCGGCCATCCGGTGAGTGGCGGTGCGCCGGTGGTGTTCGAGCCGCACCCGACTTACGAAAACCTCTTCGGCCGCATCGAATACACCACCGATCAAGGCGCGCTCTACACCACCTATCGCCAGTTGCGTCCGGGTGCCTTGCACCGGGCCAATGGCGGTTTTCTGATTCTTGAAGCGGAAAAAATGCTCAGCGAGCCATTCGTGTGGGATGCCCTGAAACGCGCCCTGCAATCGCGCAAGCTGAAAATGGAATCGCCGCTGGGCGAGATGGGCCGTTTCGCCACTGTGACGCTCAACCCGCAGCACATTCCGTTGCAGGTCAAGGTCATCATCATCGGTGCGCGGTCGCTGTACTACACACTGCAAGACCTCGACCCGGACTTCCAGGAGATGTTCCGCGTTCTGGTCGACTTCGACGAAGACATCCCGATGGTCGACGAGAGCCTGGAGCAATTCGCCCAGTTGTTGAAAACCCGGACTTCGGAAGAAGGTATGGCGCCGTTGACCGCTGATGCAGTGGCGCGTCTGGCGACTTACAGCGCACGGCTGGCCGAGCATCAGGGGCGTTTGTCGGCGCGAATCGGTGATCTGTTCCAACTGGTCAGCGAAGCGGATTTCATTCGTCATCTGGCCGGCGATGAGATGACTGATGCCGGGCATATCGAACGAGCCTTGAAGGCCAAAGCCACGCGTACCGGACGTGTGTCGGCGCGGATTCTCGACGACATGCTCGCCGGGATCATCCTCATCGACACCGATGGCGCGGCCGTCGGCAAGTGCAACGGTCTGACCGTGCTCGAAGTCGGCGACTCGGCGTTTGGTGTGCCGGCGCGGATTTCCGCCACGGTGTACCCGGGCGGCAGCGGCATCGTCGACATCGAGCGTGAGGTCAACCTTGGGCAGCCGATTCACTCCAAAGGCGTGATGATCCTCACCGGGTATCTGGGCAGCCGTTACGCTCAGGAGTTCCCGCTGGCGATTTCTGCGAGCATCGCTTTGGAGCAGTCGTACGGTTACGTTGATGGCGACAGTGCGTCGCTGGGCGAGGCGTGCACGCTGATTTCGGCGCTGTCGAAAACCCCGCTCAAGCAGTGCTTCGCGATCACCGGTTCGATCAACCAGTTTGGCGAAGTGCAGGCGGTGGGTGGGGTCAACGAGAAGATCGAAGGCTTCTTCCGTCTCTGCGAAGCACGCGGGCTGACCGGCGAGCAGGGCGCGATCATTCCACAGGCCAACGTCGCAACGCTGATGCTCGATGAGAAAGTGCTGGCGGCGGTGCGTGCCGGGCAGTTCCACGTGTATGCGGTGCGTCAGGCCGACGAGGCGTTAAGCCTGCTGGTCGGTGAGCCGGCGGGTGAGCCGAATGCCGATGGCGAATTCCCGGAAGGCAGCATCAACGCTCGGGTGGTGGAGCGTCTGCGCGACATCGCTGAGATGATCAGCGAAGAAGACCTCAAGGAAGCCGAGAAGGAGTTGGCACAAGAGGCGTTGGCCGAAGCCAAACCGGCTTAAGCTTTAACGCGGTCAAAAATTGTGGGAGCGAGCCTGCTCGCGAAAGCGCTGTATCAGACGACGAATAAGTTGCCTGACGCTCCGCATTCGCGAGCAGGCTCGCTCCTACATTTGTTTTGTGTGAATCCATCGAAAATTCGCCACAACTCTGACGCCAATATTCACACAATGACCATTCGGCGCCTTCTGGTTCCATTCGGCTTGCGCAGCGGACTTTTCTTCTATTCTCAGCTCAAGGATATCGACAGTATCACTGGATCGAGCCAGTCCTCCCGTGGGGACTGAATACCGGCTTCACCGAGGGTCGCCGCCATGTCGCGCAACCTCTGTCTCACCCGTCAATGCCTGGGTCTGGTGACCCGTATCGAATGCGCCATCAAGCCGTTGGCCGGCGATAACGGCATGTGGACGCTGCTCTTCGCCGCCGGCATGGCCGGTGAACAACCTTCCGCTATCAAAGCCCAGGGCCCGTTTCATGGGCCGGTCGCCGCTGAATCGATACTCGACACCATCGTCGAAAGTCTGACCTTGCATGGCTACGAGCTGGCTGACGATCCGCAGATCTGGAGTCTGCACCTGCAAGCTCAGCTGCGGCAGATCAACGGTGGCCGTGGCCGCGCCCTGTAGGAGCTGCCGCAGGCTGCGATCTTTTGATCTTGCCCTTCAAGGGGCTGCATCAGGCAGCTGCGCCTTGTCGAGTTTGACCTCAAAACCGTATTGCACGGTGGCGAGGTCGGTTCGCTGATAGGTCTCCACGTGGGTTGGGCGGCCATAAAAGTAATGCACGCCAGACAGCGCCGGGCCTTCTGCGCTCGCATCGTGGCTGACCGACAGGATCTGCTTGAGGTAGTTGCCGCTGTCGTCTTTGACGAAGAAACGCCACTCGTTGGGCGGGAACAGTTTCAGATCCACCACCAACTGGTTGTTCTTGATCTCCAGGCCTTTGGGCAAGGATTTGGCGTCGTACGCCTGTTTGGCCACCGTGGCGAGAAACAGCGGCATTGAGCCGACGGCAATCGCCGGGGTTTCCGGGAACAGGTTCAGATCGTAGGTGATCGTCGCGCGCAGCGGATCGACTTGATAGGCCTCGGGCGGCAATTCAATCGGTTCATCGAGCTTGCCTCCGCGCTTTTCGGTGAAGAACGTGACAGGACTGACCCCGGGACTGAAGTCGTCGCCCAGCAATTCATCGTTGAAGGTGCGGCGATGGGAAAACTCGATGCGGGCAGCGCTCGGTTCTTCCACGGACTGATGGACGCGGATGCCAGCCTTCAATTGCTCTTCGGTCAGGCTCGCGCCCTTGAGCCAGTTGGCCGCCAGATCGTCGTAAACGGTCACCGACGGATCCAGTGGCTGGATGGTTTTCTCCGTGGTGTGCTGATTGAACGTGCGAATCGGCAGATCCAGCGATTTGCGGGTCACGGTCGCCGAGGAAAAATCCAGCACGCTGACTTCCAGTGTTTCGATGGGGCCATTGAAATAGACCTTGTTGTAGCGATGCGGGTGTTTCTGCTCGAAATCCTGCTGTTCCTGGGTGAGCTGTTTTTCCAGCGTATCGCTCCAGGTTTTCTGCTGTTGCAGGTACGTCAGTTGTTTCTCGTAGAAGGCCACTTGCTCCGGACTCTCGTTGATTGAACCGGCGCGTACCAGATACTGCCCGGTCTTGTCGCGGGCCTGGACGATCAACGGATTGAGCTGGGCTTCTGCGACTTCAGCGGCCAGCGGCAAGGTGTTGCTGAATTCGACTTCGGCATAGTTGTTTTCAAGCTTCAGCAGTTTGACGCTGAGGTTGTCATTGCTGCGGGTCTGGCCGACGTCCTTTTGCGTCAGGTCGAAGCTGTACAGGCGGCGCGGGGCGATGACTTCGATCTGGCCTTGCAGGCTGACCGGTTGCGGCAGGGACTTCTTGTCCACATCCAGTCCGTCGATGAACGGGTAAGTCACGGTCAGGTCATCGGGGTTGGTGACGTTGGAGCTGGACGGGCTGAGCTGAATGCCCGGATCGGTTTCCGACCATTCCGGCTGATAGGCGATCACACGTTTGTTGCTCAACGTCACCGACTGCCACTCCACGCCATGGGGGAACAGGAAGCCGCCGGGAATGTTCAGGTTGAACGGGAACACCGGTTGCAGATCGGTGAGGTAATCGGAGCTGGCGTCCTTGTGCAGCACGAACAGGCCATTGATAAAAGTGTCGACCAGCGTCTGCGGGGCAGGGTAGTGCTTGAGCACGGCGAGGGCGTCTTCGCCGTATTCGGTGCGCGGTGGATTATCGGCGAGTTTGAGCTGCGCGCGTTCGAGCAGCAGCAGTGAGCCGCCGAGTTCGGTGATGGCGTCCTTGAGTTTCGAATCGGTGATGGCGTCCAGCGACTGTTCGAACTTTGCGGTCTTTTCTTCAAGGCTGGCGGCGTGCTTCTCGTCGCCGGGCGAGCAGCCGCTGAGCAACACAGCAAGGCATATTCCGGCAGTCGTTATTGGTAATCGCACATCCATTTCCACGCGTCCTGTCTACAGTCACTGGGCTGTCAATGGTTTGGACACTAGCAGAAAAAAAATCACTCACACAGGTGGCGGATTTTTCGGCGGTTTCTGGCTGTCATAGGGGGCTGTTATACTCGCCGCCATTTCCAGCCCCCCATGTGTGAGATTCAATGGAACGCTTTATCGAAAATGCAATGTACGCCTCGCGCTGGCTGCTGGCGCCAATCTATATCGGGCTGTCCCTCGGTCTGCTGGCGCTGGCACTGAAATTTTTCCAGGAAGTTTTCCACATCCTGCCCAACGTGTTCTCGATGGCTGAGTCGGAACTGATTCTGGTGCTGCTGTCGCTGATCGACATGGCGCTGGTTGGCGGCCTGCTGGTGATGGTGATGATTTCCGGCTACGAGAACTTCGTCTCTGAACTGAACATCGATGAAGGCAAGGAAAAGCTCAGCTGGCTCGGCACCATGGACTCGTCGTCGCTGAAGATGAAAGTCGCGGCCTCGATCGTGGCGATCTCTTCGATCCACTTGCTGCGCATCTTCATGGATGCCAAGAACGTCGATCCCGAGCACTTGATGTGGTACGTGATCATCCACATGACCTTCGTCGTCTCGGCGTTCGCCATGGGTTACCTGGACAAGGTCACCAAGCACTGATCAACCGTTGATCGTTGCAAGAACACCGCCCGTCTGTTGCGAAACAGACGGGCGGTGTCGTTTGTGGCTTGTGCTTTGATGCGCGCGGGCATATCCCTGTAGAGGTCCTGATTCGCCACTGTGTGAGGTGCGTTCATGAATCTGCAAGAGCTGAATGCGTTTGCCATCGCCAAGAAGGTTGATGAGCTGAATCTGATCTCAATGGAAGGCGGGATTTATTTGCTCGAAGCACGGATGCATGGCGCGGCGTATCCGTTGAGTGATCTCAAGGGTGGGATGCTGACATTGCGCTCGGTGGAGCATGCGCGGGATTTGCTGCACAACTTTCCGGTGCTGCCCTTCAACCTCGTACACACCTCGGTACACGATGAAATGTGCGGCCTGGGCCCGAGCAGCGAGGAAAGTCTGAAAGTGCCGCTGGCCTGGCGTTCTGCCCTGTAGGCGTTGCGCGCCATCGCCGGAACATCTGTGCTAGTCTGCTCGCCCTTTTGGTTCCGGGCGCGCCGGGACGCGCTGTGCACGCACGGCAAGTCTTGTGGCCGTCCGCACAGCGGAGCAGTGTCATGTCCGAAGTAAATCTGTCCACCGACGAAACCCGCGTCAGCTACGGCATCGGCCGTCAGCTGGGTGACCAGCTGCGCGACAACCCGCCACCGGGCGTTAGCCTGGACGCCATTCTGGCTGGCCTGACCGACGCGTTCGCCGGTAAGGAAAGCCGTGTTGGCCAGGAAGAAATGTCCGCCAGCTTCAAGGTGATCCGCGAAATCATGCAAGCCGAAGCCGCTGCCAAAGCTGAAGCTGCTGCAGGCGAAGGCCTGGCCTTCCTGGCTGAAAACGCCAAGCGTGACGGCATCACCACCCTGGCTTCCGGCCTGCAATTCGAAGTGCTGACTCAGGGCGAAGGCGCCAAGCCGACCCGTGAAGATCAAGTACGTACTCACTACCACGGCACATTGATCGACGGCACTGTGTTCGACAGCTCTTACGAGCGCGGCCAGCCTGCAGAATTCCCGGTTGGCGGCGTGATTGCTGGCTGGACCGAAGCCCTGCAACTGATGAATGCCGGCAGCAAATGGCGTCTGTACGTGCCGAGCGAACTGGCTTACGGCGCTCAAGGCGTTGGCAGCATCCCGCCGCACAGCGTTCTGGTATTCGACGTCGAGCTGCTGGACGTTCTGTAAGACCTTTGTGGGAGCGAGCCTGCTCGCGAATGCAGGCGACTGGATCTAACTTGAGATTCGAGTTGAAGCCTTCGCGAGCAAGCTCGCTCCCACAGGTTTTGTATTGCTGCTCATAGTTCTATCTTGTGATGCAATTCACTGGTCGGGCGCAACGCCCGGGCGTAGCAGAACAGGAACAGATTGCGCACCAGCTCCTTGAGCACCAGCGGCTCGCTGGAATTGAGGCTGCTGACGTCCAGATCCCCTTGATCCTGCAGTTCATGCAGGGCTTCTTCTTCAAGCACCGCACAGACTTCACCGGTTTCCCGATGGAGGATTCTGAGGTAAGGATGTGGGCGGTCCAGCCACGCGTCGATCAAATAAGTCATGGTTCTCATCTCCTTGAAGGGTTTCAATGAGAATAATTCTTATTCATCAAATAGCAAGCGTCTATTGGCGGATTCTGAAATTTTCCGGGTAAAGATTGCGTAAGGTCAAAACGGCTGGCGCTTGGCTATCGTCTGGTTTTTCTGGGGCAGAGCGGAGAGGGCGAAGCTCCATCCCACGGCTGGCGCGGGATGGATGACAAGCGATTCAGACCTTTCTGACGAACTCGGATTTGAGTTTCATCGGGCCGATGCCGTCGATCTTGCAGTCGATGTCGTGGTCGCCATCGCACAGACGGATGTTCTTGACCTTGGTGCCGACCTTGACCACCAGCGAGGTGCCCTTGACCTTCAGGTCCTTGATCACGGTGATGGTGTCGCCGTCCTGCAGGACGTTGCCGACCGAATCTTTCTTCACAGCATCATCGGACGCCACTTCGGCTTCGCCACTGGCGGACCACTCGTGGGCGCACTCCGGGCACACCAGTTGGGTACCGTCTTCGTAGGTGTATTCGGAATTGCATTTCGGGCAGGGTGGCAACGTGCTCACTAAGGCTCCTTGGGATGTGGATCGCTAAAAGTCGCACATTGTATAGGGTTTTAGCTTTTCAGGCAGTCAAAAGCAAAAATCGCAGCCCCGACAGCCCCTGTAGGAGCTGCCGAAGGCTGCGATCGTTTGATCTTGCTTCAGCGATATCAGTGCGTACGGGCGACCGCAAACTCACTCAGTTCAACCAGCGCATCCCGATATTCACTGGCGGGCAGGGCATCGAGGCACTTGATCGCACGGGCCACGTAATCACGGGCCAGTTGCGCGGTGTACTCCAGCGAACCGGACGCTTCCACGGCAATGCGGATGCTTTCCAGATCTTCGATCCCGCCTTTCTGGATCGCCTGACGCACCAGTGCAGCCTGTTCCGGCGTGCCTTCGCGCATGGTGTAGATCAGCGGCAGGGTCGGTTTGCCTTCGGCCAGATCGTCACCGACGTTCTTGCCCAGGGTTTCCGCGTCACCCTTGTAGTCGAGCAAGTCGTCGACCAGTTGGAATGCGACACCCAGGTGATCACCGAAGGTGCGCAGGGCTTCGCTCTGTTCGGCGGTAGCGCCGGCCAGTGCGGCGGCACTGTGGGTCGAGGCTTCGAAGAGCATCGCGGTTTTGCCGCGGATGACTTCCATGTAGGTTTCTTCGGTGGTGCTGGCGTCGCGCACTTTGGACAGCTGCAGCACTTCGCCTTCGGCGATGATGCGCGTGGCCTGGGAGAGGATCTTCATCACTGGCATCGAGCCCAGTTCGACCATCATTTCGAACGAGCGCGAGTACAGGAAGTCGCCGACCAGCACGCTCGGAGCGTTGCCCCACATGGCGTTGGCGGTCGAACGGCCACGGCGCATGCCGGACATGTCGACCACGTCGTCATGCAGCAGGGTCGCGGTGTGCAGGAATTCGATGGTGGCGGCCAAAAGACGCATGTCGTCGCCTTCGCGACCCAGGGCCTTGCCACACAGCAACACTAATAAAGGACGCAGACGTTTGCCGCCGGCCGAGGTGATGTAATCGCCGATTTTCGATACCAGCGGTACTCGGGAAGTCAGCTGCTTCTTGATGATGCCGTCGACGGCGCTAAAATCGTCCGCCACCGCGCGGTAGAAAGCTTGGGGTTGCATCAGCGAGAGTCGCTCCAGAAGGGTTGCGCGGCATGCTAGGACCCCCGTCCAGACCTGTCAAGGCGCGATGGACGGCTACTTGCAAGCCTGCCGCGCCTTGCGTACAATCGCGCACCCTGAACTTCCTGGGCAGCACCTGCCTTACGCAATTGCAACGGGCCTTCCAGCCTTATGCAGCCATGCCAGCCAATACCTCTTCCTATAAAGAGCTGGGTGAGCAGGATTATCGGAGAAATACCATGTCTTATGCAGTAATCGTTACTGGCGGCAAGCAGTACAAAGTCGCCCCAGGTGAATACCTGAAGATCGAAAAACTGGAAATCGCTACCGGCGAATCCGTTACCTTTGATCGCGTTCTGTTGGTTGCCAATGGCGACGACGTGAATATCGGCGCTCCAGTTGTTGCTGGCGCTACCGTTGTGGCTGAAGTGATCTCCCAAGGTCGTCACGATAAAGTCCGCATCATCAAGTTCCGTCGCCGTAAGCACCACATGAAGCGTATGGGCCACCGCCAGTGGTACACCGAGATCAAAATCACCGGTATTCAGGCTTAATTTCAGCCTAATTCCTCACTAGGAGAATTGACTCATGGCACACAAAAAAGCTGGTGGTAGTACCCGTAACGGTCGCGACTCAGAAGCCAAACGCCTTGGCGTTAAGATGTATGGCGGCCAGAAAATCATTCCGGGCAACATCATCGTGCGTCAGCGCGGCACCCAATTCCACGCTGGCTACGGCGTTGGCATGGGTAAGGATCACACCCTCTTCGCGAAAATCGAAGGCGTGATCAAGTTTGAAGTAAAAGGCGCGTTCAACCGCCGTTACGTGAGCGTTGTCGCAGCTTAATTGCGCGATCGCTGGAAAAGCCCTGTCTCGCGACGGGGCTTTTTCGTTTGTGGGGTGAGTCTCTTGCAAAACTGTTTGTATGGGCTGTCGGCGTGCGATACATGTCGTGTTTTGGGGTCGCTGCGCTCATTTTTGCAAGAGTCTTATGTCTTGATTGTTTTTCGGCTCGTCCGTACGGCGAGAGGCGTTGGTTATGAAGTTTGTTGATGAAGTATCGATTCGCGTAAAGGCTGGTGATGGCGGCAATGGCGCCATGAGTTTCCGTCGGGAAAAATTCATCGAAAACGGTGGTCCTAACGGCGGTGATGGCGGTGACGGCGGTTCCATCTACATGATGGCTGACGAAAACCTCAACACCCTGGTCGACTACCGTTACACCCGGCACTTCGATGCCGAGCGTGGCTCCAATGGCGGCAGCACCGACTGCACCGGCAAGAAGGGTGAAGACCTGATCCTGCGTGTGCCGGTCGGCACCACGGTGATCGACTCTGCTACCCAGGAAGTGATCGGCGACCTGACCAAGGCTGGCCAGAAACTGATGGTCGTGCAGGGCGGTTGGCACGGTCTGGGTAATACCCGTTTCAAATCCAGTACCAACCGTGCGCCGCGTCAGACCACGCCGGGCAAGCCGGGTGAGCAGCGCGACCTGAAGCTGGAAATGAAAGTGCTGGCTGACGTCGGTCTGCTGGGCTTGCCGAACGCCGGTAAAAGTACCTTTATCCGTTCGGTATCGGCGGCCAAGCCGAAAGTTGCCGATTACCCGTTCACCACTTTGGTGCCGAACCTTGGTGTGGTCAGCGTCGACCGCTGGAAGAGCTTCGTCGTCGCGGATATCCCGGGTCTGATCGAAGGTGCTTCTGATGGCGCTGGTCTAGGCATTCGCTTCCTCAAGCACTTGGCGCGTACGCGTCTCTTGCTGCACCTCGTCGACATGGCGCCGCTGGATGACAGCAGTGCGCCGGATGCGGCTGAAGTGATCGTCAACGAGCTGATCAAGTTCAGCCCGTCCCTGGCTGAGCGTGATCGCTGGCTGGTGCTGAACAAGTGCGATCAGATCCTTGAAGAAGAGCATGATGAGCGCGTCAAGGAAATCGTTGATCGCCTCGAGTGGACCGGCCCGGTCTACGTGATCTCGGCGATCGCCAAGATCGGTACCGAGCGTCTGTGTCACGACATCATGCGTTACATGGAAGATCGCGCCGATCGCCTTGCTGCCGACCCGGCTTACAAGGAAGAGCTGGCCGATCTCGATCAGCGCATCGAAGACGAGGCGCGCGCGCAACTGCAGGCGCTGGATGACAAGCGTGCCCTGCGTCGCAGTGGCGTGAAGTCGGTCCATGACATCGGCGACGATGATTGGGATGAAGAAGATGTGGATGACGAAGACGGTCCGGAAATCATTTACGTGCGTGACTGATTCGTTGCAGTAAACTTAAGCGCCGCTCAATCGAGCGGCGTTTTAGTATCTGGAAATCGCAAGTCACAAATAACGTCATGGGCGGCGCTGGGTCGCGCTGCCCTCAAGCTAAGGTTGAAGATGATGCGGAGCAAGGTGACAGGTGCGCAGCGTTGGGTCGTGAAGATCGGCAGCGCTTTGCTGACAGCTGATGGCAAGGGGCTGGATCGCGCGGCAATGAGTGTCTGGGTCGAGCAGATGGTGGCCTTGCATGAGGCTGGCGTCGAGTTGGTGCTGGTGTCTTCCGGGGCGGTGGCGGCCGGCATGAGTCGTTTGGGCTGGACCGCACGACCCAGTGCGATGCACGAGCTCCAGGCGGCTGCGGCAATTGGTCAGATGGGTCTGGTGCAGGCGTGGGAATCGAGCTTCGCCGAGCATGGCCGGCACACTGCACAGATTCTGCTGACTCACGACGACTTGTCCGACCGCAAGCGCTACTTGAACGCCCGTAGCACCTTGCGCGCACTTGTCGAGCTGAAAGTTATTCCCGTCATCAACGAAAACGACACCGTGGTCACCGACGAAATCCGTTTCGGCGACAACGATACGCTGGCGGCGCTGGTGGCTAACCTGGTCGAGGCGGATCTGCTGGTGATCCTGACCGATCGCGATGGCATGTTCGACGCCGATCCGCGCAATAACCCCGATGCGCAGCTGATTTACGAGGCGCGCGCGGATGATCCGAGCCTGGATGCAGTGGCGGGTGGTACTGGCGGCGCGCTGGGTCGTGGCGGCATGCAGACCAAGCTGCGTGCGGCGCGTCTGGCTGCGCGTTCCGGTGCGCACACCATTATTGTTGGTGGGCGTCTTGAGCGCGTGCTCGATCGTCTGAAGGCGGGTGAGCGCATCGGCACGTTGCTGTCGCCTGAGCGCGGCATGCTTGCGGCGCGTAAGCAATGGCTGGCTGGGCATCTGCAAACTCGCGGCACCTTGGTGCTGGACGAGGGTGCGGTGTCGGCGTTGTCCAAGGGCAACAAAAGCCTGCTGCCCGTCGGTGTGAAGTTGGTGCAGGGCAGTTTCCGTCGCGGCGAGATGGTCGTCTGCGTGGCGCCCGATGGTCGCGAGATTGCTCGTGGTCTGGCCAACTACAGTGCGCTGGAAGCACAAAAAATCATCGGTCAGTCGTCAGATGCGATTGTCGGTTTGCTCGGTTACATGGCGGAGCCGGAGCTGGTTCACCGTGACAACCTGATTCTGGTTTAAGGAAAACTCGATGCGTTTAGCGAAAGGATTGTTGGGCTTGCTGATGGCAATGCCATTGCTGGCCTCGGCCGAGGAAATCGGTCAGGTGTCGACGGTGTTCAAGTTTGTCGGCCCGAACGACCGTATTGTGGTCGAGGCTTTCGATGATCCGAAAGTTGAAGGGGTGACCTGCTACCTGTCGCGTGCCAAGACTGGCGGCGTAAAGGGTGGTTTGGGCTTGGCTGAAGATCGCGCAGAGGCCTCGATTGCTTGCCGTCAGGTTGGCCCGATCAAGTTCAAGGGTGATCTGAAGGATGGCGATGAGGTGTTCAAGGAGCGCACTTCGCTGGTATTCAAGACCATGCAGGTGGTGCGTTTCCTCGACAAGAAGCGCAACACGCTGGTGTACCTGGTCTACAGCGACCGCTTGATCGAGGGTAGTCCGCAGAATGCCGTGACCGCCATCCCGATCCTGCCATGGGTGCCGGTCCAGCAATAACAACGCCACAGATACCAGTGTGGGAGCGTGCCTGCTCGCGAAGAGGTTGTGTCAGTTGATAGAGCTATCAACTGGCGAATCGCATTCGTGAGCCGGCTCGTTCCCACATTTTTTTTGCGCTGGATTTACTAAATCACAGGCAATAAAAAACCGACCCTAAGGTCGGTTTTTTAATGACTACGTCGATTAAGCAGCTTCTTTCAGCGCTTTAACGTGGCCATTCAGACGGCTCTTATGACGAGCAGCCTTGTTCTTGTGGATGATGCCTTTATCGGCCATGCGGTCGATAACTGGCACAGCCAGAACGTATGCAGCTTGAGCTTTTTCAGCGTCTTTTGCGTCAATGGCTTTAACTACATTCTTGATGTAGGTGCGAACCATGGAACGCAGGCTGGCGTTGTGGCTGCGACGCTTCTCAGCCTGTTTTGCACGTTTTTTGGCGGAAGGTGAGTTGGCCACCGTCGAGCTCCTCGAAAGACTTTTTAGGAAATAGCAAACAAAATAGGCCGCGAATCATGCCGATGAGTTGAAGTCTTGTCAAGGGCACTTGAAACGTTCCGCTAAGTGGTAGGTATAAAGAGGCGGGATATTTATTTCCGGCGCTTGACCTGTAAACTCGCGAGCTTTGGCTCTGTGCTGCTGCGGCGCGGAGTATCGCACAAGTAGGCGCTTTGTTCGCCTGCTGTTTATCGACAGGCACAAATTCCCTCAATGAATCTGCTCAAATCGTTGGCCGCCGTCAGCTCTATCACGATGCTTTCCCGGATTCTGGGCTTTGTTCGTGACACGCTGATTGCTCGTACTTTCGGCGCCGGGATGGCGACGGACGCCTTCTTTATTGCCTTCAAACTGCCCAATCTGTTGCGGCGGATCTTCGCTGAAGGCGCGTTCTCTCAGGCATTCGTGCCGATTCTCGCTGAATACAAAAGCCAGAAGGGTGAAGAGGCAACGCGAACCTTTATTGCCTATGTGTCGGGTCTGCTGACGCTGGTATTGGCGGTAGTGACGGCGCTGGGCATGATCGCTGCGCCCTGGGTGATCTGGGCTACTGCGCCCGGCTTCACTGATACACCGGAAAAATTCCAGCTCACCTCCGATCTGTTGCGGGTGACCTTCCCTTATATATTGCTGATCTCGTTGTCGTCGCTGGCTGGCGCGATCCTCAACACCTGGAACCGCTTCTCGGTGCCGGCCTTCGTGCCGACCCTGCTTAACGTCAGCATGATCGTGTTTTCGCTGTTCCTCACGCCGTACTTCGATCCGCCGGTGATGGCGCTGGGCTGGGCGGTACTGGTCGGTGGACTGGCGCAGTTGCTCTATCAGCTGCCGCACCTGAAAAAGATCGGCATGCTGGTGCTGCCGCGCCTGAACCTGCGCGATACCGGCGTCTGGCGCGTAATGAAGCAGATGTTGCCGGCGATTCTCGGCGTGTCGGTCAGCCAGATCTCGCTGATCATCAACACCATCTTCGCCTCGTTTCTGGTCGCAGGCTCGGTGTCGTGGATGTATTACGCCGACCGTTTGATGGAGTTGCCATCCGGCGTGCTTGGCGTGGCATTGGGGACGATTCTGCTGCCGACATTGGCGAAAACCTATGCCAGCAAGGATCGCCACGAGTACTCGCGAATCCTCGACTGGGGGCTGCGTCTGTGCTTTGTGCTGGTGCTGCCGTGCGCGCTGGCTTTGGGTATTCTCGCCGAGCCGCTGACGGTTTCGCTATTCCAGTACGGTCAGTTCAGTGGCTTTGACGCCGAAATGACTCAGCGCGCATTGATTGCTTACTCTGTCGGTTTGCTCGGGATTATCGTGATCAAAGTCTTGGCGCCGGGCTTTTATGCGCAACAGAACATCCGTACGCCGGTAAAAATCGCAATCTTCACCCTGGTGGTCACTCAGTTGTTCAATCTGGTGCTGATAGGCCCGTTGGCGCACGCGGGGCTGGCGCTGGCGATCAGTGCCGGCGCCTGCCTGAATGCCGGGCTGTTGTTCTATCAACTGCGCAAGCAGCAGATGTATCAACCGCAGCCGGGTTGGGCCAAGTTCGGTTTCAAACTGGTGATCGCGGTGGCGGTGATGTCGGCAGTGCTGCTGCTTGGCATGCATTTCATGCCAGCGTGGGATCAAGGGCACATGCTTGAGCGCTTCCTGCGTCTCGGCGCCCTGGTGGTTGCTGGCGTGGTGGCATATTTCGGTATGTTGCTGCTGCTCGGTTTCCGCCTGCGCGACTTCAATCGCAAGGCCTTGAGCTAAGGTTTTACCCTTTATACACAGGCGCGGGCCGGCAGTTTTGTCGGCTCGTTCACTTTGCGTTACGGTGTTGCCTGTCGTCGGCCGTCGGGTGTGGTTATAATCGACCACTTTATGAGCAAGAAGCGCGTTATGCAGCTGGTTCGAGGCCTCCACAACTTGCGCCCCCAGCATCGGGGCTGCGTCGCCACTATTGGCAACTTTGACGGTGTTCACCGTGGTCACCAGGCTATCCTGGCCCGACTGCGTGAGCGTGCGCTCGAGTTGGGCGTACCCAGCTGCGTGGTGATTTTCGAGCCGCAGCCACGGGAATTCTTCGCCCCCGAGACCGCGCCAGCGCGTCTGGCGCGATTGCGCGACAAGCTGCAACTGCTGGCCGCCGAAGGCGTTGACCGGGTGTTGTGCCTGGCCTTCAACCAGCGCTTGAGCAAGCTCAGCGCGAGCGAATTCGTCGATACCATCCTCGTCGATGGCCTCGGCGTGCAGCACCTGGAAGTCGGTGATGATTTCCGCTTCGGCTGCGACCGCCTCGGCGATTTCGATTTTCTGATGCAGGCCGGGCAGGTTCACGGTTTTACCGTCGAAGCCGCGCAAACCGTCGAGCTGGACGGCATTCGCGTCAGCAGCACGCAGGTGCGTAACGCCCTGGCCGCCGCCGATTTTGCCTTGGCCGAACGTTTGCTCGGTCGCCCGTACCGGATTGCCGGTCGTGTGCTGCACGGCCAGAAGCTGGCCCGGCAACTGGGTACGCCCACTGCCAATATTCAACTCAAGCGTCGTCGCGTGCCGTTCACCGGGGTGTACCTGGTGGATGTCGATATCGACGGCAAGACCTGGCCCGGTGTTGCCAATATCGGCGTACGGCCCACGGTACAAGGTGATGGCAAAGCCCACCTTGAAGTCCATCTTCTAGATTTTGCCGGCGATCTGTATGACCGGCGTTTGACGGTGGTTTTCCACCAAAAGCTGCGTGAAGAGCAGCGCTTCGCCTCTCTGGAGGCATTGAAAACGGCGATCAATGCGGATGTCGCCACCGCCCGTGCACTAGCCGCACCTAGCGCCCATCGCTAATGAAGAGCCTTAAATGACCGACTATAAAGCCACGCTAAACCTTCCGGACACCGCCTTCCCAATGAAGGCCGGCCTGCCACAGCGCGAACCGCAGATCCTGCAGCGCTGGGACAGTATTGGCCTGTACGGAAAGTTGCGCGAGATTGGCAAGGATCGTCCGAAGTTCGTTCTGCATGACGGCCCTCCGTATGCCAACGGCACGATCCACATCGGTCACGCACTGAACAAGATTCTCAAGGACATGATCATCCGCTCGAAGACCCTGTCGGGTTTCGACGCGCCGTATGTTCCGGGTTGGGACTGCCACGGCCTGCCGATCGAGCACAAGGTTGAAGTGACCCACGGCAAAAATCTGGGCGCGGACAAGACCCGCGAGCTGTGCCGTGCCTACGCCACCGAGCAGATCGAAGGGCAGAAGTCCGAATTCATCCGTCTCGGCGTGCTGGGCGACTGGGCCAACCCGTACAAGACCATGGATTTCAAGAACGAGGCCGGTGAAATCCGCGCCCTCGCCGAAATCGTCAAGGGCGGTTTCGTGTTCAAAGGCCTCAAGCCGGTGAACTGGTGCTTCGACTGCGGTTCGGCCCTGGCTGAAGCGGAAGTCGAGTACGAGACCAAAAAGTCCTCGACCATCGACGTGGCCTTCCCGATCGCTGACGAAGCCAAACTGGCTGCCGCGTTCGGTCTGCCGTCGCTGGGCAAACCTGCCTCGATCGTGATCTGGACCACCACCCCGTGGACCATCCCGGCCAACCAGGCGCTGAACGTTCACCCGGAATTCAACTACGCGCTGGTTGATGTCGGCGACAAGCTGCTGGTATTGGCTGAAGAACTGGTCGAAGCCTGCCTGGCGCGCTACAGCCTGGAAGGCTCGGTCATCGCGACCACCACCGGTAAAGAGCTGGAGCTGATCAATTTCCGTCACCCGTTCTATGACCGTCTGTCGCCGGTGTACCTGGCTGACTACGTTGAACTGGGCGCCGGCACGGGCGTGGTTCACTCCGCTCCTGCCTATGGCGTGGACGACTTCGTAACCTGCAAGAAATACGGCATGGTCAACGACGACATCCTCAATCCAGTGCAGAGCAATGGCGTGTACGTGCCGTCGCTGGAATTCTTCGGCGGCCAGTTCATCTGGAAGGCCAACCCGGCCATCGTCGACAAGCTGACCGAAGTCGGTGCGCTCATGCACACCACCGTCATCGAACACAGCTACATGCACTGCTGGCGCCACAAGACTCCGCTGATCTACCGCGCGACCGCGCAGTGGTTCATCGGCATGGACAAAGAGCCAACCAGCGGCGACACCCTGCGTGTGCGCTCGCTCAAAGCCATCGAAGACACCAAGTTCGTTCCGGCCTGGGGTCAGGCGCGTCTGCACTCGATGATTGCCAACCGTCCGGACTGGTGCATCTCGCGTCAGCGCAACTGGGGCGTGCCGATCCCGTTCTTCCTCAACAAGGAAAGCGGCGAACTGCACCCGCGCACCGTCGAGCTGATGGAAGAAGTCGCCAAGCGCGTTGAAGTCGAAGGCATCGAAGCCTGGTTCAAGATGGACGCTGCTGAGTTGCTCGGCGACGAAGCGCCGCTGTACGACAAGATCAGCGACACCCTCGACGTCTGGTTCGATTCGGGCACCACGCACTGGCACGTCCTGCGCGGTTCGCACCCGATGGGTCACGAGAGCGGCCCGCGCGCCGATCTGTACCTGGAGGGTTCCGACCAACACCGTGGCTGGTTCCACTCGTCGCTGCTGACCGGTTGCGCCATCGACAATCACGCGCCGTACCGCGAACTGCTGACCCACGGTTTTACCGTTGACGAGTCTGGTCGCAAGATGTCGAAGTCGCTGAAAAACGTGATCGAGCCGAAAAAGATCAACGACACATTGGGCGCTGACATCATGCGTCTATGGGTCGCTTCGACAGATTATTCGGGCGAGATCGCGGTATCGGATCAGATCCTGACACGCAGCGCGGACGCCTATCGTCGTATCCGTAACACCGCGCGTTTCCTGCTTTCGAACCTGAGCGGTTTCAACCCCGCCACCGATATCCTGCCGGCTGAAGAAATGCTCGCGCTGGATCGTTGGGCGGTCGACCGCACCTTGCTGCTGCAACGCGAGCTGCAAGAGCACTACGGCGAATACCGTTTCTGGAACGTCTACTCCAAGATCCACAACTTCTGCGTGCAGGAGCTGGGCGGTTTCTACCTCGACATCATCAAGGACCGTCAGTACACCACTGGCGCCAACAGCAAGGCCCGCCGTTCGGCGCAAACCGCGCTGTTCCATATCTCCGAAGCGCTGGTGCGCTGGATCGCGCCGATCCTCGCCTTCACCGCCGACGAACTGTGGGAATACCTGCCGGGCGAGCGTAACGAATCGGTGATGCTCAACACCTGGTACGAAGGTCTGACCGAACTGCCGGCAGACGTTGAGCTGGGCCGCGACTACTGGGAGCGCGTAATGGCGGTCAAAGTAGCGGTCAACAAAGAAATGGAAATCCAGCGCGCGGCCAAGGCCGTCGGTGGCAACCTGCAAGCCGAAGTGACGCTGTACGCCGAAGACGCCCTGAGCGCCGATCTGGCCAAGCTGAGCAACGAACTGCGCTTTGTGTTGATCACCTCCACGGCCAGCGTTGCGCCGTTTGTACAGGCTCCGGCCGATGCGGTAGTGACTGAAGTCAGCGGCCTGAAGCTGAAGATCGTCAAATCGGCCTTCCCGAAGTGCGCCCGTTGCTGGCACTGCCGTGAAGATGTTGGCGTCAACCCGGAGCATCCGGAAATCTGTGGTCGTTGCGTCGACAACATCAGCGGCGCTGGCGAGGTTCGTCACTATGCCTAATGCCGTTGGCCGTTTTGGACGGTTGAGCTGGCTGTGGTTGAGTTTGCTGGTTCTGGTCATCGACCAGGCCAGCAAGTTCTACTTCGAAGGCAAGCTCGAAATGTTCCAGCAGATCGTGATCATTCCCGATTACTTCAGCTGGACCCTGGCTTACAACACCGGCGCTGCGTTCAGCTTCCTGGCGGACAGTTCCGGCTGGCAGCGCTGGCTGTTCGCCCTGATCGCGATTGTGGTCAGTGCGGTGCTGGTAGTCTGGCTCAAGCGTTTGGGCCGCAACGAAACCTGGCTGGCCGTCGCGCTGGCGCTGGTGCTGGGCGGCGCGCTGGGCAATCTGTATGACCGCATTGCCTTGGGCCATGTGATCGACTTCATTCTGGTGCACTGGCAGAACCGCTGGTACTTCCCGGCGTTCAACTTCGCCGACAGCGCGATTACCGTTGGCGCGGTGATGCTGGCACTGGATATGTTCAAAAGTAAAAAGACCGGAGAAGCGGTTCATGACTGAACAGGTATTGGCTGAGCAACGCATCGGCCAGAACACGGAAGTCACCTTGCACTTTGCATTGCGCCTGGAGAACGGCGACACCGTCGACAGTACGTTCGACAAAGCCCCGGCGACCTTCAAGGTCGGCGACGGCAACCTGCTGCCGGGTTTCGAAGCGGCGCTGTTCGGCTTCAAGGCCGGCGACAAGCGCACGCTGACCGTCGAGCCGGAAAACGCTTTCGGCCAGCCGAACCCGCAGAACGTGCAGATCATTCCGCGTTCGCAGTTTGTCGACATGGAGTTGTCACCGGGCTTGCTGGTGATCTTCAACGATGCGGCCAATACTGAGTTGCCGGGTGTGGTGAAAGAGTTCGATGACGCGCAAGTGACCATCGACTTCAACCATCCGCTGGCAGGCAAGACGCTGACCTTTGACGTGGAAATCATTTCCGTCAAAGCGCTGTAAAAATGTGGGAGCGACGGTGCGACGATTCGACCTGCTCGCGAAAGCGGTGTGTCAGGCGACATCGATGTTGACTGTCAGTCAGCTTTCGCGAGCAGGCTCGCTCCCACAATGTTTTCCACTGTTTTCGCTATTTCTTGCGCGCAAGACACGAGGCACAGCATGCAAATCAAACTCGCCAACCCCCGTGGCTTCTGCGCCGGTGTGGACCGGGCGATCGAAATCGTCAACCGCGCCCTGGAAGTCTTCGGGCCGCCGATCTACGTGCGTCATGAAGTGGTGCACAACAAGTTCGTCGTTGAAGACCTGCGCAGCCGCGGGGCGATCTTCGTCGAAGAGCTGGATCAGGTGCCGGACGACGTCATCGTGATTTTCAGTGCTCACGGTGTTTCCCAAGCCGTGCGCACCGAAGCCGCCGGCCGTGGCCTGAAAGTATTCGACGCCACTTGCCCGCTGGTGACCAAGGTGCACATCGAAGTGGCGAAATACAGCCGCGACGGTCGTGAGTGCATCCTGATCGGCCACGCCGGTCACCCGGAAGTCGAAGGCACCATGGGCCAGTACGACGCCAGCAATGGTGGCGCGATCTACCTCGTCGAGGACGAAAAAGACGTGGCCGAGTTGCAGGTGCACAACCCGGAAAAACTGGCTTTCGTTACCCAGACGACGCTGTCGATGGACGACACCAGTCGCGTCATCGATGCGCTGCGTACACGCTTCCCGGCCATCGGCGGCCCGCGCAAGGACGATATCTGCTACGCCACGCAAAACCGTCAGGACGCGGTCAAGCAACTGGCTGACGAGTGCGATGTGGTGCTGGTGGTCGGCAGCCCGAACAGCTCCAACTCCAACCGTCTGCGTGAACTGGCTGAACGCATGGCCACACCGGCCTATCTGATCGACGGCGCCGAAGACCTGCAGAAGAGCTGGTTCGATGGCGTTGAGCGTATCGGCATCACCGCCGGTGCCTCCGCGCCGGAAGTGCTGGTGCGCGGCGTCATTCAGCAATTGCAGGCCTGGGGTGCCACCGGTGCCGATGAATTGGCCGGGCGCGAAGAGAACATCACGTTCTCGATGCCTAAAGAGCTGCGCGTGCGTTCGATCTGACGCTTTTGTTCTTTTGACACAGCGCCTGCTCAGCTTTTTCGCTGGCCAGGCGCACGCGACCGGTCGCCGCCAGCACCACCTGGAGCTGGCTGACCGGCTCGTTTACCGAGCAGATATGTAGTTTTCCTGCCTGAAACATTCGTCCGGGCATCAGCGGCTTACCCAGGCTGCCAAACCTTATATAACGACTCACCCACCAGTTACCGGCAATTGGAATTCGCTGATCGCTCGCGCGTTCGACCAGCAGTGGATTGCTGCTGTCCTCCGGCCCCTTGCCGCTGATATCCAGAATGATTCGCCAGCCCCGGCTCCAATCGCCGTCGATGCCATGGATGACCACGCTTTGATTGTGCGTGATCGCTAACGTTCGAGCATTGCGAATACCGTCGAGCAGCGATTGCGCAGCCTGATGGCGATGGTTCGACTCGGTGAGCGCGGCAAATGCCGGACTGACCAGCAGCAGAACAATTGCGCCAATCGCCAGTCCCATAAGCAGTTCTATCAGGCTGAAACCCTGTTGCGGCATGAAAACTCCCTCCGTGGAGTGTGATGAATGGCGCGCTCCGTGCGCCGGGCAGGGCAAATCAACCGACGCGGGCCGGTTGAATGTTCTAGCGTGTAGAAGCAGGTATAGCCGACGGCAACGGAGGGCATCGATGGATCTTCGTACAAAAGGTTTCACGTTGATCGAGTTGTTGGTTGCGATCGCGATCTTCGTGATCCTGATCACTCTGGCGGTGCCGGCGTTCACCCGTTCGGTACAGGGCAGCAAGGCTGATACCGAAATGGGCGACCTGCAACGGGCAATCAATTTCGCCAGGCTCGAGGCCATCAATCGAGGTACTACCTTGCGACTGCGCCCGACTGCCGGCGGCAGCGTCTGGACCGGTGAACTGGCGGTCTACGACAGTACTGGCAATCCTGCCAATGTGTTGCGGGTTGTTCCCGCGATGAGCAGCGGCGCGACTCTGACGCTACCCTCAGGAGTGACCGCACTGGATTTCAACAACCTTGGCGGTCTGGCGGCTCCGTCGACGGCGGTGGTCATCGGTTACACGTTGGGAACGCAAAGCAGGACGCTGAACGTGTGTTTGAACGGACGAATTCAACTGGGTGGAAGTTGCGGATGAGGGCAGGGAGTAAAAGCGCAGAGGAGGGCATGACGCTGATCGAGGTGCTGGTCGCGTTGCTGATTCTGACGGTCGGGCTGCTGGGGGCGGCGGCGGTGCAACTGAATGCGCTGAAGTACACCGACAGCTCGCGGATGACCAGCCAGGCCAGTTTCATCGCCTACGACATGATGGACCGCATCCGCGCCAACTCCGGCGCCGACTACACCGTCACGCCGCCGACTTCGGGCAATCTCAGCGTTGCCCGCGATCAGGACCTCTACGACTTCTCGACCAATATCATCAATTTCGGTGGACCGACCGCGACTGGCAGCATCACCCTCAATCAGCGGGTCTACACCATCACCATCAACTGGAGCGACGCACGGGCAGCCAACACCGCCAGTGCTCAACGCAGTTTTGTCCTGACCAGCCGCGCCGCAGTCGATCCGGTGGCTACACCATGAGGCGTCGTCAGCGTGGTTTTGGTCTGATCGAGATGCTCGTTGCCCTGGCACTGGGGCTGATTGTGGTGCTGGGCGTGGTGCAGATTTTCATCGCGGCGAAAAATACTTATGTCAGCCAGAACAGCGCCGCCGCTATGCAGGAAGACGCGCGGTTCGTGTTGAGCAAAATGATTCAGGAAATTCGTATGGTCGGGATGTTCGGCTGTCTGGGCACTATCCTCGATTCGAGCTCCGCGGGCGACTTCAACGCTGCGCAGGTCATGCCGATCAGTTGGGACAATACCAACCTGAAGCTGACGCTGGTCACCGCCGATATCGGCAGCGGCGGGGGCACGCCGACCTGGACGGTGCTCTCCGACTGCCGTAACAGTGCAACGGCCTATACCGGCTTGCGCTCTCCGGCGAGCGGGCAGATCGCGTTCCCGATCCGGCGTCTGATCTACAGCTTCAGCAACAATCAGATTCTCATGGGCACCGGCAGCGGCACACCGACCCAGCAGGTGCTGGTGAACAACGTCAGTGCGTTTACCGTGATGTTCGGTCTGGCCAGTTCCGCGACAGATGTGGCCGCTTCGACTTACAGCGCCAACCCCAGTGATCCGGCGCGCATCCGCAGTGTGCGCCTGAGCCTGACCCTCAACGATCCGAACAATCGGGTGCGCAGTCAAACCTTCAACGTGGTTGCCGCTTTGCGCAACCGCTTGCAGTGAGGGCGCGCTGATGAGGATTTCTCTTCACACCCGTCAGACTCAGCACGGCATGGTGTTGCTGGTCAGTCTGGTATTCCTGCTGTTGTTGACCCTGATTGGTTTGTCGTCGATGCAGAGCGCCAACCTGCAGGAAAAAATGGCCGGCAGCGTGAGCCTGCGCAATCAATCGTTCCAGACCGCTGAAGCTGCTTTGCGTGTGGGGGAAAGCGCTGTGCAACTGGACAGTTATGCGCTGACCGTGTGTAGCGGCAACACTCAATGTGCGCCGCCAGCGGAGTCATCAGTGGTCAGCGCGGCGGGGTTCAACTCGACCTCCGGGGTGACCTGGATCGCCGCCGGCAATGGTTTCTATGGTGTGCAGAATATCGGCACCACGCTCACGGCGGTGAACGTGCCGAGCAATACCTCGGCAACGTTGTATCGGGTTACAGCGGTCGGCATCGCCGGTACTTCGCGCAGTGTGGTGGAGAGTGTTTATGCGAAGTATTGAACGCTGCATATCACTATTGATCGGCATGCTGCTGAGCTTTTATCTGGCCGCACCGGCCTATGCATTCACGCCTTCCGATTCACCGCTGTTGAGTGCAGCGGCGGTGCCCCCCAACGTCATGCTGCTGATCGACGATTCGGGGAGTATGAACAGCATCATTTATGCGGCCGGATTCGATCCGACGGTTGATCGCACGCCGGCCCGGCAGTGCAATGCGTTTCTCGGGTTATGCACCCCTCTGAACGCGCCAACGATCACTGGCGATCCTGTGTTTTTATCAAGCCTTCCGACCTCCGGGTGTTCGGGTGGCGCGTACGCGTTTTACAACAACAGTGTCGCGCCACTGTGTCTGAAACTGCCGGACCCTGTGGGTGGCGGCAACACGCGATATACAGGCGACTACATTTCCTACGTCGTCAGTATGGCCATCAACAATGGCACACGCGATTTCACCACTGGGGCGATTCCCAACGACTACCGAATCAACGTCGCGCGTAACGTGTCGACGGCGCTGGTCACCAGCAATCGCACTTTGCGTATTGGCCTGTCGACTTTCAACCCGGTCACCAACAACGACTCTGGTAATGGCGGTTATATCGCCCGCTCGATCAGCGACTTGGCGCCGGTGTCCGGGAGCGTCACGCAGGCGCAGGCAGACACCAACTACAACGCGCTGATCTCATCGATCAATGGTTTGAGTGCCGTGGCCAACACGCCGTTGGCAGAAACCTACTATGAAATCACCCGCTACATGCGCGGCATGGCGCCGTACTACAACAGCGCGCCCGCGACCTATACCAGTCCGATCCAGTACCGCTGCCAGAAAAATTATGGCGTGGTGATAACCGATGGCTTGCCGACCTTCGACCGTACCTTTCCGAGCAACGACCCATTGGGCGGCAGCCGGTTACCGAACTGGGACGGTGTCAGCAATGACGGCAACAACCTCTATGGCGACAAAGAAGGGGATACGTTGTATCTGGATGATATCGCCAAGTTCGCCTTCGATATCGACATGCGCTCGACCGGTACCGACGCGGCGGGCAAGAGTTGGAACGCGGTGGATTTTCCCAAGCAGAATATGAACACCTATACGGTGGGCTTCACCGCCGACAACGACATGCTGTCGGACGCGGCCAGTTACGGGCAGGGCAGGTATTACCAGGCGACTGACAGCACCGGGCTCAACGCCGCGTTGTCGTCGGCGTTGAGTGATATCACTTCCAAGGCCGGTTCCGGCGGTAGTGGTGTCACCAGCGGCACCACACTGGCGAGCGGCTCCAGTTACTTTCAGACCAGTTACGACCCCAAGGACTGGCGCGGCACGATCAAGTCCTTCGGCTTCAATGCATCCGGAGCGGTGAATACCTCTGCGGTGCTCTGGACCACTGACACCACTATCGTACCGAGTGCGATCGCACCGACCTATCAGTCGTGGAACACTACAAGCAACGCCGCCGTTGCGCTGGCCTACGGTAATTTGTCCGCGCCCCAGCAGACGACACTCAGCCAAGGCCTGCCCACCGGTATTACCGGTAGTGATCTGGTGGAGTGGAGCAAAGGCACCAACAAGACCGGGCTCAAAGTGCGTAGCGTGTTGCTCGGCGACATCATCAACTCGCCGTTGGTGCTGGCCTCACCGACGGACAAGACAGCCTCCGATCTGTCGGGCGACACCACGTACACCGCTTACCTGACCACCAAAGCGGCAAACATGAATGTCAGTCTGGTGGTGAACGCCAACGACGGTTTCGTCAACGTCATCAACTCGGCAAACGGCAGCCGTCGTTACGCTTATATGCCTTCCAGCGTATTACCGTCGCTGCGGCTGATTGCCGATCCGAACTACTTCAACGGCGTCAGCCACAAGTTTCTGGTCGACGGCCAGGTCGGCGTGTATGACGCCCAGCTCAATAGCGCATGGAAAACCCTGGCCATCGGCGGAACCGGTGCCGGAGGCAAGACGTTCTACGCGCTGCAACTGTTTGACGCTTCGGCGGGTAACGTTTTGCGCGCATTGTGGGAAGTCAGTGCGCCGGCGACTGCAAGCACCGCCAACGCTTTCAATGATCTGGGTTACGCCTACGCACGCCCGGAAGTGGCACGCTTGGCCGATGGTCGCTGGGCTGCTTTCATTGCCAATGGCTACGGCAGCAACTCCGGCGTGGCGGCGTTGTATGTGCTGGACGTACGTGATGGGTCGCTGATCAAGAAAATCGTCATCGACAGTACCGAAACCACTAATGGTTTGTCCTCGGTGAAACTCAAGGTCAACTCACAGAACGTCGTGCAGGCCGCTTATGGCGGTGATTTGAAAGGGCGCTTATGGAAGTTCGACTTGAGCGCGACCTCGACGGACAGTTGGGGTTTAGCGTTTTCCGGCAAGCCGTTATTCACCACGGCGGGCGGGGCGACTCAACCGATCACCGCGCAACCGCTACTGGCGGACAACGCGCTTGGCGGCAAACAGATTTTCGTCGGTACCGGTAAATTCAACGAGACGGCTGACAAAACCAACAAGGATTTGCAGGCGTTCTATTCGGTGTGGGATGCCGATGGCGGCTCCGGAAACATCACTGTTGGCAGTTTGCAGGCGCAGGCGGTGACTGGCGTGTTCTCCGGCAGTACCGGGCAGTTTGTGACAACTACCCAGAACGACACGACCTATCCGGGAGAGAAGGGCTGGTACCTGCCCTTGGTGTATAACAACGCGCTGATCGGTGAGCGCGTGATCAATCAGGCCAGTCTGGTGCTTGGGCGAATCGTCTTCACCACCGCCAGCGTCGATACCACCGATCCCTGTTCCAGTTTCGGAACCGGCAAAGTGGTCGAACTCGATGCGTTCAGCGGTAAGATGCTCAACTATGCGGTGTTCGATACCAACGGGGATGGAGTGGTTGACAGCAGCGACACGATTTCCAGTGGTGTGATATTTACCGGTGGCATTCCGACCCTGAACGCCATCGTCAACGGCGCAACACGCAAAATTGTCAACGATTCCAGCGGTAACATCACCACCCTGGTGGAAAAGGGCGGCGGTGGCAGCCGTCGTATCATGTGGCGACAAATACAGTAAGTGAGAGTTTGAGGCATGCGCAGATTCAACCGAGGCTTCACCCTGATCGAAATCATGATCGTGATTGCGATCATCGGGATCGTCATCACCATCGCCGCACCGAGCTATACCGAGTACCTGAAAAAGGGCCGCCGCGCCGAAGTGGTGTCGCTGCTCTCGGAGCAGGCACAGAGCCTCGAACGCTTCTACACCAAGAACAATGTCTACACCGGTATCACCGGTCTGAGCACGGGCAATGATTTCTACACCCTCACCCCGACCATTGCTGACCAAACCTTCCTGCTGACCGCTACCCGTAAAACGGGTACCTCCATGGCCACCGACAAGTGCGGGGATTTCACCCTGACCAACACCGGTGTCCGCAGCATGAACAACGCGACTACCGGGCTGACCACCAAGGATTGCTGGGGCCGCTGAGACGCTTTCTTCCAGGCGCCATTTGCGCCCACTGTCTTTTTTACGGTTGGATCAAACATGACCAGGCAACAGCAAGTGGTGATTGTCGGTGGCGGGGTGATTGGCCTGCTGACCGCCTACAACCTCGCCTCCGAAGTACGCAGCGTGGTGCTGCTCGATCGCTCGAACCTCGGCCAGGAATCGTCCTGGGCCGGCGGCGGTATCGTTTCGCCGTTGTATCCGTGGCGCTATAGCCCGGCTGTTACCGCACTGGCGCACTGGTCACAGGATTTTTATCCACAGCTGGGCGAGCGTCTGTTTGCCGACACCGGGGTTGATCCTGAAGTGCACACCACCGGCCTGTACTGGCTGGATCTGGACGATGAAGCCGAAGCACTGGCCTGGGCCGAGCGGGAAAACCGGCCGCTGCGGGCTGTGGATATCTCGGCGGCGCATGATGCGGTGCCGGTGCTCGGTGGCGGATTCGCGCGGGCGATCTACATGGCCGATGTCGCCAACGTGCGCAATCCGCGTCTGGTCAAGTCGCTGAAAGCAGCCTTGCAGGCGCTGCCGAACGTGACCATTCACGAACAATGCGAAGTCAGCGGGTTTGTCCGCGAGGCTGAGCGGATTGTTGGCGTACAGACATCCACGGGCGTGATCAAAGGCGATCAGATCGTGCTGACGGCTGGGGCGTGGAGCGGTGATCTGCTCAAGACGCTGGACCTGACGCTGCCGGTCGAACCGGTCAAAGGTCAGATGATTCTCTACAAGTGTGCGGCGGATTTTCTGCCGAGCATGGTATTGGCCAAGGGCCGTTATGCGATCCCGCGTCGCGACGGGCATATTCTGATCGGCAGCACGCTGGAGCACGAAGGCTACGACAAGACCCCAACCGATGTTGCACTGGAAAGTCTCAAGGCTTCGGCGGTTGAGTTGTTACCGGCGCTGGCGGATGCCGAAGTAGTCGGGCACTGGGCGGGGTTGCGTCCGGGCTCGCCGGAGGGCATTCCATACATTGGCCGGGTGCCGGGGTTCGGCGGGTTGTGGCTGAACTGCGGGCATTACCGCAATGGGCTGGTGCTGGCGCCGGCGTCGTGTCAGTTGTTTGCCGATGTGATGCTGGGAAGGGCGCCGATTATTGATCCGGCGCCGTATGCGCCGGAGGGCCGGATTTAGTCAGGTATATCTCTGGAGCCTGGCAGATCGCTTTCGCGAGCAGGCTCGCTCCCACAGTTGATCTTTGTCGATCACAGAAACCAATGTGTGAGCGAGCCTGCTCGCGAAGGGTCCCTCAATCCAGGCCCAATTTCTTCAGGCGATAACGCATCGACCGAAACGAAAGACTCAACCGCTGCGCCGCCGCCGTGCGATTCCAGCGCGTTTCTTCCAGCGCTTGGAGAATCAGCTTCCGCTCGACGTTCTCCAGGTAATCCTCAAGATTGTCGATCTGCGTCAGGTCAGCAATCCCGCCATCTGCCGCGCAGTTCCCCTCGCTCAAGCGCAAATCCCCTGCCTCGATCGTGCGGTTTTCACACAAGGTGTGCGCCCGTTCGAGAACGTTCTCCAACTCCCGCACATTCCCCGGAAACCGGTAGTTCTTCAGCGCTTCCAACGCCTGCGGATGCAAGCGTGCTGCCGGCTGGCCGGTGTCCTTGGCGAGGCGCTTGAGCATATTGGCCGCCAGCACTTCAATGTCATCACGGCGCTCACGCAGGGACGGCACGCGCAATTCGATTACGTTGAGACGGTAATACAGATCCTGACGAAAGCGCTCGGCCGCGACCTCGGCATCGAGATCCTTGTGGGTGGCGCAAAGAATCCGCACATCGACCACGCTCTCCTGTTGGCCGCCAACACTGCGCACGGCTTTTTCCTGAATTGCGCGCAGTAACTTCACCTGCATCGACAGCGGCAAGTCCGCCACTTCATCAAGAAACAACGTGCCGCCATGGGCCGCCTGAAACAGCCCCGGCTTGTCTTCGACCGCGCCAGTGAAACTGCCTTTGCGATGGCCGAAAAACTCGCTTTCCATCAGCTCGGAAGGGATCGCCCCACAGTTCACCGGCACGAACGGCTGGCCGGCGCGCGGCCCTTGTTCATGGATCAGCCGCGCGACCAGTTCCTTGCCACTGCCCGACTCGCCACTGATGTACACCGGCGCCTGACTGCGAGCGAGTTTGTCGATTTGCTTGCGCAAGCTGCGCATCGGCGGCGAATCACCGAGCAGGCGTCGATCAATCGTGGTGAAACTGCCTCCAGCCGCCGACATCCGCAGGGCTGTGCCGACCAGTTCGCGCAGGCGCGTGAGGTCGACCGGTTTGGTCAGGAAGTCGAACGCACCTGCTTTCAAGGCATTGATCGCCGTTTCCAGGCTGCCATAGGCGGTGATCATCGCCACCGGCAGTTGTGGATAACGTTGCTGAATGTGCTGCACCAGCTCCAGCCCCGTACCGTCGGGCAGGCGCATGTCGGTCAGGCACAGATCGAAACTCTCGCGGTTCAGCAGCGCCTGGGCTTCAACCAGATTGCGCGCGCTGTGGGTGTCGAGTTTCATCCGTCCCAGGGTGATTTCCAGGAGTTCGCGGATGTCCGGTTCGTCGTCGACGATGAGGATTTTTTGCCGTGGGCTCGTATTCAACTTTGTTTCCGTCCGTGAGCAAAGGTGATGCGAAAGCAGCCGCCGCCTTGGCGTGATTGAAAGTCTAGGCGCGCTTGGTTGCTTTCGCACAGCTCACGGGACAGATAAAGCCCAAGGCCGGTGCCCTGGCTGCTGGTGGTGAAGAACGGTTCGAACAGATGCGTCTGTTCATCGGCAGGCACGCCAGGGCCATTGTCCTGCACTTCAAGGACCGCCAACTGGCTGTCGGGGTCGATAAACAGGGCCAGCCAGACTTGCGCCTGATCGTGCAGCAGGGCGCTGTGGCGCCAACCGTTTCGTAACAGATTGTCGAGAATCTGCGTGAGCTGGCCGGGGTCCATCAGCGTTGTGAAATCCCCCGAATGGGTTCGCAGGTGAATCTGCTGGCGCTCGCTGGCCTGTTCGCGGCTCTCGGTGACGAAGTTTTCCAGCCATGGCTTGAGATCCAGCCGTTGCGGGGCGCTCTGTTGGCGGCGTGACAGTTGCAGGACGTTTTCGATGACTCGGTTCATGCGCTGGGAGTGGTCTTGAATGATCTGCGTCAGACGCCGATCCGCGCTGTCGAGTTCCTCGGATTCCGCCAATAGCTGTGCGGCGTGACTGATGGCACCCAGCGGATTGCGGATCTCGTGGGAGATGCCGGCGGTCAAGCGGCCGAGTGCGGCAAGTTTCAGTTGCTGTGCTTGCTGGGCGATTTGCGCGAGGTCTTCGAGAAACACCAGGGTTTGCTGGTTGGGGCTCTGTTCAAGGGCGATGAAGCTTGGTTGCAGTTCCAGGCCGTTACCAGGGATTTTCAGGCTTTGCGGGCGCAACGTCGGGTTATTCATCCACAGTTGCAGGCGACCAACCAGCGCCGGCGAATAGTCATCGATCAGATGCCCCTGAAGATGCGATTGCGCGAGCAGGGTTTGCGCGCTGTGGTTGGCCAGCTGCACCCGACGCTCTTCGTCGAGCACCAGAATGCCGGTGCGCATACGTTGCAGGATCAGCGCGTTGAGGGCTTCGAGGCCAACGACTTCGCCGGCGCGTTTCTCCGCAAGTGTCTCGCTGACTTCGAGGCGACTGATGAGCCCTTGCACCAGCAGCGACGCGGCAAAGCACAGTGCGCCGAGGGTGCCGGCTTGCAGGTACTCATTGGCACTCAGCGAATGGTTGAAACTCAGCAGGAAGCTCGAACCGACGATGCCTAGCGCCCCGATCGCGGCGATCAAAAGGCCGATGCGCCGCCGTAGCAGGGTGTTGCTGATCGCCACCGAGACGATCAGCAAATTGCCCAGCGCACTGCCAACCCCGCCCGCCGCAAAGAACAAACCGCATAAAAGCAGGACATCGACGAGGGCCAGACTGAACAGCTGCGCCGGCCGTCGCGTGTTCTCAAGGAATACCACCAGCAGAATGTTGAGGATCAGATACAGCCAACTGCCGCCGCGCAGCAATTCGTCATTGGCCGAGGTCAGCAGGCGGTTGTCCATGTTGCTGGAGATCAGCAACACCAGTGTGATGCCGACGCTTAGACGGTAAAGATGATAAAGGCGCAGCAGGCGCTGCGCCTGTTTGCTGTTGGCGCTGGCGGCCTCAGCGATCACTGGCACCCGGGCCTTGCTCAAGGTGAGCCTGGCTGCAATACCACTGTTGTTGAACGCTTAGCGCACGGTCGCGCGGTAAATGCACGCCGCAATGGGCGCAGCGCACCATCGGTGGCGCGTCCTGTTCGCGCGGGGCGCGATTGGATTGATTGGACGCGGCAGGCGCCTTGAATTTACGCCACAACCATATCGCGGCGAAAATCACGACGATCCAGAACAATAAACGAAGCATGATGAGCGGCTTTTCGACTGATGATCCGGCAGTTTAGCCAAGGACCTGACAAGCGCACAGCCTAATAAAGCGCGGGCATGAAAAAGGGAGATCCGCAGATCTCCCTTTTCTGTGCATCCGGTGTGATCAGTCGAACACGCCGAAAGTCATGTAGCTGAACCACGAACGGTCGGTGTCGCTCGACTCAGGCTCCGGCTCTTCGATCACGTCGCCGTTTTCGTCTTTAGGCTTGAGCTCGTTCGGGATCGCGTCTTTCGCGTCCTGGAACTGCTTCTGCACGTCCTGGTTGGCGCGGGTTTCGCCCGGCGGCAGCGGTGGACGCGATTCGATCAGGCCCAAAGTCGCCTTGCTCAGGAAAGAACGGTTGTCGGCTTCGGCAACCCGTGGCACGAACTGGCCATCCTGCAGGCTCGGGTGATTCGGGTAGTTGAGCTTCAGGGTTTCCAGACTGGTGGCCGCCAGATCGTCCAGGTGCAGACGCTGATAGGCTTCGGTCATTACCGCCAGGCCGTCGCCGACCGATGGGGTTTCCTGGAAGTTTTCCACGACGTAACGGCCACGGTTGGCAGCGGCTACATAGGCCTGACGGGTCAGGTAGTAGTCGGCCACGTGGATTTCGTAGGCTGCCAGCAGGTTGCGCAGGTAGATCATGCGCTGCTTGGCGTCCGGCGCGTAGCGGCTGTTCGGGTAACGGCTGGTCAGCTGGGCGAACTCGTTGTACGAGTCGCGCGCGGCGCCCGGGTCACGCTTGGTCATGTCCAGCGGCAGGAAGCGCGCCAGCAGGCCCACGTCCTGATCGAAAGAAGTCAGACCTTTGAGGTAGTACGCGTAATCCACGTTCGGGTGCTGCGGATGCAAACGAATAAAACGCTCGGCGGCGGATTTTGCAGCTTCCGGCTCGGCGTTTTTATAGTTGGCGTAGATCAGCTCCAGCTGTGCCTGATCGGCGTAGCGACCGAACGGATAACGCGACTCCAGAGCCTTCAGCTTGGCTGTGGCGCTGGTGTAGCTGTTGTTGTCCAGGTCAGTCTGAGCCTGCTGATACAGCTCGGCTTCGCTGAGGTTTTCGTCTACGACTTCCTTCGATGAGCAAGCAGCGGTCAATGCGAGGATGGCGATCAGCAGCAGGTGTTTCACTTGCATGGCGGCTTGCGTCCCTATGACGGCCGCTGTCTTGGGCGGGGCCGTCCTGTTATGATGAGCGCCCCGTTGAAAAGCCTCGGGGCAAAAGACGCCGTATTTAACCACAAGCGCGCAGCCGAAACCAAAAGCTGTGCCGACGCACAGTCAGAGCATGTCCGATAAAATTGAACTTCGCGCAGAGGTGCCGTCCGAATTGGGCGGCCAACGCCTCGATCAAGTCGCTGCCCAACTCTTCGCTGAGCACTCACGCTCGCGCCTTTCCGCCTGGATCAAAGAAGGTCGCCTGACTGTGGACGGGGCGGTCATCCGCCCTCGCGACATCGTGCACGGCGGTGCCATCCTTGAGCTGACTGCCGAGCAGGAAGCCCAGGGCGAGTGGATCGCCCAGGACATCGAGCTCGACATCGTCTATGAAGACGACGACATTCTGGTGATCAACAAGCCTGCGGGCCTGGTGGTGCACCCGGCTGCCGGTCACGCCGATGGCACGCTGCTCAACGCCTTGCTGCACCACGTGCCGGACATCATCAATGTCCCGCGCGCCGGTATCGTGCATCGTCTGGACAAGGACACCACCGGTCTGATGGTGGTGGCCAAGACCATTCAGGCACAGACCAAGCTTGTTACTCAATTGCAGAGTCGCAGCGTCAGCCGCATCTATGAGTGCATCGTGATTGGCGTGGTGACGGCCGGTGGCAAGATCAACGCCCCGATTGGTCGCCACGGCCAGCAGCGCCAGCGCATGGCGGTGATGGAAGGCGGCAAGCCTGCCGTCAGTCACTACCGCGTGCTGGAGCGCTTCCGCTCGCACACCCACGTACGGGTGAAGCTGGAAACCGGTCGTACTCACCAGATTCGCGTGCACATGTCGCACATCAACTTCCCGTTGGTCGGCGACCCGGCATACGGCGGTCGTTTCCGCATTCCGCCAGCGGCGAACCCGACGATGGTTGAATCGCTCAAGCATTTCCCGCGTCAGGCCCTGCATGCGCGCTTCCTGGAGCTGGATCATCCGACGACTGGTGAACGCATGAGCTGGGAATCGCCACTGCCGGAAGATTTCGTCTGGCTGCTGACCCTGCTCAAGCAGGATCGCGAGGCATTCGTCGGATGAACTGGCTGACGCCGGACTGGCCTGCGCCGGCCAGCGTCAAAGCCTGCGTCACCACCCGCGAGGGTGGTGTCAGCGCGGCGCCGTTCGACAGCCTCAATCTGGGCGATCATGTCGATGATCGTCCTGAGGCGGTTGCCGAGAACCGTCGGCGCCTGACCGAGCACTTCTCTATAAAGCCTGCCTGGTTGCAGCAAGTACACGGCATTGCCGTGGCGCATGCTGATCCGGGCATTGTCGCGACCGCCGATGCCAGCTGGACGGCAACGCCGGGCACTGCCTGCGCGGCAATGACGGCGGATTGTCTGCCGGCATTATTCTGTGATCGTGCCGGTACTCGCGTCGCAGCGGCTCACGCCGGTTGGCGCGGTTTGGCGGCGGGTGTGCTGGAAGCGACGCTCGACAGCCTCGATGTTCCGGCTGAAGAGGTGCTGGTCTGGCTCGGCCCGGCCATCGGCCCGAAAGCCTTTGAAGTAGGCCCGGAAGTACGGGAAGTCTTCATCAATCAATTGCCCGCAGCGGCCGAAGCCTTTTTGCCGAGCGACAATGCTGGCAAGTTCATGGCTGACATCTATCTGCTCGCGCGTCTGCGTCTGGCTGAACGCGGTGTCACTGCTGTTTATGGTGGCGGTTTCTGCACCGTGACCGATCCGCGCTTCTTCTCCTATCGCCGTGCCCCACGCACTGGTCGCTTTGCCTCCCTTATCTGGCTCACCCGCTAGACTTGCCTGACCTGAATCAACGCGCTGACGCTTGAATCTCCCAGAATCGACCGCATCTACAGTGGTATCTGGCAGGTTTCTTTATTCAGGATGGTTTTTAGGTCCGGCCTGCTCAAAAGGAAGGTGACTTATGCGAATAGACCGTTTAACCAGCAAATTACAGTTGGCCTTGTCCGACGCCCAGTCGTTGGCTGTCGGCCACGATCATCCGGCGATTGAGCCGGCGCACTTGATGCAAGCCATGCTTGAACAGCAGGGTGGTTCGATCAAACCTCTGCTGATGCAGGTGGGCTTCGACGTCAACAGCTTGCGAAAGGAGCTGACCAAAGAGCTCGACCAATTACCGAAAATCCAGAACCCGACCGGCGACGTCAACATGTCGCAGGATCTGGCGCGCTTGCTTAACCAGGCTGACCGTCTGGCCCAGCAGAAGGGCGACCAGTTCATCTCCAGCGAACTGGTGCTGCTCGCGGCGATGGACGAGAACAGCAAGCTTGGCAAGTTGCTGCTCGGCCAGGGCGTGAGCAAGAAAGCGCTGGAAAACGCGATCAACAACCTGCGTGGCGGCGAAGCGGTCAACGACGCCAACCACGAAGAGTCGCGCCAGGCGCTGGATAAATACACCGTCGACCTGACCAAGCGCGCCGAAGACGGCAAGCTCGATCCAGTGATCGGTCGTGATGACGAAATCCGTCGCACCATCCAGGTTCTGCAACGCCGCACCAAGAACAACCCGGTGCTGATCGGCGAACCTGGCGTGGGTAAAACCGCCATTGCCGAAGGTCTGGCCCAGCGCATCATCAACGGCGAAGTACCGGACGGCCTCAAGGGCAAGCGTTTGCTCTCGCTGGACATGGGCGCGCTGATTGCCGGTGCCAAGTATCGCGGTGAGTTCGAAGAACGCCTGAAATCGCTGCTCAACGAGCTGTCGAAACAGGAAGGGCAGATCATTCTGTTTATCGACGAACTGCACACCATGGTCGGCGCCGGTAAAGGCGAAGGCTCGATGGACGCCGGCAACATGCTCAAGCCTGCGCTGGCTCGTGGTGAGTTGCACTGCGTTGGCGCGACCACGCTCAACGAGTATCGCCAATATATAGAGAAGGACGCGGCGCTTGAGCGACGCTTCCAGAAAGTATTGGTGGATGAGCCGAGCGAAGAAGACACCATCGCCATCCTGCGTGGCCTCAAAGAGCGTTACGAGGTTCACCATAAGGTGGCGATCACCGACGGCGCGATCATCGCCGCGGCCAAGCTCAGCCATCGCTACATCACTGACCGGCAGTTGCCGGACAAGGCCATTGACCTGATCGACGAGGCCGCCAGCCGCATCCGCATGGAAATCGACTCCAAGCCGGAAGTGCTCGATCGTCTCGAGCGTCGCCTGATTCAGTTGAAGGTGGAATCCCAGGCACTGAAGAAAGAAAGCGACGAAGCGGCGATGAAACGTCTGGAAAAACTCCAGGAAGAAATCGTCCGTCTCGAGCGTGAGTATTCGGATCTGGAAGAAATCTGGAACTCGGAAAAAGCCGAGGTGCAGGGTTCTGCGCAGATTCAGCAGAAGATCGAACAGTCGCGTCAGGAACTGGAAGCTGCGCGCCGTAAAGGCGACCTGAACCGCATGGCCGAGTTGCAGTACGGGGTGATCCCGGATCTGGAGCGCAGCCTGCAAATGGTCGACCAGCATGGCAAGAGCGAAAACCAGTTGCTGCGCAGCAAGGTGACTGAAGAAGAGATCGCCGAAGTCGTATCGAAGTGGACCGGCATTCCCGTGTCGAAAATGCTCGAAGGCGAGCGCGACAAACTGATGAAGATGGAAAGCCTGTTGCACAAACGGGTGATCGGTCAGGAAGAAGCCGTGGTCGCTGTGGCCAACGCGGTACGGCGTTCGCGCGCCGGGTTGTCCGATCCGAATCGTCCGAGCGGCTCGTTCATGTTCCTCGGCCCGACCGGTGTCGGTAAAACCGAGCTGTGCAAGGCGCTGGCTGAATTCCTCTTTGATACGGAAGAGGCGATGGTGCGGATCGACATGTCCGAGTTCATGGAGAAACATTCCGTGGCTCGCTTGATCGGTGCGCCACCGGGATACGTCGGTTACGAAGAGGGCGGTTACCTGACTGAGGCGGTGCGTCGCAAGCCTTATTCGGTGATCCTGCTGGACGAAGTCGAGAAGGCGCACCCGGATGTGTTCAACATCTTGCTGCAAGTGCTTGAAGACGGGCGCCTGACCGACAGCCATGGCCGCACGGTGGATTTCCGCAATACCGTGATCGTCATGACCTCGAACCTCGGCTCTGTGCAGATTCAGGAACTGGTCGGTGATCGCGAGGCTCAGCGTGCTGCCGTCATGGATGCGCTGACGTCGCACTTCCGTCCGGAGTTCATCAACCGGGTCGACGAAGTGGTGATCTTCGAGCCTTTGGCACGGGATCAGATCGCGGGTATTACCGAGATCCAGTTGGGCCGTCTGCGCACTCGTCTGGCCGAGCGCGAGCTGAAGCTGGAACTCAGCCCGGAGGCGATGGACAAGCTGATCGCTGTTGGTTACGACCCGGTGTATGGCGCACGTCCCTTGAAGCGGGCGATTCAGCGCTGGATCGAAAACCCGTTGGCACAGTTGATCCTTTCGGGTCACTTCATGCCAGGCGACACGGCGACCGGCAAGGTCGAGAACGACGAAATCGTTTTCAACTGAGTCAAAGCGCCAATGAAAAAAGGAAGGCCTCACCTCGTGAGGCCTTTTTTTTCGTTAGGCTGTTGAACTCAAAGGAAAAGGCTTGTAAAGTGCGCCCCGCAGTCAGTCGCCAAGACGGTCTCAGCTCACTGAGTTGAAATCTGAAATAAGTTGCAAATCATTAACTTGAAAGCAATTTAGGGGGTTGACAGAGGTGTTCTAGGTTGTAGAATAGCGCGCCTCAGACACACGAACGCAGCGATGCGAACGAGTGACTAGATGCAACAAGTTTCACCGTTGTAAATTGAAATATGTAGTTCCGTGATAGCTCAGTCGGTAGAGCAAATGACTGTTAATCATTGGGTCCCAGGTTCGAGTCCTGGTCACGGAGCCAATTTCAAACCGGGGTATAGCGCAGTCCG
>NZ_JSFK01000006.1:0-2518 GCF_000783395.1 Pseudomonas chlororaphis | reverse complement strand
GAATCCCCTTACCCCGACCATATTAAAAATCCTCGTATCGAAAGATACGGGGATTTTTTTTGTCCGACAAAAATTCATTTCCCCTTCAAGTCATCATACAACCTGCCGATAGCCCGCTAACAAGAGGGGACTGTCATGGCTTCGCCCCTTGAATCTGGCCAATACAAGAATAAGGGCGTTCGTCATGTTGCTTCGTCAGTTGAATATTGCACCCCGGGCTGCCCTGGGATTTGCCCTGATTGCGGTGTTGGTGGCTTTGCTCGGCGTTTTTGCGCTCGGGCAGATGTCGAGCATCCGCGACAGTGAGGTCGCGGTAGAAAATCAGTGGCTGCCGAGCATTCGTGGCGGCGACGAGATCCGCGAGATCATGCTGCGCATTCGTACCATCTCGTTGCGCATGGCGCTGGACCAGGATGCGAACAATATCGCCACCTACCGCAGCCAGATGGACACCCGCGACAAGGAGCTGAGCGAGAAAATCGCCGCCTACGACAAACTGGTCAATACCCCGGAAGGCCAGCAGCTATACGACCAATTCAAAAAGACCTTCGCCGCGTATCGCAGTGGTATTGCTCAATCTTTCGCCCTCGCCGAGCAAGGTAAGCGTGATGAGTTGACCAAATTGTTGCTGGTCGACATGAAGACAGTGGTCGATGGCTCCGGCAAGCAACTCAACGACTTGGCGGACCTGTTTGCCAAACAGGTCGCCGCCGAAAGCCAGAAGTCCGCTGCGCACTACGAAAACTCGCGCACGATTGTCAGCTTGTTCATTGCCTTGGCCGCGCTGGCCACGGTGGCACTGGCGATGATGCTCACGCGCAGCATCGTTCGACCGCTGAGCAGTGCCGTGAGCGCCGCAGAAAGTGTGGCGCAGGGTGATCTGACCCGGCCGATCGAAACCCATGGCAACGATGAAGTCAGTCGCTTGCTCAAAGCGTTGGCGACCATGCAGCAGAACCTGCGCGAGACGCTGCAAGGCATCAGCGGTTCCGCCACGCAACTGGCGACCGCTGCCGATGAACTCAATGCGGTAACACTCGACAGTACGCAAGGGCTGCAACAGCAGAACCACGAAATCGAACAAGCCGCGACAGCGGTCAATCAGATGACGGCTGCGGTGGAAGAGGTCGCACGCAATGCGGTGTCGACCTCTGACGCGACCCGCCAGTCCAGCGAGTCGGCGCATCTGGGGCAGGTGCGTGTCAGTGAGACCGCCACGGCCATCAACGCACTGGCCAGCGATGTGCAACAGACCGGCGAGTTGGTGCAATCACTGGCCAACCAGTCGCAGGACATCGGCAAAGTACTCGACGTGATTCGGGCGATTGCCGAGCAGACCAATCTGCTGGCGCTCAACGCGGCGATTGAAGCAGCGCGCGCCGGCGAGAGCGGCCGAGGTTTCGCCGTAGTGGCCGATGAAGTGCGGGCGCTGGCTTATCGCACGCAGCAATCGACTCAGGAGATCGAGCAGATGGTTCAGGGCATGCGCAGCGGTTCGAGCCTGGCATTGGATTCGATGCAGGCCAGTACGGCGCGTGCAACCACCACGCTGGCATTGGCTGAGCGCGCCGGTGAGGCACTGCAAACCATTACCGCGTCGGTGCACGAGATCCATGAGCGCAACCTGGTGATCGCCAGCGCTGCGGAAGAACAGGCGCAAGTCGCGCGGGAAGTGGATCGCAATCTGGTGAACATTCGTGATTTGTCGGTACGTTCTGCCGCAGGCGCCGACCAGACCAGTGCTTCCAGCCATGAGTTGTCGCAACTGGCCAATGCTTTGCAGGGCATGGTGCGGCGTTTCCAGCTGTAAATAACCACACATGAAAAAGCCGCGCTTCTCACAGGAGAAGTGCGGCTTTTTTCTGCCGATCAGGCGCCGTCTTGATCTTTCAGGTGTTCGAACAGGCCTTTGGGCATCTTCTTGCCGTTGGCTTCAAAGTTGGCCTTTACGTTGTTGTAGGCCTCTTGCTCGTCGATGAAACCGTCATGGTTGGTGTCGATCTTGTCGAAGTCGGACTTCGGCGCGACTTTGAGGAATTCGGCGCGGGAGACCTTGCCGTCTCCGTCGCTGTCAGTCTTGGCCATCGAAGCATCGCCACACTTGCCTTCACCGCATTTGCCTTCCGGCGCTTTCACCGAGGTATCGGCCGAAGCGACCATATAGCCCTGCGCCAGTGGCTGGGCGGCAAACACCGAACCGGACAACATCAGACCGCCAGCCAGTGCGGCGCCGATCAGGCCAATGGATTTTTTACCGAGGGTCGAAGTACGGAACATTTACATTCTCCTGGCTGCACAACGCAACCACACGTTAAGGACGAAAGCCTGAGCAGGTGCGCTCGGGTGTGGCCATTAGGCGGTGGCGGTGTATCGCGACTGTGTCGCGGAGCGGGGGAGTTTGTAAGCGAAGGAGGGAAAAGCGGGGCGGGGATACAGTAAGAAACAGATCTTTCGATCAACACAAAACAATGTGGGAGCGAGCCTGCTCCGGGCGGCGATCCGACGAATGCGTCAGGAC
>NZ_JSFK01000059.1 GCF_000783395.1 Pseudomonas chlororaphis | reverse complement strand
GGGGCAAGCCTTTTTGGTTACTTTTTCGGCGTCTGGAAAAAGTGACCCGCCGTAAGGGCGGAACCCTAAGCAGCCGTTACCGCAGCAACGGATATGCCCCCAAACCCAAACCCCAAAACGCAGATACAAAAACGCCCGGCATAAACCGGGCGTTTTGTATTGACTTGATTAACGAGCGCGGTAAGTAATGCGCCCTTTGCTCAAGTCATAGGGCGTCAGCTCGACGCGCACTTTGTCACCGGTAAGAATACGAATGTAGTTCTTGCGCATCTTGCCGGAAATATGCGCGGTTACGACGTGCCCATTTTCCAACTCCACACGAAACATGGTGTTGGGCAGGGTGTCGACGACAGTGCCTTCCATTTCGAAGCTGTCTTCTTTCGACATGCAGTAAAGCCCTCGGTATCCAATGAATGGCCCGGTGCAACTGCGCCAGGCAAAAGCGGCGTGCATTGTGCCCGAAAAATGGGGTTTACGCCAAGGGGTTTACGGTTTGGGTTTAGTTGAGGATGACCCAGCGCTGATTAATCAGCAGTTCGATGGGGCGATATTGTGTCTTGTAGTTCATCTTTTTGCAGTTCTTGATCCAGTAACCGAGGTACACCGCTTCAAGCCCGAGACGCTGTGCCTCGGCGATTTGCCAGAGGATGGCAAATCGGCCAAGGCTGCGGCGCTCTTCGGCCGGTTCGTAAAAGGTGTACACCGCTGACAAGCCGTTCGGCAGCAAATCGGTCACGGCCACGGCGAGCAACCGTCCGTCGAGTCGGAACTCATAGAAGCGCGAGAAGGGCAGATCGCGTACCAGAAAAGTCGAGAATTGATCACGGCTCGGCGGGTACATGTCACCGTCAGCGTGGCGTTGTTCGATATAGCGCTGGTACAGATCGAAATATTCTTCGCTGAACTGCGGTTTGGCCGGGCGCACCTGTAGATCGGTGTTGCGCTTGAAAATCCGCTTCTGCTGACGATTGGGGGTGAACTGCGCCACAGGAATGCGCGCAGGCACGCACGCATTGCAGTTCTGGCAATGCGGGCGGTACAGATGATCGCCGCTGCGACGAAAGCCCATTTCCGACAGGTCTGCGTAGACATGCACATCCATGGGCTGACTCGGATCGAGAAACAGGGTCGTGGCCTGCTCCTCGGGCAGATAACTGCAAGAGTGAGGCTGAGTGGCATAGAACTTCAACCGCGCCAACTCGGTCATGATCAACCCTCGGGAAAAGCTGGTGAATTAAGTGTAAGCCACGCGCGCAAAAGTCGCTCAGCAAACCCAAGTGGCACGATTGGGTTGATCCAGGTGATTTTCCAGATAGTCGGCGAATTGCTGGCGAGGAATCGCCCGCGCGCCGAGGCTGTGCAGATGATCGGTCGGCATCTGGCAATCGATCAGCACGAATCCCGAGTCTTTCAGATGGCGCACCAGGGTGGCAAAGCCGAATTTGGAGGCATTGTCGGCGCGGCTGAACATCGATTCGCCGAAAAACAGTTGGCCCATCGCCAGGCCGTACAGGCCGCCGACCAGTTCGCCCTGATCCCAGACCTCCACCGAATGAGCGAAGCCGCGCCGGTGCAATTCGATGTAAGCGTCCTGCATGGCTTCGGTGATCCACGTGCCGTCGGCGTAGTCCCGTGGTGCAGCGCAGGCGCGGATCACGGCGTCGAAGTCCTGATCGAAGGTCACTTGATAGCGTTCCTGGCGCAGCAGTTTGCCAAGGCTGCGCGAGACATGCAGTTCGTCGGGAAACAACACCGTGCGCGGATCCGGCGACCACCAGAGAATCGGCTGGCCTTCGGAAAACCATGGAAAACAGCCATGGCGATAAGCCTGAATCAGTCGATCGGCCGACAGATCGCCACCCGCGGCGAGCAGTCCGTTGGGGTCGCGCATGGCCTTTTCCAGTGGTGGAAAAGTCAGGGAATTACGTTGTAACCAAGTCAGCATGGCATCCAGGCTTGCAGAAGGGGAGGGCGGTGCGGGCTGTTCGCCCGCGATAAAGTGTGCCGTTAAATGACCGGAATGTCGTCCAGATACTTCTCGGCATCGAGTGCGGCCATGCAGCCAGCACCTGCCGACGTTACCGCTTGGCGGTAAACGTGGTCGGCCACGTCGCCGGCGGCAAACACCCCGGGAATCTCGGTGGACGTAGCATCACCGTCGCTGCCGCCCTTGACCAGTAAGTAACCGTCGCGCATCGGCAGTTGCCCTTGAAACAGATCGGTGTTGGGTTTGTGCCCGATAGCGATGAACACGCCGGCCAGCGGCAGTTCAGCGGTTTCACCCGTGTGGCTGTCACGCAGTCGCGCGCCGGTGACACCGCTGGCATCGCCCAGCACTTCGTCGAGATTCTGATTCCAGTGCAGACGCACATTGCCTGTGGCGGCTTTCTCGAACAGTTTGTCTTGAAGGATTTTCTCCGAACGCAATTTGTCGCGCCGGTGGATCAGGTGCACCTCTTTGGCGATGTTCGACAGGTACAGTGCTTCCTCAACCGCCGTATTGCCGCCGCCGACCACGGCGACCACCTGATTGCGATAGAAAAAGCCGTCACAGGTCGCGCAAGCAGAAACACCTCGACCGGCAAAGGCCTCTTCAGATGGCAGTCCCAGGTATTGCGCCGAGGCACCGGTGGCGATGATCAGTGCGTCGCAGGTGTAAGTGCCGCTGTCGCCAGTGAGCTCGAACGGGCGCTGCTGCAACTTGGCGGTGTGGATGTGGTCGTAAACGATCTCTGTGGCAAAGCGTTCGGCGTGTTTCTGCATGCGCTCCATCAGTACCGGGCCGGTGAGGCCTTCGACGTCGCCGGGCCAGTTGTCGACTTCAACGGTGGTGGTGAGCTGGCCACCTGCCTGCAGGCCGGTAATGACCACGGGTTTGAGGTTGGCGCGGGCAGCATACACGGCGGCGCTATAACCGGCCGGGCCGGAGCCGAGGATGATCAGGCGTGAATGCTTCGCTACGTTCATCAAATACACCTCATAAGCCTTTGTCACAAAAGGTAATGCATGCTCAAATTGAGTCGCGGCTTCTGTGTGCTTGACTATGCTCAATCCTGGGGCTTGAAGCATGGCATCAGACGCACAAACCCGTACAATGCCGGGCTGTTACAGAATATTCGCGGTGCGTTGTGTTTATAAAATGCGCGACGCAGTGTTAAAAGTAGTCTCAGTTGCGCTCGTTCACTTTTTTACCTGCCTGGATTGGGCAGTTTTTTATCGTCATTCAATAGATGGACGCGCCTCGGGCGCAGGAAAAGAAGCGTTTTGAAGAAATCCACCGAAGCACCAAAAACAGTCGTTCCGCTCTGGCGCCAACAGTTGCACTACCGGCTCAAGGAAGGTGCATTGATCGCCATCGGTGCCTTGTGCCTGTTCCTGATGATGGCTTTGCTGACCTACGGCAAGGACGATCCGGGCTGGAGCCACAACAGCAAGATCGACGACGTACAGAATTTCGGCGGCCCGGCGGGCTCCTACAGCGCCGACATATTGTTCATGGTGCTGGGTTACTTCGCCTACATCTTCCCGTTGCTGCTGGCGATCAAGGCCTACCAGATTTTCCGCCAGCGCCATGAGCCGTGGCAGTGGAGCGGCTGGCTGTTCTCCTGGCGTCTGATCGGTCTGGTGTTCCTGGTGTTGTCCGGCGCGGCGCTGGCGCATCTGCATTTCCACGCAGCGTCGGGTCTGCCGGCAGGTGCGGGCGGCGCGCTGGGCGAAAGCCTCGGCAATCTGGCGAAGAATGCGCTGAACATTCAGGGCAGCACGCTGTTGTTCATTGCGTTGTTCCTGTTTGGCCTGACGGTGTTCACTGACCTGTCGTGGTTCAAGGTGATGGACATCACCGGCAAGATCACCCTTGATCTGTTCGAGCTGTTCCAGGGCGCGCTCAATCGCTGGTGGTCGGCGCGTACCGAACGCAAGCAACTGGTCGCGCAACTGCGTGAAGTCGACGATCGCGTGCATGACGTAGTCGCTCCGACGGTCACCGACAAGCGCGAGCAGGCCAAAGTCAAAGAACGCCTGATCGAGCGTGAGCAAGCCCTGAGCAAGCACATGTCCGATCGCGAGAAACAAGTGCCGCCGGTTATCGCCCCGGCCCCGGCCAAAGCGCCTGAGCCAAGCAAGCGCGTGCAGAAAGAGAAGCAGGTGCCGTTGTTCGTCGACAGCGCCGTGGAAGGCACCTTGCCGCCGATCTCGATTCTTGATCCTGCGGAAAAGAAACAACTCAATTACTCACCGGAATCCCTGGCGGCGGTCGGCCACTTGCTGGAGATCAAGCTCAAGGAGTTCGGCGTCGAAGTCACGGTGGATTCGATCCATCCGGGCCCGGTGATTACCCGTTACGAAATTCAGCCTGCCGCCGGCGTAAAAGTCAGCCGCATCGCCAACCTCGCCAAAGACCTTGCGCGTTCGCTGGCCGTGACCAGTGTGCGGGTGGTTGAGGTGATTCCCGGCAAGACCACCGTCGGTATCGAGATTCCCAACGAAGACCGCCAGATCGTGCGCTTCTCCGAAGTGCTGTCGACGCCTGAGTACGACAACTTCAAATCGCCGGTCACTTTGGCACTCGGTCATGACATCGGCGGCAAACCGGTGATCACTGACCTGGCGAAGATGCCGCACCTGCTGGTGGCCGGTACCACCGGTTCCGGTAAGTCGGTGGGTGTGAACGCGATGATCCTGTCGATCCTGTTCAAGTCCGGCCCGGAAGACGCCAAGCTGATCATGATCGACCCGAAAATGTTGGAGCTGTCGATCTACGAAGGCATTCCTCACCTGCTGTGCCCGGTCGTGACCGACATGAAGGACGCTGCCAACGCCTTGCGCTGGAGCGTTGCCGAGATGGAGCGCCGCTACAAGCTGATGGCGAAGATGGGCGTACGAAACCTGTCCGGCTTCAACGCCAAGGTCAAGGAAGCCCAGGACGCCGGCGAGCCGTTGAGCGATCCGCTGTACAAGCGCGAAAGCATCCACGACGAAGCGCCATTGCTGCAAAAGCTGCCGACCATCGTTGTAGTGGTCGACGAATTCGCCGACATGATGATGATCGTCGGCAAGAAAGTTGAAGAACTGATCGCCCGTATCGCCCAGAAGGCCCGTGCCGCCGGTATTCACTTGATCCTTGCAACCCAGCGTCCGTCGGTGGACGTGATCACCGGTCTGATCAAGGCCAACATTCCGACGCGTATGGCGTTCCAGGTGTCGAGCAAGATCGACTCCCGAACCATCATCGACCAGGGCGGTGCCGAACAACTGCTCGGTCACGGTGACATGCTCTATATGCCGCCAGGCACCAGCCTGCCGATCCGTGTTCACGGCGCGTTCGTCTCCGACGATGAAGTACACCGTGTGGTCGAGGCGTGGAAACTGCGCGGCGCACCGGAATACAACGATGACATCCTCAACGGTGTCGAAGAAGCCGGCAGCGGTTTTGAAGGCAGCAGCGGTGGCGGCGACGGCGATGATCCGGAAGCCGACGCGCTGTATGACGAAGCGGTACAGTTCGTACTCGAAAGCCGTCGCGCCTCGATTTCCGCGGTACAGCGCAAGTTGAAGATCGGCTACAACCGCGCCGCACGGATGATCGAAGCCATGGAAATGGCCGGGGTCGTCACGTCAATGAACACCAACGGTTCGCGTGAAGTCCTGGCCCCAGGCCCGGTACGCGACTGATTCCAAAGCAAGAGGCGGGACAATGATGTGCCGCCGCTCTCCCAACGAGTATTCAAGAGGACTCCCATGCGTCTTATCCGCATGTTGCTGCCAGTACTGGCGCTGACCACTCTCACGGCGCACGCCGATCAAAAGGACGTGGCGCGTCTGACCCAATTGCTGGAAACATCCAAGACCCTGAGTGCGAACTTCTCGCAGCTGACCCTCGACGGCAGCGGCACGCAGTTGCAGGAAACCACCGGCGACATGACCCTGCAGCGTCCGGGCCTGTTCTACTGGCACACCAATGCGCCGGCCGAGCAGACCATGGTCTCCGACGGCAAGAAAGTCACCCTGTGGGACCCGGATCTGGAACAGGCGACCATCAAAAAGCTCGACGAGCGTCTGACCCAGACCCCGGCGCTGCTGCTGTCCGGTGATGTATCGAAGATCAGCCAGAGCTTTGATATCAGCGCGAAAGAGGCGGGCGGCGTGATCGACTTCACGTTGAAGCCGAAAACCAAGGACACCCTGTTCGACAACCTGCGCCTGTCGTTCCGCAACGGTCTGCTCAATGACATGCAACTGATTGACAGTGTTGGCCAGCGCACCAACATCCTGTTTACCGGGGTCAAGGCCAACGAGCCGGTGCCAGCCTCCAAGTTCAAGTTTGACATCCCCAAGGGTGCCGACGTGATCCAGGAATAAACCCAAAACCCTTTTTAGGAGTGAGCCTGCTCGCGATTCGATTTGTCAGTCACATCTGTCTGACCCACCGCTATCGCGAGCAGGCTCACTCCTACAGGGTCAATGATCGGCAAAATAGAGGTTTCAACGCTACGTGATGGATCTGTTTCGCAGTGCACCGATTGCCCAGCCACTGGCCGCGCGTTTGCGTGCGACCAATCTGGATGAGTACGTCGGTCAGGAGCACGTGCTCGCTCGCGGCAAGCCTCTGCGGGAGGCGCTGGAGCAGGGTGCCCTGCATTCGATGATCTTCTGGGGGCCGCCGGGCGTGGGTAAAACCACCCTGGCGCGGTTGCTCGCGGAAGTCTCTGATGCGCATTTCGAAACGGTCTCGGCGGTGCTCGCCGGGGTCAAGGAGATCCGTCAGGCCGTTGAAATCGCCAAGCAGCAGGCCGGCCAGTACGGCAAGCGCACGATTTTGTTCGTCGATGAAGTGCACCGCTTCAATAAGTCTCAGCAGGACGCGTTCCTGCCGTACGTTGAAGACGGCACGCTGATCTTCATCGGCGCCACCACCGAAAACCCTTCGTTCGAGCTCAACAACGCTCTGTTGTCGCGCGCCCGCGTCTACGTGCTGAAAAGCCTCGACGAAGCGGCGCTGCGCAAACTGGTGCACCGCGCGCTGACCGAAGAGCGCGGTCTGGGCAAGCGCAACCTGACGCTGAACGACGAAGGCTTCCAGATGTTGCTGTCGGCCGCCGATGGCGATGGCCGGCGTCTGCTCAATCTGCTGGAAAACGCCTCGGACCTGGCCGAAGACAATAGCGAGATCGGCACCGAGCTGCTGCAAAGCCTGCTTGGCGACACGCGTCGGCGTTTCGACAAGGGTGGCGAGGCGTTCTACGACCAGATCTCGGCGCTGCACAAATCGGTGCGCGGCTCCAATCCCGATGGCGCGCTGTACTGGTTTGCGCGGATGATCGACGGCGGTTGCGATCCGCTGTACCTGGCCCGACGCGTGGTGCGCATGGCCAGCGAAGACATCGGCAACGCCGATCCGCGCGCCCTTAGCCTGTGTCTGGCCGCGTGGGAAGTTCAGGAGCGCCTCGGTAGCCCGGAAGGCGAGTTGGCGGTGGCCCAGGCGATCACTTATCTGGCCTGCGCGCCGAAAAGCAACGCGGTGTACATGGGCTTCAAAACCGCTCTGCGTGCCGCTGCTGAGAACGGCTCGCTGGAAGTGCCGCTGCACCTGCGCAATGCGCCAACCAAACTGATGAAACAATTGGGCTACGGTGACGAATACCGCTACGCCCACGACGAACCGGACGCCTACGCTGCCGGCGAAGACTATTTCCCGGAAGAGCTCGACCCGATCCCGTTCTACCAACCGGTGCCGCGCGGCCTGGAGTTGAAGATCGGCGAGAAGCTCAACCACCTCGCTCAACTCGACCGTTTAAGCCCTCGGCAGCGGAGAAAATAGTGCTTCCATTGATCATTGCGGTCTCCGTTGGCGGGGTTGCCGGCACCTTGTTGCGCTTCGCCACAGGTAATTGGGTCAACGCCAATTGGCCGCGGCACTTCTATACCGCGACGCTGGCCGTTAATATCGTGGGCTGTCTGCTGATTGGCGTGTTGTACGGCCTGTTTTTGATACGCCCGGAGGTGCCGATCGAGGTGCGTGCCGGGTTGATGGTCGGCTTCCTCGGGGGGCTGACGACTTTTTCATCCTTTTCACTGGATACGGTGCGCCTGCTGGAAAGCGGGCAAGTGCCGCTGGCCCTGGGCTATGCGGCACTCAGCGTATTCGGCGGGCTGCTCGCGACGTGGGCTGGCCTGTCTTTGACCAAACTTTGATAACGAGAAACCGACATGCTCGATTCCAAACTGTTACGTAGCAACCTTCAGGACGTAGCGGACCGCCTGGCCTCCCGTGGCTTTGCCCTGGATACCGCGCGCATCGAAGCGCTGGAAGAACAGCGCAAGACCGTCCAGACCCGCACCGAAGCACTGCAGGCTGAGCGTAATGCGCGTTCCAAATCCATCGGTCAGGCCAAGCAGCGCGGCGAAGACATCGCGCCGTTGATGGCGGACGTCGAGCGCATGGCGGGCGAACTGAGTGCCGGTAAAGTCGAGCTGGACGCAATCCAGACCGAACTGGACTCGATCCTGCTCGGCATCCCGAACCTGCCACACGAATCCGTGCCGGTCGGCAAAGACGAAGACGACAACGTCGAAGTGCGCCGCTGGGGCACGCCGACTGCTTTCGATTTCGAAGTGAAAGACCACGTGGCGCTGGGCGAGAAGTTCGGCTGGCTGGACTTTGAAACCGCCGCCAAGCTGTCCGGCGCGCGTTTCGCCCTGTTGCGTGGCCCGATCGCTCGCCTGCACCGCGCCTTGGCGCAGTTCATGATCAACCTGCACGTCAACGAGCACGGCTACGAGGAGGCTTACACGCCTTATCTGGTTCAGGCCCCGGCGCTGCAAGGCACCGGTCAACTGCCGAAGTTCGAAGAAGACCTGTTCAAGATCGCCCGCGAAGGCGAAGCCGATCTGTACCTGATCCCGACCGCTGAAGTGTCGCTGACCAACATCGTTGCCGGCGAAATCGTCGATTCGAAACTGCTGCCGATCAAGTTCGTCGCGCATACCCCTTGCTTCCGCAGTGAAGCCGGCGCGTCGGGTCGCGACACGCGTGGCATGATCCGTCAGCACCAGTTCGACAAGGTTGAAATGGTCCAGATCGTTGAGCCATCGCAATCGATGGAAGCGCTGGAAGGCCTGACCGCCAACGCCGAAAAAGTCCTGCAACTGCTCGGTCTGCCTTATCGCACCCTCGCGCTGTGCACCGGCGACATGGGCTTCAGCGCGGTCAAGACTTATGACCTCGAAGTGTGGATCCCGAGCCAGGACAAGTACCGCGAAATTTCCTCCTGCTCGAACTGCGGCGACTTCCAGGCCCGCCGTATGCAAGCGCGTTTCCGCAACCCGGAAACCGGCAAACCTGAGCTGGTGCACACCTTGAACGGTTCGGGTCTGGCCGTAGGCCGTACGTTGGTTGCCGTGCTGGAAAACTACCAGCAGGCCGACGGTTCGATCCGTGTGCCGGACGTGCTGAAGCCGTACATGGGTGGCCTTGAGGTCATCGGCTAAATGAAATATCTGCCGCTGTTTCACAACCTGCGCGGCAGTCGTGTGTTGGTCGTCGGTGGGGGGGAAATTGCCTTGCGCAAATCCCGCCTGCTGGCCGATGCCGGTGCGCTGCTGCGGGTGGTCGCACCTGAAATCGAAACGCAACTGCGTGAGCTGGTTACCGCTTCTGGCGGTGAATGCCTGTTGCGCGGTTACGTTGAGGCGGATCTGGACGGTTGCGGGCTGATTATCGCCGCCACCGACGATGAGACGCTGAACGCACAAGTCTCCACCGATGCGCACAAGCGCTGCGTGCCGGTCAACGTGGTCGACGCGCCTGCATTGTGCAGCGTGATCTTCCCGGCGATCGTCGATCGCTCGCCGCTGATCATTGCGGTGTCCAGCGGCGGTGACGCACCGGTACTGGCGCGGTTGATTCGCGCCAAGATCGAAACCTGGATTCCGTCGACTTACGGCCAATTGGCCGGACTCGCCGCGCGTTTCCGCAATCAGGTGAAAAGCCTGTTTCCGGATGTGCAGCAGCGTCGTGGTTTTTGGGAAGACGTGTTTCAGGGGCCGATTGCCGATCGACAGCTGGCCGGGCAGGGCGCTGAAGCCGAGCGTCTGCTGCAAGCCAAGATCGATGGCGAAGCCATGGTCACGACTGGCGAGGTGTATTTGGTTGGCGCCGGTCCGGGCGATCCTGATCTGCTGACGTTCAAGGCTTTGCGCCTGATGCAGCAAGCCGACGTGGTGCTGTACGACCGCTTGGTGGCGCCAGCGATTCTTGAGCTGTGCCGTCGCGATGCTGAGCGGGTTTATGTCGGCAAACGTCGTGCTGATCACGCCGTGCCGCAGGATCAGATCAACCAGCAACTGGTCGATCTGGCCAAGGCCGGCAAACGCGTGGTGCGGTTGAAGGGCGGTGATCCGTTTATCTTCGGCCGTGGCGGCGAAGAGATCGAAGAGCTGGCCGCTCACGGCATTCCATTTCAGGTGGTGCCGGGTATTACGGCGGCCAGTGGTTGCGCGGCGTATGCCGGGATTCCGCTGACGCACCGTGATTACGCGCAGTCGGTGCGCTTTGTCACCGGGCATTTGAAGGACGGTTCCACTGATCTGCCATGGGTCGACCTTGTCGCCCCGGCGCAGACGCTGGTGTTTTACATGGGCCTGGTCGGGTTGCCGGTTATCTGCGAACAACTGATCAAGCATGGTCGTTCGGCCGATACCCCGGCGGCATTGATTCAGCAGGGCACCACGGTCAATCAGCGCGTCTTTACCGGCACGCTGGCCGATCTGCCGCGATTGGTGGCGGAGCATGAAGTGCATGCGCCGACATTGGTGATCGTCGGGGAAGTGGTGCAACTGCGCGAGAAGCTGGCGTGGTTCGAAGGGGCTCAGGCGCAGGTCTGAGTCAGATCAAAAGATCGCAGCCTTCGGTAGCTCCAACATGAGAATGCGTTCCCTGTAGGAGCTGCCGAAGGCTGCGATCTTTTGCTTTTTGCTATTAACCCTTCAACCAAACCCCTTTCCCAGCCAGCCGCGCCCGATCATGCGCCACGGTGAAATCCTGCTCCGGCCCCTTCGGCACAACCCCCGTCGGGTTGATCGTCTTGTGACTGCCGTAGTAGTGATTCTTGATGTGCTGAAAATCCACCGTCTCGGCAATCCCCGGCATCTGATACATCTCCCGCAGCCAGTTCGACAGGTTCGGATAATCGGCAATGCGCCGCAGATTGCACTTGAAGTGCCCGTGATACACCGCATCAAACCGGATGATCGTAGTGAACAGGCGCACGTCAGCTTCAGTGAGGTATTCGCCGCTCAGATAGCGGTTTGCGCTTAAAACGCCTTCAAGGTGATCGAGTTCGGCAAACACCTCATCGAACGCTTCTTCATAAGCCTGTTGGGACGTAGCGAAACCAGCGCGATACACGCCGTTGTTCACCGCCGGGTAGATTCGCTCATTCAACGCGTCGATTTCACCGCGCAACGGTGCCGGGCAGAAATCCAGATCATTGCCGGTCAGATCATCAAACGCGCTGTTGAACATGCGGATGATTTCCGCCGATTCGTTGCTCACAATGCGTTTGAGCTTCTTGTCCCACAGCACTGGCACAGTAACGCGGCCGGTGTAATCAGCCGTGTCGGCGGTGTAGCGTTGGTGCATGAAGTCGAAATCATCAAGCTTGTCGCCGGTTGAGCCGAGCGCGGTGTCGAAGGTCCAGCCGTTTTCCAGCATCAGCCAACTGACCACCGAAACGTCGATCAGATTCTCCAGGCCTTTGAGTTTGCGCAGGATCAACGTGCGATGCGCCCATGGACAGGCGAGGGAAACGTAGAGGTGATAGCGCCCGGCTTCAGCGGCAAAACCGCCTTCACCGCTGGGGCCGGGTTCACCGTTGGCGGTCACCCAGTTGCGGCGTTTGGCCTGTTCGCGCTGGAACGCGCCGTCCTTGCTGCTTTCGTACCACTTGTCCTGCCAGTGGCCATCGACGAGTAAACCCATGATCAAGACTCCGTAAACCAATAATCGTTGGAGTCGAGTCTATTCCGATGAGTTCGAACAAAAAGCGCAAAGATCGGGCGTGAATGATCGGTTAAATCGATTTGTTCCGCGCGGCCCAGTATTGCTCGGCAGTGGCGAAGGCTTGCTCACGGCTTTGGCCGAGTCCGCGCAAGGCCAGCGCCATGGTCGCAATCAAGGCCATTTGCGGGTAACTGTCGACCACCTCGCCACGCCAGACGGCTTTCAGATGTTCAACGTCCAGGCTCGCCGGTTTGACGTGGCGTTGCGCCGACAGCTGCGGCCATTCCTCGTCCCAGCTCTCGCCGCCGGTGGTGCCGTAGAGGTGGCTGTCGGCATCCGGGTTGATCTCGATTTCGCCACCGTCACCCTTGACCACAATCGCCGTGTCGCCAAGCAAACCACTGGCATCGCGATGCACGGCCTGATAGCCAGGATGGAAAATGCTTTGCAGCCCGCAACGCGCGCCCAGCGGATTGAGAATCCGCGCCAGCGAATGAATCGGTGAACGCAGGCCAAGGGTGTTGCGCAGGTCAATCATCTTCTGCAGTTGTGGCGCCCAGTCCACCAGCGGCATGAACGCCAGTCCGCCGTTGTCCAGCGCCGTGCCGACCTGCTGCCAGGTGCGGCACAACGGGATGTTCAATTCGCCAAGCAATTGCTCGCTGTACAGCCGCCCGGCCGTGTGCGCGCCGCCGCCGTGCATGAAGATGCGCACGCCGTTCTGTGCCAGACACTTGGCCGCCAGCAGATACCACGGCAGATGACGCTTTTTGCCGGCATAGGTCGGCCAGTCCAGATCGACGTTCAGCTTGGGGGCCTGCAAGCGCTCGCGCAGGGCTTCGGTGAAACCAGCCATCTCCTCGGCGCTTTCTTCCTTGTGCCGCAGCAACATCAGGAACGCGCCGAGTTGGGTGTCTTCAACCTTGTCGTCAAGGACCATGCCCATGGCTTCGCGGGCTTCTTCGCGCGTCAGGTCGCGCGCACCGCGTTTGCCTTTGCCGAGGATGCGCACGAATTGAGCGAAAGGGTGTTCGGCAGGGGTTTCGAGGGTCAGTGCTGGAAAGTCGGTCATAAGCAATTCGTCGGTTTGGGCAGGCCCGCCAGTTTCGCGGCGAGTTTGGCGGGGGTGCCTTTGAACAGTCGGTTCAGGTGCAGGCTGTTGCCTTTGTCCGGGCCGAGTTTCAACGCGGTGTACTTGATCAGCGGCCGCGTGGCTGGGGATAACTGGAATTCGGCGTAGAAGCTGCGCAGCAGCTCGAGGACTTCCCAGTGCTCCGGGGTCAACTCGATCTCTTCGGCAGCGGCAAGGGCACTGGCGACATCAGCCGACCAGTCGCTCAGGTCGACGAGGAAGCCGTCCTTGTCCAGTTCGATGGCGCGGGCGCCGACGGTCATGGAATTCATAGCCAGCTGTTGACCTTGTCGTGGTGGATCGACAGCTCGACGAAGGCCGGGTAATCGATAGCTTCGGCCCAATCCGGGACTTCGATGGCGCGAGCCTGTGCATCTTCGGCCAGAACCCATAATTTGATCTGACGACTTTGCAGGGCGGTGAATGGCGCTGTGCCCGGTTGCAATGCATAGACGGCATCGCCGGACAGCAGCAGGGCATCTGCGCTGCCGATCAGGCGCAGGCAACTGGTCAGGCGATCATCGCCGAACGGGGAGTGAGACAACACATGCAAAGTCGACATCAGAGAGTGATCACCTGGTCGTAACGGTCAATAAGGGCGGTGATTTGTTCAGCGGCCAGCGGCTGCGCTTCGGCCAGCGACAGATTGCCGAGACCACGTGTGCTGGCGCTGTCGGCGCAATAAAACAGTTCTTCTACACCAAACATTGGCAGTGCCTGCAGGTTGGCGCTGAGGTCTTTCTGTTGCAGGGCCTTGGCGTTCTGCCCGGCGGCGAGTTGCAGCACGCCATCATCGAGAAACAACAGGCCGATCGGCAGATCGAACGCGCCGCCGGCCAGCACAATGTCCAGCGCTTCACGGGCGCCGGGACCTGACCACGGCGACTGGCGGCTGATGATCAACAGGGACTTGGCCATCTCACGCACCTCCGAAGCAGATCAAACGGTCGGCGTCTTGCACCGCGTCATGCAACTGACCGAGGCCGGACAATTCCCACGGCGCGCTGACCGAAATCGCTTCACGCTGATAGCGCTTGGCTTCTTCAGCGTTCAGCGCACCACGGCGCAGGGCGGCGGCGATGCAAACCACGCCGTCCAGTTTCTGTTCGGTGATGAAGGTGCGCCATTGCTTGGGCAGGTTCAGTTCGTCCTGCGGGGTGACCACCGCATCCGAAGCGTTATAGACGCCGTCCTGATAGAAAAACAGCCGGACAATTTCATGCCCACCGGCCAGCGCGGCTTGCGCAAACAGCAGGGCGCGGCGCGAGGAGGGCGCATGGGCGGCGGAAAACAGCGCAATGGCGAACTTCATGACGGACTCGATCAGCAAAACTGCGGCCATGATAAAGCTTTATCGAAGCCGCCGCGAAACCCAAGTTGTACTCAGGCCCCTGTGGGAGCGAGCTTGCTCGCGAAAGCGGTGGGACAGGCGATAAAAATATTGAATGTGCCGGCCTCAATCAACGCGGCATATAGCCCAGTTGCCAGCGCCGCGGGATTTTCAGCGATAGCAGCCCGATCATCGCGGCCAGCAAACCGCTGACAAACATCGCCTTCAGTCCCAAATGATGCTCCAGAACCGCCCCCAGAATCGCGCCGATAAACATCCCGCTCCAGGGCACCAGTTGCACCCGCCAGCCACTGCGCCGTTCGCCAAGCATCCAGCGGCCCAATCCACGGCCGAACCGCGACAACGCGCCAGTCACGTAAGTCAGCCCGACCGGCAAGCCATTCACTTCTTCGACTGCCGCGTTGAGCATGCCCATCGCTATGATCGCCGCCAGCAGCGCTGGTAGTTGCGTGTCGAATGGCCAGGCCGCCGCCGCGCACAGCAGGGTGGCGATACACAGCAGCAGAGGAAGCGCCCGGCGTCCGCCCAAGCGTGCAACTACAACACCCAAAGCATTACCAACAACGAACGTTGCGACGAGAATCACCAGGCGCACGGTCAACCCGACATCGCCATCACTGATCGCCACGGCGAGTCGGGTGGTGTTGCCGCTCATGAACGAGACGAAGTCGCCGCTGGCCATAAAGCCAATGGCGTCGGTCATTCCGGCCAGCACCGAGAGGCTGGCCACCAGCGCCAGACCAATCCGCCCGCGCCATTTTTGTGTGTGCAGATGGCCGGGGCTGGCGCGGTGAGTCGATGCGGATGGCAGCATGAGTGCGGTGTCCTTGGGCGACAGTTACGGTTCTATGCCATACAGATCGCAATACTCCAGCCAATCCATCCCGGCCATTTCCGCGACTTCACGGTGAACTTCCAGCCGCTGCGCCTGATACTCCTCAGGCGAATCAGCCGTCAGTTGCAGGGTCAACTCCCAGGCAAACAGCCCGAGACTTTCCGCTTCGGCCTCAAACGCTTCATGCAGTCGCTCTTCACGATATTGCGCTTGAGTTTCGCCTTTGGCCTGGGCCAGCAATGGGTTGAGGTGATCGAGGATTTCGCGCAGTTCGGGACGCGCGTCGAGAAATACTTTCAGGGCATGTTCATGTCGCTGGTCGGTAGGCGCCATGTATTTTCCTTGTGAGGCTGATGGTCTTAGGTTGCCGCAGCGGCTGGCGTGTGTCGCGCTATAAATGCAGTAAAGCAGAACGATTACTGCCGCTGCGATGATACAGTCCGCTTTTTTCTGAATGAGCGAATGCAATGCGAATGCTGATGGTAGCGCTGGCGGCGACGCTGCTGGCCGGTTGTGCAGGCTCGGTGATGGACGATGCTCGCACGAAAACCCCGTACAAGGTGTTGACGTCTGACAAGGCTGAAAAAGTTGTGGCGCAATGTGTGCAGTTTGGTTGGCAGGACGAAGCGGTGTTCGGTGTGGATGCGGCAGCGTATCTGGAACCGCGCAAGTCGGGCGGTACCACGGTGTACACCCGCTCGGCGGAGTCGTTTGTCGACGTGATCACCGAGGCATCGGGCACGACGTTGAATTACTACGCGCAGAAGGATGATTTTGTCGCCAAGCGCCGGTTGGCGGCGTTGGCGACCTGCCTCTGATCATGCATTGAGGTGGCTGCCGCCATCGTCGGAACGCCGCCCGGAGCAGGCTCGCTCCGGGCGGCGTTCCGACGAAGGGGGCGCTACATTCAATCTACAAGTCGCTTCTGGAAAAAATGCCGTTTGTGCCCCGGCGGATAATCGACGATTTCCCCAAACTGGCTATACCCCAGTTTCTTGTAGAACTCAGGTGCCTGAAAGTCGAACGTGTCGAGCCATGCGCCGATGCAGCCTTTCTCCCGCGCCAGCTCTTCGGCCATGCGCATCAGTTTCGAGCCAATTCCCTGGCCCCGGCCTGCTTCAGGCACTGACAGCAAATCGATGAACAGCCACTGGCAGACCAATCGGCCATAGAGTCCGCCCAGAATCTGATCCTGATCGTCACGCACCAGCAAGGTGAGTGGCTCAGAGACGGCAATTCCGGCCTTGGCCACGTTATAGGCATGCAGGGGGGCCAAAATGGCCTGGCGTTCTTCTTCGGTGGAATGCTGCGACAGCTCAATGCGCAAGTTCATGCATGACTTCCTTGTTGTTTGAAATCGCAGCCTATCCTGCACCGCGGCCATCTTCCAAGTCCTTCTTCAACCCGGTGGAACTGCCGCTCTTGCGTCGGGGTCTAGCCTTTACAGCGTCATTCCAGCACGCGGTTGATAAGGAACCCTCATGAATATTTTCGAAGCCCTACGCGAAAGCCATGACCGCCAGCGCAGCTACGCCAAGACCTTGATCGAAACCAGTGGCGACACGCCGGAGCGGGTCGAAGCCTACAAGCAGCTCAAGGCAGAACTCCAGGCCCATGAAACTGCTGAAGAGCGCCATTTCTACATTCCGTTGATGGAGCTTGATGACGGTGTCGATCTGAGCCGCCATGCCATCGCTGAACACCATGAAATGGACGAGATGATGGAAGAACTCGATGAGACCGAGATGTCCAGCCCGGCTTGGCTGGCCACCGCCAAAAAGCTCTCTGACAAAGTTCACCATCACCTGAAGGAGGAGGAACAGAAGTTCTTCCAGATGGCTGGCAAATTGCTCAGCGAAAAACAGAAAGAACAACTCGCCGGGCAATACGAAAAGGAGTTCCAGGAACAATTGCCCTGAGCACTGAATGGCAGCCTTTGTAGCATTGGCGTGTAATCTTTTGTCGTCATCTCTGGTGGGCGTTGTCGTAAAAAGCTGTATATACATCCAGTATTTGCGGTGTTTTTACGGTTCAAGGCTGCCGACTGCGACAAAACCGCCGATGGACAAAAAATCCGTCTCCGTTAGCTTGAAGGCCTCTCCTCGGAATGGAGAGTTCTTAAATCAACGGAGTGAAAAACATGAATCATCCACAAGCACAAACCCAACTGCGACACGGTCGTGTCATTTCCCCTGCAAGCCGCGGTGCGGTAGCGATCGAGCAAGGATTGCTCGGCGCCTGGCAGGTCAACGAAATGGAAGGCGGCAAGAACTTCCCGGCGCTGGCGGCGGGGCCATTTCCGGCGCCTTACCAGAGCGACTCGGACAGTGTTACGCCACCGGCCGATGGCTACATCCTCAGTGGCGGCAAGACCGATGCTCGTGATTGCGTGAACTTCACCAATGACGAGATGAGCAAGAAACTCGCTCGTCCGTTCACCTGGCCGCTGCTCAATGTCACCCCGGGACAAACCCTCGAAATCAAGTGGGAATACACCGCACCGCACACCACTCGCGGCTACCGCTGGCTGATCACCAAGGACGGCTGGGACCCGAAACAACGCATCAGCCGCGCGCAACTGGAGGCGCAACCGTTCTTCGAGGACTTCTACACTCAGGTGCCTTATTACAGCTACCCGAATGAGTTGAAGGCCAAGGTCAATCACGCGGTGAAACTACCGGCCAACAAGACGGGCCATCATGTGATCGTGCTGATGTGGATCGTCGCCAACACCGGCAACGCCTTCTATCAGGCTTTCGACGTCGACTTCAAATAACGGCGCTGCGTCGCCAAACCCACACGTTCTGAAGGATTAGAACATGTCAAAAATCGATTTCTCTTTAGTGCAAAACGCCGCGAGCGATGCCGCCTCGCTGATGCCGAGCATTGCCGGCAAAAAGATCCTCATGGGCTTCTGGCACAACTGGCCCGCAGGCCCGAGCGATGGTTACCGCCAGGGCCGCTTCGCCAGCCTTTCGCTGGAGCAAGTGCCCAAGGAGTACAACGTGGTCGCGGTGGCCTTTATGAAGGGCAGCGGGATTCCGACCTTCAAGCCGTTCAACGTTTCCGATGCCGAGTTCCGCCGTCAGGTCGGCGTGCTCAACAGTCAGGGGCGGGCGGTACTGATTTCCCTCGGCGGCGCCGATGCGCACATCGAGTTGCGCAGTGGTCAGGAACAACCGCTGGCCAATGAAATCATCCGTCTGGTGGAAACCTACGGCTTCGACGGGCTGGACATCGATCTTGAACAGAGCGCGATTGACTTCGCTGCCAACAAGACCGTCCTGCCGGCCGCACTGAAACTGGTCAAGGATCACTACGCAGGCCAGGGCAAACACTTCATCATCAGCATGGCCCCGGAGTTTCCGTACCTGACCAGCACTGGCAAGTACGTGAGCTACTTGCAGGCACTGGAAGGCTACTACGACTTCATCGCTCCGCAGTTCTACAACCAGGGCGGTGACGGTGTCTGGGTACCGGAAGCCAACAACGGCGCGGGTGCGTGGATTGCGCAGAACAACGACCCGCTGAAGGAGGATTTCCTTTACTACCTGACTGAAAGCCTCGTGACCGGTACTCGCGGCTTCACGCGGATCCCGGCGGACAAGTTCGTCATCGGCCTACCGGCCAACAAAGATGCGGCGGCCACCGGTTATGTGATCGACAAAACCGTGGTCGGTAACGTTCTTAAGCGTCTGGCTATCAAGGGGCTGCCGATCAAAGGCTTGATGACCTGGTCGGTGAACTGGGACAACGGTAGCAGCAAGGATGGCGTGCCGTACAACTGGGAGTTCAGCCGGCGTTATGGGCCGTTGATTCAGGGGGTGGGTTCCGTTGAGTCGGGGGGCGATGACAGGCTGTCGCACGTCGCTCGTTAGGCGAAAAAGACCCGAGTAAATTGCCGTTCATCAGTGACCCGAGGAATGAGGATCCGGCTCATTGATGGACGACGCGACGGTGCTGTTGAATGATGCGGATGCGGCAGATAAAGAGTATGGGGGGTATGTCTATGAGCTGTGACGGTTTTTTGTAGTGAGTTTAGAGTATGTATTTGGTTTTTCAGGGCCTGATTCAACAGGCCCTTTTTTGGTCGTGTCTAATCGGTTTCTGTTGAGTCAGCCAATACATACAAGTTACTTATGCCTGACATTTTTTTGATTTTTTTTAGCTCTATATATTCTTTGAGTTCTTTTTTAATGGTTTCTTCATCGCAATATTTTCTATGTTTAGAGGGTCTTTCACGGGCAAAGTTGTATAGGCGCCAAGTATCAAACCCATTGATTTCACCGTTGGGGCCATAGTCAAAATCTACGCTTCCTGTCGATAAATTGATGCAGCAGCCAATACCATGCAATTCATATTTAACGCCTCGAGTAACTCTCCCGCATCGCTTGATTGCCTTGGTGCGCCAAAGCCTTCGAATGTCTCGAGTGCCAAATTTGCGCTCAAATATCAGCGTGCTGGACTCCACCATGGAGATAAAGTCATTTATCAGGATGTCCAAAGTTTCATTTTGATCGCTCATCTTCTTCTCCGATGCTCCAATCTGTCTAAACCTACGTTGTTTGCTGAATCTATTACATCTTCAATACTGTTTAGAGTTCTGTCGTATTTTATAAGGTCGGTTATGAGTTTGATTGTCACATTTGTTGAGGTTTGCCGTGCGGCTGCTGCGCGATGGTGTCCGTCAAGAATATACAGGTTGCCGTCATGTTCTATGACATCGATGGGATCTACTGGATCGTATCCGTTGCGCATTTTATTTTTATAATCCTCGACTTTCTTGGTTGAGGTCTTTCCCTCTATTGTATGTATTCGCTTCAAAGTTTTTGGATCTATATTGTGAGCGATGGCCGGTAGGTTTGGCTCTCCTTCATCAACCGTAATCCCGTCACTTCCACCCGGCACCTCACACCCAGGCTTATTCGGCGGCGGACAATTGGAGTTCAACCCCAACGGATCCACCCACCCTGTCGGATTCGGCACGTACTGGTACTGATTCAACCCACCGGCCAGCTTGATCGGATCCGGGGTCAGATACCGCCCCAGTCTCGGGTCGTAGTACCGATGGCGGTTGTAATGCAGGCCGCTTTCGCCGTCGAAGTACTGCCCCTGAAAGCGCAGCGGCTGGTTCAGGTAGTCCTCGCCGGCCAGGGTCAGTGTGGCGACTTTGCCGTAGGCGTCGTATTGCGCGGACCAGACGATGTCGCCGCTGTAGTCGGTGAGTTCCTGCGGGGTGCCGAGGTGGTCGAGTTGGTAGTAGAAGGGGCAGGCTTTTTTCGGGCCTTTGCCGTCGAGCAAGGCGAGCGGGCGGAAGGTGCCGGGTTCGTAGACGTAGCTGCGGTATTCGTTTTCGCTGCTTTCGGCGACGAGGTGGTCGCCCTGCCAGAAGAACTCGGTGGTCTCGCCGTTGACGGTTTTGCTGATGCGTCGGCCGAAGGCGTCGTAGCGGTAACTGGCGGTTTGGCCGTCGGGGCGGGTCAGG
>NZ_JSFK01000058.1 GCF_000783395.1 Pseudomonas chlororaphis | reverse complement strand
CCCTTTCCCCCTCGCCCCCTTGGGGGCGGTCCGACGTTTCGGGAGGGCTGGGGTGAGGGGGAGAAAATCTCACTGACAACCAATTAAAAAAGCCGAACACAAAAAAACCGCACGATCTCTCAATCGTGCGGCTTTTTTATGCTCGGTATCAAGTGTCTTGCTTGTTGCTCAACACCTTGCCAGTGGTGGCATCAAAGTCCACATCGAACTCTTTGCCATCAGCCGTCTTCAGTTCAACTTCATACTCATAACCATTGAAGTGGTTATCCAGGTCCGTGTCAGTGATGGTCGCACCCGGATGCAGTTTCAGCGCTTCGGCGTTCATCGACTCCAGCGACTTGATCTTGCCCGACTTAACCAGTTCAGGAATCTGGTCAACGCGAACATCAGCCTGGGCCAGGCCAGCGGTGAGGGTCAGGGCAGCGGCGGTAAACAGGGCAGTCAAAGTTTTCATCGGTTCGTTCCTTGGGGTGATTCGTTTAAGTGGCCTCAGGTTAACCAGCGCAACTTAACTCACCCTTAAAATCTCGAAGCGAAACAAAACGGGCAAGCCATGCACCTGCACAGAACCTGTGGGAGCGTGGCTTGCCCGCGATGAAGACGCCTTGATTTCAGATCAGAAGCCGTTGTTCTTCAGCACCTGATCAACACTGCCGGCCGCCGGGCGTTTATAGAATTTCAACAGTTCGCTGGCACGGTTGGTGAAGATGCCATCTACACCTGCCGCCATGACTTTCTCGAAGTCCACCGGCTCATCGACGGTGTAGACGTGCACCAGCAGGCCCTGGTCGTGGGTATATTTATTCATCCACGGTTGCACCAGATCCGAATAGCTCTGATCGCCGCCCTTGGTCAGCTTCGCCGACGGGCCGGTGCCGATTGCGCCTTGGGCCTTGGCGTAATCCACCCATTGTTTGAATTCGGCTTCGGACTTCGGCTCTTGCTTGCCGTAGAAAACGTTTTTGTCTTTCTCGCCGGATTCGGCAAACGTCACTTTCGATTTTGGCTCGATGCTGCCTTCGCCCACCCACAACAGGAGGATTTTCGGTACTTGCGGCATTTCTTTTTCCAGCAGTTCGAGGCTGTTTTTCTCGAATGTTTGCAGAATCACCTTGCCTTTGCCCTGACCAACGCCCAGTGCGCTCTTCGCCAGTTTCGAACCGGCCGGGCTCAGCCAGCCGCGATCCTGCAGTTTCTCTTTCAGGTCTTTCTCGATCCCCGGAAACAGTTGCGGCTCTTTGGTCTCGATGTACAGGCCCGGCTTGTGTTGCGGGTTGGCCTGGGCGATGTCGATGATTTCATCGAGGGTCAGAATTTTCAGCCCGGCGTAGGACGGGCGCGCGCGATCCGGGTATTTGGTGTTGAACCAGCTGCCGGCGTCGAGGGTTTTCAGTTCGGCCATGGTGAACGCGGTGGCCGAGGCGTCTTTGCGCTCCGGAAACTTGCTGGCGACGTCGGTGGTGCGTTGCAGGTTGTCGTCGTGGAGGGCGAACAGCACGCCGTCCTTGCTGCGCTGCAGGTCCATTTCCAGGTAGTCGGCGCCGAGATCGCGGGCCAGTTTGTAGGAGGCAGCGGTGGATTCCGGCGCATCGAAGGACGCGCCACGGTGAGCGATCACTGCTGGATGCGGAATGCCGTTGGCGGCAGCGACCGCATCGGGATCGGCGTGGCTGGCGGCGTGCGCCTGACCGAGGCCGAGCAGCAGGCTCAGGACCAGAGCGCTTTTGGTGAAAGTAGCGGGCATGTTCGAGTTCCTTTCGCAGGGCATTTTCAAAGACGTACCTTTTAACAACTGAAGCGCTCGGGTGCTATCGCAGGACCGACATAAACGTATTAAAAGCGATTTTTCCTGCACTTTTGTGGCGCGGTTTGCAGTACGCTTGCCCTCGGCAGACGTCCCGGCAGAGGGCGCGCCGCTCAGTTGCCCTGCGTGTAAACCATCGATCATTTTTCGTGAGGTTTACCATGCGCATCACCTCCCAACTCATCTGCCAGGCCGCCGACGATCTCAAGGGCTTTGTCGGACTCAACCGTAAAACCGGTCAGTACATCGTCAGATTCAGCGAAGATTCGTTCGGTATGGACGTGGCCGATGACGGCATTATTCCTGTGAGCGAGTTCGTCTGGGCGCCGGTGACAGCGCAGACCATGACGCTTAAACGCGAGTTGATTCAGTTGTTGCTGGATCAGCATATCGATGACCGGATCAACATCACCGAGCCGTTGCGGGTGTATATGAGCAAGGTTGACGTGCCGGAGATTGTCGCGGTTCGGAGTCTGGTGCGGGGCTGAAGTTTTTTAGTGGCTGTACCGGCCTCATCGCTGGCAAGCCAGCTCCCACAGGTTATGCGTTGCTCTGAAGATCACATCGTACCTGTGGGAGCTGGCTTGCCAGCGATGAGGCCGGAGAGTTCACCACCAACATCACAGGCTGAACCGATACTCGCGTTCGACTTTGCATACCCGCGTATGAAACGCCGAATACCATTGCGAACGACCACGCGCCTGAATCTCCCGATGCTCAGGATGCTGCCGCCACGCCAGAATCGCTGCCTCGCTCTGCCAATACGACACCGTAATCCCGACGCCATCCGCTCCTCGAACCGACTCCACCCCAAGAAACCCCGGCTGCTCACTGACCAACGCAGCCATGCGCTCAGCCGCCTCGGCATACCCATTGTCACCTTCGGTTCGAGTCGACGTAAAAATCACCGCAAAGCAGGCCGTCATCAACGTGCCTCCGCGCAAGCTTCAACAAACGCGCGCACCAGCGGCGGCATCAACCCTTTGAGCGCGGCACGTTCCGGTTGAAACAACGTCGCGACAAAGAAGCGGTTCTCCTTGAGTTCAATCGCGCGCAAATCTCCCGCCGAATCATGACCCACGGCGTGTAGCCGATCGTTCAACAGTTCCTGTTCAAACAGCGGATTCACACCGAAGCGGCAGCGATAACCTTCACGAATCTGCGACGTTTCGTACGCCTTGGCGATCAACGAATCGGGCACTAGATGAATGCTGTCTACCGCTTCCACCAGCGAACAGGTCAACGGCGTGAGTACCGCGCGTTCAGAGTCGGGCGATGTTTCACCGTGTTCCGCATCGACCCAACCCAACACGTTGCGGGAAAACTCCAGCACGGCATGCTGAAAACCGCCGCAGGTGCCGAGGAAAGGGCGCTGTTGTTCGCGGGCAAAACGGATCGCGCGCAGTGCGCCGGCTTCACTCTTGTAAGGACTGCCGGGTACGCACCAGAAGCCATCGAACCGTTCGAGCGGCGTATCAGCGTGGATCCGGTCGGTGGCCAGCCATTCGAATTGCACGTTGCGGTCGAGGTGTTCGGCGACCAGACCGAGGGCGACGGGAATGGCTTGGTGGGCGGTGACTTGCGGGTCGTTATCGCCAATCAGGGCGATACGGATGGCGCTGTTTTCCATGGGTGCTCCCTGCGCTTGTTGATTGATGGCCCTCACTATAGATTGGCGTTCACGCACTCAATATGGGCGGTTACCCAAGTGATTAATGCAGCAACGCACTATCAACTCGACTACCCCGATCTGGCCCTGATCCTCGCCTTGGTGCGTGGCGGCGCGCTGGCCCGGGCCGCGCAGTTGTTGAAAGTCGACGTGTCGACGGTATTCCGCGCCGTGCGTCGTCTCGAAGCTGCACTGGGTCAGCAGTTGTTCGAAAAAAGCCGCTCCGGCTATTTACCGACAACCCTCGCGCAGACGCTGGCCGAGCAAGCCGAACGCGCCGAACAGGCACTGGAAGCCGCACGTATCGGCGTGGAACAGGGCGGGGAAGTGGTCAGCGGTACGGTGCGCCTGACCTGCACCGATTCGGTGTTGCAGGGTTTGCTGCTGCCGGCGCTGGCGCAATTCATGCCCCATTACCCGGCGTTGACCATTGAGCTAAGCACCTCCAACGATTTCGCCAACCTCAGCCGCCGCGATGCCGACATCGCCCTGCGCCTGACGCGCACACCGCCCGAGCATCTGGTCGGACGGCAACTGGCGAAGATTTCCTACCGGGTCTGCGCCAGTGCGCGCTATCTGCAGAACGTCGATGCGACGGATCTGGCCGCGCTGACCTGGATCGCTCCGGACGACTTTCTGCCCGATCACCCAACCATCGCCTGGCGTCGGCAACACCTGCCCGGCGTGACTCCGAACTATCGTTGCAACAGCATATTGTCGGTAACCGAACTGGTTCGCGCCGGCCTCGGCGTGGCGGCATTACCGGACTTTTTGATCACCGAGGGTGTGCAGGCGTTGAGCGAACCGCTGCACGGTTACGACACCGCGTTATGGCTGCTGACTCGCCCGGATTGCCGGGCGCTGCGCTCGGTGGTGACGTTGTTTGATGAGTTGGGGCGGGCGCTGCGTTTGCCATGATCAGCGCTGCGGATTCTGGCGCATGTGATCGTGCAGCTCACTGGTCAGGCTGGCGATGCGTTCGGTGAGGTTTTTGGTCATCTCGGTGAGGCGGGTGTTCTGCTCCAGCAGTTCAAGCAGTTGCGCGGTGTTCTTCGCGGCTTGGGCCTGACGCTCGGTATTGGCCTGTGCCAGCGCTTCGCGGTGTAGCGCATCGGCATCGGCTTGTGCCTTGTCGCGCGCGGCCTGACGGGTTTGTGCGAGCAGAATCAGCGGCGCGGCGTAGGCCGATTGCAGGCTGAAGGCGAGGTTCAACAGGATGAACGGGTAAACGTCGAAAGTGGTCACGCCAAACACGTTGAGGCAGACCCACAACAGCACAATCAAGGTTTGCGCGCCGAGGAACATTGGCGTGCCGAAGAACCGCGCAAACGCCTCGGCGCGCAGGGCGAACGTGTCGTTGCCGAAGGTGGTGTTGAGGTGGGCATGGCGGCGGTGGAAGCGCAGGTGATCGACGGGAGCTGTTTCAGGTGTGGCGGGTTTTTCAGTGGTCATGGTGCACTCGGCAGGACTTGAGACTGAAGCTCACTATAGTCCTGCATTGCGGCTCATGACCCCTTCGCGAGCAGGCTCGCTCCCACATTGGAATGCATTTTTCCTGTGGGAGCGAGCCTGCTCGCGAAGGCCACGACGCGGTCTGGCTGCCTTGCACAAGCCTTAACCCGGCACCCGCTCATTGGCAAACATGCTCACCGCATCCACCGCCTCACTGGCGCCATCACGGATCTGCAGAATCACCGTGCCCGCCTGATTCGCCAATTCGACCCCTTCAGCCGCGCGACCCCGGGTGCCTTCCATGCTCTTGATCGCCTGACGGGTCTCGTTCTGGATCAAACCGATCATGCTGGAAATCTCCGCAGTCGAGCCGCTTGTTCGAGCCGCCAATTGCCGCACTTCGTCAGCGACCACGGCAAACCCGCGCCCCTGTTCACCGGCGCGCGCGGCTTCAATTGCAGCGTTGAGCGCCAGCAGATTGGTCTGGTCGGCAATCGCGCGGATCGTGTTGACGATGGCGGTGATCTGCTCGGAGCGTTCGCCCAGTTGCGCAATCAACGTTGAAGATTGCGCAATGTCCTCGGCGATTTCGCGCATTTCACTGGCGGCCTGCTGGATCACTTGCGTACCTTGCTCGGCGACTTTTCGCGTGGCCACCGAGATGTGATACGCCGCGCTGGCGCTGCGCGCGTCCTGTTCGTGTTGCTCGACGCGGGCGGTGACGTCGGAGGCGAACTTCACCACTTTGCACAAGCGCCCGGCGGCGTCATAGACAGGGTTGTAATTGGCTTCGAGCCACACGGTTTGCCCGCGTTTATCGACGCGTTCGAACTGCCCCTGGAAAAGCTCGCCCTGGTTCAAACGGCGCCAGAAATCCTCATAAGCGCTGCTGTTGACCAGTGCCGGCGTGCAGAACAAACGGTGATGTTTACCTTTCAGCTCGGCGAGGGTGTAACCCATGCGCGTCAGAAAATTCTGATTGGCCGTAAGAATGCTGCCGTCGAGATTGAATTCGATGACCGCCATCGCCCGGTCAATCGCCTGCAACTTGGCGTTGGCCTCACTTTCCTGCTGCACCTTGGCGGTCACGTCCATGGCGTACTTGACCACTTTCACCACGCGACCCGAGGCATCCTTGATCGGGTTGTAACTGGCTTCCAGCCAAATCGGCTGACCCTTGCCGTCGACCCGTTCAAACGTACCGGACTGAAACTGGCCGTTTTTCAGGCGTGACCACAAATCAGTGTACTGAGCACTACGGCCGAACTCTGGTGTGCAAAAGCGCCGATGCGGTTGGCCGATCGCTTGTTCGGCGGTGTAACCCATGGTTTTGAGAAAGTTGTCATTGGCACGCAGCACCACACCATCGAGGTCGAACTCGATCACTGCCATCGAGCGATTGATCGCGTCGAGCAGGCCGGTTTGTTCGGTGAGGGTGCGCTGAAGATCGTCGACGACGGCTTTGTGGCGATTGAAGAACATGCTCGCAGTACTCTGGAAGTGGGGAGATCGAGGATTCAGTCCCTATTTCCGCGCCGGCAGACCGAATGCGCGGACGGCATTCGGCAATGACTGCTCAATGCCAGCATTCCATAGCTGGCAGATGGCTACTTATACAAAACTTCATAAAGTTGTACAAGAAAGTAATTATTTGTAATTTTGTATAACTATTTAGGCGCTGGCGTTGTCTGTCGCGGCCCGGCTCAAGGCCACGCTTATGGTGTTGCGACCCGTGTGTTTAGCGGTGTAGAGCGCTTTGTCGGCATCGTCCAGCCAGTCCAGTGCATCCTTGTACAAGGACTGATAGCGCGCCAAACCGATACTCAGGCCCACTCGCAACTCTGGCACCTGCGGATGACGATACTGCTGCAGAGACTCACGCAGTTGCTCCATCAAGGCTTCGGCCTTGTGCAGCGGCAGTGTCGGCAGTATCACGCAGAACTCGTCACCGCCGTAGCGTCCGGCCAGTTCGTATCGATCGAGCAGGCGTTTGAGGTCGTGACTCAATTGCCCCAGCACCTCATCGCCGACGATGTGCCCGAAGCTGTCGTTGATGTCCTTGAAATGGTCGATGTCGATCAACGCCAGCGTGGCTTGGGTGTTGTGTTGGCGACACTGCTGAAATTTCAGGTGCAGCAGGTCTTTCCAGGCCCCGTGGTTGAGCAAGCCGGTCAGGCTGTCGGTACGGCTCAGGGCACTCAGTGCGCGTTTGTGTTGGGAGAGTTTGATCGCCAGGCGATAACAGACCATGCCCAGCGCCAGCGGATAGAGTGTGAGCATCGGCAGGCAGGCCCAGACCTGAGGCTGCGTCATCGTCAGGCTGAATTTGAAACCAAAGATTGCCCAGCCGATCAACACGCCAGCGAGTTGGGCGAGGGCGCCGAACACGAACAACCGATAGCCACCGGCGGCGACGTTGTTCATGGTCATCATCGACAGGATGGTCACGGTGGTCAGCGGACTGAACTGGAAGCACGCCGCCCAGAATCCACCGCACAGCGAGTCATACAACAGGTTGCGGCGTTCAGCCTGATACGGGAACGCCGAGCGCGTGGAAATCTGATAAGCCAGGTGTGGCCAGGCGAAGCCGTTGAACAACAACAGCGCCCACAGCCAGCCGGGCATGTTCAGCGGATACAACGCCGCACCGACACTGAAGAAACCGATCCCCAGACCAATGGCCCTGGGCAGGTAAATGCGCCGGGCGAATGACAAGCCTTTGCCGCGTTGGTTTTCCATGATGCCCTGCGCGAAATTCATCCTGAAATACTTTGCAGTATTTTCTCAGGTTAACCGTTCGTCGGTCGATTGTCGGACATTGTCATTTATTCCAACGGGAATAATCAGTGTCCTTCCGAGCCATTTAATCGGTGACTCGCGCAGGAGAAGGGCGATTTAGAGCTGATAGCAGGCCAGAAACATCTCCAGCGCCGATTCGGCGACGGTGTTCTGCATGTCGACATCGAGGGCGGCGCGGCCCATGGACATCTGTGGCCAGAAGCCAAAGGTCTTGAGTAAGCCTTGTACTTGATGGGCGGCAAACTCCGGGTCGACCGGTTTCAATCGGCCGTCGGCCTGCGCGGCGCGAATCCACACGGTCAGGCCTTCCTCGCGCTCGCCCATGCGCTCGACCATGTTCTGCGCGCGCTCCGGCGAATGAATGGTGGCGGCAATCGCCACCCGGGCCAGGGTCAGGAAATTCTCGTCGGCCATCAACTGCACCTTGGCCTGGAGCATCTGCCGTAATTGCTCGCGCAATGGCTGATCGCGGTTGTAGGTCACCGATTGCTCGGCGCTGATGCGTGCCCACAACTGGTTGAGAATTTCGGCGAAAAGCTCTTCTTTGCTGGGGAAGTGGTTATACACCGTGCGCTTCGACACACCGGCGGTGGCAGCGATCTTGTCCATGCTGGTGATCTCGAATCCGTTGGCACGGAATTCGGCAATCGCCGCCTGGATAATGGCTTCGCGTTTACGGTCGGTGAGGCGCTGTGGAGCTGTCATAAGTACGCTTCGGCAGAGAAAAGATGAAATTACACTTGGCAGTTTACTTGTCATCCGCTTTGATGCAACCTAGAAACTACACCGAGCAGTGTAATGTTGCGTTAATCCTCGCAACCTAAAAAACAGCAGTTCGGCCTATGCGTGCAGCTTTGGCCATCTATCGTCCACCGTGGAAAAACCGCGAATTGTGCGGTTTTTCTGGAGTCATTCAGTCATGGCCAATCCAGTTTCGATCCCGGATCACACATCCACGCCTGAAGCCTCGCGGCAGCATCAGGGGCTGTTTCGCAATCACGCACCCGTGCAACGCGAAGGCCTACGCAAAATGCTGCGGATCATGTGGAACATGATTTTCCACAAACCGCGCAACACCCGGCCCGCAGCGCCGATCCCGGTGCAGGCGTTGACTCGAGAAGAGCTGTTGGCGGCGCCCAACCACAGCGTCTATCGCCTCGGTCATTCGACCCTGCTGCTGAAACTGCGCGACAAATTCTTCATCACCGACCCGGTCTTCGCCGAGCGCGCATCGCCGGTGCAGTGGGCCGGGCCGAAACGCTTCCACCAGCCACCGATCAGCATCGACCAGTTGCCGCCGATCGAAGCGGTGATCCTGTCGCACAATCATTACGACCACCTCGATTACCAGGCCGTGCTCAGACTGGCCGCCAAGACCAACCTGTTCCTGACCCCGCTGGGCGTCGGCGACACGCTGATCAAATGGGGTATCGATGCCAGTAAAGTTCGTCAGTACGATTGGTGGCAGGGTGCAGAGATTGCCGGCATCCGTTTCGTCGCCACCCCGTCTCAGCACTTTTCCGGCCGTGGCCTGTTCGATGGCAACAGCTCCCTGTGGGCGTCCTGGGTGATGATCGACGGCGACACCCGAATCTTCTTCAGCGGCGACAGCGGCTACTTCGACGGCTTCAAACGCATCGGCGAACAATACGGCCCGTTCGACCTGACCCTGATGGAAACCGGCGCCTACAACGTCGAATGGCCACACGTACACATGCAGCCCGAAGAAACCCTGCAAGCGCACATTGACCTCAAGGGCCGATGGCTCTTCCCTATCCACAACGGCACCTTCGACCTGGCCATGCACGCCTGGCACGAACCGTTCGACCGGATCCTGGCATTGGCGTGGGAACGCAGTATTTCCATTACCACGCCGCAGATGGGCGAGGCGTTTAACATCGCTCAACCGCAACGCGGGGAGGCGTGGTGGTTGGCGGTTGAAGGGGAGAGTGAGGGTGTGGTGCAGAACGCCTGATCAGATGAAGACGGTTCGCGCCTAAGGGGGCGAACCGGTTGCTCCAGAAGCAAGCCCTGAAATCTTACGGCTGTAATCAGCCATAGTAGTAACCGACACTTCTCGAAATTTTCCACGAAGTAATTGCTGCAGGTTCTCCAGAGGTATTCCCAGTCTTTGTGCGGCTTCAGATTCGCTTATGTCGGTGGACTCGATGAGCGAGATCAATTTGGTCGCGTACTCGGACTTGAGCAGCATCTTGCCTGCATGCTCAAGCTCTAAATCTTGATAAACATTGCCTGTGCTTTCTTCGATCTCGCTCATGTTTTTATCCTTACTCAGCCATCGCAAAATCCCCACGCCCCATCGCTTCCGACGAAACGGCCTGAACACTCGCACTACGCCCCGGTGCAAACCCGGGAAAGAACACCAGCCCCTGCGCCTCGAACCGGTAAGCCAACGCCAGTCGCGCCGCATCCGCTACATCTTGCTGCGCTTCAAAGCGTTGAATGTCTTCAACCGAAACCTCTGCCTCCCGCGATAGCTGGTCCACGCTCCAGCCCAGCATCGCTCGGGCCTGGACGCAGTGCGTCGGGGTGAACTGGAAAAGGGCAATGCGTTCGAGGATGTGGTTCATCGCAAGAGAGGCCATGGTGTGCTCCGGGCTCAAGAGTGCTGATTGAAAATGTACTGTGTTTTTGTACAGTTGTTTTCGGCCGGGATCAAACGCATTTTTTGATTTGCGCTAATTCGCCGCCTCCAACCAGACGGACGGTGCCTGCCCGAGGATCCGCCGGAACATCGTCGAGAACGCCGCCGGGCTTTCATAACCGAAGTCCAGCGCGATGCGCGTCACCGCTTCACCCGAGGCCAAACGCGCCAGCGCCAGGACCACGCAAGCCTGCTGCCGCCATTGTCTGAAGCTCAGCCCGGTTTGTTGGCGAAACAGTCTGTTGAAGGTACGCAAGCTTATGTGTAATTGGTCAGCCCAATGCTGTGGCGATTGGTGGGCGTACGGCTGATGCAGAAAGTTCTGACACAGAGATAGGAGCTTTCCGTCAGTCGGTAGCGGGATGTGCAACGGCAGCGGCGCACTGCGCGTCAATTCATGCAGCAACAGATCAATCAACACGCCGTCGCGGCCGACCAAGTCATAGGCCAGCGGCACCTCCACCGCCTCCATCAGCAAATGCCGCATCAACGGCGACACGCTGATCACCTGACAGCGCTCCCCCAAATCCACTGCACCCGGTTCGATGTACAAGCTGCGCGTGCTGACCCCAAGCATCAACACCTCGTGCGCCACCCCCGACGGAATCCACACCGCTCGCTGCGGCGGCACCACCCAGTTGCCGTCATGGGTGCTGACCTGCATCACACCGGTCGCGCCATACAACAATTGCGCCCGTCGATGCGTGTGAAAAGGCAGCAAGTGACCGTGGGAATAATCCGTACCGATCGCCACCACCGTGCGCGGTGTGTCATCCAGCAGATTGATCGAAACATTGCGCATCAGGCGTTTTCCGGTGGTTGGCGTAAACGCAAACATTATTGGCTGACTTGCTGAAGCAGGCCAAGCGCTGCCGCTCTATCGTCGACCGCTCTCCCACCACGGACGCCTCGACATGTTCTATTTATTGCTGACCCTCTTCGGCTGCCTGACCGGCATTACCGCCGTGCTGTTCGGCTTCGGCGGCGGCTTCGTCGTGGTGCCGCTGCTGTATCGCCTGCTCACCGCCAGCCACGGCGCCGACGACCCGATCGGCCAATCGGCGATGCACATCGCCGTCGCCACCTCGACCTGCGTGATGATCGTCAACGCCCTGATAGCCACCGACAAACATCGCCGCGCCGGCAACCTGATCCGTCATTACCTGTGGCCGTTGGGTGGGTTTATCGGGATGGGTGCGGTCGTTGGCGCAATAGCGGCGGTGTGGGTCAGCGGCGACGTGATTCGCTACGCATTCATCGGCTACCTCGGCGTGACCATTGTCGATTGCCTGCTGCGACGCGGCTTTCTCACTCAGAACGCAGACGTCATCCCACGCCGACTTGGCGCTACGGAAACTTCCGCAGGTGGTGTAGGCATTGGCGCCATCGCGACGTTTCTCGGTGTAGGAGGCAGCGTCATGACCGTGCCGCTGCTGCGCCGTTGTGGATTGAGCATGTCGCAAGCGACGTCCATGGCCAATCCGTTGAGCGTGCCGGTGGCATTGGCGGGGACGCTGACGTACATGGCGCTGGCCGGGTTCAGTCAGGCTGACTTGGGCGCGTGGTTTGTCGGGTATGTGGATTTGCTGGCGTTTGCGGTGCTGACAGTTGGCTCGCTCATCGGGATTCGATTGGCCGCGCCATGGATTGGGTGGATCCCGGATCGGGTGCATGCCTGGGTTTATATCGGGTTGCTGATTATTGTGCTGCTGTGCATTTCGCTTAAATGAACCATTGCCAGGCTACAGCGGAAGAAATCAAAATCGATGACCGAGCGTTGTCCTCCAGCAATAACCAGGGAACCAGGATGTTGATCTTCAATTGCACCGAAGCCGCCAGCAAATTCTTCAGCCGTGTTCACAAGGGCAAAAAGATCACGCCGGTGGACAACAAACCGCCGTCGCCGGCCATCGAAGATGACGAAGCCTCCAGTTCCGTAGAGCAGTGGCTGGTCCATGCGATCACTGTGCAACGCAAGCATGTTTTGTTGGTTATCCATGTGAAAACCCGTTACTGCATGGTCTTCGCCAATGCGCAAAAGGCTGACACAGAAGGTTTCGTTGCCTGGTTTGCTGATCGTTGGCGTGAAGGATTGATCCGCGATGCGATCAATCACGGCCTTATGGATTGGGTCGATGCCGGCATCATGCCGGAGCGTATGGATCAAATCTGTCGCGACTACAAGTTTTATCGGCGCAGCCATCGCAGTGCACAAAAACATATTGATGAAATCGCCTGGTATTTCCAGGGCAATGCAGCCGAGTGGGGCTGTTTACCACAGAGTGAGCGTGAAGAGATTGGTTTCGATGCCGCGATGAATGACACGCCCAGAAGCAGCAAAGGTCAGAAAGATACCTACTGGCCGAATGTTGAAATGGTCGCTCACTGGTTGCGTGAATATTGCGTTGTTGATGAGGCGGGTATCGAAAGTGCTTTGAAGCGACGCCTGGAGGCATGGCGAGAGATCAGGGCTTTTCATTAAGCGCCCAAGTGCAGCCGAAATGTACGGTTGCACTCGATTCTCTGGCTTTGCCTCGCCATAATCCGCCCCGACTTTCTCCTCGCCGGCGTGCAAACCCCAGGCGCGGCCTCCGCCTCTTTCAAGGAACGATCAATGCTCAAGGGACTGATGCGCCTGGCAACTTGCGCCGCTGTGCTGTTTTCAATGCTGTCTATCGCTCAGGCTGATGACGGCCGGCGCGTATTCACCGGTACGCTGGGTAAGACGCCGATTGTCGTGGAGCTTAATACCACACAGCCGGATGAAGTGACTGGGCGGTATTTCTACGAGAAATATCATCGCGATTTGCCTCTCAGCGGCGCATTGCAGGACAGCACACTGACCTTGACCGAGGGCAACAATCGTTACGGCGACGACAAGCCGCTGCCAACGCTGAAACTGGAAGAGACCGGCGACGGCTGGCAGGGCGAGTGGCAAAGTCCGAAGGGCAAGAAACTGTCAGTGCAACTCACCGAGGCCAAACTTCCAGCGCCGACATCAACGACTTTGCCTTTCATTGCCACACTGCCGAAGAGCGAACCCTACGAATATTTGCGTTTACAGGGACTCAAGCTCAAGCCCGCGAAAACAGAAAGCTTCATGGGTTATAACCTGCAGTGGTGGGTCGAACCGGAATCGAAAATTTCGTTGTTCAGCGTGGCGTCCGGCTACCCGGCGCAAGATCAACTACGCATCAATCAGCTATTGCTTGAGCGACTCTGGCAAGAGGTCATCAGCTACCACTCCTGCATGCTGCAAGGTGGCGAAAATGCCGAGCAGTATCAGAGTGTCGCGCCCACGTTCCTGTCACCGGATGTGGTCAGCCTGAACATCAATACCGGGTATGACTGTGGTGGCGCGCACCCCGATGTCAGTAACTCCCCCGTCAACCTCAATGTTCACACTGGCCAAGACATAAAGCTGCAAGACGTGTTGTGGGTTGGTGAGCGCGAGAATACTTCGACTGGAGCAAGCGCCAGCAATCAGAGCGACGTGTTGGCGCCGTGGCTGATCAAACAATTCACAACGCTGTATCCCAACGAAATGAAAAAACCAGCCGACGGTGATGAGGACAGCTGTGATTACACCGATGAAAATGTCTGGAGCGTTTTGAATTGGCACTTCACTGCTAAGGGCATTTACCTGGGACCATACTTCCCGCGCGTACAACGTGGTTGCGATGAACCCGAGTGGTCGATCCTGCCGTACTCCGTCATCAAACAACACCCCGGCGCCGTCAACCTGCAACTACCCCAAAGCTAACCGTCACTCCAGCCCCGGCGCTTCACGAATAATGAAGTGATCCAGGTTCTCGATATTGGCATTGAAGACCTCGAAAGGCTTTTCGGGGTTCTTCTTGCCGGGCACCTGCTTCAACTCCGGTGTCACCCCATAGAAGAAACAGAACAACGCCTTGTCGCTATCCGCCGCGTGCTTGATCTCCTCCAGAAACGCCTTGCGCTTGCGGTAGTTATCGATCAGCTTCTTGTTCAGATAAACACTGACCGGATACGGCTTCTTCTTACTGTCCTCGGGTTTCTTGAACCAGACCTTGTCCTCGAAATCGATACGAAAACTGGCACTGTGGAAGTCCTCGATCTTCTTGATCCGCCCCCAGTAAATCAGCCCCTTGTTGTCCGTCAGATACTCAATCTTCTTGAAGAACGAACTGTACGGCGCCGTATGCTCGCCGACCTTCAACGGCATGCGCTTGAGCAACTCCTTGTCCGCGAAGTTGGAAACAAAACACTCCACCGGATGCGCAAACACACTGGTCTTGTCCGGCGCCGACTCACGACCCGCCGACTCTTTACCACTCTCCGCCGCCACGCGCACCGGATCATCGCGCAACACATCCGCCACCCCCGCTGGCGCGACAGGCTTGCGCACATACTCACGCCGGGTCAGCAACAACTCCGATGGGAAGTGCTCCTCACGCCCGTCATCCACCTCGCCATCCGCCGTTTCAACACCAGATGCCGACGCCTTCAAACTCACATACGGACAACCCGCCACATGCTGCGTAGTCGGTAGATTCTTGAAGTGCGGCGTGCGCACGTAATTCACGTTCTTGGCGTTGAACGTGCCCAACTCGTTGGAAGCCTCGAACGCCGAACGACAGGCATCGTTGGGGCACTGGAAGTGTTCCTTCGCGGAATCGAACGCCACCGTCTCATCGAAATTGAGATCGCGAACGTCATAGATCGACAACTTGTCGTCGAGGCTGAGGCAGTAGGCGAGATCGAATTTCATGGTGGGAACTCATTGGGCTAGGGGGTGAAGACTGGAAGGTTGTAATGCTAATGCTTCGAACTCATTTCAAACAGACAATCCTTTTATACTATTTTACGGCATAATCGCAATGTGCCACCGCAGGCTATGGCTCAGGCACTGCCAGCAGCATATAGACTCTGAATTTAATTGAATTTTTTTGGTGGCCGAGTTGATCTCGTAAATTTAAGCTAAATATTTTATTTTCTTGTTGGGGACGCTTGATGCCGGCTACATTGTCAGATGCGATAAGGTTTTTAGAGACTCAATGGTCTTCAATTACTGAGAACAAAGTTCTCGGGATTTTAGCTGAGCTGCGCTTCAAAGAGTTCTTGAGCGCTCGTGATTATCATTTTGTTTCGGGGGGATGGATTGTTACTCCGGGAAGGCCCACTCCTGGAAGTTGCGATGTGCCTGCTCTCGAGAAGATTTGTATATTGCCTAGACAGCATCGGTTTACTTGGCAGAAAGATGGCTTCCAGAATAATCTTTTAACGCCGGCGGAGATTTCGGCATATAATTATTTTCGCGAAGTTCGTGTAAGAACTTTGTTCGCTAGCCCTATTGAAGTAGTCGAAGGGGATTTTATGTATCCCACCCCTTCAGATAAGAAGGCTCGTGCTGTGTATCCTAGACCTTATGAAATGCAGTTGCAGGAGGTGTCTCCCAATGGTGCGATTACTTCAGTCGATCCGATGGAGGTATTCCGCCTATTTCCAAGAAGAAAGGGAAATATAGGAGTCCGGTGCCATAAAATTAATAGAATTGATCAAAGCGCAGTGCCATGGACTTCTGCTTTAATGGTTTCGGATCTTTTCTGGTTTGAATATGCCCGGTATTTTTTTCAGATCGATTACCTGTTTTCTAATAATGACTTGGATCTTTTTGTGATCGGCCCATCAGGGGCGTCCTATCCAGTAGAGATAAAGAGCAAAGCCGCGGCAAAAGATACCGCACTGGGTGAATGGTTCGGTATTGATATGGGGCCATTTGCCAAGCTGACATTTTTTACTGCAAATAAAAGAAATAATGATGCATTGTATGTGGTGGAAGAAGTTACAGCCCAGAAAAATCATGTTCAGTGGTTGGGGATTAGGTTCTCGGATCTAGTCAAGTCGTGTTCTTGGGTTGGACAAAGTGGTGGTAAAGGAATGATGGGGGGCGCCTCCTCTACTTATAAGATTCCTAAAGCCGCTTTCATGCCATTGGCTGGTCTATTATCTAGTCTTTGATTGCTACGGCTAAAGATGGCAGTTTTTAGTTTTGCATTGGTAGTTACCTGCGAACCGCCCCCTACATCAGGGCGGTTTTTCAGATTTGATTAAAATAATCTGTCTAGCATTTGCAATGCTTTTTTCCAATAAGGCCTTCGACCAATAAATGGATCGTGGGAGAGTACACACGGCATGTCCCGCAGCCGAATCCATGGCTCATCCTGCCAGTGCAGCATTCTCAGCGACATGTGTGGCCAATTCAAAATGCTCAACACGGGCCGCTCCACAAAACGCAAGGGACGAGCGTCACGCAGCGCAGGCACAACCTGAAGTGTCACCCATTCACGAAGTTGTCGGTACTCAGGGCAGTAGTGATAGATCAGCAATGCGTACACGCCGGACTCACTCACCATCCACTGTTCTTCGGTTTCGCCGAAAAGCGCCACGCACATTAACTGACGCTGATCGGCATCGAGCTTGCGTAGCTGGCGCTCATCAAGATGTTTACCCATCAACCGGCCCAGCTCCTGGACGCAGAACCACGCTTGATTCTCCACCAGAACCGCATGCAGGTGTGTTTTGTTGCGGGTAAACCGAGTCGGTAAAAGTGGCTCAGACATGGCAGGCCTCCGGAGTCGGAAGCGACGAGGGCGTTCTACGGTTACAGCGATTCACCTTCATCATGAAGGTTTGATATCCAGGCATTTCCATTTACCTCTGGCTGCTTTCTTAGGGCATTCGTTAGGGTGTCGGGAGCTAAGAAACCCACCAGAGACGGGCCGGACATATTCCCCTTTCGGGTGTTGTATTCGCCCACTCCCGACATAACGGGATTTTTCGCAGGCGTAGAGAAACCGCAGACGAAAAAAAGCCGCATGACTGTCGGGTGCGGTGGACCGCTCTGGTTTGTAGAGTTTCTTAGGCTCGGAGCTGAGGGTAGGTGCATCAGGGATGGTCGTCAACCAGCGACTTTTCCTACTGGTCCTGAGGCGAAAGGAAACCTGGACAAAGATGCAGAGTAAATTATGCTGTGTTTATATCCAGTATTTGATCGCCATCGAATCCCGCAGCTCCCACATCCGTGTAGCCATGACTCATCTCACGGAATCCAGGAAATTTCATTTACTTTGAAGTTTAGCGGGCTAGAATGGTGACCATTCGTCACAGCTTTGACCCAGAGGAATTTCGGGCTCATGAATCTTTTTGAAACACCGTCTTTTGAATCCTTGAGCGAAACAACCTCGGGTTCATACGAGCCTGATACCCATCCTGTGACCGACTTGGCGCTGCTGAACAAGCTCTTGGAGATTTACGACCAAGGGCAGCTGGCCGAAATTCTCAACGACGTTAGCCCGAGCCACTGGTGCCGAGAAACCATCAATCGCTGGATCAAGGGCAAGGCCTCGCCGAAGCTCTCCCATATTGAGTTCTCTCGTCTCAAGGATCTTTTGCCCAAGCGTTTGAACCACAAACCTTCATTCACCTTTATCGATCTCTTTGCCGGCATTGGCGGTATCAGGAAAGGGTTTGAAGCCATCGGTGGCGAGTGCTTGTTCACATCCGAATGGAACAAGTACGCCGTTAAAACGTACAAAGCGAACCACTATTGCGATCCTGCCCGTCATCGCTTCAATCTCGATATCCGCTCAGTCACGCTCTCAGACAAGCCAGAAATCAGTGACGAGGAAGCCTACAAGAACATTGATCGCGAAATTCCTGACCACGATGTTCTGCTGGCAGGTTTCCCATGCCAGCCGTTTTCTCTTGCAGGTGTATCCAAGAAGAATTCCCTGGGGCGTAAGCACGGTTTCGAATGTGAGACCCAAGGCACTCTGTTTTTCGACGTGGCGCGCATTATTGCCGCGAAACGCCCGGCCGCATTCTTGCTCGAAAACGTGAAAAACCTGAAAAGCCATGACAAGGGCAATACCTTCCGGATCATCTGCGAAGCGTTGGATGAATTGGGCTATGAGGTTGCAGATGTAAATGCGCCAAAGGGGTCAGATCCGAAGGTCATCGATGCCAGACACTTTGTGCCGCAACATCGTGAGCGAATCGTTCTGGTCGGTTTCCGCCGTGATCTCAATGTTCACCAAGGATTCACACTGAGTGAAATCAGCAAGCTCATACCGAAGCAGCGACCTAGTTTCGGTGATTTGCTTGATAAGGAAGTGGACGAAAAATACATCCTTACACCGAAGCTTTGGGATTACCTCTACCGCTACGCTGCCAAGCATCGTGAGAAGGGTAACGGCTTTGGTTTTGGTTTGACCCGCCCTAACGACGTTGCTCGGACCCTCTCCGCGAGATATCACAAAGACGGGTCGGAAATTCTGGTTGACCGTGGATTTGTGGAAACGCTGGACTTCAACAGTGAATTGAATCAGCTCAATCGGCCACGTCGACTGACCCCTCATGAGTGCTCCCGCCTGATGGGTTTTGACAAGCCAGGGGAAAGCAAATTTGTCATTCCTGTCTCCGATACCCAAGCGTATCGCCAGTTTGGTAACTCCGTGGCGGTTCCTGTTTTTGAGGCTGTGGCTCGGTTGATGAAGGACCGCATTTTGGCGGCGAAGGAAAAAACTGCTGACAAGGAGCGCCCGCAGCTGGAGTTTGCTCTTCCTGAGTAATCAGTCGCACCACCTGCGCTCTCGATGATTGATGCGCAAAGATCTGACACCATTTGCAGAGCTTTGCGACATCACATTATCCCTCCGCTTGAGGCTTCTCTCAGAAAGGCAATTCTGCGAATCTGTCGGAAATACTTTCCTTTCGACTCCTCAATGGTTCAGCGGCCTTACCCATGACAAGCTTTTCCCAATGGATTGAAGACAAGAATCAAGATGAATGGTGGATATTCATCAAGCGGCTTTCAGCCAACGACACAGGTCTTACGGGGGGTAACGGCGTAGGTATTTATGTACCCAAAGCTGTTGTAGCGACAGCACTACCTTCCATTTCAAGTACCTGCTGTCAAAATCCCGATTGCAGTCTGACTGCACAAATCACTTCACATGGTCTTCCCGAGCAAACGCTGAGAGGCATCTACTACAACAATCGTCATTTCGAAGGCCCTGGATCACGCAACGAGCATCGTTTGACGAGATGGAATACAGATTTTAGAAACAGTCCTGCCCAAGATCCTGAGAATACTGGTGCGTTAGCGATTTTTGCTTTTCATGTGCCTCATTTGGGCCGAGATTCCGAGTTTTTGGATATCTGGATCTGCAAAGGATTGGAAGAGGAGGAGTTCGTCGAGAGCAAGATTGGCGAAGTGATTCCCGGCAGTTCGCTTTTTGACAGAGGGGACCGGTTGTTTGCCGGCTTCGCTGCTGGTTCAGATAAAGAGCCTAGCCATGTTGTGATTCCTCCACTTTGGGAAGATAGATTCCCAAGTGGCGAAGAGATTATTGCCTATCTCCCCACGGTTTTTCGTTTCGGCAAGACAACGCCCGATGAGCTCATCATTGAACGGCGTGACAACGAGTACAAACTGTTCCGCCAGATTGAAGAGCTTCATATTCTGCACCGAGTTCAGCAGGGGTTCGGTTCCGTTGACGAGTTTATGCAGGTGGCGAATTCGGTCAGCAATCGACGGAAATCGAGATCAGGAAGATCTTTGGAGATACATCTCGAGCATCTATTTCGGCAGTTCGGTCTTGAACAGTTTAGTACCCAATGCAGAACTGAAGGTAACAAGCGGCCCGATTTTATCTTCCCTTCATGTGCTGACTATCATGACCCAGCGTACCCAGAGCAGAATTTGCGCATGCTGGCTGTAAAGACAACCTGCAAAGACCGCTGGCGTCAGGTTTTAAACGAAGCCAATAGAGTGGAGCAGATTCACCTTTTTACGCTTCAGGAGGGCGTTTCTCCTCATCAGTTTGCAGAGATGAAGGATGAGAATGTCAAACTAGTGGTTCCTAAACCACTGCATACGAAATACCCGGATGAAGTGCGTGGGCAGCTTATGATGCTGAATGACTTTATTGTGGAAGCCAAAGATGTACGCTGACACACCTAATCAATGATGCATTCGAGAAGGGGGCTAGACGGGCTCGTCCCACGCCTCTCCTCGACGCATAGGCTGAATAGCTGAACCTTGCTTAGCAACGAGGTTTCTAGGTGGAGTTGTCATGGACATAGTTGACTCGGCAACTCGCTCCAGAATGATGTCCGGCATTCGTGGAAAGAATACTGCCCCGGAAATGTTGGTCAGAAGGTTCCTGCATGCGCGAGGCTATCGGTATCGGATCCACCGGAAAGACCTTCCTGGGAAGCCAGATCTTGTACTTCCCCGCCTGAAAGTCTGCATTTTCGTCCATGGTTGCTTCTGGCATCGTCATCCGGGTTGCGCCTACGCAACCACTCCCAAAACACGCCATGAATTCTGGGAGGAAAAATTTCAGAAAAATGTAAAGAGAGATTTAGCCAATATTGAGGCTCTTGAATCTGCCGGCTGGCACGTTCTGATAGTTTGGGAGTGCAGTCTTAAGAATGACCCCGATACTTTGGAGGAGCTGTATGAGAAATTGCGCGTGATCGCTTTACACCAGTCAGCTTAATGATGGTGTGGGCAGAGAGCGTTGGGTGAGTTCGAGAGAGCTGCTTATTCTGTAGCAAAAAAATCGGCTCTTCCTTGAGCCGATGCGATTAGCCCTTGGGTGGGAACGGGTCATCGCCGTAGGTGTTGCGCTCTCGAATTTGCCCATTCTGTCCGTGAATGAACATTTCGCTGCCTTGGTTCTTTGCGATTTCGCGCGCGAGCTGAATAGCCTCTGCTTGCGTGTTCACAACTTTTGTAGCCTTCGAGTTGCCCGCGCCTTTCACGGCCCAGTCGTCTCCATGTGGTACTACATGCTGATTTTTCTTGGACATGATAAGAATCCTATCAATGTGGATGTCTAAGCTTTGGCAAAATTGCCTAGCTTGCCGATTTACTATGGAAATAAGATTTCGTACGAAACCCAATCTCCGACGATCAGCCGTTGACACCGCTCAAAGGTCGTCCATAATCACGCCCCGCATTTCCCAAATGCTTTCGTGATTGTGGGTTCCCCCGATTACGGCCCGTACAAGTGGGCTTTGTTCACCAGTACGGTTAAGACTCACAGCATCCGCGCCAACGGTTGCTGTGGGTTCCTTGTTTTATCCCCTCATATTTTCCGCAATCTCTCGAAAGCAGACGCAGAGGCTACTTGTAGCTATTTCTGTGCTGAATGCTGAGCGGTTAGCAGCTGTCCGCGAGATACGTCAAACTGAAGCCGCTAATCGTAATGACAGCGGCTTCGTTCTGACCTAATTCAAACTCACAAAAAACACGAAGGGCTAACAGCCTCGTCGATGTTTCAGGCTGCGCACTCAGAAATCAATCCCAGCTCAACGCACCACCAGTTTGGTATTCGATCACGCGAGTCTCAAAGAAATTCTTCTCTTTCTTCAAGTCCATAATCTCGCTCATCCAAGGGAACGGGTTAGTCGTCCCTGGATACTCTTCCTTCAAACCAATCTGGCTCAGACGACGGTTAGCGATGAACTTCAGGTAGTCCTCCATCATCGCCGCGTTCATGCCCAGTACGCCGCGAGGCATGGTGTCACGGGCGTATTCGATCTCCAGCTGCGTACCCTGCAGAATCATCTGGGTCGCTTCTTCCTTCATTTCGGCATCCCACAGGTGTGGGTTTTCGATTTTGATCTGGTTGATCACGTCGATGCCGAAGTTCAGGTGCATGGATTCGTCGCGCAGGATGTATTGGAACTGCTCGGCGACGCCGGTCATTTTGTTGCGGCGGCCCATGGAGAGGATTTGGGTGAAGCCGCAGTAGAAGAAGATGCCTTCCAGAACGCAGTAGTAGGCGATCAGGTTGCGCAGCAACTCTTTGTCGGTGTCCGGGGTGCCGGTTTCGAACTTCGGATCGGAGATGGAGCGGGTGTACTTCAGGCCCCAGGCTGCTTTTTTAGCGACCGATGGGATCTCGTGGTACATGTTGAAGATCTCGCCTTCATCCATGGCCAGCGATTCGATGCAGTACTGGTAGGCGTGGGTGTGGATCGCTTCTTCGAAAGCCTGGCGCAGGATGTACTGGCGGCATTCCGGGTTGGTGATCAGGCGGTACACGGCCAGTACCAGGTTGTTGGCAACCAGGGAGTCGGCGGTGGAGAAGAAGCCGAGGTTGCGCATGACGATGCGGCGCTCGTCGTCGGTCAGGCCTTCCGGGTCTTTCCAGAGGGCGATGTCGGCGGTCATGTTGACTTCTTGCGGCATCCAGTGGTTTGCGCAACCGTCCAGGTACTTCTGCCAGGCCCAGTCGTACTTGAAAGGTACGAGTTGGTTGAGGTCGGCGCGGCAGTTGATCATGCGCTTTTCGTCAACGGCGACACGGGCGGAGGCGCCTTCGAGTTCGGCGAGGCCTTCGGCGACGTCGAGGGAGTTCAGTGCAGCCTTGGCGCGGGCAACAGCGGCCGAGTCGTCGGCGGTCACGGCGCGGGCTTCGATCGCGGCGGCACCGCCAGCGTTGTCGAGGCGGTCCATGTTGGCTTCAGTAGCGTGGCCGGCGTTGGCGCCTTTCACGGTTGCTACTTCACTGTCTTCTTTGTCGAATTCGTCCCAGCTCAGCATGACGTGTCGTCTCCTGCGTGAGGGCCTGTGCCCGTGTGAAACCTGATTGGTTGGTTTTTCACACGGTCGTACAGACCGCGTTGGATGTCGTTTTTTGCAGCGATGCACGCAGGCAAATAAACAGAAATTTTGACGGGTTCCGAGAGCCTCTGATGGGCGCAATCAGCGTTGAACGCTGCTGCGGGGCTTCAGAATGGCTTTTGCTCCCTGTAAGGGAATATTGCTGACCCGTATGGGGCGGCATTATAGGGAAAAAAACACGGCTGTGCTGAGGCGAATCCGCGCATGGAGCGGTCGAGGAGGGTGGTTTTTCGACGAGAGTGAGGGTTTACAGGGCTTTGCCGGGGGAAGATTTTTTTTCGTAAAAATCTCGCCATTGTGAATTTGCTCAAAAAACGAACAAAAAACAGCGGTTTTCACTACATCTAGTGGTTTGCAAGCATTTTTGATGACTTCAAACACAACTGAGCCCGACCGAAGTCGGGCTGGAATCGACCCTCAATGAAGCGCTGAGAGATCCAATTCGGTGCAGTCTCGAATCATCAATTGGTGCAGCCGTTGCCCATCACGCTGTAACGCAGGATGTGGCGCTGACCTTTGGAGTCGTCGTACTCCATTTTTGCCGGTACTACTTCGCAGACGTTGGGAATTTCACTCATTGATACAACGTTGGCGATGTCCAGGTGCGTTGAGTAAGTGTATTCCTCGATAACCGGTTGTTGCTGCGCGACATCAGTCGGAACCTCATCTGCCATGGCGGTTGCGCACAGACTGCTGAGGGCCAGAACCAATAAAGCTTTCATTTCAGATTTACCTTTTTGAGGTCGAGTGGGGTCACGCAACCTTTTTAGGGTTGCGTGTGGAACTTCATCGTTTGCAGTTATTACTTGAGAGCTGGATTAACGGCCTTCGTGGGGGCTGTAACGTTGTTAATCGCGTTTGCCTTGTCGGCGAGGTGAATTTTAGGGAGATGGGGCGGGGGTAAACAGAGCGGGTTTTGATAAACACCTTTGGCAGATTTGGTAACAATCCCTTGAGAGGAGGTAGGGGCTGGATTGCTAGCCGGGTGTTTTGTCTGTGGGATCGAGTTGTCTGAATCGCTGGCAAGCCAGCTCCCACAGGGTTTGGGGGTGTTTGGGGGGGAGGTGTTGGGCCCGGGTTACGGGTAGGTGGAGGATTTGTAGGGGCTTGTTACTACCATCGTCGAATGGTTCTATGGCCCCCGCCCCGTTACAACAGGGTCATACAAAAACAACTATTACACCGAGGTAGGAAAGATGAGTGCGGCTTCTCTGTATCCCGTTCGTCCCGAGGTTCTGGCTAACACGCTGACTGACGAGGCGACCTACAAAGCCATGTACCAGCAGTCGGTCGTCAACCCTGATGGCTTCTGGCGCGAGCAAGCCAAGCGTCTCGACTGGATCAAACCTTTCACCACGGTGAAACAGACGTCGTTCGACGATCACCATGTCGACATCAAGTGGTTTGCCGACGGCACCCTGAACGTTTCCTACAACTGCCTCGACCGTCATCTGGCCGAGCGCGGCGATCAAGTCGCGATCATCTGGGAAGGTGACGATCCTTCCGAGAGCCGCAACATCACTTACCGCGAACTGCACGAGCAAGTGTGCAAACTGGCCAACGCCCTGCGTGGTCAGGACGTGCACCGCGGCGACGTGGTGACCATTTATATGCCGATGATTCCCGAAGCCGTGGTCGCCATGCTGGCCTGCACCCGGATCGGCGCGATTCACTCGGTGGTGTTCGGCGGTTTCTCGCCGGAAGCCCTGGCCGGTCGCATCATCGACTGCAAATCGAAAGTGGTGATCACCGCTGACGAAGGCATCCGCGCCGGCAAGAAGATTTCCCTCAAGGCCAACGTCGACGACGCGCTGACCAACCCGGAAACCAGCAGCATCCAGAAAGTCATCGTCTGCAAGCGCACCGGTGGCGACATCAAGTGGAACCAGCATCGCGACATCTGGTACGAAGACTTGATGAAAGTGGCGGGCACCGTTTGCGCGCCGAAAGAGATGGGCGCCGAAGAAGCGTTGTTCATCCTTTATACCTCCGGCTCGACCGGCAAACCGAAGGGCGTGCAGCACACCACCGGCGGTTACTTGCTGTATGCGGCGATGACCCATGAGCGCGTATTCGATTACCGTCCGGGCGAAGTTTACTGGTGCACCGCCGACGTCGGCTGGGTCACCGGCCACAGCTACATCGTCTACGGCCCGCTGGCCAATGGCGCGACCACGCTGCTGTTCGAAGGCGTGCCGAACTATCCGGACATCACTCGGGTGGCGAAGATCGTCGACAAGCACAAGGTCAACATTCTCTACACCGCGCCGACCGCGATCCGCGCGATGATGGCTTCGGGTCAGGCCGCGGTTGAAGGCGCCGATGGCAGCAGCCTGCGTCTGCTCGGTTCGGTCGGTGAGCCGATCAACCCGGAAGCCTGGGACTGGTACTACAAGAATGTCGGCAAGTCGCGTTGCCCGATCGTCGATACCTGGTGGCAGACCGAAACCGGCGGCAACATGATGAGCCCGCTGCCGGGGGCGCACGCGCTGAAGCCGGGTTCGGCGGCGCGTCCGTTCTTTGGTGTGGTGCCGGCGCTGGTCGACAACCTCGGTAACATCATCGAGGGCGAGGCTGAAGGCAATCTGGTGATTCTCGATTCGTGGCCAGGTCAGGCGCGCACGTTGTATGGCGATCACGATCGTTTCGTTGATACCTACTTCAAGACTTTCCGTGGCATGTACTTCACCGGTGACGGCGCGCGTCGTGATGCCGATGGTTACTACTGGATCACCGGGCGTGTCGATGACGTGCTCAACGTGTCGGGCCACCGTATGGGCACGGCCGAGATCGAGAGCGCGATGGTTGCGCATCCAAAAGTCGCTGAGGCGGCGGTGGTCGGTGTGCCACATGACATCAAGGGGCAGGGCATTTATGTCTATGTCACGTTGAAGAATGGCGAAGAGCCGACTGAGCAACTTCGTCTGGAACTGAAGAACTGGGTGCGCAAGGAGATCGGGCCAATTGCTTCGCCGGACGTGATCCAGTGGGCGCCGGGGTTGCCGAAGACGCGCTCGGGCAAGATCATGCGCCGTATTCTGCGCAAGATTGCCACGGCGGAATATGACGGGTTGGGGGATATCTCGACGCTGGCGGATCCGGGTGTGGTGCAGCATTTGATTGATACGCACAAGACCATGAATGTTGCTTAAGCATTCGGCTTGATGCATTGAAAAGCCCTGTTCGGTGTAGGCCGGACAGGGCTTTTTTGTGTCTGCAGGTTTTGTGCTGGTAGGGCTGGCCTCATCGCTGGCAAGCCAGCTCCCACAGGTTTTGTGGTGTGCTGGAGATTTTGGTTCCAGCGC
>NZ_JSFK01000057.1 GCF_000783395.1 Pseudomonas chlororaphis | reverse complement strand
GCTCCCACAAGGTTCTTTGGTGTTTGTGGGGGCGGTGTTATCGGGTCGATATCCCCGCAACCGGGCAAACCCCCACCCGTGGGCTATAACCCTATAGGGATGTATCGGGAAGTCGCCGCCATGAACATGCAGTCGAAATCGCTTCCGGTTGAGGAGGGCAATCTGCGCTTGGGCTCGCGCAAGCAGTCGTTCAACCTGCTGCGCTGGTTTTCGCTGATCAGCATGGCGGTGATTGGTACCGTGGCCATCGCGCTTGGCGCGGTGTCGACGCGTTTTGTCATTGATGAAAGCGTGCAGCGCGATGCCTTGCTCACCGCACAGTTCATTCAGGCGATTGCCTCGGCCGAGGTACGTCATGTTTCCATTCCCAATATCCGCACGATGGGTGAATTGCTCGACCCGCGTCAGGACGCGAACTTTCCCGACGTCAGTCCGCAAGCTCGGGCCGATGCTCGGGGCGAGTTTCTCGATCACATCGAACACTTGCCGGATGTGATTCTCGCCAACATCTACGCGCCGGACCGCCAGGTCATCTGGTCAACCAATCCCGCGCTCATTGGCACCAACATTCATGCCGATGAAGACCTCGATCGCGCCTTTAACGAAAAAATCCCGGTGTCCGCCAGTTATCACGACGTCGACAAGGCCCGCGAAGAACAGAAATTCATCACGCCGCCGGACTACATCTTCATCGAGAACTACATTCCGCTGTTCGACGCCGAGGGCAAGAACGTCACAGCAATGGTCGAAATCTACAAGGAGCCCAAGGATCTGATCGCGCGCATGGAGCGCGGGATGGTGCTGATCTGGCTGGCCACCGCGCTCGGGGGCGGGCTGATTTATCTGGGTCTGTACTGGATCGTTCGGCGCGCGGCGATCCTGCTCGCGGCCCAGCAAAAGCAACTGATCGCCAACGAAACCTTTGTCGCGCTGGGTGAGATGTCGTCCGCCGTGGCGCATAGTTTGCGCAATCCGTTGGCGACCATCCGTTCCAGCGCTGAACTGGCGCTGGAGTTCGACGCCGGCCCGGCGCAGAAGAACATCAACGACATCATTGGCCAGGTCGATCGCATGTCGAAATGGGTACGCGAACTGCTGCAGTCACTGCGTCCGCTCAACGATGATCCGGAACCGGTGAATCTGGTGGCAGCGCTGCACGAAAGCCTTGTCGCGTTTGAACAGCAGATCGCCAGAGCCGGCGTGCAGGTGGTGTTTCATCCGCAGCACACACCCATGGTGCTCAGCCAACCGGTGCAACTGACACAGATCCTCAACAGCCTGCTGGCCAATGCACTGGAGGCGATGGACAAGGGCGGCACGCTGACCGTCAGCCTGGAACCGAGCGAAGACCGTGGCGTGTGCGTGGTGCTCAGCGACACGGGTAAAGGCATGAATGAGGAACAACGCACCATGGCCTTCCGGCCGTTTTTCACCACCAAGTCTGGCGGCCTCGGTGTCGGCCTGGTGCTGGTCAAACGCATCATGGAACGCTTCGGCGGCGGCGTGACCCTCGACAGCCGCGAGGGCGAGGGCACCACGGTGCGCCTGGCCTTTCAACTGGTCCCCTGATTCACACCCTCCCCCTGTAGGAGCTGCCGAAGGCTGCGATCTTTTGATCTTGATCTTAAAAACCAAGATCAAAAGATCGCAGCCTTCGGCAGCTCCTACACAGGTTTATAAATGCCGCAAAAATTTATGAACTTCCCCCATCAGTGGGTGTCAAGCCCCGGTCACCGGGGAGTGGGAAAACCCGTAGACCTTCCAAGTCTCTGTTACAACTGGAAATAATTTCTTGGCGCACTAGTTGCAAAACACCATCACCCCTTCCTTGATGAGGCGGCTGGTGATGGACAGAGCAACGCGTGACCCAAGCAACACTTTCCTGCTGACGCCTCTGAGCGTCTTTCTGATGTTGACCCTCGGCAGCATGGCCGGCGTCCGCGCCAGCCCCATCGATGACGAGCGACAGCCGGAAACCTCCGACCCGTCGGCGTACTACGACGAACCAACCGACCGCGCCGGCGCGCTCAATAACATCCTGACCCTGCCCGAGGCCAACGAAGATTCCTTCGACTTGCCCGACGGCGTCAAAGGCAGCCGCGACTCGACCCGCACGGAAAACATTCTGCCGCCGACGGTGCAGACGAGTTTCAACTACCCCACCAACGGCAAGCCGAGCCCGCTCTATGGCGCGCAACCGTTCACTCAGCAGTTGACCCTGTTCGAAGAGTTCGGCCCGGAAAAGCTCGACCCGACCACCCCGGCCGCACCGTTGCCATTTCCGCCGGCCGCGATTGGCCCGGCACCGGCTCAGGACCCGAACAACGTCGCCCGCAGCGCGCCACCCGGCACTGCCCTCGATACGTTCCTGCGCCAACCGGGGCTGACGCCATTCCCCAGCCAGTTCTCCAACGTCGTCGACCGCAATCCGTGGCAGGCGCAGATCGAAGTGTTCCTCAACCGCCACATCGGCTCCTCCGCCGAAGGCCGGCCACCAGGAAAAGGCTGGGCGCATCAGCGCTGGAACGAGTTCTACCCGCAAGTCGCCTACAAAACCGCGCAGACCGGCGCGCGCCTCAACGGTGGTCTGCGTGACAGTGTGCAAATGCACCATTACGCAGTGGGCGAGTTCGGCCCCGGCGGCTTGTATCACAACGTCGCTGGCGTGCCGCTGACCGATGGCACCGCCAAAGGCGTCGACCCGCGCTTCCACCCGAACATGCCCGTGCAAAACCACAACTCGGTGTGGACTTTCGACGGCACGCTGCCGCCGAAACTGTTGATGGTGCGCTACGGCCAACCAGTGATGATGCGCCACTACAACGGCTTGCCGATCGACCCGTCGGCCAACCGTGGTTTCGGTCTGCACACCATCAGCACCCACGAACACAACGGTCACGCGCCGGCGGAAAGCGACGGCTATGCCAACGCATTCTTCTTCCCCGGACAGTTTTATGACTATCGCTGGCCGATCCAGCTCGCCGGTTACGACAGCATCAACACCAAGGCCGAAGACCCACGTGCGGCGTTCCCGTGCGCACCGGGTGAAACCTTGTGGGTCAACGACTTGGCGCCGGCGAAGAAGACCTGCGACCACGGCACGATCAAAATCCGTGGGGACTGGCGCGAGACCATGAGCACTCACTGGTTCCACGATCACATGCTCGATTTCACCGCGCAGAACGTCTACAAGGGCAACGCGGCGATGATGAACTACTACAGCGCGCTGGATCGCGGCAATGAATCGGTGGACGACGGCGTCAACCTGCGTTTCCCTAGCGGCAGCGCCTTGCCGTGGGGTAACCGCGATTACGACGTCAACTTGGTGCTGGCCGACAAGGCTTGGGATCAGGAAGGTCAGTTGTGGTTCAACCCGTTCAACACCGACGGCTTTATCGGCGATCAGATGCTGGTCAACTGGCAGTGGAAGCCGACCCTCGATGTGCGCGCGCGCAGTTATCGTTTCCGCATCCTCAACGGCTCGGTGTCGCGCTACTTCAAACTGGCGCTGGTGCGCGAAATCAAAGGCAGCGGTGGTGAATTTCAGGGCCCGAAAAACTCCGGCGTGACTTACAGCCGCGTGCCGTTCCACATGATCGCCAACGACGGCAACATCATGGAACACAGCGTACCGTTCGACGGCAGCATGGACCTCGACGCCGATGGCGATAAACAGAACCACAACGCGATCCTGCCGACCCAGGGCATCGCCGAGCGCTTCGACATCATCGTCAACTTCTCGAAAAACGGCATCAAACCGGGGGACAAGCTGTTCTTCGTCAACCTGCAGGCTCACGACGACGGCAAGGGACCCAAAGATGTCATCACGCTGGGCGACATCCTGTCGGAGAGATACCTGGCGGTGATCAAACAGACCAGCAAGGGCCCGCAGTGGGACAGAGGCGATCCGGCGGTGGGCAAGGTCTTGCAGCTCAACGTCAAGGCTTACACCGGCCAGGATCTGGCGATGAACCCGGCAGCCTACGAACCGGCCAAACCCGGCAAGGCTGAAGGGCTGGTGATGATCCCGCTGAAGCTCCACCGCGAAAACGCCGCCGACAAAGCCGTGCTAGCCAAGGCTCGCCACCGCACCTTCACCTTCGGCCGCTCCGACGGCACCGATGAAGCGCCATGGACGGTCAAGACCGATGGCGGTTTCGGTTTCCACATGGACCCGCGTCGTCTGAACGCTTCGACGCAACTGTCGAGCGGCCCGACCGATGCCGGTGTTACCGGGTTCGGCACCCTGGAGGTCTGGAACATCAAGGCCGGCGGCAAGGGCTGGAGCCATCCGGTGCATGTGCACTTCGAGGAGGGGATCATCCTCAGTCGCGGCGGCAAGGCCCCGCCAGAGTGGGAAAAATGGGCACGCAAAGACGTCTATCGCATCGGCTCCGAAGCCGATGGTCTGGACAGTGTGGAAATGGCGATCAACTTCCGCGAGTTCGCCGGGACCTACATGGAGCACTGTCACAACACTCAGCATGAAGACAACTCGATGCTGCTGCGTTGGGACCTGGAGAAACCCGGTCAGCTGCAACTGATGCCAACCCCATTGCCGAGCTGGGACGGTGTGCGCTACGTCAACTCCGCCGCGCTGCCAACCTTCCGCAACGGTGACGGCATGGGCCCACAAGTGGTGGTCAAGCCATGAACCGCCGCCACGGTGACAGCCAACCTGTGCATACCCCGCGCTCCCGTGCGCTGGGCATGCACCTGGTGCTGATGCTGGTGGTCTGTGTGCTCGGCAGCCGCGTGCTGCTGGCACATCAGGCCAGTGTCGGCGAGCCGTCAGCGACTGAATCCGCCACCCCTTGGGGTGGCGACTATTTCCCCAACACCCTGCTGACCGATCAGGACGGTCGGCAGGTGCACTTCTTCGATGACTTGATCAAGAACAAAGTGGTGGTGATCAATTTCATCTTCACGTCCTGCAGCGACTCCTGCCCACTGGAAACCGCACGGTTGCGCCAGGTGCAGAAACTGCTGGGGGATCGGGTCGGGCAAGACATTTTCTTTTACTCCATCAGCATCGACCCGCTCAGCGATACGCCCGAAGTGCTCAAGGCTTATTCGCAACGCTTCAAGGTCGGCCCCGGCTGGAAGTTTCTCACCGGCGAATTCGAGGACGTCACTGACCTGCGCAAGAAACTCGGGCTGTTCATCGAAGGCGTCGACAACGGACGCAGCAAGGATCACAACCTCAGCCTGATCGTCGGCAACCAGACCACCGGGCGCTGGATGAAGGCTTCGCCGTTCGAGAACCCGTGGATCCTCGCCGATCAACTGGCCAACACCCTGCAGAACTGGAAACAGCCGAGCATTGAAGAAAGCTACGCCAACGCCCCGGACATTCGTCCGCCGAGCAATGGCGAAGAACTGTTCCGCACCCGTTGCGCCTCCTGCCATAGCCTCGGCCCTATGGATGGGCAGGGCATCGGCATGCGCAGCATCGGCCCCGATCTGATCGGCGTCACCCGCAACCGCGACGCCAAATGGCTCAATCGCTGGATCCGCGAACCGGATCGCCTGCTCGCGGAAAAAGACCCGATTGCCCTGCAACTCTACGAACAATTCGAGCGAATCCCGATGCCCAATCTGCGCCTCGATGAGCAATCCGCGCAGTCGATCATCGACTTTCTCAGCGATGAAACAGAGCGTCAGCAACCGTCCGCCAACGCAATGGCCGACGGTGCATTGACGCCAGTAAAACCGGGCGATCCAGCCGCGACGGTGAGTCGGATGCGGTAGCGGCGAAATAGCATCATTGAACCGTGTGTCGTGGTCAGAGCCACCTACACTGATGGCTGTAAGCAGCGCGATACAAAACTCCAGGGCCACTCCCATGCAGCGACTGGAAGCACAAAAAACATCTGCGCCGGACACACCGGCGGCAATGGGCAAGAGTTGGCGCGAACAGTTCAATCTGCTGCGCTGGTTCTCGCTGGCGAGCTTTTTCATCATCGCCGCCGTGGCGTTGGGGCTGGGTTATATCTCCACACGCTTCGTGGTCACCGAAAGTGTCGAGCGCGATGCGCTGCTGACCGCGCAATTCGTTGAGGCCATTGGCGCGGCGGAAATGCGTCACGCCAAAATCAATCCGAACCGGACGATGGGCGAAATGCTCGACCCGCGCCAGGACAACCAGTACCCCGATGTTGATCCGGCGTTACAGGCTTCAGCGCGTACTGAATTTCTCGATCACGTCGAACACCTGCCGGATATTTTGCTCGCGACCGTTTATGCGCTGGATCGCACGGTGATCTGGTCGACCAACGCTGAGCTTATCGGTGTGCACATCAAGGATGACGATGAGCTCGACGAATCATTCGAGATGAAAGTGCCGGTGTCTTCCAGCTACCACAAGATCGACGATGAGAAACCCGAGCAGCAAATGCTGCGCGAACCGAAATACCTGTTCATCGAGAACTACATTCCGATGTTCAATGCCGACAAAAGCAAAGTCGTCGCCATGGTCGAGATCTACAAGGAACCGGCGGATCTGGTCGACCGCATCGACCGCGGATTTGCCTCGATCTGGGCGGCAACGTGTTTTGGTGGAGCGGCGATCTTTCTCGCCTTGTTCTGGATCGTCCGCCGCGCGGCGAAATTGCTGCAAAGCCAGCAGCAACAACTGATCAGCAACGAAACCTTTGTCGCCCTCGGCGAGATGTCTTCGGCCGTGGCGCACAGTCTGCGTAATCCGCTGGCAACCATTCGTTCCAGCGCCGAACTGGCCCAGGAAATCGCCAGTCCAGGCGCGCAGCGCAACATTGGCGACATCATCAGCCAAGTCGACCGCATGTCGCGCTGGGTGCGCGAACTGCTGGTGTCGCTGCGGCCGATGAATGACGACGGCGAGGCGGTGGATCTGGTCATGGCGGTCGAAGACACCTTTGGTGCCTTCGACGCGTTGATCAAACGCTGCAATGTCGAAGTGCGCTTCACCCCGCAAAATTGCGCGCCGGTCGTCAGTCAAAAGGTGCTGCTCACGCAAATCCTCAATAGCCTGTTTGCCAACGCCCTCGAAGCCATGCCCAAGGGCGGCGTGCTCACCGTCGAGTTCGAATCGCCGCAGCCGGACAGCGTGCGCCTGACCGTGAGCGACACCGGCAAGGGCATGAGCGCGCAGCAGCAACTGTTGGTGTTCAAACCGTTTTTCACCACCAAACAGGGCGGCCTCGGGGTTGGCCTGGCGTTGGTCAAAAGAATCATGGAGCGTTTTCAGGGCTCGGTCGTTTTGACCAGCAAAGAGCAGGAAGGAACCCGCGTCAGTCTCAACTTCAAAGTGGCATCGGGAGGGGAATATGGAACACAGCATTCTGCTGGTCGAGGATGACGAACTGCTGGCCGAGAATATTCAGACCTACCTGGAGCGCAAGGACTTCGAGGTGACGGTCTGCCATTCGGCCGAAGACGCGTTAGGGCAACTGGAAACCTTCATGCCCGACATCGTGCTGACCGACAACTCGCTGCCGGGCATGAGCGGTCACGACCTGATCCAGAAGCTGCGCATCAGCGCGCCGGATCTCAAAGTGATCATGATGACCGGTTACGGCAACGTTGAAGATGCCGTGGTTGCGATGAAGGAGGGCGCCTTTCATTACGTCACCAAACCGGTGGCTTTACCGGAGCTGAAACTGCTGCTCGACAAGGCCCTGGCCACCGAGCGCATGGAGCGCACGCTGTCGTTCTATCAGGAGCGCGAGGCGCAGAAATCCGGGGTGCAGGCGCTGATCGGCGACTCGGCACCGATGCAGTATCTGAAGAACACCATCGGCCAGTTGCTCGACGCCGAGCGGCGCATGGCCAACACCGATCTGCCGCCCGTTTTAGTGGAAGGCGAGACCGGAACCGGCAAAGAGTTGGTGGCCCGCGCATTGCACTTCGACGGTCCGCGCAGCAAGGGGCCGTTCATTGAATTCAATTGTGCGTCGATTCCGTCTAACCTGGTGGAGTCGGAGCTGTTCGGCCATGAGAAAGGTGCGTTCACCGATGCCAAGGACCGTCGCGTCGGGCTGGTGGAGGCGGCGGATGGCGGCACGTTGTTTCTCGATGAAATCGGTGAGATGGACCTGCTGTTGCAGGCGAAGATTTTGAAGTTGCTGGAGGATCGGACGATTCGCCGGGTCGGTTCGGTGAAGGAGCGCAAGGTTAATCTGCGGGTGATCAGTGCGACCAACTGCAACCTTGAACAAATGGTCCAGCAGGGCAAATTTCGTCGTGATCTGTTCTTCCGTCTGCGGATCATTTCGATCAAGGTGCCGCGTCTGTATGCACGGGGCGACGATATTTTGCTGTTGGCGCGGCACTTCCTCGCCAGTCACGGCAAACGCTACGGCAAGCCGAATCTGCATTTCAGCCAGCAAGCGGAAGAGTTGCTGCTGAGTTACACCTGGCCGGGCAACGTGCGCGAGTTGCGCAATATGCTTGAGCAGACCGTGTTGCTGGCGCCAAGCGACACGATCGCCGCGCATCAGTTGAATGTGTGCATGAGTCTGTGCGACGAGCTGCCGCCGCAGCATCAGCATCAACACTACGAACCGGTGTCGGCCTACGAACCGCGTCCAGCGAGCAATATGGAGTCGATGAACCTGCCGGAAGTCGAACGCGACATGGTGCGCAAGATGCTCGACAAGACCGACTGGAACGTCACCAAATCCGCGCGGCTGCTGGGCCTGAGCCGCGACATGCTGCGCTACCGCATCGAAAAACTCGGCCTCGCCCGCCCTGACAAACGCCAGTGGTAGCGGCCGTACACAATAAATGTAGGAGCTGCCGCAGGCTGCGATCTTTTGATCTTGTTTTAAGATCAAGATCAAAAGATCGCAGCCTGCGGCAGCTCCTACAGTAGTCGTTCGGTATTCAGTGTTGTTGCCGGCTCAAACACTCCAGCAAGCAGCTCGGATCCAGCACCTCATCATTCACATAAATCCCACGCTCGGCATCGTACGTGCGGATAAACACCCGCACCGTCGCATCCGCCACGGTCGGCAACTGCGAATCGTAGAACTCATGGTCACCTGGAATCACCACAAAATCCTGCGGCGCCGTATCGTCGTAAGGCTTGGGCGGTGTGGAACTCAGTGAATACGGAGCAGGGTGGGCGAAGGGCTGGTTCGGCCCGTAATAATTGAAATTGCTGTCCAGCGCTTGCGCCTGAGTGGCAGCGAGCAGACAGCCGGTCAACAACAGCCGATCGAGCATTTGCATGGCGGCACCTGCGAGTGCGGTTTTCCCCAAGGCTATTAACTATAGCTGCCCGACATTCAAACAACCGGTTGATTGATCGCATGCCCCGGCTGTGCATAAAGATCGATGCCGAGGGCATGCATAACTTTCAAAACCGTTTCGAAGCGCGGCTTTGCGCCGGGCGCGAACGCCTTGTACAGACTTTCGCGACCCATACCAGAAGTTTTGGCTACCTGCGTCATCCCGCGCGCCTTGAGCACATAGCCGATTGCGCGAAGAAACTCTTCGTTATCCCCGTCTGCAAGAACCTGGGACAGGTATTCGCTGATGGCTTCGTCACTGTCCAGCAATGCTGCCACGTCGAAATTCGTTAACGTCTGGCTCATGGTTAAACCTCCTTAGCCATTTTTTGTGCGCGTCGGATGTCTGCGCTTTGTGAAGACTTGTCGCCTCCAGCCAATAGAACGATGACTGCACCGTTACGCATCGTGAAATACACCCGATAGCCTGCACCCACATCTACGCGCATTTCAGATACGCCATCACCCACCGATTTAACATCGCCGAGATTTCCTGTTGAGGCCCGATCAATGCGGCGGGCGATGGCCACCTTGGCCCGCAGGTCTCGAACCGATTGGTGCCAAGCCTGGAAGACGGCTGTTTGTCGAATAAGATAATTCATTGCTCGACTGTATCCAAGTAGATACAGATAGGCAGTCAGCCAAGTCTTCTATCAAACCTTGAAAAGTCGTCGGTACTTGTAGGCGAGAGTTTCCTCATTTGTAGGAGTTGTCGCAGGGTTTGGCTTACAAGTTTGCAACAACCGCAATTGCCGGGCTGATCTAGACTCGGATCCGCTCAATCACGAGCATCGTCCGGAGTGCGCCATGGAAGTGCCCAACAATAAAACCGCCATCGAAAGCAATCGACAGGCGTGGAACGATTCCGCCCGCCATCACCAGGATTCGCCTGACTGGCAGGCCTTGCTCAGCGAAGTCGCGCAGGCGGATTTCTCCTGCCTCGATGAGACCTTGAGCGGGTTGCTGGAGGTCGATGGCAAAGATGTGATTCAACTGGGTTGCAACAATGGCCGCGAGAGTCTGTCGTTGTTTGCCCTCGGTGCACGCAGCGTGGTCGGTGTCGATCAATCGGCGGCGTTTCTCGAACAGGCGCGTGAGCTGAACAAGCGTTCACCGCACAACGCCGAGTTCATCGAAAGCGATATCCATCATTTGCCAGCGTCATTGCAGAACCGCTTCGATGTGGCGCTGATCACCATCGGTGTTCTCAACTGGATGCCGGACATCGGCGAGTTCTTCCGTCATGTCGCCTCAACGCTGAAACCGGGTGGGAAACTGGTGATCTACGAAACCCATCCGTTTCTGGAAATGGTCGATCCGAATGCGGAAGATCCGTACCGCCTCGCCAGTTCCTACTTCCGCGCCGAGCCGTTTGTGCAGGAAGAGCCGATTGTCTATGTCGGCAAGGTTGAGCAGCAGGCAGCGAAGTCGTATTGGTTTGTGCATAACCTTGGCGCCATCTTCAGCGCTGCCATTGCGGCGGGGCTGAACATTGCGCACTTCAAGGAGTATGCGCATTCGAACCGGGAAGAGGTGTATGACCAATATCTGAATCGAGAGGCGCAGATGCCGATGTGTTTTACCCTGGTCGCCACCAAGGTCTGAAATCTTTCATTGCCTTCACTGGCCTCTTCGCGAGCAGGCTCGCTCCTACATTTGAAATGCATACCCCTGTAGGAGTGAGCCTGCTCGCGATGGCGGCATCAAAGCCGCCACAAATATCCAGACTGAATCAAGCCTGCGCTGCCGCCGTCACTACCGGTCTTTCCGGCTTGCGCAGCGCCTCCAGCCTTGAATCGCTGTAGTTCGATTCGCGGAAGAAACGCCAGTGCCCGAACAGGTCGTAAACATGCGTGATATGCCCTTGTTCCTGATAGCCCAGGCGAATATGCATCTTCAGGGCCTGTACATTGGCGTTGTCGCAGATATCCACGACTTTTTTGAAGCCTCGGGCAGCCATGACTTGCCAGAGTGCGGTCTGTGCATCGACGGTCAAGCTACTGCCGAAATACTGCCGGGTAATTTCGGCACCGAACTGGAAGTATTCACCGGGCTTGACCGGGAACGTGCAACGGTAGAAGTGGCGGTCGTAATAGTCGCGAGTGCTGGCCCAGACAAACCCGACGGTGTGACCGTCCTGGTCCAGGTGCATATGCCCCGTATGCCCTTCAGCGGCCAGTTCGGCCATGGTCTCCACGCGGTCACCAAAGTACTTGCTGAATGCCTTGGCGTTGTCCTCGGTGATGTCGACTCTGCGCAAGCCTTCACAGGGGCGCAGTTTGTTCGGGGCAATCGGCGTGACCAGGTCGCGCTCCATCCACAGCAATTCACGGTGAGCGAACACGTAACGTTTCCACAGCGCGCCAAGGGTGCGGCGCAGGCCTTTTTGTTTGATGCGCAGAAGCAGATTTTCGATGACGCTCATGATGCCCTCCGAGGCGCTAGCCCAGGTGTGTTGGATGGTGTTGCCGGTTGAATTTCGGATGTGTTCGCCGCCGTCGAGTTGCCGGCACGCGGTGCGCGCCATTTTTGCAGGGCCGGTTTGACGCGGTGCCAAAGGCGTAGCCCCAGGCCCAGCAGCAGACCGCTCGGGCGCCATGAGTAGAAACTCCAGCGCCAGTGTTCCAGTTGCCCGGTCATGCGTTCGTGCAGTTGATGGCTGGAGTTTTCCAGGCTGACCCGCGACGCATCGATCCAGCGCCAGTGCTCATCCAGCCCCCAACGAATCCATTCCTCCAGCAATACCCGGCCACTGCCGAGGTCGGCGTACTGCGGCAAAAACGCCAGGTTGTAATCGTAGAGGCGGCCCTGTTCGAGCAGGCCGAGGCGATAGCTGATGCAGCGGCCGTTCAGCTCCAGCGTCACGACCCGCACCAGGCCTTGGTTGGCGAGGGCGGTGAAAGCGCTTTGCATCCACTGGCGACTGCGTTCGGTGGCGAAAATGCCGACGCCCTCGTCACCTTTCCAACTGACCGCCTCGACTTCCTGCAGCGCTTCTAAAATCGTAGGCATCGACAGCGCATCGGGGGTGATCCGGCGTATCTGCGCGCCGCATGCGGCAATCCGTTTGCGCGCCCGACGCAGCTTGTAGCGCGGGTCGCCGGAGATCTCCTGATGATCGGCGTCGCTGATCAGATGCACCGGCACCCGGCAACTCAGGCGTCGTTCCGCCGTGGAACTGCGCGCCATCCATTCGGTGAGCGCACTTTCTTCACCGGCAGGTTCCGACAGTTCGTTCAGTTGCAGCAGCGCATGGGGCAGATGCTTACGGATCAGCACCAGCGCCTTGTGCATGTCTTCGCTGCCGAGCAGCGACATCAAGGCCAGACGATCGGCCAGTGGATAACCCAAGTGATGCAAAACGCGAAACGGCACGCCAGCGAAGCGTTCACGGCTGGCTACCAGTGGCAGGCACAGCAGCAATTGCTCGGCTTCCCAGCCGAGCAGAATGTGCAGGCGCTGATCCTCGCCCAGGGCCTGCTCTGCCGCGCACAACCAGCCAAGGTTGTTGAACGGCGTGTGGTCGGCTACGCGCAGGCGTAGTGCCTCGTAGGCCGTCGCCGGGAAGTCGGTAGCGCACAGGGAGGTGCGCCATTCGAATCGCATCACCATGGGTTCAGGCCGCCGTTGCTGTGACAGGTGGACGGGAAGTTTTACCCAGCGCCGCCAGACGCGAGCCGCTGTAGCGGGTTTCGCGATAGAAGCGCCAGCGGCCGAACAGCGTGTAGATATTCATGATCCGCTGTTGTTCGGTATAGCCCATGCGCAGGTGCAGCTTGAGCGCCGGGACGTTGCTCGAGTCACAGACATCGACCACTTTGCTGCAGCCCTTCAAGGCCATGGCTTTCCACAGGCGCACTTGCACATCGACGGACAATTCGCTGCCCCAGTAGGCACGGGTCATTTCGCCGCCGAATTCAAAGAACTCGCCGGGTTTCACCGGGAACCGGCAACCGTAGTAATGCCGATCGAAATAGTCGCGCGGGGTGCCCCAGATAAACGCCACGGCATCGCCTTGCTCATCGACATGCATATGCCCGGTGTGACCTTCACTGGCCAGCTCGGCCATGACGCCGACGCGGTCGCCGAAGTAACGCGTGAAGGCGCTGGCGTTGTTTACGGTGATCTTCAGCATGCGCAGTGGCGGGTAGGGTTTGAGGCTGTGCGGCGGCACGGGGCTGACCAGATCGCGCTCCATCCACAGCAGTTCCTGATGGGCAAAAATGTACATTCTGCGGATCTTCGCCAAGGTCGCTCGCAGGCCTTTACGACGGATATGTCCGCTGAGTCTTCGCAAAACATCCATGGTCTCTTCTCCTGTTGAGGATCCCACGCACAGCAAGACGCTCGCGGGGCAGAACATCGAAGGGCAGTTCATGAAGCGCTCCAGTTCAGGGCAAACAGGGTTTGCCCCGGCAATTCAAAACGCACGCGCCCGTTTTCACAGACAAAAGGTGCGTCGTGGCTGCGATTGTCAGCGCCGAAGAAACGCAGGGCGCTTTGCTTCAGCGGGCACCGGGCGCCGCTCAGATCAACCTGTTGCAGGCGCGTGCCTTTGTTCACCCCGAGCAGTGCGCGCTGCTCGTCGCCGGCCATCGCCAGGACATCCACCTCAAAAGCGTCGTTATCCAGTTGCAGGACTTGCGGCAGCCAATGCCGGGCGATGAATTGCTGGGCAAGGCCCACCGGTTTCAGCTCGAAGCGACCATCGTCATGTATGCGCACCATGCCTTTGCCGTAGGGCGGTTCGTCGGCGGCCTGAAACCAGTTGAGCATGCTCAGCAGGCCATCCTGAGAGGCGTTGATGACCACCGAGGCCCACCACAGCGCGGTGTAATGGGTTTCCTGATCGTAGGGGCTCAGGGCTGAGCCACTGGACAGGTTGGTCTGATCCAGCAGCAACGCTTTGCGTGGCTGACCTTTAGCGTCCAGCCCCACCAGGTCTGCTGCGCGGCGTACGCTGTCGCGGTAGACCCGGGTCGCCAGCAAGTCGCGAATCATCCATTCATGCCAGGCCAATGCATCGACTTGATCGGCGGATTCACTGAGTAGACGCCGCGCCCAATCGATGCCGCGCTTGTCTGCTGCGTTGCGGGCGAACGGCCCGTTGACAAAACGTGAACTGGCGGGCATTGCGATGCGCACGCCGGCCCTGGCATTGGCCGGATCGCTGCGCACCTGGCGGGCCATGCTGACAAAAATCGCCCGATAATCTTCGTAGCTCGAATAGTTCAGGTTCGGCTCGTCGGCGAAGCCGATGTAATGCGTGCCTTGACCCTCTAGGGCACGAGTGCCGGCGAGCCATGCCTCAAGGCCGTTGTTGCTTTGCACATCGGCGCGCAGATTGGCCTGACGCCCGGTGCCAGCGAGCAGGGTGATGTCCTGGCGGATGCCGAAGCGAGTCTGATAGAGCTGACGAACCGGGTCTGCGAAACGGGTATTTTTCGAAGTCACGTCAACGTAGCTGTAATAACTCGCCGCACTCGGTTTCAAGGCATCCAGTGCGGCATGACTGGCCGCGGGCGGCATGAGATTGGGCAGGGCAATGCCCAGATCGGGGGTGCGACCGAGCACCTTATCGTGCAGGGTCAGGCGTACCTGGCCCGGCTCTTCACGCAAGGGCTGGAGTTGCTGCGGATTTTGCGCAAACAGATTGGCCGTGCCGTCGAGCCAGAATGCCGCTTTGCCGCTGCCCTGCAGGCGCAAGCGCCAGACCTGGGGCCGGTCGCTGACCGGCAAGGCCACTTGATCGAATTGCCAATAGGCGCGGTAGGGCTTGAGGGCCAACGACCGTTGTTGTCCATCGTCTATGCGCTGGGCTTGCAGCGCGTTGACCCCGCCATGGTATTTGCCGTTCAGCACCGCGTGTTCTCCCGGTGCCACTTGGAAAAACAGCTCATCGCCATTGCCGGTTTCGACACTGAAATGCACTTTGGCCGGGCTGAACAGCGCCACTGTTTTATCGTCATGCTCGACGCGATAACTGCGGAAGCTGTAGCCGGGAATCTCCAGGCGATAACTGGCAGCCCCGGGCAGCAACGGCCAGCTCTGCAAACCGCGAGTTTCGCTGGCCTTGATCAGCCGTTCGCCCTGCAGCTTGCCCTGACCGTCGAGCAGATAAATATGCTCTTCATTGGCCTCGGCCTGCCATGCCGGCACCCATCGCACTTTCACGGTGTCCGGGCGATTCGCTTGCAGATACAGACTGCCGTCGCGCAGGTCACCCCACTGCATCGGCGCCGCGAAACCGTTCAGCGTCAGGCCGAGTCCGAACAGCAGGGCCAGGCGTTTCATGCTGTCTTCCGACGTTGCAACATCAGCCACATCGGGGTGATGTCGCTGGGCAGGATGATCAAGGTTTGCCAGAACGGCACGTTGCTCAAGCGGCAATAAAGCACCAGCATCGCCACCGTCACCGCCAGATAGGCGATCGATGAAGCCGCCGCTGCACCGACAATGCCGTAGGCAGGAATCAACAGCAGATTCAGCGCCAGGTTGAGCAGAGCGCCGATGCCCATCAGCAACGACACCGTGCCCGGGCGATCCTTGCCAATCAGATCCAGGCGCAGAATGCTCGCATAGCACAGGCCCAGCAGGCCGGGCAGTAACGCGAGCAGCGCCGGATACGCCGGTTGATACGCCGCACCGAACAGCGTGACGATCAACCATTCGCCGATCACTGCCATGGTCAGGCAGGCGCCGAGCATCACCGTGGCGGTCAGGCGTAGGGCCAGCGGCGTGACCTTGTCCATGCCTTTGTCCTGTTGCAGCAGTCGCTTCATCAGCGGTGTGGTGACTGCCTCCGGAACGATCAGCAACAGTTCGGCGGCGGCACTGGCCATGGCGTAGTGGCCGAGCGCGGTACTGCCCAGCAGGGCGCCGATAAACAAGTAGTCTGAGCGCAGAATGATCTGTTGAAACAGCAGATCCGGATGGCTGCGCGCACTGAAGCGCAGCAGCTCGTTCTGGCTCGCACGGTCCCATTGCAGTTGCAGCGGCTGTGCGCGTTTGAGCCACATCCAGCCGACCAGCACCACCAGGCTGATGCCGGCCAGCCAACTGATCAGCGCGGCTTCGAGTGCTGCCTCCTTCCACATCCAGAACAGCGCGACAAACAACAGCAGCGGCGCGAGGGATTCGATCAGACGCAGAACATTGAAGGCGACCACGCCGCCCGATGCGTTGTGCAAGGTCAGCAGACCGCTTTTGAGCACGGTCAGCGGCACCGCCAGCAACAACAGCCACGCCAGCAGACCCAGTTGCATCGTCACATCGAGTTCGCTGCCGAACTCACGGGCCAGCGCAACCACCAGCAAGGTCAGCAGCCCGGCCAGAAGACAGCCGAACACCAACACCTGAGCGAGCAACAAGCCCATCGGCCGCTGATTGGCCGCTTGATAACCGACTGCCGAATTCAAGCCGCCGCTGGTCGCCGCGCTGATCAGATCCGGCAGGGTGCTGAGCAGGGCGAACAAACCGCGTTCACTGGGGCCGAGAATCCGCGCCAGCAACACATTGCGCAGCAGGCGCAAGGCGATCATTGCCAGTTTGGTGCCCATGCTCAGGGCCAGATGCTTGAGGTAGCTACCGCGACTCATGGCCGTGCCCCGCGATAAATGCGCCACGACAACAGCGCCGGATTGCACGCGATGCGCTGACTGACGCCGAAGCGCGGCAGGTTCAGCGGGTCGCCTTCGCCGCGATAAATGCCGGTGCCGGTGCCGAGGGCGAACGGATAATCGTGATTGGCGATCTGCTCGCGCACGCGTTCATCGTTGTCGCCGTTGGGGTAGCAATACACCGGCAGTGGGCGGTTGCAGCCGTTGTACAAGGCATCGCGGCTGCGGCTGATTTCTTCGTTCAGGCGCTGATCATCAAGGCCGGTGAGGATGGCGTGGCTGGCACCGTGCGGGCCAAAGCGCACCAGACCGGAAGCCTCCAGCGCGCGCACTTGATGCCAGTCCAGCGCTTGCGGCTGTGATTCGGCTGGGCACTCATCGGTGAGTTTTTCCAGTTCCTGCGGGTCAAGCGTCTTCAACCCTTGGAGGAAATGCAGCAGCGCCAGGCTGCGGCGGTCGACATCGATGTCATCGAGCAGTACCGGCAATGGGTGATGCATGAACTGCAGGCACTCGATCAAGTGCATCCGCGCTTTTTCACCGTGGCTGCCCCACAGGGTTTCGCCAAGGCTTTCCCACCAGAAACGCTGACGGCTGCCGATGAAATCGGTGGAGAGGAAAATGCTCGCCGGTACCTGATGTTTCTGCAGCAGCGGGAAGGCGTTGACGGCGTTGTCGCGCCAGCCGTCATCAAAGGTCAGCGCCACCCGTGGGCGCTCGCTGCGCAGCGAATTGGGCTGGAGGATTTCCATCAGCGGCACGCAATCGAAATGCCGCCGCAGCCACAGCAGTAAATGCTCGAAGGCCTTGGGCCCGACGCACAGTTCATTGCGGTGCGGCAGGTTGGCGGCACGGTCGTTGGCCAGCACCCGATGCAGCATCAGAATGACCCCGGCACCGTGCAACTGGTTGCGCCCCACTGACGAGTTGAGATAGAGCCAGCCGCTGGTGCGTTTCAGCAGTTGTTTGATCGCCATGGCATGAGTCCTCTCAACGATTCTGGTCAGGATTCCACTGTGCGTAGCGTTGCCCGCGCAGGAACTGCCACAGACCGACGCTCATGCCGGCCAGCGTCACCAGCAGGAATGCTGCGAGGCGGAACGGTTTGGGTAAACGGTGTTGCGAATCCAGCAGGCCGGCGATGGCCACCGCGTAGCCGAGCAATTGCGCAATCAGGCTCAGGCGATAGAAACCATGTTCGTTCCACAGCCAGAAATTGCTCAGCAGCAGCGGCAGCAAGAGAATCGGCGCGAGACGGCGGATCAGTTTGTGGCTGATCAAGGCGATGGAATACAGGCCGTACTTGAACGGATTCAGCAGGGCGCTGCGTTGCGCCAGGCTCTGCAGGCCACCGACCGTGACCCGCTGGCGGCGGCGCCATTGCTTGCCCGCTTCGTCGACGCCCTGGTCGATCACTTGCGCTTGGGGCACGTAAACGATGCGTTTGTGCGCGACCGGCGCGCAGGTACTGATGAAGAAGTCGTCGTTGACCTCGGCCGGTACGTTCTGGAACAGCTCGCGGCGCAAGGCGAGCAGGGCGCCGTCGGCGGAGACCATGCAGCCGGTGCGATTCTCGACCCGGCGTAACCAGCCTTCGTAATGCCGATAGAGGCTGTCGCCAATACTCAGGCCGCCACCGGTGACCGGGATCACCATGTGCCCGGCGCAGGCACCGACCTGCGGATCGCTCAACGGCGCGAGCAAATGGCCGAGGGTGTCGCGCGACCATTGGTTGTCGGCGTCGGTGAACACCAGAATGTCGCCGCTGCTCACGGCAACGCCGGCATTCAGTGTGGCGGCTTTGCCCTGGCGCGGCAGGTCGAGGACGGTGATGCGCGGATCGATCACTTTGTGCGCGCAGGCCACGGTGTCATCGCTCGAGCCGTCGCTGGCGAGAATGATCTGCAGCGCTGCGGGCTGATAATCCTGGGCCAGCAACGTGCGCAACTTGTGCTCGATGTGTCGCGCCTCGTTATGCGCGGCGATGACGATGCTGACGTTCAGCGGCGGTGCCGGCGCGTGCCGCCAGGCCGGGAACAGCGGCGCCAGCAAGGTCAGCAGCAGCGGATAGCCGATGTAGGCGTACGCCGGCAGCACAAGGCACAGGCAAAAAATGAATTCAGCCACGGGCGGGCCTCCTGGCGTTCCAATGACACAGACTGAGAATAAGTGCCGCGCTGGGCAGGTGCAGGCGTAACCAGTGCAGACCCCACAGTTGCAAGGTGAGGCGAGCATTGTGGTGCTTGATACTCTGCCGCACGCTGAGCATCAGACTCGGCAGCAGGGTCAGCACCAGCAGGATCACCGCGAGCTGCGCGAGGCCGGCGAGCAAGGCAACGATCAGTAGAAAATCCGTCATCCAGACCAGCAACGACAGCAGCGGAAAACGCAGCAGGCGCAGGCTCATGCCATGGGTGCGCAGCAACTGCAGGTGGCTGCCCTGGCGCCACAGTTCCTTGCCCATCCACTCGCGCCAGTTCATTTCGTAGCCCCAATGCAGGGCGATGCTGTTTCTGGTCGACAGCAGCCGAGCGCCCCGTGTGCTCAGACGCAAGGTGTATTCCTTGTCTTCGCCGGTGCGCAGGGTTTCGTTGAATCCGCCGACGACGTCAAACCACCGTTTGCGCATCAACAGGTTGGCGCTGGGCAGCCAGTCCACGGTGCGACTGGCGTGCGCTGATGGACGCAACATGCGCCGTTGCCAGGCGGTCGCGTACCACGGCGCGGCGGCGGGGGTATGCAGATCCAGTCCAAAAATGTCGCCCTGATTCTGCGCGTCGAGAGCGAACAATTCGTTCAGCCAGTCTTCGGGCATTTCGATATCGGCATCAATGAATGCCAGCCATTCACCGCTGGCAACCGTTGCGCCACGATTGCGCAAGGCGCCGATCAGCAGGCCGGGCAGCACCAGCACCTGTGCACCGAAGGCGCGAGCGATCTGTGGCCCGTCATCAGTGGAACCGTTGTCGACGACGATCAGTTCACAGTCGATGTCGGCGGCGTTCGCGGCTTTGCGAGCGGCCAGGAGGGTGCGGCCGATGTGCCGTGCCTCGTTGTACATCGGAATGACGATGCTGATCCGGCTCATGCCCTGGCCTCCGTCAGCGGCGCTTGCTCGGCTTTCAGGCGCAGCACCCAGGTCAGTGCAAGCATGATCCACAGGTACTTCAGGTTCGGCGCGCTGAGAAACATCAGAAACAACGTCAACGACAGGAAACTCATTCCCAGATGAGTCATCAGGTCCGCTTGCTGCCATTCGCGCCGTTGCTGCCATTCGCGTCGTGCGCGGATCAGGTTGTAGAAACCCTGCACGAGCATGCCGACAAACAGCAGGCCGGCGGGAATCCCCAATTCGCTGAAGATCTCCAGATAAGTGTTGTGCGCCCGGCGATAGAGATCGCCGATCTTGCGGTTGGCCGAGAATGCCTTGGCATAACCGGTGGTCGCATAGTGCAACGGGAATGTCCCCGGGCCCGAGCCTAGCAGCGGATGCTCGCGGATGATCTGGCTGCCGACGACAATGTAAGAGGCGCGACGGCCGAGGGATTCATCCTGAGCCTTGGCCCCGGCGCTCAAGATACTCAGCGACTGGATACGCGCCAGGTAACCGGCAGGCATCGCATAAATCGCCAATGGCAGCACGATGGCGGCACCGAGCATGGCGAATCCGAAATGCCGCGGACGGATGCGGTTGAGGTGCTGGCGGTAATGCCAGACCCCGATCGCCAGACTCAAGGCCAGTACCACCAGCCCTGAGCGCGACTCCGTTTTGGTCATGCCGCCGAGCAGCAAAAGACAGCAGCCCGCCCAGAACAAACGCTGCAGCAGGTTTGGGCTGCGAATCACCAGCAGCAGGCCCAGTGGCACGGCGAATGCGATCAGCAGAGCAAAGGCATTCGGGTCTTCGAGCAGGCCGGCGGCGCGGCCCTTGTCCTGGAATCGGCTGGAAAACATCGCCATGGCGCAGGTGGCGCTGACGCTGAGCGTGACCAGGCGGGCGAACAGATCGAGGTTCAGCTCGCGGCCGATCAACAAGGTGATCACGAACAGAATCAGGCCCACGCTCAGTTCACGCAGATGACTCTGTGACATGCCCATGTTGTCGGTGGCGAGCAGGCTCAGCAGGTACAGCGCCATGAAACCGATCAGGTAGCGCCACAGATTGCTGCGCAAACGCTGCGATGGAATCTGATGCAAAGCCAGTTGCAACGCCAGGATCAGCGCCAGCGAAGCACCGAGGAATTTGCTTCCGGAAAACGCGCTGTCCTTGAAGAACCCTTCAAACGGCACCAGCGCGGCAATGCCCAGCAGGCCCCAGGCCGGTTTGCGGTAGAGCACCGTGAAACCCAGCAGCCCCAGCACTGCCCCCGGCGCCAGATACGGATAAGGACTGACCAGCAAGGCCATGCAGACCAGTGCCAGCAGGCTGACGATCGAGAGCGGGAAAATCATGCGCGTGCCTCCCGTGCCGTGTGGATGTACAGCTGTGACCAGCGTTCAGCCAAAGCCTTGAGGTCGTAGCGTTCCTGTTGTGTGCGTCTGGCGTTGTCGCGTAGGTGTGCGGCCAGTTGCGGTTCGGCCAGCAACGTGTCGAGCTGACGGGCGAGGGCGGCGGTGTCGGTCGGTGCGGCGAGCAGGCCGTTGTGACGGTCCTGCAAGACATCGGGAATGCCACCGACCGCGAACGCCACCACCGGCACACCGGCCTGCATCGCTTCGAGCAGAATCATCGGCGTACCCTCGGTGCGCGAGCTGATCACCAGCGCATCGAGTTGCTGCCACCAGCCTTGCATTGCCGTCTGATAGCCCGGCAAGCGAATCCGCTGTGGTAAACCGGCAGCGTCGATACGCGCCTGCAAGGCCTCACGTTCCGGACCGTCACCGAGCATCACGGCGTCCAGTTGCGGATGCTGGTGACACAACGCAATCAGCGCATCGAGAAACAGATCCGGGCCTTTCTCGCTGCTCAACCGGCCGACGTAACCGACCAGCCAGCGTTGTCGTTCCAGCGCCGGTGGCAGCGCTGGCGCCGCTGGCAAACCGTTGGCAATCACCTGCAACTTCTCGGCACGGACGCCAGCCTGACGGTGCAGCACAGCGATGCTTTGCGCGACGCAGACCACCCGCTTCACCGAGGCCGTGCGGCACAGTTGCAGGCTTAGCCAGGTGTAGAACTTTTGCTTGCGACTGCGCGGGGTGAAACCGTGCTGAGTGATCACCAGCGGCAGGCGCAACACAGTGGCGCCTAACCAGCCGAACACTAGCCCTTTGAAGTTGTGCGTATTGAGCAACGGTTTGTCACTACGGCGCTGATGCAAGTGCCACAGCAGTCCGCCGAGCCCGGCACAGGCGCGAGCGTCCACCCCGGCCTCGCGAAAGCGCTCGATCAGCTCTGGTGGTGCATCGAGGAACAGCACCTGGTGCTGCCCCGGCGTCGCCAGGCAATGATCCAGCAACATCCGCTCGGCGCCGTAGAAGCCGCCGCTGCTGAGCAAATGAATGATCGGCAGGGCGACGCACGGGGTGGACGCCGCGTTCAATTGCGCACCCAGTGAACCAGGCTCGGCACGGTCCAGTTCTTGTGCGGATTGCCCGGCTGCGACGTTTCTTCGTTGAGCACCAACAGCACCGGCAGGCCCAGTTCATGACTGATTTGCGCCGGATGCTTGAAGCGGTGATCGAAGAACTCACGTACATAGACGAAGGCAATGGCCAGCAGCAGTCCGGTGAGCAGGCCGAACGGAATGATCAACATCGGCTTGGGAAACGCCGCCTCGGTCGGTTCATACGGCGGGCTCAAGACACGTGCGTTGGACAAATCGTTATCCAGCGCGCGCGTCGTGCTGCTTTCGGCAAAGCGTTGCGCATAGGTTGAGAACGCTGCGTGCAATGCGCCGATCTCGGTGTCCATCTGGCGCAGCTTGCTTTGGGTCTGCTGCAATTGATGGATGCGATTCTTGAACTCGGCAATGCGCGCGGTTTTCTGCTCGATGACCTGGCTGACCACCGACAGGTCGATCGTGCGTTCCTGGATGCGGTTATTGACCACTTTGAGGAACTGCTGGCGTGTGCGGGCAATTTGCTCGCGGGCCAGCAACATCGGCTCGCTACTTGGCTGAAATATCGCCAGGTCGTTCATATAGCGGCTGACCTGAGTGGTCAGTGCCTCGCCCATCTGCCGGATCTCGCGGTCTTCGAACGCGATGTTGTCCACCGTCGTCGTGAAGGTGAACGGGAAGGTGTAGTCATTGAGTTTGTTGGTGTTGGCGCTGGCCAGGCTGGTTTTCAGGTAATCGAGCCAGCGCTGGCTTTGCAGCAAGCGATCGCGATACAGGTTGAGTGCCTGCTCTTCGGTGTTGATCGCGTTGAGGCGAAAGGTGATTTCCTCTTTCGGATCGGACGAACCGACGCTTTCCAGCAAGCTGAGCCGCGCGCCTTCCAGGCCATCGAGGCGGACCTGATACTGATGCTTCTTGGTCTCGTAGAACGATTGCGGCAGCTCGATCGATTGCAACGCCTGACGATCGACCAGATAGTTTCGCAGCAGCGTGGCAACGAACGTCGTGCCCTGGGCAGGATCAGGGAAGTTGTAGAGGATCGAGATGACATTGGAACCCGGCAGGGTTTCAATTTTCAGATTGTCGATGGCCTCCTGAGTCAATCCATCCAGCACTGTGTCGCGCACCGGATCGGTTTCCATGCCCATTGCATCACGCAGCGGATTGATCACGTATTCGCGCAGCGGCGTGCTGACGTAGCGCTTGAACGGTTCGCCAACCAGCTTGCTGAGCATCCCCGGCGGCGGGTTGTACTGACCCTGATCGCGCAGTTCGCTGATGGTCTGACGGATCAGCGCCGGCGAACGGAGGATGTTGCTTTCGGTTTCCATATCCGCAAGCGATGGCGGAATGAAGGTGGCGTTGTCCTGGGTCAGCGAGGTGGTCGCATCGCCCTGAGACAGTTTTTTCGACTGCACGATCACCTGCGCGGTGATATCGAAGCTCTGTTTGAGCAACAGCGGCAGCAACAGTGCGATCACTGCAAAGATCAGGAAGATGCGCTTCACCAGTTGCTTGTTGGCGAAGAAAATCCTGAAGAACTCGTGCAGGTAATTTTCTTTTGGGTTCATGTCGTTCACCTGAGAGTCAGTTGTCACTGCCTTTGTTGTCGACGCGGTAGCCGAAGCTGAACCCCACGCCCTGGAACAGCACCACATCGGCCAGTTGGCGGGCGAGTTCGCCGGCGCTGGCCAGTTTGGTTTTCGGTACGTAGAGCATGTCGTCCGGTTGCAGGTAGGCGATCTGTGGCGCATCGCCCGACAGTGCTTTCTCGACGTCGTAGTTCATGGCCTGCACCTGATTGCCGTTGCGCCGCATGATCACCACCGAATCGAGACGCGCCTTGACGTTGGTACCGCGCGCCAGGGTCAGCGCCTCAAGCACCGACACCGGCCGGCGGATCGGGTACGAGCCCGGTTGAGCGACTTCGCCGAGCACGTAGATTTCGTTGCCAGCGGTGGATTTCAGCAGCACATCCACAGTCATCCGTCCCGGCAGTTGCGCGTACTTGCTGTTGAGGAAGGTTTCCAGTTGATTGACGGTCATGCCTTGCAGCGGCACGGCGCCGATTTCCGGAAAACTCGCATAGCCATCGGTGCCGACAGTGATTTCGCGGCTCATGCCGGTGGCCGGGTGGTTCAGCGCGCTTTTGAGGTTTTGCTCGTTGCTCAGCGGGCTCAGAATCTGCACCGAGAGCTGATTGCGGTTGGGCTGGAACAGCTGTTTGCGTTGATAGGCGCGCTGGATTTCCTGCCGAGCCTCGTCGCTGGTCAGTCCGGCGATCTTCACCGAGGTGTTGGCGCCCGGCAGTTCGATTGTGCCGTCGGGCAGCACCAGTTGCGTGCCGTTGAGCTGACTGGCAGCGGTGAAGTTCAGGCCGATCTGGTCACCCGACTGCACGCGGTAAGCGTCCGAGCCGCTGGTACTGATGTGGAAAATCACATCCAGCACGTCTTTCGGGCGCAGGGTCTGCTCGACCCTCGGCATGTCGGTGGCTTGCGCATTGGCCGGTGTGGCGGTGAGGATATTCACCGGCATGTTGCGGGTGTCGGAATTGCTGGAGCAGCCTGCAAGCGGCAGCAACAGCAGGACAAGCATTTTGGCGTTCATGGCGTCATCCTTTGCGTTCGCTTACAGGTTTTTGTAAAGCCATTTGGGCATGTAGTACTTGCGCCGGTTGAACACGCTACCGACCACTTTTGCCCCGGCCTGAGTCAGGCGTTGCACGGCGGCCTGGGCGACTTCCCAGCGAGTGTCTTCGGCGCGTACGACAAGCACCACGCCATCGACCTGAGTGCTGATGACCAGCGTGTCGGCGTCGGAGTACACCGCGTCGCCATCGATCACCACAAAGCGGTACTGGCTGCCCAATTGATCAAGCAACGGGCTCAGACGCTCGGCGGTCAGGTGCTCCAGGGTGCGGATCGGCCGGCCGTTGGGCAGCACGTGGAACGGCAGGCTCGAGACCTGCACCACGCAGTCCTGCAACAGCGGCGGTTTGTCGGGGTTGAACAGCAAGTCGCGCAGGCCGCGCTCCTTGCTCAGGTTCAACTGCTGGGTGAGATTGCTCGCCGACTGGCTGGCGTCGACCAGCAGCACTTGGCCGCTGCTCATTTGTGCCAGTTGACTGGCCAGCGCCAGCGCACTGGTGGTGGTGCCTGAGCCGGGGTTGGCGGCGGTCAGGAACAGGATCCGCAGATCGAGATCCAGCACGGTCGAGGTCAGGTTCGATTCGCTGGGGGTGGCGATGCTCAGGCTTTTGTTGGTTGAACCGTCCATTAGCTTGCTCCGTGGCCGCTGAATACTTTGAAGGGGGTTTTCAACAGAATCTTCAGATCAAGCAGAAGGCTCTGCTCGGCGATGTAGCTGAGGTCCAACTCAACGCGCTGGTCGAAGTCGATATTGCTGCGTCCGGAGATCTGCCACAGGCCGGTCATGCCGGGGTAGATCGCCAGACGCGCGAGGTGATTGTCCTTGTAGCGATAGGCGTTGAACGAGGTCGGACGCGGGCCGACCAGGCGCATGTCGCCGGTCACTACATTGATCAGGTTGGGCAATTCATCAAGGCTGGTGCGCCGCAGGAAACCGCCGATGCGGGTGATGCGCGGGTCGTGGTCGATCTTGAAATCGATCGCGTCGGCACCGTGTTTGTTGAGGTGGCGCAGCGATTCTTTCAAGTCTTCGGCGTTGGCGACCATGGTGCGAAATTTGTACATGCCGAACTTGCGGCCGCGGTAGCCAGTGCGTTTCTGCACGAACATCACTGGACCTGGGCTGCTGAACTTGATGACCAGCGCCAGACCCAGCAACAGCGGGGAAATCAGCACCAGGATCAGCAGCGCCCCAAGGCAGGCGACCACGCGATTGGTGCGTGACAGTTGCCATGGGCGACCGCCGTCGCGGCCCGTGAACCAGCCGCGACCCTGGCGATGAATCGCCGCGTCGAGACGCATTCGGTGCTCGGGATCCACGCGCTTGTCGCGGCGCATTTCTAGGATCGGTACACCTTTCTCATGTCCAGTCATGGAGTCCTCCACATGAATTCAGCCGCGAGCGGCGCGTGGGCGATAGGCAGTGGGGTAGTAGTCGCGGAACCAGGCGATGAAACGTCCAAGTCCCTCATCCAGCTCTATCCGGGGCTGAAATCCGGTGGCCTGGGCCAGATCGCTGGCCTCGGCGCAGGTGTTGAGCACATCACCCGGTTGCAGCGGCAGCAGCTCGACAATGGCTTTCTGGCCTAGGTGCTTTTCCATCAGCGCCAGATAGGTCTTGAGTTCAACCGGATGCTGCCCGCCGATGTTGAACAGCCGCCACGGCGCCATGCTGCTGGCCGGGTCGGGCTGCTCGCGATCCCATTGCGGATCGGCGTGCGGCGGGCGTTCGGTGAGGCGGGCGATGCTCTCGATGATGTCGTCGATGTAGGTGAAGTCGCGCTGGTGCTCGCCGTAGTTGAACAGCTTCAGCGGCGTGCCTTCGCTGATCGCTCGGGCGAACTGGATCGGTGACATGTCTGGCCGGCCCCACGGCCCGTACACGGTGAAAAAGCGCAGGCCGGTGCAGGGGATGCCAAACAGGTGGCTGTAACTGTGCGCCATCAGCTCGTTGGCTTTCTTGGTCGCGGCGTACAGCGACAGCGGGTGATTGACGCCGTCCTTGACCGAGTACGGCGTGTGCTGGTTGGCGCCGTACACCGAACTCGACGAGGCGTAGATCAGATGCTCGACCGGGTGATGCCGGCAGCTCTCCAGAATGTTGAGGAATCCGTTGAGGTTGCTGTCCAGGTACGCCCGTGGATTTTCCAGCGAATAACGCACCCCGGCCTGCGCGGCGAGGTGAATTACGACCTCTGGGCGTTCGCGAACAAACAGCGCCTCGATGGCCGAAGCATCGGCCAGGTCAACCGTTGCGAGCTGGAAATCGCCGGCCTGCTGACGCACCCACTGCACGCGGTCGTACTTGAGTTGCGGGTCGTAGTAGGCGTTGAAATTATCCAGACCGACCACCGAGTGCCCGTCGCGCAGCAATCGCAGTACGCAATGGGCACCAATGAAACCGGCCGCACCAGTGACCAGGATCTTCATGGCCGCAGCCCTTCAGGGGCAATGTGGCGCAGGCCGATGCCGCTGTAATGCAGGCCGGCGGCCGCCACTTGTTCCGGGTTGTACAGATTGCGGCCGTCGATGATTACCTTCGAGCGCAGCTTTTCGGCGAGCAACTCGAAATCGACCACGCGGAAGTTTTTCCACTCGGTGCAGATCACCAGCGCATCGGCGTCTTCCAGGGTGTCGTCGCGGGTGGCGCACAGGTGCAGATCGTTGCGGTAGCCATAGAGGCGCCGGCATTCGGACATGGCTTCCGGGTCGTAAGCCTGCACGCTGGCGCCTTCGGCCCACAGCGCATCCATCAGATAACGGCTCGGTGCTTCACGCATGTCATCGGTATTGGGCTTGAAGGCCAGGCCCCAGATCGCGATGGATTTGCCGGCCAGACCTTGCGGGAACTGTGCTTTGAGTTTGCTGAAGAGGATGTGTCGCTGCAGGTCGTTGACGTCGGTGACGCTGCGCAGCAGTTTCAGCGGCATGCCGTTGTGTTCGGCGGTGTGCAGCAGGGCGCGCAGATCCTTGGGAAAGCACGAGCCACCGAAGCCGCAGCCCGGATAGATGAAGTGGTAGCCGATGCGCGGGTCGGAGCCGATGCCTTTGCGCACCGCTTCGATGTCGGCACCGAGCAGTTCGGTGAGGTTGGCCAGTTCGTTCATGAAGCTGATGCGCGTGGCGAGCATGGCGTTGGCGGCGTACTTGGTCAGCTCGGCGCTGCGGTTGTCCATGAACATCAGTTTTTCGTGGTTGCGGCAGAACGGCGCGTACAACTCGCTCATCTGCTCGCGGGCTGCGTCGTCGTGGGTGCCGACGATGATCCGGTCCGGGCGCATGCAGTCAGCGAGGGCGCTGCCTTCTTTGAGGAATTCCGGGTTGGACACCACCCGCACTTGCAGATCAGTCTTGCCGCGGCGCAGCAGTTCGCTGTTGGCGGTGGCCAGCACCTGATCGGCCGTGCCCACCGGTACCGTGGATTTGATGATCAGGGTGCGGTCAGCTTCCATATACGAAGCAATTTGCCGGGCGACGTTGAGCACGTGGCTGAGGTCGGCGGAGCCATCCTCATCGGCCGGGGTGCCGACGGCGATGAAAATCAGCTCGGCATGCTCGACGGCGTCGCTGGCTTGGGTACTGAACAGCAGACGGCCGGCCTTGATGTTTTCCTCAAGCGTGCTCGATAAACCTGGCTCGCTAATTGGCGGCACTGCTTGTTGCAGTTGTTTAATTTTGTTTGGGTCAATGTCCACGCATAAAACGCGATGACCGACATCTGCAAGTGCGGCGGCTTGTATAAGTCCGACATAGCCAGTGCCAAATACGCTCACGTCCATCTGCGCACCTCAATAACACCAAAAGTTAACTACGGAATGATATTGTTAAAGGGGTATAGCGCAGCGTTTGAAAAGCGTGTCAGCAAAATGACATGTTGCATCTGTATAACACTTGAGCATTTTTTGGCGATTGGCCATCAAGTCATTGCTGCGATTGAATTTGTTGCTTTTGTGCAGATTTGTTCAGATTTTAAATAAGCGATAAACGGTCGTAAGCCGCTAATTTAAAGGCTTATAGCGTCTTGGCTGTGTCAGATTTGAGTCACCGTTTTTTTGACGCTTTCTACAAAAAACAGTCAATTCTTGCGCTTTGATGGCCGGGTGCTAGTGTCAGGTTCTGACTGACAAACCTTTGACTCCCTGCCGTTTTGCCCGATCGGTATCGCCATGTTCAGATATGCCAAAGAAATGTTCTTAATTGTTTATTTGTTGATTTATTCCGAATATTACATTGATCGGTTAAATGCTATCGGCTTCAGTTTTGCTGTACTTCTTTTTGGCGCGATGTTTTTGGCGCTTACTTTGGCGTTATATCTAATGGCGTATATAAGGCAGACTCTCATTCGCCACGTGTTCGCATTGGCAATGTTTGTCTCGGCAGTGTTTTTCGATGTCTATACCCGGGTCACGGCGGATTACCTGACCTACAGCGGTTTCGTGTCATTGGTTTACTCCGGCGGTTTCATCCAGGAAGCGGCGTACCAGTACCGCGACGCGCTCCTGCGTGGCGTGCTCAGCGGTTTGCTGTTGCTGTTCGGCATCGGCCTGAAACCCCGCCACGGGCTGGCGATTCCCAACGCTTTGCGTGTGGCGGCGCCACTGTGTGGTGTGCTGCTGCTCAGTGCCGTGCTGTTTTTGCGTGCGGGTGAGGGCGCGCGGGGCCTGCCGATCATGTACACGCCGCTGGCCTATCTGAACCTGTTTGCCTATGAAGCGCTGCACAACACCGTCGGCCCGCGCGAACCAGTGACGCTGACGCGTAACACTCAAGCCGTCGATCACGACATCGTGCTGATCATCGACGAAAGCATCTCCGGCAATTATCTGGATATCAACGCGCCGTTCGGTGTGCACAGCAACCTCAAACAGGCGCGTCCCGGCGTCGACATCTTCAATTACGGCTACGCGGCGTCCATCGCCAATTGCAGCGCCGACACCAACGTAACCCTGCGCTACGGCGGCACCCGCGCCGACTACATGCGCATCAATAGCACGCTGCCGTCGATCTGGCAGTACGCGAAAAAGGCCGGGCTGCGCACCGTCTACATCGATGCCCAGCGCACCGCCGGCAATCTGCAGAATCTGATGACCGACACCGAGAAGAAGGACATCGACCAGTTCGTGCAATTCGACCAGACCAGCGTGCGCGATCGCGACATGGCGGCTGCGGCGAAGCTGATCGAGTTGCTCAACGATGACCAGCCGGAGCTGGTGGTGATCAACAAAGTTGGTGCGCACTTCCCGGTGCATGACAAATACCCGGATGCGTTCATGGCTTACCGCCCGACCTTGCCGCGCGGGCAATTCACCGAGGTGGCCGATACCGGCGAGCGCAACGGTTTCAATGGCCAGCCGGATGATTGGGTGCTGTACCGCAATGCCTACAAGAACACCGTGTTGTGGAACGTCGGCGAGTTCTTTGCGCGGGTCTTCGCTCAGGGCAATCTGAACAATGCGCTGCTGATCTATACGTCTGATCATGGCCAGGATTTGCATGAGCGCGGTAATCCGGGCTTGAACACTCACTGCGGTGGCGACCCGGTGGAGGAGGAAGGATTGGTGCCGCTGGTGGTGATTCAAGGCAGTGCTCTAAAGACGCTGGACTGGTCGGCACAATTGGCGGCGAACAAGGATCGCTCCAGCCACTACAACATTTTTCCGACCCTGCTGCAGTTGATGGGCTATGACCTGGCGGGGATCGAGGCTGTTTATGGCAAACCACTGAGTGTCGCGACGGCGGATGAATTTACCTTCAACTACCGCTTCAATGCACGGTTGGGGGCCAAGCCTGAGTGGAAGCACATTGATCTTGGCAGCATTGTTACCCCGTCGCAGGCACCAGCGAGTGTGGCTGCCGGTCAGTAGATTTTGTGCTGGCAGGACTGGCCCTATCGCTGGCAAGCCAGCTCCCACAGTGTTCGTTTGTGTACTCAGAGGTGGGAGCAGCCTTAATCCTGTGGGAGCTGGCTTGCCAGCGATGAGGCCATTTGATTCACCGCAAGATTCTGAGCTGTCATCGGCATCCGCTATCCTTGCCCCACACTGACCGATCAGGTGGCGGCATGCTTCGTGTTGAAAACGTCTTCAAAAGCTATCTCACCCCACAAGGCCCATTGCCGGTGTTGCAAGGTGTCGACCTGACGCTGGCATCCGGCAGCAGCCTGGCGCTGATGGGCGAATCCGGCAGTGGCAAAAGCACGTTGCTGCACCTGGTGGCCGGCCTCGACAAAGTCGACAGCGGCAGCATCCGCAGCGGCGAGCATCGATTGGAAACGATGAACGAGGCGCAACTGGCGAATTGGCGGCGCACAGAAATCGGTCTGGTGTTCCAGCAGTTCAACCTGATCGGCAGTCTGCGCGTGGAGGACAACCTGGCGTTTCAGGCGCGTCTTGCCGGGCGGCATGAGCCGCGTTGGCAGGCGCATCTGGTGCAACGCTTAGGGCTGGGCGATTTGCTCAAACGTTATCCCGAACAACTTTCCGGTGGCCAACAGCAGCGGGTTGCGTTGGGCCGGGCATTGGCGTCGCAGCCAAAATTGCTGTTGGCCGATGAGCCCACCGGTAGCCTCGATGAAGCGACCAGTGACGAAGTGCTGCGCTTGTTGCTGGAATTGCTCGATGACACGCCCACTACATTGTTGATGGTCACCCACAGCCCGCGAGTCGCGGCCCGATTGGCCCAGCGGGTGGTGTTGTCCAACGGGCGGCTGACGTGATCGTCTTTGCGCAAACGCTACGTGCGCTGCTCAGCCATTGGCGGCGCCATCCGGTGCAGTTTTTCAGTGTGCTGACCGGGTTGTGGCTGGCGACCAGTTTGCTCACCGGTGTCGAAGCGCTGAACAGTCAGGCGCGCGACAGTTACGCGCGGGCCAGCCAATTGATCGGCGGTGAACCGCAGGCCAGTCTCAGTACGCCGAACGGGGCGACTTTTGCGCAGCAATGGTTCGTTGATCTGCGTCGACAGGGCTGGCCGGTGTCGCCGCTGTTGCAGGGGCGATTGCTGCTCAAGGGTTTTGAAAATCAGCGGTTGCAATTGATGGGCATCGAACCGGTGTCGCTGCCGGCCGACTCGGCGGTGGCCGGGCAGGCGCTGCCGATTGAGCGTGTGGTCGAGTTTTTCACGCCGCCGGGCAGTACGTGGATTTCACCGGAAACCTTGCAGGCGTTGGATCTGCGTGAAGGCGACACACCGCAAACGGCTAATGGTCTGCGATTACCGCCGTTGCTCGCGCAAAAGGACATGGCGCCCGGCCTGTTGCTGGTGGACATCGGTGTCGCGCAAACCCTGCTGGAACAACCCGGACAATTATCGCGTTTGTTGCTGCCCAAGGATTTTCACGCCGAGTTGCCCGCCGTGTTCAAGGGCCAGTTGCAGCTCAAAAGCAGTGGCGAGGAAAACAATCTGGCGCGACTGACCGAGAGTTTTCACCTCAATCTCGATGCCTTGGGTTTTTTGTCATTCATGGTTGGCTTGTTCATCGTCCACGCCGCTATCGGGCTGGCACTTGAGCAACGCCGCGGTCTGCTGCGTACGCTGCGCGCCTGCGGGGTCAGTGCGCGGCTGTTGATCTGTTGCTTGATCGTTGAGCTGGGTGTGCTGGCGCTGATCGGCGGATTGTTCGGCGTGATCAGCGGCTATTGGCTGGCCAGTGTCTTGCTGCCGGATGTCGCCGCCAGCCTGCGCGGATTGTACGGCGCGGAAGTGGCGGGGCAGTTGCGCCTCAGTCCTTGGTGGTGGTTCAGCGGCATCGGCTTGAGCCTGCTCGGCGCCTTGCTCGCCGGGGCTAACAGTCTGCTGCGCGCCGCCCGTTTGCCGTTGTTGGCCGTGGCGGATCCGCAAGCCTGGCATCAGCAATATGCGCGCTGGTTGCGCCGACAAGGTTGGCTGGCGGCGGTATTGGGCTTGATCGCATTGGCGGCGTTGATCTGGGGCGACAGTCTGGCCAGCGGTTTTGTCTTGATGGCCGGATTGCTGATCGGCGCCGCATTGGCCCTGCCGGTATTGCTCAGCGCACTGTTGAATCAGTTGCTCGGGCGCAGTCGCTCGGTGCTCGGTCAATGGTTTCTCGCCGACTGCCGCCAGCAACTGCCGGCACTGAGTCTGGCGTTGATGGCGTTGCTTTTGGCGCTCGCCGCCAATATTGGTGCGGGTAGCATGACCGCCGGTTTTCGCCAGACCTTCAACGACTGGCTAGAACAACGCCTGAGCGCCGAGTTGTATATCAACCCGAGCAATCCGGCGCAGTCGCGGGAAATGTACAGCTGGCTCAAGCAGCAGCCTAACGTCGCGGCGATTCTGCCCAACTGGCAGGTCGCGGTGACGTTGCAAGGCTGGCCGGCGGAGGTGTTCGGCATCATCGATCATGCGTATTACCGCCAGCACTGGCCGTTGCTCGATGTCAGTGGCAGCGACCCGTGGGCGCATCTGGCCACCGACGATGCGGTGATGCTCAGCGAACAACTGGCGCGTCGGCTGCAGGTGCGGGCGGGTGATCGACTGACGATTCCTGCGCCGAATGGTGCGTGGTCGCCACGCATCGTCGGCATCTACGCCGACTACGGCAATCCCAAGGGGCACTTGCTGGTCAACATCAATCACTTGCTGCGCGGCTGGCCTCAGCTGACGCCGAACCGTTTCAATCTGCGCATCGAACCGCAGAACATCCCGGGATTTCTAGCTGCATTGCAGGCGCGCTTTCAACTCGATGACAGCCGCATCGTCGATCAGGCGCGGCTCAAGGGCTGGTCGGTGCAGGTTTTCGAACGCACCTTTGCGGCGACGGCGGCTTTGAACAGTTTGACGCTGGCGGTGGCGGGTGTGGCGCTGTTCATCAGCCTGCTGACCCAGAGTCAAAGTCGCCTCGGCCAACTTGCTCCGCTGTGGGCGTTGGGCGTAACGCGGCGGCAATTGATGCTGCTCAATCTCGGCCAGACGTGGCTGCTGGCGGTGCTGACATTGGTGCTGGCGTTGCCGCTGGGGATCGCGCTGGCGTGGTGTCTGGATGCGGTGATCAACGTGCAAGCGTTTGGCTGGCGGCTGCCGTTGCGGGTGTTTCCGTGGCAATTGCTGCAGTTGATGGGGTTGGCGTTGCTGGCGACGTTGCTGGCGTCGGCATGGCCGCTGTACTCGCTGTACCGCACGCAACCTGCGGATCTGCTGAGGACATTTGCCCATGAGGATTAACTTCGTTGTGCTGATGGTTTTGTTGCTGCTCGGTGGTTGCGATCAATCCGCGCCGGAGCAAAAGGGCTTCGCCGGCATGGGCGATCAGGCGTTGGCGTTTACGCCGGTGGTGCCGGGGCGGGTGTTCAGTTTTCCGGCGGATCATGGCGCGCATGAGGGGTTTCGCATCGAGTGGTGGTACGTCACCGCCAATCTCAAGGATCAGCAGGGCAATGAATTCGGCGTGCAGTGGACGCTGTTTCGCAGTGCGCTGAAACCGCTGGCGGAGCAGGCCGGGTGGGCTGATCAGACGATCTGGCTGGGGCACGCGGCGGTTACTTCCAGCACGGTGCACCACGCCGCCGAACGTTACGCCCGAGGCGGAGTAGGGCAGGCCGGTGTGCGGCTGGCGCCGTTCGAGGCGTGGATCGATGATTGGCGGTTTGCCAGTCAGGCGCAGGATCTCTTGAGCGACCTGCAACTCAGCGCTCGCGACAAGGATTTTGCCTATCAGCTGCACCTCACTTCCAGCCGCCCATTGGTGTTGCAGGGGGACAAGGGTTTCAGTCAGAAATCCGAAGAAGGTCAGGCGTCGTATTACTACAGTCAGCCGTTTTTCCAGGCCAGCGGCACCTTGCAGATCGACGGCCAGAGCTACACCGTCAGCGGCCCAGCGTGGCTCGATCGCGAATGGAGCAGCCAGCCGCTGACCGCCAATCAAACCGGTTGGGACTGGTTTTCCCTGCATCTGGACAGCGGCGAACACGTGATGCTTTACCGCATGCGCCAGAAGGACGGCGCGCCGTATCTCACCGGCACCTGGATAGACGCCGATGGCCAGACGCAAACCCTGCGCCGTTCGCAGATCCAGCTCACCCCGCAAGAAACCTCTAAAGTTGCCGGCCGGGCGATGCCGGTGAAATGGTCGATCAAAATCCCCGACAAACACCTCGACATCAGCCTCGACGCGCTCAACCCGAATGCCTGGATGAACCTGCGCATTCCGTACTGGGAGGGCCCGGTGCACATCAGCGGCAGCCATCCTGGCCAGGGCTATCTGGAAATGACCGGGTACTGAAATATCTCCTGCCAAAGGATCGGTTTGAACTCGACTTACTGTGTTGTCCTCTACAGAGAAACCTGTCGAGGATTGGCCATGAGCGACGACCTGCAACCCACAGACATGACCACTTGGCAGCGTCTGTTCGACGACGAAACCTACTGGCAGCAATCCCCCGACGCCCACTACTTCGACCTGCAGCGCATCGCCGACGACCTGCTTGGCCAGGGCGCCATCGACCTGGAGCAATGGCAGCTCCTGCGCGCCAAGGCCGACGACCTGCACAAGGATTCACCCGCGATCAACGTCGCCCGTGAACTCGACGACCCCGAAGCTTGAGGAAAACCCCATGAAACCGATCACCCAAGGCGAACACCCCGACGAACCCCGGCCACCCGGCGAAACCGAGCGCGATAACGACGCCCTGCGCCCCACCGACCCCAAAAAGCGTGAAAACACCGGCAAAGGCACGCCCAGCGGCGAATCCACCGCGCAGGACACCGCAAAACAACAGACCGCCTCGACACAAACCAAAGCCAAGCCCTGAACAGCGTCTATGCTCAGTGGCACGTTCGTCGCCGAAGCCAATTCGGCGCCGGGCGCTGCCATTCATCACAGGGAAAGTATTGCTTATGAAGCTCGACGCACTGGCCAAGGCCATCACCCTCGCAACCGTACTGTCCGCCACCAGCTTCGGCGCTCTGGCTGCCGATATCCCGCTGTCTGCCACTGTTGAAGCCGATCAGGTCACCACCAAAGTGATCTCCGTCGATGCCGCCAACCACCAGGTTGTGCTCGAAGGTGCCGAAGGCAAGCCGGTTCACGTTCAGCTCAGCGACAAGGCGAAAAACCTCGACAACCTCAAGGCCGGCGATCAGGTCACCATCCAGGTACAGCGTTCTGTCGCCGCTTACCTCGACACCGATGTGGATAAAGGTCTGCCTGGCACCACCGAACGTACCGGTGAGTTGCGTAAGGCCCCGGGCAGCGATAACCCGGGTGGCGAAGCGTACCGTCAGGTTCAGGTGCAATTGAAAATCACCAAAATTGATTTGAAGACAAATCAGGTGACCCTGGAAAACCCGGCGGGCGTATCGAAAGTTCTCGACGTGAAAAAGCCTGAAATCCAAGCCAAACTGAAAGATCTGAAAGAAGGGCAGAGCGTCATCGTCACTTACACCGATATCTTAAAAGTGACCAGCCAACACGAAAGTTGAGTATTAACTCTACAGAATGATTGTTCTTGTACAGCTTTAAGTATGAGAACAATCATATAAAAGAACCTGTAGGAAGTTTCCCGGTAAATATCGGTGGGAAACACTTTTTAACTTTCCAGTACAAAAAATTCATGTTTAAGCATGAGGACATATCTGCCAACTTCAATTAAAATCCTCTCCGTTCGCCCAGTGTCAGGGCTCTTTACCGGTGCATGGATTGCCAGGCCATTACACTGGGCGAACACCTCTTCGGAGTAGTTGTATACAATTTCTGCAAACAAAAAGGGCGACTTTACAGTCGCCCTTTTTGTTTGCCGTGAATTAAGTCGAGGTCTGTCCCTCAGGCTTGTTGCCCTTGGAGGCGCTTCAACGTCGCTTGATACATTTTCGTCCTGCGGTGATTTTTGCCGTAGGTGCCTGCAGCGGCGACGGTTCCTGACTGGATGTGGTCCAGATAACTGAAAATCTTGCGCGGCGACAAGAACTTGATGCCATAGCCCAGGCTGCTCATGCGATCTTGCAGCGCATAACCGGGCACCTGTTCATCCATGCAGAAGTGCAGGCCTTGGGACTTCATCAACCGCGCATTCCACAATGTGCAGAAACTTTTCAGATGAGTTTCTTTGTAGGGTCTTGGCAATTTCGAGCGCAGGCCAATACGCACTTTCGCTTTGCGAACATAGTGCTTGCAAAAGCGCGAAGTTAGTCGCCACGTATCACGCAAAACTCCCCGATTGAGTTGTTCGACACAACCGACTGCGGCCATGTCCGGAGTTTTCGTGCACTCGCGCATCATCATGGCAAACACCTCCTTGTCGTAGACAAAGGTATCGGTGTGCAACAGAAACAGATAATCGGTGTCGACTTTTTCCAGCGCCAGATCCAGTGCTTTGCCATGCGCAATATGCCCGGCTTCCTTGCCCGGCGAAGGCCGTTCGATCAAGTTGATCCAGTCGAGCGAGCGCAAGTAATCCAGGCTGGCATCCGCCGAATCGTTATCGACCACCCAAACCGGAATGCGTTGCTCCTGGACGTGCTCACGCAAAAGCTCGAGGCACATACGGGTGATGTCCGGGGTTTTGTAATTTACCAAGACAAGGCTGAAATTCGACGCTGGCTGGGTTGGTAAATCAAACGCTTTCATGTCGGAAGGACTCATCTGCGATTCAAGGACAACAGGGTTTCGTTGCCGCGATCGTAGCGAGGCAACCTTAGTCGAACCTTAATTTGCGGATGTGACGGTAGATGTATGCCGAAGAGAGGCTGCTGGCCTAATGAAATGCATGGGGTGCTGCCGGTCATTACCGGATAAAATGCGCGCCCCCCTCACGTTCAAGGAAGAAACGGCGCGCGCCGTTGTGTCACGGATGAAACCACTCTCCCTCTACCACCCGGCCTTGTACTGGCTGCGCGTGTGGCAAAAAAGACTGTTCCGCCAGATTGCCTGGCGCTGTTCCAGCAAACGCTACGCACGCCCCGTCGCTACGGCCGAGCGTCTACCGTTTCGCTACCTCAAACACACCTCGAAGCTCATCCGCAAACTCGGCGACTCTGACCTCGCCCTGCAACACAACAAAGTCATCAACCTCAAACTCGCCGTCGCCGCCATCGACAGCGTCATCATCGCCCCCGGCGAACACTTCTCCTTCTGCCGCCTCGTCGGCCGCCCGACCTTGAAGCGCGGCTACGTTGAAGGCATGGAACTGTCCTTCGGCGAAGCTCGACGCGGGGTAGGCGGTGGCATTTGCCAACTGAGCAACCTGATTCACTGGATGGCCATTCATTCACCGCTGGTGGTGGTCGAACGCTCCAACCACAGCTTCGACCCGTTTCCGGATGAGGGGCGGGTGCTGCCGTTTGGATCCGGGGCGGCGATCTTCTACAACTACGTTGATCTGGTGCTGCACAACCCGACGGATCGGCACTTCCAGCTGAAATTGAACGTCGGCGAGACACAACTCGAAGGGGAGTTGCTGTGTGATCGGGTGAGGGAATATCGCTATCACGTGTTTCAAGAGGCGCATCGGTTTGTGCGGGAAGGCAGCAGGGTGTTTCGCGAGAACGAGATTTGGCGAGAGGTCAGGGAAAAAGGGCAGGTGGGGGCGTTGATGGAAAGGGAGAGGCTTTATCGGAATCGGGTCGTGGTGAAGTATGCAGTGGCGGGCGAACTGGTTGAGTAGATGCATTGTGAATGCGGGGCTTCAGCTTTGATGACGTACTGTTGCTCTTCAGCTTTTCGCGGTTTTTATGCGGGTTAGCCGTTGCCTTTTCGGGCACTTTATAAGGAATTTTTAGTGATACGTCCGTATGCGTTAGCCCTGGCAAGCACGATGCTTTTCACCGGATGCGGTGCAGAATCGGGTTCTTTACCCAGCAGTCAAAGTATGTCCCCTGAAAAGGTGGCCTCGATCGCGACGACAATCAAAACGAAATACCCTGACCTTTCCAGCGAACTTCGTGACAAAGTGCTGAATACGGTAGTGCAGTCAATCGACAATATGGTTTTTGTTGAAGGTGGCCAGTTTGATATGGGGGATTTTGGTTGGGCTTGTGAGTACGACGAAGAAAATGTTTGTACCTGGCCATGTGGGCAAAAAACGGACCAGCTTTGTAATATTAGCCGCAATGCAGATGACGATTTTGTACATACGGTTAAGTTGAGCTCTTATTATCTTTCAAAATTTCAGACGACCGTGCGTGATTTTGATGTTTTCTTTATGTCGCAAGGTATAGAAGTGTTTGATGCTAAACTTCGTGATAGAGAAAATTTAAAGAGTATGTATTCTCCTAGGCTTCCTGCGCCTACAAAAACATGGCAGGAAGCTAAGGATTATTGTCAGTGGATAGCAGGCATCAGCGGCTATGGTGTAGATCTTCCATCGGAGGCACAGTGGGAATTCGCGGCGAGAAATCGCGGGCAGCATATATTGTTTCCAACTAGCAGTGGGAGCTTGGATTTCGGTAAAAATTTTCCAATGGAAGGGGAGGGGGAAACATTCTTTGTTGATAGATTTTTTCCTAATCCGTTGGGCATATATAACCTTTCAGGCAATGCAACCGATTGGGTAAATGATTGGTACGACGATGAGTACTATCAGAATTCGCCGGTAGAAAATCCTGAAGGTCCAAAAAATGGTAAGCAGAAAGTAAAACGTGGTTCAAATTACCCCGAAGCCCCATTGTCAGCAGCGCCGGTTGTACGGCGCTGGCCGGAAAATCCAAACGAGGATGCTTACTATCCAGGTACAAGTTTCCGATGTGCGATTCAGTCGGACAAGCTGCTCTGAGGTTTTCAATGTGAAAAGGCACTACTCTAGGTGCCTTTTTAAGCTAGACCCTCAAAGTTGATGCTGGGATTTCTCAGGGGGATCTCAGGGACAGACCATGTTTAGAGTGCGTAAAGGTGAAAGGCATTCCGGGGCAAATTTCATCTAGAAAAAAGAAACCGTGTTCTACCCTGATTGCAGTTGATCGACGGTTGATATATTAAGGATGTTTGATCGTCTAGTACCCGTATATTGGATCGAAATAAGATAAAGGAGGGTGAGTTTTTTTCCATTCTTTCGAAAGCTCAATCCCTTCTGTTATTTCTACAGGATTCATTTTTTTAGCCAGATCCGGGAGCAGTCGCTTTGCATCTTCTGGTGCTGTTCCTGCCTCCAGTTTTGAAAGTAAAAGCGTCAAGCCGTATGCTTCAATCAGATTTTCTGGGTAGCCAAGTTCATTGGACGGATCTGAAATTTTGTATGCGTAGGTGCCAACTGCATCTATATTGCTGTGCTCCGCTGAGTTTTTCACCCAGTATGCGATCTCTTCTTTACTACCATTATGGTCGTATAAGTAATTCGCATAGAGGAACATACCTCTCGGGTTACCGCCTTCCGATGACGCTTTAAACCATTTGATAATCGCTTTTTCTCGACTACCTGGAATCAAAAACCACCCGGCACCGCTTTTGTAAGCGCTAGCCAGCATTTGTTGTGCGTAACTGTCACCTGCTTCGGCCGCTTTCTTAAGCCATGGCAGGCCCTGACCAGCCGTATACAGGACGGTCATTGCTTCTGTGTCGCCTTTTTCGGCGCGCTCATTTGCAATCTGTAGTGCATAGTTCCGCCATTCTTCATAGCTTTTACCTGAGCAACTCCCCATCTCTTTGCACAAATCATGCGAATTGCTCAGCCGAAGCATTGCATACAAATCTCCTTGTTTAGCTGCTGATTCATACAATTTTTTTGCATCTTCGGTGGTGTAGCTGTTGCTGAGGCGGATAGCCTCTCCCAAATAATATTGCGCTTTACTGTCTCCCGCATCCGCCGCGATTTTCAGTAGTGGCTGTGAATCGTACCAATCACTTTGTTGATACAGGATAATGCCGTTGTTTCTTGCTGATAGCTGTTCTGTCGTTAGCTGTGCGGAAGCTGGAGTTAAAAAAAATATTGAATATAAAAAGATGATATATATTATTTTAGTCAATGATTCGTCCTGTATGGAAAGCTTTGACTACTTGAATGGGGGGAAATGATGGCCAGTGTATGCGTTCGATTAAGTGCGGTGGCTATAGATTCTTGTCTCTGCTGCAAAAAAAGTCTAATCTGTCAATGATATTTTTAATCGGGGCATGCTACATGTAAAGCATGATAAACCGTCTTCTGCCCCTGGGTGTAATTGGGCGAAGGTAGGGGTGTTAAGAATATTTGATCGTCTAGTATCCGTATATTGGGTCAAAATAAAAGGAAAAAGCGACGGATTATTTAATTTCTGAGGTGTCTGTTAAATAAATCCATCGCTTTGTGTTGTTGGTTGTTCTCTAGTTGCAATGGGTTTGCTAGTAACCGTATGTCGGATGGAAATACGATAAAGGAGGGTGGGATTTTTCCCATTCTTTTGCGAATGATATTCCTAGCTTTATTTCTTCAGGTTGCATTTTTTTTGCTATTTCCAGGAGGTTCAATCTTGCATCTTCCGGTGCGATTGCTCCGCCTTTGAGGCTTGCTATCAAGTAGGTGAATCCGTAAGCCTTAACGAGATCTAAAGGAAATCCATAAGTATCTGGAAGATGGGCAATATTTAATGCGTAGCCCCCTAGTGCATTTATATGTCCGGATTCAGCTGTTTTTTTGAGCCAGCTTCCGACCTCTTCTTTACTACCATTGTGTTCATATAAATAGTTTGCATACAGATACATGCCCGGAGGAAAACCTCCTTCTGCTGAAGCCTTAAACCATTTTTTAACTGCTTTCTCGCGACTCCCAGGGATCAAAAACCATCCCTCTCCACTTTTGTAAGCACTAGCGAGCCGCTGTTGAGCAAAATTATCACCCGATTCTGCGGCTCGTTCTAGCCATTCCAACCCTTGATTTGCCGTAAACAGCACAACCATTGCCTCAGTATCACCTTTGTCGGCACGCTCACGGGCAATTTTTAAAGCTTGCTCTCTCCAATCAACATTACCTTTCCCCGCGCAGTCATCTAGTAAGTTGCAAAGATCCTTTTTACTACTTAGACGTAGCATAGCGTAAAGTTCACCTTGCTCTGCCGCAGCTACGTACCAATTTCTGGCCTCCTCTGTCATGTAGCGATTACTCAGTCGTATCGCCTCACCTAGAAAATATTGAGATTTTTTATCGCCGGCCTCAGCCGCGGTTCGTAAAAACGGTTGCGAGGAAGTCCATGCACCTTGTTGATAAAGAGTAATTCCCTTGTCTTTGGCTATTGCCTCGGGCTCTGTCAATTGTGCAGCGGAGGCACTGGATAAAATAAAGAATATTAAAAAACTTAAGATTGCTCGATTAATCAATGTTTGGTCCTTTGTAATTAGCTTTGAGACCTTGGACTGGTGCGAAAGCTGGTCCGGTGTATGTGGTGCTGTAGTCGCAGTGCTTGTTTAAGCGTATTCCAAGTTTAGAGACCCGATCTCGATACCTGGATCGCATGGCGTTGTTGGTTTGGTCAAGTCCTAACACCCGCTCAGCCATAAATAGATCTAGCTTTGCCTTGTTTTTACAGTAAGAGAGTCCAGCTTGTTCAGGTCGTGCACCATCTCGATTCATACGAATGATTGCTTCTTCAAACTGTTGATTGGCGTCAGGCTTGCTGGATATCCAGCCTAGGCATCGCTCAATTGACTGTTGCTGTAAAAGGTGAACTTCATCTTCATTGAAGTTTTCTTTTTCTTTTTCGTCGTCTTCTACTGTGAGCGGTTTGGGTGGAGTGCTCAGCGCCAGTAGTAGTGGTCCCAAAGCCTGCGGCAGCAAGTTATATACCCAATCCTGCATTATTTTCTGGTTTTCAGCTATTGCGAGTGAGTAAGCAATCTGCCCACCCCGATCCCCTTCGGTCAGCGCATCAAAAATCTCTTTAACAATTGCATACCCACGCACGTACGCAAATACCACATCAATACCTGTGGCGCCAAGGAAGCTCAGTTTTTCCATATAGGCTGAGGCTTCCTTATCCACCCAATCGAGATCCTTGTATTGGTTCGCGGCCATTTCCTGTCGTACCAGTTCCGTCAATGCAACGATGCTGTCGTAGCCCACTTCAAAGGTCAAATAACCTTTAACCCCCGCGCCCCAGACCAGTGAACCCTTGATCGACAGCAAAAGGCGTCCGTTTTGCATTCGAAGGTGCATATCGCCCGAGATGCCTGCGCCGAGTGCAACGGCCATTTCCACTTCCAGTTTGGCTAGCGGGCGCCATTGGTTGGCTAATACGCGATTGGGTACTGGGGCAGGGGGGAGGACGCTGGGTGGCGGGCACCAGAACAGTTTACCGGTGACTTTGCATCCGGCCTGTGCGCCTGCAAACACTTCGTATTTGGCGAGGTCACCGGATTTTTCGGCAAGGTCCACACCGACGAGGCTGGTGTAGCCGGTTTTTTGATCGAGGGTGAGATCGCGCGACAACATGAGGCTGGCACCGGCGAAACCCCAGGCCTTGGCCTCCAGATCAAGGGATAATTTGCCGAAGTTGACGCTGCGAATGCTGCCGTCGTGGGCGGTGTATTGAGCGGTCCAAGGCTCGGCCTTGACCCGTTTGGGATACTCGAATTTCAGCAAGGTCACTTCCCCTCGCCATGCAGCCACATCCAGCGCGACCTCAACGTTGGCGAGTTGGGGGCTGCCACTTTTCACCGTGGGACCTTCCATTTTGACTTCGGTCAGCAGGTTGGCACCTTCAGGCAGCAGGCAACGTACCAATTGTGCCTGTGGGCTGTTGTCAAAAAGCATGAGGTTACGAAGCTGTTTATCTTCGAAAACCATGGCTTTGAGGTTTTCGCCCCAGCTTTTGCGTTTGGCTTCGGCTTTGATGCTTTCGACTCTGTAGCCTTTGGCTTCCAGCGCAGCAAAGAATTTTTCTGGCAGGAACAGGCCATGTTCATCGAACCATGGGCCTTTCTCATCGAACTGAAGTGCGCCTTCCTGATCCAGCCAATCACTGAACACACGATCGTCGTCTGCTTCTTTGGCAATCGATTTAGGCAAGCTGCTCTTGAGCTCTTTCAGTTGGTCCTTAAACGCGTTGCCACTGGCTTGGGCCAGTTGTTTCAGGCTGATGTGGTTCAGGATCGTCGTCGAAGAGGCGCTGCTGAGTTCACGTAGCGGAATGTTGGTTTTGGCCAGGCGTTCGAGGGGTTTTGGCTTGTAGCTCTCCGCGTCCCAGAGGAAGAGGCGGGGAGGCTTCAGTGCTCGAACGCGTGCTTCGGCGGTGGTCTGAATCCGCTCAGCCTCTGTGTTCAGGTCGTACCACTGCTTTTGCAAGCTGACAAACAGCACTCCAGGTGGCGCTGACTTGCCACCGGTAGCCGAGACCCACTGGGAATAACGCGCTTCGATTTTTTTCTCAAGCTCATCGCGTTTGTTTGTCAGTTCGATAAAGGCCTGAAAATCCTCGGTCCCTGCGTACTGGTCGTCAGGGCTGAGTGCGAACTCGGGAACCGCCACCCCGCACTCGGCGAGTTCCACGATGGCATTGATGTATGGGGACATCAGGTCTTTCAGCGCGAGGATGTTGATCTGCACACCCTTGAGTTTCTTTTCGTCGATCTCGCCGGTTTCAATGAGTTTTTTGTGAAGCGCCTTATAGTCCTTCAGATGCTCCCACGCCGACGCAATCTTTTTACTGCCGGGATCGAACATTTTGTAGCCGTGAGCTTTTGCCTTGTCGCGCTCTTTAATGTACTTGTCGATGGCCTCGCGAGCCTTCAAAGCGCGCGGCGTGTAGAAAACCCCGTTTTCTCGCTTGTACCCCAGCTTCTCTGCGGCGGTGTCGGAGACCTTTTCCAGCGCTTCCATGTTCTTTTTGTTTTTATCGATGCGTTGCTGAGCTGCGAACATCTCGCGCTCAGCATGCATCGTCGCGTCGCTGTCACCTTTGGCTTTAGCTGCGTCCCAATCTTTGCGGCACTGCGCTTTTTTCGCCGTGTCTTCGGGGATTGCCGATTTCGACGCCAGGTAACTGCTACGGTCGTCTGCTTCGAGAAAAGCCTCCGGGCCGGGCGTGAGGAAGTAGTCCATCAGCCCGGCATCGGCGATATTGCTCATTCGCGTGGCTTTGTCTGCGTCGACGGTTTTTTGCTTGAGCAGGTTGACGCTTTCTTTCAGCTTCTCCGAAGCACGTTTCGGCAGAAGCCAGAACCGACGCTGGCCGGTGACGTAGATGATGTCGTCATAGCTGCTGCTGCAACCCGGCTTCTTGTCCTTGCAGAATGTTTCTAAGTCGGCAGATGACTTCGGTGGGTCCGCCGGGATAACAACAGGTGGTTGTTCTGGGGTAGATGCTTGTTCGGACGTACCTGTCATTTCAAACTTCCAGTCGTTGTACTTTCTCGAATGCCGGCATATCGCTGCTCAGCACGTTCATTACGTCGGCGCGCGCTCGCAACGGGCTTTGGTTCAACTGCGGCAACAGACGCTCAAGGTGGCGTCCCTCTTCTATGCCGTGATCCACCAGCAGTTGCAAATTTTCGGACACGCCCGGCAGTTGTTCATTCGGCAAACCGTTGGCCGATTCGGCTTCGCGGGCTCGAATCCAGTACCACCAACGCACTTCATCGAACGCAACCAATGTCGTTTCCTGAAGTTGCAGCGGATACCTGTGCTCGCCAGTAGAGGCATCGAATTCTTGAGTTTGTTCCCAGACGCGCCAGTTCATATCGTCAATATGCGAGGGAGGTGTGTAGACGCTTTGCCACGGACCCAATAGAACCTGGGCAGGTACAGTCAGCGCCAGAGCACTCCAGAATGCCGGATCGTAAAAGCGTGCCAGTGAGTCGCCGTGGGATTTGCTGTTCATTCGCAACAGTCGACGGGCATGCAGGAGGGTGTTTTCCGGTTTGTCCCGAGAGGTCAGCAGAATGCCTGCGCGGTTTCCGCGGCACAGTTCAACGGCCTTGGCTGCGGCGGCGCCTCCCGGCTTCAATTGCAGCCATAGTGGACTGACTTCATTCATTTCGGCGAAAGGTGTGCCCTGGAAAAGTTTTTCGACTTCGCCTATGTCGGCCTGCTGATAGAGCTGTTCCAGAGCGCGAGGCTGCCGGACGCTATCGATGATGCAATACAAGGAGCGGCTTGCAACGTTGCCTGCTGGCGTGGTGACCACGGGTTGTTCAAGAAAGCGACTTAACCATTCAGACATGGGCAAACCTCTCGCGAGCAAGCGCCATTGGCTTGCTTTCCACAGATCGGAACAAGGGGTAGGCCTTGAACGCTTTTTCTTACAAACGGATTGGTCATTGGCGGGACTAACACCTTGCCAGCCTTGTCAGCGTCAGCCTGTTTCACGACGCCCGGCAACAACGGCGCCGCCCCCGTGCCGCTCCCCGGGCTACCACCGGAGTTCATATTGATCACCGGCCCGCTCATCGTCACACCACCAGCATCAATCTTGATAAAGCTGCCACCGCCGATCAGGGTCAGCTCACTACCGGCTTCCATCACCACTTTCATACCACTGCTGAGGTGGATTTCCTGCCCCGCGTCGATGAATTGTCCGGTGCCGATCTTGATGTGTTGGTTCACGCCGACGGTGAGGTGATCGTTGGCGCGGGTTTCGACTTTGCGGTCGGCGTAGACGGTGTGGTGTTCTTCGGCTTTGAATTCGCTGTAGCTGTTCTGTTCGACGGTGTCGTGGCGTTCGTTGCCGACGCGGATTTTCTGGTCGTGCTCGATGTTTTCGTCCCAGTCGCGCTGGGCGTGCAGATAGATCTGCTCCTGACCTTTTTTGTCTTCGATGCGCAGTTCGTTGTAGCCGCCACCGCCCATCGAGCTGAGGGTCTTGAAGGTGCTGCGGGTCTTGTTCGCCGGCAGTGGATAGGGGACGGTGTTTTCCTTGTGGTACAGGCAGCCGCTGATCAGTGGCTGGTCGGGGTCGCCTTCAAGGAAGGTGACCAGCACTTCCATGCCGATGCGCGGGATGGCGATGCCGCCGTACTGGGCGCCGGCCCAGGCGCTCGAGACGCGTAGCCAGCAGCTGGTTTTGTCGTCGGCTTCGCCTTCGCGGTCCCAGTGGAACTGGACTTTGACGCGGCCGTACTCGTCGCAGTGAATCTCTTCACCTTTCGGGCCGGTGACCACGGCGCTCTGGCTGCCGAGGATGCGTGGTTTCGGGTGGCGCAGGGGCGGGCGGTTCGGCACGTCCCACGGCGTGGCCTGAAAGCGGTTGCGATAGCCCTGGTGGAAATCGTCTTTGAGTGCGGTGGTGTCGCTGGTCACCGACTCTTCGAGGACTTGCGGTTGCTTGCCTTCGTGGTGGACTTCGGTGAGCAGCCAGAGGTCATTCCATTTGGCTTTCGGGTGCGCGGTGAGGGCGAGGAAGTGGCCGCTGACCAACAGCGGCTGATCGCTCTTGCCTTCAGCCAGCTTGAAATCACTGCGATGGCGTTCGAGGGCGCGTTTGGCCAGGTGTTTGCCGCGCTCGCGGTCGATGAAACGACCTGGGTAGTCGTAGTCTTCGAGGTCGGGCAGGGCGTCGCCACGGTTTTCGCTTTCGAGGGTGATGCGCGGTTTTTCGAAATCGTAATCGCGGCGGGTGGTGCGGCTGGTGCGGGTTTCCAGGCGCAGGTCGAAGCGCTTGATCACCGGGTCGCTGGCGACCATGCCGGAGTCTTGCTGGTAGGCCACAGGCTTGAGTTTCGGGAACACCGTCTGGTCATCGCCGAACACCAGTTTGTGCGCCGTTGCCGTGTGCTCGAAGTGGTAGTGGATACCTTCTTCCTCGCACAGGCGCTGGATGAAATGCAGGTCCGATTCATCGTATTGCACGCAGTAGACGCGCTCGGGATAAATCGAACCGGTCTTGAATTCGTAGGCGTTGCTTTGAATGCCGTGTTCTTCCAGGACCATGCCGATGATTTTCGGCACGGTGAGGTTCTGAAAGATGCGCTGATTGACGCGATGCGCCAGGTACGACAATTGCGGGCGCAGGGTCACCGAGTAACGGGTCAGGCGTTTGCCGGAATCGCCTTGTGCGGCGCGGTAGATCTGGCCGTGGATGCCGCTGCCGTCGGGCGACAGTTGCAGGAAGGCCGGTTTGTGCAGCAGGGTTTCGAGGTCCAGCGACGGCTGCTCACTGACCAGCTCCACCTCGAAGACAAAAGGCTGGCTGATGGCTTCCCGACCGGTGAGGGTAAACACCTGAAAATCGGCGGAAAGGCCTTCGATGGTCAGGGCAAAGTGGGTTTCATTGGCCGGCGCGAACATCCCTTGTTCCTCGTGCTGTACAGCGGCGTACGTCGACGACCGCAAAGCGGTTCAACTTACGCGAAATTCTGGAGGGCGAAAACAACATCGACCAGCAGAGCTGGCCGATGCTTGTAACGATCAGCCGTAATTAAACGACTGGAGCACGCCAGTCATCGGAACCCGAAGTACCGGATACTTCGTGGGTCCAGGTGATTTTACGGTAGGTGAACTGCACTTCTTCCAGGTGGGTGAAGTGAGCGTTGCCTGGATCCTGGCAGTTGTGCATTTTGTTGTTGATGGCGACGATGATCGCGTCTTCCAGTTTGGTGGTGTAGTAGTGCTCTTGAGTACCTTGAGCAGAAGTACGGTACCACTGGATAACGATTTCGCTCATGCGCTCGCCGGAGGTCA
>NZ_JSFK01000056.1 GCF_000783395.1 Pseudomonas chlororaphis | reverse complement strand
AAGGGCAATCTGGAATTGTTCAACCAGTACGCCGGGCGTCAGGGCATCAAAGAGGGGGATTACGAAGTCATCGATGCCTTGGGCAAAAGCATCAAGGGCAAGCTCGACGGCAAGGGTTTCGCCAGCGTCGCCGGCGCTGCGCCGGGGCCGGCACGTGTGCTGTTCGGCAAGGATCCGGCGGACACCTGGAGCGATGGCAGTTACATCGGAAAACCGGAGTGGCCGTTGAATCCACCGGGGCCTGAAGAGGTGCCGAGCCAGGTGCAAGCCATGGTCGCGCAGGTGTTGCCGAGCAAGAGTTGGGACATGTTGGAGAAGGGTAAGGACATGGCGCAAACAGGGATGAGTGCGATGCAGACCGCGCAAGGTGCGATGCAAACAGCGCAGCAGGTTAAGGGTGTTGTGCAGGGCGGGGTGGCCGGGTTGCCGAAACTGGCGAGTGCGGCGTTGCCGAGTGCGTCGAGCATCCTCGGCGCCGCGAGCAAGAACGGCAAGTTGCCGAGTTTGCCTGCCGTTTCGTTGCCCAAAAACGCGATTCAAACGCCCGGCCTGAGTCCGGCCTCAAGCTTGCTGCCAGATGAGTTCATGTCATGACTACTCCGACTCCTGCGCCCGATAAAAAACGTGAACCCCAGGTTGCTGTCGTTCCGCTCAACACCATCGATATTCAAGACGTCGGTCGCGGCGCCGCCAAATTCGATGCCTGGCTGCAGTCGATCAGTGGCGGGGTTGTCACGCTCGACCGTGTGAAGAACGTTGCCGGTGCCTTGCCGGTGGTGGGTAACATCATGGCGCTGGTCGACGCCCTTGGCGACATCGTGACCCTGGCCAAAAGCAAGCAGCGCCAAGTGCTGGACTGGGTCAGCCTGGGGATCAACCTGATTGGCGTACTGCCGGCCCCTCCAACCATGGCATCGGCACGCATGACGCTGCGTCCGACATTGGGCCTGGTGCGCCAGGAACTGCGTAACAGCGCGAAGATGCTTCTGGGTGATTCGCTGATCGAAGTGTTGATCGGGCATTTGAACGCGACCATTGTCGGCACGATCGATGACTTCGTAAAACAGGCGCAGCCCAAACTCGCTGGCATTCTCGACGACGCTGGCAAACTGGGCCAGAGCGCGGTGAACGAGATTGCCAAGGGGCTGGAAACCGTCGTCAATGGCAAACTCGATGCCAAGGGCGACCTCAACGCTGCGGGTTCAAAGATCACGGCGGCGCGCAGCCAGTTACTGCATGACCCCAAAGCGGCCATCGGCAACATCTTCGGTGCAGCGTTCAGTGCCTACAAGGCCGCCGGCAAAGGCGTAGCCAACAGCGCAGCGAAAAACCTGCTGCCGGAAAAAGCCAAGGCATTGGTGCTCAGCAATACGTCCATGCTGCGGACTTTGGGCGTAGAGCTGCGAACACAGCTGAAGAAGCTCAGCGATCCGGGTGTTCAACACTCCATCGGCTGGCTGTTGCAGATGCTCGGTGGCGCCGTGGTCACCTGGCGTAAGCGCAAGGCGCATGGTCAGAGTACGAACGTCAAACCCGGCGGCACCACCCAGGCCAAGCGCAAGGCCGGGGAAGGTCAGCTTGAGATGCAGTCCAAGCAAGCCGGGGCGAAAGCCGACCCTAATTGCAGAAAAAACGTGGTGTGCCCGATTACCGCGCACAGCATCAGTTTCTCGATGGGCTCGGAGACTTTCCGTCACACTGATTTCAGCCTGCCGGGCCCGTTCCCGATCAACTGGACGCGCACGTATTACTCGCGCCTGGAGGCCTATGACAAAGGGGGCATGGGCGCTCGCTGGATTACCGAATTCACCACCCGTTTCGATCGCGTCGATGACGGCCTGGTGTTTCACGCGGCAGATGGACGTAGCCACAACTACCCACTGCCCAAAGTCGGTGAGGCCCATTACGACCCGGTTGAAAGCCTGACGCTGGTGCGGGTCGACGAAAACCGGCTGGTGCTGTGCAGCGGTATCGAGCGCAAGGAAACCTACGTGCGCCGCGGTCAGCGTTACGTGCTGATCGGTATCGTCCTGCGCAGCGGTGCCGGGGTCATGCTTCACTACGAACACCGTCATGACGACGAGGCGGTGTTGTCGGACCTGATTACCTACGAAGGCGATATCAGCAACGTCCACTTGCAGCTTGGCACCCTGCTCGACGCGCAAGGGCACCTGATCGGTCTCTGGGAAATTCGCGACGGCGCACCCAAGCGTCAATTGTGTGCCTATCGCTACGACGCCAGCGGTGATCTGATCCAGGCTCAGGATGAAAACGGCGCGGCCTGGAATTATCAATACCAGCACCATCTGGTCACGCGTTACACCGATCGCACCGGGCGCGGGATGAACCTGCAATGGCAAGGTCAGGGCGCCGATGCCAAAGCCGTCCGCGAATGGGCGGATGACGGCAGTTTCGATACCCGGCTGGAGTGGGACGAAAACATCCGCCTGACGTATGTCACCGATGCCCATGGCAACGAGACCTGGCACTACTACGACATCCTTGGCTACACCTATCGCATTCGGCACCCGGATGAACGCTCGGAATGGCTGTTTCGCGATGAGGCGAAAAACGTCGTGCGCCATGTGCACACCGACGGCAGCATCGACCGCTTCAGCTATGACGAACGGGGCAATGTGCTTGAGCATATTCGTGCCGACGACACCGTCGTGCATTTTGCGTATGACGATCAAGATCAGTTGATCAAGATCAGCGACGCCGAAGGCGGGCTCTGGCTGCGCGACTATGATGCTCACGGCAATCTGGAGAAAGCCATTGACCCATTGGGCAACCAGACCGAATACACCTACACCTCGGCAGGCCTGCTCAAAGCGATCAAGGACGCCAACGGCGCCGAGAAGAAACTTGAATACAACGATGCCGGTCAACTGACGAAATATACCGACTGCTCCGGCAAGGCCAGTACCTGGGAGTACAACAGTCTTGGGCAGTTGATTTGCTTCACCGACGCGGCCGGGCAAAGCACCGAGTACCAATACCGTGCCGGCCAGCGGGTGCTGATCAGGCATCCGGATAAAACCGAAGAACGTTTCACTTACGATGCTGAAGGTCGTTTGCTGGCCCATGTCGACGGGCTGGACCGCTGCACCTCCTGGCGTTACACGGCTGCGGGGCTGGTGGCCGAGCGAGTGGATGCCACGGAGCAGACGTTGCGCTATCGCTGGGACCGACTGGGGCGGCTGACCGCCCTGGAAAACGAGAACCAGCAGCGGGTGCAGTTCAAGTACGATCCGGTGGGGCGCTTGCNNTTGGCCTCCATTCGCGACGGCGAGCGCCTGACCGAATTCCAGTTCGACCCGATGAACCGGATGATCAGCCGTTTGGCGACGCTGGGCAGCGAGTCGCAAGCGGAAACCTTCGCCTACGATGGTAACGGCAACCTGGTGCTTGCCTGTAACGATCAGAGCCGCTTGCAGTGGTTCCATGACCCGGCTGGCAACCTGCTGCGCGAACATCAGCATTTTCTGGGGTTGGAAAAACCCTCGGTCGCGATCTGGCGACATGAATACGATGCGCTCAATCAGCGAGTGGCCACGCTGCGTCCGGACGGTCATCGGGTCAGTTGGTTGACTTACGGCAGCGGTCATCTGTTGGGCATGCGCCTCGATGAACATGACCTTATCGGTTTCGAACGCGACGACCTGCATCGTGAAGTTGCGCGGCATCAGGGCAATCATCTGTTGCAAACCCAGCAGTGGGACCCCGCCGGACGTTTGCAGGAGCAACTGCTGGGACGCGCCGACGATAAGCGCACTGTGCTCAAACGCGAGTATCAGTACGATGCGGCAGGTCAGTTGCGCGGTCTTGACGATACCCGCCGAGGGACGTTGGCTTATCAATACGATCCGATCGGTCGTCTGCTTCAGGCGAGCAGTCGCCTGGGTGTGGAAACCTTCGCTTTCGACCCGGCTGGCAATCTGCTCGACGAAACGGCCCGGCAAACCCGACGCCCGCTGGATCAGGACCCGACCCGCAGCAAGCTTCTGGATAACCTGCTGCGCGAGTACGCCGGCACTCATTATGAGTATGACGAGCGGGGCAACCTGATCCAGCGCTGGCATAACGGCAGTTACAGCCGGCTGCGCTGGGATCTGTTCGACCGTCTGGTGCATTTTGACGACGCCCGTCTGGAGGTCGATTACGCCTACGATGCGCTGGGCCGCAGGGTTTACAAACACTCCCGTGCGCACTTTAAACAGCACCCTGAAGCCGGCTCTCAATGGAACCATCACGAATACGCACGCAAGCAGCGCGAGTCGGGTTGCGGCTTCACGTTGTATGGTTGGGACGGTGACGTTCTAGCCTGGGAAAGTAGCCTGGCACAGGTGGATGGTGACTATGGTCGTACCGTGCATTACGTGTACGAGCCTGGCACCTTTGTGCCTGTCGCTCAGGCACTGCGGCATCAGGCAATCAAACTGTCGGAGCAGCCCGACTACAGCGACGAATATCGACTGGACGATGATCCGTTGTGGAGCCACGCACCCAAGGCCCAACCGATCGATGAGTTGAGCTGGTATCAGTGCGATCACTTGGGCACGCCACAGGAACTGACTGACCAGCGAGGTGAAATCGTCTGGAGTGCGCAATACAAGGCGTGGGGCCAAGTTCAGGAGCAGCGTTCAGATTGGGCCAGGCAACAAGGGCTGACGAATCCACTGCGTTTTCAGGGGCAGTACCATGACCATGAGACGGGCCTGCATTACAACCGCTACAGGTACTACGATCCGCAGGTCGGTCGTTTCATCAGCAAAGACCCGATCAGCTATGCCGGTGGCTTGAATCTTTATGCCTATGCACCAAACCCGACGGGCTGGATCGATCCGCTGGGCCTGGAAACCTGTGATCCACGGCAGCGACTGGCTGACCGCAGGAAAGCCTTGGGTCTACCCGTCGCAGGTTCTGCCAATGACACATCGACATTGTCTTTATTGAGGGTCAATGGTCAGAGTTTCGAGGGTATAAACTCAGGTGACCAGAATCCCAAGACGGCGATTACCCTCGACCGGGTAAATGCGCAAACCAAAACCCACGCGGAGGCTGAAGCGGTGCAACATGCCGTGAATGCGGGCATGGCAGGTAAAGCCGAAAGTGCCGAAATGTGGGTCGACCGCGATCCGTGCAAGGCTTGCGGGTTGCCGGGCGCAGGGGGAATTCGTTCACTGGCTCGAAATCTGGGATGTAATATTACCGTGCATTCACCCAGTGGCAGCCGAACTTACACACCAACGAAGTAGTGATCATGAAGCTGGAAAAAATCATAGAAGACGAAGCAAAGGGCGAGACTTTCAAAGAGCGAGAGCACTTGAGTCCCGACCGCGCAAAGGTACTCGAAACTCTGGATCGACTGGATGGAAAGGCGTGCAGTTCGACACTGTTTTTGCTCGATGACGATAACTACATGAGCGTGGGCGGGGGGAACGACCATCGCTATGTTGTGTTTATCGCGGTCAACGTCGACGAGAAGCTGTACACACTGACCACTCCTGATGCATCAAGCGATGAGACGGTTGATGTCGTCGTCGGTGGGCAGTCCGGGAGTTACCCGAAAAACCAGGTTGTCGACAAAGAAAGTGCCCGGAAAGCGTTGCTGTATTTTTGCGAACACGGCACAGCGGACCCGGGATTGGCGTGGGAGATTGAAGAATGAGGGGGCGAAGGTCAGACCGTCGGGCCTGATTGAACGGCAAAGGAGTGATGCTGTGAAAGACGCGATTCGCTTGGGTGACTCCACCACGCATGGTGGCACGGTCCTTGAAGCATTCTCTCGAACCGATCTCAATGGCAAGCCCATTGCCGGTGTCGGACACAAGGTAAGCTGCCCTCTGTGCAAAGGGGTTTTTCCCATCGCCGAGGGCAGTAGCACTTACACCGTTGATGGCACGCCTGTGGCGTTGGACGGCATGAAAACCGCTTGTGGCGCCGCCCTGATTGCCAGCGGCCCCAAAGGGGCTGTGGTCAGTTGAACAGTCGCCAGGGCCTGCCGGTAACGGTTCGACAAGCCAGGCAGGCTCGCCAGGTTTATCGCCCGTGTGCCGCGTCGGCCAGTTGCCCGGTATCGACCCGCACAAACACCGAATCGCCCACTGCCGTCAGCACTTCCCCCGCATAAACCTCACAGATCACCCGCGTCTTGCGCCCGACGTCACCCTCGACTTTCGCCCGCAAAACCAGCGGAACGCCCATCGGCGTCGGTTTGATGAACTTGATGCCGAGGTTGCCGGTGACGCAGTCGATGCGTGGCAGGCTGCCGGGCTCGCGGTTTTCTGCGCGGTAGTGGTACGCCATCGCCGTCCAGTTGGAATGGCAGTCGACCAGCATTGCGATCAGGCCACCATAGACCAGATCCGGCCACCCGCAGTATTTGGCCTCGGGCAGGTGTTTGGCGATAACGTGTACACCGTCTTCATGCCAGTGGCTTTTCACGTGCAGGCCGTGCGGGTTGCGGCCGCCGCAGCCGTAGCAGACGCCTTCGGGGGCGGCGAGGTCTTGCAGGGGAGTATCGAGGCTGGACATGCTTTTTATTATCCTGAAGTGGTGAGTCCGGTCAGGCGC
>NZ_JSFK01000055.1 GCF_000783395.1 Pseudomonas chlororaphis | reverse complement strand
CAGCAGTGAAACGATGCATCGCCGATGGTAGTGTGGGGTTTCCCCATGTGAGAGTAGGTCATCGTCAAGATTAAATTCCGAAACCCCAATTGCGAAAGCAGTTGGGGTTTTGTTTTGCCTGTAGAAAAGCTTATCCGGGATAAAAGTTCGTGAAGACTATCAAGTTCAAATTCAAAGCCCCGTCGCAATGGAAATTGCGACGGGGCTTTTTGCATTACCGTGAGCCGACGAATTGCCAAGGCGAGCCGCGACTGCATCATTGATCTTCAACATCACACTGGCTACGCGGTTAACCCTCGTTCAGCTCAATTTTACCCATTGAGGTACTGACTTCGGTTATGTGTCGGCGACCGTAGACTTCGTATGTACGGCTGCCGTCATCGCTGTCCGGTTTACGCAATGCCAGTTGCGCGAACAAACCATTCTTTTCGCTGTAACTGCCGAACCAGTCGATCAAAGCACCGATGTAACAATCATTGCCAATGAAGACCGGCAGGTCGGCGACTTTTTCAATGCTGTAATGCGCCGGGCCAAAGCTGTAGTAATCGTTTTCACCGGCGCCGGTAGCCGGAATAGGGCAGAGCGGTTCTTTTGAAGGGATAGCGGCGGTTTCATTTACTTTCGCCACTGCCAGATTGAGTGCTCGGTGCAGATCGGGTTCGAGTTCAAACGTGCTGTTGCCGTCATCTTTGTGTTGAAGAACGGGCACTTCGAGGTCGTAGCGATAACGGATCATCACCGTAGGCACCTGGACATTGATTTTCAGCGGGTTGAGCAAGTAGACCCGATCAGCGCCGTACTCGCTGTTTCGATAAGCCGCGTAAGTTTTGCCACGCAGGCTTATCCAGTCTACTGACTGATTGGCGCCGCGATCGTTGGTGTAGAACAGCGAACTTTCGGGCTCAACAGAGCGTTTGACGAACCGCTCTCCGTCGCGACGCCAGGTTTCCACATAGGTGAACAGACCTGTGCCCCCGGCGTAGGTATTCACAATCAGATCGCGCTGCCCGTCGCCATCCAGATCCTGCAAAGTGTAAGAGGTCAGGCCGGTTTCGGCAGCGTCAGTGATCCGCGAAGCGGTCAACGCTCGCCATTCATTGGCAGTAACGCCCTTGGGCTGGGCTGTCGGAAAGTGCGTTATCGAAGAGTCATCTTCATTGGCATCGCCGTGAAAACCGCCGGCAGTTGTTTTGACGGCGAGCGCGGCGAGTGCCCGGTCTAGCGCAAATTCGGGATCATCTTTACTGGCGGCTTGAATGCGCTTTTGCAGATCGTCCAGCGCCTGTTCATCGAGGTCATCCGGTTGATAGGCAACCGCTGCCTGCCACTGCGCGCGTAACGTTTGTAGGCGCTCGCGATAATGCTGGCTCAGGCACGAAACGTCTTCGGCGCATTCATTGCGGGCTTTTAACCACAGCCGTTGAGTGCGCTTGAGTTCAGCTTGTGCGGGAGCAGAGGCTTTGAATAACTCCCGATAAACCACACCCATCTGCGCATCCAGTTCGTACAGCGATTTGTTCGCGCAAACAGTGTTTTCGACGGCATTCGCCGCTTTTGTGCAATCCATTCCAGCTGCCATTGCCTGCTGAACAAACAGCAGAGCGCATGCGGAAGCGATGTAGCGTCCTTTGATGTACACGATCTAAGCCTTGTAGTGGGAGGGTGTCCTAGTGCGCAGGGTAAAGGCTGGGTGAGGAATCTTGAAGCGCCGGCTTCAGAGAAAAGCACTTCTGGCCGATAACCCATTCGGTGACTTAAAAGTCGCGCGAAATCGCTTGATAGCATTTTGCCGCCAGCTATCATCTGCGCGCCTGAAATTGCCCTCACTTCAATTGCCTGGAAATCTTCGATGCTGTCGTATCACCAAAAAAGTTTTCTGATCGTCGATGATTTCTCGGATTTCCGCAGTTCCGTCCGTTCGATGCTGCGTGAGCTTGGGGTCAAGGACGTCGATACGGCCGACACCGGTGAGCAGGCGCTGAAGATGTGTGCGCAGAAGTCCTACGATTTCATCCTGCAGGATTTCCATCTCGGCGATGGCAAGAAGAACGGCCAGCAGGTTCTTGAAGATCTGATGTCGGAAAAGCTCATCAGCCATGAAGCCGTGTTCGTCATGGTTACCGCCGAGACCAGCCAGGCGATGGTGCTCAGCGCCCTGGAACACGAGCCGGACGCGTACCTGACCAAACCGTTCAACCGCTCCGGCCTGGCTCAGCGCCTGGAGCGTCTGGAGCAGCGCAAGACGTTGCTCAAACCGATTCTGCAAGCCCTTGATCGTGGCAAACCGGTCGAGGTGCTCAATGCTTGCATTGCCTTGTGCAAACAGGACATTCGCTATTCGCCGTTGTGCCTGCGTTATCGTGCCGATGCGCTGCGCGACATGAACCAGAACGAAGCACTCGAACGCCTCTACGACAGCATCATCGCCGACCGCCCATTGCCGTGGGCGTTTGCGGGATTGGGCAAGTTGCTGTTCAAGCGTGGCCAGGTGGCGCAAGCCAAAGGCGTCTATGAAAAGGCGCTGAAGGTGTTCCCGATGATGCCGGCGCTGTATGACGGCATGGCCGATGTGCTGGTTTCCGAGGGTGACACCAAAGGCGCGCAGCGGGTGCTGGAAGAGGCTATTCGCTTGTCACCGTTGGCGGTGCGCCGACAGGCGTTGCTGGGCAAACTGGCGATGACCAACGAAGATTTCGACACGGCTTCGCGCGCTTATCGTCAAGCGGTGGCGCAAGGCGCGCAGTCGCGCTTCAAGGACCCGGAAAGCAACCTGGGTCTCGCTCACGCGCTGATCAGCAAGGGCAGTGAGCGCGGTCTCGACACACGCACGCGGCTGGAGATCAACACCACGCTCAGTGCGGTGGCCAAAGAGAACCCGACCGATCCCGGCCTGCAGATTCGCGCGCGTTTGATGAAGGCTACCAGCCTGTTGCTCAATGATGCCGAAACCGCCGACAAGCTCACCGAGCAAGCGTTGATGCGCCTCGACGGCATGGAGCAATTCATGAGTCCTGAAGCAGCGCTGCTGGTTGCCAAGCAATTGCAGATGCTCGGTCAGGCCGAGGCGGGGACGTCGATGCTCAAGAGCTGCGCGGAGATCTACGGTGATGATCCGGCGGTGATGAAAGACATCGCCAAGCTGACCGATGACCCGACTATTCTCAGCTCCAGCAACGCTGCTGCCGACCTCAACCGTCAGGGCGTGCGGGTGTACAAGACCGGCAACCTGGTAGAGGCCCGCGAGGTCTTCCGCAAGGCGCTGAAGATGCAACCAAAGAACATCAGTATCGCGCTGAACATGGCCCAGTCGCTGCTCCACGGCACCGACACCAGTGTGCCGTCGGCGGAGCTGGAAGAATGTCGGGCCTGCCTGAAAATGGTCGGCCTGATGCCCGACACCGACGCGCGTTTTGCGCGTTATCAGAAGCTGAAAAGCAAGGCGTTTGGCGAATGAACCACGACGAACAAGCTCTGGATTTTTCCACGGTGATCGCCTCCACCGTTCACGACATGAAGAACTCGCTGGCCATGCTCATGCAGGCTCACAGCCAATGGCTGGCACGGTTGCCGCAAGAGCTTCGCGAGGGCAAGGAGCCGGGCGTGATCGACTTCGAGTTTGCCCACCTCAACGGCATGCTTGTGCAGTTGCTCGGGCTGTACAAGCTCGGCGTCAATCAGCTGCCGCTGCAACCGGCCTATCACGAACTCGACGATTTCATCGAGGCGCAACTGGCGGCGCATCAAGAGGTGTTCGCCAGTCGCGGGATCATCGCCACCTATGAAGTCGATCCGCTGAGTCCGTTGGGTTTCTTCGACCGCGAACTGATCGCCTCGGTGCTCGGTAACTGCATCAACAATGCGATTCGTTATGCACGCGAATCGTTGCTGATCACCGTCAGTGACGAAGCCGGGCAACTGGTGCTGAGTATCAACGACGACGGCGACGGTTATCCAGCCGAGATGCTCGAGCGTCAGGCAGATTACGTGCAAGGCATCAATCACAGCAGCGGCAGCACCGGGCTCGGTTTGTATTTTGCCAATCGCATTGCGGCGCTGCATCAGCGCAATGGTGTTGAAGGGCGCACCGAAATCGGCAATGGCGGACCGCTTGGCGGCGGGGTGTTTAGCCTTTATTTACCGTGACTCAGATTTTTGTTTGACGCTGCTTGATATTCCGAACAGCCGGAGCCTATTTTGTACGAGTCGCCGTTCGCGGCTCGCACAATAACAAGGATTGCGTCATGACAACCGATGGCCAGCGTTCACTCGCGCAGCGATTGACGGGCATTGATGAGATTGAATGTGTCACGCCGGATTTGAACGGCGTGCCGCGAGGCAAAGTGATGACCGCCGAGGGTTTCCTCGAAGGGCGGCGTTTGCAGTTGGCGCGGGGTGTGCTGCTGCAATGCATCATGGGTGGTTATCCAGCGGCGCGGTTTTACGGCAGCGATGATGGTGATCTCGCCCTGATTGCCGAACCGACCCAGATCCATCGCTTGCCATGGAGTGACGAACCGCGTGCTCTGGCCATTTGCGATGCCGACGAACTGAGCGGCGAAAGCTCCAACCTGTCGACCCGTGGTCAGCTCAAAAAGGTTATCGCCCGTTATACCGCGCGCGGTCTGGCGCCGGTGGTGGCCACTGAACTGGAATTCTTCGTGTTCGCGCCGAACACCGATCCGACGCAACCGTTTCGCCCTCCCGTTGGCCTCGACGGTCGTCGCGAGGATGGTCAGTCGGCGTTCAGCGTCAGTTCCAATAACGGCCTGCGTCCGTTCTTCAGCGAAGTCTATAAATGCATGGCTGCCCTCGGTCTGCCGCGCGATACCTTCATGCACGAGATGGGTGTCAGTCAGTTCGAGATCAATCTGCTGCACGGTGATCCATTGCTGTTGGCCGACCAGACATTCCTGTTCAAACACCTGCTCAAGGAAGTCGCGCTCAAGCATGGCCTGAGCGTGGTGTGCATGGCCAAGCCACTGGCGCACACGCCGGGCAGTTCGATGCACATTCACCAGAGCATCGTCGAGATCGCCAGCGGCAAGAATGTGTTCAGTGACGCGCACGGTGAGCCGACCGCGATGTTCCGCCACTTCATTGCGGGTCAGCAGGCTGGCATGGCTGATTTCACCGCACTGTTTGCACCCAATGTGAATTCCTATCAGCGCCTGTGTCATCCGTACGCATCGCCGAACAACGCTTGCTGGTCCCACGATAACCGTGCGGCCGGGCTGCGAATTCCGGCTAGCTCGCCGGTCGCTCGGCGGGTGGAAAATCGCTTGCCAGGCGCCGATGCGAACCCGTATCTGGCGATCGCCGCGAGTCTGGCCGCCGGCTTGCATGGCATCGAGCATGAGCTGGAACCGAGTGAAGCCATTCAGGGCGAGTTCGAGGTGCCGGACAACCTCTCGCTGCCGTGTACCTTGCACGCCGCGCTTGAGCGTCTGAAACGTAGCCAACTGGCGAGGGAACTGTTCGGACAGGAGTTCATCGAAGGCTACATCGCTTCGAAGACCATGGAGTTGACCAGCTTCTTTGATGAAATCACTCCCTGGGAACGGCGTGTTCTAGCAGCCCAGGCCTGACGAACTGTCGCCACCGGACTATCGTTTTGATAGTCCGGTCTTTACTGCAAGGAGCCGCTCGGAACGCCGATGCGCCAAATCTGGAAATCCTTTCGAGCGCTGTATTTCGCCTCGCTGATGATGTTGATCGGCTCCGGCCTTCTATCCACTTATCTGGCCTTGCGTCTGGCCGCTGACAACGTCGACGGCCTCTGGGTCGGTGCGCTGATGGCGGCCAACTATTTCGGCCTGGTGCTGGGCGGCAAGATCGGTCACCGGCTGATCGCCCGGGTCGGGCATATCCGTGCTTATTCAGCGTGTGCCGGGATCGTCGGGGCGGCGGTGCTTGGCCACGGTCTGGTCGATTGGCTGCCGGCGTGGCTAGTGCTGCGGACCATCGTCGGTCTGGGCATGATGTGCCAATACATGGTGATCGAAAGCTGGCTCAATGAGCAGGCGGACGCCAATCAGCGTGGCCTGGTGTTCAGCGGTTACATGATCGCTTCGTATCTGGGCCTGGTGCTCGGCCAACTGATTCTGGTCATGCATCCTGGGCTGGGTCTGGAATTGCTGATGCTGGTCGCGCTGTGCTTCGCGCTATGTCTGGTGCCGGTGACATTGACTCGAAGGATTCACCCGGCGCCCCTGCATCCGGCGCCGATGGAACCGCGCTTCTTTATCAAGCGGGTGCCGCAGTCGTTGAGTACGGTGCTCGGTGCCGGTTTGATCATCGGTTCGTTCTACGGTCTGGCGCCGTTGTATGCCTCGCAACAAGGGCTGTCGACCGAGCAGGTCGGTTTGTTCATGGGTAGCTGCATCTTTGCCGGGTTGTTGGTGCAGTGGCCATTGGGCTGGTTGTCCGACCGTTACGACCGGGCGCTGCTGATACGCTGCTTTGCCGGGTTCCTGGCAGTGGCGGCGTTGCCGTTGGCGGTACTGCCGCAGGTCCCGCTGGAGGTGTTGTTCGGGGTTGGCTTCCTCTGTTCGCTAGTGCAGTTCTGCCTGTATCCACTGGCGGTGGCGTTCTCCAATGACCATGTGGAAGGGGATCGGCGGGTGTCGCTGACGGCGATGCTGCTGGTGACTTACGGGGTCGGCGCGAGCATCGGGCCGTTGCTGGCGGGTGTGCTGATGAAGCTGTTCGGCAGTCAGAGCCTGTACGCGTTCTTCAGCTTCTTCGCGCTGGTGCTGGTGTGGCGGATCCGGCCGAAAGCGGTGACCAATCTGCATCAGGTCGACGACGCGCCGCTGCACCACGTGGCCATGCCGGACAGCATGTCCAGTTCGCCGCTGGTGGCCGCCCTCGATCCTCGGGTAGACGAGCAGGTGGTGCAGGAGCAGATGGTGCAGGACCCGGTGCAAACGCCGGCGAGTCCCGAACCTGCGGCTGAACCCGATGCTCAGCCAGAGCCTGCGGCAGAAACTGAAACAGATAGCGGCGACGACAAGCCAACACCCGATCTCAGCGGCGGCAGACCCTGAACTGAACAAAAATCACCGCGCATAAAAAAGGGCAGTCCCGCCAGGGACTGCCCTTTTTATTTGCCGCTACGAATCACATATCGTCTTTATCGAAACGGCGTGCTTCACGTTGCAGCTGATAAACGAAACGTTCAACGTTGCGCGCTGCCTGACCACTGATGTTGTGGAAGCGCAGGCCGGCAAAGGTGATGTTGAGTTTTTCTTCGAAGTGCAGATAGCGCAGTTCAACAGAAGTCGGCTGGTTGCCGAACAGCGGCGGGGCAATCAGGCGGTCGTAGACCTGGCCCAGTTGCAGACGATCAGTGATGTCGCCTTCGAAACGCAGCTTGCAGCCGGTCGCGGAGATGTCCAGCAGTTTGCCGTTGATCGGCGCCTTGAGCTTTTCGCCGCCCAGTTCAACGCTGACCAGATCAGTCAGTTTCAGTGCGGCGCGGAAAGCATTACGGCGCTGGTGGTAAACCACTTCGGTCGGTAGCTCGCCGGTGTAGAAGCGATCACCGTCGGATTCCTCGATATTCAGCGTGCCGGTGCATTCCCAGGCAATGCGCACACCTTCATGAAAACCTTCGACTTTGAACGGCTCACCGGCCAGCAGAAAGCGTTCGCCATCACGCGGGATCATCTCGTCCAGCGCGATCGAAGCGCTGTCGCGGTCGACTTTGATCAGGTAGCTCTGGAAGCGCTGGCTGCGCTCATGAAAGGTGATGATCAGCGGATCGTGGCTTTCTTGCAGCTGGCGCAGGTTGCTGGAGATTTCCAGTGGCGTGGTAAGCACCTTAGGGGGCTGCGGAGCATCATCCGCGCTGAGGGCGTTGGACACGGTTTATCAATCTCCAGACAAAATATGACGACTAGCCAGCATTTTGCCAGCATGTTCCGCGGGTTGATAGAGCTGGCGCATCAACGGCTCATGCCTGGCTGAGCGGACGCGGCGTGGCGGGTTTGGCAAAGGTACCGCTGGCGTTATAAAGCGCTGGCGCTTCACCACCGGTGAGGATCTTCAGCTGATTGGCCGTGGCGGCCTGCTGGATCTGGATCGACTGACCATTCTTGACGTTGGCGGCCTGGCATTGCGCGATCAGATCGGTCAATGCGTCGCCTTGCGTCAACAACTGCTCGCCAATGCTCGACTGGCCAGCCAACTGCACAAGACCTGTACGATCAGTCGGCAGGTTGAGGCTGGCGAGAATTTCGCTGCGCTTGCGGCCATGCTGTTCAAGCAGAATGATCAGTGCCTGTTTGTGCGCCAGAATTTCTTCCAGCAGCGGCATGTCGCGACCGTGCAACGCGAGGGATTCGGTGTGCAGTAACTCCAGCAATTGTTGAGCTGGAGCAAAGTCGTCGTTGATCAATTGCAATAAATTAGTGTCGTGCATGGCTGGCCTTGGGTTTTAAGCGTCCAAAAGCCTGGCGCAGGCAAAGGCCTAGCGCTGGGCTTCGAAGTTGAGCAGTTTGCTGGCTACACGGTTGCTGTCGACTTTATAGCTGCCATCGGCAATCGCGGCTTTCAACTCGGCCACACGGGCTTTGTCGACAGCAGGTTGATCGCGCAGCTTGTCAGTGACCTTCTGCAACTGTTGAGCCTCATTGCTGAGGTGTACCGATTCCCCGCTTTTTGCGGTACTGGCCTGTTCGGCCGGGGTATTCAGCGGCGCGGAGGTGCCGGTTTCGGCGGTTTCCTTGGCGTTGCTGGTACGTGTACTGCCCGTAAGTGACGAGGAGCTGTTCAAACGGCTGAAATCGATGACCATGATAAAAACCTCTGGGAATTTGGACGCTTGCCATGTTTTCGGCCATCCCCTGGAAAACTTTAGGCACATTTACAATGAGCCTTGCATGCGCCGGCGCGTGTCCTGCTGCGGCACAGTTTAGGGAACAGCCGGGGTCAGCGCCAGTTTTCTACATCGCCACTTCCACTTGGCCCGGCGCGGTGACTTGCGCCTTGATGACCCGTTGCGAGTTGAGGTTTTTCACCCGGATCTGTTCTTTCAAACCGCCATTGGCCAGCGCTTCGCCGGGCATGCGCACGGCGAGCGTGCCGCTGCGGGCGGTGATGACCACTTGATCGCCCTTGCGAACGACTTCCGCCTGTTCCAGATGAACCAGGGTAATGACCTGATCGGCTACCGTTGGTCGGGTTAATTTCTGTCCGATCGCTTCGTCTACCGAGGTTAGAAAGCCTTGGTTGATCGTGCTCACGTCGCGTTCACGCAAGGTCACGTCCTGCGGTTCGATAATCCCTGCGCGTTTGAGCGGTCGGGTGGTGGTCACAATCTCGCGAAACAGGCGGACTTGAGCGGGCACGAACACGGTCCAGGGCGAGGCGCCTTCACAGCGGACCTTCACGGTAACCCGGCCCAGCGGACGTGCCGGACTCTCCAAAGTAGCTGTCAATTCCTTGTCGCACATAGGCATGCGCATACGCGGGTCGAGCTGGTTGACTTCGATTTCGTAGCGGCCTTCCGTTTGACTGGTAGCCAGATAGTCTTCTACGGTGAACTCAAGAAAGCCCTGAGTGACGCCGATAAGCATGTCAGGCAAGGTAACCGCATCAGCAACGGCAGGGTTGCCAGCGAAAAAGCAGCAGACGGCTGACATTGCGCAAAGGCTTTTGCGAGCGCGGGATGTCAGGTGTCGGAAAAATGTCGTTTGAGCGTTCATACGAGTTAAAAAGCAAGCGCCGTGCCGTTTAGCAATGAATGTGCGTCGCAACAACACTTGGCGTTGGTGTAGGAGTCTGGGCATGGCTGGTGTAATGGATTCGGTGAACCAGCGCACGCAACTGGTAGGGCAGAATCGCCTGGAGCTGTTGTTGTTCCGTCTTGACGGTCAGCAGCTCTACGGAATCAACGTGTTCAAGGTACGGGAAGTGTTGCAGTGCCCGTCGCTGACGTTGATGCCCAAGTCCAGTCCTGTCGTGTGCGGGGTGGCAAATATCCGGGGGGCGACCATTCCGATCCTTGATCTGGCAATGGCCACCGGTTCCGGAGCGTTGAAGGACAAGAACAACCCGTTCGTGATCATCACGGAGTACAACACCAAGACCCAGGGTTTCCTGGTCCGCTCGGTGGAGCGCATCGTCAACATGAACTGGGAAGAGATTCATCCACCGCCCAAGGGCACGGGGCGCGATCATTACCTGACCGCTGTGACTCGGGTGGACAATCAGTTAGTCGAAATCATCGACGTCGAGAAAGTGTTGGCCGAAGTTGCGCCGACACCGGAAGCGATTTCGGTGGGCGTGGTCGATGTCGAGACCCAGACCAAGGCACTGTCGTTGCGTGTCTTGACGGTCGATGACTCGTCGGTGGCGCGCAAGCAGGTCACGCGTTGCCTGCAGACGATCGGTGTCGAAGTGGTGGCGCTGAACGACGGCAAGCAGGCGCTGGATTACCTGCGCAAGCTGGTCGATGAGGGCAAGAAGCCGGAAGAAGAGTTCCTGATGATGATTTCCGACATCGAGATGCCGGAGATGGACGGGTACACCCTGACGGCGGAAATCCGCGGCGACGCACGCATGCAAAAGCTTCATATCATCCTGCATACTTCGTTGTCCGGGGTATTCAATCAGGCGATGGTCAAGAAAGTCGGTGCAGATGACTTCCTGGCCAAGTTCCGCCCTGATGACCTGGCATCCCGGGTAGTCGACCGGATCAAAGCAGCAGATATCAGCTAGGAGCGTTTTGCTCCTGGCGGTCAACACGATTTAAGAGGCGGCATCATTGTCTACGGGTAATTTGGATTTCGAACAGTTCCGGGTCTTCCTGGAAAAAGCCTGTGGCATTTTGCTCGGTGAAAACAAGCAGTACCTGGTCTCGAGCCGTCTCAACAAACTGATGGAGCAGCAAGGCATCAAATCCCTGGGTGAGCTGGTTCAGCGCATCCAGACCCAGCCGCGCAGCGGTTTGCGCGAGCAGGTGGTCGATGCCATGACGACCAACGAAACCCTGTGGTTTCGTGACACCTATCCGTTTGAAGTCTTGAAGAACAAGGTGCTGCCTGAAGCGATCAAGGCCAGCCCCAACCAGCGTCTGCGGATCTGGTCGGCAGCCTGCTCGTCGGGTCAGGAACCGTACTCGCTGTCGATGTCGATCGACGAGTTCGAGCGCAGCAACCTTGGCCAGCTGAAAATGGGCGTGCAGATCGTTGCCACTGATCTGTCCGGCCTTATGCTGACCAACTGCAAGACCGGCGAGTACGACAGCCTGGCGATCGGTCGCGGTTTGTCGCCGGAACGTCTGCAGCGTTACTTCGACCCGAAAGGGCCGGGGCGCTGGGTGATCAAGGCGCCGATCAAGAACCGCGTGGAGTTCCGCTCGTTCAACCTGCTCGACAGTTATGCGGCGCTGGGCAAGTTCGACATCGTGTTCTGCCGCAACGTGTTGATCTACTTCTCTGCCGAAGTGAAGAAAGACATCCTGTTGCGCATTCACAGCACGTTGAAGCCGGGCGGTTATCTGTTCCTTGGCGCTTCCGAGGCGCTGAACGGTTTGCCGGACCATTACCAGATGGTTCAGTGCAGCCCGGGGATCATTTACCAGGCGAAGTGATTGCAGCGGCAATACAAAAAACGGGAAGCCTTAAAGCCTCCCGTTTTTTTATGCCCCAATTATTTCCCACGAACACCACACCCCCGATGTGGGAGCGAGCCTGCTCGCGAAAGCGGTCTGTCAGTAAAACAGTTGGCGACTGACACGCCGCCTTCGCGAGCAGGCTCGCTCCCACAGGGATCTGCGTTGACCTGGCAAGGACGGCAAGCGGCAGAAAAGCGGCATTCGGCGGAAACCGGTTGCCGCTTTTCTGGCATTGCCGCTTTGCCGACTCCCGGCAAAGCCCCGGTTTATGCGGGTTTTGTGGTTTGGCACGGCGCTTGCTAAAGCTCAGTTACGAAAAACCGGTCACCTGAAGGTTCCCGACATGAGCATCAGCTTCGATAAAGCGCTCGGCATTCACGAAAAGGCATTGGGCTTCCGCGCCCAGCGTGCCGAAGTGCTGGCCAACAACATCGCCAACGCCGATACCCCGAACTACAAGGCGCGGGATCTGGACTTCTCCAAAGTGCTTGAAGCACAGACCCAGAAAAACGCCAACGGCACCATCGCGTTGAACATGACCAACAGCCGTCACATCGAAGCTGAGGGCCTGGGCAACGGCGACGAATCGCTGATGTATCGCACGCCGATGCAACCTTCGATCGACCAGAACACCGTGGACGCCCAACTGGAACAGTCGAACTACGCGGAAAACGCCGTCGGCTTCCAGGCCAGCTTCACCCTGCTCAACAGCAAATTCAAAGGGCTGGTGTCAGCCCTGCGCGGAGAGTAATTCATGTCCCTGTCCAGCGTTTTCAACATTGCCGGCAGCGGCATGAGCGCACAAACCACGCGTCTGAACACCGTGGCCTCGAACATCGCCAACGCCGAGACCGTCTCGTCGAGCATCGACCAGACCTATCGCGCCCGTCACCCGGTATTCGCCACCATGTTCCAGGGCGGCCAGAACAGCGGCAGCAACTCGCTGTTCCAGAGCCAGGACGCGGCCGGTCAAGGCGTACAGGTGCTCGGTGTGGTCGAAGACCAGAGCAACCTCGAAGCGCGCTACGAGCCGAACCATCCGGCGGCTGACGCCAAAGGCTACGTCTACTACCCGAACGTCAACGTGGTGGAAGAAATGGCTGACATGATTTCCGCGAGCCGTTCGTTCCAGACCAACGCCGAAATGATGAACACCGCCAAAACCATGATGCAGAAGGTGCTGACCCTCGGTCAGTAATAAGGGGCGACTGCCATGAGTGTTACCGATACCACCAGCACCCCTAGTCTGAAAGACGTACTGGCCAACTCGTCGAAGACCAGCAGCACAACGACCGGCGGCATCGCCTCGGCGACCAACAGTGCCACTGGCGGTCAAGCGTTGGGCAAGGACGCGTTCCTGCAATTGCTGGTCACCCAGCTGAAAAACCAGAACCCGCTCGATCCACAGGACAACAGCGCATTCGTTGCGCAGCTGGCGCAGTTCAGCAGCCTTGAAGGCATCACCACGCTCAACAGCACCGTGAGCGGCCTGGCCGGCAACTACAACTCGTCGCAAGCGCTGCAGGCGTCGTCGTTGGTCGGTCGCAACGTCATCGTGCAGACCAACACCGCGCAACTCGACGACCCGAGCAAAGGCCTGACCGGTTCTGTGAACCTGTCGACGTCCATTGCTGAGGGTACCGTGACCATCACCGACAGCAGCGGCAAGACGGTTCGTACCATCGATCTGGGCAGTCGCGCCGCTGGCAGTGCCAGCTTCACCTGGGACGGCAAGGACACCTCCGGCACCCTCGTGCCGACCGGTACCTACACCTTCAAGGCGAGCGCACCGATCAACGGCACCGCGACCGATCTGGCCACTTACCTGCCGGCCACAGTCAACAGCGTGACGATCAGCCAGACCGGTGGCGAGCTGATGCTCAACCTGGCTGGCAAGGGCTCCGTTGCCCTGTCCAAAGTACAAACCATTGGTATATAGAGCCGACTAACCGGCAACAAAGGAGTGGAATATGTCTTTCAATATCGGCCTTAGCGGTCTCTATGCAGCCAACAAACAACTGGACGTGACCGGCAACAACATCGCCAACGTCGCGACCGCCGGTTTCAAATCGTCCCGTGCAGAATTCGAAGACGTTTACTCGGCGACCCGCCTGGGCACCGGCAGCAAAGTCATCGGCAACGGTGTGCGCCTGGCCAACGTTTCCCAGCAGTTCACCCAGGGTGACATCAACAACACCGGCAACGTGTTGGACATGGGTATCAATGGTTCCGGCTTCTTCACCATGAGCAACAACGGCTCGATTTCCTACACCCGTGCCGGTACTTTCAAAGTCGACGACGCCGGTTTCATCACCAACACCGACTACACCTCGCGTCTGCAAGGTTACGCCGTGGATTCCAGCGGCAAGATCATCAAGGGTGTGTTGACCGACCTGAAGATCGACACCTCGAACCTGGCGCCAAAGTCCACTTCCGCCGTGGCTTCGAGCATCAACCTGAACTCGTCGGCACCGGTGATCGTTGATACCGGCGCCACCGCTGTCAAGTTCGATCCGTCCAAGGTCGAGACTTACACCGAGTCGTTCAGCACCCCGATCTATGACACCCAGGGCAACAAGCACAACATGGATCAGTACGTCGTGAAGACGGGCGAAAACACCTGGAAGGTGTACACGCTGGTCGATGGGCGCAACCCGGACGCGACCGGTAGTAATCCGGTGACTGTCCCACCCACTGCTTCGACTCTGACGTTCGACAGTTCCGGCAAGCTGCTTCAGGTCAGCACACCGAGCACTCTGCCGCCGCCGGCTCCGAATCCGATCATCAGCAGCGATCTGACACTGAAAAACTGGGTGCCGGGCACCGTGACCAATGGCAACTTCACGCCTAACGGCGCGGCTGCCAACCCGAATGGCGTGACCGTTTCCCTGGCCAAGACCACTCAGTACAACGCGGATACCTCGCGTACCATCCCGACTCAGGATGGCTACGCCACTGGCCAGATCACCAACCTGACCATCGACGGCACCGGTACGCTGTTCGCCAACTTCAGCAACAACCAGAACAAGGCTATCGGCCAAGTTGCACTGGCCAGCTTCACCAACGAGCAAGGTCTGCAAGCAGTAGGCGGCACCAGCTGGAAGGAAACCTTCGCTTCGGGTATCCCGGGTTATGACGCTCCGGAAACCGGCACACTGGGTTCCATTCAGTCCAACTCGCTGGAAGAGTCGAACGTGAACCTGACCAATGAGCTGGTGGACCTGATCAAGGGCCAGAGCAACTATCAGGCGAACGCCAAGACCATTTCGACCCAGAGCACCATCATGCAGACCATCATTCAGATGACCTGATTCTGGTTTGAGTCGTACCCAGGAGCCCCTCGTTTCGAGGGGCTTTTTTGTGGGCGTGGTAAGGGGGGGGGACGGCAGTTCTGCGCAACAGTTGTGTCGGAAGTATTCACTCTGCCTCCGTTCACCTGGACACTCAGGGTTGTCAGATACGGCGGGCGTGAGAGGGAAGGGCTTTTTCTCTCGGGCAAAAGAAAACCCCCGACACACCAGAGGTCTGTCGGGGGTTCTTTTGCCCGGGAAGTCTCAGGCGTCTCGCAACGCCTGAGTCAGCTCAGCTTATTGGCAAGCTTCGCAATCCGGCTCGTCAATGGCGCAAGCCTTTGGCACTGGAGCAGGACCGGCAGGTGCTGCCAGAACCGAATCGTCGCCGTGGTTGCCGCCGCTGGAAACAGCGTTCAGCTTGCCGGTGTTGATGGTCGACTTCTCGGTGCTGGTCGCGGCCAGGGCACGGAGGTAGTAAGTGGTTTTCAGACCACGGTACCAGGCCATGCGGTAAGTCACGTCGAGCTTCTTGCCCGATGCGCCGGCGATGTACAGGTTCAGCGACTGGGCCTGGTCGATCCACTTCTGACGACGGCTGGCCGCGTCAACGATCCACTTGGTGTCCACTTCGAACGCGGTCGCGTAGAGCTCTTTGAGTTCTTGCGGGATGCGCTCGATCTGCTGAACCGAACCGTCGTAGTACTTCAGGTCGTTGATCATGACCGAGTCCCACAGGCCGCGAGCCTTGAGGTCGCGAACCAGGTACGGGTTGATCACGGTGAATTCGCCCGACAGGTTCGATTTCACATACAGGTTCTGGTAGGTCGGTTCGATCGACTGCGATACGCCAGTGATGTTGGCGATGGTCGCGGTCGGTGCGATGGCCATGATGTTCGAGTTGCGAATGCCTTTCTGTACACGGGCGCGAACCGGTGCCCAGTCGAGGGTTTCGTTCAGGTCGACATCAATGTACTTCTGGCCACGTTGCTCGATCAGGATCTGTTGCGAATCCAGTGGCAGGATGCCTTTGGACCACAGCGAACCCTGGAACGTCTCGTAAGCGCCGCGCTCATCAGCCAGGTCGCAGGACGCCTGGATCGCGTAGTAGCTGACCGCTTCCATCGACTTGTCGGCGAACTCGACGGCAGCGTCGGAACCGTAAGGAATGTGCTGCAGGTACAAAGCGTCCTGGAAGCCCATGATGCCCAGACCGACCGGACGGTGCTTGAAGTTGGAGTTCTTCGCTTGTGGCACCGAGTAGTAGTTGATGTCGATCACGTTATCGAGCATGCGTACAGCGGTGTTCACGGTGCGTTGCAGCTTGGCGGTGTCCAGCTTGCCATCCACGATGTGGTTCGGCAGGTTGATCGAGCCCAGGTTGCAAACGGCGATCTCGTCCTTGTTGGTGTTCAAGGTGATTTCGGTGCACAGGTTCGAGCTGTGAACCACGCCGACGTGCTGCTGCGGGCTACGCAGGTTGCACGGGTCTTTGAAGGTCAGCCATGGGTGGCCGGTTTCAAACAGCATGGAGAGCATTTTGCGCCACAGGTCTTTGGCCTGGATGGTCTTGAACAGTTTGACCTTGCCTGGGTATTCGGTCAGGGCTTCGTAGTACTCGTAGCGCTCTTCGAAGGCTTTACCGGTCAGGTCGTGCAGGTCCGGCACTTCGGATGGCGAGAACAGGGTCCACTTGCCGTCATCGAAGACACGCTTCATGAACAGGTCAGGGATCCAGTTGGCAGTGTTCATGTCGTGGGTACGACGACGATCATCACCGGTGTTCTTGCGCAGCTCGATGAACTCTTCGATGTCCATGTGCCAGGTTTCCAGGTAGGCACACACAGCGCCTTTGCGCTTGCCACCCTGGTTAACGGCTACCGCGGTGTCGTTCACTACTTTCAGGAACGGTACAACGCCTTGCGACTTGCCGTTGGTGCCCTTGATGTACGAACCCAGTGCACGCACCGGCGTCCAGTCATTGCCCAGGCCGCCAGCAAATTTCGACAACATGGCGTTGTCGTGGATCGCGTGGTAGATGCCCGACAGGTCATCCGGCACGGTGGTCAGGTAGCAGCTCGACAGCTGTGGACGCAGGGTACCGGCGTTGAACAGGGTCGGGGTCGACGACATGTAGTCGAAGGACGACAGCAGGTTGTAGAACTCGATCGCACGGTCTTCTTTCTGCTTCTCTTCGATCGCCAGGCCCATGGCCACGCGCATGAAGAAGATCTGCGGCAGTTCGAAACGCACGCCATCCTTGTGGATGAAGTAGCGGTCGTACAGGGTTTGCAGGCCCAGGTAGGTGAATTGCTGATCGCGCTCGTGGTTGATCGCCTTGCCCAGTTTTTCCAGGTCGAAGGAAGCCAGCACAGGGTTCAGCAGTTCGAACTCGATACCTTTGGCGATGTAAGCCGGCAGTGCCTTGGCGTACAGGTCGGCCATTTCATGGTGAGTGGCGCTTTCGGCCACACCGAGGAAACCCAGACCTTCGGCACGCAGGGTGTCCATCAGCAGGCGGGCGGTGACGAACGAGTAGTTCGGCTCACGCTCAACCAGGGTACGCGCGGTCATCACCAGCGCGGTGTTGACGTCGGTCAGGGCCACACCGTCGTACAGGTTTTTCAGGGTTTCGCGCTGGATCAGGTCGCCGTCGACCTCTTCCAGACCTTCGCAGGCTTCGGTGACGATGGTGTTCAGGCGACCCATGTCCAGCGGCGCCAGGCTACCGTCGGCACGGGTGATGCGGATCGACGGGTGCGCGTTGACCGCTTCTTCGGCCGGCGCGTGGGCAGCGCGCTCTTTCGAACGACCGTCACGGTAGATCACGTAGTCGCGAGCGACTTTCTGCTCACCGGCACGCATCAGAGCCAGTTCGACCTGGTCCTGGATTTCTTCGATGTGGATGGTGCCGCCCGACGGCATGCGACGCTTGAAGGTCGCGGTGACCTGTTCGGTCAAACGGGCAACGGTGTCATGGATTCGCGACGAAGCGGCAGCGGTGCCGCCTTCAACTGCGAGGAACGCTTTGGTGATAGCGACGGTGATCTTGTCATCGGTGTAAGGAACGACAGTGCCATTACGCTTGATCACGCGCAGTTGACCAGGCGCGGTGGCTGCCAGATCCGAATTCGAATCAGCGGCCTGCGGCAAGGTGCCCTGCGGGTTCTCGCGAGTTGTGTCGGTTTGCATGGGGGGTGGTCTCCACATTCTCTATGTTTGTTTGGGCACCATCATGGTGCCCACCGTTCTGTCCAGAAGCACTACAGCCGACGGGCGTCGGGTATAACAACTTCGGGACAGTAGGAAAAAAGGCTGATGAAGCCGCATCCTTGCCGAAGTTTTTGGCTACGAGCCAAGGCCCGAACCGGATTCCTTCCCAGGTGACAGTAATGACTGCAACACCCGTACCGTTCTCGCCGCTGCGCGGTAAAAAACGGCGCCATCCGCAAGTGCGGTTTGGGCTTTGAAAAACTTGCTTGGTTCAACCGGAAACCGGCAATAAATCGCTTGAGTTTCAGGTCTGAAATGTGGTTGGGCGTTTAAGTGGAAAACCCTATATGTAGGGTCTCTCCCTGCGCCGTGCTACAAGATAATGCGTTTCACGGGTGCTTGCAACGTACTAGCTGTGGATAAACCTGTGCGTAAATTGTGTAAGAAATCCGGAATTCGCGTGTAGGCCGCGAACCTGCTGAGCTAGACCGTCTGTCACTGTTTTTTCACCGGGAAAAACGCTTCAGCGGATTTTTAAGGGCGCGAACCCTATCACAAAAAACCGCCTTGTCCGAACGCATTTACCGACTTGTGTTCTGGCTGTACGCCGTTTATACAATCGGCCCATGCGCAGGCATTGTTATCCTCCAGAAACATGACAAAAGGACGGGAGGATCCAAAACTGTGTGTACAAGCGAGTCAGATGTTCTTCCTTTATTAATAACAATAGAAAGCAGAGGTCACCGGTGGAGCAACAAGCCTTTCAGGTATTGATCGTCGAGGATGACCAGCGACTGGCCGAACTGACGCGCGATTACCTGCAAGCCAATGGACTGCGCGTGGACATCGAAGGCAACGGTGCGCTGGCGGCGGCGCGGATCATCAAGGAGCAGCCGGATCTGGTGATCCTCGACCTGATGCTGCCCGGCGAAGATGGCCTGAGCATCTGCCGCAAGGTGCGCAATCAGTACGACGGGCCGATTCTGATGCTCACCGCACGCACTGACGATGCCGATCAGATCCAGGGGCTCGATCTCGGTGCCGACGATTACGTGTGCAAACCAGTGCGCCCACGTCTGTTGTTGGCGCGCATCCAGGCGTTGCTGCGCCGTAGCGACACGCCTGAACCGGTCGCCGAGAAATCCCGTCGTCTGCAATTCGGCCCGCTGGTGGTTGACGACGCCTTGCGCGAGGCGTGGCTGAGTGACAACGGCATCGAGCTGACCAGCGCCGAGTTCGATCTGTTATGGCTGCTGGTGTCCAACGCCGGGCGCATTCTGTCCCGCGAAGAAATCTTCACCGCACTGCGCGGCATCGGCTACGACGGCCAGGACCGCTCGATTGATGTGCGCATTTCGCGCATTCGCCCGAAAATTGGTGACGACCCCGACCATCCACGCCTGATCAAGACCATTCGCAGCAAAGGTTACCTGTTCGTCCCGGAAGCCTGCGTAGACCTGCCGCTGTGAACTCGATCTTCCTGCGCATCTACGGCGGCATGTGCGCAGCGCTGATTCTGGTGGCGGTGCTCGGTGTGCTGGCGCTGAATCTGCTCAATACCGTGCGCAGCGAGCAGTATCGCGAGCGGCTGGCCCACGGCACCTTTTCGCTGATGGCAGACAACCTGCAACCGATGAACGAAACCGAGCGCCATCGGGCGTTGTTGGTGTGGGAGCGGTTGCTGGGGATTCCGCTGGCGCTGAAGAAGTTCGCCGAGACCGATCTCGATCTGTCCCAGCGCACCCGCGTACAGCGGGGTCAGGCCCTGGTCGAGCAGACCGGTCCGCACGCGGCCAAGGTCTACCGGATGGTCAGCGACAAGGAACAGCTTGTGCTGGTGGGGGAAGTGCAGCAGATCAGCGAACAACTGGCGCGCGCGACCATTTACCTGCTGGCCGATGAACTGGTGCGCGTGCCGGTGGGCGAGCAGCCCAAGCGGCTCGCACAGATCAAGCAAGAGAAGGGCTTCGGATTCGATCTGCGCCTGGTCACGGTAAATGACGCCGACATGGACGAGGATCAGAGCCGCCGCGTCTCTGAAGGCGACACGGTGATGGCGCTGGGCAAGGGCGGCGATTCGATCCGCGTATTTGCCGGTATGGTCGGTACGCCATGGGTGCTGGAGATCGGCCCGCTGTATCAGATGAACCCGTATCCGCCGGAATGGCTGGTGCTGATTGCTGCGCTCGGGCTGAGCCTGATCGGCCTCATCGTTTATCTGTTGGTGCGTCAGCTCGAGCGCCGTTTGCGCGGCCTCGAAGCAGCGGCCACGCGGATTGCCAAGGGCAGCCTGGAAACCCGGGTGCCGGCGCGCGGTGCCGACTCGGTCGGGCGCCTGGCGTCAGCGTTTAACGGCATGGCCGAGCACTTGCAGCAGTTACTGGCGATCCAGCGCGAGTTGGTGCGTGCGGTGTCCCATGAACTGCGCACACCGGTGGCGCGTTTGCGTTTCGGCCTCGAGATGATCGGCTCGGCGACCACCCCGCAAGCGCTGGAGAAATACCGCGAAGGCATGGATCACGACATCGAAGACCTCGATAAGCTGGTCGATGAAATGCTCACCTATGCGCGCCTGGAGCAGGGTTCGCCGGCGCTGACGTTCCAGCGCATCGACCTGGATGCCTTGGTCAATCAAGTGATCGAGGAGCTGGCGCCGTTGCGCGCTGAGGTCACCGTGCAACGTGGTTTGTGCCTGTCTGCGGCGGATAACGATGATGCCTGGGTGGAAGCCGAGCCGCGTTATCTGCACCGCGCATTGCAGAATCTGGTGAGCAACGCCATGCGTCATGCGCGTTCGAGCGTGACGGTGAGTTATCAGGTCGGGCAATTGCGCTGCCGCGTCGACGTCGAGGATGACGGGCCGGGAGTACCGGAAGTGGCATGGGAGCGCATTTTTACGCCGTTTCTGCGTCTCGACGACAGCCGCACACGGGCGTCGGGCGGGCATGGTCTGGGCTTGTCGATTGTGCGGCGGATTATCCATTGGCATGACGGCCGGGCGATCATTGGCAAGAGCAAGAGTCTGGGGGGGGCTTGCTTTAGCCTGAGTTGGCCGAGGAATCAGGAGCGTCGGTAAGTATTTGCGATGATGGTGCCGGCCCCATCGCAGGCAAGCCAGCTCCCACAGTGACCGTGGTGAGCACAGATTTAAGGTTCACACAGAAACCTGTGGGAGCTGGCTTGCCAGCGATGAGGCCCTGAGAGGCGATAACGATTTCAGACCTGAATGCTGACCAGACTCAACAACTGCCCATCCTGCACCCCGAACTGCGCCTCCAGTTCAGTGCCGTTGCGCCATTCAGCAGACAAATCCGTCAACAACCGCAACCGGACTTCACCGGCCTCAGTCCACTCCAGCACTTCAGCATGCTCGAAGTAAAAGCGCTGCTGCACAATCGGGTACAGCGCCTTGAACAGACTCTCTTTCACCGAAAACGTCAGCGTCACGCATAGCGCAAGTTGCTCTCGCGAACCGGCCGCCATGCGTTGCATCTCTGCCGGCGTGAGAATTTCCCCGGCCAGACGCTCGGCACGTTCGCTGCTCAGCAGGTTTTCCAGATCCATGCCCAAACCGCGCCAGTGCTGCTTGTTGGCAACAATTGCCGCCGCGCGGCCGGTGCTGTGGGTAATCGAGCCGCAGATGTGCGCTGGCCAGATCGGCGCGCGGTCTTCGCCAATTGCCGGAACAGTGCCGGTGCCTTCCAACTGCTGTAGCGCCGCACGGGCACAAATCCGCCCGGCGAGAAATTCCGCCTGACGTTTGGCCACTGAACGTTGGATGCTTGGCGGCGCAACGACGGCGCTGCGTTGGAAATCATCACTGAGTAGTTGTGCCGGGTCGAAATGGGTGCTGAGCAGTACGGTGTCGGGCAATACCGTTGGCAACGGCCAGTGGCTGTCGAGCGCGGTGCAGCAGGCGGGGAGGGCGGGGGTGAGATTCATGGCGGGCATTTTGCCGGTTAGTCGGGCCAAGGTCGAGATGATCGTTCCCACGCTCTGCGTGGGAATGCCTCAATGGAC
>NZ_JSFK01000054.1 GCF_000783395.1 Pseudomonas chlororaphis | reverse complement strand
TTGTCAGCCAGCAGAACCCGCCCGACCTCCCCCGTCCCGGCCGCCAGGCGACTGAACGCCGTCCCACGCGTCAGTACCGCCCAAAAACCCAAGGCAAATGCCAGCAGATGAACAGCTGCAAGAAACCAATGAACCAGCATCGATACACCCTCATCAGAAAGAGTTGAAAATCGGCCAGTCAGTAGTAGTTGAAAAAACAGGGATTTGCCCGCGGGGGTGTCGCCAAGCACCCAGGGGAGATCGAAAGGAGAAATTTCAGCCAGTTGAGGCAAATCGCAGGCAAAAAAAATCCCAAGCAGCTGATGGAAGCTTGGGATTTAAAAATGCATAAACCGTGGTGGTGAACGCGGGGCGGATCTTACTGAATCAAGCTGCACCTAACAACTTATTTTTGATAACCGGTCGGTTAAAAATCATCGTAAGTCATTAAATATCCACAACATTTCAAAGGACGATGGCGACAGACGGTTACACTTCGGCCGCCATAAAGCATCAGAATTGGCAACAACCACTTCCGCCCGGCCTGAAGATTCGTGCGCAAATCAGCAACGATCGCAAATCAACAGCGCGCCACGAAAGCACTATCCAGATTCAGTCAATAAAAAAGATGTAACAATTGTTAACCATGATTCGAAATAGTAGGATCATCTGCGTACGAACTTACATGGACGGTTCAACTTGATGCACTTTAATCCTATGGACAGGTTCCTCCCTGCCGGCGCCCGCTCCACTCCCCGCCGCTCCCCGCACCGCCCAAACATTTCATAAAGACTCCATGGATAGCTCGCATCGTCGAATTCAGCGACAGCCTGCCAGCACCCGCCTGAAACGTTGAAAAGGAATTTCCCATGAGTGGCAAACCCGCAGCTCGCGTAACAGATCCCACCAACTGCCCTCTGCCGGGACATGGCACGAATCCGATTGCCAGTGGTTCACCCAATGTAAACTTCGATGGCTTGGCTGCTGCTCGAATGACCGACAAATCAGCGTGCGGCAGCCCCATTACCGGCGGTGTAAGCGCGACGGTTTTCATCAACGGACTGAATGCGGCAACTAAAGACAGCACTGGTGCCCACGGCAATGTGGTGATTGGCGGATCCGGCACAGTGATTATTGGCGACACCGTGGTCACAGCACCGTTTAGTGGCTTGATGCCAATGCCCGTGCACTTCAGCGACAAGTTTCAACTGATCGATGAGGACTCTGGCGAACCCCTGCCTGATCATGTTTACGCCTTCCAGCGCGCCGATGGCAGCATCGAACATGGCATCAGCGACAAGAATGGCTACACACACGTTGTCAGCTCGCACTTGGCGGAAACCATCACTCTCTTTTTAGAAGACTGAGTAATCGCCGAACCCGCAAATCAACTATTTTTGAGCGAGCATCAACGTGACAGACGTGACCAGCCCCAATGGCAAAAAAATGTCGCCCAGACTCACAAGAGCGGTGACACCCATCAAAGACACCACCGCGAAAACGATGTTGCTGTCAGTCAAGCAAGAGAAAAGACGGGCGGAAAATGAAGAGTATCTGAAGAACAAGAACGTGAAGGCTTTTCTGGATACCCTTGCGAAAGCCGAGGGTGGCGATTACCACGCTAAATATGGCTTCGGGTGGGCCCGTGGCAACTGGGCTTTTACTGATGAATCGACGCACCCTGGCGCCGGCTTCGGCGGCAAGACCACGGCGTCTGGCAGGTATCAAATTACGATAGCGTCCTGGAGAGACAACTGCATTACGGCAATGGGATTATCCGACTTCTCCCCAAAAACACAGGATTTAACGGCAATCGAAATTCTACGCAAAGTGCGCGCTATTGATCCGATCGTAAATGGCGATATTCAAGATGCCATTCACAAGGCATCGGGACGATGGGAAGCCTTACCATTAGGTCCCGGCCAGGCGAACCGCCCATTGGGTGGACATCCTTCCGGCCAACCCTATACGCCCTATGAAGAAGTTGTAACCAACTACAAGAGTTTTGGCGGTACCACAAAATGAAACCCTGCGCTGTCACCTGTTTTCTTCTCGCTTGCATAAGTTTATTCGCCAACGCAACTGAGCTGCCCATTAACAAGGGAATGCCATTTCTGAGCGCACGAAAAGCGCTGCTCAAGCAAGGCTGGCAACCAAACTTGACGGATGAAATGGACCCCGACGGCCTAATGAAAACACTTAGAAATATGGGGGTCAGCGAAGTGCAGCGATGCACGGAAGGCGTTCAATACTGCGAGTTCAACTATAAAAGAAATAACGAATGCCTCGTCGTCAGCACAACAGGCGAAAAGGTCAAAGACATGAGAATCAACAATTGGGGCTTCAAATGCCCTGACACCGATTAAGGGCGACTCACGGTGAGATTCGCCCCTTGTGCTTGCATGTTGTTTTATTTCTCCAGCGCCATTGCCTGCGCATCAGATCTTCCAATCAAGCAAGGCATGCCATTCTTAGCGGCACGGAGCGTATTGCTCCAGCACGACTGGAAGCCAAGTGCGGCGAAAGAGATGCAGCCGGTTGGCACGGCACTGGAACTTGAAAACGTTGGAATTGTAGAAATCGAGCGATGCACCCAAGGAGTGCAGTACTGCGAATTCCATTACAAAAAAGACAACGAATGCCTGGGCATCACCACGACAGGAGAAGAGGTAGAAGACCTGATCATTGATGCCTGGGATTTTGAATGCCAATAATCCTTTCAGACACAATCGCCCACACCGTCCAAGTGAACACACCCGAGACCTTTTGAGCGCTCCGCACAAATCGCAGACAACAAAAAAGGGCCCACCTTTCGGTGAGCCCTTCCAGACCGCCCAGCAGAGCGGATTTTGTTTGGTAGGCGCGATTGGACTCGAACCAACGACCCCCACCATGTCAAGGTGGTGCTCTAACCAACTGAGCTACGTGCCTGCTGTGAGGCGGCATTCTACGGAATTCCGGAGGGGTGTCAACACCTTTTTTTCACCTAACCCTATGAATATGCAAAATATTTAATTTCGAGGTCGTCGACGAAGATTTTCCGGTGGCTGGCGGAGGTATTTCAACTCGGGTAGGATCGACGCACTCGTAAAATATATTAAACAGAGGCTGCAGGATGGCGAACACCCTTTACCCAGAGTCCTATTACGCTGCGTCGGCCAACGCCGTACCGCCCCGCCCTGCCTTGCAGGATGATGTGGAGACGGACGTCTGTGTGATCGGCGCCGGGTATACCGGATTGTCCTCTGCACTGTTTTTGCTGGAAAACGGTTTTCGCGTCACCGTCCTGGAAGCAGCCAAGGTCGGGTTCGGCGCCTCGGGGCGCAATGGCGGGCAAATCGTTAACAGCTATAGCCGTGACATTGATGTGATCGAGCGCAGCGTCGGGCCGAAGCAGGCACAACTGCTTGGGCAGATGGCGTTCGAAGGCGGACGGATCATTCGCGAGCGCGTGGCCAAGTACAACATTCAGTGCGACCTGAAGGACGGTGGCGTGTTCGCCGCGCTGACAGCCAAGCAGATGGGCCATCTGGAATCGCAGAAGCGTCTCTGGGAGCGTTTTGGCCATACGCAGCTCGAACTGCTCGATCAACGCCGTATACGCGAAGTGGTTTCCTGCGATCAGTACGTCGGCGGCATGCTCGACATGAGCGGCGGCCATATTCATCCGCTGAACCTTGCGCTCGGCGAAGCAGCGGCGGTCGAGTCACTCGGCGGCACGATCTATGAGCAATCGCCTGCCGTGCGCATCGAGCGCGGCACCAACCCGGTGGTGCATACGCCGCAAGGCAAGGTCAGGGCCAAGTTCATCATCGTCGCGGGCAATGCCTACCTCGGTAACCTGGTGCCGGAGCTGGCGGCGAAATCGATGCCATGCGGTACGCAGGTGATCACCACCGAGCCGCTGGGTGACGAGTTGGCGAAAGCGCTGCTGCCGCAGGACTACTGCGTTGAAGACTGCAACTACTTGCTCGATTACTACCGCCTGACCGGCGACAAACGCCTGATCTTCGGCGGCGGCGTGGTGTATGGCGCGCGTGATCCGGCGAACATCGAAGCGATCATTCGCCCGAAAATGCTCAAGGCCTTCCCGCAGCTCAAGGACGTGAAAATCGATTACGCCTGGACGGGCAACTTCTTGCTGACCCTGTCGCGTTTGCCGCAGGTCGGACGCCTGGGCGACAACATCTATTACTCGCAAGGCTGCAGCGGCCATGGCGTGACCTACACGCATTTGGCAGGAAAAGTCCTCGCCGAAGCGTTGCGCGGTCAGGCCGAACGCTTCGATGCGTTTGCCGACTTGCCGCACTACCCGTTCCCCGGCGGGCAGTTGCTGCGCACACCGTTTGTCGCACTGGGTGCGTGGTATTACGGACTGCGCGATAAATTCGGGATGTAAAAAAGGGCCGCTGTTAGCGGCCCTTTTTATTCAACACTGAACGATCTCACAGCTGATCCCGAGCAATCCCGCTACGGATCCGCACAATATCCGCCAGCACCGCCAAGGCAATTTCCGCCGGCGTCCTGCTGCCGAGATTAAGACCGATCGGCGCATGAATCCGCGCCAACTCGTTATCCCCCAGCCCGCCTATCCGGCGCAATCGCTCAAAGCGTTTCTGCGAAGTCTGCAGCGACCCCATCACGCCAATGTAGAACGCTTCGGTGCGCACCGCTTCCATCATCGCCAAATCGTCGATTCGCGGATCATGCGTCAGCGCTACGACCGCCGTATCGCGGTGGCAGCCACCATCGGCGATAAACACCGACGGCAATTGCCGACGAATCTCCACACCATTGAGCACCACACCTTCCAGCACCTCATCGCGCGGATCACAGAGAATCACCTCAAACCCGAGGCCGACAGCAAACTCGGCACACGCCTGCGCCACACTGGAATACCCAGCGAGCAATAAACGCTGCGCCGCACCAACGCGAATCCGCACCCGATCAATCTCACGCTCGATCCGCGCACCCTGCTCACGATCAGTGAACAGACTGCGCGCACCGCTGGCCAGATCGACCTCGCGAATCAAGCGGCGCTGACCGAGCAGCGCCGACTCCAATTCACGCAGATGCGCCTGCACCTCGCAGTCAGCGTCAAATTTCTCTACCAGCACATCGAGAATGCCGCCACAGGGCAGGCTGACCCGCGAGCGTGGATCGTCGCCCTCCCCATATCGCACGACATTGACGGCATCGAGAAACGCACCTTCGGCGACGCGCTCAAGGAAATCCTCCTCGACGCAGCCGCCGGACAGCGAACCGATCCACTGTCCGCTGTCATTCACTGCCAGCAGCGAACCCGGCGCACGCGGTGCCGAGCCGTAGGTAGTCAGCACGGTACAGAGCCAGATGCGCTGCCCCACCACCGACCACTCCAGCGCCCGACGAACCACTTGTAGATCGAGATGCTGCATGTCAGTGCGCCTTGTGCTCGATGGACGGTGCGTCGGCTTGCAGCTTCTGCACTTCACTCACAGCCAACTCAGCGGATTGACCACCCCAACCTTGACGCAGGTAGTTGAGCAGATCGGTCAGTTGCTCAGGACTGAGCTTGCCAGCGAAGCCCGGCATCGGTTGCATGTGCTCGAAGCCGGAGAACTTTTGCTCGCCGATCCCATCCTCGATCACGCGCAACAGGTTGCGTGGATCTTCCAGGCGCAACGTGGTGTTGCCGCGCATGGCAACCGCGATGTGTGGTTTGCCTTCGCCACCGACCGCATGGCAACCGGCGCAGACGTTCAGGTATTCCTGCTGGCCGCGCTGGGCGCTGGCGCTGAGTTTCTCTACGGGCACTTCAACCAGCGCTTTGGCTGCCGGCGGTTTGTCGCCGAGCAGGAACGTCGCCATCGCCGCCAGATCGGTATCGCTCAGGCCCTGGGTGCTGTTGTGGAACACCGGGAACATCTCGTTGAACATCGTCCCCTGCGCACTCATACCGTGCTTGAGGAACGTGCTCAGATCCTGTTCGTTCCAGCCGCGCGCGGCCAGATCAGTGGCCAGCAGGCTCGGCGCCAGATAACCATTGAGGATGCCGCCAGTCAGGCGTTTATCCAGCTGCATCGCACCCGGCAGACCGCGCGGGGTGTGGCATTCGCCGCAGTGACCAAGGACTTCGACCATATATTGGCCGCGTTTCCAGGCTTCACTTTTGCCTTCGGCCGACTCCAGCTTCAGCGCTTTGCCATACATCATGTTCCAGCCGATCAGGCCCGGACGCACGTTGAACGGAAAACTCAGGCTGGTGACCGGGGCTGCACGCTCGATCGGCTCGATGGTTTTCAGGTACGCATGGATCGCATCTGAATCTTCACGCGGCATCAGGTGATACGAGGTGTACGGCATCGCCGGATACAGGTTTGCGCCATCGCGACGCTTGCCTTCGGTCAGCGCAGCAAAGAACTCGTCATCGTTGTACAGACCGATGCCGTGCTCCTTGCTCGGGGTGATGTTGGTGCCATAGATCGTGCCGAACGGCGAGACGATCGGCAGACCACCGGCAAACGGCGCGCCGCCCGCTGCGGTGTGGCAAGCCATGCAGTCAGCAGCACGCGCGAGGTATTCTCCGCGCTTGACCTGATCATCAGCGTGGGCAAACAACACCGGCGCAGCGAGGCCGACCGCCAGGGTCAGGCGGGTCAGAAAAAGCTTCATGCTTAACCCTCCTTGACCAGGCCGAGATCGGTCAGCACGTTGCGGGTAGCGTTGTAATAACGCACGTACCCGGTGCAACGGCAGACGTGATGGCCGAGGCTGTCCTCGATGACTTGTTCGAGCTTGCTTTGCACGGTCGGCTGGCGTTGCAGCTTTTCAACCAGCACGGTCGCGGCGTTGACGAAGCCCGGAGCGCAGTAGCTGCACTGGAAGGCGAACTCGTCGACGAAGCGCTGCTGGATCGGGTTCAACTCGGTGACCTGGCCGCTCTCGTCACGCTTGGCGTGAGATTCGATGGTGCGGACTTTCTTGCCTTCGAAGTAATGCGCGCCAGTGATACAGGTGCGCACTTCTTCGCTGGTGCCGTCCGGGTTGTCGACGATCACCACGCAAGCGTGGCAGATGCCCTGGCCGCAGCCCAGACGCGAGCCGGTGAGGTTTTTGTATTCGTGCAGGTAGTCGATCATCGGCAGGTCATCAGGGATGTCCACCGGGCCGACGGATTGACCGTTGAGGGTCAGTTGAAGCGGACGGTTAGCCATTGAGGGCCTCCTTGATGCGCGCTGGAGTGATGGGCAGGTCGCGAACACGTTTACCGATGGCGTGCGCCACGGCGTTACCGATGGCACCGACAATCGGGATCATCACCACTTCGGCGATACCTTTGGACGGGTCGCTTGGCGACAGTGCCGGCAGGATCTCTGACGTCTGTTTCCACACCGCAACGTGGCGCGCCATCGGCAGACGGTAACGGTTGAAGTTCCAGTCGCCCTCCCCCGGCCCGCCTTCGTACAGCGGCATCTCTTCCATCAACGCGTGACCGATGCCCATGGCGATACCGCCTTCCATCTGGCCCTTGACCAGCTCTTCGACCAGCACACGACCGCACTCGATCCACGAATGGTGATTGAGCACTTCGACTTCTGCCGAACCTTTGTTGACCTTGAGTTCGACCAGCGTGGCGACCGGGCTGTAGTAAGTCACCGCGGCGTTGTTCAACTGCACAACCGGGTAATTGATGTTCTGGCGATCCAACAGGTGGAAACCGGACGTGGTCATCAACGCTTTCTTCGCTTTCGGCGCGCCGTCACCGTATTTCACGGCGAGACCATCGAGCGGCAGACGCTCGCGCACACCGTCGATGCTGTATTCGGCTTCGGCCCAGCTCCAGCGGTTGAACGCATGAACGGTGGCACCGGTCACCAGGCCACGCTCGTGAGCGTGTTTGGCCAGCTCTTCGAAGCTCAACGGCTGCATACCGTTGGCGGTGAGTTTGCCGTCGACCCAGTGCGCATCTTCGCGACGCACCACGTAAGGGTTGGCTTGACCGCCATAAGGACCCTGACGCCAGATCTCCATGGCCGCCGGCCACAAACCGTTGTTGAACAGCACGCGTGCCGCTTCACGGGTAGCGTGGCTGAAGTAGTACGCCGAGTTGGTCGCGGACGAAGCCGAGGCCAATTTGCCAACCCAGCGCGGATTGCGCAGCAGGTTGTCCTGCTCGGCCTGGCTCATGATGTAAGGGTTGCCGCTGGTGATCAGCTGCATTTCCTTCCATTCGGTTTCGCCGGTCTTCACTTCGTGCGCCGGGTTGCCGAGGAAATCGGCCACCACCAGGGCTTGCGAGGTGGACATGCCAGTGCCGATCTCAATGCCGATATGGCGCAGGGTGATGCGGCCATCGGCAGTGAATTCGATGCTGGCCATTGGCGCTTCGGAGCCGGTGCCAAAGTCTTTCTGGCAAATGGCGAAACCGACACCGTACCAGTTGTCCGGGTCGGCGGCTTCGCGCTGCTTCTTGATCGCGTCGCGGTTTTTCCAGACTTCGTGCACCGAGGCCTTGTCGAGGATTTCGTGCAGACGCAAGGCACCGGCCGGGATCGCGCCCTGGGTGTTTTTCATGCCCGAACGCAGGGCGTTCTTGCGACGCAGGTCGATGGCATCGACACCGAGACGATTGGCGATTTCGTCGACCATCATCTCGGTCGCCGCCATGCTTTGCAGGGTGCCGTAACCGCGCATCGAACCGGCCTCAACACCACGCGAATGGTAGGCGGTGACTTGCAGGTCGTTCTGCGGCATGTAGTAGATCGACTGCGCCGCCGTGGCGCCAACCGCCGCTACCGACGGGCTGTAGTTGATCCGGCCACCACCGTCGACGCTCATTTCGGCGCGGAAAATCTTGAAGCTGTAGTCGTTCTTGTCCACGGCCAATTGGTAGCGGATGTCGAACGGGTGGCGCTTGATGCCGCTCTGGAACTGCTCGTAGCGGTCGTTGGCCAAGCGCACTGGCACACCGGCGCCGTACAACGCGGCAAGAGCTGCGTAGTAGACGAAGATGTTGTGATCTTTGGAACCGTAACCGACGGTGTAACCCGGGTGCATGTTCAGATTGTCGAGGCCGAAACGCGACGGCGAGATCATCTTCGCGGTTTCGGTCGCCGCCTCCAGCGGGCACTGGGTGGCCACTACGAAATGCAGGGTCTTGGTCTTCGGGTCGTACCAGCCGTTGCCGTTGTCCGGCTCCATTGCAGCCGGCTCGATCGACGGGGTCTTGTAGCGCTCGTCGAATACCAGCCAGTTGTCTGGCGGCGTATCGATCTCTTGCTTCATGCGGTCAGCGTAGAACAGGCCGCGCTCGGTCAGGTTGCCGTGCAGGTTCGGCTGGGAATTCCACACCGGGCGACGGTTTTTCAGCATCGGGAACAGGATCGAGTCCTTGAGGCTGGCGAATTCGTCTTCGTCGGCCGAGGTCGCGCCGCCGACGCGCACGTAGCGGAAGCTGCCGTAGGGGTCGCCTTCGTAGAACGGCACTTTGGCACCGTAACGAATCGCCTTGTCATTGAATTTGAGTTTGTTCTTGGCCTGACGGAAACGCTCGAAGTCGTTCCAGATCAGGATCGCCACAGGATGACCGATGAACATCGGCACCTTGCCTTCCGGCAGCAGTGGATCCGGGGCGTGCTCTTCCGGGAAGACGATGCCGTCCTTGTCCAGATCCGCGGCGGTGACGATGCGGTCCGGCTGCAAATCGGCGCCGAGCCACGACAGGTCGTAACCGGCGTAGATGCGGTCAGCCTTGATGGTTTTCAGCAGCATGGCGTGGCCTTGCTGTTCAGGCCAGCCCGGCATGTCCTTGGAGCGGATGTCACGAGCAAAGACTTTGCTGCCACAGACCTTGGACAGTGCGTCGTTACGCTGACGCGCCTTGCCATTGTTGCCGAGCCATTTCTCGGACGGCACGGTGACGCTGTTTTCCATCAAGGCAGCCAGCGCCTGACTGCTGAGCGGCGTGAGCGTGACGCTCACACCCGCCACCAGCCCGCCCTGGAGGAACGAGCGCCGGGATATATCACGGTTGGACATGGATCATCCTCTGGGCGGTTATACGTCCGCCCTTCTGGTTATCTACTGGGGAATCTCGAGTCTTGCAGAAGCCCTTCTTGGCGAAACAAAGGGCGTGTTGACAGTGCAAAGCTGACCGAAAGGTTAACTTTAAAGGTTTCTGCGCTCGCAGCAAACAACCAGTTACAAAAATTTGACTAAAGAATCAAAAAATCAATGCGACGTGGCACCGCAGCAGATTACCGAACCAATAGATATCCCCCCCCTGTGGGAGCGAGCCTGCTCGCGAAGGCGTACTGTCAGCCAGCACATTATTAGCTGACACACCGCTTTCGCGAGCAGGCTCGCTCCCACATGGAGATTTGCTTTGGATTCGGGGATAGGGGGAGGAAAAAGAAGAGTAGCCAAATTTCAGACACAAAAAACCCCGGTCTTTCGACCAGGGTCTTTGCTATCGATTCCGAACCAGCCAATGACTGCTTTCGGTGCTTCAAGGCGTTCAGTGGTCCTTGGAGCAGATATGGCGCAGCGGACGGGACTCGAACCCGCGACCCCCGGCGTGACAGGCCGGTATTCTAACCGACTGAACTACCGCTGCGTATCGCTTTGAGCTTGCGCTCAAGTAACTCGTTTGACTGCAGGCTTCGGTGCCTTGCAATCGCGAGCCAGACAATGCCTGACTCGTAAATATGGCGCAGCGGACGGGACTCGAACCCGCGACCCCCGGCGTGACAGGCCGGTATTCTAACCGACTGAACTACCGCTGCGCGTCGGTGCAGGCACTTTCAGCCTACGCTCTTGCTTACGCAAGTCTCTCGGGGAGTGGTGGGTGATGACGGGATCGAACCGCCGACATTCTGCTTGTAAGGCAGACGCTCTCCCAGCTGAGCTAATCACCCGTTTGCATCTCCGAGGCCGCGAAATTTACGCAGGTAGCGAACCTAAGTCAATAGCAGGATTGAAGTTTTTCTAAAAAAGACGAAATTGCTTCAATCCTGCAAAACCGCTTTCGCGGGCAAACCCGCTCCCATAGGGGGGATGCATTCCAAATGTGAGAGCGAGCCTGCTCGCGAAGGCGTCAGTTGATTCAACACAAATTCAGGAGAACAAGACGACCTACTCGCTGTAGATCATCTTTTTCGTCATACCGCCGTCGACGACAAACTCCTGTCCGGTGACAAACCCGGCATTTCTCGACAACAACCAGGCGACCATCGCCGCTACGTCTTCAACCGTCCCTACCCTGCCCGCCGGATGCTGAGCATGATCGGCATCAGCCAACGGCTCGGCGCGCCGCGCAGAAGGATCCCGCGCATCAATCCAGCCGGGGCTGACGGCATTGACGCGGATCTCCGGCCCCAGGCTGATGGCCAGCGCATGCGTGAGCGCCAACAAACCACCTTTGCTCGCGGCATACGCCTCGGTATCCGGTTCCGACTGGCCCGCACGGGTTGAAGCCAGATTGACGATGGAACCGTTGTGCGCACGCAAATACGGCGCACAGTGCTTGGCCAGCAACATCGGCCCGCTGAGGTTCACTGCCAACACACGATTCCAGTACGCCAGGTCGAGGCTTTCCAGAGTAATGTTGTGCGGATCAGCCACCGCCGCGTTGCACACCAACGCATCGAGACGACCAAACTGCCCCAGCACCTCAGCAACGCCAAGTGCCACCTGCCCTTCCTCCGCAACGTCCATGGCGATAAACCAGGCGTTCTCGCCCAGCACCTTCGCCACCTTCGAACCGCGCGCCCGATCCAGATCGGTCAGCACCACTTGCCAACCCTCGCTGATCAGCCAGGCAGCGATGCCCAGACCGATACCGCGCGCAGCCCCCGTGACCAGCGCAACGCGGCCATGGGTACCCGCTGTCGGAGTGGACAACTCGATCACAGCGCCGCCAGACCGCGCGCCAGGTCGGCTTGCAGGTCAGCGACGTCTTCCAGACCGACCGCAATGCGGATCAGGCTGTCACGGATGCCCGCCGCTTCACGCTCCTGCGGCGCCAGACGGCCGTGGGAGGTGGTGCTCGGGTGCGTGATCGTGGTCTTGCTGTCGCCAAGGTTGGCGGTGATCGAAATCAGTCGAGTCGCATCGATGAAGCGCCACGCGCCCTCTTTGCCACCCTTGACCTCGAAACTCACTACCGCACCGAAGCCCTTCTGCTGACGCTGGGCCAGTTCGTGCTGCGGATGGCTCTTCAGGCCGGCGTAATGCACCTTCTCGATGCCGTCCTGCTGCTCCAGCCATTCGGCCAGTTCCTGAGCATTCGCGCAGTGCGCCTTCATCCGCAGATTCAGGGTTTCCAGACCTTTGAGGAAGATCCACGCGTTGAACGGGCTCAGGGTCGGCCCGGCAGTACGCAGGAAACCGACGATTTCTTTCATCTGCTCACTGCGACCGGCGACCACGCCGCCCATGCAACGGCCTTGGCCGTCGATGAACTTGGTTGCGGAGTGAACAACTATGTCAGCACCCATTTTCAGCGGCTGCTGCAAGGCAGGCGTGCAGAAGCAGTTGTCGACTACCAGAATCGCGCCTTTGGCGTGCGCGATTTCTGCCAGCGCGGCGATATCAACCAGCTCAGCCAGAGGATTGGACGGCGACTCGACAAAGAGCAGTTTGGTGTTCGACTTGATCGCCGCATCCCAGGCCGACAGATCGGCCAACGGTACGTAATCGACTTCAACGCCGAAACGCTTGAAGTACTTCTCGAACAGGCTGATGGTCGAACCGAATACGCTACGCGAGACCAGCACGTGATCGCCGGCGCTGCACAGGCTCATCACCACCGCCATGATCGCCGCCATGCCGGTTGCGGTGGCAACGGCTTGCTCGGCGCTTTCCAGCGCAGCAATGCGCTCTTCGAACGCGCGCACGGTCGGGTTGGTGTAACGCGAGTAAACGTTGCCCGGCACTTCCCCGGCAAAACGCGCGGCCGCATCGGCAGCGGTGCGGAACACATAGCTGGAGGTGAAGAACATCGGATCACCGTGCTCGCCTTCAGGCGTACGGTGCTGACCGGCACGTACGGCCAGGGTATCGAACGCTACGCCTTCGAGGTCGCTGTCCAGCCGACCGGCATCCCATTCCTGACTCATGCTGTCACTCCTTGCCCTGTTCTCGAAAATTGAAAGTCAGATACAAAACCGGCCCCTCAGGGCCGGTAGAAACTCAGTTGTTGTACAGATCGATGATCGCACTGACCGCTTGGGTCTTGACCTTCGAGGCATCGTTGCGTGCCTGTTCGATCTTGTTCAGGTAAGCCTCGTCGACGTCGCCGGTGACGTACTTGCCGTCAAACACCGCGCAATCGAAGTTCTCGATCTTGATCTTGCCGCCACCGACCGCTTCGATCAAGTCAGGCAGGTCCTGATAGATCAGCCAGTCAGCACCGATCAGATCCGCCACGTCCTGAGTCGAGCGATTGTGCGCGATCAGTTCGTGCGCGCTCGGCATGTCGATGCCGTAGACGTTCGGGAAGCGTACCGCCGGAGCGGCCGAGCAGAAGTAGACGTTTTTCGCGCCGGCTTCGCGGGCCATCTGGATGATCTGCTTGCAAGTGGTGCCGCGCACGATCGAGTCATCGACCAGCATCACGTTCTTGCCGCGGAATTCCAGCTCGATGGCGTTGAGCTTCTGGCGAACCGACTTCTTGCGCGCGGCCTGGCCCGGCATGATGAAGGTACGACCGATATAACGGTTCTTGACGAAACCTTCGCGGAATTTCACGCCCAGGTGGTTGGCCAGCTCCAGTGCCGCGGTACGGCTGGTATCCGGAATCGGGATGACCACGTCGATATCGTGTTCCGGACGCTCGCGCAGGATCTTCTCGGCGAGCTTCTCGCCCATGCGCAGACGGGCCTTGTAGACCGACACGCCGTCGATGATCGAATCCGGACGCGCCAGGTAGACGTGTTCGAAGATGCACGGGGTCAGGGACGGGTTGGTCGCGCACTGACGGGTGTGCAGCTTGCCGTCTTCAGTGATGTAGACCGCTTCGCCCGGTGCCAGGTCGCGAATCAGGGTAAAACCGAGCACGTCCAGCGAAACGCTTTCCGAGGCGATCATGTATTCGACGCCTTCGTCGGTGTGACGCTGACCGAACACGATCGGACGAATGCCATGCGGGTCACGGAAACCGACGATGCCGTAACCGGTCACCATCGCCACGACGGCGTAACCACCAACGCAACGGTTGTGCACGTCGGTCACGGCGGCAAACACGTCTTCTTCGGTCGGCTGCAGCTTGCCGCGCTGGGCCAGCTCGTGAGCGAACACGTTGAGCAGCACTTCCGAGTCGGAACTGGTGTTGACGTGACGCAGATCGGATTCGTAAATCTCTTTGGCCAACTGTTCAACGTTGGTCAGGTTACCGTTATGCGCCAGAGTAATGCCGTAAGGCGAGTTGACGTAAAACGGTTGGGCCTCGGCCGAAGTCGAGCTGCCCGCGGTCGGGTAACGGACGTGGCCGATACCCATGTGGCCGACCAGGCGCTGCATGTGACGCTGCTGAAACACGTCACGCACCAGGCCATTGTCCTTGCGCAGGAACAACCGGCCATCATGGCTGGTCACGATACCGGCAGCGTCCTGGCCGCGGTGCTGGAGCACGGTTAGCGCGTCATACAGCGCCTGATTGACGTTCGACTTACCGACGATACCGACGATGCCACACATGCGACGCAACCCCTACTTAATGGATCTGAACTGAACAACACTCACTGAGGCGTTTTCGCCGCCGGCAAGAGTTGCTCCTTGAACGGAATATCAGCGGGTACGCTGATTCCGCTGGCAAGCCACTGACTGCTCCACCCGAGAATCAGGTTTTTGGACCAATCAGCGACCAATAGAAATTTTGGTACGAGCTGTGATTCTTTCCACCACCCGTCCTGCTGTACCGGCCCCAGGCTCAACAGCCCGACCGCCACGACCACCAGCAACACGCCACGCGCTGCGCCGAAGGCCATGCCGAGGAATCGATCGGTCCCGGACAACCCGGTGACGCGAACCAACTCGCCGATAAGATAATTGATCATTGCGCCCACGATCAGTGTGGCGACAAACATGATGGCACAGCCCGCGATCACGCGAGCCGATGGGGTTTCGATGTATCCGGCGAGGTACTCGGACAATGAGCCACCGAACATCCAGGCGACGACTCCTGCGATGATCCAGGTCACCAGCGATAATGCTTCCTTGACGAAGCCGCGGCTCAAACTGATCAAAGCGGAGATGGCGACGATTGCAACGATCGCCCAGTCAACCCAGGTAAATGGCACAGTGCAGCCTACAGACGGATAAGGCGGCGCATTTTAGCAGAGCGCATGCCTCTCGGTAAGCTGCGATTGTCAGTGCATTTCAATCGAGGCGATAGTTTTTAGCCGCGCTCAGGCTGGAAGCGCACAACAAAACCCTTGAGGTTCTGCTGACGGCCCAAAAGATCACGCAGACGATCGGCTTCGGCACGCTCGATCAGCGGGCCGACAAATACCCGATTCTTGCCATCGGCCGAGCGGATGTAGGCGTTGTAGCCCTGGCTGCGCAGGGTTTTCTGCAGGCTTTCAGCGCTGGCGCGGCTCGACAGACTGGCCAGTTGCACCGACCAGCTCACCGACAGACCATTGGCATCGACGCGGCTTTGCGTGGTGTCAGGCTTGCTCGATGCAGAGGTAATCGGCTGGGCGGGCGCAGGAATCGGCTTGGCCACCGCCGGCGGCGCAACGGGCTTGGTGATCATAATGGGAGCCGTCGGAGCCGACGCGACGGGCGCAGCAGGCGCCGTGTCTTCTGCGACCTCGTCATCGGTTGGCACCGGCTCTTGTGGCAAGGCTTGCGGCTCGGGAACGGCCACTGTCTCCATCTGCACCTGCGGCACGGCAGGCGCTTGCGGGGCAGCAGGCGCCTCAACGGTGACCTGACGCTGCTCATCCTGACGGGAAAACAGCATCGGCAGGAAGATCACCGCCAGCGCTACCAGCACCAACGCGCCAACCATGCGCTGCTTGTACGCTTTATCCAGCAAAGCCATTTGCCGCTTCCTCCGTGGAGCGCCGGGCCAACCATTCAAGGGCCTCGGCGACACAATAAAATGATCCGAACAACAGAATCTCGTCGTCGCTTGTAGCCATTGCGCACTGCCCTTCCAGGGCGGCGGCGACACTGTCGTAAGACGTGACCGCAGCGCCAAGGTTCTGCAATGCAGCGTTTAATTCAGCCACTGGACGTGCGCGCGGCGAATCCAGCGGCGCAACGGCCCAATGCTCGACACTAGCATTCAATTCGCTGACAACACCATCCAGATCCTTGTCCGCCAGCAAACCAAATACCGCCAGTCGCTTGCCGACCGGTGGCCGCGAGGCCAGACGACGGGCCAGATACTCGGCGGCATGCGGATTGTGACCAACATCCAGCAACAGATTCAGACGCTTGCCGTTCCACTCGAATGAGCGCCGATCCAGCCGCCCGACCACGCGAGTGGCCTGCAACGCCGCGACGATTTGCTGCGCATTCCACGGCAAACCGAGCAGCAGATACGCCTGCAACGCCAGCGCGGCGTTTTCCATTGGCAGATCGAGCAGCGGCAAATCACGCAGCTCAACCACCTGACCCTGCGCATCAGTACCGCGCCATTGCCAGTGCAGATCGGTAATGCCGAGGTCGAAATCGCGCCCACGCAGGAAGAATGGGCAGGCCAGTTCTCGCGCCTTGTCGAGCAGCGGTTGCGGAGGATTCAGATCGCCGCACAAGGCAGGCTTGCCCTGGCGGAAAATTCCGGCCTTTTCGAAGGCCACGGATTCGCGGGTATCACCGAGATAATCGGCATGATCGACACCGATGCTGGTGACCAGCGCGATATCGGCATCGACCACATTGACCGTGTCCAGACGCCCGCCCAGCCCGACCTCCAGCACCACCGCATCGAGCCTGGCCTGTTGAAACAGCCAGAACGCCGCGAGGGTGCCCATTTCGAAGTAAGTCAGGGAAGTGTCGCCGCGCCCGGCCTCGACCGCAGCGAAGGCTTCACACAGCTGCGCGTCAGTGGCTTCGACGCCATTGAGTTGCACCCGCTCGTTGTAACGCAGCAGGTGCGGAGAATTGTAGACACCAACGCTCAGACCCTGCGCACGCAGCAATGAAGCCACGAAAGCGCAGGTCGAACCCTTGCCGTTGGTGCCGGTGACCGTAATCACCCGAGGCGCCGGCTGGCCCAGCCCCATACGGGACGCTACCTGTTGTGAACGCTCCAGGCCCATGTCGATGGCCGACGGATGCAACTGCTCAAGGTAGGCGAGCCATTCGCCAAGGGTGCGCTCGGTCATAGGCCAGCAGGGACCGGTGGAACCACGATCGGCTCGATTGGCGCGGCGACGAACTTCGGCGTCGGCTTGCCAGTCATTTGTGCCAGCAGGTTACCCAGACGCGGGCGCAGTTCCTGACGGTGGATGATCATGTCGATCGCGCCGTGCTCCAGCAGGAATTCACTGCGCTGGAAGCCTTCCGGCAGTTTTTCACGCACGGTTTGCTCGATAACACGCGGACCGGCGAAGCCGATCAGGGCTTTCGGCTCACCGACGATGACGTCGCCGAGCATCGCCAGACTCGCCGAAACACCACCGTAGACCGGATCGGTCAGCACGGAGATGAACGGAATGCCTTCTTCACGCAGACGCGCCAGCACAGCCGAAGTCTTGGCCATCTGCATCAGCGAGATCAGCGCTTCCTGCATGCGCGCACCACCGGAGGCGGCGAAGCAGATCATCGGGCAGCGATTTTCCAGCGCGTAGTTGGCAGCGCGCACGAAGCGCTCACCGACGATGGCGCCCATCGAACCGCCCATGAAGCTGAATTCGAATGCCGAAACCACCACCGGCATGCCCAGCAAAGTGCCGCTGACGGAGATCAGCGCGTCTTTCTCGCCAGTCTGCTTCTGTGCAGCGGTCAGGCGATCCTTGTACTTCTTGCCGTCGCGGAATTTCAAACGGTCAACCGGCTCCAGATCGGCGCCCAGTTCGTTGCGACCTTCAGCATCGAGGAAGATGTCGATACGCGCACGTGCGCCGATGCGCATGTGGTGGTTGCACTTGGGGCAAACGTCCAGGGTCTTTTCCAGCTCCGGACGATACAACACCGCCTCGCAAGACGGGCATTTGTGCCACAGACCTTCAGGCACCGAGCTCTTCTTGACCTCGGAACGCATGATCGAAGGGATCAGTTTGTCTACTAACCAGTTGCTCATGCTTTCTTTCTCCAGTACCGGCGGCCCGAACGCTCTGGTTCGCAGCCCCGCGTATGCCCTTCAGCTAAATTCATGTGTGTGGCGATGATTGGTGGACAGCCACGGTCAGCGCGAAACATGACCTGCGTGCGATCCAGAAACCCTCAGCCGCGCCTGCTTTGTGCAAGTGCATTGATGGACGGCGGCAGACTGCCAGCCGTCACATCAATATGGTGCTTTGCGTACTGCGTCAATGAACGCGCGAACCTTTGCGTGATCCTTGATGCCCTTGCTCGCCTCTACCCCACCGCTGACGTCTACCGCGTAGGGTTTTACCCGAGCCACGGCGCCTGCGACGTTCTCTGGGGTCAAACCACCCGCGAGAATCAAAGGCTTGCTCAAACCTTGCGGAATCAATGACCAGTCGAAGGCTTCACCGGTTCCGCCGGGCACACCCTCGACGTAGGTGTCGAGCAGCACGCCACTGGCGCTCGGATAGGCATCAACCGCCGCCCCAATATCATCACCGGCTTTGACCCGCAACGCTTTGATGTACGGACGATGCCAGCCTTCGCAGTCTTCAGCGACTTCATCGCCATGGAACTGCAACAGATCCAGCGGCACGGCATCGAGGATTTCCCCCAACTCGCAGCGACTGGCGTTGACGAACAGGCCCACGGTGGTCACAAACGGCGGCAACGCCTGGATGATCGCCCGCGCCTGTTGCGTGGTTACTGCTCGCGGACTCTTGGCATAGAACACAAACCCGATCGCATCCGCCCCGGCCTCAACGGCGGCCAGCGCATCTTCTATGCGGGTAATCCCGCAGATCTTGCTGCGAACGGCTGACATATCGAGAAAAACTCCGAGGCAAAAACCGGGAAAGTCCCGGATGGTAACAAAAGCGTTCGAGGGCGTCAGCCGTCAAGTTCGGAGAATCCCGTAAGGAAATGTGGCCCGATAAAACGCTCGGGCAACGGGAATTCGTCGTGGTACTCGACCTGCACCAGATACAAGCCGTACGGATGCGCCGTGACGCCGCCAGAACGACGCTCGCGACTTTCCAGCACTTCCTTCATCCACTCCACCGGACGCTCGCCAGCACCAATGGTCATCAGCACACCAGCGATATTGCGCACCATGTGATGCAGGAACGCATTGGCGCGGATGTCGAGCACGATCATCTTGCCGTGACGGGTCACGCGCAGGTGATGCATCTTTTTGATCGGCGACTTGGCCTGGCACTGGCCGGCGCGGAAGGCACTGAAATCGTGAGTGCCGATCAGGTACTGCGCGGCCTCGGCCATGCGCTCGACATCCAGCGGGCGGTGATTCCAGGTGATTTCCTCATTGAGATGCGCGGGGCGGATCTGATCGTTGTAGATCACGTAGCGATAGCGCCGGGCGATGGCTTTGAAGCGCGCATGAAAATGCGCCGGCATCACCCGCGCCCAACTGACGCTGATGTCATGGGGTAGATTGATGTTGGCGCCCATGACCCAGGCTTTCAGCGAACGATCGACCGTCGTATCGAAATGCACCACTTGTCCGCAGGCATGCACACCGGCGTCGGTGCGCCCGGCGCACTGCAGCGAAACCGGCGAGTTGGCGACTTTCGACAAGGCTTTTTCGAGTTCTTCCTGCACCGTCGCCACACCGGTCAACTGACGCTGCCAGCCGCTGTAGCGCGAGCCTTTGTACTCAACGCCCAGCGCGACGCGGTAAAAGCCGTCGGGGGCCATTTCGGCGACCGGGTTATCTATGTTTGCCAAGGTGGGACAGCCTGCTGTTTGTGCAAAGGCGGGCATTATAAGGCTG
>NZ_JSFK01000053.1 GCF_000783395.1 Pseudomonas chlororaphis | reverse complement strand
TCTTGCAGCGGCAACTGGCCGGTGGGGCGAGTTTCTTTTGGGAGTGGGAACGGTCGGGGAAAGCCGCTCGGTGTGTCAGGCACTGGGCATCGTTCTCGCAGATGGACACGCGCTACGTCTGGAACGACGACGGCAGTGTGGCGGTGCATTACGTCGATGGTACCGAAGAGGTTTACGTCCACGACGAGCGTGCGCGGCTGGTGCGCAAGGTCGAGGCCGACGGTGGTGAACAGCTCAAGGCGTATGACTCCTCGGGGCGGTTGATCGCCGAGCAGGATGCCTTGGGCGCCGTCACCGAATACCGCTACGACGAGGTCGGACGGCTAGTGGCGCTGATTCCACCGAATGACGCGCCAACGTCCTACGAGTATCGCAACGGTTTCCTGCATAAACGCTCTCGCGGTGACGCGGTATGGATCTACCGGCGCAATGCCGAGGGTGACGTCACCGAAGCAGTCGATCCCGACGGCCAGGTTACGCATTACTACTACGACACCCGTGGCCAGTTGCTGTCGATCCGTTATCCGGACAGTAGCCGCCATCGACTGGTCTGGAACAGCCTCGGCCAGTTGACCGAGGAAACCCTGCCCGACGGCGGCGTGCGGCGTTTTTCCTACGACGCGCTGGGGCGGCGAACCACGACTGCGGACGAACACGGTGCGGTCACCCGGCAGCACTGGGACGCCGTTGGCCGACTGATTCAGACGACATTTCCTACCGGCAGCACCCGCGCCTACAGCTACGGCGCCTACGGCCAGGTCACTGCCGAGCGCGATGAGCTCGGGCGCATCACCCGCTACGAATACGACGATGACCTGCACCTGGTCTCGCGGCGGATCAACCCCGACGGCACACGAGTTCAGTATCGCTACGACCATGCGCAACTGCTGCTCACCGAGATCGAAAACGAGTCCGGGGAAAAATACCGGCTGGACTACACGTCCACCGGGCTGATTCGTCAGGAAAGCGGTTTTGATGGCCGCCGTACCGCGTACGCCTACGACCTCAATGGGCATCTGCTGGAAAAGACCGAGTTTGGTGATGACGGCTCGCAGCTGGTTACTGGGTATAAACGCGATGCCGCCGGGCGTCTTCTGGTCAAAACCCTGCCCGACGGGATCAAGGTCTCCTACCAATACGACCGCCTCGGCCGTCTGATCGGGGTCGACGACGGCCAACAACACCCGCTGGCCTTCGAGTACGACCGCCAGGACCGGCTGATCACCGAGCATCAGGGCTGGGGCACCCTGCGCTACCGCTACGACGCCTGCGGCCAGCTCAAGCGCCTGCGTCTGCCGGACAACAGCGTGCTCGACTACCGCCACGCCAAGGGCGGCGCGCTGACCGGCATCGACCTCAATGGCGCGCCGCTGACTCGTCACGTCTACCAGGCCGGGCGCGAACAACAACGTCAGCAGGGCCTGCTGCTCAGCGAATACTCCTACGACGATCAAGGACGATTGCTCGCCCACGCCGTAGGCCATCAGCGTGATGCGTTGTACCGCCGCGATTATGCCTACAACGCCAACGGCAATCTCGCGCACATCGCCGACAGCCGCCACGGCCAGCGCACCTACGGCTACGACGCCCTCGACCGGCTGATCCGCGTACGCCACTCACGCGACGAACTGCCGGAAAGCTTCGCCCACGACCCGGCCGGCAACCTGCTGATGCAGGACCGCCCCGGCCCGAGTCAGATCAAAGGCAACCGCTTGCTGATGCAGGGCGATCGTCATTACGACTACGACGCCTTCGGCAACCTGATCCGCGAACGTCGCGGCCGCGCGCAGACTCTCGTCACCGAATACCGCTACGACAGCCAACACCGCCTGATCGGCCTGACCCGCCCCGACGGCCAGACCGCGTCTTACAAGTACGACGCTTTCGGCCGACGCATCAGCAAAACCGTCAACGGCGAGACCACCGAGTTCTTCTGGCAGGGCGACCACCTCGTCGCCGAAAGCAGCGAAAACGAATACCGCAGCTACGTCTACGAACCCGGCACCTTCCGCCCGCTCGCCTTGCTCGACGGCAAAGGCCCGAAAAAGGCCTGCCCGTTCTATTACCAACTCGACCACCTCGGCACCCCGCAGGAACTCACCGACTACAGCGGCGACATCGTCTGGTCCGCGCAATACGACGCCTACGGCAAAGTCGCCGCACTGACCCTGGCCGGCGACGACTACCTGAACCAGCCGCTGCGCTTTCAGGGGCAATACTTCGACGCGGAAAGCGGGCTGCATTACAACCGCCATCGGTACTACGACCCGAGACTGGGGCGGTATCTGACACCGGATCCGATCAAGCTGGCCGGTGGCTTGAATCAGTACCAGTACGTGCCGAATCCGACGGGGTGGGTGGATCCGTTGGGGTTGAGTTCCAATTGTCCACCCAAAGGTCGAAAATCGATCAATTGTCCAAAGCCTGATGAAGTTGAGCTTCCACAGGTTTCCAGGCGCGGTGCATTCAGGCAGGCAAAAGTTGATGCAGGAATACCGAAAGGGCAACAGCCTGACATTCAAACTGATGAGGTAAGTGGCAGGCAGAAGCAATTCACCTATGTCAACATGACGGATAGGAAAGGAAATAACATTTTAGACAGCAGTGGAAAGCCGATTATAACCAGAGAATATAGATTCACCCTAGAGGATGGTTTTATATTGACACTCCAAGACCACTCAGCGGGACATAAATATGGAGATATAAATAATCAAGGAGATCAAGGTCCTCACATAAACATACGACCCGCGCATGACACACGCAATGGCAAAGTAAAAAATACGAGCGATCACTATCCATTCAAGGAATGACCATGAAATACTGGAATGAAATAGAAGGAAGCAAACTCTTCAATATGGTATTCAGCAGAAATATACCCATTGGGGAGATCAAGCTATTCGCTTTAAATATGGATAACAACCTTTCAACATTGACCTTGGCATTTGATATTAGAGAAATGCCCGACACTCCTCCGAAAAAATGGGAATCCATAGGATACAATGCTTGCCGAATCGGAATAACATGCGGTGAAACTAGAGAGTTGACGACATCCAACATTCCAACTCAAAAAAACTTAAGTCTATCAATACAACCAATTGGAGACAGGTATCTTATTTCAGCTGTATCAAGCACTTCGAAAGTAACGTTTACCACATCATCATTAAGACTGCGAGAACCTAGCGTATATTTAACAGAGTTACCTTTCTGAACATCATTGAGCGACGAGTATTCTGCTGCCTTGATGTATCATATAACCTTATGCAGACACCAAGCCAGTTCAACATCCACTAGTTCAGCATAAATCTAGACAGGCTAAAAAACTCTAAACTTGAGATTCAGAGATTTCACATTTTTAGCACGAAAAAAATCGCCTCTACCTAGATTCGCTTAACCAACTTCCAATGACTGACGAGCAGACTTTTGAGTCACCAACACCTCTGTAGGGCCTGTTGAACTCAGGCCCTAAAAATCAAATTCAGACTCTCAGATCTTCACGAACATCCGATCACTGCTCATCCTCATCCTCATCCTCTTCATACTCCATATCCGCCTCATCCGAATCATTCAGCGGCACCGTCGCATCATCCATCAACGACCCCGGGTCCTCATTCCCCGGATCATTGATAAACGGCAATCCACTCGAACCTTTCTCTTCCTTGCCTTCAGTCTCGGGAGTCATGGCAAACCTCATCATCTCGTGGCGTATATGACGTTCGAAAAGCCTTACAGCCAATCGTTCCGAAGTCCGACGATCAAATACAAAAAACCCGGCAAAACGCCGGGTTTTGGTGAAACCATCCATCAATGATGGCGGTTTTTATGTTTGTTCTTGTGCTTGTGACCGCCGCCCGAATGAGAGCCACCATCGTCACCGAGATTATTGCCGACCGCACCACCCGCCGCGCCGCCCAACCCTGCACCAATGGTCGAGCCCGTAGAGCCGCCGAGGCTGTTGCCGACGACCGAGCCGCCCGCCGCGCCGAGACCACCGCCAATGGCAGCTTCGGTGCGATTACGCTTATTCGCGCCGACGGCACTGCCGGCCGCGCCACCAACACCCGCACCTACCGCAGCGCCAGTACTGCCACCGAGTTGTCCACCGACCACATTGCCGAGCGCGCCGCCCAAGCCGCCGCCCACAGCGGCGGTTCCATCACCGGCGGCCATCGCCCCTTGTGCTACCAGCAAACCGAAAAACAGTGCAGATAATGACAAGCGCATATGAACCTCACAGTTCCCGAAGCGGGACAGTCCGCCCAGACATGGGCCTATGTGAGATTGGAGACACAAACGGGGAAAACGTTCAGCCATGAAAAAGCCCCGACATCAAGCCTAATGCTGTTCACTTAAGCAT
>NZ_JSFK01000052.1 GCF_000783395.1 Pseudomonas chlororaphis | reverse complement strand
GATTAAATTCCGAAACCCCAACTGCGAAAGCAGTTGGGGTTTTGTTTTGCCCGCAGGAAAGTTTTCGCGAGACAACGCTGTCCCAGCCGTCGCAAGAAACGGCCATTGGGGGAAATCCTTCTGAAATGACCGGGCAGTTTTTGGTATGGTGCAGCTCGTTTTTTAACGGACTGATGTCATGCCCACGGATCGGCACTCATTTATGTCAAAGAGTTGCTGTAGAAATGCCTGAACCCATCCCGATCAAGGATCACGAAAAAGAGACGCGCCTGGTCAACAAACGGTTGATCGCCTGCGCCATGTTCGTCTTCGCCGTCAGCTGCGCCTTGGTTGTGCGCCTGTACATCCTGCAAGTGGTGGAATTCGACTACCACTCGACCATCTCCGAAAACAATCGCGTCCACGTCTTGCCGATCCCGCCGACACGCGGTTTGATCTACGACCGCAATGGCGTGTTGCTCGCCGATAACCGCCCCAGTTTCAACCTGACCATCACCCGCGAACGCGCGACCGACGTCAATCAGGAACTGGACGAAGTCATCAATCTCCTGCACCTGCCCGCAGAAGATCGCACCGTCTTCGATAAAGCCATGAAGCAGTCCCGCCATCCGTTTACGCCGGTGACGCTGTTCTATGAGCTGACAGAAGAGCAAATTGCCGTATTGGCCGTGAACGAGTTCCGCCTTCCGGGCCTGGATGTCGAGCCGCAGTTCGTCCGCCATTACCCACTTGGCGCGCACTTCGCCCACTCGATCGGTTACGTCGGCCGGATCAACGAAAAAGAATCCAAGACCCTCGACTCGGTCGAATATCGCGGTACCCAATCCATTGGCAAAACCGGTATCGAGCGTTTCTACGAAGCACAGTTACACGGCCACGTCGGTTACGAAGAAGTGGAAACCAACGCTCAAGGTCGAGTACTCCGTGTTTTGAAACACACCGACCCGGTCCCCGGCCAGAACATCGTCCTGAGCCTCGACATCAAGCTGCAGGAAGCTGCCGAAGCCGCGCTTGGCGATCGTCGTGGTTCAGTGGTAGCGCTCGATCCGTCGACTGGTGAAGTGTTGGCCATGGTCAGCAATCCCAGCTTCGATCCAAATCTCTTCGTCACCGGTATCAGCTCCAAGGAATATTCGGCACTGCGAGATTCGATCGACCGGCCGCTGTTCAACCGTGTACTGCGCGGTCTCTACGCACCGGGGTCGACAATCAAGCCAGAAGTGGCCATCGCCGGCCTCGATGCCGGTGTGGTGACGCCGCAAACCCGCGTCTTCGACCCTGGTTATTACCAGCTCCCGGACTTCGATCACAAGTACCGCAACTGGAACCACAGCGGCGACGGCTGGGTGGACATGGACGCGGCGATCATGCGTTCCAACGACACCTACTTCTACGACCTGGCGCACAAACTCGGTATCGATCGTCTGCACGATTACATGGCGATGTTCGGCCTCGGCGAGAAGGTCTCGCTGGACATGTTTGAAGAGTCGCCCGGCCTGATGCCATCGCAAGCGTGGAAACGCGCGACCCGTCGTCAAGCCTGGTTCCCGGGCGAAACGGTCATCCTTGGTATCGGCCAAGGCTACATGCAGGTCACGCCGCTACAACTGGCTCAGGCCACGGCATTGATTGCCAACAAAGGTGTATGGAACCGGCCGCACCTGGCCAAGACCGTCGACGGCGTCGCGCCGGTCGATGAGCATCCTATGCCGAACATTCTGCTCAAGGATCCGCGTGACTGGGAGCAGGTCAACCACGGCATGCAGATGGTGATGCACGATGCCCGAGGCATCGCTCGTGCGGCCGCGGCCGGTGCGCAATACCGTATCGCTGGCAAAAGTGGTACGGCGCAAGTGGTGGCGATCAAGCAAGGCGAACGCTACAACCGCGAGAAAACCCTCGAGCGCCACCGCGATAACGCCCTGTTCGTTGGCTTCGCGCCGGCCGAGCATCCGAAGATTGCGATTTCGGTGATGATCGAGAACGGTGAGGCCGGTGGTCGTGTTGCCGGCCCTGTGGTGCGGCAGATCATGGACGCCTGGTTACTTGATCAGGACGGCCATCTCAAGCCGCAATACGCGGCGCCGACCAAGGCGCCTGGAGACCCGCACGTCTAACGGTTCGCAGCCTCGGCTCTGCTGGTTGAGCCGAGGCTGTGGGCTGCACTCGCGTGCCTATTTGCAGCGGTAACCCTCGGGCATCGTGACGGTGTAGTTGCGTTGCACACGGTCCTCGAAGTTCAGGTTCTGTAAGCCTTGCTCAACTAGAAAGTCTTCAACCTTGGAGGATTGGCAGTCTTCGTTATAGGACGAAGCGCGGAGCAGGTAGACCGGGCGCTTACTGACTTCATCGCGGGCAGTGGCAACGAAGGTGCTGAGGGTGGTGTAGCCGGTTCGCTCCGAAGTACCTACCGGGCCGTAACTCGTGTTCGGTTTACTCGTACACGTCAGCCGATCGTCTTTTTTCTTGCTGGTCTTGCACACGGTAGAGGTACTGGTCGGCACTTGCCCATACTCGGTGGCGGTATAACGGTAAGTCACCTGTCGGCTGCCGACATCGAGGCTGACGGTCATTTTTATTGGCGCGTGGTTCTTCGGCAGACTGGCGTCGGTATAAACCTCTTGGAAGCCCCTGTCTTTCAGCGCATTAACCATGTCGCGAAGATAGTAACGGGCATTCAGCGCGTTTTCGTCACTGCCGCCTACAGACGTCACCAGTACAGTCGCCTTTCGATCAAAATGATAATCCGGATCAGGTGTGGCATTTAGCGCTACGTCCATTTGCGTGGCGCAGCCGCTGATCAACGCTGTCAGGAAAAACAGCGCGCAGAATAAAAACCGGGTCATGACAAAGCCGCCTTATAAACTAAGGATTGAATAAGAGTTAAACGCTGTGGACTGGCGACAATTAATGCGCGCGGATGCGCAAGGCTCAGTCCTTCTGGAATTCCAGCAAATCGCCTGGCTGGCAATCGAGTGCTGCGCAGAGCTTGTCCAGGGTGGCCATTTTTACGCCCTTGACCTTGCCATTTTTCAGTAATGACAGGTTGGCCTCGGTAATGCCCAGCAGGCTGGCCAACTCTTTCGAGCGAATTTTTTGCGTGGCCATGACAACGTCAAGGCGGACGATAATGGTCATTGTATTGTTCTATATGTATTGGCTTTGCTCATCGCTGAGTACTTTTGCATCGCGCATGATAATTGAAAACAAACAGAGCAATACGCCTTTGACAATCTCGTAGGCAGAAGTGGAAGACAGGCCGACCGAGAACTGAAAAATACGATCCCCTGGCGGCAGATCAATAGACAGGGCCAAACCTTGCAAGGTCTCTACCAGCGGGTAGGCGGCCGGAGAAATGATGCACAGAATTCCCACTCGCCATAGCACCTTGATGTTGCGCTCGGTCCAGGTTTCGCCGCGGGACAAGCGCAGGAAAAACAGCCCTGTCAGCCAGAGCACGTAGGTTGAAAGCAGGACGGGCAGGAAATCCAGAACGACGAGCAGCGCAGTGACCAGTGGCGAGAGCCATGTGTCAGGGGCAAGCAGCGCACCTTCGACAAACGGGTCAAGCAATTGCGGCGAGTTTTCGGCGAAAGCGTAGAGCAGCGCCGCGAGCATTTCATCCGTTTTGAAGAACCAGATCGAAGCGTTGCCACCGACCTCGGTCACCCCCAAAACCCAGACAAGAATCGCTGCCAGTAGTCCGACCCAATGCATGCGCTGCAGTGCCAATCCGTTGTTACGAGTACTCATGAAAAATCCTTGCGGTGTCATTGGGAATGACTAATTCTCGATGTTAAATTATCGAATGGCAATAATAAATTGTTCTTGTTTTGTGAAGAACACCGTCGGCATCGGATTCAGGGGCGAAAGACTGAACCTCAGTTCAATTGTTTTGCGGGGATTTCAATGTCGATAGGCTCTCGAGTTCGAAACAAGTCGAGAGCGCAGGAGGGACGCGATCCACTCGGTGGCCGCTGGTATCGATGACGGGTCTGGGATCGATTAGAGCGGGACACACGCCAAGGCATGTTTGAGTCGCCCGCTCTTACCGGGGTTACTTGATCTCGGTAATGAAGTTTTCCCGCGAACGGCGAACCTTTTTCAGGTTGACCAGCCAGTCTCCCTCTGTGGCTCGATGCCCCAGCGGCAGAATCACCACGCTACGCAGGTTGCGGGCCGCGAGTCCGAGGATTTCATCGATGGCTGCCGGGTCGAAACCTTCCATCGGTGTGGCATCGACTTCTTCAAACGCCGCGGCGATCAAAGCCGAGCCCAAACCAATATAAGCCTGCCGTGCAGCCGCCTGATAATTAGCCTCCTTGCCACGTCCAGCGACAATGCCCAAGAGCATCTGACGGTAATTTTCCCATCCTTCGTTAACGGTTCCGCGAACTTCGTTAGTCAGGTCAAACATCATGTTGACCCGCTCCGCAGTGATGTCATCCCAGGCGGCAAACACCAGCAAATGAGAGCAGTCGGTAACCTGCTGCTGATTCCAGCTAACGGCTTTGATCTTTTCGCGAACCTCTGGATTGGTCACTACGAGCAATTCAAAAGGTTGCAGTCCACTTGATGTCGGCGTTAACCGTACCGCTTCCAGAATGCGCTCGATTTTTTCATCGGACACCGTCCGGGAAGGGTCGTACTTTTTCGTTGCGTAGCGCCATTTCAGCAGGTCTGTCAGTGTGCTCATCATCAAATTCCATAAAGGTGAAAGATGTTCAGGTGGGTCAATAACGACTGGCTGTCGTGCTGAACCTGGGCTTATGCTAACGATTAAAGCCAACTTGAAGGTCAAGCAGTTTTTATGAAAATTGGAGAAGTTTCCAAGCGCACCGGTGTTGCCGCTTCGGCCATTCGCTATTACGAGGAGCAAGGGTTACTGGAGCCTTCTACCCGTGACGCCAATGGATATCGTCACTACACCGAGGCGGCTGTTGCACGATTGATATTGGTGCGCGACGCGCAGCGGCTCGGTTTTTCCCTCGACACCATTCGCGGTCTGTTCCTGGAGGACGGGAGTTGTTCGAAATCGTTGACCATCGAGCAAATCGATATCCGTATGGATGAGATACGCCAGATCGAGGCCAACCTGGCGCTACAACGAGAGGGCTTGTTGCGGCTACGACAGGTGCTTGAGGAGAGTCTACGCAGCGGTGCTCCTGTCGTGTGTGCGAGTGCGCACAGGGCCGAGTCGTATCGGCCTGAGCAAAACATGATCACGCGCAACGCGTTGAACGGGCGTTGACCCACATTTGAAATGCGTTCCAATGTGGGAGCGAGCCTGCTCGCGAAAGATCCCTCAACACCGCCGAAAAAATCAGGCCCTAGGCACCGGGCAGCTCATGTCACCTTCTTCACACTTCAAATACTGTTTCAGCGCCTCGACCCGCACTTTGGTCACCCCGGTCAGGCAACTGCTGTAAACCCACGGATAAACGCTCCCGCCCGTTACCCCGGACGATGAGAACTTGCACTCGGCGTCCCGAAATCCCAGCCACGCCCGTTGCGCACTGACCAACAGCTTCTTGCCATCCGGGTTGTCCTTCAAACGCCCGGTGATCTGCTGATACACCGCGTTCAACTCCTTGTCCGCTGCTTTGAAGTCCTGCCCGGCGCACTGATTCATCGTCGCCTGATCGCTGGCATTGGCGCAGTCGACGGCAGAGTGGGCGATGGGGGTGAACAGGAAGGGCGTGAGGGCCAGAAGCAGACGTGGGGACATGGTCAATTCTCGCTGTATCGAAGATAAGTGCCGAGCAGTGTAGCGTCTGCTTCGTGCTTATTCAGGCAGGCGCAGTCGCGAGGCGTCGAGCAAACGGTCGGCGGTCGCCGCAATCTCTTCACCGTCGTGCAGCTTTTCCAGCCAATGCGCAGGAATGCCTCGCACGCCGTAATAGGCGCCGGCCAACTGGCCGGTGATCGCGGCAGTGGTGTCGGCGTCATCACCCAGATTGGCCGCTCGCAAAATGGCCGTTTCGAAGCTGTCCGTCTGGTGAAAGCACCACAACGCCGCTTCCAGTGACTGCACGCTGTAGCCATTACCTTTGATGTCCGTCTCGGGCATAACGAGGTAATCGCCGCGCGCAATGGCGGCGACCTTGGGTTGCGAGAAGCTGGCGAAAGGCAACTGACGCAGTTCTGCTTTGCTCGCGCCTTCAAGCGCTCTGGCAATCAACCCGGCCAATAATTGGCAACATTCGATGGCTTCTGGTGCTGCGTGGGTGGTTCGCGAACTGTCGGCGGCAAAGCTCTGGATTTTCCGCGCGTCGGGAAAGTAGAACAGCACCACCGGCGCCAGGCGCATCAGTGAACCGTTACCGGCGCTGTAAGGGTCGGTCGAGCCAGCGAAGGGGTCCGCGGTTTGCTGATATTGCGCGAGCGCTTGGCTGACGGTCATGCCGATATCGAAACACTCACCGGTCGAGCTGAGATAGCCCCATTGCCACCAGTTGAGGTAGCGGCCCATCTGATCGGCAGCATTGAATCCATTCTTGTTCAGCAGGCTTTCGGCCAGACACAGGGCCATCGAGGTGTCATCGGTCCACTGCCCTGGCTTGAGGTGGAACGGGCCACCGCCGACCATATCGGTCAACGGTTGGAATGATCCCCGTGGTTTGAACTCAACCGTAGTACCGACAGCGTCGCCGCATGCCAGACCGAGCAGGGCACCGCGGTAACGTTCGGCGAGTGATGGCGGCATGATTCGTCCTTGTTGATTCAAATTCGCTGGAAAAGGTAACAGTTTCGTTGGGCTTAGGGTGCCTGGATCCATCACAGCACCGGTCAAAAAGTGCAGCTTGATGTGTCCTTGCGGATGAATGACTGCACCGCCCTGATACAACTTCACATTGGACATGTGGTCATACAGGCCTAGTGTTCAGAACAGGAGGTGACGTATGAAACCAGTACCCAATAGTTTCGAACGCAAAATCACGCTCAAGGCGACGCGTTCGCATGTCTGGCGTGCATTGGTCGATGCCGAGGCGTTTGGCCAGTGGTTTGGTGTGGCGCTGGAGGGCAGGCGGTTTATTGCCGGTGAATGGACGCAGGGGCAGGTCACGTATCCGGGTTATGAACATGTGTTGTGGAACGTGTTGATCGAGCGGGTCGAGCCGCAGCAACTGTTTTCGTTCCGCTGGCATCCGTATGCGGTCAATCCGAAGATTGACTATTCCCAAGAGCCGACCACGCTGGTCAAGTTCGAGCTACAGGATTACGAGGACGGCACACTGCTCAAGGTTTCCGAGTCAGGTTTCGCGCATATTCCCGACGTTCGCCAGAAAGAGGCCTATTTCATGGACAGTCGTGGCTGGGAGGAGCAGTTGAGCCGGCTCGAACAGTTTCTTGCCGAGAGCGCCAAGGCCCGCGAGCGTGACGGTGGCTGATATTTTCGAACCTTGGCTCGAGCGCTGGGCACTAGTGCCGGACGGTGCACCGATCATCACACCCGGCAGCCGTTTGTTGCCGGTACGCCTCAACGACACGCCGGCGATGCTCAAGATTGCGCTGGATGTCGACGAGAAGTACGGCAATCAGCTGATGACCTGGTGGGACGGTGAAGGCGCTGCGCGAGTGTTGGCCCATCACGAGGATGGCCTGCTGATGGAACGCGCCATCGGCAGCCGCTCACTGATGCACATGGCTGTGAATGGCGATGACGACGAGGCGAGCCGGATTCTCTGTTCGGCGCTGGCACGATTGCATGCACCGCGCGTAATACTACCGCCGCCGCTGGTGGAGTTGCGGCCATGGTTTGCTTCGCTGCGGGTCGCTGCTGCCCAACATGACGGTCTCTACAGCCTGAGCCTGCAAACCGCCGAAGCCCTGCTCGCCGATCCACAGGACGTGGTGGTGCTGCACGGCGACATGCACCACGACAATGTGCTGGATTTCCAATCGCGTGGCTGGCTGGCCATCGATCCGAAACGGGTCAGGGGCGAGCGCGGTTTTGATTATGCCAACCTGATTTGTAACCCGGACTTGCCGACGGCCACCGATCCTCAGCGTTTTCGCCGACAGCTGGATGTGATTGTCGAGGCTGCCGGGCTTGATCGACGCAGGCAGTTGCAATGGGTGCTGGCGTTTGCCGGTTTGTCCGCAGCCTGGTTTTTGGAGGATGACGCGCTGGAACAGGCCTCGGGGCAGCTGAAAGTCGCGCAGATCGCGGCTTCCATGCTTGATGCCTGACACGGCTAGGGGTTTTCGGAAGGGGCACTATGGCGAATGTCTTACACGCACTGGTAGCTTTTACGACTATTGCCGATTGGATCCAGTGAGTAATCTACACACATCAACTGAGACACAGGGAGTGTTTCAGGATCACGGATGATCGACCATTTGCAAGGATCGCTGCCGACAGGGAGTCGATAATGGTCTTGGGAAAAACCCGCTTCGGCGGGTTTTTTTTCGTCCACAGAAAAGTACATTGCTCTAACAGAAACACCGCCGAATGGCGGTGTTTCTGCATCCGCAGATCTTACGAAGCGATCAGTTGGCGCAGGACGTAATGCAAAATCCCGCCCGACTTGAAGTACTCCACCTCGTTCAACGTATCGATCCGACACAGCACCTCGATTTTTTCCTGGCGCCCGTCTTCACGGGTGATCACCAGCGGCAGATTCATTCGCGGAGTCAGCTCGACGCCGGTCAGCCCCAGAATCTCAAAGGTCTCCTTGCCGGTGAGGTTGAGGCTCTTGCGGTTCTGATCAAGCTTGAACTGCAGCGGCAGCACACCCATGCCCACCAGGTTGGAACGGTGAATCCGCTCGAAGCTTTCCGCGATCACCGCTTTGACGCCCAGCAGATTGGTGCCTTTGGCCGCCCAGTCACGGCTGGAACCGGTGCCGTATTCTTGCCCGGCAATTACCACCAGTGGCGTGCCCGAGGCCTGATACTTCATCGCCGCGTCGTAGATCGCCAGTTTCTCGCCGGTGGGAATGTAGATCGTGTTGCCACCTTCTTCACCGCCGAGCATTTCATTGCGAATACGGATGTTGGCGAAGGTGCCGCGCATCATCACTTCATGATTGCCGCGACGTGAGCCGTAAGAGTTGAAGTCCCGTGGTTCCACGCCTTTTTCGCGCAGATATCGCCCGGCCGGGCTGTCGGCCTTGATGTTGCCGGCAGGGGAGATGTGATCGGTGGTCACCGAATCACCCAGCAGGGCCAGCACCCGTGCACCTTTGACATCTTTGATTTCCGGCAGCGGCCCGGAAATGTCGTCGAAGAACGGCGGATGCTGGATGTAGGTCGAATCGTCCTGCCACACGTAAGTCGCCGCTTGCGGCACCTCGATGGCCTGCCACTGTTCATCACCGGCGAACACCTCGGCGTATTCCTTGTGGAACATTGCCGTGCTGACCTGATTCACCGCATCGGCGATCTCTTTGCTGCTTGGCCAGATATCCCGCAGATACACCGGATTGCCTTGCTGATCTTCGCCCAGCGGTTCGCTGCTGATGTCGCTGCGCACGCTGCCGGCCAAAGCGTAGGCGACCACCAAGGGTGGCGAGGCCAGCCAGTTGGTTTTCACCAATGGGTGCACGCGGCCTTCGAAGTTGCGGTTACCGGAGAGCACGGATGCCACGGTGAGATCGGCTTTCTGGATGGCTTTCTCGATCGGTTCCGGCAGCGGTCCGGAGTTGCCGATGCAGGTGGTGCAGCCGTAGCCGACCAGGGAAAACCCGAGCTGATCGAGGTATTGCGTCAACCCCGCAGCCTTGTAGTAGTCGGTGACCACTTTCGAGCCCGGCGCCAGCGAACTCTTCACCCACGGTTTGCGGGTCAGCCCTTTCTCCACGGCTTTTTTCGCCAGCAGCCCGGCAGCCATCATCACGCTCGGGTTGGAGGTATTGGTGCAAGAGGTGATCGCGGCAATGACCACCGCGCCGTTTTTCAGACGGTAGGTGTGGCCCTCGTATTCGTATTCGGTTTCGCCAACCAGATCGGCATTGCCCACCGCGACGCCGCCACCGCCCTCACTTTCCAGACGTCCCTCTTCTTTACTGGTGGGTTTGAATTGCAGATCGATGAAGTCGCTGAAAGCTTGCGGCACATTCGGCAGCGACACGCGATCCTGCGGTCGTTTGGGTCCGGCCAGACTCGCTTCGACGCTGCCCATGTCCAGCGCCAGGCTGTCGGTGAACACTGGCTCCTGACCGGGCAGACGCCACAGGCCCTGAGCTTTGGTGTAGGCCTCCACCAGCTTCACCACCTCAGGCGGCCGCCCGGACAGGCGCAGATATTCCAAAGTCACGTCATCAACCGGGAAGAAGCCGCACGTCGCGCCATATTCCGGGGCCATGTTGGCGATGGTCGCACGGTCGGCCAGCGGCAGATCAGCGAGGCCGTCACCGTAGAACTCAACGAATTTGCCCACTACGCCTTTCTTGCGCAGCATCTGCGTGACGGTCAGCACCAGGTCGGTGGCGGTGATGCCTTCCTTGAGTTTGCCGGTCAGTTTGAAGCCGATCACTTCCGGAATCAGCATCGACACCGGTTGCCCGAGCATCGCCGCTTCGGCTTCTATGCCGCCGACGCCCCAGCCGAGTACGCCGAGGCCGTTGATCATCGTGGTGTGCGAATCGGTGCCGACCAGGGTGTCGGGGAACGCATAGGTGCGGCCTTCCTCATCCTTGGTCCACACGGTGCGGCCGAGGTATTCGAGGTTGACCTGGTGGCAGATGCCGGTGCCCGGCGGCACCACGCTGAAATTGTCGAAAGCGCTCTGGCCCCAACGCAGGAACGCATAACGTTCACCGTTGCGCTGCATTTCGATGTCGACGTTCTGCTCGAACGCACTGGCGGTGGCGAACTTGTCGACCATCACCGAGTGGTCGATCACCAGGTCCACCGGCGATAGCGGATTGATTCGCTGTGGATCGCCGCCAGCCTTGGCCATCGCCGCACGCATCGCGGCGAGATCAACCACGGCGGGTACGCCGGTAAAATCCTGCATCAGGACGCGGGCAGGGCGGTATTGAATCTCGCGATCGGAGCGGCGCTCCTTGAGCCACGCGGCAATGGCCTTGAGGTCGGCGCCGGTGACAGTTTTTTCATCTTCCCAGCGCAGCAGGTTTTCCAGCAGGACCTTCAGCGACATCGGCAGCTTGTCGAGGTCGCCCAGGCTTTTGGCGGCATCCGGCAAACTGAAATAGTGGTAGGTCTTGTCGTCGATTTGCAGGGTTTTGAGCGTTTTCAGGCTATCGAGGGACGGCATTACAATCACTCCTTTGAATCCGCACGGCTACGGATTGAGGGGACGGGCAGAGCTAACAACGTAGCCCTGTTTTCATTAGCTGGCTAATAACTGGACTCTATGGGCAAGTCCAAGGTTCCGACATCAGCTATCATGCGCCGGTTTTCGTGACAGGCTTTGCTGCAACGCAAGGTCTGGACATCGCGCAGGGGCCGAATCACCGCCCTCTGCCCAGGAGTAAGAATGAACACCCTATTCATGCATTGCCGGCCAGGCTTCGAAGGCGAAGTCTGTTCGGAGATTTCCGACCTCGCCGCCCAACTCAATGTGGCTGGCTACGCTAAGGCCAAAGCGGCCACCGCGTGCGCCGAATTCGTCTGCACCGAAGAAGACGGCGCCGAGCGCCTGATGCGCGGCCAGCGTTTTGCCGAGTTGATCTTCCCACGCCAATGGGCGCGCGGCGTCTTCATCGATCTGCCGGAAAACGATCGCATCAGTGTGATCCTTGCGCACATGGCGGATTTTCCGGTGTGCGGCAGCCTGTGGCTGGAAGTCGTCGACACCAATGACGGCAAAGAGCTGTCGAACTTTTGCAAGAAGTTCGAAGGTCCGCTGCGCAAGGCCCTGACCGGCGCCGGCAAACTGGTGGAGGACGCCAGCAAGCCGCGTCTGCTGCTGACCTTCAAGAGCGGTCGTGAAGTGTTTCTGGGGATGGCCGATGCCGGTAACTCGGCGATGTGGCCAATGGGCATTCCGCGCCTGAAGTTCCCGCGTGAAGCGCCAAGCCGCTCGACGCTGAAGCTGGAAGAGGCATGGCACCACTTTATTCCGCGGGATCAGTGGGAAGATCGCCTGCACAGCGACATGACCGGCGTCGACCTCGGCGCCGCGCCGGGTGGCTGGACCTGGCAACTGGTCAATCGCGGCATGCTGGTGACCGCCATCGACAATGGCCCGATGGCCGAAAGCCTGATGGACACTGGTCTGGTGCAGCATTTGATGGCCGACGGTTTTACCTTCAAGCCCAAGCAACCGGTGGACTGGATGGTCTGCGACATCGTCGAGAAACCGGCGCGCAACGCGGCGATGCTCGAAGAGTGGATCGGCGAGGGGCATTGCCGCGAGGCCGTGGTTAATCTGAAGTTGCCGATGAAGCAGCGTTACGCCGAAGTGAAGCGTTTGCTCGAACGCATTGCCGATGGTTTCAAGGCGCGCGGGATCAAGGTCGATATCGGCTGCAAACAGCTGTATCACGATCGTGAGGAAGTGACCTGCCACCTGCGCCGTCACGACACCAAGAAAGCCAAATCCCGCTGAAACAACATAAAACCTTGTGGGAGCGAGCCTGCTCGCGAAAGCGCATTCCGATTCAGCAATGATGTTGGCTGATACGACGCCTTCGCGAGCAGGCTCGCTCCCACAGGGGGTGTGGTGTAAAGCCACAGATGACCGAATACCCGGCAATGCGCGACAATGCCGGCCAGTTTCAGGAGTGAATCATGAGTGAAATGATCGATACCCCGGTTGACGGCACCCTCGACGCCACCGGCCTCAATTGCCCGGAACCAGTGATGATGCTGCATCAGCACATCCGTGACCTGGCGCCCGGCGGCCTGCTCAAGGTGATCGCCACCGATCCCTCGACCAAACGCGATATCCCCAAATTCTGCGTGTTTCTCGACCATGAACTGGTGAGCCAGCACGAAGAGGCCGGTACTTATCTGTACTGGATCCGCAAGAAACACGCCTGAATCCCAGGCGAACGCAAAACCAAATGTGGGAGCGAGCCTGCTCGCGAAAGCGGTATCTCAGTCACTGTTGATGGCGACTGACACACCGCATTCACCAGCAGGCTGGCTCCCACATTTTTTGTCCTGCGTCAGGGTTTAGCCCGCCGAGCGACTGATCCGAATACGCTTGCGCGCGCTACGCGTCAACCGAATCGACAGCATCAACGCCGCGCAGCTCAGGCCAACGATCAAACCCTGCCACAAACCGCTCGGGCCGCGTGGCTCGCCGAGCCAGTCGGTCAGGCCGAGGGCGTAACCCACCGGCAAACCAATCCCCCAATAGGCGAACAGGGTCAGGATCATCGTCACCCGCGTGTCCTGATAACCGCGCAGTGCGCCGGCAGCGGTCACCTGAATCGCGTCGGAAAACTGGAACAGCGCCGAGTACACAATCAGCATCGCCGCAATGTGAATCACCGTCGGGTCAGCGGTGTAGATCGCCGCAATCGGCTCGCGCAGCAACAGCATCATGCTCGCCGACAGACAGGCGTAGGCCAGCGCGGTGCCCATACCGACGCCAGCGGCAAAGCGCGCCTCACGCGGTTCTTCGCGACCCAATGCCTGACCGACGCGCACGGTCACCGCCATGCCCAACGAGTAGGGAATCATGAACACCAGCGAACTGACGTTCAGCGCAATCTGATGCCCGGCTACAACGGTGGCGCCGAGGCTGCCAATCAACAGCGCGATCACGGCAAAAATGCTCGATTCGGCGAAAACGGCGATGCCGATCGGCAGACCAATTGCCAGCAGACGCCTGATCACTGTCCATTGCGGCCAGTCGAAACGGCTGAAGATTTCACTGGAACGATAGGCCGGTGCCCAGCGCTCATAACCGGCCAGACCCAGCGCCATCACCCACATCACGATGGCCGTGGCCCAGCCGCAGCCAACGCCGCCCATGGCTGGCACGCCGAAGTGGCCATAGATGAAGATGTAGTTCAGCGGAATGTTCAGCGCCAGACCGCACAGGCCCAACACCATTGCCGGGCGGGTACGACCGATGCCGTCACTGGTGCAGCGCAGCACGTGATAGAACGCCACCGCCGGCAGACCGCTGGCGATGCCATGCAGGTATTGCATGCACGGGCCGATCAGCTCGGGATCGACCTTCATCAGGTGCAGCACCGGTTCGGCGGCCACCAGCATCGCTGTCGCAATCAGTCCGACCACCAGTGCCAGCCACAATGCCTGACGCACGAGCGGGCCGATCTCGCTGTGAGTGCCAGCGCCAAAACGCTGGGCGACTTTCGGCGTGGTCGCCAGCAGCGTGCCGGTCATCAGCAGAAACACCGGCACCCAGATCGAGTTGCCCAGCGCCACGGCCGCCAGATCCTTGGGGCCGACGCGCCCGGCCATCACCGCATCGACGAAGCCCATGGCCGTGGTCGCCAGTTGCGCGATGATGATCGGCAACGCCAGGGCGAGCAGGTTCTTGAACTCCAGGCGAATACGCGCGGGGCGGGTCAGGGAAACAGCGACAGGTTGATCAGTTACAGAATTCACGGGCAAAGCGTCCACAGGTGTTGATGCGCAAGGCGCCGCATTCTACGCCGCTGACGCCTTGGTCAGGAAAAATCCTCTGTTGCGGATTTGTAAGCGCAAAGCCTGCTGGCCCGGCGACCGATCTGCACCTAAACTGCCGATCCGCCAAAGGAGCCCGCCATGCTGATTGTTGCCGACGAAAATATCCCGCTGCTCGATGCCTTTTTTGCCGGTTTCGGCGAGATCCGCCGGGTGCCGGGCCGTTCCATCGACCGTGCGACGGTCGAGCAGGCCGACGTGTTGCTCGTGCGCTCGGTGACCAACGTCAACCGCGCATTGCTTGAGGGCAGCAAGGTGCGCTTTGTCGGCACCTGCACCATTGGCACTGATCATTTGGACCTCGATTACTTCAATGAGGCCGGCATTACCTGGTCGAGTGCGCCCGGCTGTAATGCCCGGGGCGTGGTTGATTACGTGCTTGGCAGTCTGATGACGCTCGCCGAAATCGAAGGCGTCGATCTGACTCAGCGCACCTACGGGGTCGTCGGCGCGGGTGAAGTCGGGGGGCGCCTGATCAAGGTCCTGAAGGGCCTGGGCTGGAACGTCAAAGTCTGCGATCCGCCGCGTCAGTCTGCCGAAGGCGGCGATTACGTCAGCCTTGAGCAGATCATCGAGCAGTGCGATGTGATCAGTCTGCACACACCGCTGACGCGCAGCGGCGACGGCGCGACCTGGCATCTGTTTGATCAGCAACGTTTGCAGCAACTCAAGCCCGGTGCGTGGCTGATCAACGCGGCGCGTGGTCCAGTGGTGGATAACCTTGCCCTGCGCAAAGTGTTGCTGGATCGCGAAGACTTGCAAGCCGTTCTCGATGTCTGGGAAGCAGAACCTGAAGTGGATGTGGCGCTGGCCGAACTCTGCGTATTGGCCACCCCGCACATTGCCGGTTATAGCCTTGATGGCAAACAGCGCGGAACGGCGCAGATCTATCAGGCCTATTGCGAGTTCATCGGTCAGCCGGCGAGCATCCAGCTCAGTGATTTGCTGCCGGCACCGTGGTTGTCGGAAGTCACCTTGCATGCCGACAGCGATCCGGCCTGGGCGCTGGCGATGTTGTGCCGTGGCGTCTACGACCCGCGCCGCGATGATGCAGATTTTCGCCGCAGTCTCGTCGGCAATGTCGGCGAGCAGCGCGCGGCGTTCGATGTGTTGCGCAAGCAATATCCGGTGCGGCGTGAGATTGAAGGGCTGAAGGTGCGGATTGAAGGGGAGTCGCCGGCGTTGGCGAAGATCGTGGCGGCGCTGGGGGCGGTGACTGTCTAGAAACCGAGTCGGCCCTTTCGCGAGCAGGCTCGCTCCCACATAGATCTGTGATTCACTGAAGATCCCCTGTGGATGCGAGCCTGCTCGCGAAGGCCGCCCCACAAATGCCTGATCTGCAGACAGAAAAAACCCGGCCAAAGGGGCCGGGTCAGGAAGACGGTGGCTATATCACTCTTGTTCGGCAGGCTTGACCAATCGCTTCTCCAGCTCGCTGCAGGCTTGCTGGATCATCTCTTCAGTGATCGGTACTTCACGCCCATCCTTATCCAGTATCGAGCAACCCAGAGATTGGCCGGGCTTGGTGCGGATCACTTCAATTTTGTCTTCGCTGCTGTGTTGCAAGGACATGGCCTGTCTCCTCATCAGGTTGTGTGCCTAGGGTAAAACCGCCACGTGACCGGGCTGTGACAACTCCCTGCGGTCTGTCAGTGGGGGGCATCTCCACTCAAACAGAAACGACCGCTCGTCTCAACCGGGACTTTAGACCAATAGTAACTATGGCCTAGTCTTTGGGGGCATATTTAACCTGACTCATTGTGATTTACAGAGTTCCAACCCAAAGAAGGTTTACGCTAGCCCTTTCATCAACACGGATGCGTACCTGAATGACCCCGAAGCTTTCTTCTAGGCACAAGCGCGCCCTGCGTCTGACTACTCGATTTCTGGCCCCTTACCGCTGGCAAGTCATCGCTGCGCTGCTGGCGTTGATCGTCACCGCCGCCGTCACGTTGTCGATGGGGCAGGGGATCAAACTGTTGGTCGACCGCGGTTTCATGACCCAGTCGCCGCACCAGCTCAACCAGAGCATCGGCATCTTCATGCTGATGGTGCTGGGTCTGGCGGTTGGCACGTTCGCGCGGTTTTACTGGGTGTCGTGGATCGGCGAGCGTTGCGTGGCCGATATTCGCCGTGAGGTGTTCAATCACCTGGTCTATCTGCATCCCGGCTTCTACGAGAACAACCGCAGTTCGGAGATCCAGTCGCGGCTGACCGCTGACACGACGCTGCTGCAATCGGTGATCGGCTCGTCGCTGTCGATGTTCCTGCGCAACCTGCTGATGGTGATTGGCGGTGTCATCCTGCTGTTCGTGACCAACGCAAAACTCACCAGCATCGTGGTGATTGCCTTGCCGTTCGTGGTCGCGCCGATCCTGATTTTCGGCCGACGCGTACGCAATCTGTCGCGATTGAGCCAGGACCGCGTCGCCGATATCGGCAGCTATGTTTCCGAGACTCTTGGCCAGATCAAAACCGTGCAGGCCTACAACCATCAGGTCCAGGACGAGCGTCGTTTTGCGACGACGGTCGAGGACGCGTTCGACACAGCGCGCAAACGCATCTTTCAGCGCTCATGGATGATCACCATGGTGATCGTGCTGGTGCTCGGCGCGGTGGCGGTGATGTTGTGGGTCGGCGGCATGGACGTGATCGCCGGGCGGATCACCGGGGGCGAGCTGGCGGCGTTTGTTTTTTACAGCCTGATTGTCGGCAGTGCGATCGGCACTCTGAGTGAGGTCATCGGCGAACTGCAACGTGCAGCAGGAGCCGCCGAGCGAATCGCTGAACTGCTCGGTTCGGAAAATATCATCCAGCCGCCAACCGCCGGGTTTGTGACCCTGCCGGAGCGCGTGCGGGGCGAATTGCAATTGCAGGACGTGCGTTTTTCCTACCCTTCGCGTCCGGAAAGCTACGCAGTCAACGGCTTGAATCTGACCATTCGGGCGGGCGAAACACTCGCGCTGGTGGGGCCGTCAGGCGCCGGCAAGTCCACGGTGTATGACTTGCTGTTGCGCTTCTATGACCCGCTGGAGGGAAGGATCCTGATCGATGGTGTGCCGCTGACCAGCCTCGATCCGCTGGACCTGCGTCGTCACTTTGCTTTGGTCTCGCAGTCACCGGCGCTGTTTTTCGGCAGCGTTGAAGAGAATATTCGTTACGGCAATCCGGGGGCGACGCTGGAGCAAGTCAAGGACGCGGCAAAAATTGCTCACGCCCACGACTTCATCGAGAAAATGCCCAACGGTTACCAGACCCATCTCGGCGATGGTGGTCTCGGTCTTTCCGGTGGTCAGCGTCAGCGTCTGGCGATTGCCCGGGCGTTGCTGGTCGACGCACCAATCCTGCTGCTGGACGAAGCCACCAGCGCCCTCGATGCGCAGAGTGAGCATCTGATTCAGGAAGCTTTGCCGAGCCTGATGCAGAACCGCACTACGCTGGTGATCGCGCATCGACTGGCCACGGTGAAAAACGCTGACCGGATTGCGGTGATGGATCAGGGCAAACTTGTGGCCATTGGTACCCATCAGGAGCTGATTGTCAGCAATCCGCTGTATGCGCGGTTGGCAGCGTTGCAGTTCAATGATGGAAAAGTAACGGTTGATCAAGTCTGATGGACACTGCTCGTATCGGGCATTATGGCGGCCTGTTTGGAATGCCTGGATGAGGACATGAGCCGTTACCAACCGCCGTTGACCCTAACCACACGAATGATTGCGTTGATCGCCGAAATCAGCGAGCAAATCGGTCAGCTTTCGGCTGGGGGCGACAGTCGGCAGACGCCTCATCTGCGCCGAGGCAATCGTATCCGTACGATTCAGGCCTCTTTGGCAATCGAAAACAATACATTGAGCGTCGAGCAGGTAACCGCAGTGCTCGCCGGGCAACGGGTTTTAGGTTTGCCCAAGGAAATTCAAGAAGTGCGCAATGCATTTGCAGCGTATGAAACCATGCCGCAATGGCAGCCTGACAACAGGGCTAACCTGCTTCAAGCGCATGAGTTGTTGATGCATGGGCTAATTGACGAGTGCGGGCACTTTCGTCGAGCGGGTGTGGGAATTTATCGCGGAGAACAACTGGTTCATATGGCGCCGCCTCCGAGCCGCATATCACCGCTGATGGATGACTTGCTGGCATGGCTTGTGCATTCTGAATGGCATCCGCTGATCATCAGTTGTGTATTCCATTATGAGTTTGAGTTCATCCATCCGTTTGCTGATGGAAACGGGCGAATGGGACGGCTGTGGCAAACATTGATATTGAGCCAATGGCGCCCGGTCCTGGCGTATTTGCCGGTCGAAGCGGTTATTCGAGAGGAGCAGGATGCCTATTACTCTGCCTTGTCTGCTTCTGATCGGCAGGGAGAGTCAACGCCTTTTGTCGAGTACATGCTGCATGCGCTAAATGTTTCGTTGCGTGAAGCCATCGCTAATGAGTCAGCAAGCGACCTAGTAACCGACTCAGTAACCGACCTAGTAGCGAGATTATTGTTAACGCTGGGGCCCCGTTCTCTGAGGATCAGTGATCTGATGGCAGAGATGAGCCTGGTCCACAAGGCTACGTTCAGATCCAACTATCTCAAGCCGGCCTTAACCGTTGGAATGATCGAAATGACCGATCCTCAATCACCCAAGAATCCAACCCAGAAATATCGGCTTACTCAACTTGGCAAAATGATGGTTAAAAAGTTGAAGTGTTAATTTGGCAGCCGACAGCTCAATAAAAAATGCCCATATCTCGCGATACGGGCATTTTTCGTTATCCGGCCTTAAGCGCTGGATTACTGATCATCAAAATACCGCTCATGCCAATCCACCAGTGGCTGTGGCGAGTTGAGCTTCTGGCCGTAGATAACCGAGTACGACAACACGTTCTGCACGTACTGACGGGTTTCATCGAACGGGATGCTTTCCACCCAGACGTCGAAACTCAAGTGATCAGCACCGCGCAGCCATTGGCGCACACGACCCGGGCCGGCGTTGTAGGCAGCGGAGGCGAGGACGCGGTTGCCGTTGAACTGGCTGTGCACCTGGCTCAGGTAAGCAGCGCCGAGCTGGATGTTTTTGTCCGGGTCGAGCACCTGCTGCGGTGAAGCCAACGGGATGCTGAACTTGCGTGCGGTTTCCTTGGCGGTGCCGGGCATCAGTTGCATCAGGCCACTGGCGCCAACGCCGGAACGGGCGTCGTCCATGAAAGCGCTTTCCTGGCGGGTGATGGCAAACACCCAACTGGAATGGAGGCCACGTACCTTGGCTTCCCGCACGAGGGTTTCGCGGTGGGCCATCGGGAAGCGGATATCCAGATCGTCCCAGTACTGCGCCTGACTGATGGTGCGGATCGCCGGGAAATACCATTTCAAGTCGTAAGCGAGTTTCGCCTGAGCAACCATTTCATCGCGATTGAAATGGCGGCTGACGTGATACCACTCGCGACGACCGTCGACGATTTGCCCACGGGCATGGAATTCCAGCGCGCGGCGCACGCCCGGGGTGTTGCGCACCTTGTTGATCAGCGCTTGGCTGAGGACCAACGGCTTGTTGTTCAGCGAGTACGGCGATTGCGAGCGGTCGGCGGCGAGGAAACCGTAGAAATCACGTTCGCGCGCAAGATTTTTGTACAGGGTCTGTGCTTCCGGGTTTTGCGGCTGGGCCAGTTCCAGGCTGCGTGCCTGCCAGTAACGCCAGCGGTTGGTGGTGGCCAGATCCTGCGGCAGGCGGCGGGTCAACTGATACGCATCGTCCCAGCGCGCCAGACGCAAGAGCAGGCGCAAGCGCCATTCTGAAACGGTGTTGTCGCGCAGCTCCGGGTCGTACTTGGTCATCACATCCAGCGCGCGGCTGTCGAAACGACGGGCGAGGGTCAGGCCGATTTCCCGGGCGATTGCGACTTTTTCATCGCGAGAGAAATGCATGCTGCTGGCATAACCGTCGAGCAACGCCATGGCCTTGTCCGGGTCCTGACGCGCGAGGCGACGCAGGCCGAGGCTGACCACGTCGGACATCGGCTCGTCGGCCGGGGTGAAGCGCGAAGGCTGGTTGAGCAGCTCGGGTTTCTGCGCCACATCCACCAGCAGGCGACCGCGTGGGGCGAGGGTGGTCAAGCCGTTGACCAGGCTGTTGGCCAGTGGATAGTTACGCGTCTGAGCGGCGAGTTTGGCGCGCTCCCAGCGTTTCTGTTCGGTGAGCTGGCCATCGGCGGCCCAGATGCCGAACAGTGCGTCACACGCAGCGGGTTGTGATTTACCGGTCAGCCAGAGCTTGTCGGCGTTGGCGTAACCCTCGGCTTTCTTGTCGTGGGTGATCTGGTATTGCGCATTGAGGCAATCCAGTTCGGTGAAGTTGAGTTTCGGGTCGTAATACTTGACGAAGGTCGCCCAGTCGCCGCGGTCGGCGAGCCAGCGCAACCAGCGCAGTTTCATCCAGTTGGCCTGGGGCAGGTCACCGTGTTCGGCAAGGAATTTCTCGATTTCCGCGTTGCTCGCGGTCTTCAGGCGCGCGGTCAGTTCGTCGTAAGCCAGATACGGTTCCAGCGGATAATCGGCCAGCGCCTGGCTGTAACGGAAATACGGCCCGGTATCACCCTTGGCCAAGGCGCGCTTGGCTTCATCGTAATACTGGCGTTGGGTGGACAGGTCCACCGCCTGGGCGGATTGAGCGGCAGCGGCGGTAAGTAGCAAGCAGGACAAGACACTGAAAAGGCGACTGCGCATGAGACATCCGGGCAGAGAAATCATGACAAGTGCCGACACGAATCAGCACTGAATTGTCTGTAGCTTAGCCTTTTGCCAGCAAGCGGCGAAAGCTTTGCGGGCCTCGCAGCACAAGTTCGCAACAAATGTTGTGCAGAGTGCTTCAACAGACAAATTGCCGGCCTGCTGAAGCCCTAACTCAGGTAGAATGCGCGCCCGGTTTTTGGAGAAGCTCATGACCCTGCTCAAATTCAGCGATGTGTCCCTTGCGTTCGGCGCTATGCCGTTGTTGGACAAGGTGTCCTGGCAGATCGCCCGTGGTGAGCGGGTGTGCATCATCGGCCGCAACGGCACTGGCAAGTCCAGCATGATGAAACTGGTCAAGGGCGACCAGAGGCCCGATGACGGCTCGGTGTGGCGTGCCCCCGGTCTGAAAATCGGCGAATTGCCGCAGGAATTGCCGGTTGCCGACGATCGGACGGTGTTCGACGTGGTCGCTGAAGGCCTTGATGGCGTGGGCGCGTTGCTCGCCGAATACCATCACCTTGCGCAGAACTGCGTCACTGAAGATGACCTGAACAAGCTGATGCACGTTCAGCAAGACCTCGAAGCCCGTGATGGCTGGCGCTTGCAAACTCTGGTCGAGAGCACTTTGAGCCGCCTGCAACTGCCGGCGGACAAGACCCTCGCCCAGTTGTCCGGCGGCTGGCGTCGTCGCGTGCTGCTGGCGCAGGCACTGGTGTCCGAGCCGGATCTGCTGCTGCTCGACGAACCGACCAACCACCTGGACATCGGTGCGATTGCCTGGCTCGAAGAAGCGCTGAAAGATTTCCAGGGCGCCGTGCTGTTCATCACGCACGACCGTTCCTTCCTGCAAAACCTCGCCACGCGCATCCTCGAACTGGATCGCGGTGGCCTGATCGACTGGAACGGCGACTACGCCAGCTTCCTTGTGCACAAAGAAGCCGCGCTGGCCGCTGAAGAAACCGCCAACGCGCTGTTCGACAAGAAACTGGCTCAGGAAGAAGTCTGGATCCGCCAGGGCATCAAGGCGCGCCGCACCCGTAACGAGGGTCGCGTCCGCGCCCTGAAAGCGTTGCGCGTCGAGCGTAGCGAACGTCGTGAGCGCACTGGCAAGGCCAACATTCAGTTGGACACCGCCGACAAATCCGGCAAGCAGGTGATGGTCCTCGAGAACGTGAGTTTCGCTCACCCGGGCGGCCCGTTCCTGATCAAGGATTTCTCGATGGTCCTGACGCGCGGCGACCGTATCGGCCTGCTCGGCGCCAACGGTACCGGCAAGACCACGTTGCTGAAGCTGATGCTCAGCGGTCTGCAACCGACCAGCGGCAAAGTGGAAGAGGGCACGCGCATCGACGTGGCGTACTTCGACCAATTGCGTCATCAGCTGGATCTGGAAAAGACCGTAATCGACAACGTCGCTGAAGGTCGCGACTTCATCGATATCGACGGCCAGAGCCGTCACGTGCTGAGCTACCTCGGCGACTTCCTGTTCAGCCCGCAGCGTGCCCGCACGCCGGTCAAGGCGCTGTCGGGTGGTGAGCGTGCGCGTCTGTTGCTGGCCAAGTTGTTCAGCAAGCCGGCGAACCTGCTGGTCCTCGACGAACCGACCAACGACCTCGACGTGGAAACCCTCGAGCTGCTCGAAGAAGTGCTGCTGACCTTCAACGGCACCGTGCTGATGGTCAGCCACGACCGGGCATTCCTCGACAACGTGGTTACCAGCACCCTGGTCTTCGAAGGTGAAGGCAAGGTGCGTGAATACGTCGGCGGCTATCAGGACTGGATCCGTCAGGGCGGTTCACCGCGCCTGTTGGGCGTGACTGAAAGCAAGTCGGGCAAGGCTGACTTGAACTCCGCCGTGGTGACCGCTGAGCCTGCTGTGGTCGCAGCGCCTGCCGCAGCAGCACCTGCGGCCAAGAAGAAGCTGAGCTACAAGCTGCAGCGCGAGCTGGAAGCGTTGCCGGGCGATATCGATGCCAAGGAACAGCAGATCGCTGCCGTGGAAGCGGAAATGGCTGAAGCTGGCTTCTATCAGCGCCCTGCGGCTGAAACAGCCAAGGTGATTGCTTCGCTGGAGCAGTTGCAGGCTGAGCTGGATGCGTTGATGGAGCGTTGGGCCGAGCTGGATGCCTGATTGATCCGGATGTGAAAAAGCCCGGCGTTCAGTGATGAACGCCGGGCTTTTCATATGGGGTTGGGGGTCTAATGTGGGAGCGAGCCTGCTCGCGAATGCTGTGTGTGAGGCGGCATTAATGCTGAATGTGCCGACGCCTTCGCGAGCAGGCTCGCTCCCACAATGACTCCCACAATGATCAGTGTTTCAACGTTTGACCAGGTGTACCGCCAATACATCGCATGGGGCGCCGTGCAGCACGTCGTTCGCGGTCGAGCCGAGCAACAGCGCCAGGCCATGTCGGCCATGACTGCCGACTACGATCAAATCGCACGTTTGTTCTTTGGCGAAATGATGGATTTCCTGGCGTGGCTGGCCATAGGTCAGGTGGCAGTTGGCGCCCTCAAGCTCTGAGTATTTGGCTTTCAGACGCTCCAGGCGTTCCTTGGCCTGATCGAACTGCTGTTGTTGCAGTTGTGACAGATCCATTGGCACGTCGCCGCCAAAGGCCATGGCCATCGGTTCGACGATATGCACCAGCGACAGCTTGGCGTTATTGCTCACCGATAGCTCTCGGGCACGGTGAATCACAGGGTCGCACTCTTCGGTCAGATCTACGGCGACCAGGATGTGGTGGTAGGGCATGAGGTGCTCCTCGTGAGGTTTCAATATTGTTAAGTATGGCTGGTTTCAAGCGCATTGGTTCCAAAGTGACACAATGCGCTCACCAAGAATTGGGAATAGAGATATGACGGTCTGGTTGGTGGTGTCAATCCTGCTGGTGGTTTTAAGTCCGCTGGCGTGGTTGCGCCCATCGCGCGCGCAAAGCGGTCGCATCGCCCTGCGCATGGAGGCGCGGCGCATTGGCCTGGCCATGCAGTTGGCGCCTCAGGAATGGCCACACTGGCTGGCGCAAGAGCCGCCGAACCCGTGTGCGCAATATCATCGACCACGTCGCAGCAAGCAGCCCGTCTGCTGGACTTACTGGCAGAAATCGCCGGGTGTATGGGTCAATCAATGGCAGGAAGTCTGCGAAGATCAGGCGCTGCTCAATCATTTCGAAAAGTTGCCGGGCAACGTTTTCAAAGTCGAGGCAGACAAGCAGATGATCGCCTTGTATTGGGGTGAGAAGGGCGAAGCCACGGTTTTGCAGGCTATCGACGCCACCCTGAAAGCGCTGGCGTGACGCGCGGACTTTTCCCACTGCAACGGTGGGGAAGATCTGGCAGACGCGCAATAAAAAGCCCGACATGATTCATCGGGCGGGGTTGGCCAGGCAGGCCGGAAATCTTTTCTGATGCAGGTTCAGTCAGTGCATTTACCTAGCGTCCACCCAGCGTAGCCCTTTAAACAGGGGCTGCTGCGAATTAGGGCGACTTTTCTAACTATTGATTCTATGAATGGCTTCACATGCAGACGCGTGTTGCGGGTCTTCGTCTTACAGAAATGACCGCAAAGTCGCATTTCAACCCGTATTTTGGGCGATTGACAATTGTCGGAAATTCCGTGAAGGTGACGTACCCAAATCAAACGGGCGTATGAATTGAGCGTTTGTCTTACAGACTGCTCCTACAGAATCCCGACTATCGCGTTGGCGGGTGTGCCGGGTGGATTGGCGTCAGCATCGACGAAAAAGCGTCCTGCCGAGCCATTCGCCTGCGTCCGACGTGTACTGTTCAGCTTCCATATCGTGGAGATCAGTTGATGATTTACGAAGGTAAAGCCATCACGGTTAAAGCTCTTGAAAGTGGCATCGTCGAATTGAAATTCGACCTCAAGGGTGAGTCCGTCAACAAGTTCAACCGTCTAACCCTGAACGAACTGCGTCAGGCCGTAGACACCATCAAGGCAGATGCTTCGATCAAGGGCGTGATCGTCAGCAGTGGCAAGGACGTGTTCATCGTCGGCGCCGACATCACCGAATTTGTCGACAACTTCAAGCTGCCGGATGCCGAGCTGGTTGCTGGCAATCTCGAAGCCAACAAGATCTTCAGCGATTTCGAAGACCTCAACGTTCCGACCGTCGTGGCCATTAATGGCATCGCTCTGGGCGGCGGTCTGGAAATGTGCCTGGCGGCTGACTATCGCGTCATGTCGACCAAGGCCAAGATCGGTCTGCCGGAAGTCAAACTGGGCATCTACCCAGGCTTCGGCGGCACCGTGCGTCTGCCGCGCCTGATCGGTGTCGACAACGCCATCGAATGGATTGCCTCCGGTAAGGAAAACCGCCCTGAAGACGCCCTGAAAGTCAGCGCCGTCGACGCCGTGGTTGCTCCGGAGAAGCTGCAGCAAGCGGCTCTTGAACTGATCAAGCGCGCCATCTCCGGTGAGTTCGACTTCAAGGCCAAGCGTCAGCCGAAACTTGAAAAACTCAAGCTGAACGCCATTGAACAAATGATGGCTTTCGAAACCGCCAAAGGTTTCGTCGCCGGTCAGGCTGGCCCGAATTACCCGGCGCCGGTTGAAGCGATCAAGACCATCCAGAAGGCCGCGAACTTCGGTCGTGACAAGGCGCTGGAAGTCGAAGCCGCCGGTTTCGTCAAACTGGCCAAGACCTCTGCCGCGCAGAGCTTGATCGGTCTGTTCCTGAACGATCAGGAGCTGAAGAAAAAGGCCAAGGCCTACGACGAAATCGCCAAAGACGTGAAGCAGGCTGCCGTACTCGGCGCCGGCATCATGGGTGGCGGTATCGCTTATCAGTCGGCTTCCAAAGGTACGCCGATCCTGATGAAGGACATCAACGAGCACGGTATCGAGCAGGGTCTGGCCGAAGCCGCCAAGCTGCTGGTTGGCCGCGTTGATAAAGGTCGAATGACCGCTGCGAAAATGGCTGAAGTGCTCAACGGCATTCGTCCGACCCTGTCCTACGGCGACTTCGCTCACGTCGACCTGGTTGTCGAAGCTGTGGTCGAGAACCCGAAGGTCAAGCAAGCCGTGTTGGCTGAAGTCGAAGGTCAGGTCAAAGAGGACACCATCCTCGCGTCCAACACTTCGACAATTTCTATCAGTCTGCTGGCCAAGGCCCTCAAGCGTCCGGAAAACTTCGTCGGCATGCACTTCTTCAACCCGGTGCACATGATGCCGCTGGTGGAAGTGATCCGTGGCGAGAAGTCCAGCGAGCTGGCTGTTGCTACCACCGTTGCCTACGCCAAGAAAATGGGCAAGAACCCGATCGTCGTCAACGACTGCCCGGGCTTCCTGGTCAACCGCGTACTGTTCCCGTACTTCGGCGGTTTCGCCAAACTGGTCAGCGCCGGTGTGGACTTCGTCCGTATCGACAAGGTCATGGAAAAATTCGGCTGGCCGATGGGCCCGGCGTACCTGATGGACGTGGTCGGCATCGACACCGGTCACCACGGTCGTGACGTCATGGCTGAAGGTTTCCCGGATCGCATGAAGGATGACCGCCGCTCGGCCATCGACGTGCTGTACGAAGCCAAGCGCCTGGGCCAGAAGAACGGCAAGGGCTTCTACGCCTACGAGGCCGACAAGAAAGGCAAGCAGAAGAAAGTCGCCGATCCGTCGGTGCTGGAAGTGCTCAAGCCGATCGTTTACGAGCAGCGCGAAGTCACTGACGAAGACATCATCAACTGGATGATGATCCCGCTGTGCCTGGAAACCGTGCGTTGCCTGGAAGACGGCATCGTTGAAACCGCAGCCGAAGCCGACATGGGTCTGGTCTACGGTATCGGTTTCCCTCCATTCCGTGGTGGTGCGCTGCGCTACATCGATTCGATCGGTGTTGCCGAGTTCGTTGCCTTGGCTGACCAGTACGCTGATTTGGGCGCGCTGTACCACCCGACCGCGAAGCTGCGCGAAATGGCCAAAAACGGCCAGAGCTTCTTCGGTTAAGCGCCCCCAACTAGAGTGAGAGTGAACTTATGAGCTTGAATCCTAGAGACGTCGTGATTGTCGACTTCGGTCGTACTCCGATGGGCCGCTCCAAGGGCGGCATGCACCGCAACACCCGCGCCGAAGACATGTCGGCGCACCTGATCAGCAAACTGCTGGAACGCAACGCCAAGGTCGATCCTGCTGAAGTCGAGGACGTGATCTGGGGCTGCGTCAACCAGACCCTGGAGCAGGGCTGGAACATCGCGCGCATGGCGTCGCTGATGACCCAGATCCCGCACACCTCGGCCGGGCAGACCGTCAGCCGTCTGTGTGGCTCGTCGATGAGTGCACTGCACACCGCTGCGCAAGCGATCATGACCGGTAACGGTGACGTGTTCGTGGTGGGCGGCGTCGAGCATATGGGCCACGTGAGCATGATGCACGGTGTCGATCCGAACCCGCACATGTCGCTGTACGCGGCAAAAGCCTCGGGCATGATGGGCCTGACCGCTGAAATGCTGGGCAAAATGCACGGCATCACTCGCGAGCAGCAAGACGCTTTCGGCGTGCGTTCCCACCAGTTGGCTCACAAGGCCACCGTGGAAGGCAAGTTCAAAGACGAAATCATCCCGATGCAGGGATACGACGAGAACGGTTTCCTGAAACTGTTCGACTACGACGAAACCATTCGTCCGGAAACCACCCTGGAAAGCCTGGCGGCCCTCAAGCCTGCCTTCAATCCAAAGGGCGGCACCGTGACTGCCGGTACTTCGTCGCAGATCACTGACGGTGCTTCGTGCATGATCGTAATGTCGGCGCAGCGTGCACAGGATCTGGGTATCCAGCCAATGGCGGTTATCCGTTCGATGGCAGTGGCGGGTGTGGATCCGGCGATCATGGGCTATGGTCCAGTTCCGGCGACACAAAAAGCCCTGAAGCGTGCGGGTCTTGGCATCAACGATATCGACTTCTTCGAGCTCAACGAAGCGTTCGCCGCACAGGCCCTGCCAGTGCTGAAAGATCTGAAAGTGCTCGACAAGATGAACGAGAAGGTTAACCTGCACGGCGGCGCGATCGCCCTGGGTCACCCGTTCGGTTGCTCCGGTGCCCGTATTTCCGGCACCTTGCTGAATGTGATGAAGCAGAATAGCGGCACCTTCGGGGTGGCCACTATGTGCATTGGTCTCGGCCAAGGCATCTCCACCGTCTTCGAACGCGTTTAAGCGTCTCGTCGATGGAAGCCGGGGCCAAGTGCCCCGGTTTTTGTTTTTGTGGATTTATTTTGTTTTTATTTTGAAAAAATTTGAGTGAGGGCCGAAGCATGCCGATACAACCTGGGCTCTACCAACATTACAAAGGTCCGCAGTACCGCGTATTCAGTGTTGCGCGGCATTCCGAGACCGAAGAAGAAGTGGTCTTTTACCAAGCTCTGTATGGCGATTACGGCTTTTGGGTACGCCCTCTGAGCATGTTTCTCGAGTCAGTCGAAGTTGACGGCGAGCAGGTGCCACGCTTTGCTTTGGTGCAGGCCGAACCGAGCCTTTTTTCCAAGGCATAAGGCGAGTGCGCACGGAACCCTGTGCTTGACCTCACCTTGTATCAACTATATATAGCGGTGCCGCGTCAGGCGCCAACCGCCTTTCACTTCTAGAATTCAGGAATTTTCTGATCCATGGGCAAATCGCTGGTCATTGTGGAATCCCCGGCTAAGGCCAAGACCATCAACAAGTATCTGGGTAACCAATACGTGGTGAAGTCGAGTATCGGCCATATCCGAGACCTGCCCACCAGCGGTTCGGCTAGTGCCAGCAAAGAGCCGGCCGCCAAGCGCGGCAAGGCTGCCGCGGGCGAAGGTCCGGTGCTCTCGCCGAAAGAGAAAGCGCGCAAGCAGCTCGTCTCGCGTATGGGTGTCGATCCCGATCATGGCTGGAAAGCCCAGTACGAGATCCTCCCGGGTAAAGAGAAGGTCATCGAAGAGCTTCGCCGGCTCGCCAAAGATGCTGACACCATCTATCTCGCAACCGACTTGGATCGCGAGGGGGAAGCCATTGCCTGGCACCTGCGCGAAGCCATCGGTGGTGATGACAGCCGCTACAAGCGCGTGGTGTTCAACGAAATCACCAAAAAGGCGATTCAGGAAGCCTTCTCGGAACCGGGCGAGCTGGACATCGATCGTGTGAATGCCCAGCAGGCGCGTCGTTTCCTCGACCGCGTTGTGGGTTACATGGTCTCGCCACTGTTGTGGGCGAAGATCGCTCGTGGCCTGTCCGCCGGTCGTGTGCAATCGGTGGCTGTGAAGCTGGTCGTTGAGCGTGAGCGCGAAATCCGAGCGTTCAATCCGGAAGAGTACTGGGAAGTGCATGCCGATCTCGGCACCACCAAAGGCTCGACCGTGCGTTTCGAAGTGGCTCGCGAGAAAGGTGAAGCCTTCAAGCCGCTCAACGAAGCCCAGGCCATGGCTGCGCTGGAGAAGCTCAAGTCTTCCAGCTACAGCATCGTCAAGCGCGAAGACAAGCCGACCAGCAGCAAGCCTTCGGCACCGTTCATCACGTCGACCCTGCAACAGGCTGCGAGCAACCGCCTGGGCTTCGGCGTGAAGAAAACCATGATGATGGCCCAGCGTCTGTACGAAGCCGGCTACATCACTTATATGCGTACCGACTCGACCAACCTCTCGGCCGATGCCGTGACGATGGCGCGTACTTACATCGAAGACGAGTTCGGCAAGAAGTACCTGCCGGAAACGCCGAACGTTTACAGCAGCAAGGAAGGCGCACAAGAGGCTCACGAAGCGATTCGTCCGTCTGACGCCAACACCATTCCAAGCAAGCTGGCGGGCATGGAGCGTGATGCTGAGCGTCTCTACGAGCTGATCTGGCGCCAGTTCCTCGCTTGCCAGATGCTGCCGGCGCAATACTTGTCGACCACCGTCAGTGTAGGCGCTGGCGACTTCGAGCTGCGTGCCAAGGGCCGTATCCTCAAGTTCGACGGTTACACCCGTGTCATGCCGCAGATTGCCAAGCCCGGCGATGACGACGTTCTGCCTGATATGGCGCAAGGCGACGTGATGAAGCTGATCAAGCTCGATCCGTCGCAGCACTTCACCAAGCCGCCGGCCCGTTATTCGGAAGCCAGTCTGGTGAAAGAAATGGAAAAACGTGGCATCGGTCGTCCTTCGACTTATGCTGCGATCATTTCGACCATTCAGGATCGCGGCTATGTGACCCTGCACAACCGTCGTTTCTACTCGGAAAAGATGGGCGACATCGTTACCGAGCGCCTGTCGGAAAGCTTCTCGAACCTCATGGACTACGGCTTCACCGCCGGCATGGAAGAGAACCTCGATGACGTGGCGCAGGGCGAGCGCGACTGGAAAAGCGTGCTGGACGAGTTCTACGGCGATTTCAAAAAGAAACTCGAAGTAGCCGAAAACCCGGAAAGCGGCATGCGCGCCAACCAGCCGGTCATGACCGACATTCCGTGCACGACCTGTGGTCGCCCGATGCAGATCCGTACTGCGTCGACCGGCGTGTTCCTCGGTTGCTCCGGCTACAGCCTACCGCCGAAAGAACGCTGCAAGGCCACCGTCAATCTGGTGCCGGGCGATGAAATCGCTGCGGACGACGAAGGTGAGTCGGAGTCGCTGGTGTTGCGTGGCAAGCATCGCTGCCCGATCTGCAGCACGGCGATGGACGCTTACCTGCTGGACGAGAAGCGCAAGCTGCACATCTGCGGTAACAACCCGGATTGCGCTGGCTACGAAATCGAAGAAGGCAGCTATCGCATCAAGGGCTACGAAGGTCCGAGCCTGGAATGCGACAAGTGCGGCAGCGAGATGCAGCTCAAGACCGGCCGTTTCGGCAAGTTCTTCGGTTGCACCAACCCGACCTGCAAAAACACCCGCAAACTGCTGAAAAGCGGTGACGCGGCGCCGCCGAAGATGGATCCGGTGAAGATGCCTGAGCTGAAATGCGAAAAGGTCAACGACACCTACATCCTGCGCGACGGTGCGTCCGGTCTGTTCCTGGCGGCCAGTCAGTTCCCGAAAAACCGCGAGACCCGTGCTCCGCTGGTGATCGAGATTTTGCCGCACAAGGACGAGATTGATCCGAAGTACCACTTCCTCTGCGATGCTCCACAGAAGGATCCTGATGGTCTGCCGGCGGTGATCCGCTACAGCCGCAAGACCAAGGAGCAGTACGTTCAGACCGAAGTCGATGGTAAGCCTACCGGCTGGAAGGCGTACTTCGACGGTGGTAAGTGGACGGTTGAAGACAAGCGTACGAAGGCCAAGGCCGAGTAAGCGTTAGCCCGATACTGAAAGGCCGCATGACAACCCTCGGGTTTTCATGCGGCCTTTTTGTTTTGTGCTTGCGGTGGGATCGGCTGATCCACGACACTGTCCGGCCTGTGTGACGCAATTATTTCGTAGTGGAGACTGCCTTCATGGCCCACGAACTCTATACCCGCACCAACCAGAAGATCTATTTCGCCGGCCTGTCGCTCGAAGCCCTGGCTCGCGCTGAAGAGGGGCGGGCGATGAATTCTCTGGCGTTGATTCAGGCTGGGCGTGAATCGGCGCTGTTTCACCTGTACGGCGCCTTGCTGGGGCTTTGCCATGAGATCGCGGGCTTCTATCGTCTGCCGCAGGCCAATGCGCCGCGGGCGGAGATGCTGCTGACGCGTGAAGTGCTGGAGTCGATCGCAATTCCCGAATTGGCGGAAATGGTTGAGTTGGCAAGCAATTCTGAAACCTGGTTGGCAAAACTGCTGGCAGCGCATTCGGCGCTGTTTCAACCGCCACGAGTGCCGCACAAGCCGAAGGGTGATGTGACGCAACCGTTGATTCAGGCGATTAATCTGGATGAAGAGGAAGCGCCCGAAGAGCTGAGTCGAGAGGAGTTGGAGAGCTGGCGGCAGAATCTGAAAGGCTTGGCGATTCGCTTTCGCGAAGGCTTGAACGAGTGCTGAGGGTGATTGACACGGTGGCAATCTGAAACATGCTGCTGGTCAAGATCCCGAGCGAAGCCTGAATGATGTCTATATAATCCCTGCCTTTCGTGGAGAACAGACCTATATGCCAACGTCCTTTCTAGAAATTGTCGAGTTACCAGACGGCCGAATCGAGCTGCGCAGGGCTGAGGACGAGGGTTCTTTGGTGACGCTGGATTTCTCCGAGGATGCCAAGGCATTCCTGCAAGGTCAGCATGTGGAAATCGCCAAAGCGATGTTGAGCGTCGGCGTGCAGATGGCCGGTCGTATGGTCGAAGGCGAGTTTGATAAGGAAGAGGGGCCGCGGGTTCTTCATTGATCCCTGTCTTTTTACTTTTTGACGTTACCGCTTCAGATCGGCTTCTCTGTCCTTGGAGAAGCCCTGCGCTTCACACAGCGCTTATTACCAATCATCAACCCAAACGAATGTTCAGGCTCTGAGCATCGCCCGTGCGTGCAGCGCTGATCAGTTGTTGCCGCGAGTGGGTGTTTAACGGGTTGAGCCAGGTGACCACCGTGTGACTGCGACCCAGCCGTAGAGCTTCGCACGCCAGTTGCTGAGCGCTTTGAGCGCCCCGTGGTTGCAGCAGCAAAATGCGTTCGCGGTTCAAACCGGCATCCCGCAACCAGGTTTGAGTCAGGCTGGCAGGTGGTGCGATCAGTGTCAGCCAGCGCGCGTCCTGATCTTCACTGAGTTCGCGCAGGATTGGCGCGAGCAGGTTCAGGCAGTTCCCGGTAGCCCCACGCAGTGACAGCTCACTGAATACTTCGGGTTCGGCAATCCACGGGCGCTCGACAACCTCTTTGAGGATCGGCGCCATCGGTTGCGCCAGAAACGCTTCGAATAAAGGCAGTTGTGTTTGCTGAGGGGTGTGTGGGAACTGCATAAAGCCTCCTTTAGCGGCGAATGACGCCGACACTCAAGCCTTCGATCACCAGTTCCTGATCTTTCAGGTCGACTTCGATAGGGGCGAACTCGGGGTTTTCGGCAATCAGCCAGACCTTGCTGCCTTCACGCTTGAAGCGTTTGACAGTCACTTCATCACCGATGCGGGCGACGACGACTTGGCCATTACGTGCTTCGCGGGTCGTGTGCACGGCGAGAAGATCACCGTCGAAAATGCCGATGTCCTTCATGCTCATTCCATGCACGCGCAACAGATAGTCTGCACGCGGATGAAAGAAGGCCGGATTGATATTGCAGGATTCTTCGATGTGTTGCTGGGCGAGGATCGGCGCACCGGCAGCAACCCGGCCAATGATCGGCAGGGTAGAGTCGTCAGCCTTGGCTTCGAAGCCAGGGATGCGAATGCCGCGAGAGGCGCCGGGGGTCATCTCGATGGCACCCTTGCGAGCCAGTGCCTTGAGGTGTTCTTCAGCCGCGTTTGGCGACTTGAAGCCCAGTTCCTGAGCGATTTCCGCGCGGGTTGGCGGGTAGCCGTTGTCTTCGAGGCAGCGTTTGATAAAGGCCAGAATCTCGGCTTGGCGTGGCGTCAGCTTTAGCATATTGATCGCTCTGTCTTTTTATACAGTGACTGGGATTATATACAGTGAAGCGGTCTTGGCAATGCCCGTTTTTTTGCCTGCCGCCGGACGGTCAGAAGAAGCGTTTATTAAAGCGTCGGCCTTGTGTGGTTAAATACCTGACCGGCCATTCCCAAAACGAACCGGCAGGCTTGACAACGCAAAGGCTGAAACGTATGTTTCAAACAAGTGTTTGTCAGGCGGAGTAGCCATGGCCCAGTCGGAAACCGTTGAACGCATTCTTGATGCTGCCGAGCAGTTGTTCGCGGAGAAAGGTTTCGCTGAAACCTCATTGCGTTTGATCACCAGCAAGGCTGGCGTCAATCTGGCAGCGGTGAACTATCACTTCGGCTCGAAAAAAGCGCTGATCCAGGCGGTGTTTTCGCGCTTCCTCGGGCCGTTCTGCATCAGCCTCGACAAAGAGCTGGAGCGCCGTCAGGCCAAGCCTGAAAACAAGCCAACCCTCGAAGAGCTGCTGGAAATCCTTGTCGAACAGGCTCTCGTGGTTCAACCACGCAGCGGCAACGACCTGTCGATCTTCATGCGCCTGCTCGGTCTCGCGTTCAGCCAGAGCCAGGGCCACTTGCGCCGTTATCTGGAAGACATGTACGGCAAGGTATTCCGTCGCTACATGTTGCTGGTCAACGAAGCCGCACCACGCATTCCGCCGATCGAGCTGTTCTGGCGCGTGCACTTCATGCTCGGCGCCGCCGCGTTCAGCATGTCCGGCATCAAGGCCTTGCGCGCGATCGCCGAGACCGATTTCGGCGTCAACACCTCCATCGAGCAAGTGATGCGCCTGATGGTACCGTTTCTTGCTGCGGGCATGCGTGCCGAAACCGGCGTCACTGATACGGCCATGGCCACCGCACAACTGCGTCCGCGCAGCAAATCAACGCCGGTCGCCGCCAAGGTTTAACCGCGCACGGGTGGGCGCGGCAGCTTGTATCCGCTAAGCTAGCCGCCCATGCCGACTCTCGTTCTAAATCCGAAATCCATAGATATTGCCGACCTGCCGAGCATTGCTCACGGCAGCGATTTGCTGTGGATCGGGTTTTTCGTTTTCAAGGAATTTCTATGACTGCTGGCCTGCAAGGCTCGTTGATGGTGGACGTCGCCGGTACCTGGCTGACGGCCGAAGATCGCCAACTGTTGCGTCAGCCCGAAGTGGGCGGCTTGATCATCTTCGCGCGCAACATCGAGCATCCGCGCCAAGTGCGTGAACTCAGTGCGTCGATTCGCGCGATTCGTCCGGATCTGTTGCAGGCGGTGGATCAGGAGGGCGGTCGCGTGCAGCGTCTGCGTCAGGGCTTCGTGCGTCTGCCGGCCATGCGCGCCATCGCCGATAACCCGAATGCCGAATACCTCGCCGAGCATTGCGGCTGGATCATGGCGACTGAAGTGCTGGCGGTCGGGCTCGACTTGAGTTTTGCCCCTGTACTCGACCTGGATTACCAGCGCAGCGCTGTAGTCGGCACTCGTTCGTTCGAAGGCGATCCCGAACGCGCCGCATTGCTTGCTGGCGCATTCATTCGCGGCATGAACAGCGCCGGCATGGCTGCCACCGGTAAGCACTTTCCTGGCCACGGCTGGGCCGAAGCCGATTCCCACGTCGCGATCCCGAACGACGAGCGCAGCCTCGACGAGATCCGCGCCAACGACCTCGTGCCGTTCGCCAAACTCAGTAAACAACTGGCCGCGATCATGCCGGCGCACGTCATCTATCCGCAGGTTGACTCGCAGCCAGCCGGTTTCTCCCGGCGCTGGTTGCAGGACATCCTGCGCGGCGAATTGCAGTTCGACGGCGTGATCTTCAGCGACGATCTGTCGATGGCCGGTGCCCACGTTGTTGGCGATGCCGCCAGCCGTATCGAAGCAGCACTGACTGCCGGTTGCGACATGGGGCTGGTGTGCAACGACCGCGCTGCCGCAGAGCTCGCCTTGAGCACCGCGCAACGCATGAAGGTCAAGCCATCGGCCCGAATTGCCCGTATGCGCGGTCAGGCATACGCCAGCACCGATTACCGTCAGGATCCGCGCTGGCTCACCGCCATCGGCGCGCTCAAAGACGCTCAACTGATCGATTAAGGATTTTTCGCTATGACGGTTTACGCAATCATCGGTGGTACCGGCCTGACCCAGCTCGAAGGCCTGACCATTCGCCAATCGCTGGCGGTGGACACGCCCTACGGCGCGCCATCGGCCGACGTGCAGATTGGCGAATACGCCGGCAAGGAAGTGCTGTTCCTCGCGCGTCACGGCCACCCGCATCGCTTCCCGCCGCACAAGGTCAACTATCGCGCCAACCTGTGGGCGCTGAAGCAGGCGGGTGCCGAGGCAATCATCGCGGTGAACGCCGTGGGCGGGATCCATTCGTCCATGGGCACCGGGCACTTCTGCGTGCCGCACCAGATCGTCGACTACACCAGCGGCCGCGAGCACACCTTTTTCGCCGATGATCTGGAGCACGTCACCCACATCGACTTCAGCTTTCCCTACAGCGAACCGCTGCGTCAGCAATTGATCGCCGCTGTGGCTGCCGAAGGTTGTGAGTACAGCGATCAGGGCGTGTATGCCTGCACCCAGGGCCCGCGTCTGGAAACGGTCGCCGAGATCGTGCGTCTGGAACGTGATGGCTGCGACATCGTCGGTATGACCGGCATGCCGGAAGCGGCACTGGCCCGTGAGCTGGATCTGGATTACGCCTGTCTGGCGCTGGTAGTGAACCCGGCGGCGGGCAAGACCACCGAAGTGATCACCATGGCCGAGATCGAGCAGGCGCTGCATGACGGCATGGGCAAGGTGAAGTCGACGTTGGCGCGGGTGTTCGCCAGCTAAGGGCTGCCCATGAGCATTTTCATCGAACAGCTCAAGTCGTTGGCCTGGACTCAGGAATTCACTAGCACCGCGCTGGCCAAGGCTCGGGCTTATGCCGCCGAGGACCGGGTAGAGATCATCGAGATCGATGACAGAAAGATCGAGGCGTTCTGCGTCGGTTCGGAAAGTCAGGCGTATGAACAAAGCATTTACCTGTCCGAAGATCGGCTGGGTTCCGTCAACTTGCGTTGCCTGTGCAGCTGTCCTGTCGTAATCGACTGCAAGCACTGCGCTGCGGTGCTCTATCACTTGCAGGGCAGTGCTGATGATGCGTCTGAAAGTGACGCACAAATCCCTTTGGGGCGGGCGCTGGAGCATTGGCTTTCGACCATTCCCGTGCCGGCCAAACCCGCTGAAGAAGGCGCGCAAACCGCAGGCACGCGCCTGTTTTACAAGCTCAAGCCAACGCCTGTGAGCGGCAAGTGGCTGCTCGATATTTTCAAGGTATCCCAGCTCAAGAGCGGCGAGTTACGCGAAGTCAAACCGATGTATTCGCTGGCGGAAATGCTCATGCGTCAGCCCGGCTACCTGTCCGAGCTGGATCTGCGTGTCGCCAGGCTGCTGGTTGCCATGCACTCCCACCACGCCTATTACAGCGGCTATCCGCTGGAAGGCAGCAGCGGCGCCGAACTGCTGGAAATGCTCCTGCGCACCTCGCGGCTGTTCCTCGATTTCGAGGATCTGCGACCGTTGGTGCCGGGCGCAAAGCGTATCGGCCAGTTCGCCTGGGCCGAGCAGGCCGACGGCGGTTTCCGTGCGCAGTGGAGCAGTGCCGAGGCGGCGCAGGAAACCGTGCTGGCGCTGGAGCCGCTTTATTACCTGGATCGTGAACGGCGGCAGATTGGCCCTCTGTTCAATGAACTGGAAGAAAAACTGGCCAGCCATTTGACTCTGGCGCCGGACATTCCGGCGCGTCAGGCCATGCAGTTCAGCCATCGCATGAGCGCCGCGACGAGAATCCCGCCGCCCCACCAATTGACCGAACGAGTCATCGACGACGTACTTCCACAGCCGCAACTGACCCTCGTCAGTGGTCGGGAGCGCTCGCGCTGGGAATACATTCTCGAGCACCGCGCCGCCCTGGTGTTTACCTACAACGGCCAGCCGACGGTGGATCGCAACCCGGAAGTGATGATCCTCAACGGTACCGAAACCCAGCGCATTCAACGCCAGCCTGCGGTGGAAAAGAAACTGCGCCAGATCCTGCAAAAGCTCGGTTTCAAAAAAGCCACGCGCAAGAGCTCGCTGGATCGTCCCGGCGAGATGTTCACGTTGCCGGATGATTCCGCCTGGCTCGGGTTTATGCACGAAGGGCTTGCCACGTTGCGCGCCTCGGACTGGCAAGTCGAGGTCAGTCCCGGCTTTCATTTCAATGTGCAACCGGTTGAGCATTGGTACGCCGAGGTCGAAGAAGAGGCTGGGCATCAGTGGTTTGATTTGCAGTTGGGTATCGTCGTCAATGGTCAGCGCTATAGTTTGCTACCAATCCTTCTGCACTTGTTGCGCACGCAGCCGCGCTTGCTTGACCCGGTCAATCTGGCACAACGCAGCGATGACGAAAAACTCCTGATCGAACTGAAACCCAGCGGTTTTGGCGACCCATCGGGCGCCAAGGTCGCGCTGCCGTTGAGTCGGGTCAAACCGCTGATGGCCACGCTGGGCGAGTTGTACTTGGGCGGTCATCAGGGCGATGCACTGCGCTTGAGTGTCCCGGATGCCGCGCGCTTGAGTATGCTCGATGGCGTGCCGCTGGATTGGCAGGGCGGCGAGCGGCTGCGCACCTTCGCCAAGCGCTTGCAGAATTCCAGTCACACCCAGGTCGCTGCGCCGGCCGGCCTTAACGCGCAACTGCGCCCCTATCAGCTTGAAGGCCTGAACTGGATGCAGACCCTGCGCGAGCTTGAGGTCGGCGGCATTCTGGGCGATGACATGGGGTTGGGCAAAACGCTGCAGACCTTGGCGCATCTGCTCACGGAAAAACACGCCGGTCGCCTCGATTGTCCGGCTCTGGCGGTGATGCCGACCAGCCTGATTCCCAACTGGCTCGACGAAGCTGAGCGTTTCACTCCCCAGTTGAAAGTATTGGCGCTGCACGGCTCTGGGCGACAAAAGGATTTCGCTGATCTGGCTGAGTACGATCTGGTACTGACCACTTACGCGTTGCTTCCAAGGGATTTGGAGACTTTGCAGCCGCAGCTGTGGAGCGTACTGATTCTCGACGAAGCACAGAACATCAAGAACCCGCTCAGCAAAGCCGCGCAGGCCGCACGCGATTTGCAGGCCCGCCAGCGCTTGTGCCTGAGCGGCACGCCATTGGAAAACCACTTGGGCGAGCTTTGGTCGCAGTTTCATTTCCTCATGCCCGGTTGGCTTGGCGACAGCAAGTCCTTCAATCGCGATTACCGCACGCCAATCGAAAAGCACGGCAATGTTCAGCGCATGCAGCACCTGACAGCGCGCATCAAGCCGTTTTTGCTGCGCCGCAAAAAGGATCAGGTGGCCACCGAGTTGCCGCCGAAAACCGAAATCATCCATTGGGTGGATCTCAGTGACGGCCAGCGCGATGTCTATGAAACCGTTCGCGTGGCGATGGACAAAAAAGTGCGCGACGAAATTGCCCGCAGTGGCGTGGCGCGCAGTCAGATCATCATTCT
>NZ_JSFK01000051.1 GCF_000783395.1 Pseudomonas chlororaphis | reverse complement strand
CCCCCAGGGGGGCGAGGGGGAAGGGAGCTGGTCGGGGGCATTTCAAAAAATGGGTTCGGCTCGAAATTTTCAGATCGTTGTATCGCTTGGCAACAACTCGGTCAGTTCCCTCTCCCCAAGGAGAGAGCTAGGGGGAAGGGAGCTGATCGTGGTTATTCAGATTGTGAGCTCGACTCAGCATTTTCAGGTCGCAGTATTCAGCCCAGACAACTCGGTCAGTTCCCTCTCCCTTGGGAGAGGGCTAGGGTGAGGGGCTTGGGTCCTGAGTCGAGCAAAAAGTGCAGCAACTCACCGATCCAGCACTTCAACCAACAACGGCAAAAGCTGTTCACACGACGCTTCAATCTTCAAATCCAGCAAATCATCCGCGCGGGTCTTGCCCAGATTGATCGCAATCAGCGGCTTGCCGCGATCGGCAATCACCCGGCACAAACGGAACGCCGAATACGCCATCAACGAAGACCCCACCACCAACATCCCGGCCGCATTTTCTGCCGCCGCCATCGCCCGAGCCGCCGTGGGCTGCGCGACGTTCTCGCCGAAAAACACCACGTCCGGTTTCATTCGTTCGCCAGCGCAATGCGGACAGTGCGGTACCTGGAAACGCGCCTCGAACGCCGGATCGAGCAGTGTGTCGCCATCCGGTGCCTGCACCGCATCGACCCCGGCCAGATACGGATTTTGCCGTTCCATCAATTGCTGAATCGAATCGCGCTCACTTCGCTGGCCGCAGTCCAGGCACAGGACGCGATGCAGACTGCCGTGCAGTTCGATCACATCGTGACTGCCGGCCTGATCGTGCAGGGTGTCGACGTTCTGAGTGATCAAGTCGCTGATCAGCCCTTGGCGCTGCAAACTGGCCAACGCTTCGTGCGCAGCATTCGGCTGCGCCTGACGCACCCTCGGCCAGCCGAGCATGGCCCGTGCCCAATAGCGGCGGCGCGACTCGGAGGCGGCGAGGAATTCCTGGTACATCATCGGCTGCCGGCCACGGCGTACACCGTTGCTGTCGCGGTAATCCGGAATGCCCGACGGCGTGCTGATGCCGGCCCCGGTCAATACGATGAAGTCGCCATCGGCCATCACCTCTTGCAAGGTGTCGAGATGTTCGCGGGTCGGGCTGTCGAGCATGGTCAGCGCTCCGAAATGGGCAGTGCCAGCAGGTTAGCACGCGACCCGCGTGGCTTACTTGCGCGCCTCCAGAATCAGGTTGAACGGTGTTTGCGTGGCCCGACGGAAGTGCTTGAACCCGGCCTCGGTAAACACTTTGCGCAAACGCATTTCTCCCGCCTGCGCACCCAGGCCCAAGCCGACTTCCTGCGACAGCGAGTTCGGTGTGCAGATAAACGTCGAGGCCGCATAGAACAGCCGCCCGACCGGGTTGATGTTGTCGTCCAGGGTATCGTTGGCGAACGGCTCGACCAGCAACACCGTGCCGTCGTCTTTCAGCGAGTCATAAGCGTGACGCGCGGCGCCGACCGGGTCGCCCATGTCATGCAGGCAGTCGAAATAGCAGATCAGGTCGTAGTCATCGCCGGGGTAGCTCTTCGCCGAACCCTGGAAAAACTTCGCCCGGCTGCTGACCCCGCCTTCCTCGGCGCGTTGGGTGGCGACAGTGATCGACGGCGCGTGATAGTCGTAGCCGACGAAGCGCGAGTTGGGAAACGCCTGGGCCATGATCACCGTCGAGGCGCCATGGCCGCAGCCGATGTCGGCGACTTTGGCACCTTCCTCCAGTTTCGCCACCACGCCGTCCAGCGCCGGCAGCCATTCGGCGATCAGGTGGCCCTTGTAACCAGGCCGGAAGAACCGCTCGGTGCCGGTAAACATGCATGGGTGGTGATCGCCCCAGGGCAGGGCGCCATTGCCGCGCATGGCTTTGACCAGTTTGTCCTTGTCGTGGAAAAACGACGCCACCACCCCGAGGCCGCCGGCGACGTACACCGCCGAGTCCTCGACGGCCAGAGCCAGCGCCTGTTCTTCCGGCAAGCGGAACTGGCCGTCGTGGTGCTCCATGTAACCGGACGCCGCGTGGGCGCTGAGCCATTCGCGCACCAGACGCGGATTGCAGGTGGTTTTGGCGGCGAGGGCATCGGCGCTGATCGGCTGACTGTCGGCCATGGCCCGGTAGAGGCCGAGTTCTTCGCCGACGATGACATTGGCCAGCATCGCCGCGCCGCCCATGTCGTTGACCAGTTTGCCCATGAATTGGTTGAGCTTCGCCTCGTCCATCATGTGTGCTCCTGAAACAGGATCACGGTCCGGCGGCGTCGAAGGTCGAGGCGTGCGCCACCGGGCGGTGGTCACGGAGTTGGGCAGGGCACGGCTGACGTCCTGCGTCCCCCTCGACTGGGTAATGAATGAGTCTAGCCCCGGTCCGGGACTGGCGCTGTCTTTGTGAACAGCGAAAAATCGGCTGGGAGCGAGCCTGCTCGCGAAGAGGGCAGCCCAGTCTCCATCGTTGTCGACTGTTCGGCAGCCTTCGCGAGCAGGCTCGCTCCCACAGGTTTTTCGGTGTGTATCACTGTGTATCGCGGTGGTTGGAGGATACACAGCGCTGCAAATGCCCGGTCATGTGTACACAGCCGTGATACAGCCAGCGGTTCAACTCGGCGAAACCCACTGCTGAGGTACATCCCATGCACATTCCTCCCTTATTAGCGCAACCCAGCGTCGGCCTCGGCCTGCGCCGTGGCCTGCTCAAAGACCTGCAAGCCGCCCGCAGCGACGATTTCGACTTTCTCGAAGTCGCTCCGGAAAACTGGATCGGCATTGGCGGCGCCCACGGTGCGGCGTTGCGTGAACTGGCCGAGCGCTACCCGTTGTCCTGCCACGGATTGTCGCTATCACTTGGCGGGGCGGCACCGCTGGATGTCGGGTTCTTGCAGGAAGTGCGGGTGTTTCTCGATCATTACAACGTGCCGCTGTACAGCGAACACCTGAGTTATTGCAGCGACGACGGGCATTTGTATGACTTGCTGCCATTGCCGTTCACCGAAGAGGCGGTGCACCACGTCGCCGCGCGAATCCGTCAGGCTCAGGACATGCTCGGCCGGCGTCTGGCCGTGGAAAACGTTTCTTACTATGCCGCGCCGCGTCAGGACATGGACGAAGTGACCTTCACCAATGCCGTGCTGCACGAGGCCGATTGCGACCTGCTGCTGGACGTCAACAATGTCTACGTCAATGCGATCAACCACGGCTTCGATGCGCAAACCTTTCTCGCCGGCATCGAGCCGGGCCGGGTGGTCGGCATGCATGTGGCCGGGCATTTCGATGAGTCCGACACGCTGAAAATCGACACCCACGGCGCTTCGGTAAAACCGCAGGTCTGGTCGCTGCTGGCCGAGGCTTATGCCCGATTTGGCGCGCAGCCGACGCTGCTTGAGCGAGATTTCAATTTCCCGGCGTTTTCTGAGCTGGTCGCCGAGTTGCAAACCATTCGCCACTTGCAGGCGGGAGGCGGCCATCGTGGATAACCTGATAATGCAACAACAGGCGCTGACCCGATATCTGCGCGATCCCGACCATCAAGCGCCGCCGGCCGACATGAACGCGGCGCGGGTCAACGTCTATCGTGATCTGGTGTTCAACAACGTATCGCAATTGCTAAGCGGCACGTTCCCGGTATTGATCCGCATCATCGGTGAGCAACGCTGGGGCTTGCTGGTGCGCGGCTTTTTGCGGGACTGGCGAGCACAGACACCAAAGTTCGGCGAGATTGCCGAAACCTTTCTCGACTTTCTGGCCACGCAACCGCAGGTAATGCGCGAAGGTGAGTGGCCGGCGTTTTTGCTGGAGCTGGCGCATTACGAATGGGTCGAGATGGTTTTGCAGCAGTCCGATGCTCAGGCGCTGCCGGCGACCGATCCGGCGCTGTTGCTGGAGCGCCCGTTGCAGATCTCGGCACTGGCCTGGCCGTTGGCTTATGCGTGGCCGGTGCATGAACTTGATCCGAACAATCAGCCCGTCACACCACCGGCTCAACCGACGCTGTTGCTGGTGCGGCGTGCGGCGGACTGGAGTGTGAAGTTTTCCGGGCTGAGTCCGTTGGCTTGGCGGTTGTTGCAGCGCATCACTGAGTTTGCGTCGTTGACGGGGCGCGAGCAGTTGAAAGGTCTGGCGCAGGAAGCCGGGCAGTCTGCCGGCAATTCTTTCATGGACAACGGCCTGGTGTTGTTGCGGCAGATGCATGAGGACCAGGTGATCGGTCTGGCACCTTGAGTACTAATATTGCGCCGCGCACTGTGGGAGCGAGCCTGCTCGCGAAAGCGATCTGTCAGTCAACTTGAACATCGACTGACAGGACGCCTTCGCGAGCAAGCTCGCTCCCACAAGAACTTTCGCTGTTCTCAGGGGTGCAGGGGGAGTTTCAGTTCCGCGCACAAACCGCCACCCTCGCGATTGCTCAAGGTCAGCGAACCACCCAGCGCCATGGCCAGTTGCTGAGCGATGGCCAATCCCAGGCCGGTGCCGCCGGTGTCGCGATTGCGTGAGTTTTCCACGCGATAGAACGGTTGCAGCACCTGCGCCAGTTCGGCTTCTGCGATGCCCGGGCCACGATCCATAACGGTGATTGCCAGGTTGCCCTTGTTGGCTTCGACCCAGACTTCGGCAGCACCGGCGAATTTCAGCGCGTTGTCGGTGAGGTTCACCAGCACCCGGCGCAACGCATGAGGCCGGGTATCAATGACGGCTGCACTCTTGCCGACCAGTTGCACCTGCTTGCCCATGTCCTGATAGTCGAACACCAGGCTTTCGAGAAAGGAATCCATATTGGTGCGGCGGCTTTCCTCGGTCGAACCATGGATGCTTCGTGCATACGCCACGCCTTCGCGAACCAGATGTTCCATCTCGCTGAGGTCATTCCACAGTTTGTCTTTCTCGGTGCAATCGTCCATGAGCTCGGCGCGCAGTTTCATCCGCGTGATCGGCGTTTGCAGGTCATGGGAAATCGCCGCCAGCAGTTGCATGCGTTCTTTGAGGTAGGCGGCGATGCGCGCCTGCATCGCGTTGAACGCCCGCGCGGCGTAAACCACTTCGTTCGGGCCGCTTTCGTCGAGGTTGATCGGGTGGGCGTTGGGGTCAAGAGTTTCCACTGCATTGGCGAGGCGCGTCAGCGGACGAATTGCAATACGCACCGCCAGCCAGGTGCAGGCGATCATCAACGCCAGTTGCCCGAGCAAGACAACCGGCAACCAGGGCGACAACGGGACCATGGCGGGGCGCACATCGATGGTCACCGGGCTGCCGTCACTCAGGCGCAGATGGCCCTGAAAGTGTTTCTTCGGCCCGGGAATGTCGGTGAAGGTCAGCGGATAGCGATCACCAATGGCTTCGGTGATCGAGGTAACGGCCACAGGCACATCCCTGGCCTCAATCGGCGTGCCCGGTTCGCCTTCGCTCAACAGGTAGCCATAATTTTTTCGCGCCAGACGCTCGAGCCAGGCAGGGCGCTCTTCGGCAGGCAAGCGATCAAGGATCGCAATCGAGGTCGAGACATCGGTTTGCAGATTGCCGAGCATGGTGTTCTTGGCGCTTTGATAACGCTCGTAATACTGCGCGCCGAACGACAGCGCCTGGGCGAGCAGCAGGCCGATCAGGAAAATCAGCGACAGGCGCGAGGCGAGGGTGCGCGGCCAGTGCAGATTGACGCTCATGCCGGGGCACCGAGAATTTCGACCGGCAGCGAGAATACGTAGCCCTCGCTGCGCACGGTCTTGATGTAGGCCGGCTCGCGCGCATCATCGAGCAGACGTTGACGCAAACGGCTGACGAGCAAATCGATCGAGCGGTCGAACAGATCCGCGTCGCGTCCTTGGGTGAGATTGAGCAGTTGATCGCGGCTGAGTACCCGTTGCGGGTGATCGAGGAACACTCGCAGCAAACGGTATTCGGCGCCGCTGAGGGCGACCATGGTGCCATCCTTGTCGAGCAGGTGGCGGGCCGAGGTGTCCAGTTGCCAACGGCCGAAAGCCAGCAATCGACCGGCTTCGGTGACCACCAGATTCGGTGGCAGCATCCGCGTGCGGCGCAGCACGGCGTTGATCCGCGCGAGCAGTTCGCGGGCGGCGAACGGTTTGGTCAGGTAATCGTCGGCGCCCATTTCCAGACCGATGATGCGGTCGGTTTCATCGTTGCGCGCGGTCAGCATCAACACCGGTGTGGCCTTGTGTTTGCCCACACGCAGTTCGCGACACAGCTGCAGACCATCGTCACCGGGCATCATGATGTCGAGCACGATCAGGTCGACGGTGTTGGCCTCGAGAAAGCTGCGCATCTGTCGGCCGTCGGCGACCACGGTGGTGCGCAGACCGTTTTTCTTCAGGTAGTTGCCCACCAGTTCACGGATCTCGCGGTCGTCGTCGACGATGAGAATGTGATCGACATGATCCATCGGTTCAAGCCTCAGTCAGAAGGGGAATGCCGTGCAGTCTATAGAGCCTTCAATGGCTCGCCTGCGTGCCTTTGTATTGCAGTGTATCTGCCGTGTCGGCGGATACACGGGGACGCAAAAACACGATTTTTTCAGGGTTTTGTATCGCTGTGTATCCCTCGATGGCAGGGATACACAGCGATTGAAACGCGCCTGTTCCTGACACAGACGCGATACCTCGCGAGCCTCAAATAGGCTCCATCGAGGCCCACACAGATCGCCTCGGCTCAAACCCCACTGAAGCCTTGAGGAAAACGCCATGAACAACAAATCCGTCATTGCCGCCTGCCTGTTTGCCGCCCTGAACATCTGCACGCTGTCGGCCCGCGCCGAAGCCGCTGTCACCCCGCAAACCTACACCTACGGCACCCACCTGGATATCCAGAAAGTGATCTCGCTGAAACAGGACAACTCGGTGAATTGCGGGATTGTCGAGGCGCGCATGACCTACCTCGATTCGGCCGGCCAGACCCGCGTGCTCGATTACAGCAAATTCGCCGACGGCTGCAACAACGACAACTGAGTCATCACTCTTTATAGAAGGAAACAACCATGAACAACGTATCGCGCTTTTTGACCGCCATCGCCTTCTCCCTGGCCGGCGTCGCCGCCCATGCCAACGCTGCGGTTGAACAGCATAGCTGCCACAGCAGCACCTGCTTCCAGTTGACGCCAGTAGCCAAGCAAGGCAGCGATGGACTGATTGCCGCGGACGGTTCCAGCCGCACGCCGCAGGGCCAGATGTTTGCCGAGAACGGCGCCAGCCGTACGCCGCAGAGCCATTGGCTGGAGAGCCAAAGCGTCTGAACGGCTCGTCACATTCATTGATCAAGGGTGACTCACCATGTACCTCATCGCATTCCTCGGCGGTCTGCTGACCGTGCTCAGCCCCTGCATCCTGCCGGTGGTGCCGTTTCTGTTTGCCGGCGCCCAGCGCAGCCGCGCTTCGATACTGTTGACCCTCGGCGGCATGGCCCTGACCTTCGCACTGATCTCAAGCCTTGCCGTGGTCAGCAGCGAATGGGTGATCCAGGCCAGCAACAGCGGACGCTACGTCGCACTGATTGTGATGAGCGTATTCGCCTTGTCGCTGATCTCGGCGCGCATCGGCGACTGGCTGACACGACCGTTCGTGATGATCGGCAACCGCCTCGATCCGGACACCCGGAAAAAGGCCGGGCCGATGGGCTCGATCATGCTCGGCGTGGCCACGGGGCTGCTGTGGGCACCCTGCGCCGGGCCTATTCTCGGCGTGATTCTCACCGGTGCCATGCTGCAAGGCGCCAACGCGCAGACCAGCCTGTTGCTGCTGGCCTACGGCGCCGGCAGTGCCTTGTCGCTGGGCACGTTGATCTTCACCGGGCGCGGCTTGGTCAATCGCCTGAAACCGTCGATTCCGTTCACCGGTTGGTTGCGTCGTGGTGCCGGGGTTGCGGTACTGGCGACGGCAGCGGTGATTGCCACTGGCCTGGATAAAACCTTGCTGGCGAACACCTCCTCTGAGGGTGTTGCCAGTGTCGAAAAAAGCGTTCTGGAAAATGTGCCGAAAGTGGTCGACTACTTCATCAGCAAAGTCCGCGCAGACTCGCCGATGGAGGAGGGCAAAGGCGCGATGCCGTCACTGGGCGGCGCAGTGCAATGGCTGAACTCGCCCGAGCTGAGCGCCGAGTCCCTGCGCGGCAAAGTGGTGCTGGTGGACTTCTGGACCTACGATTGCATCAACTGCCAGCACACCCTGCCGTACGTCAAAGACTGGGCGAAGAAATACGAGAAGGACGGTCTCGTGGTGATCGGCGTGCACACCCCGGAATACGGCTATGAGCGGATCATCGACAACGTCAAGGATCAGGTGAAAAAGCTCGGCATCACTTACCCGGTGGCCATCGACAACAATTATGCAATCTGGCGCAACTTCGACAATCAGTACTGGCCGGCGCATTACCTGATCGACGCTAAAGGGCAGGTGCGTTACAGCCACTTCGGCGAAGGTCGCTACGAAGCGCAGGAGCAGATGATCCAGCAGTTGCTGGAGGAGGCGAAGGCGCCGGCGGCCTGATCAGCAACACCAATGGCTCAGAGGTCGCGGACCATGAGCCATTGTTCGTTGTCCCAGGCGCGAAAACGCTCCAGGACTTGCCAGCCGCGCTTGGCGTAGTAGTCCTGCTTGCTCTGCGTATGCAGATACAAACGCGCAAAGCCGCAGTCTTTCGCCTCCTGACAAATCCCTGCAATCAAGCGTTCCGCCAACCCTTGCCCGCGTGCTTCAGGGCTGACGAACACGCAGGCCAGCCATGGGCCGAGGTCGGGACGCAGGGCGAGGTCATCGCGTGCCAGCGCCGCGCCGCCGACCAGACGTTCACCGTCCATGGCGATCAGGCAGGACCAGTCACCATTGCCTTGGCCCAGGGCAAATTCACGTTGCCATTCGGCCAGCGGTTGGTCGACGTATTCGTAGGGAAATTGTTGGTGAATCCATTGGGCATAGTGGTCGCTGTGGTGCATGTGATGCGCGAGCCAATCAATTTTCAGTGACATCCGACGAATCCGTTCCAGAAGCGAGCGAGCATCAGAAACCAATCCTCCAACCTTGGCAATCCTCAAGGTGTTCCAGACGCTTTACAGATGACCACCACTCATCGGCAAACCCCCGGTTTTACGGGGTTGCCAGACGATTGGCAGGGACGCCGCGCGGTCTCGGCGCGATAGTGCGTGAGCAGGGTCACTGCCGGCCTTGCCCCATAACAAGAGCGCGAGGTAGCCATGCCTAAATTCGTGATTGAACGCGAGATTCCAGGGGCCGGGAAGCTGTCGGAAGCAGAACTCAAAGCCGTGTCGCACAAGTCCTGTGACGTGTTGCGCGAACTCGGCCCACAGGTGCAATGGCTGCAAAGCTACGTCACCGCGGACAAAATCTACTGCGTGTACATCGCGCCCGACGAAGCGCAGGTGCGAGAACACGCCAGGCTCGGTGGGTTTCCTGCCAACAGTGTGGCGCGTGTGGTGACGGTCATTGACCCGACTACGGCCGAATAATCGCTGATCCAATTTGTAGCGGAGCTCACGTTCATGAGTACCCCGATTGATCTGACTGCCTTGAAAGAACGCCAGAAAGTCGCCTGGGCCAGTGGCGACTACGCCGTGATTGGCACGACGTTGCAAATCGTCGGCGAAAACCTCGCCGAAGCCTGCGACTTGCGTTGCGACGAGGAGGTGCTGGATGTCGCAGCCGGCAACGGTAATGCGACGCTGGCGGCGGCGCGGCGCGGTTGCCTGGTGACGTCCACTGATTACGTCGCGGCACTACTGGAACGTGGACAGGACCGTGCCCGCGCGGAGCATCTGGACGTGACGTTTCAGGTGGCAGATGCCGAAGCGCTGCCGTTCGCCGACGAGAGCTACGACGCCGTGCTGTCGACCTTTGGCGTGATGTTTGCGCCGGATCAGGACAAGGCTGCTGCCGAACTGGGCCGGGTTTGTCGCCGTGGCGGGCGGATCGGTCTGGCCAACTGGACGCCGGAAGGTTTCGTTGGCCAGATGTTCAAGACTCTCGGCCGTCATCTGCCGCCACCTGCCGGTGCCCAGCCGCCGTCGAATTGGGGCTCCGATGCCTGGCTGCACAAGCATTTCGATGACCGTGATTTTCTGCTGCGTGTGACACGGCGCGAGTTCAACTTTCGCTATCGCTCGGCCGCGCACTTCATCGACATCTTCCGCCATTGGTACGGGCCGGTGCACAAGGCCTTCGGGGCGTTGCCGCCGGAGAGCGGGCAGGCGCTGGAAAGTGATCTGGCCGATCTGCTCAATCGTTTGAATCGGGCGGGGGAGGCGTCGCTGGTGGTGCCGAGTGAGTATCTGGAGGTGGTGATCACAAAGCGCTGAAGTCCATTGTGGGAGCGAGCTTGCTCGCGAAAGTGGTGTTCCAGTCGAAGAAAAAGTTGACTGATGTACCGTCTTCGCGAGCAAGCTCGCTCCCACAGGGGCAGGGCAGGTATTTTGGCGGTTGAGCCTATTTCACCTGCGGCCGATCAAACCACTCCAGCGCCGTACGCCAGATGCAGATCCCCAGAAAGTATGCCGACATCAGCAACCACAAGCCCATCACCAACGGGTTGATCACCGGGTGGTTGAGCACCAGCGACAGGCTGCACAGCAGCCAGATTGCTGTCACCGCAATGTTGATCGGCATAAAGCGTCGCACACGGAACGGGTGCAGAAACTTCATCCGCGTCACGGTCAGCAGCGCCAGACCAATCACCGTCAGAAAGGTAATCCACGGCCCCGGCCCGATGATGTACAGGCACAGCGCGACCACATTCCACGCGGCAGGAAACCCGACAAAGTAGTTGTCCTTGCTCTTCATGTTGACGTTGCAGAAGCAGAACAGCGACGACACCAGTATCAGCGACACGGTCAGCAGCAAGGTGTAGTCGGGCAACGGAATGTAGCGATAGATGAAAAGTGCCGGAATGAAGACATACGTCAGGTAATCGATCACCAGATCAAGGATCGAACCATCGAAGCTCGGCAGCACCGATTGCACGTTGACCTTGCGCGCCAGCGCGCCGTCGAGGCCGTCGACAATCAGCGCCACGCCCAGCCACATCAGGCAATGGGTCGGCTGGTTTTCCAACAGTGCAAGGGTGGCCAGAAAAGCGGTGACCACGCCAGTCGCGGTAAAACCATGGGCGCCCCATGCTTTGAGCCTGGCGATGTGTACGGTCGATATCACGGGGGCGTTCTCCAGAAAGTGAAGCAAGCCGGGTATCACCCTTGAGTAGCAGGGCGCCGGCAAACCGGGTCGGGGTTGCAGCTATCGACCGGTCTGGCCGGGATAAGGTTCACCATTGATCAATCTTAGCTGGCCGGCGAAAAAATATGCGGGCGAAATCCGCCAAGGCTTCGAGCATCAGCCAAACGGTGCTGGCGCTAAGGCCGCACGGGTCTATCGTTGCCAGACGCAGTTACTGCCAATGCTTGAGGATGACGTCATGAACACCAGCGATTTGCTCGAACAACTGCTGCGAGGCCAGGCCTCGGCGGGACAACAATCTTCAGCGTCTGCCGGCGCTGGTTTGGGTGGTTTAGGCGGGTTGCTGGGTGGCCTGCTCGGTGGTGGCTCGGGCGCGGCCAGCGGTGGCGGATCTGCCGGTGGACTTGGCGGCTTGGGCGGCTTGCTCGGTGGTTTGCTCGGCGGCGGTGCCGGTGGTGGTCTGGGCGGCGCACTGGGCGGCGGTGGCCGCACGCAAAGTCGTTCCGGCGGGACCAATTATGCGGCGCTGGCGTCGCTAGGGATGATGGCGTACCAGGCGTATCAGGCCTGGCAACGCAGCCAGGCCAGCGCGGCCCCGCAACAGATCCCGCAGACGGCGAATCTCCTTGCCGGTCCGGAAGTCGAGGAGCACAGCCATGCTGTGTTGCGCGCGTTGATTGCGGCGGCCAAGGCTGACGGTGAGATCGACACCCGGGAACAACAGATGATCAGTGGGGAAATCAGCAAACACACCGACGACCCACAATTGCAGCAATGGTTTGACGAAGAAGTCGCGAAACCGCTGGACGCCAACGAAGTCGCGCAGGCGGCCAAAGGCGATCCGGCCATGGCCGCTGAGATGTATCTGGTCAGCGTGATCCTCGTGGATGACCAGCGGGACGCGGAGCGCAGTTATCTGGACGAGCTGGCAGCAGCCTTGCAGATCGCCCCGGATTTGCAGGTGCATCTGGAACAGCAAGCCAAGGGCCAGGCCTGAAAGCAAAATCAAAAGATCGCAGCCTTCGGCAGCTCCTACACGGTGTACATCATTCCATGTAGGAGCTGCCGAAGGCTGCGATCTCTTGATCTTCAAAACCAGATGGCATCCCACAACGGGTAGTCCCCCACACGCCGAACCAATCCGGCGCGTATCGGGTTCATAACGATATATCGGGCCGCCGCTTTAAGATCTTCATCGCGACGCAACGCCCGGTCGTAGTAACCGCGTTGCCATAACCGTCCCTGACTGCCGCGCTTGAGATTGATCGAACGACAACTGCGCGATTTCACGCGGCACATGAGCGCTGCCAATGAACCTTGTTTCAATTCAATCAGCCAATGCAGATGATCCGGCATCACCACCCACGCCAGCGACTGAACCATTCCCTCGTCATTGGCTGCACGCATTTGCTCTACCAGCAGTCTTCCCAAACGCCAATCCGAAAACATTGACTGACGTTCGTAAACGACGGCGGTGAGCAGATAAATACGTCCAGCCTCGCTATAGCGTCCCTTGCGTAATCCACACGCCTTTGCAGCAACAGGCATTCCTTTGCCCTCCCAAAAACATCGTTCCTGAACGTTAGCCATCCCTCACCGTTACGCGAACTCAACCCATTGCACGATGTAACCCTGTAGGAGCTGCCGAAGGCTGCGATCTTTTGATCTTGTTTTTAAAATCAAAATCAAAAGATCGCAGCCTTCGGCAGCTCCTACAGAGGAATTCAGTGTGTGCGAGGATCGCGCAGACGGCCGTCCGTCCGGGCAATTTTCACGTCGATTGAATTTTTCGCAGGCGCCGCCTCTCTGCTGCTGTAGAGGCGTGTGGAACAGCGTCCTGCCAATCGACCGAGAACTTTGCCATGACTGTCCTGACACACCTGCAAGCTGCGCCTGCCCAACCGCATCTGATGAACGCCGCCGGGAACATCCGCCGGGTCTATGAAGCGTTGTTGCGCGATGACAATCCACAAGACCTTGCGCAGGCGTTTTTGCAGGAGCAACTGCAACACGCCGCGCCACTCACCGATGCTTTGCCTGAAGACCCGACGACGTGGCACTCATGGGTCGCCGAACATTGCGCCGATGTCGCCCGGCAATACGCCGACTATCTGCAACAGCGCAAGGACGGCGGGCCTCGGCAATTCTTCCGTGGCAAGGCGCAGGCGCTGTATTTCCTGCAAGCGGTGGCACCGACCAAACTGGTGGATGGCGCCTGGCTCTATGGTCTCTTGCCGCGCTGGCAGGACCCGCGTTTCCAGGGCCTGCTGCGGACCTTTCTGGAAGAATTGGGCGAAGGCAATCCGGCGCAGAACCACGTGGTGATCTACCGCAAACTGCTCGCCGAACACGACTTGCAGGACAGCAGTGCCATCGACGATGAGCGCTACCTGCAAGGCGCGATACAACTGGCCCTCGGTGTCTGTGGCGCTGATTACTTGCCCGAGGTGATCGGCTACAACCTCGGCTATGAACAACTGCCCTTGCACCTGTTGATCAGCAGTTACGAACTCAATGAACTGGGCATCGATCCGTACTATTTCACCCTGCACGTGACCATTGACAACGCCAGCACCGGCCATGCGCAAAAAGCCGTGCAGGCGGCGCTGGATTTGCTGCCGCTTGAAGCCGATCGCGGCGAATTTCTGCGTCGAGTAGCGCTGGGCTATCGGCTCAACGACCTGGGGCAGGGCCGTCGCGCGATCATTGAAGGTTTTGACCTTGAGCGCGAGTTGCTGGCGATGCTCGAGCGCAAGTGCCCCTTTGCTCAACACATGCACTCCGATTACTGCCGCTTCGAAGGGCAGACCGTCAATCAATGGCTGGCTGCACCGGAGCAATTGCCCGGTTTTCTTCAGGCGTTGCAGAACAAAGGCTGGATCAAACGCCACGAAGACCCGCAGGCCAGTCGCTTCTGGCAACTGATCGCGGGCGACGGTGCGGCGATGTTCGGTGTGTTCAATGCCTACGAAAAACAACTGGTGCATGAGTGGATCGCCGGCGACTGGACGCCGTCGGGTAAAGCGAAACCTGCTCGACGGCACAGTCAGACCGCAGCGGCCATCGAAGGGCTTGAACAGGATCCCGACGTTCAGGCGCTCAACGCCGCGCTGCAAGGTCAGGATGCCTTGGCGCAAATGGCGATTCTGATCCCCTGGCTCGCCCCGGCCCGCCATGCGCATCCGGCCGGGCTGCTCGCTACCCGGCGTTTTATCGAACTCAAATCCCGTTTGCCTTAAGGACCTTGCCGATGAATCAGGAAGAACAACTCTGCCCCAACGACCTCGTGCTGCTGCATCTCGGACGGCGCTTGTTGGCAGATGGATATCGGTTCACCACCCCGACGCCGTTGACCCATCAACGGGTCAACCAGCGTGATGAAGGCCAGATGGCCGACTCTTTGCGCGATGTGTTCGGCTGGTCGCGTCCGTTCGCGCCGGGGTTGTTGTCGGCCGATGAACAGCGGCAACTGCAGGACGCGCAGGTCATTGATAATTACGAAGGCCACCTGAAAAGTCGCGTGCGCTGGTCAAGCCTGGATGGTTTGCTGTTCGTGCATTCGGCATTCCCCACCGACGCGGCGGATGCGGTGTTTTTCGGCCCCGACACCTACCGTTTCGCGCAACTGATCCACGCCCACCTGCAGCAGAACTTCGCGCCGATCCAGCGTGCGGTGGACATCGGTTGTGGGGCTGGCGTCGGTGCGATTGTGATCGGTCGTGCCCGTCGCGAGGCAGAGGTGCTGGCGCTGGACATCAACCCTGCGGCGTTGCGTCTGACCGCGATCAATGCGGCACTGGCGGAAGTCGCCAACGTCGAAGTGCGCGCCAGTGATCTGCTGCAAGGCGTCGACGGTGAGTTCGACCTGATCGTCGCCAACCCACCGTATATGGCCGATCCAGCGGAACGCGCCTATCGCCATGGCGGCGGCACGCTGGGGGCAGGGCTGTCGCTGCGCATTGTCGAGCAGGCACTGAATCGGCTGGCACCTGGCGGCTCATTGTTGCTCTACACCGGCGTGGCGATGGTCGATGGTCGCGATCCGTTTCTCGACACCGTGCTGCCGCGACTCGATGAAAAACGCTTCGGCTGGACGTACCGTGAACTCGATCCGGATGTCTTCGGCGAAGAACTGCTCAATCCCGGTTATCAACGGGTCGACCGGCTCGCCGTGGTGGCGTTGACCGTGACCCGAATTGGCTGAAGCAAGGCAGGTGCGCAATGAGCAGAAACCTTGACGACTACAACCGCATGCGCGACTTCTCGGCGACGTCTGAACCGGCCGCCGTCAAGCGCTCGGGGCGTAAAACCGCCACGGATCACGCGTTGCAGTTCTGCATCCAGAAGCACGATGCTTCGCACCTGCATTACGACTTTCGTCTGGAACTCGACGGCGCACTGAAGAGCTGGGCAGTGCCGAAAGGGCCGTCGCTCGACCCCAAGGTCAAACGTCTTGCGGTGCATGTCGAGGATCATCCGCTGGATTATGCGACGTTCGAGGGCAGCATCCCCGAAGGGCATTACGGTGCCGGTGACGTGATCGTCTGGGATCGTGGCGTGTGGATCCCGCTGGAAGATCCGCAGAAGGCCTACGCCAAGGGCAAGCTCAAGTTCGAACTGCAAGGCGAAAAGCTCGGCGGCATCTGGAACCTGGTGCGCACGCACATGCCGGGCAAGAAGGAGAACTGGTTTCTGATCAAGCACCAGGACAGCGCCGCACGGCCCCAGGATGACTACGATGTGTTGGCGGCCGAGCCGGACAGCGTGTTGAGCGAACGCACGCTGGTTACCAAGCCCAAGTTGGCCGCGGAGCAAAGCAAACCGCCGAAAAAGGCCCCGGCCAAGGCACGCAAGCAAGCGACCGGCAAGCTCACCGGCGCGCACAAGGCGAAACTGCCGATGCAACTCAAGCCGGAGCTGGCCACGCTGGTCGACAGCGCACCGGAGGGGCAGTGGAGCTACGAGATCAAATTCGACGGTTACCGGATCATGGCGCGCATCGACCATGATCAGGTGCAACTGTTCACCCGCAACGGTCATGACTGGACGCACAAGTTGCCGCAACAGGCGCAAGCCCTGGCCGCGCTGGGTCTGGAGTCGGCATGGCTGGACGGTGAAATGGTCGTCGCCAACGAACAGGGCGTGCCGGATTTTCAGGCCCTGCAAAATGCTTTCGAGGCCGGACGCAGCGGCAACATTCTCTACTACCTTTTCGATCTGCCTTATCTCAACGGCGTCGACTTGCGCGAAGTGCCGGTCGAGGAGAGACGTGCAGCGTTGTCAACGGTACTGGCCAGCCACGAACAACCGTTGCTGCGCTTTTCTGAAGCCTTCGACGAAACCCCGGACGCCCTGCTCAACAGCGCCTGCCAGATGCAGATGGAAGGCCTGATCGGCAAACGCCTTGGCTCGCCGTATCTATCGCGACGCAGCGGCGACTGGATCAAGCTCAAGTGCAAACACCGCCAGGAATTTGTGGTCGTCGGTTACACCGACCCGAAAGGTTCGCGCAGTGCCTTCGGCGCATTGCTGTTGGGACTGCATGATCGCGACAGCGGCGAATTGCGCTACGCCGGCAAGGTCGGCACCGGTTTCAACGAGTCAACGTTGAAAAGCATTCTGGCCCAGCTCAAACCCTTGCAGGTGAAGAAGGCAGCGGTGGTCAATCCACCCAGCGGCTTCGAAGTCAAAGGTGTGCATTGGCTCAAGCCGAAACTGCTGGCAGAAGTCGCATTTGCCGAAATGACCAAGGACGGTTCGGTACGCCACGCCGTGTTCCATGGCTTGCGCGATGACAAACCGGCCAAGGGCATCACTGAAGAGCGAGCGAAACCGGTGAAGACTGCAGAGAAGAAAACGCCTACCAAAAAACCAGCGAAAAAGGCCCCGGCGAGCAACGCCGAAACCGCGCCGTCTCAGCTCGGGCTTGCCAACGGCAAGGTGCGCATCACGCACGCGGATCGGGTCATCGACGCGGTCAGCGGCACCACCAAGATGCAATTGGCCGAGTATTACGCCAGTGTTGCCGAATGGATCCTGCCGCAACTCAAGGACCGGCCGGTGGCGCTGGTACGCGCCCCGGACGGCATCGCCGGTGAGTTGTTCTTCCAGAAAAACGCCGAACGCCTGGCGATCCCCGGCATCACCACGCTGGACAAGGACCTCACCGGGCAACCGGTGATGCTGATCAACAACGCCGAAGCGCTGATTGGCGCGGTGCAGATGAGTACCGTCGAACTGCACACCTGGAACGCGACCACGGTCGATCTGGACAAGCCCGATCGCTTCGTCCTCGACCTTGACCCGGATCCGGCGTTGCCGTGGAAAAGCATGGTCGAAGCGACGGCGCTGACCTTGACTGTGCTCGATGAACTGGGCCTCAAGGCGTTCCTTAAAACCAGCGGCGGCAAGGGTATTCACCTGGTGGTACCGCTGACCCGCAAACTCGGCTGGGACGAGGTCAAGGATTTCAGCCACGCCATCGTCAGTCATATCGCCAAGCTGTTACCGGACCGCTTTTCTTCGGTGTCCGGGCCGAAAAACCGCGTCGGGCGGATCTTTATCGATTACCTGCGCAACGGCCTGGGCGCCACCACCATTTGCGCCTATGCGGCGCGCACCCGCGAAGGGTTACCGGTGTCGGTGCCGCTGTTTCGCGAAGAGGTCGCCGAAATCAAGGGCGGCAACCAGTGGAACGTGCACAACGTTCATGAGCGGCTGGCTGAAGTGGGCGACGAACCATGGGCCGACATGAAGAAAACCCGCCAGAGCATCACGGCCGAGATGCGCAAACGGGTCGGTCTGAAAAAGTGATCAGGTGTCGCGCAGCAAGTCGTGGGCGTTGAGCAGTTCGAAGGCGATTTCAGGGTGGTTTTCCAGTCCACGGCGGATCGCGGCCGGGATGGCTGCACGGGTCTTGCGGCACAGACCGGGTAACTCGCCGATCTGAATTGCTATACCGCGCATGGTGCGCACTTCGTTGAACCCGGGGGCGACATCGACGCGAATCCCCAATTGCTCGAACATGCGCTGCTGCAGATGTTTGAGGTCATTCAGGTCTTTGAGCATTTCGAGGCGTGCGAGCAGGCGCTTCTCTTCCTCACGGGTGAGGCGCAGGATGCGCAAATCCGCGCCGGGCATCTCCAGCAACGGATCGCGCCCGCAAATGCAGGCGCCGGGCGGGCAGGGGGAGCGCAAAGGCGCAGAAGTCGTCATGGCCTCCATCATAGAGGCCGTCGGACAGTTTTGCCTATGCGCCGTCAGCGGCCATCCATCGGCTGCCTTGTCCGTGATGGCTACTGATTCAGGCCTTCGTAATGCACCAGAATCGCATTGGCGAGGTCTTCATCACTGGCGTTGAGGCCTGGGTTGTTCTGGCGCACCTGTTGCAGTACCGACTCAAGATAAACCCCACGAATGGCCCCGCCGCTGGCGACGAATGCAGACAAGTCGTCACGGGCCGGAATCACCATTTTGTGATCCTTGAAGGTCGAGTACAGCGACGCGGAGACACCGGCCGAGGTGGCGACATCTCCGGCATCGACTTTGGCCAGAGCGGAACCCACGGGCAGGCATAAGAGTAAAGAAGAAACGAGCACTAACTTGCGCATGACGGTGTTCCTCCACAAGCGCGAAGCAAAAAGGGAAGGATTACATAATGTCAGAGGGGCGCGGCGGGCGGGAGTTCCGTGGGGCTGGAAAGTCTGCGTTATTGCAAGTCAGACGCGGGCAACGCCATGGCGGGCTGCCCGGTCTTTATCTCGCGAGGGCTCAGATCACCCCGCAGGCCATGCGATCACCGCCACCGCCCAGCGGTTTGGGCATGTCGGCATGGTTATCACCACCGGCGTGGATCATCAGCGCGTGCCCTTTGATCTCGGAGATTTTTTTCAGACGCGGCGCCAGTACCGGGTAATTGGCGACGCCGTCAGCCGTCACGTAGACCGCCGGCAGGTCACCTAAATGGCCGTCAGCGTACGGGCCGAGGTGTTTGCCGGTTTTCTGCGGATCGAAATGCCCGCCCGCGGCCAGTGCGGCGCCTTTGACGCCATCCTTCATACCCGCTTCGCAACTGGCATTTTCATGCACATGGAAGCCGTGCACGCCGGCCGGCAGGGATTTCAGATCGGGTGTGAACAACAGGCCATACGCGGTTTCACTGATGGTGACCGAGCCGATCGCCTGCGGCGCGCCGTCAGCGCTGACCAGATTGATGGTGACTTTTTCCGTCGCCGCCTGTGCGGTACCGATGGCGAAGGTGCCGAGCAAACCCAACCACAATGCGCGTTTCATAGCGTTTCCTTTTGCTGCATGAGAATTCAGAACGACGGACTCAATAGCCTGCCGGCATTAACCGGTGATGAAGGCGTTGGCCGTGCACGTTGAAAAGTGAGACTTGCCGCGCAATCCGAAAGTTTTGCGGCAATCTGCCTGCAGGCCGACACCTGCTGACACGCTCTGGCGCGGCAGACCTGCGCAAATAGGCTTAACTGAAGGCTGACAAGCGCTTACGGGCGTAACGAGAGAGGAAAACCCGGTGTCGATCAAACTGCGTTTAGTGTTGCTGATTGTGACAAGTCTGCTGACGGCGTTGATCGTGAGTCTGGTCAGTTACGTCGGCAACCAGCGGATGGCCTCGGCGGTCAGCGATAACGCGGTCAGCATGAGCGCGCTGCGCAACCACATGGAAGCCGACATGATGCACGACGCTCTGCGCGCCGATGTCTATTCGGCAATGCTGGTGGGGCTAGGCAAAAGCACCAGTACGGCGACCGAGGTGCGCGATTCGATCAACGAGCATGCGGGGCATTTTCGTGAGGTGCTTGAAGACAACCTCAAGTTGCCGATCAACCCGGCATTGCGCACCGCGCTGGAGCAGATCAAGCCGAGCCTCGATACCTACATCAATACCGGCGAGCGGATCGTCGGGTTGGCGCTGGACAATCCTGATGCCGCTCAGCAGGAACTGGGCACGTTCAACACGGCATTCAGTCAGCTCGAAGAGCAAATGGCCGCTTTGAGCGAACTGATCGAGTCCAATACCCGGCAGACCAGTGCAGGCACCGAAGCTGCCATCCGCAATGCCAACCTCGCGCTCGGCGTGGTGTTGATCGCCAGTCTTGTGCTGCTTCTGATTCAGGGGCGCTGGGTCATTCTCAGCATCATGGGGCCGTTGAAGGCCGCCAGTCGTATCGCCGAAAGCATCGCCCACGGCAACCTCAGCGAGCCGATCGCCGAGCCGTCCGGCAAGGATGAAGCCAGTGTCCTGATCCGCACATTGGCGACCATGCAGCGCGATTTGCGCAACATGATCGACGTGGTGCGGCGCAATGCTCATGGCGTCAGTGGCATGAGCGAACAACTCAGTCAGGGCTGCCATCAGGTCGCCGACAGCAGTCAGCAACAAAGTGTCGCCGCCGGCACCATGGCCGCAGCCGCCAGCCAGATGACCGCGAGCATCGAGGAAATCACCCGCCACGCCGAACGCGCCCTGAGCATGGCCAGTCAAGCCGAAACCCTGGCCAAGGAGGGCGGCGGCGTGATTCATCAAGTGGTCAGCGATATGGACGATATCGCCCGATCAGCACAACAGTCGGCCCAGGTGATCCGCACGCTGGATCAGGAATCCGAAGCCATTTTCAACATCATTCAGGTGATCAAGAGCATCGCCGACCAGACCAACCTGCTGGCGCTCAATGCTGCCATTGAAGCGGCCCGGGCCGGGGAACAGGGCAGGGGGTTTGCAGTGGTGGCGGATGAAGTGCGCAGTCTGGCGGCACGCACCAGCGCTTCAACCCAGGAAATCGCCGCGATGGTCGCACGCATTCAGCACAGCACCCGCGAAGCGGTCAGCAGCATGGAGGCGGGTGTCGCGCAGGTCGACAAGGGCATGGCGGTGACGGCGGATGTCGAACGCGCTATTCGCGAAATCCTTGAGGCGACGTTGAGCACGACGCAACTGGTCAACGACATCACCCGCACGATTGGCGAGCAGAGCCAGGCCAGTAACGAGATTGCCCATCAGGTGGAAATGATTGCCGGGATGTCCGAGGGCAACAGCCGGGTGATTGGTCAAACGGCGAATACGACCGATGAGTTGTCGAGCCTGGCGGGGCAGTTGGCGCAATCGGTGGATCGGTTTCGGTTGTGATAGCGATTGGAACAATTGCACTTGTGGTGTCTGAATTGGCCTCATCGCTGGCAAGCCAGCTCCCACAATGGGCGGTGGTGTAAACACAATTGCATTTACAACATCGAACCCTGTGGGAGCGGGCTTGCCCGCGATGAGGCCAGCCCGGTCAATATTCATTCAGGCTAGATAGCTCCCCTCAAAACTTGAACGCCTGCCGCCCCACCAACAACCATTTGCCGTCCTGCTTCTGCCAGATCTGAAAATTCTCGATTTCCGTCGGCACCACCTCGGTCCCTTTCAACGCCTGCGCGGAGAAGTGGTGGCGTACCAGCGCGGTATCGCCGGACAGGGTAATGGTCTGGTTCTGCATTTCCAGGGTCTTGAACGCGCTCTTGCCGGTTTCGATATCGGCGATGAATTCTTTCTTGTCCTGAATCTTGCCGCTGGAGTGGCCGTAGGTCAGGTTAGGCGCGGTGAGCGCGTTCAGTTCGGCGATGTCCTTGTGCAGCATCGCCTGGGTCAGATGGTCCACCGCTTGGGCGACATCTTTTTCCGCCGGGGCCGATGCGGCCATGGCGTAACCGTTGAAGGCACAGAGAAAACCGATCAGCAGTCGGGTCTTGGTCATTGCGGTTGTTTCCTTGTTGTTATGGAGTTGATGACTTATTTGTCAGTCGTCGTACAACATTGCAGATAATGCTTGAGTGAGGCGCTGCTGAAAAGCACTCAAGCGCTGGGCAACTACACTTGAACGCTGGATGGTTTGAGTCGGCGCACTGATCGGAAGGTCATGTTCAGCGTTTGGCGGCCGATAAGTCCCTGAGCGGAAAAGGACTCTCAAGTCGGGAACAGACGCGCGGGTTTGCCCTGACGTGATATTCTTCGCGCCAACTTGGTTTGACCTTATTCAGTTTGCTTGCCTTTTGGGCGGGCCGACGGAATCCCTGTCGCTCAAGTAGCTGAGCCAATAATGATAAGAAGTCAGTTCAGAAGGGACATTAACTGAGGTCGATGCAGCATGTCGGCCTTGTGTGCCCACCCGTCAAAATTGAAGTGTGCCGGAATCTGCGACGCGAGCCTGAGCGTCATCAAAGCGGATCGCATACAGATAACAGCGGCGGGCGGAAGGCGTTTTATCATAGGTGCAACAGATGTTTAAAAAAGTGAACACAGCCCTGCTGGGTCTGGCTTTGGCGATGGGGATGACATCCGCCAATGCTGACGAAGCAAAGAAAGTCGACGTCCTGCTGATCGGCGGTGGCATCATGAGCACCACCCTCGGTGTGTGGATCAATGAGCTGGAGCCAAGCTGGTCGATGGAAATGGTCGAGCGCCTCGACGGCGTCGCCCTGGAAAGCTCCAACGGCTGGAACAACGCCGGTACCGGTCACTCGGCGCTCGCCGAGCTGAACTACACCCCGGAAGACGACAAAGGCAACGTAACGATCCCGAAAGCCGTCGAGATCAACGAAGCGTTCCAGGTCTCCCGTCAATTCTGGGCCTGGCAGGTTCAGCAAGGCGTTCTGAAGAACCCTCGCTCGTTCATCAACACCACTCCGCACATGAGCTTCGTGTGGGGCGATGACAACATCAAGTTCCTGAAAAAGCGTTACGAAGCCCTGCAAGCGAGCCCGCTGTTCGCCGGCATGCAGTACTCCGAAGACCCGGCTGTGATCAAGAAGTGGGTCCCGCTGATGATGGAAGGGCGTGACCCGAACCAGAAAATCGCGGCCACCTGGAGCCCGCTGGGTACCGACATGAACTTCGGCGAAATCACCCGCCAGTTCGCCACGTACCTGCAGACCAAGCCTAACTTCGATCTGAAACTGTCGAGCGAAGTGCAGGACATCACCAAGAATGCCGATGGCACTTGGCGCGTCAGCTACAAAAACCTGAAAGACGGCACCAAAACCGAAACCGACGCCAAGTTCGTCTTCATCGGCGCGGGCGGCGGTGCACTGCACCTGCTGCAGAAGTCGGGCATTCCTGAAGCCAAGGAATACGCTGGCTTCCCGGTAGGCGGCTCGTTCCTGGTGACCGATAACCCGGCCATCGCTGAACAGCACCTGGCCAAGGCCTACGGTAAAGCGTCGGTTGGCGCACCACCGATGTCCGTTCCGCACCTGGACACCCGTGTCCTGGACGGCAAACGCGTCATCCTGTTTGGCCCATTCGCGACCTTCAGCACCAAGTTCCTGAAAGAAGGCTCGTACCTGGACCTGCTGACCAGCACCACCACCCACAACATCTGGCCTATGACCAAGGTCGGCATCAAGGAATACCCGCTGGTCGAGTACCTTGCTGGCCAACTGATGCTGTCGGATGAAGACCGTCTGAACGCGCTGAAGGAATACTTCCCGAACGCCAAAGCTGAAGACTGGCGCCTGTGGCAAGCCGGCCAACGCGTGCAAATCATCAAGCGTGATGAAGCCGCTGGCGGCGTGCTGAAACTGGGCACCGAAATCGTTGCTGCACAAGACGGCTCCATCGCCGGCCTGCTGGGCGCATCGCCAGGCGCGTCGACCGCTGCTCCGATCATGCTGAGCGTGCTGCAAAAAGTCTTCAAAGACAAAGTCGCGACCCCTGAGTGGCAAACCAAGCTGCACCAGATCGTACCAAGCTACGGCACTCAGCTGAACAGCGATCCAGCCAAAGTGGCTGCAGAGTGGGCCTACACCGCCAAAATCCTCGAACTGCCGACACCTCCGGTGATCGGTCAGGTGGCTGCTCCGGCAGCACCTGCAGCTGAAAAAGCTGAAGCTCCGAAGGAAAACGCTGCACGTGACATGGCACTGTAACCAGAAGCCTGACACACAAAGCCCACTGAACCGGCGACGGTCAGTGGGCTTTTTTGTGCATGTGCCCTTTACGCCCCTGCAGGGTTATTCATGTGCTCAGGTATTCAGGGTTTTGCCTTGGCCAGATAAGCGCCGAGGCGCCGACCCATTTCTTCGCCCAACGCCTGCAATCCACTCAACGGGCGAACCATCACCTCGAACTCGACAATCTTGCCGTGCTCATCAAAGCGAATCATGTCGATGCCTTTCAGCTCTTTCGTCCCGACCCTGGCGCTGAACTCCAGAATCACATTCAAGCCATCGGCAGTCGCCAGTTCGCGGTGGTATTTGAAGTCTTCAAACACCTCAAACACGGTATTTAGGATCATCGACACTACCGGCGCACTCGGATAAGGCGTGTGCGCCATCGGCGAGCGGAACACGGCTTGCGGGTCGAGCAGGCCGGGCAGGGCGCTGAGGTTGCCGGTGCGGATCATTTCGTGCCATTTGGCTAGCGATGCGGCGACGTTGGGTTGCAGGTTCAGGTCGGTCATGTTCACTCCAGGATTTTTCTTGTTGTTGTCGCGACGGCAATGACTCTAGATCAACCACGCCGAAATTAAACCCTTGTGCCGCGATCTGAATATCGACCCATGGTCCATACGGATCAGATGCGCATCTGATCCGTATTTTTTCGTCTTATCTGCCTCTGTTACCAGCTCAGTCATCCGCTCAAAATAGCCCCACGGTTCGGCACTCGCGGCAGTCCTTCATCCCGAAGCGCCCGGTGCACCGCAAGCTCAGCATTGAGGAGAGCAACATGAACAAGATGGCGATTTTTCTGGGTGGCTTTCTGACACTGACCATTCTGATCGGCCTGCTCGCAACGATTTCTCCGGTCTGAGGCGACCCTTTTTTACATGACGTCCACGGGGGGGCCGAGCAAAGCATGTTTAAATGCCGCGCCCCACACCTGTAAATGGACTTCAGTCATGGCCGAACACCGCATTCGCGCGCTCGCACTTTGCGTTTTTCATCACAACGGCAAAATTCTGGTTAACGAATTTCGCGATCCGGTCAGCCAGCAAACCTGCTTTCGGCCTCTCGGCGGCGGTATCGAATTTGGCGAAACCAGCGCTGAAGCGATCGTGCGCGAAGTGCAGGAAGAGTTGGGCCTGTCTATGAGCGATGTGCGCCTGCTCGGCACACTCGAAAGTCTTTTCGTTTACAACGGCAAACCGGGACACGAAATTGTCCAGGTATACGACGCGACGTTTGTCGATCTGGGCGTTTACGACCACGCACAGATCGATGGCCATGAAAGCGACGGCGCGCCCTTCACCGCACGCTGGCATGACAGCTCAAGCTTCAGTGAGCAGGCGCTCTTGGTGCCAAAAGGCTTGCACGAACTGCTGAAAAGCGCCGGATTGCTCGGCTGAATCCACTCACGCTTCCCCCGACCAATACCAAAGCGTATCGCCCCAATTCGAGCCACTGAACCCAGGCATGATTTCCCCCAACTCGAAGTAACGTCGGGAGTTTGCCTGTGCGGGGCTGAACCAATAACCCGCGGCGCTACAAGGCTGACCTGCCTCGATTCGTGCTGGAGTTTTCGAATGCGCATCGTCTTGGTCGAATCGCGCGTACCAGCGCTCGGTACTGTCTTGTTCGAAGCAGTTACCGTAGGGTGAATAAGTGTGCAGTTGATCGGGTTTTGGATTACGAAGCTGTTTCAAAATGCGGTTCACCGCTACATAGGCGACGGGTAGAGGTTCATGGATAGCGCCCAGTTCAGGCAAAGCACCGGCGCGAATGATCACGCCGCCCTGATAATCCAGCATCTCGACGTCGCCACGTCCACTTAAGGCGTGGCGTAATACGTCTTTGCCCCCCAGTTGCTCGGTAAATCGAGTGCCAACAATGGTGTACCAGTTGACACCTTTGATGTGATCAAGCAGTTCTCGTTTGAAGTTGTGCACCATTGAGTCAACTTCCAGACCGACATATTGCTGCGCCAGTTGAAATTCCATGGGCATGTAACGATCAAAGTCGTAGGGCAGTATGCTCGAAAGTCCGCCGTAGCCATGTTCGGCTTCAACCTGATCGCACAAGTAAACCAGCCATTCTTGAAAGCGCGCGACGCCATCGGGCTCTTTCAGGAAACTCCAGGGCAATGTCATCTTCAGGTATGAGCGTTTTTGATCGCCATGCACCTCGAACGAGTTCAGTGCGGACAGGCTGTACGCAGCAGCTTCGTTCGCCGTTGCGGCGCTGCTGATGTGCCATTCGTATTGTTCGTTCGGCCCTGACTCGCGGATTTTTTCCTGGGTTTTGCTGAATCCGGAATCTGTCAGCTTCTTGTAGCGGTCGTCGAACTGTCCCTTCAGATGCTGGCCGAACTCTTCCTTGAATCGGGTGAAGCATTGCATGACATTGCGCTTGCTTTGCAGCGAGTAGCCTTCCTTGAAGTAGAGGGTTGCGATCAACCCGAGTCGTAAAACGGGAGTGTTATCGGGTAGCTCAAACGTCAGGTCTGGAGCTTGTTCGCTCAGTTTTTCCAATGTATTCATAAAGCTCTCTTTTATCAGGCTGTCGCCGCAGCAGTGATAGCAGCGCCGCCCAAAATGGTGGCCAGCACGGCCCATGAAAGCTGAGCCAGTCGAACGATAACCAAAATTGCTGCGACGATAGCAGCAGGCACACCGGCAGCAGCCAATGCCGCTCCAATAGCAAAAGCCACCACAACGGTGGCAACGACTGTTCCTACGTCAATCAAGACTTGCATCCAGTCGATTTCCTTGAGCTTTTCCAAGGTCAGGTCGGTGAAATGCTGAATTTCCTTCCACGCAGCCCTGAGTTGTTCATCCGTCCAGCGAACGATCTTCGCACCTGTTTCACTGACCCATTCCCAGGCTTTTTGAGACTCACGTCTAATCCATTGACCCTTGATTCCGAGCCACGTAGCGGCGTCTTCGAGGTGTTGTTGCATTTCTTGCGATAGCCTTCGAATGCCCTGAGCACCTTGCTCCAAGAGGCCTTCAACGGCCTCTTGAAGTTGCGTCCAGCTTTCGACCCGCGCCGGTCTGGGTGTCGCTGTTGGGCCGTACGCGGGAACAGGTACCGGAGCGGGTCTTGGGGCTTGCCCCGGGCCTCCAGTTGGGGGCAGCAAAACAGGCCATTGCTGTGGGTTGAACTCACCAGTCGGCTTATGTTGCCTGTTGTATTCGCGGTCGCGTTCACGCTCGCCGTCATCTCGACAATCATTGATTTCGAGAACAGAAAAACGGTTTGGGCCACCTGCTATATCCAGATAAGCCTCTCGCTGTGCCATACCGAGGACGTCCCCGGGAAACTTCACTTCCACTAGCCTCTCCAGATTATCCGGGTGCGCAACACCTTGATGATCCGTTCCAGCTTGTCCCGGCCAACGCAAGCTGCGTGTCTTGACGATGATAACGTCGGGACGCCGTAATAATCCTTTGACTGAACCTTTAGGGAATGGAAAGAGTGAATGGCGCCGCGTGGGGTCTGGCTTCACGTCGTCGCCCAGCCATGAGGAACTCAGGAATGGTTTGGGGGGGAGGGACGACGTGTCGAAGCAGACTTCAGCTTTGTAATCCCATTTGAAATCCCAGCGGTATTCATCTGCCCGAATCAATCCACTCATTACCAGCTGTTTAAGCTCCATGCCGGTGAAGTCGCCATCTTTGGCTTTTTTTATCGTTAATCTGGGAAACCGCGATGCGTAATTGGCTTTTTCCATCAGATACGGTTTGTTATCAGGATTGGGCAGCGGTGCTTGTTTGACCGTACCTTCGATACTGGTGTTCGTGCAGCCTTGTGGCGTTTGAGGTGGTTGCATGACCGGCATGATTCAGCCCTCCGAGTTGGCGTTTTTGAAGTCCAGGGTCATTTCCTTGGGTGCGCTTTCCCCCGCCCTGATCAAAGGCTCTTCAGGCTCGGGTTTGCGAACAGGTGTCAGCAGTTCGACCTCTGCCGGGCTGCTGCTGAGTGCCTGAAAGGTTTTTCCTTCTTCGTTGGTATAGCCGGCAATTCGGGTGCCATCAGCGAGCTTCAACGTATAGGGGCTACCCACCAGCGGTTCTCCGGTTTTCTCATCCAGCAACAGGTAGCGCGCCTTGTGACTGCGCGGCGCGCTGTCAGGCAATTGACCGAATTTATCGGTGTCAACTGCGCCGGGAATCAACGGCACCAAAATCCCGATCCCGGTGCCAACCCCAGGCGCGCCGCCGGTATTGACCTTCACTTCTGCGCCGCTGATGGTCACGCCGCCGGCGTCGACCTTGACGAAACTGCCGCCAGCCTTGGCGGTGAGTTCCATGCCGGCGTCTACCACGACCTTGTCGCCGGCGTGGTAGTGGATTTCGCTGCCGGCTTCGACGAATTGAGCGGTGCCGATTTTTACGTGCTGGGTCACGCCGACGGTCAGGTGCTCGTCGGCGCGCATTTCGCTGATGCGGTCCAGATGGGTGATGCGGTGTTCTTCAACCTTGAATTCGCTCAGCGTGTTGGCTTCGACGGTGTCGTGCCGTTCGTTGCCGACGCGGATCTTCTGGTCGTGCTCGATGTTTTCGTCCCAGTCGCGCTGGGCGTGGATGTAGATCTGCTCGACGCCTTTCTTGTCTTCGATACGGAATTCGTTGTAGCCCTTGCCGCCCGGTGAGCTCAGGGTTTTGAAGGTACTGCGGGTCTTGTTTGCCGGCAGGTCGTAGGGGACGACGTTTTCCTTGTGGTACAGGCAACCGGTGACCAGCGGCTGGTCGGGATCGCCTTCGAGGAAGGTGACGAGGACTTCCATGCCGATGCGCGGGATGGCGATGCCGCCGTACGCGGCGCCGGCCCAGCCGCTGGCGACGCGCATCCAGCAGGTGGTTTTGTCGTTGGACTGACCGTCGCGGTCCCAGTGGAAT
>NZ_JSFK01000050.1 GCF_000783395.1 Pseudomonas chlororaphis | reverse complement strand
CCCCCCGACTCCCCGCCATCACCCCGCTCACCTTGATGTCCATCGGCGCCGTTTGATTGGAAAACCACTGCAACGCCGGGCTATCACTGCGCGCCGCCAGCAACTGCGGGGCCGCTGCCGGTGTGTGTGATTCGGCGGAGGTCAGCAGCAGCGACGACCACGTCGCCACGCCGACCAGCGCTGCGAGCAGTGCGAGGGCCTGGACCATTTGGGGTGGGGAAACGCGCGCGGTGAAAGTCATGGGTTGAATCTCCTTTTTATCCCTGCTGTCAGCCTACGCGGCAATTCTCTCCGTTTTATTTCACACGCCTTACATGTTGGCCGTGCACGATGGCGCAGGACGCAAAGGAGCGCGCGCGCGATGAACAGGCAAGAGGGTTTTACGCTGATCGAGTTGATGGTGGTGCTGGTGATCATCGGCATCGCCAGTGCGGCGATCAGCCTGAGTATCAAGCCTGATCCGTTGCAGTTGCTGCGCAAGGATGCCGAGCGTGTGGCGCAGTTGCTGCAGGTGGCGCAGGCGGAGGCGCGCGCGGATGGCCGGCCGATTGTGTGGGTGAGTGATGCCAAGGGGTTTCGCTTTAGTCGGCGCAGTGACAGTGGCAAGGGGTTTGATCATTTCGCGCAGGATCCGCAGTTGCGGCCGCGTGCCTGGCAGAGTCCGAAAATGGAGGTGCGGGTGGAGCCGAAACAGAAGGTCGTGCTGAACGCTGAGTGGATTAATCCGCCGCTGCAACTGACGTTGTCGGATGGCTTGAATCGCTTGAGTGTGCTGCGTGATGGCAGCGGAAGGATCAGCCTGCAATGAAGCGCCAGCAAGGGTTTACGTTGATTGAGGTGATGGTCGCGATTTTGTTGATGGCGGTGGTGAGTCTGATTGCCTGGCGAGGGCTGGACAGTGTGACGCGGGCGGACAGTCATTTGCAGGCGAACAGTGAGCAGAGTGATGGTTTGCTGCGAGCGCTGAATCAGTTGCAGCGGGATGTGGAGATGCGCGCGGGGATTGAGTTGACCGAGCCGAGGAAGGTTGGGGTGGATGATGAGCCGCCGAGCGCCCCGCCCGCTTTGACTGTGCGCAGTAGCGACAGTAAGGGGTTTCGGCTGGACATTATTCGCACGGCGGCGGATCAGCCGGGGGCGTTGCAGCGGGTGCGGTGGTGGGTAAAGGGCGGCACGTTGTATCGGGCGGTGGCTGAGGCGCGGAGTCGGTATCCGTTGCCGGCGCCTGGGAATGGGGTTGCTGTTTTGAATGATGTCAGTGATGTGCAGGTGCGGGTTTGGGAGGTGGATAAGGGGTGGCGGCAGTTGAGTGGGAATCGGCGGGAGGATCCGTTGGGGCTGGAGATTCGGTTGAGTCGGGGGACGGCGCAGGGGGTGGAGAAGTATCGGCAGGTGATTGGGCCGTTGGAGTGATTTGCTGGCCATGAATTAAATGTGAGAGCGGGTTTGCGACCGAATGTGGTGGGTCAGGCAATATTGTTGTTACTGATGGACCGCTTTCGCGAGCAGGCTCGCTCCCACAGTGGGAATGGGCTAAGTCTGTTGGGGATTGGTTGCCTGTGAGGACGTCATCGCTGGCAAGCCAGCTCCCACAGGGATTGGGTGAGGTCAGTTCGGGGATTGGTTGGCTGTCAGGACGTCTTTGCGAGCAGGCTCGCTCCCACAGTGGGATTGGGGGGGGTAGTCAGTTGGGGATTGGTTGGCTGTGAAGCCGTCATCGCTGGCAAGCCAGCTCCCACAGGGGGTGGTGGTGTGTTGGCGGGTGTGGGTTAGCTGAGGACGACTACGCCGCCGGGTAGCTCGGTGCATTTGATGCCGTAGGCGTCGCGGATCAGCAATGCAACGCCAGCAAGTTGGTCGAGGCTGAAGCGAGCCTGAACGCGGCGTTGGCCGAGTTCGCGGTTGAGCAGCAGCAACATGCCGGGGCGATAGCGGTTGATCTCGTCGATCATTTGGCTGAGGGTCGCGCCGTTAAACACCAGCACTTGTTGGCGCCAGTTCATCACGGCGGCCGTGTCGACACTTTGCACGCTACCAACCTGCCGCGCGTCGTAGGTCACTTGCTGGCCCGGTTCGAGGCGCAGACTACGACCTTCAACATCCACTTCAACCGCGCCATCGAGGCAAGTCACGCAGACTTGCTGATCAGTGTTGCGCAGGTTGAAACGTGCCTGACTGGCGCGCAACCACCCTCCTCCAGCCTGCATCGCCAGCGGCAACCGCGCGGTCTGCACTTCGACTTCGCCGCTGACCAGTTCAAAGCCCTGCACGCCGTTATCGATGGAGCGCTGATTGATCCGCGTCTGGGTGTTCAGCTCCAGGCTCACGCCTTGCGCCGGTTCGAAGCGGCGCTGTTGGCCAACTTCAGTGATGTAGTCGGCGCCGAGCCCTTCGAAGCCGCCGGGAATCGTCCCGCGCACCAGCAAAAATGCCGCCGACGCAGCAATCGCGCCACCGAGAAACGCACGACGACCAAACCCGCGCGGCGCCTGCAATCCTTGCGCGGCAGGTTGCAGGTTGTGCCACAACCGCTTGGCCTCTTCGAACGCGCGGGCATGCTCGGCACTCTGCGCGCACCATTCGCGCAGGGCCCGGGCGTCGCCCACGGTGGCGCGGCCGGAGGTCAGCAGGACCAGCCAGTCGCGAGCTTCGCTGTGCAGATTGTCGGCCGCCGATGGCTCGGCAGATGTCAGTCGAAAGATGTTCAAACGCGCAGATTCTCAACGAATTGATCGGGCACTATTCAGAAGACGGTTTTCCGGCCCCGCGACCGAACCGCTGAAACACTTTTCTTTCCAGTTTCGCGGCGCAGAAGCCCAGCGCGGCTTTGATTTCCTTCTCGACCATGCGCGTGGAAATGCCGAAGCGCTGCGAGATTTCCAGATGCGGCGCCTCTTCCAGGCGCGCCGCGATGAAGATCTTCCGGCGCCGTGCGGGCAGCTCGTACAACGCACTGAGCAGCGACTGGATTTCCTTTTGCCCACCCACCACCCGCGCCGGATCGAGGGCTTCATCGCCGATTTGCAGCAGCTCTTCGACTTCCTCGCCGGTGAGCAGGCGCGCATCGGCCTGGCGGCGGTCGGCGGCAATGTTCAGGGCCATGCGATAGAGGTAGGCATTGGGCCGCAGGACGTTCGGCGGCGTCTCCATGCGATCGACCCGCAGGTAAGTTTCGTGCAGCACGTCGTTGGCCAGATCTTCCGAACCGAGACGCCTGCGCAGGCGCACCCGAAAGTCCTCGTAGGACGTCAGGAACAGTTGGACCATCGAACCTTGTCCGGTGTCTTTCATCCCCCGGAAACTCCTTCCCATTTGGTGCATTCCATGCGTTTCCCTGACGACTCCGGTAACAACAGCAACGTGACCGGCTGACGCAAGGCGCTGGGCGTCGGCCGATCGATTTTGAGGTTGCGAAAGCTCTCCACCAGCGCGTTGTCGCGCCGTACATCTCCGGTCGAAGTGACCAACCGGTTGTGCTGCACCAAGCCGTCGCGGCCAACCCAGACCTGCAACACCGCGCGATAACTGCCGGGACGGGTCAGCGGCGAGCGGCACAGGTTGCGCTCGATCGCCGCTTGCACCGCCGTGGCGTAACTGCGATTGACGGCGACGCTTTCCGGCGTCTGTTTTTGTGCCGGCGCCGGTACGTCTTCGACCTGCGCCACTTGCAAAGTAAACGCATCGTCGCGGGCATACCGCGCCATCAAACCACTGCCGCCGAGCAATCGACGCAAGGCATCGGCGGCGGTGTATTCACCGTCCACCGCCAGCGAGCGACGACCGCGACTCAACTGGCTGTCGACCAGCACCGCAACGCCAGTGGCGAGGCTGTACTGATCCAGCGCGTGCGCCAGATCCTGTGCCGGAATGTGCAGCGTCATGCGCAAGTCCGCCGGCACCGCGTCGGCCATGGCGTGGCCCGCCGCACAACCAAGCAGCCACCCCAGACACATCCGGCGCACAAGCCTCGTTGAACGCTGAAAACCGTCCGTGGAATTGCCTCGCTGCACGGCTGACGAATCCTTGGAAATCGTCATCCTGAGGGCTGTTTATGAATCTGGTGTGACGGGCGGTGCAAAAAAACCATCACGGGAATTGCGCACGGCTTGCACTAGACTCAAGCCAAAGCGCGGCCCCGTCGGGCTGGCCAGGAGGCGAGCATGAAAACACTGTGGCGATTGAGCCTTGGCGGGCTGTTGTTGATGGCGCTGTCGAGCGCTTATGCCGAGGAACCGTTGGGCTGTGTCGAGGTGACGGTCGGCGGTTACAAGGCGCCGAATTACGATTGTTTGAGCCAGCAGATGGGCAACAACCCGGAAGGCGCTGCGGCGGCGGAGAAGAATCAAGAGGCGCTGAATGTGCCGGTGAATAAGCGGCCGCCGAATCAGGTCGGGCTGGCGACACCGGCGGCGACCAGCACGCGGATGGGCAATACCTTTGGCACCTCGGTGAAACCGCAACGGCCGGCGAATTAGGGCAACGTCACAATCAAAAGATCGCAGCCTTCGGCAGCTCCTACAGGGAAACGATCAAAATCCCATACAGGAGCTGCCGAAGGCTGCGATCTTTTGATCTTCAATCGCTAGGCGTTTGGCGGAAGCTCACCGCCAGGCGATTCCAGCTGTTGATGGTGGTGACGGCCATGGTCAGGTCGACCAGCTCCCCTTCGCTGAATTGCTCGCGCGCGTGCTGATACACCTCATCAGGCACACGGCTTTCCGCCAACAACGTCACCGCCTCGGCCCAAGCCAGCGCCGCACGCTCACGCGGGTTGAAGAAGTTGCTGTCACGCCACACCGCAACCGCATACAGCCGCCGATCACTCTCCCCGGCCCGTCGCGCGTCCACCGAATGCATGTCGGTGCAGAACGCGCAGCCGTTGAGCTGTGAGGCGCGGATCCGGATCAGTTGCAGCAGCGGTTGTTCGATACTGAGGTTGGCGGTCAGCGCCTCCATGGCAATCATCGCTTTCATCGCCTTGGGCGAAGCGTTGTAGTAATCCAGGCGCGGGGACATGGGCAGGTCTCGGTAGACGGAATAATGAGTTCACCGTAAACGCCGACAGCGATGCATTACAGCCCCAATTGCACGGAAAACCGCTACACCACTGAATCCGGACACACACTGACCCTGTGGGAGCTGGCTTGCCAGCGATGGCGGTATATCTGCTGACACAAATGCTGGATCCGAAGGCCTCATCGCTGGCAAGCCAGCTCCCACAAGGTACGTGACCAATTCGAGTTTTTTACTCCACGCAACTACTGCGCCGCAAACAAACGGGAGTAATCTGGCCGGCACACTCAATTGCCCCGGGAACCTCGTCGGTATGGAACTTCACGTCGTGATCAACGGCCGCAAGGATCTTGCCGGTCAGTTGTATCAGCAGTTGCGCGGCGCCATCGAGTCCGGGCGGCTGGCCGCTGGCACGCAACTGCCGCCCAGCCGTCTGCTCGCCGAGCAACTGGGCATCTCACGCAAGACCATTTCCGACACCTACGCACAACTGACCTACGAAAACTTCCTCACCGGGGTGATCGGCAAGGGCACTTACGTCAACGCGCGCCCGGCGCAGGTCCAGCGCAAGCAAAGCCACAGCGAACTGGCCAGCGCCGAAGTGATCGAGAGTTGGCGCAATCTGCCGGTGTTTCTGCGCCACCCGACGCTGGAAGGCTCACTGCGCTACGACTTCATCGGTGGCGCGACCAGCAAGGGCCAGTTTCCGCAGGATGACTGGCGCCGCTGCGTCGCCCATGCGATGCGCCAGATGAGCCAGTCCAAAGGCTTCTACAGCGTGGCCGAAGGCCTGCCGGCGCTGCGCAATGCAATTGCCCGGCACATCGCTTTTTCCCGAGGGATCAACTGTCAAGACGAAGACATCGTCGTGTGCAACGGCGCGCAACAGGCGCTGGATTTGATCACCCGCGTGCTGATTCGCCCCGGCAGTCTGGTGGCGATGGAAGATCCCGGTTATCCGCCGGCACGTCTGCTGTTCGGCACCCATGGCGCCGAGGTGGTCGGGATTCCGGTGGATGCCGAGGGCATTCAGGTCGAGCACATTCCCGATGGCACGCGCCTCATCTATGTCACGCCGTCGCACCAGTTCCCGCTGGGCATGCCGATGAGTCAGGCGCGCCGTGAAGCCTTGCTGGCCCGCGCTCATGAGTTGGGCGCGATCATCATCGAGGACGACTATGACAGCGAGTTTCGCTACGAAGGCCGGCCGACCGATTCGCTGTTCAATCTCGACCAGCGCGGCATCGTTGCTTACGTCGGCACCTTCTCGAAAACGCTGTTACCCGAGCTGCGTCTGGGTTATGGAATCCTGCCCCCGGCGATCATCGAAGCAGTAATCCGCGCCAAGCAACTCACCGACCTGCACGCCTCGACCTTGCCGCAATGGGCGCTGGCCAAGTTCATCGCCGAGGGCTGTCTGCTCAAGCATATCCGCCGCTGCCACGCGATCTACGCCCAACGCCGCGAGCGGATTCTCGAGCGCATGGCCACTGACCTGGCGCCATGGCTTGAGGCGGTGCCGGCCAGCGCCGGGTTTCACATGGCGGTGTTCTGCAAGGTGCCGATCGACTTGCCGCTGGTAATCGAACTGGCGAAAAAAGTCGAAGTCGGTTTGTACTCGATCAACGGTTTCTATTATCAGCAACCGGCGAAAAACGGCCTGTACTTCGGCTTCGGCGCCATCGAAACCCTCGACATCGACATTGCGCTGGATCGCCTGCGCGACATCCTCCAGCAGGTCGCCTGAGCGATTGGCCTAAAGATTTAACCGCCGATTGGTTATTGGTGTTCCGGGGGTGCAGGCCTATCCTGCACAGGCGTTATCCCTCAATGAGCAGGATTCGTCCGGCCTGATTCAGGAGTGTGAGCAATGTCCAACGAAGTGATCAATACGGTCCAGGTGCAGGCTGCGGCCGGCCGCTCGGATGAACTGGGCAGGCAACTGCAGAGGATCGTCGAAACCCTGCGCGAAACCCCGGGCTGCGATTCCTACCTGGTCGACCGCTGCCCCGAGGACAGCCACCGCTGGACGGTCAGTGCCCGCTGGCAATCGGAAGCGGCGATGCAAGCGCATTTCAACCGGCCCGAAGCGCAGGGGTTTATTGACTTGATCGATAGTCGGTTGGCCAATAGCGTGGATTTCAACAGCTTTCCTATCGTCTGATCTGACGCTATCGCTGGCAAGCCAGCTCCCACAGGGTTCAGTGTCGTTCGATAATTTAATGAACGACACAAAACCTGTGGGAGCTGGCTTGCCAGCGATGGCGTACTCAAACACGCTGAATAACCGCCGATTGGTCACCTGATCTTCCTGAATATTGGCCGTTTGAATGCGCCACCCTGCGGACTACTGTGATTGCACCCCCAATCATCACAGGTAACCCGCCATGAAAACCCTGCCCTTCTTCGCCGCCGCCCTCGCCTTGAGCCTCTGCACTTCGGCCGTCTTCGCTCACGATCCCTCGGAAAAAGTCACCGTCCTGCAAGACCAGATGCTGAAAAACGCCCCCGGCAAAAAAGCCATGATGATCGAGGTCGACTACAAACCCGGCCAGTCCTCCATCGCCCATAAACACGAGGGCACCGCGATGGCCTACGTACTCGAAGGCGAGGTGATTTCCCAGGTGAAGGGCGAACAGGCGATCACCTACAAGAAGGGTCAGTTCTGGTACGAACCGGCCGGTTCCGAACATCTGGTGTCGAAAAATGCCAGCCAGACCAAGCCTGCCAAGTTGCTGGTATTCATGGTTTTGTCTCCTGATGAACAAGTGTTGATCCCGCTGAAAAACTGATGGCTGTTTAACCAGCCATAAATAAAAAGGCGCAAATCATCGTTTCGCGCCTTTTTATTTCCCGGCGCAATTAACCGCGCCGGGTTACAGCAAATGAAACTATCTAACACGTTTTAACTCAGCAAATTGTCAGGTTGGCGGGTTTAGTCTGAATTAACGGTCGTCCTCAACGACTTTTAAAACTTTCCGACTGATGTTGTTTCACGGGAGAAACACCATGAAACTTGCGTTCACCAGTGTACTGGCGATATCGGTTTTAGCTCTGTCAGCCTGTTCGATACCCACCGCGCCTCAAGCAGTTTCCTCACTGGACACCCTGCTCCCCCATCCCACCGGCCGCAGCAGCGCCACTCAGGTAAAAAGCGGTCCCGGCGTGTCGCTCGGCGTGATCTACAGCCCGAGCACCCAGACCAACCGCGAATACCTGCGCGACTATCAGGCCAACGCTGGCACCGGTTTCGGCCAGAGTCTGCTGGTGCAGCCGATCCACGACGCCTATGTCGCCAGCTCAAAACCGGACATGGCGGTGGAATGGGTCAATGCCTCGCTGCAACGCCAGTTCGGCTCAGTGACGGTGTATCCGGACATGCAAAGCCTGCGCGCGGCCAGGCCCGATGTGGTGGCGATCGTCGACACCCACAGCCAGTTGATCACTTCACGCAGTTCCGACATCAAAGCGGATGTCAGTGCCGATTTTTATGATGCGCAGTTGAATTACATCGGTACGGCGAAAGGTTCGGATGCGCGGGAGTTGACCCCGGTGTGGGCAGACTTCAAGCGATCGGAAGAGATTGTGGCGGATATTAATCAGCAGCAGGATGTGCAAGTTCGGGCGTTGCAGAAGTTTGACCAGTCGCTCAACAATTTAGTCGCCAGACCTGCGGACAACGTGTCGATGCTGGGTAGTAAAAAAGGTCAGAAGTTGTATTGATATAAAGGGCGTCATCGCGAGCAGGCTCNNGAGCCTGCTCGCGATGACGCCATAACAGCCACCAAAAAAACCTCAGACATAAAAAGCCCCGGCATCTCACGACACCGGGGTTTTCTTGTTCAACGACCGCCCAAGCCAAGTAATAGTCGGCATTTGCAGCAAAGGCGAGATACCGCGCCCTCGAACTTCACACATGTGCTCATCTGTCTACTGTCAACCCTGACAGTAGACCGTCTCGCCAAATAGGCTTCCAATAATCTGACTGTATTGATCTCTCGGTCCCAGTTCGGTTATCGGCGTATGCAGAAACCACACGTTTGAGGAGCAGGCAATGTCTAACATTATCAATAGCGCCAACGTGGAAGCTCTCGACCCAACTTTCGGATCTGATGAATCAGGCGTGAGTTGGTTAAAAAATCCGGATGGCGCCAGTGGATTTGTGTGGGGCATCACCGTCGCGCCGGACAACAAACTGTTGATCGCAGGCAGAGTTGGAAAACGTTTCTCAATCGTGCGCCTGAAGACTGATGGTCGACAAGATCCCGATTTCGGTGATCAAGGAAGTGTCATTGGCGAGTTCGCAGTCGGCGATCTATCAATGGGCAGGGGTGTTCGCGTACTCAAAGACAAGACAATACTGCTTGAAGGGTGGTTCGAGTACGATCCTTCGTCCCCATCTCTGCGTGGTTTGGCTCTTTTTGACGATAAAGGAATGCCCGTCAAGGCATTTGGAAACGATGGGGTACTGATAGTTGATCCCATCTCGACACCCGCCTACCGATTGTCCAAAGAAGAGATTGCCACTAAAGACGCATCGACGTCCCGCGAAGGTGGACATTCCATTGAGTTGCCAGACGGCAAGCTGATGATTATCAGCAATCATCTGTATAGCTTCACCGACAATATCGGTTTATTAGTCAGGCTGGAAAAGAACGGTTCGCTGGACATGGACTTTCATGAAAAAGGCTATGTCGCTGTCCAGTATCTTGCTAATTACACGGAGGCTTCCTCACTAATAAGGCTCCAGGACGGATCGTTTGCCGTTGGTGGAAGCACTATCGTTGCTGACAAAATGATGCCGCTGATTGCTCGATTCAATGCCCAGGGCGAGATCATTAAAGAGTTCGGAGACAAAGGCTTCGTTGTGATTGAAATTGAGCAGCAACGTGGCGATACAAGTCAGCTCATAGAATTACCTGATGGCAATATCCTGGGTATTGGTAGCACGTCGTCAAACGCCATACAAAGTGGCCTGATGTTTTGTATCGACAACAAAGGCGCATTGGTCTCTTCCTTTAATCAAGGCGAGCCATTGATTACCGCATATCCACAGGCGCCGATGGGTATTCAATGGCTTCAAGGCACCCTGCGACAGGGTAAGCACATAATGGTTATCGCCAACACCTTGGGAGAGGAAAACTCAAAAACGATCGTTGCCAAGTTCGACCTGGATGGTGTTCAAGACTGCAACTTTGCAGATAAAGGTTTTTTGAGCATTAATCTAACTGATGTTCTCGATTTGGGCGTATCCATAGCCACCCAAAATGATCAGATTATCGGGGCTGGCACTTCCTTGCCTCATGCCGATGGCGTACGCGGTTTCGTCTTTCGTTGCTCGGAACTGATTTGAACAAGAACAATGAAAAAGCCCCGCCTCTTCCGAGAGCGGGGCTTTTTCATTCAACCACTACTTACGCCAGTTCAAGCTCGGCATTCGCAGCAACCGCAGGCACTACCGCCTGCCCACTCAACGCCAAATCCAGCAGCTCACGGTTGGCCACGGCATACATGGCGTAGTCCGTGCCACTTGCCGCGCGGATTTCCACCAGCATGGCGCGCCAGCGCGAGATCATGCTTTCGTGCTGTTCCATCCACAGCGCCAGGCGTGTTTCCACGTCCTGAGTGCCGTCGCCCTGTTGCAGGACGGAGATGGTGATCGCACGTTGCTGCCAGTCGACGTCATCACGGAACGCTTCACGGGCCAGGGCTTGCCAGTTGTTTTCAACCGGCAGTGCGCTGATCTGTTGCAGGTACCAGGTGATGTCCAGCGCACTGCCCACGGCGAAGTAAGCCTTGGCCACTTCGGCAGGGTTCTGGCCAGTCACGTCGGACGCTTCGATGATCGGCAGCAAGGTGTACAGGTGCGAGGTGCCCGCAACCATACGCGCCAGCAATTCCGGCACACCGGCTTCGACATACGCCTGATAACGCGACTGCCAGTTTTCACGGATTTCGCCGCTCAGCAGTTCGTCGAGTTTCAGGCCCAGCTCTTTCAGGTGCGGACCGAAGTGCGCGACGTCACGGGCAGCGTTCTGCTCGTTGCGACGGGCACGCAGGAACCAGCGCGTGGCGCGACGGCCCAGACGCATCAGCTCGTCCATCAGCTCCAGCTGCACGTCAGCGCTGACTTGGTAGTCCAGCGCTTCGATCTGACGGAACCAGTGCGGGAGGTGGAAGATGTCGCGCACGATCACGTAAGCGCCAGCGACGTTCGCCGGGCTCATGCCGGTCGACTCTTTGAGTCGTTGAACAAAGGTGATGCCCATGTGGTTGACCAGGTCGTTGGCGATCTGGGTGCTGACGATCTCGCGCTTCAGACGGTGACGACGCATGGCTTCGGAGAACTTGCTGACCAAGGTCGGCGGGAACGCCGTTTCCATGTCGCGAGTCAGGTAATCGTCGTCCGGTACCAGCGAGCCCAACAGCTGCTCTTTGAGGTCGATTTTGCTGTAGGAGATCAGTACCGACAGCTCAGGACGGGTCAGACCGTGGCCTTCAGCAATACGCTCGGCCAGTTGCTCTTCAGTCGGCAGGAACTCGATGGCACGGTCCAGCTTGCCACGGCCTTCCAGATCGCTCATCAGACGCTTGTACTCAGCGATGCGCTCGTAAGCACGGCGCGCCGCCAGGGACAGGGCCTGAGTCTGCTTGTAGTTGTTGCCCAGCACCAGATTGCCGACTTCGTCAGTCATGCTCGCCAGCAACTGGTTGCGTTGCTTGTCGGTCATGTCACCGGCCTGAACCACTTCGTTCAGCAGGATCTTGATGTTTACTTCGTGGTCGGAGCAGTCCACGCCACCGGCGTTGTCGATGAAGTCGGTGTTGGAACCGCCGCCATTCAGACCGAATTCGACACGACCCAGTTGGGTCATGCCGAGGTTACCGCCCTCGCCCACGACTTTGCAGCGCAGCTCGTTACCGTTCACGCGCAGTGCGTCGTTGGCCTTGTCGCCGACATCGGCGTGGCTTTCGGAGCTGGCCTTGACGTAAGTGCCGATACCGCCGTTCCACAGCAGATCCACCGGCGCCTTGAGCAAGGCGTTCAGTAGCTCGGTCGGGGTCAGCTTGTCAGACTTGATGTCGAAGCGTTCCTGCATCTGCGGGGAGATTGCGATGCTCTTCGCGCTGCGCGAGAAGATACCGCCACCTTCGGACATGATGCTGGTGTCGTAGTCGGTCCAGGCCGAACGCGGCAGGTCGAACATGCGCTGACGCTCGACGAAGCTGGTCGCCGGGTTCGGGTTCGGGTCGATGAAAATGTGCATGTGGTTGAAGGCAGCGACCAGTTGCAGCTTGTCGGACATCAACAGGCCGTTACCGAACACGTCACCGGCCATGTCGCCGACGCCGACCACAGTGATGCTGTCTTCCTGAACATTGATGCCGCGCTCGCGGAAGTGACGTTGTACGCCAACCCACGCGCCTTTGGCGGTAATGCCCATTTTCTTGTGGTCGTAACCAGCCGAACCACCGGACGCAAACGCGTCACCCAGCCAGAAGCCGTAGTCGATGGCGATGCCGTTGGCGATGTCGGAGAAGGTTGCAGTGCCTTTGTCCGCTGCGACTACCAGGTACGGGTCGTCATCGTCGTGGCGAACCACGTTCAATGGCGGTACCAGCGCGCCGTCTTTCAGGTTGTCGGTGATGTCCAACAGACCGGAAATGAAGATGCGGTAGCAGGCAATGCCCTCGGCCGCGATCTCGTCACGGCTGCCGCCCAGTGGCAGGCGACGCGGCAGGAAGCCGCCCTTCGCACCCACTGGCACGATGACCGAGTTCTTCACTTGCTGGGCTTTTACCAGGCCGAGGACTTCGGTACGGAAGTCTTCTTCACGGTCGGACCAGCGCAGACCACCACGGGCGACGTTACCGAAGCGCAGGTGCACGCCTTCAACGCGTGGCGAGTAAACGAAGATTTCGAACTTCGGCACTGGCTTCGGCAGTTCAGGGATCGCGTGCGGGTTGAACTTGAAGCTGAAGTACGACTTGTTCTGGCCGTTGGCATCAGTCTGATAGAAGTTGGTGCGCAGGGTGGCTTTGATCAGGTCGAGGTAACGACGCAGGATGCGGTCTTCGTTGAGCACCTGGACGTCGTCCAGTGCGGTCAGAATCGCTTGTTCCAGACGCTGTTGCTTGTCTTCCAGATCGTCGTCGCTGAGTTTGCGCGCCAGATAGAAACGAGTCTTGAACAACCGGGTCAGTTCGCGAGCGATGTCGGTGTGGTTGTTCAGGGTGCTGGCGATGTAACCCAGGTCGAAGCCCAGGCGAATCTGCTTCAGGTAACGAGCGTAAGCGCGCAGCAGTGCGACGTCGCGCCAAGGCAGGCCGGCAGTCAGAACCAAACGGTTGAACGCATCGTTCTCGGCTTCGCCACGGACGATGTGGACGAAGGCGTCCTGCAGGGTGTCGTTGAGTTGCTGGATGTCGAGGTCCAGGCCTTCAGCGGCAGTGAACGCAAAGTCGTGAATCCAGAACTCGCGGCCATTGGTGTGACGCAGACGGTACGGGAATTCACCCAGTACGCGCAGACCGAGGTTTTCCAGAATCGGCAACACGTCGGACAGCGCCAGCGGCGTGTCGGCGTGGTACAGCTTGCAATGCAGCTCGCGCTGGCCGGAGACCTGACCCAGCGGCTGGTAGAAGCTCATCACCAGCGGATTTTTTTCGTTGAGGCTCAGCAGGTGCTGCATGTCGACCACGGCCGAATGCGCAGCGAAGCGCTCGCGGTAACCGGCCGGGAAGCCTTTCGGGAAGTCGGCCAACACGTTGGTGCCGTGGGCTTCGCCGAAGCTTTCGACGGTCAGTGCAGCGTAATCGTCCTGCCAGCTGCGGCACGCTTGCACGACTTCTTTTTCCAGCAGCACCGGGTCGATGTCGAGACGGTTTTTCGGATCGACACGCAGGATCAACTGCACGCGCGCGAGCACGGATTCGGAGAAGAACGTCCAGAATTCGCAATCGGAAGCCTTCAGACGCTCCATCAGCACTTGCTGGATCTTCTGGCGAACTTCGGTGGAGTAGATGTCGCGCGGCACGTAGGCCAGGCAGTAGCAGAAGCGACCGTACGGGTCTTTGCGCAGGAACACGCGGATCTTGTTGCGTTCCTGGATCTGCACGATCGACATGACGGTGGTGAACAGTTCGTCGACCGGGGTCTGGAACAGGTCGTCACGCGGCAGTACTTCAAGCACCTGCGCCAGTTCCTTGCCCAAGTGAGCCTTGGACTGGAAGCCGGAGCGGGTTTCGATTTCTTCGACCTTGCGGCGGATGAACGGGATGACCCGCACGCTCTCGCCATACACCGAGGAGGTGTACAGGCCCATGAAGCGGTGTTCCTTGATGACTTTGCCGTCAGCGTCGATTTCACGGATCGACACGTAGTCCGGGTACGCCGGACGGTGGACACGGCTTGGGTGCGCAGCCTTGGCGAACGACAGCAGGGTCGGTTCGCGCAGGTAGGCAACGGCGTAGTCTTCGATGCGCAGGTCTTCGTAGGTCAGGCCGGTGCGCAGCAGTTTGGTCAGGCCGAGGAAGGAGTTCTGGTCGTACTCGATGTGGCCGCCATCGGCCTGATCGGTGACCACGAATTCTTCGTAGCCGAGGAAGGTGAAGTGGTTGCCCACCAGCCATTCCAGGAAGCTTTTGATTTCGTTCTTTTCGTCGGCATCGACGGCGAAGGCGCTGTTGTCGAGCTTGGTGAGGATTTCCTGCACCTTGGCTTTCATCGGCTCGAAATCGGCGACCGCAACGCGGACTTCACCGAGAACCTGTTCCAGCTCCTTGCTCAGCACATTCAGTTCGGCCGCGTTGGCGCAGCGGTCGATTTCCAGGTACATCAGCGATTCGTGCAGAACGCCTTCGCCGGTGCTGCCTTTTGGCAGGATTTCCAGCAGCTCGCCCTTGCTGCCACGACGCACGCTGAGCACGGTGGTTTGCAGGGTGTGGATGCTGTAGCCGCGACGGTTCAGTTCGGTACGAACCGAGTCGACCAGGAATGGCAGGTCATGGTGCAGGACTTCGACCGCGGTGTGGGTCGACTGCCAGCCATGACGCTCGTAATCAGGGTTGTAGACGCGCACTTGCGGTTGCGCGTGATCGAAGCGCTCAAGCAGGCGCCACGCAGAAAGAGTACAGCCAGCGAGGTCGGAGAGGCGACGTTGAGTCAGCTCGTCCAGAGAAATGATGCCGAAGAATTGTTCAGCGAACAGCGCCACTTGTGGCAGTGCCTGTTCACTGATGTGCTGCGCCAGTGCCGCTTGCAGTTGGTGCTGGAAGTCGGCTTTGCTGGCTGCGGTGAAGAACGCCATCTGTGGTACTCCGCTTAAGCTTGTTATTGATGGAAAGCGTCGCGTGCAACACCCCTTTCGGGGCTTGTGTCGCCCTGTTCCTGATTCTCGGGCAGAGGAAACAGGGGGACAGGTGGGTGAAGCTGGACGGGACACTCAGGTCACATTCACCTTCCATAGAATGAGCATCTGCAAAAGCGACTGCCAGCGTTGCCGACAATGCCTTTACGGGTGCTCATCCGTTGCGCAGCTTAAAGGGTGCGACAATGTGTCTGCTTGCGGTGCTGCGACATATTCGGTCATTGGCACGTAAACCGAGGGTTTCGCACCGGTAAACACTAGCAGTCGTGGCGTAAAACGCCGGGTTACATGCCCGTATTTACGGGACATCCGTACCAGGTGGAAACCTTTTGCCTCTACATATCCAGAAACGAAAACGCCCAAGGCCGTTCTATCGACCTTGAGCGTGGCATCGGGTTCAGCGCCAGCGTTTGACCCGGATCAGTCCGGCAGCTCTTCGTAAGCCTTGAATTTGCTCACGGTGGCGCAGTCGTAACACATCATTTGCAGGGTCATCTTGTCCATGCTGGCGTCGATGTTGCTGGAGTCGCACTCGCGGCAGAAGAGTTGCAAGTGGCCGACCAGATCGCTACCGAACACTGCGCCGGAAAAGAATTGCGGCACCAGTTCATCGCGCCAGTACATACCCGGTGATTTGGAAAAACCGGCACCGCTGTCCTTGAGCACGACGTCATACAACAACCGGTGCAAAGCCGATTGCGCTACCCGAGAATCGCGGTGGGAGTTCTTGCGCCAGTTGCGCGTCAGGGCATCTTGCGCCGTGCCGAGCATGTTGCGCGGGATTGTATTGGAGGCGTGGTTGCGCCCCTTCGAATTGCCCGTGGCATAGAAGTGGGCGGCGCTTTTTACAGCCAAACGGGCGAAGTAGTAGAGTTGACTCACAGAGAAGTCCTGCAACAACTGCCCTACCACCGCTTCAGCGCGGGCTTCGGCGGTAAAGGCAAAACTCACTTCATTGGCCAGCACATGGATGTATTGGATCGACTCTTGTCGTGCGAGGGTAAAGATCAGCGCGTAAAGCTCACTTTTCCACGCGGGCTGAACACTCCCGGACAATTCCTGATAGAGCATCAGATACAGACTGTCACGCGGACTGCGCAATGCGCCGTCCAGCGCCACATTGGGCAACCAGCGCACGGCCGAATAATCGGCGATGCTGCAACCATCAGTCCGATTAAAGGCCTTGATGTCAGAGTCGGTGGCAACCACCAACACGCCAGCCTCGTAAAGACTTTTCAGGATTTCCTCACTGGCTTCATCGGTGGGAGCCAGGCATTCGCTTCTGGAGGGTGCTTTCAGTGGTGCAATCGACTCCAAAGCGCTGCCATTGCCGTCTTCGAGCAAGGCCAATAACGCCAGTTTCTGCACAAACCCCAACGCGGCGTAAGGTATGGCAGGACACGGTGCGCCGTGGCGAATCTCCAGTTCGGCGCGATCACGCTGAGCCTGGGCTGCCAATTGTTGTTGGTGAGCCTTGAAACATTCCTTGCACGTACAAGGCGAGCGCCGTCCGTAGAGACTGGCTGCAATATATCGATGCTCACACCGCACGCATTTAAACGGATCACGCAAGGAAATCGGCGTGCCTCTGGCGTGACGGCGAACCCACATCGGCAAATCGCAATACGGACAAGTGAGGTCCGGGCTGACAATCGGCGGCAGTACCTTGAGCAAACTGCGAACAGTCGCCGGAATCTGAAACTCGGTCATGAGTACGGCGGTTTTTTCTCCATCCAGATAACGTTGATAAATCAGCTCGATCTGTTCGTCGGACAAGTGCGCTATTTCTTCGGCGCGTTCGAAATACTGATGCATGTAAAAAGATCCTTTTTTCAGTTTTACATACGCACTCCTTTGCGTTCGAGCGGCGAAAATAATCGTATCCGCGTGACTAAAACAAGCGTGCAAACAGAATTTCTCCGTGAAATTTCGTCACGATAAAAAATCCTACAACTGCATCAGATATTTCATCGCAGACAATTAGAAAATAACGCAGGAATTTTCCTACCGCAGCTCTCCAATTGAAAAAACAAAAAACCAGCAAGCATCACTTACCAAAGCTCACAACCCGACAAGAATTGTCTCACACAATTAAAAGACCAGGCCCTACAGAATATCTTGCCAGCAGCGCTAATAATATTAGACCGAACCACGGAACAGGTTCTTTATCAGGGAAAGGAGTCAGCACATGAGACAACTGGAACTTCCGACAACTGTATTTTATGGCGACGGCACATGGGAAATAATCAATCTGAACCCAGGCTCCATTCGCGGTGACATTCTAAAGAATTATCCGCTTGGTAATCCAATGCATGGATTTACCCTGGCCATCGAAAGCGACTATCTCGCGCAACAACAAAATCTTGAGCACAACTTGCAAATAGAGCTCAATCTGGCAGACAGCCGACAGCCGCCATTGATTGATGCAACCCCGCAAGCATGGCTCGACAGAGCAACCAACACCGTCAACGAGTTACTCTTTCAGAAGAATACGGCACTGCAACAAAAGCTGAGAGACGTGCAGACTTCTCGACAGCATGCAAAGCTGCAAGCGACTTATGATGCGATGCTGTTGAATGCGCAAATTTCCAGCCTTCAATCAAGACAAGCACAACTGTATGCCGAGATAGCCCGTCGACAGGCCGAGGCGCTTGCGCAACAACAGGCTGCCGAAGCGGCGCGACGTGCTGAAGAAGCTCAGAGACACGCGGCAGAACAAGCTCATTTGGCCGCTCTGGCAGAAGCTCAACGACAGGACGACGAAAAAAAGCGAATTGCGGCCGAAGCAGAAGCCAAACGCATTGATGACTACAAACGCGCGGTGGCTTTCGTCGCCGACGCGAACAAATACATCTTCGAGAAATATGGCGCCAATCTGCACCAGGTGGTCATGGATCTTCAAAAGGATATTTCGGGGAAGAAGATCAGAAGCTATGCGGAGGCGATGCAGACTTTCGAGACAGTGCGGACCAATCCCAATGCGCGGCTCAGTCCGCAGGATACACGCGCGGTTGTGGACGCGCTCAATGCGCTGGATAAAGCGACCTATATGGACAGTGTCAATAAGCTCGCCAAGGGGTTTGGCGTGACCGGAAAAATCGTTCAGGCCCATTCGGTGATCGAAAAGACGGTCATTGGCTTCCGGGACGGTAACTGGAAGCCCTTGATTCTGGAGCTTGAGAGTATCGCGCTCGGCGTGGGTGCTGGCGCGGCGGTGGCGACATTGCTCGCAGTGTTCAGTCCGGGTTTCGCCGCTAGCGCAATAGGTATCGTTGCCGTTGGCGTAGCGATTGCCACAATCGCATCTCTTTTAAATGCCAATAATGTAGAAAAAATAAACGCTTTCATCTCTGACCACCTAGAAACTGCACTGAAAGATCAGCGCTAAAGTCACTGTCGGGGTCGAGCACGCCTAGCCAGACCCCGATTACCAAAGCGGCATAAACCTCGATTCCAAAGAGTGCAGTTCATGACGAGTAAAAAACCAGATCAACCTTTACCTTTGATTGCATTCGGACTGTTCGCGACGCCCATTTTTCTAATTAACCTGATCCTTCCCGCCCACCCTCAGTCCAACTTGGATATGGCGATTGATCACTTTCTGGACAATCAGCTATTCGGACTGATTGGTTTCTGGTCATCCTTATTTCCTTTCAGCTCAAAAGCGACTGCAAATTATATTGCGCTTTTTGCCCCCCTGCTCGCTGCTGTCTCAACTTTTTATGCCTTCACGGAAAAGTTCGACTCAACGCAGTTCGATCAAATGACACTTAGACGATATCTGACCTTGCTTCTCGCAGGGGTAGCTCTCTCAGCACTTTTTATCTGGTGTTTTTATTTGACATCAACAGACCTCGGAACAACCAAAGGCAAATACGGAAATTTGTTCGGACTTAATGTCTTTTTCTTTTCCGCCCACAACGTGGCCATGTCTTTATTTCCATTTCTCGTCGTACCATTTATGGTGCAACGCTGCTTGTATTACATCCCATGTCGCATTCTAAAAAGGTGGTGGAACTCTAGAGAAAAAGCGTGAAGCAATAGCAGCAAAAACTTTTTTAGGGTGGCAAAATTACATTTTGTCCGAGCCGACTAGGAATCCCCTCATGCAAATGACCACCGCCCTACTCATCGTCAACCCATGCGATGACGAAGAAGACAACATGGCAATGCTCTGCTGCCACAGCGACAAGGGCGACATGTTCCTGATGAGCCGCTATCCGGACGAGGACGAGCTGGAGATCACCCTGGATGGCGAGCCTTCGACGCTTGATGGGGTGAAGGTCACGTTGACTTCGAATCTGCTGAAGATCGAAATCGCGGCGGCGGATGCCGATGCGTTGAACGGGGATGATGTGCTGGAGATCAGCTTTAACCCGGATATGGTGGATATGGATGAGGTTGTCGAGACCCTGACGAACATCCTCGACGGGACGGGGACCTTCATTAACGAAGTTTGATGGCGTCCAGACTGGCCTCATCGCTGGCAAGCCAGCGATGAGGCCGGCACAGGCAACTAATCACTCCCGCACTACAAAAATCCAACAATTCCCCCAGTCATTTCCCGCACTTTGCGCAAAATGCCGTTAGTCGCCACCCCCCGCGATGGATTAAAGTAACGCCCCCAGCCCCGGCGTTATCCGAACGCCTGTGGCCACCCCTTTCCAGGAACAGTCACCGATGGAACATCGTGAAGCGCTGCTCGCGCTGCGAACCTTTCTTTCAACGCAGATTCTCGGCCAGGAAAAACTCATCGAGCGTTTGCTCATCGCCCTGCTCGCCGACGGCCACATGCTGGTCGAGGGCGCTCCGGGTCTGGCCAAGACCAAAGCGATCAAAGAACTCGCCGAGGGCATCGAAGCCCAGTTCCATCGCATCCAGTTCACCCCGGACCTGCTGCCGGCCGACATCACCGGCACCGAGATCTATCGCCCGGAAACCGGCAGTTTCGTGTTCCAGCAGGGGCCGATCTTCCACAACCTGGTGCTGGCGGACGAAATCAACCGCGCCCCGGCAAAGGTGCAATCGGCGCTGCTCGAAGCCATGGCCGAACGTCAGGTCAGTGTCGGCCGCAGCACCTATGAGCTGTCGCCGCTGTTTCTGGTGATGGCCACGCAGAACCCGATCGAGCAGGAAGGCACTTACCCGCTGCCGGAAGCCCAGCTCGACCGTTTCCTCATGCACGTGAAAATCGGTTTCCCGGACGCCGCCGTCGAACGCCGCATCCTCCAACAGGCCCGTGGCGAAGCGCTGAACGGCGAGACCAAGCCTGAGCGCCGCGTCAGTCAGCAAGCGATCTTCGCCGCACGCAAAGAAATCCTCGGCCTGTACATGGCCGACGCCGTGGAGGAATACCTCGTGCAACTGGTCATGGCCACGCGCAACCCGGCCAAGTTCGACCCGGAAATGGCCGAGTGGATCGCCTATGGCGCCAGCCCGCGAGGCTCGATCGCACTCGACCGCTGTGCCCGCGCCCACGCTTGGCTGGCCGGTCGCGACTTCGTCAGCCCGGAAGACATTCAGGCGGTGCTGTTCGATGTGTTGCGTCACCGCATCATTCTGTCGTTTGAAGCCGAAGCCGCCGGCATCGATCAGGATCGGGTGGTGCAGCGGATTCTCGACGTCGTAGCCGTCGCTTGACCCCCATGAACGCCCCCCTGCCGTCCGAACCGGGCATCCGCGTCAGCCTCGCCGAGCTGATCGAGATGCGTCACCGTGTGCGCGAGGTGCAGCTGTTTTCCACGCCGAGCCAGCGCAGCCCGCTGATCGGCCTGCATCACTCGAAATTCCGTGGCCGTGGCGTTGACTTCGATCAGGTGCGGGTCTATCAGGCCGGCGACGATGTGCGCACCATCGACTGGCGCGTCACCGCACGCACGCAAGAGCCGCACACCAAGCTGTTCCATGAAGAACGTGAGCGGCCGATTTTCATCATGGTCGAGCAAAGCACGCGGCTGTTTTTTGGTTCCGGGCTGATGTTTAAATCGGTGCTGGCAGCGCAAGTGGCGGCTTTGATTGGTTGGGCCGCGCTCGGCCATAACGACCGGGTTGGCGGGCTGGTGTTCGGCGACAACGAGCACTATGAAATCAAACCGCGACGCAGCAAACAAAGCCTGCTGCAATTGCTCAACCGCTTGGTCAAGGTCAATCAGTCGCTGCACAGCGAGCGAGAGCCGGATCGTGATGCGTTTGGCGTGGCCCTGCGCCGTGCCCGCGAAGTCTTGCGCCCGGGCAGCCTGGTGATTGTCATCTGCGATGAGCGCGCGCTGTCCGACAGTGCTGAACAGCAACTGAGCCTGTTGTCGCGCCATTGCGATCTGTTGATGCTGCCGATTTCCGATCCACTCGATCACGCTCTCCCCGCTGCCGGCCTGCTCAGGTTCGCTGAACGCGGCGCACAACTCGAACTCGACACTCTGAATTTCGAGCTGCGCCAGACTTACCGCGCTCAAGCCGAAGCACGCATCGCTCGCTGGGAACTGCTCGCGCAAAAGCTGCGGGTCTTGCTGATGCCGCTGAGCACGCAAAGTGAAATGGTCGAGCAGATGCGCGAATTCCTCAATCCGCAGCGTCCGGGGAAAGGTCGATGAACGGCCTCGAACAACTGCAACCGCTGATCTCACCGCCACCGATTGCCTTCTGGCCGCCGGCGCCGGGCTGGTGGCTGCTGCTGTTGTTATTGCCGCTGCTAGGTTTCGCCGTGTGGAAGCTGCGCCGCTTCATTCCCATGAAGAAACGCCCAATCGTCCGGGCCGAACAGCCACTCGACCCGGTGCGCATCGCCGCTCTCGCTGAACTGGCACAAATGCCCAAACCTTACGACGGCGCCCCGGCCGGGGCCTGGCTGCAGCAACTCAACGGCCTGCTCAAACGCCTGTGCCGCAACCACTATCCCTACAGCCAGAGCCACACCCTCAACGGGCGTAAATGGCTGGCATTCCTTGATAACCGCTGCCCGGCGGCGGGCCTGACCCGTTGGATGGTGCTGGTCGAAGGCGCTTACAAACCGGAATGCAAACTCGACGACAAAGCCATCGCCGGCCTGACTCAGGCTGTCGACACGTGGATTCGCAAACATGTTTGAGTTCGCCTGGCCGTGGATCTTTGTGCTGGTGCCGCTGCCGTGGCTGATGCGTCTGGTGCTGCCGGTCGCCGACAGTGGCGAGCCAGCCCTGAAAGTGAGTTTCCTCGCCGATCTGGAAGGCCTCGCCCGCCGTCGCGCTCGCGCCAACCTGCCCGCGTGGCGTCAACAGGCGCCGTTCATGCTCTTGTGGCTGTTGCTGCTGACCGCCGCCGCCCGCCCGCAATGGCTCGGCGAACCACTGCCGATTGCTGCCAGCGGGCGTGATCTGCTGGTCGCGGTGGACGTGTCCGGCTCGATGGATTTCCCGGATATGCAGTGGCAGGACGAAGAGGTCAGTCGCCTGACGCTGGTGCAGCATCTGCTCGGTGATTTCCTTGAAAGCCGCGATGGCGACCGTGTCGGCCTGATTCTCTTCGGCAGTCAGGCCTATCTGCAAGCGCCGCTGACCTTTGATCGCCACACCGTGCGCGTCTGGCTCGACGAAGCGCGGATCGGTATTGCCGGCAAGAACACCGCCATCGGTGACGCCATCGGTCTGGCGCTGAAACGCCTGCGTATGCGCCCGGCGCAAAGTCGCGTGCTGATTCTGGTCACTGACGGTGCCAACAACGGTGGTGAAATCGATCCGCTGACGGCGGCAAAACTCGCCGCCAGCGAAGGCGTAAAAATCTATCCAATCGGGATTGGCGCCAACCCTGAGGACAGCGGTTCGACCGGCCTGCTCGGCGTCAATCCGAGCCTGGACCTCGACGAACCGGCGCTCAAAGCCATCGCCGAGGTCACTGGCGGCCAGTATTTCCGTGCCCACGACGGCAAGGAACTGCAAGCGATCAAGGACACTCTCGATCAGCTCGAACCGGTCACCCAGCAACCAACCCAGGCGCGCCCGGCACAAGCCTTATATCACTGGCCTTTGGCGCTGGCGCTGTGGTTGAGCCTGTTGCTGGTCGCGCGTGAATTGTGGCCGGACAACCCGTTGCAACGCCTGTTCACCAAGGAGCTGTATCTGCAAAGTCCGTTGCCTGACTGGCGCGAGCGTCTCAAGCGCCTGCGTCTGCGGAGGCGTCGATGATCGCGCTCTGGCCGCACTGGTTCCGTCCGTGGTGGTTGCTGTTGCTGCCGCTGCTCGGCTGGCTGATCTGGCAACTCTGGCACCGGCAGAAACGTGCAGGGCGCTGGCAGATGATTTTGCCGCCGGCGTTTCATGCCACCCTGCTCAGCGGCGGCAATGGTCGCGACAGCAAACTGCCGTGGGTCGCCCTTGGCGTGGCGTGGTTGCTGACCATTCTGGCGCTGCTCGGGCCAAGCTGGGAGCGCGTCGAACAGACCAGCCAGAAACCTGCCGATCCCTTGGTCGTGGTGCTGGAGCTGACCCCGGAAATGCTCGCTACCGACTCGCCACCGACGCGGCTCGAACAAGCACGGCGCAAACTCTTCGATCTGTTGCAGGCACGCAGCGATGCGCAGACCGCGATCGTCGTCTACGCCGGCAGCGCGCACACGCTGGTGCCGCTGTCGGATGACCTGGCGACAAGTCGCAATTTGCTCGATGCCCTGAAGCCGTCGTTGATGCCGGAAAGCGGCCACCGTGCCGACCTGGCCGTTGGCAAAGCACTGGCGCTGCTGAAACAGGGCGCGCTCGGTCAGGGGCGGATTCTACTGATCGGCTCATCGCTCGATGAAGCAGAACGTCAAGGCATTCGCCGCGCGCTTAGCGGACAATCGGCACAACTGTTGATGCTCGGCGTCGGCACCGCCGAAGGTGCGCCAATCGCCCAAGAGGACGGCAGTTTCCTCAAGGACGAACAAGGCGCGATTCGCGTGCCGCAACTCGATAGTCCGGGCCTGAGCGCATTCCTCAACAGCGTCGGCGGCGAATACCACCCTACCCGCCTCGACGAAGCGGATCTTGGCGCGCTCGGCCTGCTCAACGGGCCACGCAGCCTGCGCGACGACGGCCAGACCGTGCGCCTCGATACCTGGGCCGATCAAGGTTACTGGCTGCTGTTGCCGCTGTTGTTGCTCGCCGCGTGTGCCGGGCGTCGCGGCTGGTTGTTCTGCCTGCCGTTGCTGTTTTGCTTGCCACAGCCGAGCTACGCTTTTGACTTTGAGGATTTGTGGCTGCGCCCCGACCAACAGGGCCTGCACCTGCTCAAACAGAAGCGCCCGGCCGAAGCCGCGCAGCATTTTGACGATCACCAGTGGCAAGGGGTGGCGTTGTACGAAGCCGGCGACTACAGTGGCGCCGCTCAGCGTTTCGCCGAAGGCAGCGATGCCCGCGCCCACTACAATCGTGGCAACGCGCTGGCGAAAAGCGGTGAGCTGGAAGCGGCAATCGACGCCTATGAACAGGCACTGGAGCTGCAACCGGATTTGCGCCCGGCGCAGACCAACAAGGCGCTGGTGGAAAACCTGCTCAAGCAGAAAAACGCCCCCCCGCCCGCCGAGCCGGACACCAAGCCAAGCGAGCAGCAAAGTCTGCCGGGCGACGAACCAGCGCCCGCGACCACGCCGCCACCGGCGGTAAAAAGTGAAACCCAGAGCGATGCGCAACCGAGCGAATCGGCCAGCGAACCGCCACCGACCACGCCGCCGCAGCCGGGTCCCAACGAAATTCCTGGCGGCGACGAGGAAGAACAAACGGACACCGTGCCGACGCTGCGCCCGAGTGAAGACAACCTCGAGGGCGAGCAGCGTCAGGCACTGGAACAATGGCTGGGCAAGATCCCGGATGATCCGGGCGAATTGCTGCGACGCAAATTCTGGTACGAACAGCAACAACATCAGGATCAGGAAAACACTCGATGACCCGCTTCACCGCTCTCTTGCTGCCCCTGCTGCTCTGCACGGCCACCGCCCAGGCGGCCGAGCTGACGGCCAGTGTGGATCGCAGTCGCCTGAACTCCGGCGAGACGGTCGAACTCACCCTCGAAACCAGCGACGTCACCCAGTTCGGCAAACCCGACCTGACCGCGCTGGAAGCGTTGTTCGAAGTGCGCGGCACGCGCCAGGTCAACCAGCTCAACACCCTCAACGGTGACAACCGCGCGACCACGCGCTGGATCATCACCCTGCTGCCGAAAGAGAGCGGCAGCGTGGTCATCCCGCCGCTGCAACTGGGCGACGCGCAGAGCCAGCCGATCACCGTACAAGTGGTCGAAAGCGACACCCGCGAGAACAAGAACAGCCTTGATCCGGTGTTCATCGAAGCCAGCCTCGATCAGTCCAGCGTCTATGTGCAGGCGCAGGCAATCCTGACCCTGCGCATCTACCACTCGGTGTCGCTATACGACGACAGCAGCCTGACGCCACTGCAAATCGCCGATGCGCGTATCGAGCAACTCGGTGACACGCGCACCTACGAAAAAGACCTCAACGGTGTGCGCCATGGCGTGATCGAGATGCGCTACGCGATCTACCCGCAGCACAGCGGCTTGCTCACCATTACTCCGCAGACTTTTAGCGCGACACTGGTCGACACGCAGCCGTCTCAGGACGCCAATGCGCAGGGGCCGAAGCCGGGCAAACTGATGCGCGTCAGTTCCGCCGAAATCCCCCTGACCGTCAAACCCAAACCCCTGACCTACCCGGTCGATGCGCCGTGGCTGCCCGCGCGCAGTCTGAGCCTCAGCGAAAGCTGGAACCCGGAACCGGAACACACCCAGGTCGGCGACTCCCTGACCCGCAGCCTGACATTGAAAGTCGAAGGCCTGGCTGCCTCGCAACTGCCAGCGCTGCCCGCCACCGACGTCAACGGCCTGCGCCGCTACCCCGATCAACCGATGCTGAGCAACCAGAGCACCGATCGGGGCATTGTCGGCAGCCGCGAAGAGCGCGAAGCCCTGGTGCCGAGCCGCAGCGGCGCCATCGACTTGCCGACGGTGGACGTGGTCTGGTGGAACACCTTCGAAGATCACCTGGAACACAGCAGCCTGCCCGCGCGCACCCTGCAAGTGGCCAACAACCCAAGCCTGCAAGTCGACACCCCGGCCGGCAATCTGCAAGTGAGCGCCGTCGATAACGACGTGTTGTGGTGGTGGAAACTCAGCACCCTGATCCTCGCCTGCACCACCCTCCTCGGCTTCGGCCTGTGGTGGCGCGCGCGCTGGCAACCAGCGGTGCATCGTGCCGCACAAACCGGCCCGAGCCCACGCACCTTGATGGATGACATCAAACGCGCGAGCCAGGCCAATGACCCGCAGGCGACGCGGCAGGCACTGGATGCGTGGGCGCGTCAGCAGCCGGAGACACTGGCGGACATGGCAGCGCGGTTTGTGCCGTTGTCGGATGCGCTGGATGGGTTGAATGGTGCGCTGTACAGCGAGACGGGACAGCATTGGCAGGGTGAGGATTTGTGGCGGGCGATCCGCACTATACCGGCGGCGGAACGGGTTCAGGATCCGGTGGGTGATAGCGGGTTGCCGCCGCTTTATCCGAAGTGAAGAACAAAGGATCGCAGGCTTTGGCAACTTCTACACATATCTCTGTAGGAGCTGCCGAAGGCTGCGATCTTTTGATTCTGTTACAGGTTAAAAAGCTCCGGTCAAAGGCCCCTCAGTTCATACTCTGTGGTGTCAATATTCTCTACGGCAGTTTGACCAGCACAACCTCTTCAGAACCTTTTGGTAACTCCAAAAGGCATTTCAAGCCCTCAAGAATTTTTTGCCATTCCTGCAAGGTGAACTTGCTTTCAGCCTGACCGATCCAGTCCTCATTGATCGATATGTCAACCTGCACACCCGTTGTATCAATATTCAAAACAACGTCGTTTCCACCCGCACAAATTGATTGCTCTGTGCCATCCAGTACCGCCGCCAGATACCCAAGCAATCGATCACAACTTGCGGGGGGGGTTGTGCAACCGCGCCCAGCACGCTGCAGAAATAAGGCTCATAGCGTTGAGCCCCTTCCTGTCCAGAATTCACTTGCGCCATGTCATAAAAGATCTCACCCACAACAGGATGAGGACCGGCCGAGCAGAACCGTGGACAGATCCCTCAGGGCCTGTCCCGTTTATGACTTCGAACTCTTTCCATAATCAAACCCTTCGGGAATGTCAGGCCAAACTGGTTTTACGAGCAATGCATCCAGATCGTCATATATATCCCTGAAAAAATTCGCGAGATCCATGAAGTTCATACGTGTATGCACCAGTGCCGCCGTCAACATGACATCGTCCCCACTCTCCCTGGCGGAGGCCATTTTAGACATGTTGAAAAGAGCTTTCTCAAGCCTTTCCGACAACTCGGCCTCCCAATTCAGCTTGTAATCAGCTTCCCAACTGTCGCCATCAAAACCACCGGTTTTTTCTTTCACCAATTGGATGATCAGGTTTTTCACCGACTCGAAATCATTCATCTCAACTTTCTCTTTTCCGCGCGGGCTTTTTTTGTTTTTGCTTCATTTACCGAACCATCGAGGTTCAGGACAACCTTCACATCGTTAAACTTATCGAAGACCTCAAGGTGGTCATTGTGAGCGTTATCAAGATAAATCTGGTCACCTTTCTTGATCTCCGGGCCAAGCTTACTTGTCGCTTGGTAGACTGCCTGCCCGTCGTATCGTTTGGACGTTTTTCGAGTGGCGTCAGCCAGATCCGAACCGAATCCTGGTTGACTGAACAAGTCCTCCATTTTTTCAACTTTCGGAATAACAGGTCTCTCCGGGGTAGGCGGTTTATCAGAACCCGTTCGTTTGCCACCCGTTTTCCGGGTGACTTCCAGCACCCGTCCAACGCCTTTGACTCCAAGGGCCTTAAACTCGCCAAGCGCAGCATTAATCAGGAAACGCGTTGCGACGACATAATCATCGCCATCGAATCTGAACTTTGGGTCGCCGTTTTTGTACCCGACTTCAGCCGTCTGATTGTCAATAGTGAGCGTCTGCTCGCTCTTGTCAATCAATTTGGCCGTAAGCTTTATTGCAGCGGTAGTTTTGTATTCTTCGAGTTTTTCGAGTTCATCGGCAAATGCCGCATGCATCAGACCGTTGGCGGCCATGCTCAGAATTAACTTCATTGGCCCCATGACCGCCTGAATCGCGATGTAGGCCGCGGCTAGCTTCTCAGGATCCATGCCTTGAGTCATTGCGACCACTTTCAGTACGTTATCCAAGGCATTTTTGCCATGGTTGACGAGCTCCGCGTTGATCTCCTGCTCCGGTAGCGTCATCGTGTTCGGCCTATCCGGCTCGACGGGTTCCTCCCTGGCGATGTTCGGGCAAGTGTCGTTTACGATGCAGCTATTCAATATCTCCTCAAACTCCGCTGCCTCCTTGGCGAATGCATCAATCCCTTTCAATACGTCCGGGCCCAGATTCTTGATCTGATCCAGATCTACCCCTTGGCGTACAAAGTTCTTGGTTACTGCCAATGCGCGGTCTTGACCCAGTTCGGTGATGAGGGACTGAGGAACGTCATCCATATCGACAAACTGAGCATTGATCGCCTGATCGAGGTTTTTCAAGAAATCGGCGCCGGCCAAAGCCTGGTTGAGCATGTTCTTCTTGAAATCGGTAACGCTGTCACCCCAACGGTCCAGCGTCTCCAGCGGATGGCTGACGGCATCAATGGAGGAACTGCTCGCATACAACGTCGTGCGATGCTCCTCATCCTTGGTGATCTCATAGGCCTTGTTCACATCACGATTAAGACCCGCCGTGGAATCCTGGCCGGTAGCCTTGTCGTTACGCACGACAATCTGACCTTCACCCACGGTGGCATTCAGCGTCTGCTGACGATCCTTGTCATACTTGTAGCCCTCCACGGCCCAGCTGTTTTTGCTCTCGCCTTCCATGCCCTTGTTCGGCTTGTCGGCCTGGGCGCCACCGCCCCCGCCATAACTGCCGCTGACATTGAGGTAATAACCGTGCTCGTTATCCTTGCCGGTAATGTTGCGGTAGCCGAGGGTGTCGGTGTCGAGTTTCAGATTGCCGTTGTCGGCACTGATCACCGAGCCATCGAGTTGCGTATGTTTTTCGGTACGGATGTCGACTTTGCTTTTGCCGCTGATAACGGTCTGGTTGTCGACCCAGTTGGTTTTGCCGTTGGTCTCGCCATAACCCAGCGAGCCGCTGACCGTTGCACCGAAGCTCACCGCGACCGTCAGGCTGGCGTCGAACTCCTTGCCTTCGACCTTGCCGGTGTTCGGCACAGAGGTCACGGTCAGGTTGCGACCGACATCACCGATGACTTCATCACCGCGCAAAATCGCGCCAGCAATCGTGGTATCACGACCACTTTCGAAACCCAGTTTGTTGCCGGCATACAGATAGGCTTCTTGCTGTTTGACGCCCTCACGGTTGAGATCGCCGATACCCACATTCGCCGAACCATAAACACCGAAGCCGTCCTGGCCGGCGATGATGCCGCCCTCCGCGCCCCAGCTACGCCGATCGTGCGAACTCTCGTAGGCGTTTTGCGCCGAGAGAATATTCAGATCGTTGCCGGCCTTGAGGGAGATATCCCGCTCGGCGGTGGCCCGGGTGCCGATCAGGGTCAGATCGTTTTCCGCGTCAAGGTTGATACTGCCACCGGCATTCAACTGTGTTGCCGTCGAAGTGCCCTGAGTCGATTTGTCTACGGTGCCGGCATTGCTGACACCTACGCCGAGTTTGAAGCCGCCGGTGGTGCCCCCTTTGACGCCACCTTTGCTTTGGGTCGAATGCCCGTCACTGCTTTCCGAGCCATGCGCAACGTCAAAGGTGATGTCCTTGCCTTTGACGTTGATGTCACGGCCGGCATTGAACTGGCTACCGCTGACATTGACATTGTTGCCAGCGTCCAGCGAGATGTCATTGCCTGCAGAAAGTGTCGACGGACGTTGAGTGACCGATGTCTGAGTCTGGCTGGAACTGACGCTCGAGCCACCGATATGTCCGTCAAATTTCGGTCCACTGAAGAATTGATCCAGCGTATCAACCGACTTCAGAACACTTGAGCCTTTGCTGACCCCATCCTCACCTTTGCCAGTGCCTTTGAGGCCATCCATGGTGTTGCCGATGTTGTAGGCTGTGGTCACGGTGATGCCGTTACGTTTGATACTGTCACGGATGGTGACTTCGCTGGCCTCTTCCTTGGCATCGATGTTGATGTCGCGATCAGCCTTGAGCCGGATGTTGTTCTCGGCGGTCAGATCGGAACCTTGCTGGTTGATGTCGCGACCGGCGTTTACATTGATGTTCATCCCGGCGTCGATGGAACTGCCCGCAGCGGTGTAGCCCTTGCTGTTGACGCCATGTTGAAGGGTTTCGCTGCCAACGAACGTGGTGAAGGCATTGCTGTCGATGGTCTGTTTGATACCAACGGTCTTGTCTGTCTCCCAGCTGTTGCTGCGGTGGCTGTCGATTGAGGCGACCACATTGACATCGCGACCCGCATCTAGCGAAACGCTGTTGTCGGCGCTGATACCGCTGCCAATGACATTGATGTCACGCGACGCGTTGAGAATCGCATCGTGCCCGGCATTGACCTGGCTACCGATACTTTCAGAGCTGACAACTTCCCGTCCGCCGTTATGGGAGGTGGCGAAGGTCATGTCCGCGCCGAACCCTGGCGTTCCGGCAGCCCAGCCGATAGCGTCCTTCAGTGAAAGACCGAGTTTCTTCTTGAACTCTTCGGCACGGCTGTACGCCTGATCATCGGCGGACGACAGGGTGATATCGCCTTCCTTGTCCACCAGGCCAGCGTGGAGTTCGGCATCGTTTTTGGCGTTGACTTCACTGGCGTTCACACGAACATCGCGCCCGGCGAGAACTACGGCGTCATGTCCTGCATTCAACTCGCTACCGACCTGGGTAACAGACGTCTGCAAATGGCTGCTGCCACTTTTCGACAGGCCGAAGGTGCCTGTTTTGGTTTTTTTGGTGTAGGAGCCAGACTCCTCGGTGGCAGAAAGAACCGCCACATCGTTCTTCGCACCGACGACCAGATCGTTACCAGCGTTCAATTGGCTACCGATGATGGTGACGTTACGCCCGCCATCCAGACTGACGCTGCCATCTTCGTCCTTGGACGAGTTGACGGTCAGGTCGCGTCCGGCTTCGATCACGGAAGCGACGTTCTCGCTCTCATAACTTTCTGCCGTGGTGGTTTTGCTGCGCCCGAACGAGCCGTTTTTCTTCTTGTAGTAATAAGAAGAACTTTCGTCTTTGGCCGAGGCAACGGTGATGTCCTGAGCCGCATCGAGGCTGACATCTTCCGTAGCCTTGATCCGGCTGGCGATGATGCCCAGATCGTTACCCGCGTTCAGCGCGATATCGCGACCGGCGTTCAATACCGACGACTGTTGCGTGATGCTGTGGGTTTCGTTCGCGCGCTTCTTGCTGCGCGAGACGTAGTCACTCTCGTCGGCGGCCGAAGTAATGACAATGTCATGGCCTGAATCGACGCTGAGATCGCGCTTGGCATCCAGTCGACTGGCCACAATCGCCACGTCACGATCTGCAGTGATCGACAGATCCCTTCCGGACGTCACTTCAGCGCCGTGCTGGGTAATCGTTTGATTGAGGTAACTGCCGCCCCGCGCATCGGTGCTGCGATTCTGCACCGAGGTGATGTTCACATCGCGATCAGCATCGAGCGTCATGTCCCGGCCGCTCTGCAGCACGCCGCCGATGTTGTTGATGTCTTTGCCGGATTTGATCGTCAGGTCATTGGCCGCTTCGATTCGCGCAGCGTTATCCAGATAGTCACGGTGGTACACACTGCCACCGCGGCTGACATCGACACTGGTCACATCACGCTGGTTGATCACACTGCCGTTGGTGGCCGTCAGGCTGACGTCCTTGCCGGAGATGATGCCGCCGGACTTGTTGATGATGTCGTTGCCGGCCTTGAGCGTCAGGCGCTCGCCGGCTTCGATCAGACCGGTGTTGGTGAGGTTGTTGCCGGCTTCGGCCGACAGGTTGTTCGAGGCTCGCAGCGTGCCGGCGTTATCGAGGTTGCCGCCGGCGATCAGAGTGACGTCGCCGCCCTGAATCAACGCCCCGTTTGGCGCCAGGCGGTTATTCGCCTGCGCCAGATACAGCACCGGCACCAGCACTTTTTCGCCGTTCACTTCGTGCTCTTCGAGCCAGACGATGTCATGGGTCAGTGCCGCGACTTGTTGCGCGGTCAGGGTGACGCCCACCGACAGGTTGAGCTGATCCTTGCTGGCGATGGCGTTGTTCATCAGGTACTTGAACATGCCTTCGTCAGAGGTCTGACCATCGATGAAGCGTTGGCCGGTACGGGCGACCACGGCCTGCTGCACCATGCGCTGCTCGAACAGGCCATCGCCCAGACGCTTGGCGCTGGTGTCGGGGTCGTAGCCGAGCCTGCCCAGTAGATAGTCCGAGCTCATGAACTGCTTGAGGTTGGTCAGTACCGGGTTGGTTTCGATCAGGTATTTGTGCGGGTTGGAGCGCACGCTGGTGTCGGGCAAGCCTTGTACGCGCGGTACGTCAAAGGAAGGGCTGCCACGGCCGGGTACCAGCACGCCGACCGGACCGTCAGCGGCGGTTGCGCCAACGTTGAATTGAGCCGTTTTTTCGTTGAGATTCAGCGACGCGGCATCACTCAACGCCAGGTCGCGTTTTTTCATCGAGACTGGATCGTTCTTGTCGATCTGGAAATCGGTGGCATGTCTGACCGGCATTCCGGTGGTATGTCCAGAGGATGCAGCGGTGATAGAGCCGATTGCCCAGTCTTTGATCGGCGAGATCGCTTGCTCGCTGCCGTCCTTGCGGCTGAGGTGGAACAGACCGTTATCACCCGTTGGCAGGGTGAAGCCCGGCAAGGCCAGCGGGTTGACCTGTTGCTGGGCGAGGTCTGGCGGTAGCTGTGAGTTGATGCGGATGACGGTTGGCGTGACCTGGCCGCCCAGTTGGGTGGAACCCAGACGCGATGCGCCGCCGGCCGATGCATTGCCGTTGCGAACGACACCGTTGTCGAGTTTGTTCGTGGCGTTTATGTAAACGGTGCCACCGGCCTGAACGACCGCGTTGGCGTTGGCCGTCGGGGTACTTTCAGTGATGGTATCTCTGGTAAATACCGCGTTCTTGAGGAAGTCGGGGGCCTCTGCGCGTACGCCGGTTTCGTAGGTGGGCGCAGCGTAATGAAGCTTTCCGGAATCGTATTCGACAGCAATCGAGCCGAACAGGAGGTATCTGATCGCCTCACGCCCTCCTTGACGACCGCCAATCCTGGTAAGCGATTCAACCTCATTCATGTCCCAGACGTGAATATTGGGAACCATTGTTCTTTTGCCGTTCAGCGCTCCGATGTAACCGGAGTCGTAATCCGGATCGTTTGCCGCGTTGTAATTCAAAACGTCCTGCCAGAAGCCCCAGCTTCGGGCTGCACGCGGTGTATCTAGCCAACGCGTGACGGTGTAATCCCCGGCTGTCGCCCCTTGGTTAGTGAAATTCTCCACGTTGAACGTCAGATTTCGGCCAGCGCTGACAACCGACGCATTATTGATGAATTCGCGCCCGTTCCCCGTAAGATCGCGCCCGGCCGTCAATGTGCCCGAAGCCGAATCCTTGACAATGGTTGAATGGTATTTTTCAACCCAGACCAAGTGGCTCGGAAGACGACTCTCGAAGTTGATGCCGCTAAATGAAGTACATGTCGTGCAGCGAACGCCAATCGTTCCCGAAACGAGCCCGCCACCCGCGGCAACCTCAAACACATCCTTGCGGTTCTCGATGTGATCAGCCGCCAGACTCAGATCGCCAACACTTTCAATCGTCGCCGAAATGTTATTGATCGATGAACTCCAGGCATTGCTGTCATTGCGCGCAATGCTGATGTTGCCCATGCCATAAATGTCAGCGTAACGGTTGGTGAGCGAACCCACGCGCAGGTTCATGTCGCGGCCGCTGAAGATCAGTCCGTTCTGGTTGAGTAACGAATCACTGTTGATCCGCAGATTGCCGGCGCTGCCCAAGGTGCCGTTGTTGACTAACGACGCGGCGTTGACGGTCAGACTGTCGACCGAAGTGAGTCGGCCCAGATTGGTCAGGTTGCCACGGCTGGTGATCGTGGCAGTGGAGGCACCGGTGATACTTGCCACACTGCTCAAGTCAATGCGCGAAGCAAGCAGTCCCAGATCGCCGACGCTGCTCACCCGACCATTGCCGCCGTAGTTGCCGGACAGCTGGATATCCATGTTGCCATCGCTGGCAATCAAGCCATCATTCGTCCAGTTGCCGCCACGTCCCACCAGTTGATTGGAAGCGAGCAACTGCCCACTCGCGGTCTGCACAAAGTTGCCGACATTCACCGTCAACCGCCCGGCCTGAATCACGCTGCTGTTGGTCCAGCTGTCGGCGTTCAGCGTCAGGCCGCCACGGGTCACCAGCGAGCCGCCGGCGTTCATCACGTTGGCGGTGGAAATGCCGAATTCACCGAGGCCGACATGCGTCACCGAACCGCCGGCGTTGAGGAAGCTTGGTGCGGCGAGAGTGAAATCGGTGTTAGCGGTTTCCACCAGACCATTACGGTTATCGAACAGGCTGCCAATCTGGAAATCGGTCTTGCCGCTGGTGCCGAGCGCGCGCAGTTTGCCGCCCTGGTTGTCGAGGTTGGCCGCGCGAATCGCCAGTGTGCTGGCGCTTTCGATCAGGCCGCTGCGGTTGCTCAGGTTGCCGTCGGCACCCAGCTCGATGCTGCTGCCGCTGATCTGGCCGTTGTTGTTGCTCATCAGGCCGGCGATGGTTTTCACCACGCCTTTGGCATAGATCCCGCCGCCGCTGTTGTCGAGGGTGTTGCCGCCGGCATTGAGCAGGATGCTGCCGGTGTTGGCGGCGATTCGTCCGCTGTCGCTGTAGATGCCGCCGAGCGCTTGCAGGTCGAGGCGACTGCCTTCGATCTTGCCGCCCTGGCCGTTGCGCAACACGCCGCTCAGACGGGTTTGCAGCAGACCGTTGAGGCTTGAGAGCACCCCGCCACGGCTGTCGAGGCTGGCAGCGTTGAGGATCAGGTCGCCGTTCTGGGCGATGATTTTGCCGCCCTGGTTGTCGATCGCGCCGCTGCCGGTGTTCACGGTCAGCGCGGTCATGCTTTGCACTGCGCCTTTGGAGTTATTCAGCGCGGCGGCGGTGAGAGTCACGCCGGCATCGCGGCTGGAGAGCAGGCCGTCGGCGTCGTTGCGCAGCGTGCCGCCGGCGGTGAGGTCCAGTTGGCCGTTGGCCGAGACGGTGCCGCGCTGGCTGTTGTTCAGATCGCCGCTGGTGAGCAGGCTCAGCAGGGTCTGGCTGATCAACTGGCCGCCCTGGTTGTCGACGCTGGCAGCGCGTTTGATCAGCAGCGCAGC
>NZ_JSFK01000005.1 GCF_000783395.1 Pseudomonas chlororaphis | reverse complement strand
GGCGCAAGAATTTGTAGCCTGTAAGGCGTGTCTGAAGGTGTCTTTTAAACACTGGAGTTTAAAAGGTAAAAATCGGGCGCTTGACTGGGTGAAACCGTGGTTAGTCCCCGATAACGCAATGAGTTCATGATAGGAAATTGCGGCCGGTGGCGCCGCCGGGTTGCAAACCCGTTTGGGGACGGCCTCCGTTCCCGGCCAAGTTAGACTCCGCCAGCCTTTCTCCAGCGTGTTGTGCTCACATACTTGGAATCGTGAAATTCTCATTTCTTAGATAAAGATTCTCACGGTTTAAATACGAAACTATCAAAGTAAATTAGATCTTGAATGCGGCTTTGAATGACCATTCTGTCAATTTTCTCGTCCTCAAAAACTACGTTATATGCTTCTTGGCTTCCAGACGAAGATGACTGAAGCGGCTTTCTTCCAAGCTCCGATGTAGATGAATAGAAAATCACTTCTGCTGAATCGCTGGCATCCACATCCGCATACCAAAATTCAATGCGTGAATAGCGCGCACTAAAAGTTAATTCGACTATCATTGCGAAGCCGGCTGCAATAAAAGTTTGCCCTTCTATCTGTCCAGGGTATGAGCGGTGTGGCGGATCGATTCGAACTAAACCGTCACCAGAAAAGTTCTTAATTGTCATTCTGCCTATATCGCGTGAGTCGCCGGGCGAAAGTGTAAAAGATGGCTGCGCGTCAAAATTTTCTTCGGTGAACGGAGGTAGAACAGTTAGATTACGTACATTCGAATACAACGGATTACTCGGATAACAAGCCTCGGCGTATAACCGCCGCGCGCCGAGTGGCACGGTAATCGGACACTCCCAGATACCTGTTGTCAGGCCGGCGGTCGCAGTTCCCCTTGTGGCTGAACCGGAACCGGTGCCGTCACGGATATTGATCTTCTGACCCAGGCTCGCTGTGCCTTTAAGTATCAGATCGGTGCTGACCGTAGTTGTACCTTCCAGCACTTCCTCCCCATTGTCATCCAGCACATTGTCCAGCGTGGGCACTACCAATGCGACCACAACCACATCGTGGGCATCGGACAGTGTGCCGTCCTTGCGCCGGGCGCTAAGTTTATAGGTCGTACCGGCAACGAGTCCGGTCAATTGGAATGTCCATTCCCCCTTTGAACCTACTTGAATTTCAGTATTCGGCATCAATGTGCTGTTATTGGCCAGATCGATTTTTGTGTTGGGCGTGGCTGTTCCACTCAGCGTGACGGCTGTTTCTACGGTAGGGCTGCCGTCAGGAATCTCATCCTCGCTGGGTGAGCCTTTTACCGAATCCAGTGTCGGTACTATGGTTTCGTAGGCTTTGATCTTGTAAGTACGCAACGCAAACGTCACAGCCTCACTCTCAACCTGAGTACCACCAAAACCTGCCTTGAACTCCAATTCCAGGTCACTGCCATCTTTCAGGCTTTGCAAGTCCGCCAGAGGAAACCCGTTGTTGGCGTAAAACCCTTGGTTGATCCATGTCGCACTGACATACGAACTCGGCGCTTGCCAGAAGGTTTTCGAGTACACCCCCCCGCCTTTTAAAGTCCCTTTCGCTTTGAGCCAGACATATTGATTCAACGCAATATGCGGGTAGCTGTTCGCGCGAAGGGTGGCGTTGGTGGTCAATTGGCTGACGTCCAGCTCGGATCCTTCGCCTGCTTCGGATGCCTGCGTGATCAGCGGCTTGGGCAAATCGCTTTGGGCAATTGGCAACACCGCCAACGTACGAATCTGCGAGTCTTTCGGTTCCTGGGTGCCGCGTGTCATGGCGTAGTCAAGCGTGATTGACTTGTCGAGGTTGAAGGCAATCACCGAGACGTTCAGCGGGATTTCCTGCGGGCCGACGCGGGTGACCGGCCATGGATCCGTGGTGTGCGAGCCGCCAGGCAGCGTTCCGGGGGCGCCGATCCAGCGGACGATAATCTTGTCGCTGACCAGCATGCCGTCATAGTCGATCACTGCGGTCAGTGTGTTTTGGGCATCCAGCGGGTCAAGGCTGGTGTCGTTCGGGGCTTCCTTGATTTTCGGCGGTTTAAGCACAATTCTAGAACCCACAACTGTCGCCGTGGCCGTGTTCGAACTGCCCACCAAGCCAACACCGGGCCTATGCACTTCATAAATCGCAGTCACCTTGCTGTCAGCGAAGACCTTGTCATTGGGCACTTCAAGGAAACAGGGCAGTTTCCCAAGGAACGGATCCTCTTCGACTTTGCCCCGGACTACTACGGGCTCGGTTTGCCCTGTAGTGGTATAGGTCGCCACAATCTCGTCGCCCACCGCAAAGCGGTTATCTTGGGTCAGCACGACCAGCAGCAGTGGATTGCCCGCCAGTTTCTCCAGGTCGATGGTTTTCGCGTCGTCACCGGGATAGTCTTCTTTGCGTTCCAGCAGAATCGGCATTGGCAGCAGGACGCCATCCAGATCCTCATCCACGCTCTGCACCGCCGACCACGGGGCATCGGTATCCGGGCCGTTGCCGAGCTGATCGGTGACGGTGTAGGAGAAATGCAGTTTTTTGTCCTGACGTTTCGCCTTGTCGAGAAAGTCGCGGGTGATGGTGAAGCAAATGGTGATGGGGGTATCGTTGCCCGGATTTGGCGGCAGCGGCGCCTGATTCGGTTTGACCTTGGGCTTGGGTTCCAGCAGTTCGCCGTTGCACTTGAGGGTGATGAGGTCATACGCCCGGCAATACGGATAGGCCACGCACACTTCGGCGCTGACGAAGTCCGGACCGACGCCGTTCTTCAGCACGTCGGGCAATAGCAGTTGGAGTTCGGAGTGGCCGTCGAGATCGGGAAAGCGATCCTTCAATCCGGGGCGGATGCGGTTGTACAGCACCGTCAGTGGCGGGTCGGATTTTCCGACGTTATCGCTGTTGCGTTCGACCGTGTAATACAGTTGGTTGATCTGATCGGGATGCAGCCTGTTTCTGGGAATGCGCATGAAGATGGGCACATTTGGATCGTCGATCGTGGTGAAGCTCAGCGGTGCCGTCTCAATGCCCAGCCACAGTTTCACAACGTCCTTCGGCTCCCAGATGCCGGCAAACGGCGGATCAATCTGAGCTTCGGCGCCTTCGCCATCACTGACCAGGTCATAAGCCACTAACGACAAACCGACACGCGCCCCTTCAACCGGTTCGGTCTGGCCTTTAATCTTGGGCGGGTAAAGCTGCAGAGGTGTGTTGCCGGCGGCGGTGGACTTGGTCATTCAGGGCGCTCCTGCGTGGGTGAAACGGCAGGAATGATGAAAGCGCGATTGTGGAGAAAGCGCACCTGTCAGATCTGACAGGTGCTGTGGTTTAACGACGAGTGGTCGTTTGCTGTATGAAAAAACTGCCGTTCCGGTTGATTCGGAACGGCGTTTTTTTTTGCCTGAAAAGCTGTGTTGCCTGTAAGTCCGTCTTCGTGAGCAAGCTCACTACCACAGGAGGGCATCAGTGGCGGCGCTTTATTGCGGCAACTCCAGATTATCCATCACCCGATTCACCGCCAGTTCGCCGAGCATGATCAACTGCGCGATCCCCAACAGCGTCCTGCGCTGCGACGCGGGAATGAGGTGGGCAAAGTCATGGGCGATGGTTCTGGCTGAGGCGAGTGTTTCGCTGGCATCGGCCAGCAGTTCCTCGTTTTTGAAGTCAGCGGTCACGGCGTACATCCGGCGGGTTTTACGTGGGGGTGGCGTGGAGCCGGGTGGGCAGAGGTAATGATCGAGCGCGCGCTCGGCGGCGTCGTTGAGCTTTTTTGAATCGAGGGATTCGTAGGGGGAGGCGAGGTCGATTTCGGGTGGGTTGGGGGTTGGTTTGATCATGGTGAAGCTCCTAGAGTCATTGAAGCTGCCAACGTTCGCTGCGAGACGAATGAGGGTGGCAGCTATACGCGGGTCGCAGACCGGGACTCTAGAACCGGCAGACCCTAAGGTCTCCCACGTACAGCCGCCATAAAAAAGCGGGTGTTGTGCGTCCAGAGATCGACGGGCTGCGAGACCCGATCGCTGATTCGTCAGCGACGGCACCACAATAGAACCCGACCCCAAGGCGCACAAGCCGGCGGATTCTGGCGTAGCTGTAGGCAATGGCGCAAGGATGTGTAGCCTTGAAGGCGTGTCTGGAGGTGTCTTTTAAACACTCAAGTTTAAAAGGCAAAAAGTCGGGCGAAGTTCTGAACGGAAAGCGTGATCTCCCTGATAACGCTGTGGGAGCGAGCCTGCTCGCGAAAGTGCTGGATCAGCCCCTGAGATGTCGGCTGTTGAATCGCCTTCGCGAGCAGGCTCGCTCCCACAGGGGATTTGCGTTGTTCCAGTTAAGTCCGCATTCATCCTTTCACGGCTGATACGGAATCACCTTGTCCTTGTCTATTTCCACCAGCAACTGATCGAGCATCTGCCGCTTGTTTTCAAACGCTGGAATCGGCACGTACCAGGTGATGACGCTCCAGCCTTCGCGTGAATAGTTGTAGGTCTTGAGCAGTTCGCCGTCCTTGAAGACCGAGCCGCGCAGGTTGTCCTGGTAGTGGTAAGGCATCGGAAAGGTGAACAGGGTGAAGACGTTCATCAATGCCAGCCAGTTGACCTTGCCGTCGTGCGGTTCGGTGATCAGCAGGCTGTAGCCGTTGCGGCTGTAGCCACCGTCGAGCATGGAAAAGGCGCCGGTGTTTTTCAGGGCACTGATGGTTTCGCGTTGATGCTGTTCATCGATTCGGCTATAGGCCGGTCCGAGCCCGAGTGTCACCGGGACGTAGGCCTGGCTGGCCTTGTAGTCGAGCGGTTGCAGGGTGTTGGCGCAACCGCCCAGCGTCAGCAGGGCGAAGAGAAGGGTGGCGGGTTTGATGAAGTTGAGGTTCATTGCGCAGCCCCGGCGGCGGGGATCAGGCGATCACGCTGGACGTCCTGGGCAAACGCGCGGGCGATGCGACTCAGGTTCTGGCCTTCCAGTTCGCCACCCTGATCCAGCAGCCAGGTGTATTTCTGCGTGGTGTTGCGATAGCTGTATTGCTTCAGGCGCTTGTCGCCCTGATACACGGAAAACTGCGCCTCGGTGTTGTATTCCTTGGATAACGGCAGTGTGAACAGGGTCAGGCAGCTGAGCATCACCAGCGGAAACGGCGGGAACTCAGGTTGCATGTTCAGTTTGACCTGGACGCTGTACTCGTCAGCTTTAGCGGTGCCGGTCTGGATTTCGCGGAATACCCCGGTCTGGCGCAGATGGTTGCGCAGGGTCGACGAGTTCATCGGGTCATCGACCATGACGTGAATCGGCGCCAGATAATCCTGACCGTCGGCGAGGGTGCGCTCAGGCAAGGTGTTGGTGGCCGTGCAGCCGGTTAACAGCGCGGCGGTGCTGAGGGCGATGATTTTTTTCATGGTTTGACGTCCACGGCCACACCCGGAGTGGGGCCGGTAAAGATGTAGGGTTCGGCGCGTTTCAGATCGAGTTTCAGCGGTTGCAGCGTTGGCAACCCCGGGGTCATGCGCTGAGCGACCACTGCATCGCGAGCGTTCTGGTCGCTCCAGCGAAACGCGCAGAACCCGGCGGTCAGGCAGAACGAGCGGAATTCACCGATGTAATAAGCCTTGCCGGGCTCAAGGCGCATCGGCAGGTTGAATTTTTCTCGCGCCTCGGCCGAGGTGAAAACAGTGCCAAGCCCCGGCTGGTAGCGTGCGGAAAAGAACTGGAAGTCATAGAACTCGTAATCGCCCGGCTTCAGCGGCAGTACGAATACGCTCGCCGCGCCGACGCCGTCCTGAATGTCCTGAGGCGTCGAGTAGGCACCGGCCAGTTTCCAGATACCGGCGGCGCCGTATTCAGAACCGCGCTTGCGGAAGAAGATGCGCTGATTATCGGCGGCAGGGAATTTGACTGACTGCGGCCCGATCGAGCCGACGAGGTAGCTGACCGGCTCGTTGGCTTTCGGTTGCAGGGGTTCGCTGACCCACGAAGCGCTTTCGGTAATGCAACCGCTGAGCGTCGTGGCGAGCACAACCGCGGCGCCTAGTTTGAATAACTGGAACATGGACATCCCTGAATCTGCGTGTGTTGATTGACGGCAAACAGGAAGGTCAATCGATGCCTTCCTGGCTTGGCGTTTTCGGCGGGTGCGCAGAATAAGGGAGGTGATGGCATTTGGCTAGCGGCTGTAGGCGCTGCGGCGCGCTGTAATCTTTTGATTTTGATTTCAAAGATCAAACACAGGGCTTTTGGCCGACACAGGATCCTGTGGGAGCGAGCTTGCTCGCGAAGGCGCAGTGTCAGGCAGAGTCAATGTGACTGACCTATTGCATTCGCGAGCAAGCTCGCTCCCACAGTTGAATGATCGCGGGCGGGTTGATCGTGTTGCGTCAGAAACCCAACGGGTACTGGATCACCACATAGATCCGATCAATGTCATCGCCAGCCTGCGCCTCATTGGCCCGGTGCGATACATGCGACACCTGCACCGACAAATCCTTCGCCGCACCCGACTGGACGACATACTTCAGATCAATATCCCGCTCCCAATGCTTGCCGCCATCACCTTGCTGCGGCTGGTAACTGCCACTGTCAGGATCGAACGGGTTGTAGGCGCCGCCCTTGGGCGCATGGGTACCGTCGATGTGGCTACCGGAGACGTAGCGGGTCATGAAGCTCAGGCCGGGGATGCCGAAGGCGCCGAGGTCGAGGTCGTAGCGCGCCTGCCATGAGCGTTCGTTGGCGCCGTTGAAGTCGGCGTATTTGATCGAGTTGGCGAGGTAGATCGAGTCGCCGCCAACGAAATCGAACGGCGTGTCGCCATTGATCCGTTGCCAGCCGAGCATCACTGCGTGGGAGCCGAAGGTGTATTTGCCGGAGAGGCTGAACGCGGTGTTGTCAATGGCGCCGGCCAGCGCTCGGCCGGTGTCGCGGGTGTGGTAGAGGTTGGCGTCGAGCAGCACGCCGGACTGTTTGAAGTGCAGGTTGCCGTAGTACTGGCGCCAGGTGTCGCTGAGCTCTGAGGCGTACAGCGCGCCGCCGACGGGGCTATCGGTGAACAGGTCGGCACCGAGAAAACTGATCGCGCCGGCCTCGGTATTGGCGCCGTAGCCGTAGAAATCGCCTCTGCCGGAGGAACTGTCCTGGTTCTTGAACGCGGTGAAATACCCGGCCACCAGGTTGATGTGGTCGAACTCGGCGCTGTTAAGCAGAAAACCTGTGGCGTACTCCGGTTGCAAGCGTTTGTCGGAGGTGTCGAACACCGGGGTTTCGACGGTCATTTCACCGAAGGCGAGGGTGGTGCGCGAGGCTTTCAGCTTGAGCGCGCCGCCCGCGCTGGAGTAGTCATTTTCGCTGCGGCCATCGCTGTCGACTGGCAGCAAACCGGTGCCGGAATGGCCCTTGCCGCCGTCCAGTTTCAGTCCGGCGAAGGCGTGGGCATCGATGCCGAAGCCGACCGTGCCGGCTGTGAAACCGGATGAGAAAGTGCCGATAAAGCCCTGAGCCCATTCCTGTTTGTAGTTTTTCCCTGACGGTGAGGGCGAGCGATAGTCGTTGCTCAGGTAGAAGTTGCGGCTGAGCACTTCGCTTTTGGCATCGTCGAAAAAACCGCTGGCGTGGGCGGTGGTGGTCAGACCGCAGAGCAGCGCGAGCAGGGTGAGGCGCGAAGGGGCGCGGTCGATCATGGTCGGTGGCCAGCGGCAATTGAGGTGGCCGGGATGATCGAGTGTTTGCAGGGCAGGGGATTGAGCGGATGTGCTGAATTATTGTGGCTGTCAGGTCATGAGGTTGGGAATGCGCTGACGCCATCGCTGGCAAGCCAGCTCCCACAGGGGGCCTATGGTGTCCCCACCGATCTTGGCATCACACAAAAAACTGTGGGAGCGAGTTGAATGAGGATTTTGGGACTGGAGCTGAAACCTGTGGGAGCTGGCTTGCCAGCGATGGCGGCGTGTCAGTCAAGTTTATTCAGGCTGACACACCGCCATCGCGAGCAGGCTCACTCTTACAGTTTTGATCGCGTTAAGACAATGGCGGCGTGCGTGGCGGGATCTGGCGTTTGCTGCCGGTCGATTCGAACGCGGCAGCCAGGCGCAGCAGGTTCGAGTCGTCGTAGGCGCGGCCAGCGAAGGTCAGGCCGACCGGCATGCCAATATCGGCCATCACGCCCATCGGCACGGTGACGGTCGGTACGCCGAGGTGGCGGATCGCGAGGTTGCCGTTGGCCACCCAGATGCCGTTGCTCCAGGCGATGTCGGCCGACTCAGGATTGACATCGGCGTCCGCCGGGCCGACGTCAGCGACGGTCGGGAACAGCACGGCGTCGAGGCCCAGTTTGTCCATCCAGTCTTCGAGATCGATGCGTCGGGTCTGTTCGAGGCCACGCAAGCCGTCGGGCACGGTGCTGATTTCATTCCACGGCGTGATGCCACGCTCGGCCATGCGCACGTATTCATCCATGCCGGCGACCAGATCGCCCTCACGGTTAGGCAGCGTGCCCGGTTCGTGGGGGAAGATTTTCGGCCCGTCGACGTCGACCAGACGATTGAGTTTCGGGTCGCCGTTGGCTTGCAGGAAGTCGTCGAACGCCCATGCGGTCAGGTCCCACAACTCATGGTGAAGGAACTCCTTGGAGACCAGACCACGGGTGAATACAGTCGGCGCGCCGGGACGATCGCCTTCGCAGTTGGAGACCAGCGGGAAGTCGGTTTCGATGACTTCGGCACCGGCCGCTTCGAGGGCCTGACGGGCCTGCTTCCACAAGTCGATCACGGAAGCGCGGGTGTTGATGCGCTGGCCGGTCGGGCCACCGATGCCCGGAGCTTCGCTGGTGCCGGCTTCAGGGTCGGCATTGATAAACATGCGCGGTACGGCGAAACGCTTGCCGGCGAGGGCTTTGGCGTCGGCGGCCAGATCGGCGTAGGCGGCGGGGCGCACTTCGCTGACGCTCGGGATCGGCACCCACGGTTGCAGGCGCCAGAGGTCGCCACGGGTGTTCGGGTCTTCGGCGACGACGATGTCGAGGACTTCGAGCAGGTCGGCCATGGTCCGTGCGTAAGGCACGACGACGTCCATGGTCGGCGTCAACGGCCAGTTGCCACGCACCGAGATCACCCCGCGCGACGGGGTGTAGGCGCACAAGCCGTTGTTCGACGCCGGGCCACGCCCGCTTGACCAGGTTTCTTCAGCCAGACCGAATGCAGCGAAACTTGCAGCAGTGGCGGTGCCAGCACCGTTCGACGAGCCAGAGGCAAACGGCGCGGTCAGGTAATCGGCGTTGTAAGGACTTTCAGCGCGACCGTAGACGCCGCGTTGCATGCCGCCGTTGGCCATCGGCGGCATGTTGGTCTTGCCCAAGCAGATCGCCCCGGCCGCGCGCAGGCGTTCGATGGTGAAGGCATCACGATAGGCGACCAGATCAGCGAAAGCCGGGCTGCCGGACGCAGCGGTCAGGCCCTTGACCAGATAGCTGTCTTTGGCGGTGTAGGGAATGCCGTCGAGCGGGCCGAGGGTTTTGCCTGCGGCACGGCGGGCATCGGAGGCCCGAGCTTCGTTCAACGCTTCAGGGTTGCGCACGACCACGGCATTCAGCGCCGTCGCGGTGTCGGCGCCGTCGTAGGCATCGATACGCGCCAGATAGGCCTGCACCAGTTCGACTGCGGTGGTCTCGCCTGATTCAAGGGCGGCACGCAGTTGGGCAATGGAAACTTCGGTGACTTCGATCATGCGCTCACCGCTGTTTGAATTCGGGTGCTTTTCTTGGAATGGGTGTTCATATCGGTTCTCGTTGCACAGCTATAAGCGACAAGGTTAAGACTGGCGCCTATTTAACACCAAGCAGCGCGCGGAGTAATCGGCGGGAACGATCTACCACCGATTTTCTACCTCAATGGCCCCATCGCGAGCAGGCTCACTCCTACAGGGGGCTGCGGGGTATGCAGAATTCGTGTCCGCTGTAGATCCATGTGGGAGCTGGCTTGCCAGCGATGGGGCCAGCCCATTCGATAATGAAGTGTCTGAACTATCGCCATCGCTGGCAAGCCAGCTCCCACAGGGACTTGTTGCGTTCCCAGAAGACAGGTACGTCCTCAGACGATCACAGCACCCCGTACTCCCGCGCCGTCCGATCCACCGCAATCCGCGTTTTGTCGATCAGCTCATCCAGCTCCGTGCGCGTGGCGACCAGCGCCGGCGCCATAATCATCCGCCCCAGTGTCGATCGAATGATCAGCCCTTCTTCAAAGCCAATCGTGCGGCAACGCCAGGCGATGTCGTTTTCATTGGCAAAGCGCTTGCGGCTGGCCTTGTCTTCAACAAACTGCAACGCCGCCACCAGGCCAACCCCCTGAATTTCACCCACCAACGGGTGATTGCCAAACACTTCGCGCAGGCAGTTCTGCAGATAAGGCCCGGTGTCGGTTTTCACCTGAGCCACCACGCCCTCATCGCGCAAGGCCTTGAGGTTGGCAATCGCCACGGCCGCCGCCACCGGGTGACCGGAATAAGTCAGACCATGGGCAAACACGCCGCCTTTTTCCACCAGCGCCTCGGCCATGCGCCGTGACAGAATCAAGCCGCCCATGGGGATGTAACCGGAGGTCAGGCCCTTGGCGATTGACAGCGTGTCCGGCTCAAAACCGAACGTCTGATGCGCGAACCATTCACCGGTGCGGCCGAAACCGCCAATCACCTCGTCAGCACACAGCAGCACGTCATATTTACGGCAGATGCGCTGGATCTCCGGCCAGTAAGTCGCCGGCGGAATGATCATCCCGCCCGCACCCTGAAACGGTTCGGCGACGAACGCGGCGACCTTGTCGGCGCCCAGTTCGAGAATCTTGTCTTCCAGTTGCCGCGCCGCGCGCAGGCCAAATTCTTCCGGGCTGAGGTTGCCTTCGTGGGCGAACCAGTACGGTTCATCGATATGCGCCACATCGGGAATGCTGCCGCCCATTTCGTGCATGAATTTCATCCCGCCCAACGCCGTCGCCGCCAGGGTCGAGCCGTGGTAGCCGTTCCAGCGGCCGATCATGATTTTCTTCTCGGGTTTGCCCATCACCTGCCAGAACTTGCGCACGGTGCGGATCAGCACTTCGTTGGCTTCGGAGCCGGAGTTGGTGTAGATCGCGTGGCTGTAGTGCTTGGGCAGCAGGCTGAAGAGCAGTTCGGACAGCTCGATCACCGCTGGGTGAGTGGTGTGGAAGAACATGTTGTAGTAGGGCAGTTGTTCCAGCTGCGCAGTCGCGGCAGCGGCGAGATCCTTGCGCCCGTAACCAAGGTTGGTGCACCACAGGCCGGACATGCCGTCCAGGTAACGATTGCCGTCGTTGTCCCACAGTGCCAAGCGATCGCCGCTGACCATCACCCGCGGGCCTTCCTCGTTGAGGGCTTTTTGATCGACGAACGCGTGGATGTGGTGAGCAGCGTCAGAAGCTTGGTAATCGCGGGTACTGCGGGTCGAATCGAATTCGGCGGACATGGCGGATCTCCAGAGCAAAGGGCAAGTGAGTGCGTTCGTCACAGCGCTGCACGGATAAAGTTTTGTCATCTAAAAATATTTTTGTAAAGAAAATATTTGTCGATGAAAAAAGATCTCCGTAGGCTGAGGGCCATTGGCAAGGAACATCAGAGGCAACATGAGCGGACTCAGAGAGCGGCAGAAGGAACAGCGCCGGCAGGTGATTGCCGAGGCGGCGCTCGAGTTGTTCAAGCGCAACGGCTTTGCGGCCACCACGCTGGACCAGATCGCCGTGCAGGCGGGCGTTTCCGCGCCAACGGTGGTGAATTATTTCGGCGGCAAGCAGGAGATTCTGCTGGCCTTGCTCAAGCAACCCGACGAGCAAGCCATGCGCGAAGCGCGGGCGAATCTGGACGAGGACAGCGATCCGCTGGAGGCGTTGTGCGAGTTCGAAGGGCTGATGACCGATTACCAGCTACAGGCGATGCCGGCTTCGTTGTGGCGGGAACTGGCGCCATTTCTGTTAACCGGAGAATTGGCCGAGGCGATGAGTCCATGGAACGCGGCTGTGATCGAAGAAACCAAAGCGCTGCTCCTGCATTTCCAGCAAGCGGGAAAGGTGCGTGAATCGATCGATATCGACGTGGTTGCCACGCTGTTCAACCAATACGCGAACATGGCGTTCATTCGACTGGCAACCCAGGAAAATCCGGACCGCACCGCGCACGCCTTGCACATGCGCGGGGTTCTGAATCTGTTGTGTCACGGCATGCTTGCGCGCTGATCGGTTCGATCAAAACCGCCATGTCACGCCACCGCCAACAATGTGCAGCGCGCTATTGGGATAACTCCCCGACAGCGTCTGCCCATTGCGCTTGGTCTGCTGAACGTCCATGTCACCCAGCCAGACCAGCGTGTAATTGAGGTTGAGGTCGGTGTCTTCAGCCAGTTTGTAGCTCAGCCCGGTCGCCAGGCGCCAGGTCTCGTTCATCGGGTTGTCGACGGTGCGATCCTTGTCCTTCACCGCGGAACTGTCGTAGCCCACGCCCATGTTCCAGCGCAATTTCGGGCTGATCTGGTTTTGCGCACCGATCGACAGGTGCCAGGTGTCCTGATACTTGCGATCGACCGAACGCGACACGTCGCCGGCGGCGCTGTCCACCGACACGCCGATGTCGGCAAAATCGCTCCAGTCCTGCCAGTTCACCGAACTCAGCAGCGTCCACTGTTCGTTCAACTGATGGGCAATGCTCAGGGTCGCGGTCTGCGGAATGTTCATGTCGATTTCCAGCTCGTCGACATCCAGCCTCGACAGCGCGAAATTGAGCAGCGGATTGCGCACGCCATGCACGGAAGGTGAGTCCTTGAACTCCAGTTTGACTTTGCTGGTGTAGGCCAGACCGACGGTGGTGCGCTCGTTCAACTGGTAGCGCAGGCCGAGGTTGATCCCGGTGCCGATGTCCGTGTCCTTGTACTGCAACTTGCCATCCTCCTGAAACGGCGTGCCGGGCAGGAAGGCGTTATTGTCGATGGCCATTTTTGTGTAGTAGTAGCCGTAGACCAGACGCGGGCCGATGCCCATCGAAAGATCGTCGGTGATCTTGTAAGCGAAAGTCGGCTGCATCGAAATGCCGATCAATGTCGATTCCTGGCTGAAGTAGCGCCCGGCCCAGTCATCGTCGTATTTCACGCTCAGGCCGAAGTTGCCATACATACCGAAGCCGATACTGGCGCGATCATTGAGCTCATGGCTGATAAAGAAACTGGTACCCGGGAGGATCGGCAGGGGATTGCCGCCCTCGTTGCCGGAGAAGTCATTGTCGCTGTCGCGATCAAAACCCAGACCGCCGAATATGGCCTGACCGGTCAGGCTGATTTGCGTGCCTCTGAGTGCGGCAATGCCGGCCGGGTTACTCATCAATACGCTCGGGTCGGTGGCCAGCGCCGCCGAGCCGGCATTGGCCAGCCCCGCGCCTTCCTGACCCGCTTCATACAGATCAATACCGCCCGCCAGTGCCTGACCGCCAGTGCCTGCCAGCGCAAGAATGATCAGTGAGTGCGTCGACTTCATCGCGAATTCCTTATCAATGCAGATCAGCCTTCAGGTTTAGTCGCGAATTGGCGTGCGCACCAGTCGAGACGATGTACCGGATGTGAACTAGGCTCACAGCGGTTCATCGATGGCCCAATCAGGAGCGCCGACATGGAAGAAAAACCGCTGATTACTTTTCACAGTTCCAGAGCACTGCTGGACGTACTGATACGCGCGGGTCTGATCACCATTCTGGTGCTGTTCTGCTACGACATCTTTCATCCGTTTCTGAATGTCATGCTGTGGGCGCTGATCCTCGCGATCACCCTGTATCCACTCAATCAGAAGCTTGGCGCAAAGCTTGGCAACCGCTACGGTTGGGCGGCGATCTTGCTGGTGCTGCTGGGGTTGTTGATTCTGATGGTGCCGCTGAGCCTGCTCGGGGCTTCCGTTGCCGATTCGGTGAAAGTCGGCATGCACACGATGGAGGCAGGCCAGTTCGAGATCCCGCCACCACCGGCCAGCGTCGAGAACTGGCCGCTGATTGGCGCGCCGGTTTACGGCATCTGGCAACACGCCTCGCAAGACTTGAGCTGGGCGTTCAAGGAGCTGGCACCGCACCTGTCCAACTGGGGCAAAGTGTTGTTGCATCAAGCCGCTGGCGTCGGTGCCGGGATCGTGGTGTTTGTGATTGCGCTGATCATCGCCGGTTTGGTCATGACCCACGGCGAGCGCGGGCATCGCACGGCAGTGGCCATCACCACACGCATTTCCGGTCCGGTGCGTGGCCCGCAAATCGCCGAACTGTGCACGGCAACCATCCGCGCCGTGGCGCAGGGCGTGGTCGGTATCGCCTTTATTCAGATGTTGCTGGTCGGGGTTGCGTTGGTGGTCATGGGTGTCCCTGCCGCCGGGATTATTGCGTTGATGGTGTTGCTGCTGGGCATCACGCAATTGCCGGTGTTGCTGATCACGCTGCCCGTGGTGATTTACGTCTTCGCGCAGGACGGGGTCAGCGCCAGCACGATTATTTTTGCGGTGTGGATGGCGATTGCCGGGCTTTCCGACAATGTGCTCAAGCCGATGTTGCTGGGACGCGGCGTCGCGGTGCCGATGCCGGTGGTACTGATCGGTGCGCTCGGAGGCATGGTTACCAGCGGCATTATTGGTCTGTTCATCGGCCCGGTGATTCTGGCGGTCGGTTATGAGTTGTTCATCGGCTGGGTGTATCAACCGGCCGATGTCACCGAGCTTCTGGAGAGCCAGCGCAAAGAAAATCTGCCGTGACACTTATCGGTGCGCGGGAATCTGACAACCGTTCATCGCTCAACTACGCTGCCTTACGTATCCCTCTCTGACACTTGGGCGTAAGGAAACAGGCGCATGCGAAGCAGGCTGCTGGCGGTTTGGATAGTGGTGTTCGCGGCGCTCTGGAGCGGGCTCGGCTGGGCGGCTGATGAGGCAACAAAACCGGCCGACGAGGCGGTTGAGCTGAAGGTCGCCAACCGCAGCATCATGCTGTTTCGCGCCACCATCCTCGGCGAAGCGCCGGCCTCGCGGGTCAAACGGGCGAAAATGGTCATCAGTGAGGCGCTGGATGAAGGCGAGGACCTCAACGTCAGCATTGATCCGATCCAGAACAGCTATCTGGTGCTGATCGGTTCTAAACGCGCCTTCATCGTCGCGCCCAAGGACATCGACACGCTGGCCTATTCATCGGTGCAACAGGCTGCCGAGGGCGCGGCGGAAAAACTCCGCCAAGTGGTCAATGAAACCCGCGAAGCGCGCAGTCTCGACTTGATTCTGCGTTCGTTGGCACTGGCTGCGGTCGCCACGCTGATTTACCTCGCGCTGCTTTGGGGCCTGGCGTATTTGCGCCGCAAATTGCTGGCAAAACTTCCCGAACTGATGGATCGCCACACCCAAGCGCTGAAGGTCGGACGGGTGCAACTGATCGACTCGAATTTCCTCTATCCGCTGGTCAGCCGTCTGCTGTTGCTGCTGCGCTGGCTGCTGATTTTGCTGCTGACCTATGAATGGCTGGGCTTTGTCCTGTCGCGCTTTCCCTACACGCGTCCATGGGGCGAAAGCCTCAATAACTATCTGTTCGAGCTGGCCGGTTATCTGTTGCAAGGCATCGTCGATGCGATTCCCGGACTGGGCGTGGCCCTGGCGATTTTCTTTATCGCCCGTGGCGTCACTGCGTTCACCCGACGCATCCTGCGCCGCATGGCTACACCGGGGACATTCAGCTGGCTCAACCACGAAACCCTGCAACCGACCCAACGCCTGACGGCGCTGGCGGTCTGGTTGTTTGCTCTGGCGATGGCCTATCCGTATCTGCCCGGCGCCGGCACCGATGCCTTCAAGGGTTTGTCGGTGCTGATCGGCCTGATGATTTCCCTCGGCGCGACCAGCGTAGTGGGGCAGGCCGCCGCTGGGTTGATCCTCACCTACACGCGCACCTTACGCCCCGGCGAGTTCGTGAAAATCGGCGAGTACGAAGGCACGGTTACCGAACTGGGCATGTTCACTACGCGCATTCGTACCGGACTGGGGGAAGTGCTGACGCTGCCCAATTCGATGATCACTGGCACGGTCACCAAAAACTACTCGCGCACCGTGCAAGGCCCCGGTTATGTGGTGGATACGGTTGTGACCATTGGCTACGACACACCATGGCGTCAGGTCGAGGCGATGTTGCTGGAAGCGGCGAAGCGTACGCCTGGGATTCTCGAAGACCCGCCGGCGCAGGTGTTCCAGACCGCGCTGTCGGATTTCTACCCGGAATACCGGCTGGTCGCACAAGCGATCCCGAGCCAGCCGCGCCCGCGTGCGGTGCTGCTGAGCATGCTCCACGCCAATATCCAGGACGTGTTCAACGAATACGGCGTGCAGATCATGTCGCCGCACTATCTGGGCGATCCGCAGAGCGAGAAATGGGTGCCGCGAGAAAAGTGGTACACCGCACCCGCGCAAGAACCGAAGGATCAGTGACCGCCGCTCAAAGGAGTTCGCCCCATGCTCGAATTCATCCTGCACGCCTTGCGCACCGACCCGGAAATCGCGGTGTTCCTGGCGATTGCCCTGGGCGTGTTTATCGGCCGGATTCACATCGGCAGCTTCCACCTCGGCTCGGTGGCCGGTGCACTGCTGATGGGTTTGCTGATCGGGCAGATCGGTCTGGAAGTGCCGGCGGGCCTGAAGTCAGTGTTTTTCGTGATGTTCATCTACGCCGTCGGGTTCAAGAGTGGCCCGGAGTTTTTCGGCAGCCTCAATCGCGGCACACTGAAACTGGTGCTGCTCTCGGTGGTGCTGTGCGCCACCGCGCTGGGGGCGATTCTACTGATGTACTCGGTGTTCGATTTCGACGCCGGGTTCACCGCAGGCCTAGGTGCCGGGGCGCTGACCGACACGGCGATCATGGGCACCGCGACCAGCGCGATCAATCAACTGACGATTGATGCCGCAGCCAAGGCGCAACTCAACAGCCACATGGCGATTGCTTACGCCATTACCTACCTGTTCGGCACCATCGGCTTGATCGTGTTTGTCGGCAGCATCGCACCGAAACTGCTGGGGGTGAATCTGCGCGAATCGGCGCGTGAACTGGAGCTGGAACTGGGCATCGCCAAGGAAGAAGAGGCGATCACCGTGCCCTACACGCGCATCGTCGTGCGGGCTCACCAAGTGGCGAGCAATGGCCAGGCAGATGGCCAGCGCATCATCGATTTTGAAAAGCTGCATGACTCATTGACGGTCGAGCGCGTGGTGCGGGCCGGGCAAATCATCGAGCGCGATGAACTCTTCGTGCTGATGGCCGGCGATGTGGTGGGTGTGTATGCCTTGCGCGACGCGGTGGGCACGTTGAGTCACTGGGTCGGGCCGGAGATCGATCATCCCGAGTCCTTGTCATTCCCGACGCGCGAAGTGGATATTGTGCTGACCTCGGCGGAGTTTGCCGGCACAACCATTCATGAAGCGAAAACCCGATTGGCCAGCGATGGGCGCCTGGGGTGCTTCGTCAACACCATCTCCCGGCAGGGCTACGAACTGCCCTTGCTGCCGAACACGGTGTTACGCCGTGGCGACGTGCTGACATTGACCGGGCGCACGGCCAGTGTCGAAGCCATCGCCAAACGCCTGGGGCGGATCCGCAAGAACAACTACAAAAGTGACATCGCCATGCACACCCTGGGCATGGTACTGGGCTCACTGTTGGGACTGCTCTCGACCCATGTCGGCATGATCCCGGTGGAACTGGGCATCGGCGGCGGGGTGTTGGTCGCCGCGCTGGTGATTGGCTGGTACAACTCGCGTCACCCGGAAATCGGCGCGCTGCCGCCCGCGGCGCAATGGGCGTTTTCCGAGTTTGGCCTGACCGCGTTCGGCGCCGTGGTCGGCTTGCTCGCCGGGCCGGCGGCGTTTGCCGCAATGAAGGAGCAGGGGCTGGCATTGCTGCTGTCGGGCGCTGTGGTGACGATCTTACCGCCACTGGTGGCCTTGTATTTCGGCCGCTATGTGCTGCGCTTGCACCCGATGATTCTGTTCGGTGCCTTGGCCGGCGCGCAGACGGAAGCGGCGTCGATGAACAAGATCATCGAGCAGTCGGGGAGTAATACTCCGGTAATCGGTTTCACCGTGTGCTATGCGATTTCCAATGTGCTGCTGGCGGTGTGCGGGCCTATTATCATCTTCGTGGTTGCTGGCTAGAGCGGATTGTCAGAAACCACTTTCGCGCATCAGTACCGCCAGCACATGAGTAGCGCCGTCGGCGAGCAAACTTCGCCGCTCACCCTCAATCTTCAGATGCCCGCGGGTTTCACGCAGGCTCGGCAGCGGCTCATCGAGCTGGATCAATACCTGAAACAGCGCATTGCTCGGAATCAGTGCATGTTCGGCATTCGTCGTCGGCACCGGACCGCCAAAGCGTGACGACAACATGCGGTGCGACAGCTGACTGGCGCGGGTGCTGCCGATCTGCACGACCCGGCCGGACAGCGGCGTGGTCTGGCCATCGGCATAGAAACGCACGTGATCCCCAGTGGCCATGCGGTGCACCTGATCCTGCGCGACATAAGCGTCGACCTGCCAACTGCGCGGATCAATCAGCATGCCCAGCGACTCCTGACGGCCGACCCATTGCCCGGCTTTCCAGTCGGGATTGACGTCCAGCCACACCCCGGCAAACGGCGTTTGCAGGTTGAGCCGGGCGATTTCCGAGCGGGCCGCGCGAGCCTCTTCGAACTGCACGTTGAGGCGTTGGCGGGTCACGGCATCCTCGGCCAGACCAGCGGGATCGGCGATCAGCCCGGACAGCCGCGCCTCATAACTGCGTGCACTGGCTTCGCTGGTCTGCAGGCGTGAAGCGATGTCCGGCTCGTCCAGGGTAATCAGGGTTTCCCCAGCCTTGACCGGGCCGTGCGGGTGAATCGATTGCAGGCGCGCCGGGTAGGGCGCATACACGCGCAACTGGTGCTCGGCGCGGGCCACGCCGACCGCATCGATCTGCGTGCGCCATGGCATCGCCAAGCCCAGCAGAATCAACAGCAGCATCGCGTAAAACGCCACTTTGCGCCGGCTCGGAATCGCCGCGCGGTTTTTCCACCAGTGGCCCAGCTCGCGCATCACGGGCAGGGCGATAAACCACGACAGTTCGACCATGAACAAAAAGATCCCCAAGACCTTGAAGAAAAACAGATAGACCGCCAGCGCGATCCCCAGAAACAGCACCAATCGGTAAATCCAGGTGACGATTGCGAAAGTCACCAGCAAACGCCGCTGACCGCTTGGAAACGTTTCCGGCCAGTCTTCCTGCAAGCCCAGCAGATTGCGCCGCAGGGTGACGCGTGCCAGCGCCGAAGCGCGTTCATGCAGGTTGGGAAAGTCGAGCAAATCGGAAAGAATGAAGTAGCCGTCAAAGCGCATGAACGGACTGGCGTTCAGCGCCAGTGATAACAGCCAACTGGTGGTAGCCAGATAGAGCAGGGCATTGCGCAGCGCGCCCGGATCACACAACGCCCAGCCCAGCGTCGACAGTCCGGCCAGCGACAACTCGGTCACGATCCCCGCTGAAGCGATGGCCAGCCGCTGCCGAGAACGGCTGAGTTTCCAGCTCTCACCGGTGTCGGTGTAGAGCATCGGCCACATCACCACAAACGCGATGCCCATGTGCCCGACGCGCAAGCCGAGCCGGGTTGCGACCAAGGCATGGCCGAGTTCATGCAGGGTTTTCGCGACGATCAGCGCCAGGGCAAAACTGAACAGGCCCTCGGTGGAAAACGACTCGACCACCGCGCTGGTGAACACGTCCCACTGCTGCAACACCAGAATGATCCCGAGCAGGCTCAGGCTCAGCACCACAATCCCGGTCAATGGATGAAACAGCCAGCCCAGCGCCCGTGCCAACACCTGCAGCAGCTGTTGCGGGCGCAGCAGCGGAATGCGGAAAAACAGGTAATGGTGCAGCCACCAGCGCCACGTCAGCCAACTGCCTTCTGCGCTTTTGTTCTTGAGCCGTTCAAGCACAGCGGGGCCGGCACGCAGTAACTGGTGTTGCTCCAGAAACTGGCGAAAATCGAGGACTTGCTCGACATCCGGTTTCAACGCCGTGCCTTCGGCGATCTGCTCGCTGATCTGGCGCGGCGACTGACCCCAGCGCAGCAGGCACTCGAATTCCAGCCAGCCGATGCGGTAGAACCGGTTGATCACCGTGTCCTGAATCACCCACGCCGGTTCGCCATTGCTGCCGTTGGCTGCTTCGCTCAGGCGCAAGTCTTCGCGCAGCGGCGGCACCGGCAGATCGGCCGGATCGAGCATTACCAGCCACTCCAGGCACGCAGCGTCGCCATGGGCCGGCGCAGCAGATAATAACCGAGCATGACCCGCCCGCCGTAGAGCTTCGCCGTGCCGTGCAGGCCGAGGCGTGCGTGCTCCGGGGCGCCCTCAATGCTGGCGAGCAAGCGGTAGGCGACCACACCTTCATCGCTGGGCCGCGCCTGATAACTGGTTTCCAGAATTTGCCCCTTGAGGGGCGTTAGCGGATAAGCGGTGAGAAACAGCGTGACCTCGGCGCCCGGTTCCAGCGCGATGGCATCTGCCACGGCCAGTTGAATCAGCATGGCCGGTTGCGTCGGGTCAGCCACTTGCAGAATGCGCTCGCCGGTCACCACCGGTTTTCCCAGCCAGTCATTAGGGTCGCTGAACACGGCAACACCGGCTCTTGGCGACAGCACTTGTGTACGTTTCAGTTGCGCCTGCACCGCTGCCAGTTCGGCGCGGCGCTGTTGCGCGCGACCGGCGAGCAAGGTCAGTTCGCTTTTGCTCTGCGGGTTATCGAAGGCCCTTTGGCTGGCTGCCTGCAACTCGGCATCTGCCACTGCGACCTCTTTGCCGAGCACTTCAGCGCGGCTGCGCAGGGTGGTTTCGTCCAGCGCAAACAGGGGTGTGCCCGCGTCTACCGGTTGATTGGGCCGAACCTGAATCTTTTCGATCACGCCATCAATCGGTGAGCTGATGATCTGCGCCTGCCGCGAAACGATTTCAGTCGGCGCCAAGGCCGTTTGCCGCACCGGCAACAGCAGCAGGGCCGCGAGCACGATCAACACCAGCAGAAGTTGTTTGCGATTGGGCCGCCAGCGCCGCAAGCCTTTGCGCCGGGTCAGCGCTGACCAGCAATAGGCCCAGGTGCTGACCAGCCCCTTGAGGTGGTGCCACAACAGCGCCGGCGGTTCCTGTTCCAGCAACAGCAGCAACAGGCCCAGCCGTTGCTGGTCGCGATCCTGCACCGGAACGCACCACAGCCCCGACGGCCACCATTCGTTCCAGCCTTCGGCGATGTCCGGTGGTGGGCTGGCGGTTTCTTGTGACAGCCACACCGGATCAGCTCCAGGTACTTGCGCCGCGACCCAGCGACTGGCGCGACGCAGCCACACCAGATAGGGCGAGTCTTCGCTGGGCCGTGACAGCCCCGAGACGTTCAACAGCTCCAGCGATGACTCACGCTGGGCGAACACCAGCGCCTGATGAAAGGGCAGCAGCGGGTACAGGTCGTTGGCCATGCTGAACGCCAGGCTGTTCAGCGAGTCAGCGGCCATGGCTTTATCACGCAGCGCATCCAGTTCGAGCAGCAGGTGAGGGTGAGGCAACGGCTCGTTCATGGTCATGGGCGCGCGTCTTGCTCGAACTGCGCGGTGCCGCTCATGCCGGCCATCAAGTCGGGGTATTTGTTGTCGAGCTTCGCTTCCAGTTCAACGGTTTGCGCTACTGCATCGACGCGTGAGTTGATGCCGCTGACATGCGCCGGATAGGTCTTGCCGGTTTCATGGATGCTGACCTGCAGCGGCAGGCCGGGCTTGAGGGTTTTCAGCAGGTTGGACGGTACGTTCAGACGCACCTTCAGTGCACCGTCACTGACCAGATCGAACAGCGGCGTGCCGGCCGAAACGGTTTGGTAAGGCTTGACGTAAACCTTGGCCACTCGCCCGGAAAACGGTGCGAGCACCTGGCAGTAACTGCTTTGCGCCGCGCCCATGGCTCGCGCGCCGTCGGCCTTTTGCACTTCGGTGTTGGCCATCGACACTTCGATATCGCCCACCGCGTTGAGCTGGCGCAGTTGTTGTTTGGCCTGCAGGTTCTGTTTGGCCATAGCCAGTTCCGCTGCGGCGACTTTCGAGCGCGCTTCGGCTTCATTGCAGTTGAAACGGGCGAGCAATTCGGACTTGGCGACCTGTTCGCCGAACCCGGCTTTCAGTTCGCCCAAGGTGCCGGCCATTTGGCTGGAGAGGGTGGTTTCCAGTTCGGCGGCGAGCAACACACGAATTGCACTGGCGCTTTCCAGAGCTGTGGCCGACGGGCTGTCTTCGGCGTGGACGGGCAGGATCAGACTGGCCAACAACAGGGCCCCGAAACGGGACTCAAGGGCGATTTTGCGCATTCGGCGTTCCTTGCGAAGTGGCAGCGAGCAGGCGTTGTTGTTCTTGTTCGTTCAAGGTGCGCTGGATCTCCCGGGCCAGGGTCTTGATGTCGTGTTGCGAGATTTCCTTGGGCAGCACGTCCAGCCCGACCGAGTTGTACATCCGCCCCCATGCGGCCTGCGCACTGGAGAACGCCGCTTCACGCTGATAACGCGAGAGCAGATAACGTCCTTCGGAACGGATCACTTCTAGCTCGGAACCCAGCGCGCCGGTTTTCGCCGCTTGGGCGTAGTCGAGCAGGCTGCGATCAACGCGCAGACTGTCTTCGGCAAACTCGACCTCCTGCCGCGCCAGTTGATAGCGCAGGGTGCCGACCCGTACTTGGGTGAGAATCGCCATCGACAGCGCCACGCGCCGGGTGTCGTCGGTTTCACTCTGGGATTTTTCCGCCGCGTTCAACGACGGCAGTTGCAGCAAGCGAATCAGGTTCATCGACACTTGCAGACCGGTGCTCATCCAGTCGTTGTTGTAGAGGTATTTGTTGGAATCGTACTTGTAGCCAAAATCGACGCTGACATTCGGCCACAGCTGCGCCTTGGCGATCTCGAGATCCTTTTGGTTAACGCGCTTGCGATACCACTCTTCCATGATTTCCGGGCGGTTCTCCAACGACAGCTGTTCCAGCCGTGCCATGCTCTGGCGCACTTCCGGCAGCGGCGGGTCGGGCATGTCGGCGAGGATCATTTTCGAACCCGGCGGCAGCGACATCAGCGCCGACAGCTCGGCTTGAGCGAACTCCAGATCCTGGCGGCGCACGGTCAGCAGGTAGATCGAATCGAGCAGCGCGCGCTGATAGGCGAGGATTTCCTGACGCGGCAGCAGGCCACGGGTTTCCGCCTGGCGGGCCGAGGTCAGCGCGGTGTGGGTGCGCATCAGCAGCTTGTCGACTTCCGGCATCAGTCGCTGGGCGCCGAGCGCTCGCCAATAAGCGTTGCGCACGTCTTGCAGGACGTTTTGCGCGACTTTGCGCCGGCGCTCTTCGGCCATGAGAATCTGGTCGGATTTCTGCTGGGTACGGTAATACGCGACGCCAAAATCCAGCAGACTCCAGCTCAGGCCCAGGCCATAGACTTCGCGATAGCGTTCTTCGGAGGTCGATGGACGCAAGCTGACCTGACGGTCTTCGATGCCGATCGAGGTGCCGCCGGAATCGTTGTCACGCCCGGCGTATCCGGCCGAGGCGACCAGACGCGGGAGCATTTCATGGCTGGAAACATCGCGCAGGTCCGAGGCCAGCGCGCTTTCCATCAGTTTGAGGCGGTAGTCGAGGTTGTATTTCAGCGCCCGCGCGGCGGCTTCGTAAAAGGTGATCGGCGCGGTGACCGGCTCCTGACCGGAATACATGCGTGACTGGTCGGCAATGATCCGTTGACGGTTTTCTTCATCGGTGGAGGGTTTCGGCTCTGTTGATGAGCAAGCACTGAGCAACAGTGCAGAAGCGATGGCGGTACTGAGAAGCCGGTTCGCGTGTAGGCGCATGTTCATTCCTTTGCATTCTTCGAATTTTTCTTCAGGTCGATCGCTTTACCGTGGCGTGCGCCGTTGCGCTGCATCGCGCAATTGCGCGCTGAAGCCCTTGGCCCGTGGTTTTTCATGAGGCTTTTCTGCGTGTGCCGGGCTGTGTGTCAGGTCGGCCGGGTTCAAGGTGAACAGCGACGGGTCGCTCAACAAGCCATCGGCGCTCAAACCGGTGCGGCCCTGACGCCCCTGAATCCATAGCAGGTCCAGTTCGCTTTCGAGGCGGCTGGTGCGCACCGCTTGCGCGACGAATTGCCCCGGCACCAGGCCCAGACCGTTGCCCACTGATTCGCTGGTGAACTCGCCGACCGCCGCCAGCCGCAGGTTGCTGCCATCGACGCCCCAGGCCGAGAGTTCGGAGATTTCAGCGGCGCGCTCGACCACCGGGGTGACGAAGATTGCCGGCTGTGGATCAGGAATCGGGAAGTTGCGGTTCAACGTGTTCGGATCACGCTCGAAGTTGTTGCCGCCGGGTGCCGGTATGAACGGCGTGGCAATGTCGAGGGTGATCACCAGTTCCGCCTGATCGCTGGCGCCGGCACGGTCGTTGATGGTGTAGGTGAACACGTCGCGCAGAATCTGCCCGAGGCCTGCGGCGGCGAGTACGGAAGGATTGTTCTGGTCGATGGTGTAGGTGTAACTGCCGTCGGCGTTAAGCACCAGAGTGCCGTAGAGACCGATGATCGGCTGGCCGATTACTCCGGCCGTGCCGCCATCGGCTTCGGCACCGGTGCGTACGCCGACCACCACCAGGCTGTCGTTGCCGTCGACGTCGCCATCGTTGGGCAGCACGTTGCCGGTGGTTTGCGGGGCAGGGGACTGATCGCTGGCAAACCCGCTGTCGTTTTGTGCGATCGGAGCATCGTTCGCACCCTGAATGACCACGGTCAAACGCGCATCCGAGGTCGCGCCCGCCGCGTCGAGCATGCGGTAGGTGAAGGTTTCACTGAGGGTTTCGCCCGCCGTGCGCAAGGCCTGGACCACGGGGTTGTTGTTGTCGATGACGTAGGTGTAGCTGCCATCGGCGTTCAACGTCAGTTGCCCGTAGAGGCCGATCAACACTTGCCCGGCGCCGGTGGACTGGCCGGCCTGATTGCTGACGCTTTGCACCTGTTTGCCTTCGCCATTGGCGACGCTGTCGACGTCTGTATCGTTGTCCAGCACGTTGCCCGTTGCGTTGCTGCCCGGCGTGCCGTTGTTGACGCCTCCGGCTTCGATCGCCGTGGCGCTGTCATCGGCGGCGACCGGCGTATCGTTACGGCCATCGACGGTGATGCGCAATTCGGCGGTACTGGTGTCGCCCCAGCGATCGACGATGGTGTAGGTGAACACTTCGTTCAGGGTCTGGCCGCTCTGACGCAAGGCCTGTACGGCAGCAAGGTTGTTGTCGACGGTGTAGGTGTAGCTGCCGTCGGCATTGATCAGCAAGTCGCCATACAACCCGCGCAACGAGGTGCCGATGCTGCCGACCGTGCCGATTGCGTTGACGGTGCCGGTGTGAATGCCGATCACCGACAGCGGATCGCTTTCGGCGTCGGTGTCGTTGTCCAGCACATTGCCGCCGGGGTTGAGACCGGGTTGATCGTTGTTGCTGCCACCGGCCTCGATCGCCGTCGCTGTGTCGGTGTTGGCCACCGGCGCAATGTTGCGCCCGCGAATGATGATGTGGATTTCCGCCAGATCGTTCTGCCCGCCACGGTCGCTGACCTGATAGGTAAAGCGCTCATTGAGAAATTGCAGCGGCCCCAAAGCCAGCACCGCCGCATTGTTCGAATCGAGGTTGTAGGTGAAGCTGCCATCGGCGCCGATGATCAACTGCCCGTAGAGTCCGTTGATCAGCGTGCCGTTGCTGTTGTCGGTGCCAGCCGTGACTCCGGCCAGACTGCCGCCGGCGTCTTCCGTGCCGAAACGAATGCCGGTGACGGTCTTGCTGTCACCCTGGTCGACGTCGGTGTCATTGGGTAGCACGTTGCCGCTTGGGTTGACGCCGTTGCCGTTGCCGTTATCGGCCACGGCCAGTACGGTGTCGTTGGCCGCGACCGGCGCATCCCAGGCGCCGTCGATACGAATGCTCAGTTGCGCAGTGTCGGTGGCCCCGGCGATGTCGCGCAGGCGGTAGGTGAAGGTTTCCACCAGCGAATCACCGAGTTTCAGCGCCTGCACGGCGGCGAGGTTGTTGTTGACCACGTAGCTGTAAGTGCCGTCGGTATTGAGGGTCAGGGTGCCGTACAAACCGTTGAAGGTTTGCGCGCCGACAACGCTGGTGAAGGTACCGCCGGCCGCTTCGCTACCGGTGCGGATACCGGTGACCAGTTTGGCGTCGTTGGCATCGACATCGTTGTCGTTGTTCAGCACATTGCCGCTCGGGTTGATCCCAGGGGTGCCGTTGAAGGTTCCGCCGGCCTCGACCGCCACGGCACTGTCGTCGCTGGCGATCGGATTGTCGTTGGCCCCGCGCACGGTGATGGTCAGCGTCGCGCTGCTGGTGGCGCCGGCCAGGTCGCGGATCTGATAGGTGAAGGTTTCCGTGAGGCTGTCGGCATTGTTGCGCAGTGCCTGGACCTGCGGATTGAGGTTGTCGACCACGTAGCTGTAACTGCCATCGGCATTCAGGGTGAGAACACCGTAGGTGCCATTGAACCCGCTGCCGATCAGGCCCACCGACGAGCCTTGATTGACGCCGATGACACTGAGCACTTCGCCGTTGCCGTCGACATCGCTGTCATTGCTCAGCACGTTGCCGCTCGGATTGGTGCCTGGCGTGGCGTTGTTCAAGCCGCCGGCCTCAACGGCGGTGTTGCTGTCGTTCTGCGCGATCGGCGTGTCATTGCGTCCTTGAATAGTGATGTTCAACGTCGCGCGATCGCTGGCGCCGGCGGCGTCGATCACCTCGTAGCTGAACGCGTCGAGCAACGTATTGCCAGCGCGCAAGGCCTGCACGGCGGCCATGCTGTTGTCGAGACGATAGCTGTAGCTGCCGTCGGCATTCAGTGTCAGCCAGCCGTAAGTGCCGCGCAGTTCCGTGCCCAATGTGCCCGCCGTCCCGGTGCCAGCCTCTGAGCCGGTGCGTAACGAGGACACCGCGCGGGTCTCGCCATAGTCGTAATTGGGCAGGTCGCCGGGGACTTCGCCGCCGTCGACGTCGCTGTCGTTATCCAGCACGTTGCCGGTGGGATCCTGGCCGGGCTGGCTGTTGTTCAAGCCACCGGCCTCAATGGCCACGCCTGAGTCGTCATTGGCCAGCGGGTTGTCGTTCTGCCCGCGGATCAGCACGATGATTTCGGCGGTGTCGATTTCCGGAGTCGCGCCGACGCCATCGCTGACGGTGTAGGTGAAACGTTCCGAGAGCAGATCGACGCTGCGCCGCAGCGCCTGAACGTCAGGGTTACTGTTATCGACTTCATAGACGTAGCTGCCGTCGGGGAAAATCGTCAGCGTGCCGTACAGCCCGGCAATCACCGTGCCGCCGAGATTCACCGCAATCGGTGTGCCCGGGTCGCCGCTCGCACCGGACTTGATCAGCGTGACCGTTAACGGATCGCCATCGGGGTCGGTGTCGTTGGCCGTGACGTCGCCCGAAGGGTTGACGCCCGGCGTCAGGTTGTTGATCCCGCCGGCTTCGGTGGCGACGGCGATGACGTTTTGCGCCACGGGTGGATCGTTGACGCCGTGGACGGTAATCACCAGTTGCGCGGTGTCGGTGAGGCCGGTGGTGTCGGTCACGCGGTAGGTGAAGAACTCGGTCAATGTCTGCCCAGGCGCCAAGGCCTGGACCGCTGCATTGGTGCTGTCGACGTCATAGAAAAACGAGCCATCGGCGCCGATGCGCAAGGTGCCGTAAAGGCCTGCGACCAAGGTGCCGTTGGCTGAGGTGGTGCCGGTGGCCACACCGCTCAGCACGTCAACGGCCGGGTTGTAACTGGCTTCGCTTTTGTTGATCACGCCATTGACCAGCAACTGGCTGCTCGGCTGGTCATTGGCATCGACGTCCTGATCGACGCCGTTGCCACCCGGTTGAGTGATCGGCCCGGGGCGGCTGGGGAACTGAATCACGTTGCCGCTCGGATTGCTTTCCGAGGCCGTGCCATTGCTCGACGCGGCTTGTGCCGACGCCGCATCATCGCTGGCCACCGGATTGTCGTTGGCGCCCTGAATGACGATGCGCAGTTGCGCGACATCATCCAGTCCGCCGGTATCCGTCAGCCGATAGCTGAAGAATTCGACCAGTTGTTGACCGGCGCTGAGCCGCTGAACCGTGGCGTTGCTGTTGTTGACCACATAGCTGTAAGTGCCGTCGGGATTGATGGTCAACGTACCGTAGAGCCCGGCAATCGCCGTAGCGCCGCTGACCGCGGTGAAATTGCCGGTGCCGGCCTCAGCCACCGGACGGACACCGGTCACGGTGCGGGTTTCGCCGTTGGCGGCGCTGTCGACGTCCTGATCATTGGTCAACACATTACCGGTGGCATCGCTGCCCGGTGTGCCGTTGTTGACACCGCCGGCCTCGATGGCCACGCCGTCATCGTCGATGCCCTGCGGCGTGTCGTTGGCGCCTTGAATGGTCACGCTCAATGTGGCGGTCGAGGTCTCTCCGGCAAGGTCAGCGAGCACGTAATTGAAGTTGTCCTGCAAAGTCTGGCCCGACACGCGCAAGGCCTGCACGGCCGCATTGTTGTTATCGACGACATATTGGTACGAACCGTTGCTGCCAATCACCAACTGACCGTACAGGCCATTGATCACGGTGACACCGAGCACCGGCGTCTGAATGCCGGCGCCGGGACCGACCGAAACCACGTGCAGTTGGTCGGCGTTGGTGGCGATGTCGACGTCGGTGTCATTGCTCAGCACATTGCCGCGCGGATCGATACCGGCGGAGGTGTTGTTGGTGCCGCCGGCCTCCAAAGCCGTGGCGCTGTCGTTGACGCCGACCGGGTTGTCATTCACCGCGTCGAGGATGATTTGCAGGGTGTCGGTGTCGGTCAGTGCATCAGCTGCAGTGCCGGGAATGCCGTCGCCGTCGGCATCGCCGTAGTTGCCCCGGTCGTTGCTCAAAACAGTCAGGGTGTCGGTGCCATTGAAGTTGGCATTGCCCAGATATTGCAGGCTGGCCAGCGCGGTGTTGATGTCGGCGAGGTTGCCGGTCAGGGTCAGGCTCGCGGTGTTGGCACCGCTGACGGTGACGCCGGGCACGGTCGCACCGAGGAACAGCGTGCCGTGGGTAACCGTGAGAATAACGCTGATCGCCCGGTCGTTGACGTTTGGATCGCGGTCGGCATCGACATCGGCGACGCGGATGCCGCCGATATTCAGCACCACGTCTTCCAGGCCGTTTTGCGTGCCGGGGAGGGTGTTGACCGGTGCGTCGTTCTGTTCGACATAGCCGGCGTTGGCGCTTTGCGTGTCGGCATCGCCCAGGGTGATGGTGATCTGGCCGAGGGTGCCGGCGTCGCTGTCGACGCGCACGCGCAGATCGCCCAGCGGTTGCGGATAACTGACCAGACCCGCCGGCACATCGATACGGAACACGCCCAGTGGCAAGACGCCGAAGCGGTACTGGCCGTTGGCGTCGGTGACGGTGGTGAACTGCAGGTTGTCGGCGGTGGTATCGAGGCGCCCGTCGGCGCCGGCCCAGGTCAGGGTCACGGTTTGCCCGGCCAGGCCGGCGCCGTCCGGTGTGGCGCTGGCGGTCGGGCTGGCGGTGTCGTTCCACAGGGTGCCGGTGATCACGCCAAGCCCGGCGGTGTCGCGCAAAATGTACTGGTTCGGGCCGACGGCGCTGCCGTCGCGCTCGCCGGTGGCGGTGCCATCAACCCCGACGCTGTTGCCGCCCCAACTGGTGAAGTCTTCGGGCAGGCTGCTCCAGGTCAGCGTTGCGTTGCTGCTGGCGACAATCGTCGAGTTCGGCAAGTCGACCGAGTAGCGCACCTGAATCTGCGCGCCGACATCCAGTTGATCGAAGTTGACGCTCAAACCGCCGCTGGTGCTGAAGCTGATGCCCGCCGGCAGGTTGCCCGGGCCGTAACTCACGCCATTGATACTGACGCTGAGCAGGGTGTAATTGCTGCCGCCGGCAAAGCCGTCGCTGACGCGCGCATCGAACGCCGGCAGGCCGCCGTTCTGGGTGAAGCTCAGTTGCACCGTGGCGTTGCCGGTGCTGCCGCTCGGGTTCGGGTTGAAGGTGACGATCTGCTTGTCGAGGCCGCTGAAGCTCGGCTCGACCACGCGTTCAAACACCGTGTCACTGACCGCACGCCCGGCACCGTTGACGATTTCCTGTGCGGTCACCGCCAGTTGCGCGCCGGCAATGTTGGCGGCGATGTTGGTCACGCGCACGTTGAACTCGATCGAGATGCCTTCCAGATCGTCGTCGTTGCCATTGCCGTTGACCACGTTGCCGAGGTTGAACGTCACCACCTGGCTGCCATCGGGGTTGGTGACGACGGTCAGCCGGCTCGGGTCGAAGATGCCTTGCGGCGCCAGGCCGGACAGGTCGGCGGTGATCGGCAGGGCCTCGGGGCTGTTTTCGTTGCCGTCGATATTCAGCGTGCCACCGACGATCAGGTTGGCGTCGCTGGTCAGCCCGCCGTTGGAAATGAACGCGATGCGCAGGGCATTGACCAGCGCATCCGGGGAGATGAACTGCAAGCCGTTTGCCAGGGTGATCTGCACCTGATAGTTGGGGTTGTTGCCTTCGGGTACCAGCACCACCACGCGGTAGCGAATCACTTCGCCGACGGTCACTTGTTCGACGGTTGCGGAGGTCGGGTTCGGCGCGGCGGTGTCCGGCAAGCCGCCGACTCGAGAGATCTCGATGGCCTGAGCCACAGGAATCAACAAAGTCGACAGGTTGCGGTAATCGTTGAGGGTGCCGCCATTGAGCACGCCGTCAACGCCGGTTCGTTCGCCGGCATTGCCGCCGTCGAGGCTGGTCCATTGCACACTGGCAACGTTGGCGATGTTAGATAACGCTGCGGCGCTGGCGTTGACGATACCGCTGAGCTGCAAGACGATGCTGCCGCCCTTGGCAATGTCGATATTGGCGCCGCTGGCGGTGCGCAACTGGCCGCCGACGATTTCAAAGGCAACCCCGCCGTTGTTGGTCGCGCCGTTCTGATACAGCACGCCGACCAGCGTGACGTTGCTGAGTTGGGTCGGCAGGGTGTCGAGGAAACTGATGTCGAAGGCACTGAAATCGGTGCTGCCATTGCCGTTAGTGATGGTGATATTGAAAGTCACCGTGTCGCCCTGGTCATAGCCGCCCAGGCCGGAGGTGGAGGTGATCACCTGATTGATTTGCAGGGTCGGCTCGCGCACGGTCACCGTCGGCTGGCCACCGCTCAAGGCAACGTTGCGATCCAGCGCCACCGCGCCGTTCGGCGTGTCGCCATCCGGGTCGTTGTAAACCAACTGCGCATTGTTCTGCAGCGAGACGTTGGCCTGGTTGGCAATCACGTTGTTGGCCACCAGTTGCAGACGAATCACGAAGGTGTTGTTGCCGGTCTGGTTGTCCGCCGACACGCTGGAGACGCTGAAAGTCCAGCGTCCATCGACACCGTCGCCCCCCAGTGCGCCGCCAATTCCGGCGAAACCACCGACCAGCACGCTGCCGGCGAAATCGGCGCCGAGTGCGCCACTGCCGGCGCGGGTGGTGATGATCTGGTAGCCGAGGCCACCGTTGAAACTGGTGTCCAGGCGCATGCCCGGTGGAATCAGGTCTTCGATGCGCAGGTTTTGCGTGGTGCCTTCGGGCAGGGTGATGACGATGTCGTAGCGCATGCTTTCGCCGACCACCAGATCGCTGCCATTGGTGTGGCTGGCGCTGGAGTCGCCATTGTCCAGTGTGCCGTCGGCAAAGACTTTGCTGATGAGCGGCGCGGCAATCTGCTGGCTGGCCAGGTCGGTGAGGTCGGTCGGGGTGAAGTCGGTGCCGTTGTTGACGCTGGCGTAATTGCTCAGGGTCGCGGTGGATTGCAGGCTGCGACTGGCCTCGATGGTCGCGCTGACCTCGACGTCATAGCTGATCACCACGACGTTGGCGCCGCTGGTATCGGCCGCCGTGCCGCTGCGCCCGGCCAACAGACTGGCCTGGCCACCCGCATCGAGGAAGGTGATCTGGTTGCCGCTGACGCTGTAGTCGGTGCCCAACACCAGCAGCGTGCCGTCGCCGCGATAAATCTGCAGGTTGGCCGCCGCCAGGCTGCCGCCGACGAAGCTCAAGCCAGAGGGCAGGGTGATGCTGGTGCTGACGTCAAACGCACCGCCGCCACCGCTGTTTTCGATCGCCGTGACCAGGCGCAAACGGTCGGCGCCGTCGATGTTGCTGATGTTGCCGTCGACCGCCGACAGGTCGGTGACGCTGCCATTGAAAGGTTTGCCCGTGCTGCCCGGCGGATTCCAGCTGCCGCTGGTGCCAGTCACCGTGCCGTTGGAGCCGGACACCACGCCGTGCTTGATATTGAGCACCGGCTCGGCGACCGACACGATCGCGACTACGTCGGAGGAAATCAGCGTGCGGTCGGTGAGGGTGGTCTGCTGGCTCGATTGTGCGAGGACGTCGAGCGAGCGCTGGTCGGCAAATGGCTGATCGCCGACCCGGACCGTGAAGCGAATAACAATGCGGCTGCCGGCGGTGGTGTTGGTGGCAAAGCTGCCGAAGTCGAACACCACCGAGTTGCCGTCGGCACTGGTGACGCTGATCACACCGCCGGCATTGGTATTGCCCGCCCCCAGCGCCCACTGGCCGACATCATTGCCCGAGCCCCAGGTAATCCCGCTGACATTGAACAGCGGCAGCGGCAGGTACGCGGTGAGTTTGAATTGCTCGTAATCGCCGGTGACCAGGTCGTAACTTAGCTCGAAGGTCACTTCATCGCCGGGGCGCAGTTCACCGTTGCCCGGCGGTGCGCCGTTATTGACCTCGACCAGATTGATATCGACGTTGCTGGTGGGGATCACGCTGGTGGTGGTGGAACCGTCGGTTTCGCTCTCGCCCGTCAGGTTGAAGCGATCGACCAACAGCGTGCCGTCCACCGTGGCGGTGTTGCCCAGTTCGTCACCTTCGTTGATGTCCGGATGCGGGTTGCCTGAAGGTGGTTTGTAGGTCTGGCCGACAATGGCCGAATAGCTCAACACCGCGACCACGGCGCCCTGCAACGTGTCGTCGAAGGCCAGGTCGCCATTGAGCCAGCCGCGAATGTTGTTGAACGCATTGCGCAGCGACTGGGCGATGTCGAACACCATCGAGGTGCTGCCGTCGGCGTTGTTCACCACGCTGGTGACCAGGGTGATGGTCTGCGCGACGCCGTCGATCGTCACTGTCAGGGTCGGCGTGCCACTGAGGGTCTGGCCATCGCTGAGTTGGTCGCGGATGACCAGTTGGCCTTCGTTGAAGAAGTCCTTGCCGAAGGCAAAGTAGTCGGAAATCGCCAGGTTGAGGGTGTATTGCAGGGTGTCGCCGGGGCTGATGCCGCTGTGGCCGATGTCGTTCTGCATCGTTGCGGTTTTCAGCAGCGTGATCGATTTGGCGATGAACTGCGTGCTCTGGCCGGTGCCGCTGAAATCTATAGTGGTGTTCGGTGCGGTGACGTCGCGAGGATCGAGCGGCACCCATTGCCCGGAAGCGGTTGGCGGGCCCAGGGTCACGGTCACCGCGTCGCCGGTGACCGGGTTGATCACCGGCTGGCCGTTGGCGTCGACTTCCGGCACGTAGAACGCGACCACGGTGTCGGTCTTGCCGGTAAGGCTGTCGTAGGCGACGGTGAATGAATTGATATAGACGTCATTGGCCGCGATCAGCACAGCGATTTCTGCAGCATTGGTGACCACCGTGCCGTCGTGCAGGGTGATCGAGGTCAGCCGGCCGCCAGCGCCGGGGGTGATCGAGTTGACCTGGATATTGTCTGGCAGGGGCTGGGTGATGACGACGTTGGTCAGCGTCTGGCCCGGCGCGGGTGTCGCCGACAGGGTCAGCGTGCGCACATAGTTGGGGCCGGTGGCGGTTTCGCCTTCCGGGGTATTGATCGTTTCGCTGACGGTGATCACCGTCGGGTGCACGACGAAAGCCGCAGTGCCGGCCTGGATCAGGCTCGGATCATTGGTCGGGTTGTCCAGCGCGTCATTGCCGAATTCGAAGCCGCCACTGGCGCGGATGGTCAGATCGGGACTGCCGTTGGAAAACGCCGTGTCGGCCAGATTGCTCAGGCTGGCGGTAATCTGCACGCCGATCACCGGCTGCTGGTTGGTGACGCTGGCGAACGGCAGTTCGATAACCACCAGTTTGTCGCCGGCACGCATGCCGTAAGTGGCGGCGTTGATGATCAGGAAGTTGCCGTTGGCGTCTTTGGCCAAAGGATGTGTGGCGTTGCCGTTGGCATCGAAGGTCACCACGTGGCTGATCAGGTTTTGCCCCAGATACGTGGCCGAGATGAAGTTGACGCCGTCATCGCCATCCTTGCCGGTGACCGGCATTGCCAGGTTGATGAACGGCGCGTAACCCACCTGGGTCGAGGTATTGCTGAAATTCACGGTGAAGGTGAAACGGTCGCCGAGCAGTACATCGCTGCCGCCGGTAGATACCGTCGCGGTCGGCGCGGCATCGGCCAGCAAACCGTCGAAATGCGCCATGGCAAGGCCGCTGATGGCGATGCTTTTATCGATGTCGCCGACGCGGGTTTCCAGGGTCCAGTCGCCGCCGGCCTGGCTGCTGCCGGTGTCGTTGCTGGAGGCGCCGACATCGGCACCGGTCCAGCGTGCCAGCTCGTTGACCAGGGTCTGCCCGGCCGCACCGGCGCCGACATCGCAACCGTAGAGCTGAATGTCCGCGCCTTGGCTCAGGTTGTTGCGCCATTGTTCGAGGGTCTTGCCCAGCGAGTCGATGTTGTCCGAACTGACCGTGCGGTTGCCCAGGGTGAATTGCCCGGCGGCGCCGTGGGACATGATCTGGATCGAGTCTACCTTGCCCAGTTGCGCCAACGCCGCAGAGATCGCCGCCAGACCGTCTTCGCCGACATTCACCACAATCGCGGTGACATTGCCCGGCAACTGCGCGACCAGTTGATCGCGGTTTTCGATGCGGCTGTCGATGACCAGCAGGCTGCGCGCAGCAGACGGTGCAGGCTCGGTGGCGCGGCCCTCGGTGGGCGTGCTGTGAGGAACCTGGGCGTCCACGGCGGCCGGCGGCGCGGCAGGATCGCTGTGATGTTGATCGGCAGCCGCCGAAGCGGCGGCGCCGTCGAACAGAATTCTCGGTTCCAGCGCCAGCGACTGACGTTGCGGGCGCCAATGGGCGCCGGACAATCCATTGCGTGAATCTTGCATGATCGGCCTCTTACTGCCTGCTGAATCCTTCCAATGAGTGCCGACGCCGGGCGACGGACAAATTCAGCGTAGGACGTTTCTTACGCTTTTCCAGCGAACTTCAGGGACTTGCAACGAGGCGCGATAACAGCCTATGGCCATCAATGCGCGGTGTGTCTGTGCGCATTGGCGCACAGCAAGGGTGGGGTCTAGGCTGGTCAGTCAGTCGCCCATGCGGCGCAACGCCCACGCAGGGACAGGAGCGGAACCGATGAAAGCCCCAGCCAGTATTGTCTGCCTGATGTTCACGCTGGTGCTCGCGCCGGGAGCCCGCGCTGAAGACCCGCCGCCTGCACCCACTGCCGAGGTCACGGACGATGCGCCGTTGATCAACCCGCAAGTGGTCGACAAGCTCATCGACATGGGCAATTACCTGCGCAGCCTGCCGAAATTTCAGGTCGATGCCCAAGTCTCGCGCGACACGGTTCTGGAGTCCGGGCAGAAGATCAAGACCGAGTCGGCCAATACCCTGAAAGTGGTCGGCCATGATCGCCTGTATGCGAAAAGCGAAGGCGATGTGCGCACCCGCGAGTTTTTCTATAACGGCAAGAAGCTCACCCAGTATTCGCCGTACCTGAAGTACTACACCACCGTCGATGCACCGGCCACCGTCGCGGAAACCCTGCACAAGGTCGAGAACTTCTACGGTGTGCAGGTACCGATGGAGGATCTGTTTCTGTTCGGCAGTGACCAGGCGCAGATCGATGCCTTGAAAGCCGCGCTGTACGTGGGCCCGTCGGTCATCAAGGGCCAGCTCTGCGACCATTTGGCGTTTCGCCAGGAGGGCATTGACTGGCAGTTGTGGCTGACCCGCTCCGACAAACCCTTGCCGTGCAAACTGGTGATCACCACCACCGACGATAAGAGCTTCCCCGAGTACAGCGCGGTGTATCAGTGGAACCTCAAGCCGACTATCCCGGACACGCAGTTCACCTTCAAACCGGGCAAAGGCGATGTGGCGATTGCGTTTAAACAAGCCAGCGATCAGGGAGGGCAGTGACATGAACAAGTCGATGACGTGGACTCTGTTGTTGTCGCTGGCCGCCGCCACGCTGCTGACCGCCGGTTATGTCGCCGAAGCCGATGCCCGGGGGCAACGCGCTCAGGGACATGCCCGCGCCAACGTCAACCGCGCGCCGGCGCCGAATGCGCAACGGGCGCAGCGGATCAATGCGCCGCAGCGCACCAACAATGTCAGTGCCGGCAATCGGGTCAATTCGGGCAATCGGGTCAATGCCGGCAACAACGTCGGCAACCGTACGTACGTCAACAACAGCAATCGCAACGTCAACCGTAACGTCAATATCGACAACCACCGTGATGTTGATATCGATGTCGACGGCCATGGCCGTTATGGCTACGACGATCACTACCACCCGGTGGCGACCGCAGCGGCAGTCACGGCAACCGTCGCGGTCACGGCGGCGGTGGTGGGGGCGATCTTCACTCCGGCGCAAATGCCCAGCAGTTGCGTGCAGGTGATTCGCTACAACGTCGCCTATATGCAGTGCGGCTCGACCTGGTACCAGCCGCAGTATCAGGGCAGTGATGTGACGTATGTGGTGGTCAACGCGCCTTGATCAGGCTTTCGGCACCCAGGGTTGCATCTGCGCGAGCATGCCACGGCCGCCACGGCGTAACCCGGTGGCCAGGGTCAGCCACGACAGTTCGGTGACGATGACATGTGCGGCCGGGACCAGCCGCACTTCACCGGCGGTACCGCCGGCCGGTCCTCCGTCGGGCATGAAAATCGTCAGCCAGTCATCCACGCTCTCAACGATCAGGCACAACCGAAAGCCTTCGCCCTCGGCAATCAGGCCGACCTTGGAACCGTCCTCGTTTTCCAGCCCGGCAAAGCGTGCCGTGGTGTCCTTGAACAACTGATAGCCCGGTAGGTTGCTGAGCAGCTTGTTTTCAGTGGCTTCCATCGCCCGCGCCGCCGCTGAGGTGCGTGCCAGCAGCCCGGCGAGAAAACACAGCACGATCAGACCCAACAATGTCGCCACACTCACAAGTGTCACGCCCGCGACGTCATAGCCCTTGAACATCGGCAACAACTTCTCGACCGGCCCGCGCAACAAGTGGATGGCTTTTTCGATCAGCACGACGATCAACACCAACGGCAGGATGAACAACAGCCCGCCGATCACGGTGGTCTTGATGAACTTGAACATAACGGCTCCTTGAATGACGTGTGATCGGATTCAAGGCTAGCTGATCTGTGTCCACCTGCCGGAAGTCCAGCGCCGGAGAGAGCGGGCGCAATCAGCGCCGCCAACTGCCCAAGGGTAATTCGACCTCGCGCTCGGCAGCAGCCAAGGCGATCTCCAGCCCGGACTTGTCCAGAGGTGCGCAGTAAGCCGGTTTCGCCCGCTCGAATCGCCAGCTCTCATCGAGGCCACCGGCGTCGACCGCCTCGAAGCCGAGGTCGTCCAGCAACCCCACAACCAAAGCCTTGGCCTGCGCGTCATCCGCTGCGATGGGCAGGGCGCGCCGTTCGCTGGAACCGCGCGGCCGACCATCGCTGAGCAAGTCTGCGGCGAGGATGGCGTTGAACACCTTGACCACCGTGGCGCCCTGCAAATGTTCGGCGAGCAAGCGGCTGGTGGTGGTCTGAAAGGTGTCGAGCGCAGCGATGTGGCCGTCGCGATCCGGGTAATAGTTGTTGGCGTCGAGCAAGGTTTTGCCTTCGAACCAGGCGGGCGGCAGGCTCGGGATGTGTTCGTAGGGGATGGCCAGCAACACCACGTCTGCAAATTGTGTGGCCTGTTCGGCCGTTCCGATCTGGCACCCGGCAATACCGGCGAGCACGCTGCTCATGGTTCTGGGGCCGCGCGAGTTACTGAGCATCACTTCATGCCCGGCAGCGAGGGCGATTTGCGCGACGGCGCGCCCGATGAAGCCGGCTCCAACGATTCCAATGCGCATGGTGTATTCCTCTGTCAGGTGGGGAGCCACTATGATGATTGCTGACCAGATGCAGATAAATCGCACTCTGTTACTTACTTTCGCTAACAGGAGTTTCGAATGGATCGGCTGAGCAGCATGGCGGCTTTTGTGATGGCGGCTGAAGCCGGCTCGTACGCCAGCGCCGCGCAACGCCTGGACATGTCGGCGCAAATGGTCGCTAAACACGTGTCCGCCCTTGAGCAGCGCCTCGGTGCCCGGTTGCTCAATCGCACCACGCGCCGGCAAAGCCTGACCGAACTGGGCCAGGCCTACTATGAGCGCTGCAAGCACATCGTCACTGAAGCAGAGGCCGCCGATTCGCTGGCGCAGATCATGAACGATACGCCGCGCGGCAAGCTCAGGGTCAGTGCGCCAGTGACGTTTGGCTCCTACAGCCTGATGCCGTTTGTGACCGCGTTCTTGCGCGAGTTTCCCGAGGTGGAAATCGACCTGCACTTGACCGATCGCGCCGTGGATCTGGTGGAGGAGGGGTTTGAGGTAGCTTTTCGGATTGGCCCGTTGGCCACGGCCAGTCTGACCGCCAGACCGTTGGCTGCGTACCGCTTGATCGTTTGTGCGGCGCCACGCTATCTGGCCGAACATGGCACGCCGCAAGTGCCCGCCGATCTGCAACAGCATGAGTGCCTGGGTTATGCCTATTGGTCGCGGCCCGTCGACCACGAGTGGTCATTCTTCAACGGCGCCCAGGTCGAGCGTGTGCCGGTGAGCAGTCGCTTGCACGTCAATGAAAGCAAAGCGTTGCTGTCAGCGGCGGTCGATGGGTTCGGGATTGTGCTGGGGCCTGCCGACTTTCTTCAACCGGCGTTGCGCAGGGGGGAATTGGTGAGGTTGTTGGAGGGCTTTGAGGCGCCGAGCAGAGCGATGCATTTGCTGTACACGGCGCATCGGCAGAAGACGGCGAAGGTTCGTCAGTTCATCGATGCCGCGGTCAGGCGCTTTGCCTGACCGGGCATCCGGCTCAGTTAATGCGCGGGTGCTGCTGCACCAGTTCTTTGCGCTTGGCTTCCAGCGCGGCGATTTCGGCGTCGATGTCTTCGATTTTCTGCTCGATGTTGTCGTGATGTTCCTGCAGCAGTTCTTTCGCTTCTTCAAGGTCGGAAGCGGCCGGCGCAGCCCCACGCAACGGCTTGTTGGCGGTTTCCTTCATCGTCACGCCGGTGGCCAGACCGACCACGGCGATGACCATCAGGTAATACGCCGGCATGTACAGATCATTGGTGCTCTCGACCAGCCAGGCGACCACGGTTGGGGTCAGGCCGGCGATCAATACCGAAACGTTGAAAGCCGCCGCCAGCGCGCTGTAGCGAATGTGTGTGGGGAACATCGCCGGCAGGGTGGACGCCATGACGCCGATAAAGAAGTTCAGCAGCACGGCCAGCATCAGCAGGCCGGCGAAGATCAAACCGATCTTGCCGCTGTTGATCAGCATGAACGCCGGGATCGCCAGAATGAACAAACCGATGCTGCCGACGACGATGAAGGGTTTGCGGCCAATCTTGTCGCTGATAAAACCAATCGCCGGCTGCACGAAGAGCATGCCGACCATGATCGCGATGATGATCAGCACGCCACGGTTTTCGCTGTAGTGCAGGTTGTGCGACAGGTAGCTCGGCATGTAGGTGAGCAGCATGTAGTAAGTAACGTTGGTCACCGCCACCACGCCGATGCAGGTCATCAGGCTGCGCCAGTGTTTGGTCGCGACCTCTTTGAACGAGACTTTCGGACCACCGGCGAGGCCTTCGCGATCGCCTTGCTCAAGCTTTTCGACGTGCTGCTGGAACGCCGGGGTTTCTTCCAGCGCGTGACGCAAGTAGAGGCCGATCATGCCCAGCGGCAAGGCAAGGAAGAACGGCAGGCGCCAGCCCCATTCCTCGAACTTGGCCTCGCCCAGTGTCGTCGAGATCAACACCACCACGCCGGCACCGAGGACGAAACCGGCGATCGAGCCGAAATCCAGCCAGCTGCCGAGGAAGCCGCGTTTGCGGTCTGGTGCATATTCAGCGACGAAGATTGAGGCGCCGGTGTATTCGCCACCGACCGAGAAGCCTTGAGCCATTTTTGCCAGCAACAGCAGGATCGGCGCCCAGATACCGATCGAGGCATAGGACGGGATCAGGCCGATGGCAAAGGTGCTCAGCGACATGATCACGATGGTCGCGGCGAGGACTTTCTGCCGTCCGTACTTGTCGCCCAATGCGCCAAAGAACAAGCCGCCCAGCGGCCGGATCAGGAACGGCACCGAGAAGGTCGCCAGCGCGGCGATCATCTGCGTGCCCGGGTCAGCGCCGGGGAAGAACACTTTGCCGAGCACATAGGCGACAAAGCCGTAGACACCAAAGTCGAACCATTCCATGGCATTGCCCAGTGCGGCGGCGGTGATCGCCTTGCGCATCTTGGCGTCGTCGACAATGGTGATGTCGTTCAGGCCGATCGGCTTGACGGTTTTCTTGCGTGATTTCATCCGGGTCTTCTCTTTGCTGATCCATCGTGCCGCGTAGATGCCATCTATTTGATGGCGCGTACTCTTTGGCTCAGATACATGAGGACACGAAATAATTCACTGCTCGGCGCTTTTTTTCCTTGCGCGCCTGTTTAGGCGCTGCCGAAGGCTGCGGTCTTGTTGGGACGCGGAGCGTCCCCGGCTGCATTCCCACGCAGAGCGTGGGAACGATCAGATCGCAGCCTTCGGCAACGCCTACAGGGGAATGTGGTTACCGGCGCAGGGTTGCGTAGGATTTGCCAAGGTCGCTGGCCCAGCCATCCAGCACCACTTTGACGTCGTCGGCAGTCAGCACCTGCTTGTCGTTCTCCAGCGGCACACCGGTGCCTTTGCGTACCACCTCGGCGATCACTTCACCGGTCGAACCGTCCTCGAAGGACACCTCGGTAGCGACCTGACTGTCCTGATCACGGATGCCGGTCGCCGTGCTCACACCGGCCGCGACGAGAGTGACCGGCAGCCATTCATAAAAGCGCAAACCCTGAGTGCTGGTGGCCACTTGGGTGATGGCGGGGCGCACCACCAACGTGTTCGGCCCAGGTTGATTGACCAGATGCAGCACCTTGGCCAACTCCAGCCGCAGCGCCGCGTCGTAATAGTCGGTAACGCCGGACAGCGTGCTTAGCGGAATCCGCGGCGTCGGCTCGGCACTCGGGTAAAACTGACTCGGTGCCAGGTAAACCTGCGTGTATCGCCCCCGGGCAAGGGCCGGGCTGACCCACGCCAGCACCGGCTGACCGGACGGCGACTGACGTTCAGTCAACACGCTGTAGTCATGCAGAAACCCGCTGTGTTCGACCTTGTTACTGCTGCAGGCCGACAGGCTCAGGGTGGCCGCAAGGGTCAGCGACAGCGAACGAATGCGGGTCATCAACGGGTTTCCTTGTGCTGTTGCGTGGCGATGCTGTCGGAACATTCGATGTGCAACTGGCCGTGGCTCATGATCCATTGGATCAGGTCGGCCGCGGCAATGCTGTGGACGTATTCGACCCAGTGCGCATTGGTCGGGCTGAATTGCTCGAAGTAGCGGCGCAGGACGATCCGGCTCTGATCGCTGGACACGCTCAGGCACGACTCCTGAAACACAATCGGTGTGTCAGGGCCGAGCGCGGCGGTGCGCTGGCTGAGGATCAAGGGACGATTGCTGTTGTGCCCCCCGGCGCAATGGTTGTCGTTCAATAGCTTCATGCGAACCCCCTGGATTGGAATGGTCGCAGAATGCCCGCGCGGTTTTGCCAGAGAATGTCCGCTTGATGTCTGGCGGGTAGAAATGTTGCTCGATTGAAATAAATGACCCGGGCGGCGAAATGGCTTTAGATTGGCTTTTTTTGGTGCATGGATTCTGTAACTGTGAGCAGACTGCTGTTCGTCGACGACGACGTGGAAATTCTCGCGCTGCTGAAGAAGTTCTTCGTGCAGCACGCCTATGAAGTCGACGTGGCGGCGCACGGCGAGGCCATGTGGGCGGCGATCGCGCAGAACCGTCCGGACACGATCATTCTTGATCTGATGATGCCCGGCGAAAGCGGCTTGAGCCTGTGCCAGAAGGTGCGCGCGCAGCTGGGCATTCCGATCATCATGCTCACCGCCATGGCCGAGCTGAGCGATCGCATTGTCGGTCTGGAGCTGGGCGCCGACGATTACCTGACCAAGCCTTTCGCCCCGCAGGAATTGCTCGCTCGCATACGTGCCCTGCAGCGCCGCGCTGGCGAACAGCGCATCCCGGTCGAGCCTTCACGCCCGGTGATCGGCTTCGCCGGTTGGCATCTGGATATCACCTGCCGCGAATTGCGCTCGCCGGAAAACGTGATGATTCCGCTGTCCGGCGGCGAGTTCGATTTGTTGGTGGTGTTCCTCGATCACCCGCAGCGCATCCTCACCCGCGAGCAATTGATCGACCTGACTCACGGCCACGGCCATGACGCTTTCGACCGCAGCATCGATGTGCAAGTCAGTCGCCTGCGCCGCAAGATCGAACCGGACAGCAAGCGCCCGGACCTGATTCGTACGGTACGCAACGGCGGCTATCTGTTCACCGCCAAGGTCAGCCGCTGATGATCCGCCGACTGTGGCGCGCCGATACATTGCGCCGGCACATCGCCCTGACCATCGTGGCGGCGATGGTCGCTTCACTGGCGTTGAATGCGCTGTTCGTGCAAGTCGCCGGCATCTGGGCGCGGCCACCGATTGAACGCACCGGCCTGCTCGAGCAGATTGCCGCGACATCCCGGGTGATCGAGGCGGCCCCGGCCCACCTCCGCCCGCAACTGGCCGCAGCGGCGAGCAGCGCCATGCTGCAGGTCTCGTGGAAAGCACAGCGCGCGGACTTCGACCTGCCCAATGACGGGCTTCGCCTGCCAGCGAGCAGGGTGCCGGTGCTGCAGCAACTGCTGGGCAATGATCGAAAAATCGAGGTGTTCAGCCCAGGCGACTGGCCGAACGGCAGTCCCCAGGCGCATTACGCCGCCGTCGTGCAATTGGTCGATGGCAGCTGGTTGTCATTTATCCCGCCGGAGCGCAGTTGGGGTCTGGAGTTTGGCGTGCGTATCGCGATCGTCATCGCCTTGGGACTGATTGCCACATTGCTGGTTGCCTGGGTCGCCACCCGCCAACTGGCTAACCCCTTGCAGCGTTTCACGCGGGCCGCCAGACGTTTCGGCACCGATCTGCGCGCGCCACCGATCAAGATCGAAGGCCCCGACGAAATCCGCCAGGCGATCATCGCCTTCAACACCATGCAGGCGCAGATCCAGCATTTCATCGCCGAGCGCACGCACATGCTGGCGTCGATTTCCCACGATTTGCGCGCACCGCTGACACGCATGCGTTTGCGCAGTGAATTCATGGAAGACCTCGATCATCAGGGCAAACTGATTCGCGACGTTGAAGAGATGCAGTCGATGATCAACGCCGCGCTGGCGTTCTTCCGCGAGGACACCCATCGCGAGCAAACCACCGCGTTCGATCTGTCGGAACTGCTGCAAACCATCGTCGACGACTACCGCGATCAGCACATCAATGTCGATTTCGATGGCCCGGCGCATCTGGTGTACGAAGGGCGACCGCTGGGGATCAAACGGGTGATCGTCAATCTGCTGGAGAATGCGTTGAAGTATGCGCAGCACCCGGTCATTGCATTGAAGTGTGATGAGTATTCGATCTGCATCGAGGTCAGCGACGACGGTCCTGGTATTCCCGAGGCGGCGCTTGAGCAGGTTTTCGATCCGTTCTTTCGCCTCGAAGCTTCACGCAATCGCGACACCGGTGGTGTTGGCCTGGGGCTTTCCGCGGCGCGGGCGATTGTGCGAGAGCAGGGCGGAGAACTGACGTTGAGCAACCGTGGTGGCCAAGGATTGCTGGCGCGGGTTGAGTTGCCGCGTAACGGATAGTTGCTGGCGTGAGATTTATTCTATAGATTTTCATGAAATTATAAAAAGATAATTTCATGAGGTCGCGAATGTTCCTGCAATCCAGCCAGCACGTCGACAGCTATTACGCCCACAGTTGCGCCGATATTTTGCGCAACCGCCCGCTGCTGCAGGGCGAACATGATGCCGACGTGGTGATCATCGGCGCCGGTTTCAGTGGTCTGCACACGGCGTTGCGTCTGGCCTTGGCGGGTAAACGCGTGATCGTGCTGGAGGCCAGTCGCGTGGCGTGGGCGGCCTCGGGGCGTAATGGCGGGCAGGCGATTCTCGGCTGGTCGTGCGACATGCCGCCGCTGGAAGCTGCGCTGGGTCAGGAGCGGGCGAAACGCTTGTGGGACGGCATGCGTTGGGCCGCTCGGGAACTGCGTGAATTGCCGGGTCGTCACGGCTTCGATATCGATTATCGCCCCGGGCATTTGTGGACATCGGTGATGCCGCGCCGGGTCAGCCTGCTCAGCGAATGGCAACACGAGGCCAGCCACAAGTGGGGTCACGATGTGTTGCAGTTCATTCCGCGGGAACAACTGCCGGAATGGGTGGCCACTGATCGCTATCAGGCCGGGCTGTACGACCCGGAGGGCGCGCACCTCAATCCACTGAAACTGGCGCTGGGCCTGGCGGATGCCATCGAGCGAGCCGGCGGGCGTATTCATGAACAAAGCAAAGCTTTGAGTTATCAGGAGGAGGGCGACGGTTTCCGGGTCAACACCGAGCGCGGCTCGGTGCGCGCCGATGTGCTGGTGCTGGCGTGCAATGCTTATCTCGATGAACTCGACTCCCAACTGTCCGGTTGCATTCTACCGGTGGGCACCTACCAGGTGGCGACCGCTCCGCTCACGCCTGAGCAGGCCAGCGCGCTGTTGCCGCGCAATGTCTGCGTGACCGACAACCAGTTCGTCCTCGATTACTTTCGGCGCACGCCAGATAACCGCTTGTTGTTCGGCGGCGGCTGCACTTATCTCGGTGGGATGCCCAAGGACATCGCAGCAGCGACTCGGCCATTTCTTGAGCGGGTGTTCCCGCAGCTCAAGGGCGTCGGCATCGAGTTTGCCTGGGGCGGACATATCGACCTGACGATGAACCGCACACCCGATATCGGCGGCGCGGGCAATCGTTACTGGCTGCAAGGTTACTCGGGCCACGGCGTATTGCCGACATTGGCCGCAGCACGTGCGGTGTCTGATGCGATTCTTGGCGACGCGGATGAACTGGCGTTGTATCAGGGCTTGAGCAATGGTCGTTTTCCGGGTGGCAAACATTTCGCGGCACCGCTGGAAGCCATCGGCAAGGCCTGGTATCGACTGCGCGATAGCATTTGATGAGACTTTTTTCGGAATCGCGACCATGAACAAGCAAGAAGAAATCGCCGCACTGGCGATCCTCATCCACGACCTGCGCAAGCACAAGAAGTGGACCCTGAAGGAACTCGCCGACAAGATCGGTCGTTCGGTCGGCTTCCTGTCGCAGGTCGAGCGCGGACTGTCGCGGCCCACCGTGGCGGACCTGACCGCGATCAGCGAAACCTTCGGCGTGCCAACCACCTATTTCTACAGTTTGCCCAAGCCCAAGGAATTGCCGTGGGTGACGCGCCCGGACGAGCGTCGCACGCTGTATTACGCCAATGGCATCACCGACATTCTGGTGTCGCCGCAGATCCGTGCCTCGTTCTCCATGCTCGAAAGTCATCTCGAAGCCGGTGCTAGCAGCGGCGACCGCCATCTGACCGACAGCTCGGAGCAGGGCGGTTACGTCCTCGAAGGCGAATTGACGCTGTGGCTGGGCGACGAAGAGGAACCGACGACGTTGAAGGCTGGCGACAGCTTCCAGTTCGACAGTCACACCCGCTGCCGTTACGGCAACCTCACCGAGCAGCTGACCCGCGTGCTCTGGGTCTACACCTGATTACAACGAGGATAAATACGATGGACGCTGTCTGCGCTGACCTGCTCGCCGAAGTGCGTGCCTTTCGCCAACGCTACCCCGAGGTGCGTTATGTTGACCTGATTTGCCTGGACATTCCCGGGCACTTCTATGGCAAGCGTTATCCAATCGACATGCTCGAAAAAGTCGCCGCCGGCAGCGTCCTGAAACTGCCGCAGAACTGCGTATTGCTGGGCGTACAGGGTGGTTTGTTTCCGATCGGCGATTACTGCTTCAACGACGGCGACCCGGATGCCGTGCGCCGTCTGGTGCCGGGCACACTCAAACCGGTGACATGGGAAGCGCAGCCGCTGGGGCAGATGTTGATCACTTCGGACGGCACCGAAAAACCCATCGAATTCGAACCCCGTGAAGTCCTCGCGCAGGTGCTAGATCGTCTTGCACGCAAAGGCATTCATCCGGTGGTGGCCTTCGAGCTGGAGTTCTACCTGTTCGATAAAAAGCTGCGCGACGGTCTGCCGCAATTCCCCCGCGACGACCTGACCGACGATGCCGATGATCAACCGAACCTGCACATCGAGCGACTCTCACGCTTCGCGCCGGTGCTGGATGACATGGTCGAAGCCACGCGGGCGCAAGGCATCGACGCCACGGTGATCACCGCAGAACTCGGCCCCGGCCAGTTTGAAATCAACTTCGGCCATCTCGACGATGGCTTGCGTGCGGCGGATTGGGCGGCGTTATTCTGTCGCAGCACGCGCGGCGTTGCGCTTAAACACGGCTATCGCGCCAGTTTTATGGCCAAGCCTTACTTGCAACATCCGGGCAGCGGTATGCATGTGCATGTCAGTCTCTACGATTCGGCGGGCAATAATCTGCTAGCCGCGAATGAGCAGCAGCCGCTGCGCCATGCAATCGCTGGATGCCTGGAGTTGCTGCCGCACAGCATGCCGATCTTCGCCCCGAACCAGAACGCCATGCGCCGCTTGGGCGGTACGGTAAACACCGCGACCAAGGCCAGTTGGGGCTTTGAGGATCGCGATGCGTGCTTGCGCATTCCCGAGTCGGACGTGAAAAACCTACGGGTCGAATATCGCTTGGCGGGGGCGGATGCCAATCCGTATCTGGTACTGGCGGCGATTTTGGTGGGGTTGGAGCATGGGTTGGAGTCGGGCAAAGAACCCATTGCGCCGCTGAATGAAGATCGCAGCAGCGGGATTGATTTCCCAAAGGAAATGTTCGAGGCCGTGCGTGCGATGCAACATCAGCCGCAATTGCGTGAGGGCTTGGGCGCAGAGTTTGTCGATGTGTATTGCGAGAATAAACGCCAGGATCATTTGGCGTTTATGCAGGAGATCAGTGCGCGAGAATATCGCTGGTATTTGTGAGTGACGGGATCGTCACGAGGGCGTCAACAGTGGTGACGTTTGCAGCGAAACCCCCAGACATTCACCAGTTTGCGCTCCAGCGCCTTCCGGTCGGCATCAGACAAGTCGCCTAATTCAATCATCAGATGGCCATTTGCGGCTTGGAAGGTATTCATGGATTGGCGCCCGGGCGTGGAATATTGGATGGGGAGCACACAGTGATACAGGCCACTGACGTGCTTGTCAGCACTCTTGGGGCGTAGCGAGCCAAAGCGGGAAGTGTTCCAATTACGCAATTTCCCGACACTGACAGACAGGTAATCAGCAATGACCGATACGACCGATGATGCATTCTACGATCGCGCCGATGCGCATATAAACCTGTCGAACGAGCAGCTGAAAGTGTTCGAAAACCTTGGCAAAGTCAGCGCGTCGATGATGTTCGGCACCACTCGATTCAACGCCTGGGTGAGCGCGCGCAGTTTCAAGTCGGGCGAAGAAATGGCACAGGCTCGCGAAGCGATGTTGAAGTATTTCTGTGAGCAGTACCGGATGATGCTTGAGGATAACCTTGACGACCACATCAACAATTTCAGCCAGTACATGACCGCGAAAAACGTTTGACGGGTAGGGCGGGTCCTCAATCGATGAGGCACAGCCTGATCTCAATGGTCCTGATCGAAGGAGCGTTTGCAGTGAGCTGTCAAACCGGTGATATCGTGCCCGTCCACTGTTTGCACTCCAATCACTGATTGCGCCCCACCCGCACACTTGGTTTTTCAAACGCCAACTGGTAGCGTGCGCCACCTCGCTGTATTACCCGATCCTTGTCGTCATTTTGCCGGTCACTGGCAGACGTAAACGAGTCCCCGCTGCCCACTCGAGGGCGCCGACGCAGGATGCATCGGGCGATGCACAGTCATTCGCAAATGGAGTTCACAATGACGCAAAACAGTACCGTGCTGTCCGGCATCCAGCTGGATCAATTGATGGATCGTCTTGAGGTCGAGCATGAGGAACACGGTGCCGACTATCTGCTGGACCAGTTGCGCGCCCAGCCGCTCAGGGCGGCCTCGCTGGAGTCGATTGGCCGTCTGCACGGGCTGTGGGTCAACGCCGGTGATGCTGACAGGGCCAAAGCGGTATTGGCCGACGACGGACAGGCACTGATCGAGATTACGCCTGACGACGCGCGCAACGAGCTCAAGGTCAATCTGCTGATTTACCAGCTGCGACTGGGCAACTACCTCAAAGACGAGCAGGGCCTGTTGCTGACGCTCGACACCCTCCAGCAATTGACCCACGAGCCCCTGCCGTTCGATATCGAGCAGTACCGGCGCTACCGCATTTTCGATGATCTGCAGCACGCCACCGTCGACGTCGCCCTCAAGGCTATCGAGGTGCGTCACACCTTGGCCCAGGTCAACCCGGCCCGTCACGCCCTGCGGGCCTGGGACGATGCTGATCAGTACCGGCGCCGGGCGCGGGTGCTGGCCAACCATGAACGTGAGGAAGAGGCGCGCGAAGCCGCGCTGGCGGCAATTGCCGCATTGCGCACCGCCGGCGAAGAGCAGGACGTCGACGCTAACGACTGGCTGTGGCTGGGCAATGCGCTGATCGAAATCGTGCCATTGCGTCTGGCGATGTTCGAGCAACCGGTGGTGCGTTTGATCGCCGAATTGTCGCTGCCCCAGCGCCGGGAATGGGAAGTGCGTCTGGCGCGTCTGGCCGCGCGCTCCCTGCAGGCTCAGGGCAACCTGGCCGGCGCATTGGCAATCTGTGAAGTGGCAACCCTGAGCCTGGAATCCAGCGGCGGTGACAACTTCGTTGATTTCCATCTGCCCTGGCTGCTGGAAAACGGCCAGATCGAAGAGGCCGGGCAACGTGCGTTCATGGAAATCTATGAAATGCGCGGCGAACTGTGGCCGGGCACGGCCTATTGGGTCCACGATCGCCTGCTCGATGCCGAGGATCAGTCCGCGTGGTGGCCGTTGTGCGTGATGCGTGCCTGTGACGATCAAACGGTGCTGGAGCAGTTCCTTTCCGGCCTGCCGTGGCGTGACGAGTCGACACCGTCGCTGGGCCCGTTGCTCGATGCTCTGCATGCTGCGCGCAATGACCTTGAACAAATCGACAACGTCTTCGACCAAGCGCTGGCAGAGGCCGAGCGCCGCTCGCCGAACCACCCATGGATTACCCGCCTGATGGCGGTGCGCGAACATCAGGCCGGGCGCATCGACGCCAACACTCAACTGACGATGCTGCGCGAGGCCGTCTCGGCCGGCGCTATGCAGGACAACCGCAGCGTCTTCAGCCTGTTCAGTGCCCACGCCGATGTGCACGGCATTGCCGATGCCCTGCGCCAGCCTTTGCCGCCCATGGCCGCTGGCATGTACTACTACCAGTTCGCGAATGCCCTCGAGGACCTGGTCGAAACGCATGTCGAGGATCTCACGAGCGAGGAGGCCGAGCCGACCTGGTGGCGGCTGCGCGAAGTCCAAAAGCTTGCCTATGAACTTGGCCAGGCCCGTATGGAGCAATGCTTCGCCAGCGGCCGCGGACATCGCTTCGATGCCTGCGCGCACCTGTACTCGATGCTGTGCAACAACCTCGCGATCAATTACCGCTGCTACAACGAACAACTCGTTGAGCAGGCCCTTGAGTTGCATACCCGCGGCATCGCCGCCAGCTCGTTCGCCGAACATTATCAGGGCATCCTCCGCAACCGCATCGAGCTGAAGGATAACCAGGGCATCGCCGACGCCGCCGAACAGCTTTGGCACTACGCGGCCGACTACGGCTATAGCCGTCACGATCCAGAAGAATACATACAGGACGTCACCCGCGCCCTGTACTGGCTGGACCGCGAACGCGAGATTCCGGTCTGGCTGGAGCGCATTCTCAAATGGCAGGAAGAGCGCGAGATCAGCGACAAAGAGCTGGAGTATTCGCCGCTGTTCGCACGGATGAAAATTGCCTTTTACCTGTCGTACTGCCTGCCGGAGGCGGCCACCAGCCTGTGGTTGCGTTACGCGCAGCTCATCAACGAAGGCGACGAACCAACCCTGCTGGGCTGTGCCGGTGATGTGCTCAAGGGGCTCGGGCGCAAGGAAGAGGCCGTGGCCTATTACCAGCGCGCGATCCTGCGCAGTGATCCGAACAGCCAGGTGGATCAGGGCAACAATGAAAAGTTTCGCCAGTTCATCGCCGAACTGCAGGCGCCTGCAAAATCGGCCGGCAAGGCCTGGTGGCAGATATGGAAGTGACACCTGCGCAGCGCCAGTCCGGTTACGCCCCGCGCAACGCACTCAATGCCGATCAACTCAAGCGCGGCATTGCCGAGCGCAGTAAGGCTCGCGGAGATGCGCCAGAGGTGAGCAAATGGTTGCTCAACCATTTCTATCGTCATCTGGTCGGTAACTTCGAACCTGCGCGGCGCATCCTGACGTTGGAGCAGGCTGTCGAGGCATTGGGCGCCGAGCCGCCGTCCTGGGTGGCCAAACATTTAAGCGACGCCGGCAAAGCTTCGCAGCAGGCGTTCGCGCCGCTGGTCTGGGTCGATCCGCAGCAAGCGCCGCTGCTGGCCGAGGAGACCTTGCTGGTGGAGTTCCTGACCTCGCGTCAGGGCACCGCGCTGGCCGGCAAGCTTGACCGGATCAACTGCCCGCAGGCACTGGCGCTGTGGCAAAAGGAGCATGCGCAGATGGCTGCGCGGGTCGAGCAGGGCTGGTGTCAGAGCCAGCCTGAGGCGTTGCTCACGCGAGTGACCACCGCTGAGCACGTATTGCAGGAGCTGCGGCCCGAGAGTGCTTCGCTGCGTGCGGAAATGGCCTTTGAAAGTTACGTGATGCGCCACTGCCTGGGCCAGTTCGCCGATCGCCGCGCCTTGACCGGCGGCTACGGTGAACGCTACGCCGAAGCGGTGGAAGAGCAGCGCATGCGCGTGTTCAGTCTGCGCGACGGCCAAGGCCAGCCGCACATTACTATCAGCCTGATCGTCCAGGACGACGGTACGTTGACTGTCGAGCAGGTCAAGGGCAAGCAGAACCGGCCGCCGGTCGAGCGTTATTACCCGGACCTGCTGCAGTGTCTGAATGCCCTGGACACCGACGAGCAGACGCCCGCCGACTGCATCGCCATCGGCATTGTGCGCACCGACGCGGGCTGGCTGCGCATCGAAGAAGTCAACGACCCGACCGCCCAGACTCGGCTGGTGGCCCGCTACCCGCAATTGTACGAGCGCCTCGATGCGCCTTCGGCCATGGTCGAATGGCTGGTGGCCGGGCGTCAGCCGCAGCAGTTCTCGCAGGTGGCCCCGCAAGCGGTATCGGTCAGGTACGCCACCCGGCATGTTTTCAGCAAGCGCATTGAGCATCAGCCGAATGACCCGCAGTACCTGACCGAAGGTGTGCCGTGGCCGGACATGTCCTCGCCGCTGGTGGAGGAAATCCAGGCCTGGCAGGCGCGGGCAAGGTAAGGAAACCGACATGTTTTTGCTTATCACAGTGGTTGTTTCAGGCTGGTTGTTGTGGCGAGCGTTCAGACCTCGCGGCGCCTCCTTGTTCAGCCAGCGCAAACACTGGTCGCTACTGCTGGCCCGGCCCATGGTCGATGCGATGGCCGTCGAGGGTTTCTACTCGCCAGCGTGCGATCACTTCACCGAGCAATCGCAGACGATCCTGCGGGCAGCGTTGCTGCACCAGGCCGGGATCCGCAGCAACAGTAATGACGAGGCGGTGCGGGCGCACTTCAGTGCGACGCTCGATCAGCAGTGGTTTGGCCTCGATTTGCAGGCGCTGACAGCCACCGATGACCCGCGTGCGGCCATGGCTTTTGCCTGCGTGCGGGTGGCGTTTCTGGTTCGGTGTGCGCTGCTGATGCGCTGGCTCGAACCTGACCTCGCCTGGCGCGTGCTGCTGCTCAATGCGCAGCGGGCGCAGGACTGTTTCGACAGTTGGGAAGATTTCGGCAAGGCCTATCAGTCGGGGCGCAAGCAATGGGTCGCGACGTTTCGCGTCGACTCGCTGGGCGAAGCGTTTGACGAGCCGCAACTGCGTCAGTTGCTGGCGCCCGGCGGTGGGGCTTGGGCTGACGTAACCTGGCGAACGCCAGCAGCGTTGAACCCGGTTCTGGCGAGGTAGCCCCGACTACTCCTTCAATGACATCGGCCTGTCCCCGCCCGGCGGCAGGCCAAACAGCTTGCGCACGCCGTTAAGAAACGCCCCATAAGGTCGCCCCTGCACGAGCATCATCACCGCCGCGCCAAGCGTTGCGGCACCTCAATTCTCCTTTCATGGCTTCAGCTTTCCTCAGCTAAACGCCGGCGCTTCATCGTGCTGTGACAGCGGCTGCACCGCGAGGTGCGGAGATTCGCCGAAGTACTCGATCAGCAGTTCGGTGAGAACGCGGATCTTGCGCGCTGGATGCGGGCCTGGCGCGCGGAGGAGGTAGGCGCCGGCCGGGGGCGGTGGATGGTTGGTCATGATCGGCACGAGTGCACCTGAGGCGATGTGTTCGTGGGTGAGGCAATCGGGCAAGTAGGCGACGCCGAGGCCGGCAGCCGCGGCTGCGGCGAGGGCCGTGCCATTGTCAGCCTTGAAGCGTCCTTGCGGGCGAACCGTGATGACCTTGTCAGCCGCCATGAATTGCCAGGCTTCGGTGCCTTGCATGAGTGCCTGATGGGCGTGCAGTTCGTCCGGGGTTTCGGGGGCGCCGTGCGCTTTGATGTAGTCCGGGCTCGCGACGAGCTTGGTGTAGACCGGGCCGATACGCCTTGCGATCAAGTTGGAGTCCTGCAGATATCCCACGCGAATGGCGCAATCGTAGCCCTCGGTAATGAGGTCAACGAAGCGATCGCTGTAGCAGGTTTGCATGTGCAATTGCGGGTGACGGCGTGCCATTTCCGCCAGCACCGGGGCGAAGTGCGTCGGCCCGAACGACAACGGCACCGCTACGCGCAAGCGACCACGCAGGGCGCCAGCGGGCAGGATGGTTTCCCTGGCGATATCGATTTCGCTGCAGACTCGGGCGGCGTAATCGCGGAACGTCGCGCCGGCCTCGGTGAGCGATGCCCCGCGCGTCGAGCGTGCCAGCAGTTGCACGCCGAGTTCTGCTTCAAGCCGGGCCAGCCGGCGGCTGACGATTGATTTCGAGACCCCGAGCCGCAGCGCAGCCTGTGAAATACCCCCGGCATCCGCCACTTCGACGAAGGTTTGCAGTTCTTCGATATCCATTTTCGCGTTCCCCTTGGCGCGACACAGTTCGCCTCGGGATGCTACTACTGCCGCGAATAGGGGAACAGCACAATGGGTTTTCCAGGCACGGCGTCACTCGCGTGCGTTCTGGAACCACAAACTGCACGGGCTCCGGCCGATTCACCCACGTGCGTTACCCAGACAAAAGGACCTGCAAATGGCAAGCGAAGCAATCCGCAACCCCCACACCGATCAACTGCTGACGCCCGAGAATTCAGCATTGATCGTCATCGACTATCAACCGGTTCAGGTGTCTTCGATCCGCTCGATGCCTCGCGATGAACTGGTGTTCAACATCACCAGCGTTGCGAAAGCGGCAGTCAACTACAACCTGCCGATCATCCACTCGACCGTGAATGTCGCGACCGGGCGCAACAAACCGCCGATTCAAGAGTTGCAAGCGGTGCTCGGCCATCTGCCCACCTATGACCGCACGTCGATCAACAGTTGGGAGGACACCGAGTTCAAGCAGGCAGTCAAAGCGCTCGGGCGCAAGAAACTGATCATGACCGCGCTGTGGACTGAAGCCTGTCTGACCTTCCCGGTGCTCGACGCGATCCAGGAAGGCTATGAGGTTTATGTGCCGATCGATGCGGTGGGCGGCACGTCGCTGGCCGCGCACGAGGCGGCGTTGCGCAGAATGGAACAAGCAGGTGCGAAGCTGATCAGCCGGGTGCAGATGTACTGCGAACTGCAGCGCGACTGGGCGCGAGAGGTGACCGTGCCGGGCTTTATGGGCGTGTTCGAAAACTTCGACGGATTCAATGCTGAAAAGGCGCTGCAAGAGGCTGGCAACAAGGCCTGAGTAACGGGCCGTTGTTAAAGGTGGCGCTGGCAATCGCTGGCGCTGCCTTCATTTGGCCTGTTTCGAACGCCTGAAAATAATCTGAACCGCTGTAGGACCTGCTCGCCTAATGATTAGCTTGTGGTCAATCGCACAGGCGATGTGCCAATTCCGGCACACTCCGAGAGGTGGTCAACGTGGCTAAAGACGAAAAGAAAAGCAAAGACAAAGCTGACGCTTCGAAAGCCAGCAAGGATTTGAAGGACAAAAAGTCGTCACCTGCGAAGAAATCAGCAGCGGCTTCGGCGCTTTCAAAGTCCTCCGACAAGGACAAGAAAGACAAGAAGAAAGACGCCGAGCCGAAGAAGTCTGCCAAGAAAGCCGACAGCAAGCCTGAGAAGGCCAAGGATTCGAAGAAGGCTGACAAGCCGGCGAAAAAGAAAAAGTGATCTTGAAGACAATAAAAAACCCGGCATTCAAACCGGGTTTTTTATCGCCTGCTATTTGGAGATCAGAGCGCCGCTTTCACCTGCAAACCAAACACCAGCGCATTGTCGATGTCCTGCCCGGAAAACGCGCCCGGCTCGATGATGTACTGCACATTCGGTCGCAGCGTCAGCCAAGGCGTGGCCTGATAACCGTAGCCGAGTTCGATCAATTGCTCGGCGCTGTCCAGGTTCGGGAACGCCGTGCCGTTGTTCAAAGCGGCGTCTTGCAGCACGTCACGGCTGCGCGGGTTAGGCACGGCGCGACCATAACCCAGCGCAACGGTGTCACGTGGGCGACCTTCGAACGGTTTGTACAGAACCACGCCGGTGCCGTACCACTTGCTGAACGGCGAAGCCGCTTCGCTGGCCGCCGAATACTGACCGAAGGCGTGCAGGCTGCGGCCTTCGGATGTTGGCGAGTTCCAGACCGCCTGATCGATCAGCAGGTAATGACCGCCGCGACCGGACACTTCTTTGTCACTGCCGATGCGTTTTACGTCGGAGCTGTCGTAGTAGTAGCCGAGCTTGTATTCGCCGGGCAGGGTGCCCGCGTGCTTGTACACCAGCTCGATCGGCACCACGGTGCCGGTGGTGTGTTTCGGGCCAAGGTGCCAGGCGCGGCTTGAGTTGCCGTTGCTTTCCGGGTCGACGTTGAACGCGGCCACGCGCAGTTGCCACGAGGACGACAGGTCGTATTTCACCCGCACACCCAAATGCGCATTGGGATAGTTGGTCCAGCCACTGCCACCGGACATGTTCAGTGGATGGCCGCAGAAACCGGCGTTCATGAAGTTGCAGAGAATGCCGCTGTCGAGGCCGCCGAGGTCGTTGCCCATGGCCATGTAACCGAGCTTCACGTTGAGCGCCGGGGTAAACAGGCTGCGCTCGTAACTCAGTTCGGTCAGGCGGGTGTACAGGCCACCGTAGTTTTCCTGGATCGGCAGACGGTTGCCGACGAGGTCTTCCGAAGCGCTGTTGCCGCGACGGTCGTTGATGGTCAGCTGGACCTTGCCGGCATTGTCGACGCCGTACAGTTTGCTCAGATCGAACTGCACGCCGAGTTTGATGTTCTGCGAGTAGCGCGCCGAGCGATGCAAACCACCATCGGCGTTGTAAGCCATTTCACCGCTGTAATCACCGGTGAATTTGATGCCTTGTTCATCCATCTGGTGACGCAAGCCACCCCAGTCACCGGTGAGGGTGCTGCGGCTCAACAGATCGGAATCGTTGTCGGCCAGCGCGGGGAGGGTGGTGGTGCACGCGACGCCCAACAACAGGCCTTTGAACAGGTCGGAACGGGAAAAACCAACAGCCGATAGCATGTAAATCTTCCTGCAGAAAACTTGAGCAATAGGGGGAAAGCAGCGCGGCACCCGAAGGTGCCGCGCTCAAAGCAAGCGTCCGCGTTTAACGTGGACGCAGTGGTTTACGGCAGGGCGTAAGCCATCACGTAGTCGCCGCGATCGGTCGACTGACGCGCGCCACCGGCGGTGATGACGATGTACTGCTTGCCGGTTTTCGGCGAAACATAGGTCATCGGGCCGCCCTGGCTGCCGACAGGCAGACGTGCTTTCCACACTTCTTCACCGTTGCCGCTGTTGAAGGCGCGCAGGTAGAAGTCCTGGGTGCCGGCGATGAAGATCAAACCACCTTGGGTCGACAGGGTGCCGCCAAGGGTTGGCAGACCGATCTTGATCGGCAAGTGCATGCGGGTGCCCAGTGGACCGGTGTCTTCAACGGTGCCGACCGGAACCTGCCAGGCGATTTTCTGGGTCTTCATGTCGATCGCCGTCAGCGTACCGAACGGTGGAGCCTGGCAAGGGATGCCGGCTACCGACAGGAAGCGGTTTTTGTTCACGGCGTACGGCGTGCCTTTCAGCGGTACGGCGCCCATGCCGGTGTTCAGCGCTTCGCCACCGCCAGCGGCCTGGCCTTTGTTCTGTGACGGAATCATCTGAATCCACAGACCCAGACGCATGTCGTTGACGAAGATGAAACCGTGTACCGGGTCAGTGGAGATGCTGCCCCAGTTCATGCCGCCCAGCGAACCCGGGAAGCTCAGCGATTTGTCCATGCCCGGCGCGGTGTACAGACCGTCGTAGCGCATGCCTTTGAAGTCGATGCGGCAGAGCAGCTGATCGTACGGAGTAGCGCCCCACATGTCCGATTCAGTCAGGTGCTGAGCACCGATTTCTGGCATGCCCACCGATTTTGGCTGAGTAGGCGAGTACGGTTCGTTGGGGATGTTCGCCGCTTTGACCGGTACTTCTTTAACGTCAGTCAGTGGTTTGCCGGTGGCGCGGTCGAGCACGTAGATCTGCCCGGCCTTGGTGCCGATGACCAGCGCCGGTACGGTTTTGCCGTCCTTGGTGAAGTCGATCAGGCTCGGCTGCATCGGCAGGTCGAAGTCCCAGAGATCGTTGTGCACGGTCTGGAATACCCAACGCTCGTCACCGCTGGTGGCGTCCAGCGCGAGGATCGAAGCACCGTAGGTGTGATCGAGTTTGCTGCGCTCGACACCATAGATGTCGGTCGACGAACTGCCCATTGGCAGGAACACGGTGTTGGTTGCCGGATCGTAGGTCATCGGCGCCCAGCTGTTCGGCGTGCTGCGCACGTAGGTGCTGCCGTCGGCTGGTGCGTTTTTATCCTGCGGGTTGCCCGGGTCGAAGGCCCAACGCATGGCGCCGGTGATCACGTCGAAACCACGGATCACGCCGCCGGGCATGTCGGTCTGCACGTTGTCAGCTACGCGACCGCCAACCACCACGGTGGTGCCGGCCATCAGCGGAGCGGAGGACAACTGGTAGTAGCTGTCCGGGACATTACCCAGACCAGCCTTCAGATCTACCTGACCGTTGTTGCCGAAACCCTGGCAGAACTCGCCGGTGTCCGCATCGACTGCGATCAGACGGGCATCAATGGTGTTGGTCAGCAGACGACGCTGGCAATTGGCGGCCGGCGCAGGCTTGGCTTCGATGATCGACGAGTTGCTCGGCTGAGCAATCGCTTTGGTGGCGTCGAAATAGGCCATGCCACGGCAGCGCTGCCAGACTTTCGACTGAGCGTTGATCGCGTTCTTCCACAGCTCTTTACCGGTGTCGGCATCCAGCGCAATCAGGTTGTTGTGCGGGGTGCAGATGAACACCTTGTTGCCAACCTGCAGCGGGGTGAGCTGGTCTTCAGCACCGTTGCCATCGCTCTCGGCGACGTCACCGGTGTGGTAGGTCCACGCGACTTTCAGCTTGTCGACGTTGGTGCGGTTGATCTGGTCCAGCGCAGCGAAGCGACTGCCACCTTCGGTATTACCGTAGTGCGCCCAGTCCTTTTGCGCCTTGTCCGGCTCGACCGGGGTCAGGCCCGGGCCAGTGCCGGTTGCCGCCACGGTTGGATGGGCGACAAACATATTGCCGGCCGCTACAACCACGCCGACTGCCAGCACCGCCGCCACAGCGTAAGCGCCGCGACCGGCAACGCCACCGTTGGCACGCTTGAGCTGCGGATAAACCAGCGCCACGACCAGGCCGATCACACTGAACATGAACAGGCGCGAGAACACCGGCCAGAACACCAGACCGGCATCGCTCACCGCCCAGATCGCGGTGCCCACCAGGAACGCGGCGAACAGCCACGCACCGGCCAGCTTGAAGCGCGCGATCAGCAGACCGGAAACGGCCATGACCAAGCCACCCACCAGGAAGTACCACGAGCCTCCCAGGCTGACCAACTTCACGCCGCCCGCAGCCAGCGCCAAGCCGAGCAGGGCGATGACGACGCCCAGCCCGATCAGAATGAATTTTGATATGCCCGAGAGGCGTTGACTCTGCTTCACGTTGAGTGTCCCGTTGAAATGAGGCGCGCATTATATAGTTAGGTAACTACCTAGTTAAATCACAAATTTCAACGTGAAGCGTAGTTCGAGGTTTCGGCTCGCGCCTGCAGAGGACTGAGATGCGGAAATGTCTGTCGAAATGCGCACAAAAATCGCTGTTCTGTCAGATTGATTGTGAGTTGTGACAGATGTCGGATGCCGCGCCCTCAGGCGTAATTCATTTTCACCGGGTTGTAAATGCGACGAATAACCGCCAGCCAGCCCGTTCCAGAGCGGTCGACGCACGCATCGAGCTATATGGATATGCTTTTTTAATCTTGGAATTCGCCACGGTTTACCGCTCAACTGGCGCCTTTTTGATAGGTGGCTATTTATGTCCGAGCGGTGTGAGGTGGTGGTTCTGGGCTTGGGCGCGATGGGCGCGGCGACGGTTTACCAGTTGGCGAAAGCAGGAGTGAACGTTGTCGGTATTGATCGTCATCATCCACCGCATAACCTCGGTTCCAGCCACGGCGATACTCGAATCACTCGGCTTTCGGTCGGAGAAGGCGCGCAATACGTGCCGATCGTGCGCAATTCTCATCGCATCTGGCGTGAACTCGAGGCGCTGACCGGCGAATCTTTGTTCGAGCAATCCGGGCTGTTGGTGCTGACGTCGAGCGCCGAATTCGATCCAGAAGATCAGACCGACTTCACCTTGCGAACCATCGGCCTCGCGCAGACCTACGGCATCGAGCACGAAGTCCTGTCCGCCGAACAGATTCGCCAGCGCTTCCCGCAATTCGCCAACGTGCACGATTCGGCCATCGGCTATTTCGAACCGGGTGGCGGCTTTGTGCGTCCGGAGCGCTGCATCGATGTGCAGCTCAAACTGGCCGAGCAACACGGTGCGACGCTCCACAAAGGCGAGACCGTCACCGGGATCAGCTCGAACGAGGAGGGTGTCACGGTAACCACGGACCGGCGCACGCTGTTTGCCAATAAGCTGGTGATCAGCGCAGGCAACTGGAACGACGAGTGGCTCGGTGAGCCGTATGAGAATCTGCTCAGCGTTTACCGACAAAAGCTGTTCTGGTTCGAACTGGAAGAGAACGCCGGACTGGTCGGCCACTCACCGACGTTCATCTTCACCCACGGTCGCGGCGACGACAAAATCAACTATGGCTTTCCCGCGCTACCCGGCGAAAGCAGCATGAAAATCGCCACCGCGCAGTACCACACCTCAACGTCCGCGCAGGCCATCGACCGTACGGTTTCAGCCGCCGAAGCGCAGGATATGTACGAGCACCAGGTGCACAACCGCATCGCCGGCGTGACCTCGAAAGTCCTCAAGTCGGCGGTTTGCGCCTACACCGTGACACCGGATCGCCATTTCATCATCGACGAGCATCCGTCGCTGCAACACACCCTGTTCGTCTCGGCCTGCTCCGGGCACGGTTTCAAGCATTCCGCCGCGCTCGGCGAGGCGTTTGCCCAGTGGTGCATGCGCGGCTCAAGCGACCTGGACCTTTCATCTTTCTCCCTGAAACGCTTCGAAGGAAAACTATCGTGAAACGCGTCGCGCTCTCCGTAGCACTGCTGGTCGCCGCCATGGGCAATGCCTATGCCGAAACCCTGAAAATCGCCGTGGTGCCTGTGCCCCATGCCGAGATCCTCGAGTTTTTGAAACCGGAGCTGGCCAAGGAAGGGGTGACGCTGGACGTCAAAGTGTTCTCTGACTACATCCAGCCCGACCGGCAGACCGATGAAGGCTTGCTCGACGCCAATTACTTCCAGAGCAAACCGTATTACGAGGCCTACAAAAAAGACCGCCCGAGCAGCGATCAAGTGCCGATCGTCGCCGTGCACATCGAACCCTTCGGTGCCTATTCGAAGAAGATCAAATCCATCAGCGAACTCAAGGATGGCGCGACCATTGCCATTCCCAACGACCCGACCAACTCCGGCCGTGCGCTGCTGCTGATTGCCAAACAAGGCCTGATCACCCTGAAGGATCCCGACAACATCATGGCCACGCGCCTGGACATCGTCAGCAATCCCAAGCATCTGAAGTTTCAGGAACTCGAAGCGGCCATGCTGCCGCGGGTGTTGAATCAGGTAGACATGGCGTTGATCAACGCCAACTACGCGCTGGAAGCCAAACTGGTGCCGCACAAAGACGCGCTGTTTATCGAAAGTTCGGAGTCGCCGTACGCCAATTACCTGTACGTGCGTCGCGACAAGGCCAACGCCCCGGCGGTGCAGAAACTCGGCGCACTGCTCAATTCACCACAAGTGAAGCAGTTCATTCTTGAGCGTTATCACGGTGATGTTGTGCCGGCGTTCTGACTCCTTCGGGAGCCGCCAGACATGCTGACGGCTCCCGACATCTTCAAGCGTTCTCTTCAAGCCGGCGCACATCGCCCAAGGAATCACGCTGCATCGATTGCAGGTTTTTCTCGATGGTTTCGCACAGGGCTTCCATCTGAATCTGGTGTTCGCTGTGGCGAAACGGGCTTTGCAGATCGGTGCCAATGCGTTCGATGGCCAGCAGCATGAAACCGACCACGGTCGAGGCCAACGGCGTGAACCAGCCCAACGATTCAACCAGCCCGACGGGCACGATCAGGCAGAACAGCGAAATAAACAGCCGTGGGAAATACACATAAGGGTAGGGCAGCGGCGTATTGGCAATCCGCTCCATGCCACCCTGGCTGTTGGACAGATCCACCAGCGTCGACTCCAGCCGCGCCAGGCGAATGCTGTCAAGGCGCCCGGCCTTGTATTCCCGCGCGAGCAAAGTCGCCGAACCGGTGAGGATGTCATTGGCGAAGTTGTTGGTCGTGCCACTGCGGGCGAATTCATTGGCGGGAATGAACGCGCGGACTTCCTCAGGGCAAGGCTGGCCTTGCAGATGCGCCGCGAGGCAATTCACATAGGCGACGTGGCGGCGCAACAGGGTCGACTTGACCGGATTGACCTCGCCATCGGGATCATCCAGCAGCGTCAGCACCTGGCGAGCGAAGCTGCGCGAATTGTTGATCATCGAACCCCACAACGTGCGTGCTTCCCACCAGCGGTTGTAAGCGCTGCTGTTGCGGAAACTGATCAGCACGATCAATGCCGAACCCAATAACGTCAGGGGCATCAATGGCAGGTTCAGCTTGGCGTTGAGGAACAGCATGAAGTCGACGGTGACGGCGATGTCCCAGAGCAGCAGCCAGAACAACGCCCAGCCGACGTAGCCCAGAGTCTTGATGATCAAACGGTATTTTCTGACGATGGCAGCTTTCAAACGGAAACCTCGTGGTGAGCGGTAAGCGTTAACGCTTTAGCTCGGACGCCGTTTTCGGGGGAAAGGTTCGGTCAATAGTCTGGCAATCGGCGTCTGGACTTTTCCGGGGTGATCATCGCCAAAGGGTTATACCCTACGTTCTCGCGACTCCCGGCACATCCATATTGATCTTGCGCCAGAAAGCTTCCGCCAGACTGTAGACCGAAAAGGCAATCAGCCCCAAAGCCATCACCATCAAAATCAGCCAGCCAGCAGGCAGATTCTGCAGCGCATCGAGCGCTTCCTTCATACCCGGTGGATCCATGGCTTGATAGGTGGAACCGCTGACTGCCAGCAGCAATGCAATCTCGATAAACACCACTCCGCGCGCGATCAGACCAAACCGCGATACCGGGCGGACGTAGCGCATGACATCCTCGTCGGCCTCGAAATACTTCTCGAACGTCGCTTTCCAGCCCTTGAAGATGTGAGCGATGCCGACCCCAAGCGGAATGAGGGCGATCAGGTACACCAGCCAGTTCGAGTGTTCCCAGGACAGCAGATGCGCCAGCCAGTCTTTGGTCTGTCCTGCGGAATCGCCCGAGCTTTTAATCCCGCTGATGAGCAGGCCCAGTGCAAAAAACGCCAGAGCAGCGTTGACCAAGCCTCCGACAAACAGCCCTGTGCGAATCACCAGGCCTTTGAATTTTGTGCCGTGATGATCGACATCACGCGTTGCCTGCAGGACACGCCAAGCGGCAAATGCGAGCAGTCCCGCCACGACAAGTCCAACCAGAAAATAGCCGAATGGCTGGCCCAGCAAGGCTTCCAGACTCTTGTGACTGTCCTTCGGTCTGGTTGAATCCTGGGCCGCCAGTAACGCAAAGATACCGATGATCAGATACAGCATTCCTCGGGCGGCGTAGCCTCCCCGAGCGAGGATGACAAGGTTGCGTTGCGCGGACATGGGACGTATTCCTGAGAGGTCATAGGAGAGCAGACCCTTCTTGCCGGAAGGGGTTCTATGACTTTTCGAAGAGCACAGTGAGCTGGTTTTTGCAGATAACTCATCAATAGCCGAAATCGTCACCTGATAACACCACGTCGTTTCGTTGCCGGCCAATAAAGACGACGCAGGCTAGCCGCGCGACTCATTCTGCGAGCGCTTTGGCCCTGGCAATTGAAAACGCTTTCGGCAGATTGGCGCCATTCTTCGCCGCAAGAATCTCGGCCATCACGCTCACGGCGATTTCCGCCGGCGTCTTGCTGCCGATATACAGGCCGATCGGCCCGTGCAGGCGCTCAAGCGACGCTTCGGTCTCGCCAAAATGCTCGATCAGGCGTTCGCGGCGCAGTTGGCTGTTGCGCCGCGAGCCGATTGCACCGATGTAGAACGCCGGGCCGTGGAGCGCTTCGAGCAGGGCCAGATCGTCGAGTTTGGGGTCATGACTCAAGGCGACGATGCAGGTGCGCAGATCGACCGCGAAGTCGCGCACCACGTCATCCGGCATGCCGACAATCCGCTCCACACCGTCTACCGCCCAGGTCTCGATGTACTCGGGACGCGGATCGCACACCGCCACCTTGAAACCGTTGAACAAGGCCATGGTCGCCAGATACTCGGCCAGCGCGCCGGCACCGATCATCAGCATCCGATAGCCTGGCCCCAAGGTGTTGAGCATCTGCGCGCCATCGAAGCTGAATTGTTCCGGCGTCGCTGTGGGTTCGAGCATGACCTGACCCGACTCCAACGCCAGACGACGGCGAACCAGTTGCCCGGCGTCCAGTTGCGTAAGCAGTTCATCAAGCGACGGCCACGCCGGGTTGAACTCAAGAATCAGTTCAAGCGTGCCGCCGCAGGGCAGGCCGAAGCGATGTGCCTCATCGGCGCTGACGCCATAGCGCACCACTTGCGGTGCGCTGTCGCTAAAAGCGCTTCCGCCATGGGCCGTGGTGTAGCGATGGATCAGATCATCCTCAATGCAGCCGCCGGACACACTGCCCACCACGCGACCGTCGTCACGCAAAGCCATCATCGATCCCGTCGGCCGTGGTGACGAACCCCAGGTGCGCGCCACCGTGGCGAGCAATACACGCTCGCCAGCGGCCAGCCAGTCCCGCGCCGTGCGCAGGACCAGCAAGTCGATGCTTTCCATCCGTCTCTCCTCTAGCGCATCTGCAGGATGATCGGGCTGCTGCTGGCCGGATCGGTGTGTTCCCGCAGTTTGCCCACCGTCTGCGCATCAACTGCACTGGCCTGATTGCCCCAAGTGCTGCGCATGAAGGTCAGCACGTCGGCGATCTGCTGATCTGACAGCTGCTCGCGGAAGGCCGGCATGCGATAGGCATCCGGCACGCCAGCCGCGACCACACGTTGCGATCCATTGAGGGTGATGTTGATCGCCGAGGCGCTTTCCTTGGCCAGTGCAGAAGTCGCGCCGGCCAGCGGCGGCATCCATTCAGGTTGCCCCTTGCCGTCGAGGCCGTGGCAGGAAGCACAGCGCGCCACGTAGGTATGCGCACCGGGCGAGTCGAGACGTTGTGCTGCCGAAACCGCTTGATACTGCCACGGTGCGCCATCCCGTTCGCGATCCCCGGGAAGCGACTTCAGGTAGTGGGCAATCGCGGTCAGATCGTCATCGCTCATGAACTGCGTGGAGTTATTGAACGCCTCAGTCATCGAGCCGTAGACCACCGCGTGTTGATTGCGACCGGTCTTGAGGAACTGCACGATTTCCGCCTCACTCCAGCGGCCCAGCCCGGTGTTGTGATCATCGCGCAGGCTCGGTGCGTACCAGCCATCGAGCAAGGCGCCGGCGAGGTACGGCTTACCCGTGTCATCCAGTGCCTTCTCGTTGAACGCCAAGCCACGCGGCGTATGGCAACTGCCGCAATGTCCGGCGCCCTGAACGAGGTAAGCGCCACGGTTCCATTGTTCATCCTGCGACGGTTTGGCCGCGTAGGGCTCGGCGTCGACAAACACTCCGTTCCACAGTGCAATCGGCCAGCGCAGGTTCAGCGGAAACGGAATCGCGCTGGGGATGTTCGCCTGTTTCACCGGCGCCACGCCTTTCATGAAAAACGCATACAGCGCACGCACATCATCGTCACTGAGCTTGGCGTAGGACGGGTAGGGCATCGCCGGGTACAAACGGCGACTGTCGGGGGCCACGCCATGACGCACCGCTCGGTCGAAGTCCGCCAAGCTGTAGTGGCCGATACCGGTTTCCGTGTCCGGGGTGATATTGGTCGCGTGGATTGAGCCCAGCGGTGTGGCCATTTCCAGGCCGCCGGCGAACGGCGCACCGCCCGGCACGCTGTGACAGGCCACGCAATCGCTGAGCCGGGCGACGTATTCGCCACGGGCGACCAGCGCCGGGTCGATGTCGGCCACGGCGATCTGATGGGTTTCAAGGCGCGAGACGGGCTCGCGGGTGACATACCAGGCCAGCAGGCCTGCCGCGACCAGGCACGGTACTGCCAGCCAGCCAGCGGTTCTTGCGAATCGGCTGTTATTCATGGACGCTCCGGCGCTGGTCAAGTGAAGGTGTGTCGGCTCATGGGCAGGCTACGCACCCGCTGACCGGTTAGCGCCGCCACTGCGTTAGCGACGGCGGGCGCGACCGCAGGCAGCGGCGGTTCACCGATGCCACCCATTTTTTCGCCACTCTCGACCACACGCACATGGACCCGAGCCATCCGCGCAGGCGGCAGGATCGGATACAAGTCGTAGTTGCGCGCCCGGGGTTTGCCATCAATCCACACGGCTTCTTCCACCAGGGTTTGCGACAGTCCCAGCGCCACGGCGCCATTGACCTGCGCCTCGACGATCGCCGGATTGACGATGCTGCCCGGGTCAATCGCCTGCCAGATGTCGTGCACCTTGACCTGACCGTTCTCGATGGACACCTCGGCGATCACCGCCGTCTCCGTACCGAACGGCGAAGCCATGGCCACGCCGCGCGCACGTTTGCTGCCATCCTCGGCGGTAAACGGCCCGCGCTTCCAGCCGCCGGACAGTTCAGCCACCGCTTGCAGCAGGGTGGTCAGGCGTTTGTTGTCACGCAGCAAATGCAGGCGCAGGTCGAACGGGTCTTTGCCACCCTTGTCGGCCAGTTCATCAAGGAACGATTCATAGAAGAAGTCGTTGAGCGAATTGCCCACCGAACGCCAGTAACCGAGCATCGCCGGGCCTTTGACGTAGATCTGCGCGATGCGTTTGTTGGCGATCGCGTAGGACTTGCCCGACAAGCCTTCAAGCGCCGTCGGATCGAGTTTTTCTCCTTGCTTGCCGGCGAGGGCTTCGGTCGGGCCTTCAGTGGCACTGATCGCTTCGATTGCCAGCGGCCAGCCGTCGTTGTCCAGCGCGGCACGGAAATTCACTGCGGCAACGGGGCGGAGCACGTCACGCAGGAACTCTTCTTCGCGACTCCAGATCAGTTTGACCGGACGACCAACCGCTTTCGCCAGCGCAATCGCCTGGGGATAGGGACTGGCCGAGTCGTAGAGAAAATGCCGGCCAAAGAACCCGCCCAGCAGCGGCGAATGCAAGGTGATGCGTGAAAGATCGAGGCCCGTACGCTTGGCGATGTCGGCACGGAACATGTCCGGCGCCTGATTCGGCAACCAGACTTCCAGCGAACCGTCCGGGTTGAATCGGGCCAGTGCCGAAGGTGGCTCCAACTGCCCGTGGTTCAGGTATTGGTTGTGGTAAGTGGCGTCAATCCGCGTCTTGGTTTCCTTGAGAATCGCAGCCACGTCGCCTTGGTTTTCATCATCTTTGGCCGGGCCTTTGTCTTCAGCGAGGCGCTTGAACCAGGCATCGCTGGAAAAGTCGGCGGGCATCGGCCGCACTTTGCTGTCGGCCGTTGGTTCTTGCCAATCGACCTGGATCGCCTCGACCGCACGTTTGGCGTGCCACCAGCGCTCGGCGAGTACCGCCACGGCGCCCGGCAGACGATGCACGGAATGCACGCCTTTCATTGCCTTGACCTGGTCTTCGTTGCGCAGGTTGCCGACCGTCATGCCCAAACGCGGAGCATGTTGCACGGCAGCGTGGAGCATGTCGTCGACCTTCAGATCGATGCTGTACAGCGCCTTGCCCGTGGACTTGTCGTAGGCATCGAGACGCTTCACCGGTTTGCCGATCCAGCGGAACTGGCTCGGATCGCGCAGCTTCACAGAGGCCGGATCGGGAACCGGCAGATCCATTGCGCGCTCGGCCAGTTCACCGTAAGCCAACGAGCGGCCCGACTTGGCATGCACGACTTTGCCGGGCTCGGTGCTCAACTCGCTCACCGGCACGCCAAGTTGCTGCGCACCCGCCTGCAACAGCATGGCGCGGGCGAGGGCGCCGAGGCGGCGCATGACCGGGTAACTCATGCGCACCGACATGCTGCCGCCGGTGATGCGCATGCCGTTTTCCAACACCACATAGGCTTCGCCGGGCGGCGCGGCTTCGACGAGGAAGGTTGCCGGGTCGGCATCCAGCTCTTCACCGACGATTTGCGCCATCGCCGTGAACGTGCCTTGTCCGCCCTCCATGAACGGGCAGAGCAGGCGCACGCGGTTGTCCGGGCGGATCTCGAGAAACGCCGGGACCTGCGTGCCGCGCTCGGCCGTCGCCGCTGCAACGGCGGCTTGCACGCGCGTCGCACCCAGCGGCAGACCGAAGCCGAGGACCAGCGCGCCGACGGCGGTACCGGTGAGAAAACGCCTGCGCGAAACATTGATCGGTTCGTGCAGATCCAGTACCGAGGCTTGCTGTGAAGGGTCGATTCGAACGTTCATCACGCGTCTCCCTTGCCGGCCAGTTCATGCATGGCGGCATGAATCGCGTTGTAAGTGCCGCAGCGGCACAGATTGACCATCGCTGCCTCGATCTGCGCATCACTCGGTTTAGGGTTTTGTTTGAGCAGCGCAGTGGCGGCCATCACCTGCCCGGACTGGCAGTAGCCGCACTGCGCGACCTGCAGATCGACCCAGGTCGAGACCACCCGTTTGCCCACGTCATCGCTTTCGATCGCCTCAATGGTGGTGACCTCGCGGCCGACCACACCCGCCACCGGCGTGACGCACGAGCGCACGACGTTGCCGTCCACCAGCACCGAACAGGCGCCGCATTGCGCCAATCCGCAGCCGTATTTGGTGCCGGTCATGCCCAGATCATCGCGGATCACCCACAGCAAGGGCGTATCGGCGTCGGCATCGACCTGATAGGTCTTCTGGTTGATTCGTAGTTCCATGGTTCACCCGCTGATCATCGGTTGACTTGCATTGTTATGAGCGGTGACACGCGGCGAGGCGCATCAGCGTTTTTCGTTCAATTCGCTACTGAGCCGAGGGCTTCTGCTTCGAATGGCTGCCCACGTAAAAGGGCAATGTCACGACTCGGCGCGGTGCCGAACAGCCGGGCATATTCGCGGCTGAACTGCGACGGACTTTCATAGCCGACCGCAAACGCCGCCCGCGAAACGTCTAGGCGCTCGACCAGCATCAGCCGCCGCGCTTCGTTGAGCCGCAGCCATTTCTGGTACTGCAGCGGGCTCATGCCGGTGAGCTGACGGAAATGATGGTGAAAGGTAGGCGCGCTCATCTGCACCCGCGCGGCCAGATCGTCGATGCGCAGGGCATCTGCGTAGTTGAGCTTGAGCCAGTCAATCGCTTTGGCGATCCGATAACCCTGACCATCGACGGCCGTGATCTGCCGCAGCCGTGCGCCTTGGTCGGTGTGCAGCAGCCGATAGTGGATTTCCCGCAGAATCAGCGGCGCCAGCACCGGGATTGCCTCGGGTTCATCGAGCAATGCCAGCAGGCGATCGAGCGCGCCCTGCAGAGCGGACGACAGGCTGCCAATCGCGGCGCCCGTACCCGTTGCTGGCTGCCGCTTGGCCGGCAAGCCGCTCTTGGTGATGACCTCGGCGAGCATGCTCACATCCAGTTTCAGCACGAGGCCGACACAGGGCTGCTGGGGACTGGCGAGCATCACTTCGGAGTTGGCGGGCAGATCCAGAGAGGTCACCAGAAACCGTGACGGGTCATAGCTGTAGCCTTCACCGCCGACCCACAAGCGCTTTTCGCCGCGCCCCACCAGAATCAGGCTCGGTTCGATCATGCACACCACGGGCGGCGCCGGTTGGTCGCGACGAAACAGCGACAGCCCGGGTATGGCCGTGGCGAAGTCACCCGGTGCGCTCACGCGCGGGTCAATGTGCAATGCCAAAGGCGATTCCTGGGGCAGAGGGGTAGGGATCATGTCGGGTCACTCCTGTTGACCGAACTCTAATGCGCGCGCGAGACGTTTCCTATCCATCACCCTGCATCGCCAGAGGATCAGGCAAGCATTCAAGAGGAATGCGCTAGGGAAGGGCCGGATTGACCGGGAGAATGTGTCTATCTGTTACGGGGGCAGTGTCCGGAAGGGACGACAGACTGCTTGCCCCTGCGCATCACATCCACAGGTTTTTCGCACCACAGGTAGTTCTCATGACGTTTCCATCTACAGATCCATCTAAAAGAACAGGCGGCTGGAGCGCTGTGCTGGCCATGTCGTTGGCCGCATTCGCCTTGGTCGCTTCAGAATTCATGCCGGTCAGCCTGCTGACGCCGATTGCGGCCGACCTGCACATCACCGAAGGCCAGGCCGGGCAGGGCATTTCCGTTTCCGGTGCCTTTGCCTTGATCACCAGCCTGTTGATTGCCTCGGTCGCCGCTCGCGTCGAGCGCAAGAAGCTGCTGCTGGGCCTGACGTTGTTGATGATCGTCTCCGGCACGGTGGTCGCGGTCGCGCCGGGCTACCCGTCTTTCATGTTAGGGCGCGCGTTGATCGGGATTGCGATTGGTGGTTTCTGGTCACTATCGGCGGCGACTGCAATGCGTCTGGTGAAGCCTGAACAGGTTTCGCGAGCGCTGGCCATCGTCAATGGCGGTAACGCGCTGGCCACCGTAATCGCCGCTCCGGCGGGCAGCTTTCTTGGCTCGCTGATTGGCTGGCGCGGGGCATTCTTCTGTGTGGTTCCGGTCGCGGTGCTGGCCGCTGTCTGGCTGCTGATCAGCCTTCCGTCGTTCAAGGTCGAGCGCCAGGCCGGTAGCGGCAACGTTCTACGCCTGATGAAGCAATTGCCAGTGGCCTTGGGTATGGTCGCCGTCAGCGTCTTTTTCATGGGCCAGTTCATGCTGTTCACCTACCTGCGGCCCTTCCTTGAAGGCGTGACGGGCGTCAGTGTTTCAACGTTGTCCTTGATGCTGCTGGGGTTGGGACTGGCCGGCTTTATCGGCACATTTCTGATCGAACGGTTTATGGGCCGCGGCCTCTACCGCACGTTGACCGTCATCCCGCTGATCATGGCGGCCATCGCGCTGGCGTTGGTCAGCTTCGGCAAATCACCTGTGCTGACCGCCGTGTTGCTCGGCCTCTGGGGACTGGTTGCGACGGCCGCGCCGGTCGGCTGGTGGACGTGGCTGGCGCAGACGCTGCCGGATGATGCGGAGGCTGGAGGTGGCTTGCTCGTGGCGATTGTTCAACTGGCGATCGCCGGCGGCGCAATCATTGGTGGTCTGGCTTTTGATTTGAGTGGTTATAAAGCTACGTTCGAGCTTAGTGCCGCGGTGTTGGTTGTCGCATCGGTGTTGGCGTGGATGGCGGGGCGCAATGCAACGGAGGTTCATCTTGTCGAGGCGAATGCGGCTGCTTGAGGGGAGCAGCCGTTTCGCGTACCACTAACCTCGGCAGGTTCATGTCAGGTGGCGGCGCTATTTCTTCAGTTGCTCATAAGACTTGACCATGTCCCGCGCCCAGACATCGAGCACCGCTTTGAAGTCATTGGCCTGCAGAACCTGCGCGGAATTGTCGAGATCTGCGCCAGCGCCCTTGCGCACCACTTCGGCGACCAGTTTGTTGTCACTTCCATCGAGAAATGCGGCTTCGGTCGCCAGGCTGGTGTCCTGATCACGAATGCCGGTGGCGGCACTGACGCCAGCGGCCACCAGTGCAATCGGGATGACTTCATACGGACGCAACCCCTTGGTCTTGGCACTGGCCGCGGTGATTGCCGGACGTACCACCAGCACGCCCGGCCCTGGGCCGTTGGCGAGCGGAAGCGCACTGGAAAAGGCATTCTTCAAGGTCTGGTCGTAGTACTGAGTGATGCCATTGAGGGTTTTTTGCGGAATTTTCGCGGTAGGTTGCGGCTTGGGAAAGAGCTGACTGGGTTCGACGTAAACGCTGGTGAATTTGCTGACATCGACTTTCGGATCAATCCAGCGCATGACGGCTGCACCCGAAGGAGATTTCTCCTCTTTCAGGACGCTGTAATCGCCGAGAAATCCGGAGTACTGCTCGGGGTCGACGTACTTGCTGGCACAGCCGGAAAGGGCCAGAGACAGCACACACAACGGTACAGCGAGTGTCTTGAATTGCATGAGAACGCTCCATTGTCGAAATACTGGTGTGACGCTGGTCTGCGGCGGCGTTTTGAACCGCTACCGCAGACCGACATCAACTGACTCGGTCGTTACGGCGTGACGATGTTGAACCAGAAATCGAAGTCATCCATGTACGACACCAACTCTTCGAGCTTGCCCTGCGTGCCGTCGACTTTGATATCACCCTTGGCCAAGGCGTCCTTCAAAGTGGTTTCTTTCAGCACGATTTTGTTCAGGGTGTCGCGAGTCAGGGTCACTTTGGCATCAGCGTCTTTGCCTTCAACGCCTTCAGTGTGGTTGAGAACGCCGTTCTCCATTTCCACCGAGTATTTTTGCTTCAGGTCAGTGAAATCGAAGTTGAGCGACAAACGCTTGCCATCCGCTTTCGGACCATTGAGGCGCATGGCCAGGAAATCGAAGAACAGATCGAGATCCATTGCGCGAACAGTGTCCGGACTGGCCGTGTCCGGAGTAGGCAGTTTCCTCACGCCATCGCGCAGCTCCTGTGCACCGGTGAGGTAGAAATTGCGCCATGGGCCGCTTTCGGCCTGGTAACCCAATTGCTCAAGCGCATCGGCTTGCAGGTTTTTCGCCGCTTGGTTGCTCGGGTTGGCAAACACCACATGATTGACCACTTCGGCGACCCAGCGGAATTCGCCTTTGTCCATGTACTCCTTGGCCTTCTTGAGTACGGCGTCTTCGCCGCCCATCATTTCCACGTAATGCTTGGCGCCTTCCTCCGGCGGCAATTCATTCAATGTGGCCGGGTTGCCGGTAAACCAGCCCAGGTACAGCACGTAGGTGGCCTTGACGTTATGGTTCACCGAACCGTAATAACCACGGTTGGAGAACTTGTTGGCGATCGCCTTGGGCAGTTTGAACTGCTCGGCGATCTCCACCATCGTGTAACCCTTGTTGATCATCCGCAGGGTTTCATCGTTGATGTAGCGGTACATGTCGCGCTGGGAAGACAGTTGCTCACGCACTTCCTTGTTGCCCCAGACTGGCCAGTGGTGCATGGCGTACATCACCTGGACATCGTCACCCCACAGTTTCAGCGCTTCGTTGAGGTACTTGGACCATGGAAGCGGTTCGCGAATTTTTGCGCCGCGCAGCGAGTAGGTGTTGTGCAGGGTATGGGTGGAGTCCTCGGCGGTGTTGAGCGCCTTTTTCTCCTTGATGTAATAGAGCATTTCCGCCGGTGCTTCACTGCCGGGCGCATACAGGAATTGATAGGTCAGGCCGTCGATGACGTGGGTTTCACCGGTGGTCTTGATGATGTCGGTCGGCGGTATCAGTGTCACGGTGCCGGCCGACGTGGTGGTGCCCAGGCCTGCGCCCAACTGACCAGTCGCCGAAGGAGGTAGCAGGTTGCCGTACATGTAGCTGGCCCGGCGGCTCATGGCGGTGCCGGCCATGACGTTTTCGGCTACTGCGTGCTCGACGAAGCCCAGAGGAGCGTAAACCTTGACCTTTCCGGCCTTCACGTCGTCCTCGTTGATCACCCCACGTACGCCGCCATAGTGATCGACGTGGCTGTGGGTATAGATCACCGCTACCACGGGTTTTTTCGGCCGGTGCTGATAGTAAAGATCGAGGGCTGCCTTCGCGGTTTCGGTGGAAATCAATGGGTCAAAGATGGTGATGCCGTCCTTTCCCTCAACGATGGTCATGTTCGAAAGATCGTAGTTACGCACCTGATAGATGCCATCGGTGACTTCGAACAAACCAGAAATATTGATCAGTTGAGACTGACGCCACAGGCTGGGGTTGGTGGTGTCCGGTGCAGCCTCACCTTCTTTGATAAAGGCATACTTGGCGGGGTCCCAAATGACATTGCCCGAACCGCCTTTGATGACTGTCGATGGCAACGGCGCAATAAAGCCTTTGTGCGCCAGTTCAAACGAGGTCTTGTCATTGAACGGCAGCTCATTGAGCAACGCATTGTTCGCCGCCTTGGTGGCTTCCGACGCAGGCTTTGGCTTTTCCGCGTCAGCCGCGAAGGCTTGTGAAGCCAATCCAATAGCTGCCACCAACGAAAAAGCGGCGCCAGCCAGTTTCAAGGAACGCCATTCCCCTCCGGATTGACGTTGCACTGTCGAGTGAATTCCCAAGACCATCTTCTACGCTCCTTCATAGTAGGAATGCGCTAAGCCTAAAGCGCAAAAACAAGCCCATTTGAAGGTAGTAGGAATTCGCAGTTGGCCAGGAAAAACATCGTCCGTTTTCAGAAATCAAGTGAAACAAATTTTATCGTAAGCGATGACAAGCTGAGAATTTCAATGGGTGGAAAACTTTCAGGCCCAAGCACTGAAAAAATAGAAATGCTATGAATATCAACGAGTTGTAAATTGGTTGTACAGGTCGAACGATTTTGTCACGCATTGCGACTCAATCGATGACTGCATTCCCGAGCATTGCGGTTACATGCCTTCATGAGGCGACGAGCGGTGATTCCGGTGACCGGTTGATCACTACCAAGACAGTCGCAAATGGCCATGCATACGAGATTTTCTGGTGCCCGCGATTAAGCGGGCACCGCTTCCTATACAGGAAAAACGCCTACACGCCTGCTTACCACTTGTAACTCACCTTGGCGGTAATCTCGCGACCCGGGTTGTAGAAGTTCGCCGTGCCGGAACCGACCACGTGCTGCTCATCCAGCAGGTTGCTGACGTTCACCGCAAGGTCGGTGCCCTTGGCGATCTTGTAGTTGAACGCGGCGTCGAACAGCGTGGTGCCATCGCTTTTGCCGGAGTTGGCGGCATCGAAGTAGTAAGAGCCGACGTAGCGCGCACCCAAGCCAACGCTGACATCAGTGCTTGGCACGTCGTAGTAACTCCAGAGCGAAGCGGAATGCTTGGGTGCCGTGGCGAACTCATTACCCTTCAGGGAACTGCCGTCGTACAACGAACCGCGCTGTACCTCGGACTCCATATAGGAATAACCACCGATCAGGCTGAGGTTCTGCGTCACCTGCGCTTTCGCCTCCAGGTCGAGGCCACGCGCCCGCGACTCGCCCACGGTCTGTTGCTCAATGATGCCGCTCGGCAGCACCACAGCGATGGTGACGTTTTCCTGAGTCAGGTCATAAACGGCTGCGGAGAACAGTGCATCCATCCCCATCGGCGCATACTTCACGCCCACTTCGTACTGCCGGCCCGTCTGCGGTGTGACGCCAACCTGCGGCGGCGAGACCGATTCCACCATGCTGATATAAGTGGACACCTCGTCGTTGACGATATAGGTCAACGCACCTCGGTAGGAGGTTTCGGAGAAAGTGTCTTTCTCTGTGGATTGCAAACCTTTGCTGGTCAGGTCCATCGAGTCGTTGCGCACACCGCCGGTGACGATGAAACGCTCGTAGAACGACAGGTTCTGCTGAAGGAATACGGCCTTGGTGGTCGCGTCTCGCTTGTTGACGGCATATGGCGCGATTGAGCGTGAAACGCCTGTAAACACGGGGTTTGCAATGTCAATCGAGGTCGTCGGGGCGTAGACCGAGCTTTCCTTGGTGGTCGAATCAAGGTACTCCACACCCACCAGGCTGCTGCTGTCGATGTTCTCGAAGCGGGCATCGTATTGCAGCATCAGATTGCCGTTGAACTGGTCGGCTTCGGTGTCCGTTCCAAACTGATAACGGTCAACGGTAGTACCGACACGTGTGGCGCTGTCGCTGAGGTAAACGTAGCCAAAATCATCGGTCAACTTGCTGTAACGCAGATTGCTGCGCAGTACGAAGCCGTTGTCGAAGTCATGGGTGACGTTACCGCTGAGACTGGTGCGCTCGACATCGTGAAAGTTGTAGCTGGGCTCGCCATAAAACTTCTTGCGGTCGTATTCCTTGTCCAGTGGATAGCCACCGCTGTTGGGCGAACTTTCGGTTTTCAGGTAGTCCAGAATCATCGTCGCCGACGTGTAATCCGTCGGTGCCCAGGTCAGGCCACCCATAAACAACTGGTTATCGTCCTGCGAGTGATCGTACTCGCGGTCGCTGTTTTGGCCCTTGGCAGTAAAGCGGCCGGCCAAGGTTTTCTCGTCGTTCAGCGCATCCCCCACGTCGATACCTGTCTCGACATGGTCAAAGGATCCGTAGGTCACATAGCCTTGGCCAAACTGCTCGAAGCGCGGCTGCTTGGTCACGAAATTCACCGAACCGCCCGGATCCGCGGGGCCAAACAGGGTGGAGTTGGCGCCGCGCAGAATCTCGATGCGCTCATAAGCGAATGGATCTTCGCGTACGCCGCGCATCGAACTCAGGGTCAAGCCGTCACGGTAAGTGGTGGCCTGGAAGCCGCGGATCTGGAAATAGTCGTTGCGGTCATCCGTACCGTAGAAGTCAGTGATCACGCCGGGCGTGTATTGCAGCGCCTCTTCCGTGGTGCTGACGCTGCGTTGCTCCATTTCCTTGTTGGTAACAACTGATACCGATGCCGGTGTGTTGAGAATGCTGGTTGCCACTTTTCCGCCAACCCAGAGTTCCTTGGCGACCACCGAGTTGGCGTCGTCGTCGGCACTGACCCTGACCTTGGCATTGATGATGAGGGGGGCAAGGCGGTAGTCCTCGACATCCGTTGCGTCGAGTTCCAGCGGGCCGGCGGTCTTTGCTTGAGGGATCAACAGGTAGGCATTCGGGCCTTGCTGTTCGATCTGCAATTGGCTGCCCTGCAGCAACGATGACAGCGCTGCCGACGTATCGAGCGAGCCATTCACGCCAGCGGTGGTGCGGTCCGCAACACTCGACGCGTCGAAGGAAAGACTGATACCGGCCTCGCGCGCAAAGCGATCAAGCGCCGGCGCCAGTGGGCCGGCAGCGATGTTCCACTGCTTGATTTGATTGCTGTGGTCAGCGCTCGACGTTTGCGCCAGTGATGGCAATGCGTAGCTGCTGACGATCAAACCCAACATCGCACCCTGCAAGGCACGATTCAATGGATGGCGCTGTGAAACCGGGGACGAACTCATTTTCTCGCTCCAAGAAAGGACATCGACAGACTGGCCTGTATTCCGGCCTTCCTTAGAGGTCGAACGATAATGAGAAACCACCTCATTATTTTTCAGGTAGTTTTGATGGGCTCAGGTAGCAGCGGTCACGGTTACCCAATAACGGGTTCGGTAATCGATGTGCAAACGCAGTGACTGCGCGATCAATGCCAGGACCTGATCGTTGTCGGCGAGCTGGAAGGTGCCGGAAACGCGGCGATCCGCAACCTCTTCGGCGCAGCGCAATACCCCGGGGCGATAACGCGACAACTCCACGATGAAATCACTGAGGCGCATATGGCGCGCAGTGATCACCCCGTCACCCCAGCTCCACAGATCGAGGCCGTTGTCGCTGAACGTTTGGACGCCACTTGATGTGAACAGCAGCTGATTGCCTGCCTGGACGCTGCGGCTCGCAGGACTTTGAGTGGAGCCGGGGAACACCGTGACTGATCCTTCCTTAGCCGCGACCAGCGTGCTTTCGTCAAGCTCGCGTGCCAGAAAGCGGGAACTCTGGGCGCGCATGATCCCGTCGCGTGATTGCACCCAGAACGGTCGCGCTTGCGGCGAGTGTTGATCGGCGCCGACATTCACGATGATTTCACCCCGTCGCAGGATGATCAGGCGTCGCTTGGCGTCGAAATCGCTGTCGATGGCGCTATCGCTATTGAGCTGGATAAGGCTGCCATCATCGAATTGGAAGCGACGTTGCTCGCCGGTGCTGCTGCGTTGCTGCGCAAGCATGGCAGGTACGGGTGTGTAATCCCGGCCAAGCCAGGCTGCCGTGCCAACGGTGGCCAATATGCCCAGTAGCTTCAGGCTGTCCCGCCGCCGCATTCCCTGATGGCTGCCATCAAGGGTTCGGCGCGCCAGTTGAGCGGGTACGCCGGCAAATTCATCCCCAAGCGTTTCCACACGCTGCCACGCCAACACGTGCTCTGGGCGCTGCTGCAGCCAGTACTCAAAAGAGTGCTGTGTTTGTTCGTCCGCTTGATTGAAGCGAAGACGCACCAGCCATTGGATCGCCTGCTCAACAATGGCCGGATCCAGCGCCTGCGGCTCAGGCCTCGACATAACGCAAGCGATAGCAGTGTTGCAGGGCCGTGGCCAGGTCGCGCTCAATCGTCGCGCGGGAAACACCCAGCTTTTCGGCTATTTGCGCGCACGTCAGACCGTCGAGTCGGGCGAATAAAAACGCCTGTCGAACCCTTGGTTTAAGCATACTGAGCATGCGGTCTATGCGCTCCAGCGCATCAAGAATCAGCAACCGGCTTTCTTCCGAGGGAACTTCGTGTTGAGGCAGCAACGTGACGCTTTCCAGGTAGGCACGCTCGAGTTCGCGACGACGATACTGATCAATCATCAGTCCGCGGGCGATACTGCTCAAATAGGCACGTGGTTCGCGCAAGGGGCTGGACTGACGGGATTTGAGCAGACGCACGAAGGTGTCCTGCGCCAAATCTGCTGCGTTATCGCGACATCCAATGCGTCGGATCAGCCAGCCGTGCAACCACGAATGGTGGGTGCGATAGAGCAGCCCCAGATCTGCAGTACCTAGCGTTTCATCGCTGCGCATCGAATCCCCGGAAAGTACATGATTGATAATTAATCTCATTCTACTCAGGCGACAGGCCTTAGGCAAATACGAAGCGTTCAGCGTTCGCATTGGTGCGAATGGCGTCACCCGGTAGGGGCCGCGAGTGAAAGAATGCATCCAGCGTCTGGACGATTTGAACGCTAGCCAGCGGGCACTTTTTCGTACAGACCCTGGCCAGCAGAAGGCTGCTCAGTGCGCCAATGACGGTTGGGTAGCGATCGAGACAGTGAAGACCACGACAAACAGCACGACGACTGCCCAGAACATCACCATGATTGTCAGCATAACGACCTTAAGGCCTTGATAAAGCCTGCGCAGCCAATGGCCTTCGGGTTTTGCTTCTGCGCGGGTTCTGAGTACGCCTTTCAAATAAAAGCCGAGCAGCGCAAGCAGTGCGCCATCTATCGCCAGCGCAGGCAGGCCGGCTAAGGGGAAAATGCTATCCCACCGATAGAAAGAAGACCGGCTCAGAAAGACCACATAACAAGTCAGACTGCCGTAGGGCAGTGCTCTCCACCATTTGCCGGCCAGCGCCCCGACCATCAGGCACATGATCACCATGAACGGGCTGAGGAGAATATGGAGCATCCACTCCAGTACGTTGGGGAAGTAGTCCGGGGAGTGGATGCTGCGCCAGAGGTGTTCCAACATTGATCGGGTTCCTTCCTTCTAGGGAGTCAGTGCTGCTGCGGTGCTTCCGTGCTGCAGCACGGTATCGGCGTGTTTTCGGGTTACATAAGGGCTGTTGGTATTTTGTCATCCTCTAGCGGCCGCTCGCGCCACGGTCATCAACCCTTGCTCTACCACGCTCTGTTTATCTTTGTTGATCCCCGATAAGAAAAACCGATACCTGCTTAAGGATTTCCCAGAGGCGGGCGGTATACCTGCGGCTTTACAGTCACCTCCATCGTTCAGCGTGGACGGTCTACTTACAGGCCTTGTCCGTCGGGACTTCTACAAAAATAAGAAGGTGACAGCATGAGTAGTGAAACGGTCGATATCAAAGCGTGGATCGACAATCGAAAAGTGGTGCCGTACCAGTGGCTGATTATGGGTTTATGTTTTTTCATAGTGCTTTTCGATGGCTTCGACGTCGCGGTGATGGGGTTTATTGCCCCCTCGCTGATTCAAGAGTGGGGGCTTTCGAAAGCGGCGTTTGGCCCGGTGATGAGCGCGGGCATGGTTGGGCTGGCGATCGGCGCGCTGACCGCTGGCCCTTACGCCGACCGAATCGGCCGCAAAAAGGTGCTACTGACGGCAGTGACTGGCTTCAGCGTGCTGAGCCTGGCCTGCGCCTTTGCGCGCAATCCCTACGAGCTGGCTGCCTTGCGTCTGCTGACCGGTGTGGCGCTGGGCGCAGCGTTGCCCAACACCACCACACTGCTGTCCGAGTATTTGCCGGAACGCAATCGGTCACTGTTCATCACGATCATGTTCACCGGGTTCAACATGGGGTCGGGGCTGGGCGGATTTCTCGCCGCGTGGTTGATTCCCCATCACGGCTGGCAGTCGGTGTTGCTCGCCGGCGGGATTCTGCCGATGTTGCTGCTGCCCTTGATGTGGCTGTTGCTGCCTGAGTCGGCGCGTTTTCTCGCTGCACGCAACGCGCCCGCCAGCCAGATTGCCAAGGTGCTGAACAAGCTGGGCGGCACGTTCAGCGCAGCGACGAAATTCGTCATCGCCGAACCGCAGGTTCAGCAAAAAGCACCGCTGCGCTTGTTGTTCACCGAAAGCTATCGCTTCGGCACGCTCGCTTTGTGGGCGACTTACTTCATGGGGTTGCTGGTGATCTACCTGACCATGGGCTGGATGCCGACCCTGCTGCGTGAAGGTGGGCTGTCCATCGAACGCGCCGCGACCATCACCGGCCTGTTCCAGATTGGCGGTACCGTCGGCGCCATCGCAGTTGGCTGGGCGATGGACCGGCGTAATCCGAACGCGGTAATTGCCACGTCCTACGCACTGGGTGGCGCTTTCATTCTGCTGCTGGGCGCCTTCAGCCTCGAATCCAGTCTGCTGGCGTTCGGCGTGGTGGCGGCAGGTTTCTGCATGAGTGGGGCGCAAACCGGCCTCAATGCTTTCGCGCCGGGGTACTACCCGACAGATTGCCGCGCCACCGGCGTCAGCTGGATGCTGGGTATCGGCCGCTTCGGGGCTATCTTTGGTTCACTCATCGGTGGCGCGGTGCTCAGCCTTGGGCTGGGGTTGCCGCTGCTGTTTGCCCTGTTGAGCGTGCCTGCCTTTATCGCTGCACTGGCGATCCTGGCCAACGGTCATGCACGGCGCCGAGTCAATCGGGCCTTGCTGACGCATTAATCTTTTTCGACAAAGGAACTCGTTATGGCACGCATCATTGGTGGCCTTGCTGTATCTCACACCCCGACCATCGGCTTTGCGGTTGATCACGACAAGCAGCATGAGGCCGCCTGGGCGCCGATCTTCCGTGGCTTCGAGCCGATCAAGGTGTGGCTGAAGGAGCAGCAGCCGGATGTGCTGTTCTATATCTTCAATGACCACGTGACGTCGTTTTTCTTTGATCACTATGGTGCATTTTGCCTCGGTGTCGATGAGCGTTACGAAGTCGCCGATGAGGGCGGTAATCCACGCGAGTTGCCGGGGATCGCTGGCCATGCGGCGCTGTCGCGGCACATCGGAGAGAGCCTGGTAGCGGATGAATTCGACATGAGTTTCTTCCGTGACAAGCCGCTCGATCATGGCTTCTTCTCACCGATGTCGGCGCTGTTGCCGTGCGAGCCGGACTGGCCGGTGGAGATCGTGCCGCTGCAGGTTGGCGTGTTGCAGTTCCCGGTGCCGAGTGCGCGGCGCTGCTACAAGTTGGGCCAGGCGCTGCGCCGGGCGATCGAAAGCTACCCCGAGGACTTGAAAGTGGCCATCGTCGCGACCGGCGGCGTTTCCCACCAGGTGCACGGCGAACGCTGTGGTTTCAACAACCCGGAGTGGGACCAGCAGTTCATTGATCTGTTGGTCAATGATCCCGAGCGCCTGACCGAAATGACCCACGCCGAGTACGCCGCGCTGGGGGGCATGGAAGGTTCGGAAGTGATCACCTGGCTGATCATGCGCGGCGCGCTGTCGGCCACAGTGAAAAACCTGCACCAGGATTACTACCTGCCGTCGATGACCGGCATTGCCACACTGTTGCTGGAAAATCAGGATCGGCCCGTTCCCGTCGACGTCATTGCGCGGCACTTGCAGCACATGCAGCATCAGTTGGCGGGTATCGAGAAGCTCGAAGGCACCTATCCGTTCACCCTGGAACGCAGCGCCAAGGGCTATCGGTTGAACAAGTTTTTGCATCGCATGATCGAGCCGCACTGGCGTCAGCGTTTCCTTGACCAACCCGAGGCGCTGTTCGATGAAGCAGGACTGAGTGATGAAGAGCGGGATCTGCTGCGCCGCCGCGACTGGCGCGGATTGATTCACTACGGGGCGATTTTTTTCGTGCTGGAAAAACTCGCTGCCGTGGTCGGGGTGCCGAATCTGCAGATCTACGCGGCAATGCGCGGACAAAGCCTTGAGGAATTCATGAAAACCCGTAATCAGCAGGTGCTCTATTCGGTAGCGGGCAAGGCCCCACGCTAACGACACGGCGTCATCGGTGGCTCGCTCCGGGCCGCTTCGCAACACCCTTGAATGACTTCACTGCGCCCGGCTCATGCGGGCGTAGCTCGGCGAGTGGATGCCAGTGTTGCCGATATTGCGTTCCGACGACGGTCGCTGGTTGCCACAAACCTTTCGTGGCGGTCAGATTACTTGGTTCATTGCCAACCACTGGGTGACTGGACGCTGGGCTCCAATCGTGGCTACACACTGCAAAGCGGTGCGTTCAAGAACCTCAACCTGCGCTGGCGCAACTCGAGCATTCGCCGCGATTACAGCAGCAATGAGTTCGACGAGAATCGCTTGATCATCAGCTATCCGTTGAACCTGCTTTAAGCGCCTCATTGGCCTGAGTTCGGATCACCCGGCGGATCATTTCCATCAACGCCTGCGCCACCGGTGAGTGCAGGCAGCCGCTGCGGTAGGTCAGGCCAATGGCTCTGGCGGTCTGTTTCAATTCCAGCGGCAAAATGCACAACTCGCCGCTAGCAATTTCCTGTTCCAGTTGATGCGCTGACACAGCCGCGAGCATGTCCGAGCGTAACAACAGTCCGCGAATGATTGCCATGTCGGCGCTTTCCACAACCGGGGAAGGCGCAGGAATGCCGAAACCGGCGAAGCATTCCTCGAGCATCGTCCGCGCCGGTGAGCCGGCGCGAGGCAATACCCAGCGCGCGTTGCCCAGATGATTCTGCAAATCGCCGTTGCCGCAGAGCGGATGATCACGCCGCGCAAGCACGACCATTTCTTCCGTCAGCAGTGACTCGCCGACCAGGTCGCTGGCATAGGTCGATGAACGCAGCGCACCCAAAATGAAATCCACATCGCCGGCACGCAACTCGGTCGCCAGCAGGTCGAAGGGACTTTCATTGGTGATCACTTGAATGCCGGGATGCTCTGCCATCAGGCGCACGATGGCCTCGGGCAGGATGCGCGTGCGGCCGAGGGGCAGGGCACCGACGTGCACAACACCGTGCAAGGCGCCGCGAAGGGCGGTGATGTCGGTGTCGATATGGCGCAACTCGTTCAGCGCACGGCGGATTGCAAACAGGATGTCATGACTGGCGCGGGTCGGCTGCAAGCCGCGTGGCGTGCGCTCGAACAGCGATTGGCCGCAGCCGTTTTCGAGGACTTTCAGCGTCGAACTGACCGCAGGCTGACTCAGCCCCAGCAGGTTGGCCACTGTCTGCATGTGCTGGGTTTCACAGAGTTTGATGAACACTTGCAGGCGTCGCGCCTGGAACAGATAAAGCGGTTCAATCGCGGCTTTTTCGCTTAGGCCGAGCAATGTCGGCACGCTCCCAAGCTCCGCCAGCACCCGTCGCGCTCGGGGCAGCAAACGCTCTCCGAAATTGGTCAGACGCATACCGTTGGCGTGGCGCTCGAACAGCGTCACGCCCAGGCGGGCTTCAAATTCCGATATGGAGCGGGTGACCACTGATTGCGCTCGGTACAGCGCGACTGATGCTTTGGAGACGCTGCCGTGATCAGCTACGCGGACGAAGGCACGCACGTGCATCAGATTTGGCAGTTCGGGGTTTTCCATCGGGCGAGGACTCTGCGGATCGGCGGTTCAGGCGACTATGCCGCCGGCATGTTTGAGTGGCAATAAAAAAAACGCATACCTCGAACACTCGAACGCATTACTCCGTCGGCGGGGTGCGATGCGATGCTCTTTCGCAACGTAAGAGGAGAATCCGCAATGATCGATTCAACCAAAAACGCGCTGGTTGTCAGCGCCCACTCAGCCGATTTTGTCTGGCGTGCCGGTGGCGCCATCGCTCTGCATGCCCAGCAGGGTTACCACGTTCACATCGTCTGCCTGTCGTTCGGTGAGCGCGGCGAATCCGCCAAGTTGTGGCGCAAGGGCGAGATGAGCGAAGACAAGGTCAAAGCCGCACGTCGCGAAGAGGCTCAGGCCGCCGCCGACATTCTCGGAGCCAGTGTCGAGTTCTTCGATATCGGCGATTACCCGATGCGCGCGGACAAGGAAACCTTGTTCCGTCTGGCCGATGTTTTTCGCCGGGTGCAACCGGAGTTCGTTCTCAGTCACTCGCTCAAGGACCCGTACAATTACGATCACCCGCTGGCCATGAACCTCACGCAGGAGGCGCGCATCATCGCCCAGGCCGAAGGCTATAAACCGGGTGAGAAAATCGTCGGCGCACCGCCGGTCTACAGTTTCGAGCCGCACCAGCCCGAGCAATGCGAATGGCGCCCCGATGTGCTGCTCGACATCACTGATGTCTGGGACAAGAAGTACGCAGCAATCCAGTGCATGGCCGGGCAGGAGCATTTGTGGGAGTACTACACGCGCGTTGCCCTGCAACGCGGTGTGCAAGCCAAACGTAATGTCGGGATCACCTCAACCCGTAACATCGTCTATGCCGAGGGTTACCAGAGTATTTTCCCGCGTGTCACGGAGAATCTGGGATGAGCGCACATATCGGCAAGACAGGCGTTGTCGTGCGCAATATTCAGCGCGCCGAAGCAGCGCTAATCGATGAGTTGAAACGCTTCGGCGTGGCGACCATTCATGAAGCGCAGGGTCGCAAAGGCCTGTTCGCGACTTCGATCAGACCCATTCAGCAGGGCACAGTGATCAGTGGTTCAGCCGTCACGGTGCTGGTTGCGCCGGGTGACAACTGGATGTTCCATGTGGCCGTCGAACAATGCCGGCCCGGCGATATTCTCGTGGTTGCGCCAAGTTCGCCGTGTACCGACGGCTACTTTGGCGACCTGCTGGCCACCTCGCTCAAAGCCCACGGCGTTCGGGCGCTGGTAATTGATGCGGGCGTGCGCGACACCCACACCCTGCGCGAAATGGGCTTCCCGGTCTGGTCCCGCGCCATCAGCGCGCAAGGCACAATTAAAGAAACCCTGGGCTCGGTCAACCTGCCGCTGGTGTGCGGCGGGCAACTGGTGCACCCGGGTGATGTGGTGGTTGCTGATGACGATGGTGTGGTGGTCGTGCGACGCACCGAGCTGCTGCAAGTCGTCGAAGCCAGTCGCGCCCGCGCCGACCTGGAGGAACAGAAGGCCCTGCGCCTTGCCAAGGGCGAACTGGGTCTGGACATCTACAACATGCGCGCGCGCCTGGCGGAAAAGGGTTTGCGTTACGTCGACAGCCTTGAAGAACTGGGAGACTGAGCATGGCGCAGACCCGCATTCCCTGTCTGCTGATGCGCGGCGGTACGTCGAAAGGTGCCTACTTTCTGGCCGACGATTTACCGCAACAACCTGCGCTGCGAGACCGCGTGCTGCTGGCGGTGATGGGCTCGCCGGATGCGCGGCAGATCGACGGCATTGGCGGCGCTGATTCGCTGACCAGCAAAGTGGCGATCATCAGACCGTCAAGCCGCGCGGGTGCCGATGTCGATTACCTTTTCGCCCAGGTGCTGGTGGATGAGCCGCGTGTCGATTACGGTCAGAACTGCGGAAACATCCTCGCCGGTGTCGGTCCGTTCGCCATCGAGCGCGGGTTGGTGGCGGCGACAGCCGACCTCACCCCAGTGCGGATCTACATGGAAAACACCGGACAGATCGCCATCGCCCATGTGCCAACGTCTGATGGTGAGGTGTGCTACGACGGCGACGCGCGTATCGACGGCGTGCCGGGGCAGGCCGCGCCGTTGATTGTCGAGTTCGAGGATGTCGCTGGCGCTAGTTGCGGTGCCATGTTGCCGACCGGTAACGCCCGGGACGTGATCGACGGCGTCGACGTGACCTGCATCGATAACGGCATGCCCGTGGTGCTGATCAACGCGCAAGAGCTTGGTTGCAGTGGCTATGAGAGTCCCGCGCAACTTGATGTCAATGCTTCACTGAAACAGCGTCTGGAGTCCATCCGCCTGCAAGCGGGGCAGCGCATGAACCTGGGCGATGTGAGCCAGCGCAACGTGCCGAAAATGTGCCTGATTGCACCGCCGCAGGTCGGTGGGGCCATCACCACACGCAGTTTCATTCCCCATCGCTGCCACACCAGCATTGGCGTGTTCGGCGCGGTCAGCGTGGCTGCCGCCTGCCTGATCAAAGGCAGTGTGGCGGCGGACATGGCGGTTGTGGAGGAGGGCGAGGTGAAACGCCTGTCGATCGAACATCCGACGGGCGAGTTCACTGTGGCGTTGCGCTTGCAGGACGAGCGATTGGTCGGGTGCGGACTGATGCGCACGGCTCGGTTGCTGTTTGATGGCCTCGTCTGCATTCCATCAGCGGTCTGGAGTGGCAAGGCCGTTAGTCAATCAGGAGAGTGCTTCTCGCAAGTACGCGTAAAGAGCTGAAAAAACGCGCAAACGATCCACCCAAGCGGCCGACTGCTGCGGGTTGCACCTCACAGACAGTAAGCTGGAACTTGCTTCCGTTTGTTTTAAAAGCTGGGGCGAAATCTGCCATTCGTGATTGGCTGCTATCGGCCAAAAGCAGTCATCCTGGCTTGGCATTATCTGGAATGACTTAGGTCTCGATATCAAATCTGCCCAATAGCGCGGCGCCGTCAGTGACACCTAAAATTTGATCGATCGCAGCGATTTTTTGGGATGCGCCATCGAGCGCAAAGTCAGCATTGTTGTAAACAGCCTCCGCCTCGTTATGAAGTGCATAGGCAATATGCGCCGCCACGCGAACATTCGTCGGAGCGTCTACAACGCTACCCAGATAATCAACAAGTAAAGTCTTGATCTCTAGCAATGCGAGGGCGAGTAGTCTGTTTTGGTCAGTCTGCATATCGGGAACCTGGATATTGCAATGCGGGGTACGAAACGAATTTCCCGAGGTTATACAAAACGTTGGATAGGCAAAAGCAAATGACCGCTCCAACCAGATCTAGTGTCACTAGACGTCCCTGATTCATTTCTCTGGCAGGCTTCACCAACACGGCGCCCTCATGGTTCGTCGTCCCAATAATCAAGCGTAGTCCCGGGCCTCTGCACAGCGGTGAACGCGCGCGCTCCATTGATTGTGACCATCGCCTGATATTTGCCGGAGTCCGGGTATTGGCAGACTTCGGGGGTTTCTCGGGTGCCAATGGACAGATACTTCAGCGGTGCATCCGAGGTGTTGATGATCTGATGCGGATACTCGGGGCCGGCCGGAATGAAGATGACGTCGCCGCTTCGGATCGGCAACATTTCACCCGCCACGCGCAGGGTGCCAAACCCTTCCAGGATGACGAACATCTCTTCCTGAGCATAATGAAAGTGGTAGGGACAAGAACGCTTGCCTGGCGCGACGATGTCCACCGACGCACCGAGTTTCTGCGCGACGGTGTCAGTGCCGAGGCGCGTGCCATGGCTCTCGTAAAGAGGGTCGCGGCGCTCGTATTGCAGTGGAACATCATTGAAATTGCGAATCATGCGCGCAGCTAAAGCACAGGGGTCATTGCTCATTAATCACTCCCGAAAGTATCTGTACGGGCATCCCGCCTGTCGTCCAAACGAACGGTATTACTGTTGGCGCGGACATAATAATTATCAAATTCACCGCTTTCGATAAATACGAAACCATGGCGGATATAAAAGTGATTTGAAGCGCTTTCTTTGAGAGCGCCAACTTTAATAGGGCGTCCGATCTCATCCGCCTCTCTGAAAATCCGAGTGAGAACTTCGGTGCCTATCCCTGCTCCTTGAGCGCTAGGTATCACATACAAGTGGTCGAGCAGGAGCTCGCTCTGATGGTCTTTGAGAACGACAAAACCGACCATATCACCTGATACTTCTATGCGGCGCGTGCTGCTAGCGTCGAAACCACTATGAAACCGTTCGCGCGCGCGATCAGGATCAAATCGCCCAAGCCGCTCCAGGCTTTCGCGCATGGCCTCAATCCGAATGGCTATCAGATCTTCTAGATCGCAGTTTGAAGCACGGCGTAAAACGACAGCAGATTTTTGGTCAGGGAAAGGTGACATAACAAGCGCTCCAGGCATGGCCGGTGACTCATTATAGAGAGCGTGAGTGGCATAACCAGTCACGCCGGCCCATGCCCGCTACCAGCACGTTCTGTCTCAGCCATACATGTACAAAAGGTCGTCGATCAGCCCTAGGTCCTGCTGCGTGTACTGGACCTTGTTGTAGCGTCTCATGTCTTCAAGCACACCCCTGATCGGAACTTGCCGCGAAGGATCCTGAACAATTTCGATCAGACGGTCGTAATCGGGATCTCTTCCCTTGAGGTGTTTTTCAATCAGTTCTTTCAGCGCTACACGCGCCTCTGGATCGGATAGCACTGTCACTTCTCCCGCAAGATCGTGAATTCATCTTCCAACTCAGCGCAGACATCGCACGGGATGGTGTTGGATCATATTCTGCGCAGGCGGAGTGAAGATCAGCCTGCCGGGAATATACAAGCACGGTTATTCAGACGTCTGTTTTTGACTGCTTTGGACCCCGAAGCTGCCCTTGATGTCTGTTTGTTGTCGTCATAGGTTACGGACATTCATGGAGGACCTGACTGATGGCACGCGTGGGTTTGATACTGACACCCGGTTTTGCGGACTGGGAATATGCTTTCATTGCTGGTACGGCGTCCCCGTTTTATGGGATCGACGTTCAGGTTTTTTTGCTCCCGCGACGGGGCAGTTTCGTTCGCAGGGTGGACTGGCTGTAACTACCGAAGCAGCTCGATAGCGGTGATGGCAGACCGCATCATTACTGCTCAAGGCACCGCCCCCGGTAACTTCACCTGCGCAGTGTTTGAAGGTGCCGGGTTATCTGCGGAGAGCATTTCTCAGTTCAGGTCAATGTTGGCAGCGGAACATGGGTGATCGCGTCGTCCCGGCATGTCGGGCACATTCTCAGGAGACATTTCATCGACTCATGACTGCCGCCAGTTTCGGATGGTTTTTTGCGTAATACAGCTCTGACTCAGCGTCATCTTCGAGGAAATGCCATATCTTTTTTGATCGCACGGAATATATGACGACAATCAGAAATAGCCCGAGATACAGCCACATCAAACTGCTTGCGCCGGATCTGGACATGATGGCGCCCGTCATCATGAATGAAACCGAGCTTCCTAGTTGACTGATCACTAATGTAGATGCCATCAGTCGTACGCGTACGCCGGAGGGGATCGACATGAGCCTCTTGTCCATTCCGACCATACCTATGCAAGCACTCGCTGCCCCGGCGAAAAACAGGCAAGTACTCAACTGCCAGATTTCGTCGGCTTGTGTCGCTGTACAGAGTGCAAACGTTAACAGTGTCCAGCATCCAAGATACTTGTTGCGCTGATTTTGCTTTCTGGTAATCAGCGGACTTAAAAAGAACAAACCTGCGACGGCTCCACCCGCGAACACTGCATTGAACAAGCCCACGCTACCTTCAGCCAGACCGCGCGCGTGTATGAGCGCTGGCACCAGCATCGGTACGGTCGCTGTTACGGCCAAACCAAGCAGTAATCCGGAAAAGGTCAAAAATTGTTCTGGCGGTAGAACGCATTTGAGTTTAAGCCCCAAAAGCATGTCATTAATAAGATCGGCTGATGATTTCCTGGGTTGCAGGGCAGGGGCTGCGCTGACGGGTAATACCATGCCTAAAACCACAATGACGAATCCCACTATCGACACAAATAGCAGCGAGACTTCCAGTGAGGAAACCGTAATCACCATACCCGCCAGCAAAGGCCCAGCAACCCGGCCGACAGTAACCACTATGCGCCGGACGCGAAATGCTGCCTCCGCACGATGTTTATCAACGGTTTCCGCAGGATAGATACCCAAAAGAGGCTGGATCATTCCAAATGCTGATGCAGCGATCACATCGATCAGTATCAGCGCATCAAGCGAATACCAGTTTGCTGCAAAAACGTATCGCAATACGCTGACCATCAACATCGCAAAACAGCCCACCTTGAGCGCCGTGCTGCGGCGCATCGACTCAACACGCGGCGCCAGACACAACATCGAAATGATCGCCGCGAGCGCGAGCGCTGTTTCGTAGGCGGCCAGCTCCAGCAGGCTTCCTCGCTGCACGATGATCAGCGGTAGCGTGGTATTCCAGCAACCGAGGTAGATCCAAAGTAACAAGTCCAGGCAAAGATACTTTCGAAATGTACTCAAGGGGTGACTTCCTTGCTCCGCACCTTGTTGTTTGGGATGTCATTCGCACGCGCCGAATTATCCGCAATGCGGCTGCGCAAATATCAGCTTATACCTGCGCTGACATCCGGTGATGCTCCAGCAAGAAGTCCACGAACAACCGCACCCGCGCCGGCATCGCCGCGCCGCCAACGAACACCGCATGAATCGGTTCCTGATCCCCCGGGTTCCAGTCTTGCAACAGCGCAATCAGGTCGCCGCGCTGCAGATCCTCGCTCACGCTGAACTCTCCGATACGGGCAATGCCGGCACCCACTCGCGCGAATTGTGCCAGCGCTTCACCGCTGCTGCATTCGATGTTGCCGCTGACCTTCAGGGAAAACTCTTTGCCATCGCGGATAAATGGCCAGTTGGGTTCGGCACGTTTGAAATTGAAGCGTAGGCAGTTGTGCTGGAGCAGGTCTTCCGGTTCCTGGGGGACGCCGTTGCGCTGCAGATACTCGGGCGATGCCACCACGACCTGGCCGGTGGTGCCGATCCTGCGTGCGGTCAGCGGGCTGTCGGGCAGATGGCCGAAACGCACTGCGACGTCGGCTTGTCCGGCGAGTATATCGACCACTTCATCGCCGAGGGTGAGGTCGACGACGATGTTCGGGTAACGGGCGCTGAAGGCTGCTACCAAGGGAACGATGGCCAGACGGCCGTGGCCAAGGGCAGCACTGACCCGCAATCGCCCTCTGGGCACGCCTTGATCGGCGATGGCTTCTTCGACCTCATCCATGTCGGCGAGGATCCGCCGGGCGCCGCGCAGGAACGCTTCGCCCTCGGCCGTGAAAGTGATTGCTCGGGTGGTGCGCAACAGCAGGCGGGTGCCAAGACGTTGCTCGGTACGCGCGATGATCCGACTGACTGCCGAAGGTGTCAGGCCCAGTGCACGCGCGGCGGCCGACAGACTGCCTTCCTGCGCGACGGTGGTGAACACGCTCATTTCACCTGACCTGCCGTTGAAATCCACTTGTGCCTCCTACGCAAAGGTGATTGCCAAAAATGCTATCTACCGCCTGAAAAGACGGGATCGTAGCATTGGCGGCATAGATAAGGAGTTTTCCATGCGTATCAATCCACCACTTGTTGCACTCGCCATCGGTGCCTTCGGCATCGGCGTTACAGAATTCGCCCCCATGGGCATGTTGCCGGGTATCGCTGCGGATCTGGGCGTTTCCATTCCCGCTGCCGGTTTGCTGGTCAGTGCTTATGCGCTCGGCGTTTTGCTCGGCGCACCGCTGATGACCCTGACCACCGGCAGGATTCCCCGGCGCTCTCTGCTGATCGGGCTCATGGCGATTTTCACCCTCGGTAATCTGATGTCAGCGTTGGCTACCGATTACTACAGCCTCATGATCGCCAGGGTCGTGACCTCACTGAATCACGGTGCCTTCTTTGGCGTTGGCTCCGTCGTCGCCGCCACCCTGGTCGCCCCGGAGAAACGTGCCGGGGCGGTGGCGGCGATGTTCATGGGCTTGACCCTGGCGACCATCGGCGGTGTGCCGCTGGCTGCATGGTTTGGTGAACTGTTCGGCTGGCGCACCGCTTTCTGGGGCATTACCGGCCTGGGCGTGGTGACCATGGCCGCGTTGTGGTTCGCCTTGCCCAACGTGCGGGCGCCGCAAAGCGTCGGTGTCATGGCGGAAATTCGAGTTTTGGGGCGCGGCCCGGTGCTGGCCGCGCTGGCCCTGACCGTGGTCGGCTCGAGTGCGATGTTCACCGTCTTCACCTACATCGCGCCGATCCTCAGCAGCGAGACCCATGCGTCCACTGCTTACATCACCGCCATGCTGATGCTTTACGGTGTCGGGTTGACGCTGGGCAATATGTGGGGCGGCAAGGCTGCTGACCGCTCGATCGATCGCACCCTGATCGTCTCGCTGAGCGTACTGATTGTCGTGTTGTTGGCGTTCACCGTACTGATGCGCTGGCCGCTGCCGGCGGCCGTGGCCATTCTGATCTGGGGTATCGCCAGCTTCGCCCTGGTGCCGCCGCTACAGATGCGCGTTATGGAAGCAGCGAAGGACGCGCCCAATCTGGCCTCGGCGGTGAACATCGGCGCCTTCAACTTCGGCAATGCGATTGGCGCAGCGCTGGGCGGTGCGGTGATCAGCAGCGGGCTGGGTTATCCGGCGATCTCCCTGGCCGGCGCGGCGATGGCGGGCCTGGGGCTGCTGATGGTTTTGGGGTTTGCGTGGCGTTCCAGAACGGTTGAAGCGGCAACGGTGTGACAAGCTCCGGTCAGCCTGAAACAACTGAGCTGGCGTAGTTACAAAAGCCCTTGATCGAGGCCCGCTTTGGCGGGCCTCTTTTTCACCGCCGAGAACAGCCTAATCAAAGCGTGGTGATCTGCCCATTGCGATCCAGTTCATACACCTTATTCCCCTGCAATCTCTCCTTCAGCCACCGCTCCGCCTTGCCCAGCGGCCGTTGCCGCGCCCAGAGCAAATCCACACCAATCTGCCAGTCCGTATGCGGATACGCCGAGAGCTGCAGTTCCACCAGTTCACCCTTGGCTAATTCGCGCTGAACAAGCTGCCGGGGCAGGGTGGCCCAACCGAGTCCGGCGCGGACCATTTCCAGTAACGCCAGATAGCTTTCCGCTTGCCACAACTGGGTCGAGCGCAGGTATTCACTGCTCGGTAGTTTGCTCGCGTGGGCGCTGAAGGCCAGGCGGCGATGGACGTGCAGGTCGTCGAACGTGACGTTGTCGAGTTGCGCCAATGGATGATCGGGATGGCAGACGTGCAGCATGATCAGTTTGCCCAACTGCTGGAACGCCAGTTCCTTGGGATAGCCGGGCTGTGAGAACGCCACGCCGAGTACCGCTTCGCCGCTGCTGACCAGTTCGCTGACGTCGCCGTACACCGGATGACGGATGATCAGGTCAACGAAGGGGAACGCAGCTTCGAAGGCTTTGAGCACCGGCATGATTGGCCCGTACGGCGTTTCAATGGCGAGCGTCAGGCTGGTTTCGACGTTGTCCGAAAGGCAGTCAGCGTGGGCTTCGAAGGTCATGCAGCGTTCGAGCACGGCTTCGGCCTGCACCAGCAATTTGTGTCCGCTGGCGGTGAGGGTAGGGCTGCGGTTGCTGCGGTCGAACAGGTCGACGCCAAGGTCGGTTTCCAGATTGGCAATCGCCGCGCTGATGGTCGATTGGGTCTTGCCCAGTTGGCGCCCGGCCGCGGAAAACGATCCGCTTTTGACCACTTGGACGAACATCAACAGTTGATCGAGTGAGAAGCGCAAGCGGTGAACTCCCGGGTCGAAAATAAAGGTTTGGAGCGGCTAACAAATGCCTGATTGTGCCATCGAAAAAAGCGATGGTTGCTAATTTGTTTGATCGTAATAAACGTTCAACCATGGCCCTGCGTCAAACGATCTCCGGGGCGGATCTGACTTTCAAGCGCCCCTGAGCATGCCCGCGATCTCAACAGATGCCGCACCTTCAGGAGCGTGTGAAATGACTACACAACGCATTCATCCGGTGGACGAGGTTTTGCCACTGCGACAGTTGTTCACGTTTGGCTTGCAGCATGTGCTGGTGATGTATGCGGGGGCGGTGGCGGTGCCGCTGATTCTTGGCAGCGCGATGGGACTGACCTCGGCGCAGGTGGTGTTGCTGATCAACGCCAACCTGTTGACCTCGGGTGTGGCGACGCTGATTCAAACCCTCGGCTTCTGGAAATTCGGCGCACGGCTGCCGCTGATTCAGGGCTGCTCGTTCATTGCCTTGGCGCCGATGATCATGATCGGCAAGGAATTCGGCCTCAGCCAGATTTTCGGGGCGGTGATTGCCGCAGGCTTCATCACTATTGCGTTGGCGCCGGTATTCAGCCGCTTGCTGCGGTTTTTTCCGCCGGTGGTGATTGGCAGTCTGATCACCATTATCGGCATCTCGCTGATGCCAGCAGCGGCGATCTGGCTGGGCGGTGGCAATCCCGACTCGGCGGATTTTGGTAATCCCGCGAACTTGTTGCTGGGCCTGGCCACGGTCAGCTTGACGCTGGTGATCTACGCCAAATGCAAGGGTTTCCTCGGCAACCTCAGCGTGCTCATTGGCCTGTTCGTCGGCAGTCTGATTGCAGCGGCTTGCGGTATGACTCACTTCAATCGGGTCAGCGAAGCCGCGTGGTTTGAGCTGAGTGCGCCGATGGCCTTCGGCGCGCCGGAGTTCGCGCCGGTGCCGATTCTGATCATGACCTTGGCGATGCTGGTGATCATGGCCGAGACCACCGGCAACTGCCTGGCGATCGGTCAATTGACCGGCAAACCGACCACGCAACAAACCCTCGGCAACGCGTTTCGCGCCGATGGTTTGTCGACCATGCTCGGCGGCTTGTTCAACAGCTTTCCTTACAACGCCTTCACCCAGAACACCGGTTTGATTGCGCTTTCCAACGTGAAAAGCCGCTTCGTCGTGGCCGCCGCCGGGGCAATCATGGTGCTGATGGGCCTGTTCCCGAAACTCGGTGCGTTGATCGCCGCGGTGCCGACGCCAGTGCTCGGTGGCTGCGCAATCGTGATGTTCGGCATGACCACGGTGGCAGGGATTCAGGAACTGTCACGGGTGCAATTCGAGGGCACGCGCAACGGCATCATCGTTGCAGTTTCGGTGAGTGTCGGCGTGCTGCCGATGTCCTTTCCGGCGCTGTTCGAACACGTCGGGCCGACCCTGAAACTGGTGCTCGACAGCGGGATTTTCCTCGGCGCGATCACCGCCATCGTTCTCAACATCCTGCTCAACAACGAAAAAAAATCGACCGAAACCATCGGCGCTGAACTGGCCGACTGACCTTGTGTTTTCCACTGCCCAGGAGTTACCCATGAATCAATTCACTCAGCTCATCCCGGCCGGCGTCAGCGAGCTTGACCTGACCCTGCTGCGCCAGACCATCGCCTTGTCCGAGGCATCGAAACAACGCGGTCGCCATCCGTTTGCGGCATTGGTGGCCGACCGTAACGGCAAGGTGATTGTCGAAGCGGGGAACAACTCGATGCCGCCGGAAGGCGATCCGACTCAGCATGCCGAGTTGGTGGCGACCGCCGCAGCGGCAAAACTGCTGTCGCCGCAAGAGCTGGAACTGTGCACGCTGTACACCAGCGCTGAACCTTGCTGCATGTGCGCCGGCGCGGTGTATTGGACCGGGATCGGGCGGGTGGTTTATGCGTTGTCGGAGCATGCGTTGCTGGCGTTGACGGGTGATCATCCGGAGAACCCGACGTTCTCACTGCCATGCCGCGAGGTATTCGCCAAAGGGCAGCGCAAGGTCAGTGTGTTGGGGCCGATGCTGGAGGGGGAGGCGGCTGAGCCGCACAAGGGTTTTTGGTCGTAAACTGCTGTCCGCTTCACAAGGTCCAGCGAGGCGGGGACATTAAACGAGCTTGAATGCCGCACATCCTCGGATGCGCGGCAATTCTCACGAATCCATCGCGAGACGAACCGCGCTTTTACAACGCAAACGTAGTACCACGGGTATTCACAAACAGTGAATAAATCGAGTGACTGCTGGCCATGAACAGTCGATTCCCTTCGCGTCCCCCGAAGCACAAATTCGGGCAGCGCTCTGGCAGGGAAATGTGTCCGATGGCCTTGCCCTGCGGATTGAACACGCGCACGCCGTCGAGTTTTTCCAGGTCGGCCTTGGGGTCACCATTGCCGCCCCAGCCGCACCACAGGTTGCCCGCTTCGTCGCACTTGATGCCGTCGATCGCGGCATAGTCCAGCCCTTCGATGTGCTTGCGGCGTTCGCCAAGTGTGCCGTCGTCATTCACGGCAATCGCCCAGATCAAGCGATTAGGCTTGGCGCGACCTTCGACGACGTACAGGTTTTTTTCATCGGGCGAAAAGCACAGGCCGTTGGGGCCGTTGAGATCATCGATGACCCGCGTGACCTTTTTGCTCTCGCCGTCGATTCGGTACACAGCGTGGGGTTGGCTCGGGGTGATTTTGTGGCCTTCGTAGTTGTTGCTGGTCTGGAAGGGCGGGTCGGTGAACCAGATCGATCCGTCGCTTTTGCAGACGATGTCGTTGGGCGAGTTGAAGGGCTTGCCGTCGAAGCTGTCGGCCAGCACGGTGATCGTGCCATTGGCTTCGGTGCGCGTGATGCGCCGACCTTCGCTGGTGGTGGTGGAGCCTTCGCAGACGATCAGACGCCCTTGGCGATCCCGGCACATGCCGTTGGAGAAATTGGAGTGTTCGCGGTACACGCTGAAGGTGTCGGTGATTTCGTCCCAGCGCATGATGCGATTATTGGGGATGTCGCTGACCAACAAATAGCGGCCATCACCGATCCAAACCGGTCCTTCGGCCCAGCGCATACCGGTGGCGAGTTTTTCAACACTGGCGTTGAAAACACGTAGTTCGAGGAAGCTGTCGTCAAGGATGTGAATCAGCGGATCAGGGTAGCGCTGACTCAAGGGTTCGGCGGCCTCGGCGATCCGCGTCAGTGCGGTGCTGCCAACGGTGGCGAGCGTGGCGGAAACGGCGAGGGATTTTTTCAGGAAGCTGCGGCGGGTATTGCCTTGCGCTGGGTCGAGGCTTTCAGGTTTGGCGGACAGGCGTGAGTCCATGTAGCGATCTCCGTGGTTTTATTTTTCTTTTGGGAGACGTAGTAATACCTTGTGATAGGACATCGTACAAGTTGTTCGTTGTAGGCGGCCATAGGGCGCAGGTAGCGGCGGAAGCCAGTGAGCATGACCTCCACCGTAAAATTGGCATGCGGGAACGAACAGATCTTAGCCAGCCATCACTTCATCCAGTGCCTGCTCAAGCAGGCTGACCGTGCGCTCGATATTCTGCAGCTTCTCCAGCCCGAACAGGCCGAGGCGGAAGGTCTGGAAGTCGGCAGGCTCATCGCATTGCAGTGGCACGCCGGCAGCGATCTGCAGGTCGTGCTGGGCAAATTTCTTGCCGTTCTTGATATCGGCATCATCGGTGTAGCTCACCACGACGCCGGGGGCTTGAAAGCCTTCTGCGGCGACGCTTTTGAAACCTCTGCCGGTCAACAGGGCGCGCACCCGATCGCCCAGCGCCTGTTGGTCGTCGCGGATCTTGTCGAAGCCGTACGCTTGCGTCTCTTTCATCACGTCATTGAACCGTGCGAGGGAATCGCTGGGCATGGTCGCGTGATAGGCATGTCCGCCCTGTTCGTAGGCCTGCATGATCTGCAGCCACTTTTTCAGGTCGCAGGCGAAGCTGCTGCTTTGCGTCTGTTCGATTCGCTCAAGCGCCGCAGCACTGAACATCACCAAGGCGCAGCAAGGGGAGGCGCTCCAGCCCTTTTGGGGGGCACTGATCAGCAGGTCGACGGCACATTTGTGCATGTCCACCCAAATCGTGCCGGAGGCGATGCAGTCCAGCACGAACAGGCCACCCACCGCATGCACGGCGTCGCCGACGGCCCGCAGGTAGTCGTCGGGCAGGAGGATTCCGGATGAAGTTTCAACGTGGGGCGCGAAGACCACTTTCGGTTTCTGCGCGGCAATGGCCGCCAGCACTTCGTCCAGTGGCGGCGGGGCGTAGGCTGCCTGGCGACCGGTCTCGACCGGCCGGGCCTTGAGCACCGTGGTGGCCGCCGGAATATTGCCCATATCAAGGATCTGGCTCCAGCGAAAACTGAACCAGCCGTTGCGTATCACTAGGCACTGCTGGTCGGTAGCGAACTGCCGCGCCACCGCTTCCATGCCGAATGTGCCGCTGCCCGGAACCACCGCCACCGCTTCGGCGTTGTAGACCTGTTTCAGGGTCGTGGAAATGTTCTTCATCACGCCTTGAAAGGACTGCGACATGTGATTGAGCGAGCGGTCGGTGTAGACCACGGAATACTCGACCAATCCCTCGGGATCGATGCTCGGATAGAGCTTGGACATGGTGACTCCTTTGGCAGAGGGGTAAACATCATTGGCAAGCAAGTGTAGGCAAAGGGCAGGGATCAGCTCATTGATTTGCGCAAATGAGGTTAGAGTGCTCAGCAATGTCTCGATTGTTGCGTGAACCATGAAGCTGCCGCTGTTTATTTCTCTGGACGGGCCCAAGGGCACCGGCAAAACCACACTGCTGGAGGCCGTTACCGCAGCACTGCGGGCAGATAAGCACAAAGTCATTCGGCTGTGCGAGAGAAAAAGCGATCCGTATCGCGGCGAAACCATGGCCCTCGTCAACCAACTCGCCAGACATCCCTCGCGGGATCTGGAGTGGGCGGTGTGTCAGCGCCTTGCCGATAGCCGCCGCTGGATTTCTGAGCGGGTGCTGCCCAATCAGCCATTGAACAGCATCATCCTGATCGATCGCTGGTATCCGTCTGACGCCGCATTTCGCCATAGCGTGCCGTTTGCCGAGATTCTGCAGTTGAACATCGAGCGAGGCGCGCGCGTGCCGGACCTGCATGTCGGCGTTGTCACCGCACCGGATATTTCATGGGCGAGGGCAACGGCCCGATCAAGAGGACTCGGCGGCACGGTGATCCAGAAACACGCAGAGCACGTCACCTGTAGCGAGATGTTCGAGCAGGCGGTTGTCGATAACGGCTGGGTGTTGTGCCGTAACGAAGGAACCATCGAAGCCGCAACGACTCAGGTAGTTGCAGAGATCTATAAAGTGCTTGGCTGATTGTCGAATCAGCGCCGCCTGATCTAGTTTGAATGCCAGATTTCTCTGACCTGAACTCACCGTACTGACGGATCACACGCCCCCCATGCTCACAAACCTCTGGTATGTCGTTCTCCCATCGTCACAGCTGACTGATGGACTGATGCCGGTTCAATTGCTCGGTCAACCTTTCGTTACGTTCCGCGATGACGCGGGGGTCGCTCACCTGCTTTCGGACATCTGCGTGCATCGCGGCGGCTCGCTGTCCGCTGGCCGCAAGGTCGGCAACAGCGTGCAGTGTCCCTATCACGGCTGGCGGTTTGGCGGTGATGGCGTCTGCACGCAGATACCGGCGCAGCCCGACCTGCGGATTCCTGCAAAGGCCCGCGTCGATGCGTACCCGACGCTGGAGCGATACGGTTGGATCTGGGCGTTTTTAGGTGATCTGCCGGAGTCTGAGCGTCCACCCTTGCCCGCGCTCGACTGGGTCGACGACCCCGCCATCCGCGTGGTCTCGGGCCACTTTGACTGGCAAGCCAGTTGGGACCGGATTATTGAAAACGGTCTGGACTTCGCGCACGCGCCGTTTGTCCATGGCTCAACCTTCGGCGATCCGGATCATCCCGAGATTGAATCGTTCGAGGTCGACAGCGATGCGTGGAGCGGCAGCGCGCAAATGCTTATGCGCAGGCCGGCACGCAAAGGGCTGCTGCGGCGTAAATCCTCCACCGAGTTTGTCAGTGTGGTGACTGTTCCGGGTTTCCATTTGTCCGGCCCATGCACAACGCTTGAGCTTGAGTTGCCCAACGACTGGCGAATCTACATCGTCTCGGCGCATGTTCCGATTGACGCTAACCGCACGCGCACTTGGTGGATGATGGGTAGAACGTTCCTGCGCTCACGGCTGCTGGATCGCAGGTTCATTGCGAGCAATATCCGTATCTTCGACCAAGATCATGCCGTATTGAAAAACGTCCGGCCCGAGCGTGTGCCGGACTCTTTTCAGCAGGAGGTTTCGCTGAAATCCGATGCGCTGCAGATTGCCTTTCGCCGAGACGTGCAGGCACTGGAACAGCGCGGCTGGCGCATCGATGAAGAGCGTCTTGCGCGTACTTTCACCGGACGCAAGGCCTGCGCGATACCCAGCCCTGAACGTCGTCAGATTCGCGCTTGGGCGATCGAGCCGATTCCGCTCGTGGATGTCACACACGAATCTGAATAGCGGTGCGAGCCAGCCTGCGCGTGGCGCAGACTGGCGCAACCCTTAGCGTGTCTCACACTGAGGCGAAGGCTCACCGCTCAGTGCATCAACCATCGGCGGATGCTCCTGCACCGCCTGACGCAAGTCTTCGGTCACCCGCAGCTCCGCACCGGTCGGCGAGAACGTGGCTGCCGCTGCGAACGGCGCGGGATTGGCCGGAACCGGACGCTTGCCACGGCGCCACAGGAAGAAGGTGACCATGCACAGATTGACCAGTGCAAACACCCAGAACAAACCATTGGCACCGAACGAATTCATCACCGGCGAGATCATCATCGGGCTGATCGCCGAGCCCAATGAGTTGATCAGCAGCAAGCCCTGAATCATCGGCACCAAGGCTTCGGCCGGGGCGCGGTCGGCGGCGTGGCTGACGGCAACCGGATACAGCGCGAACACACCGCCGCCGAGCAGAAACAACATCACCGCGAGCATCGTCGAGGACAACGGCAGCAGAACGATCACCAGCGACAAGAGTGTGCAAGCCACCGTCAAAAGAGTGAGAACCTGCAAGCGATCCTTGCGATCAGACCAACGCCCGACCGGGTATTGCAGGAGCATCGCGCCGAGAATCGTCCAGGCCATCATGCTGCCGACTTCACCGACATTCAGACCGCTGCGCTGCAGGTACAACGGCAGCAAGGTGTAGATCGCCGCGATGGTCACACCCGAACCGAAACAGCCGACCAGCCCGGTCGGGGTCACGCCCAGCAGTTGCCGTGGTTTGAGCGGCTCGACCTGATCAAGCAGCGGCGACACGCGCGGCAGGATCACGATCGGCAGCACCGACAACGAGGCGAGCATGCCGGCGACCATGAACGGTGCGCTGTCGCTCAACCCGGTGATTTTCCCCAGCGTTGCCTGACCCAGAACACCGGCGCCGTACAAGACGATCATGTACAACGCGAGCAAGCGCCCGCGAATCTTCGCGTCGCCCGCCAGCAGCAGCCAGCTTTCGATCACCAGAAACACACCGACCGTGGCCCAGCCGTTGATCAGGCGCAGGGCGAACCAGCCCCAGGTGTCATAAAACAATCCCTGCAGCAGGATGGTCACGGCTATCAGCGAAGCAAAGCTGCCGTAGGCGCGGATATGGCCGATGCGCAGAATCAAGCGGTCATTGAACACCGCACCCAGGGTCAGGCCGATGAAGTAGGCCGATGAAACGATACCGATCATCGTGGTCGAGGCACCGGCAGCGTCCAGTCGAAGGGTGGTCAGCGACGACATGAAACCGTTGCCCAGCGCAACAATGAACAGCCCGAGCAGGGGCGCCAGCGCCATGGCCAGCAAACGCGGAGACATAAAAACCTCTAGAGGACGAACAGCGCAACGTGCGCCGCTGCGCATGCGATTGCCAAGCCGAAGTGTGTTGTGGTGCAAGTGCCTGCCAGACGGGCAGGGCGGTTGGGTACGTTTCGGTCACCAGATCCGGCGACTGCAAGAGCGCGCGGATTCTAAGGCTTGTGCGGAATTTTCCAATGGCTGTTTGCTGCGACAGTTGGACGCAGGTCAATCAAGGCTGAGTCATAACGACAGCTCATCCTTTGCAGGGCAAAAATGTTCCTTTATTGATCCTCTTGCGCTGTTTAGCCTGTGCGGTCGAGTTGCCATTTTGTGCCAGGAGTCATAATGCTGATCAAAGGTGAACGGGCCGCCACGGCGTGTGGTTTGGTGGCGATCGTTTTGTGGAGTACCGCCGCCGGACTGATCAGAGGCGTCAGCGAGCACTTCGGTGCGTTGGGGGGCGCCGCGATGATTTATTCGCTGGGCGCGATCCTGTTGTTGGTATTGCTCGGCCGCCCGCGGATTCGTTCGACATCCAGGCTCTATCTGGTGCTCGGCAGCGCATTGTTCGTTGCTTATGAGGTGTGCCTGTCGTTGGCATTGGGCTTCGCGAGTGATCGGCATCAAGCCATCGAACTGGGCGTGGTCAATTACCTATGGCCATGCCTGACCGTGGTGCTGGCGATCGTCATGAACGGGCAGAAAACCCGGTGGTTCATCATTCCAGGCTCCGCGCTGGCGATTTTCGGCATCTTGTGGGTCGTCAGTGGCGAGGGGTTATCGTTGCCGGGGATTGTGCGCAATGTTCAGTCCAACCCATTGAGCTATAGCCTGGCATTGACCTGTGCGATTACCTTTGCGCTGTATTGCAATGTCACGCGTCGCTATGCCGGTGGGCAGAATCTGGTGGTGCTGTTTTTCGTGCTGACGTCCGTCGTGTTGTGGTTGAAGTGGTATGTCAGCCAGGAACAGATTCCGCCATTCACTTGGGCAAGCTCTTTGGAACTGCTGGCGGCGGGAATCGCCATGGCCGGCGGTTACGCGTTGTGGAACATCGGCATCCTGCGGGGAAACCTGACCTTGCTCGCGACCGCGTCCTACTCCGCGCCCGTGCTCTCGTCGGCGTTCGCTGCGGTGTGGCTGGGCGTGAGTTTGCAGATGCAGTTCTGGCAGGGCGCCGTGCTGGTAACGGTGGGCTCGCTGTTGTGTTGGCAGGCGACCCGGCAGCGCGACGCTGCCCAGACAACATCGATCAAGGTCAGCGTGGGCGAAAACCCTCACTAAGCAAGTTCCTGCCCGTCTCCATCCGTGGCGCCTGCACGTTATGTCTTCAGAAATCTTGCGGCGTAGCTGACGAACAGGAGCAGGAATACCAATCCCCCCAATGCGATGACCAGCGTACTGAGATGCGCAACCATGCCGATAAACGCCGGCCCCATGAGAATGCCGGCGTAGCCCATGGAAATGATCGCCGGAATGGCGATGCGCTGGGGCATGCGCTGTTGTCGACCCGCCGCGGTAAACAGCACCGGGACTATGTTCGAGCATCCGATACCGACCAACGCATAACCCAGCAAGGACGCCTGCCAACTCTCGAACACCAGCGAAACCAGCATGCCTGCCGCCGCGCAGATCCCGCCAAGCGCCACCACGCGAACGCCACCCAGTCGGCTGACAATGGCGTCTCCGGTCAGGCGCCCGAGCGTCATCGCCGCCGCGAAGCTCGCATAACCCAAACCGGCGTAGCTGGGTTCCATTGCGCGTTGCGAGGCGAGGAAAACCGCGCTCCAGTCGAGCATGGCGCCTTCCGTCAGGAAAACAATGAAGCACAGGCAGCCCAACAGCAGCACGATCCCCCGTGGCAGCGCCAACAACGGGCCGTCTCTTTCCGTGCCATAGGTCAGTAAACCTGGCGCAGCCTTGTACAGCGCGGCGAGGATGATCGCCACCAGACATAGCACAGATAACAGCGGATCGAGCCCCAGGCTGAGCATCGCCGTCATGGCCCCCGCGCCGGCGATACCGCCGACGCTGTAAAGCCCGTGGAACCCGGATTGCAGGGTTTCGCCGCTGTTCTTTTCAACAATGATCGACTGGATATTGATCGCGCAATCGAGCATGCCCATGCTGGCGCCGAACCCCAGTACGGCAAGCGCCAGCCCCGGCAGCCACGCGAGATGGCTCAGCATCGGCAGCACTGCGCACAACGCGACAGTCGAGCAGAGGATCACCGGGCGGCAACCAAAACGTGCAGTCAGGTAACCGGCAAACGGCATGGCGGCGATCGAGCCGATACCAAATCCCAGCAACAACAGGCCCAGTCCGCCGTCGTCCAGTCCGGTACGGGCTTTGACTAACGGAACGAGTGGTGCCCAGGCCGACATCACAATGCCGGTGATCAAAAATACGATACGCGTGGACACGCGTTCGCCGTAGTTTGCATAAGTCGCCACGGATGATGTCGAGGTGTTCATTGAGGTGGACATCCTTATCGGTGTCTCCCGGCTTTTTTGGCGACGAACCGGAATAACAGCTTTTCGAGACGAAAGAGTCCCTGCCAGCATGCTGGCAGGGAGCAGGGTTAACATGAGTGAACAGAGCGCAGATCAGCCAACAGACTTCAGCGGAATCGGGCCTTTGAGCCGATCCATCATGGTCGCGCAATACCAGTCATCGAACTGACAAACGCCGGTCTCAGCGGTTTCCGAATAAGGACCCGGTTCGTACGACGGCGAAGTCACGCCACGCTGGGTGCCCTCGACCAGCGTGCGGTCCTGATCGTTGGTGGCAATCCAGACTTTGGTCAGGCGCTCGATATCGTAATCAACGCCTTCCACTGCGCTGTCGGGTACCAGCCATTTGGTGGTGACCAGGGTTTCAGTGGCGCTGATCGGCAGCACGCGGAAGCTCAATGCATGGTCACCGAGGAAGTGATTCCAGGTGGAGGGGTAGTGGAAGTACAGCAGCGCGCCGATGTCCGCTTCAGAGGTCTTGTCCAGGCGACCGGCAACTGCCGGTTTGCCGTCCATGGTGTAGCTGACGGCACCGGATGACAGGGGAATACGGGTCATACGGAACTGGCCGTTGATATCCATCACCAAACGGCTCGGCAACCCGGCGCTTTCGCACTTGGACCAGTAAGCCGACAGCTCTGGATCATCTTGGCCACTGACGCCGCCCACCGACAGGTTATCGACGAACGAATGCAGCAGCTCCGGGTGTGAGCCGTCGCAGTGGTAGCACTCGCGATTGTTTTCGAAGACCAGTTTCCAGTTGCCTTTCTCGATGATGTTCGACTCGAACGCCACTTTGCAGTTTTCAAGATAGTGCGGCGCTACGAAAGGGCTGACGGCTTTGCGGAAACCCTCGAAGTCCGGGGCCTTGGCGGCCACGCAGACATAAATGTAGGTATCGACGATCTCGCAGTGAACGCTCTTCAGACTGTATTGGGACTTGTCGAAATCCTGGCCCATGTTGCCGGCGAACAACAGGTTGCCATCCAGCTCATACGTCCACTTGTGATACGGACAAACCATCTTCGCCACTTTGCCGTGATCGGCCTCGCAGATTTTTGCGCCACGGTGACGGCAGGCGTTATGGAACGCCCGGACTTCGCCATCTTTGCCACGGACCACTGCGACGGGATAGTCACCGATCTGCAGGGTGAAATACTGCCCCGGTTTGGTAATTTCAAAGGTGTGGCCGGCGAAGATCCAGTCCTTGTGCCAGATCTGCTCAAGGTCCTGACGATAAACGCTTTCATTGCTGTAAAGAGCGCCGGGCAGCGAGTGCCAGGGTTTGCGCTGTGCAATCAGGTCAAAAACGCTTTCTTTATTCATTGTTATCCTCCCAGGGCGACATTGCCCTCAGCCTATAGGGCGCAATACAACCGTCACAAACGACATTTGCTGTGGGCAATTCATGAGTTGTCGTTATCGATGGGGTTTGACTGGCGTGCCGGAACGGCGGGAAAAACCGGTTCCAGGGTGGTAATGGCGCAGCGGGATTGAGCGATGTGTTTGATCGCTGTTTTCACTTCGGCACTGCGCTCTACACCGAGACCGCTGGCGAAGAGATCAAATTTCTGATCCAGCTCTTCAGCGCTGAGGGGCGTTTCGGGATCGCCACGCGCGGCAGTGACCGGACTGACCAGCACCGCACCGTTCTTCAGGGTGATGGTCAACCGGGAAAGGATTTCGTCGGGGAATCGGGCCGAGATATCGGCGGCTTCGACGATTTCGATACGGCGGCTCAGCACCAGAATATCTTCGGCAAAAATCGCCGCCCCGGTGACTTCTTCCGGACCGACCTTGCCCCGCACAATCAGTGCGGCCAGCGGAAAGGCGAGGGCGTACTGCGCCTCATCGGCGTCACTCGGCGTATGCCCCTGCAAACACATCGACTCGTAGAACGTTTCGACGCGAACGGTTTCAATCGAGTCCGCATCGAGCTGAGGGTTTTCTCGCTGCAGTTCGAGCATGGCGGTCAGCGCCGGTTGTGCCCAGCGGCAAACTGGCCAGGGTTTGAAGTACTGACTGTCGATCTCCCAGCGTGCACCGATGTCGCTCCAGTATTCGGCGACGGTGATGTCTTCAACGGTTTCTGCCGGCGCACCGGTGATGCCTTCCCGGGCCATGAGCAGCGCGTTCAAACCCGCAAATGCGCCTGCACCGTGGGCATCGCGCAGCATCGTCGGCGCTTGCACCACGCGCATCATCGGGCAGCGTGCGCTGAAGTACTCAGCGATGCCCAAGGCGTGGCGAAAGGTCGGCTCATCAAAGCCCAGCAAGCGCGCGCCGGCGCAGACAACGCCCAGCGCGGAAAAACCACCCGATGCGTGATAAGTCGGCGAAGTCGCCATCAAGGCGGAGCCGGCCCGCAGCGCCGTTTCATAACCGATGCACAGGGCGGTGAGCAGTTCATGGCCGCTGATCGATTGGCCTTGATGATGCAGCGCATCGGCGAGGGCGAGCACGGCGGGAACAACGGTGGCACCGGCGTGACCCTTGGATTTGAGGTGGCCCTCATGGGCGTCGAGGCTGTCAGCGCTGAACCCGCCGGCCCAGGCGGCGCCGAGTACGTTGACGCGCTGTCCGCCAAAGATCAGGCGACTGCTATAGGCGCCCGTCGGGTAATGCTGTTCGGCAAAACGCCGCATGGCGCTGCTGGTGTCATTGCTGGCCGCGCCGGCCATGACGGCGACGATATCCAGCAGACTGTCCTGCACGATTGCGCGGGTCTTGAGCGGGGCATCGAGGAAATCAAAGTCGCGACAGAATTCGAAGAGTGACATTCAACAATCCCTTCCTGTGAGTTGAGCCGTACCGATCATGGTCGGCGCAGCTCAACAATGAGCCACGGGGAGGGCGCCGCTCTAACAACATTTTCGGCGGGCTATTGATAACCAAATCACCCGAGGCTTGTGCCGAGCGGATTAGCGGCGGGGAAACTTCGCCAGAATCCATTCGCGAAAACGCCGCAATTCGTCTTCGTTTTCGGAGCTTTCGCGACAGCTCAGGTAGTGCCAGCTGTTGCGCAATTGCACTTGTTGTTCGATCGGTCGCACCAGCAGGCCTTGCTGCACCAATCCCGTGACCAGGTGATTCCAGCCCAGCGCAATGCCCTGATGGGTCAGGACCATGCTGATGAGCAGGTTGTAGTCGTTGGCGTTGAAGATCTGTGGGCTGTTCGGCGGACGGTCATCGATATCGATGGCCTGAAACGCCAGCCACACGCCCCAGTCGACATGTTCGGCGACTTGCGAGCGGCCGTAAGGGCTGAGGTTGAGCAGTGCCGAATCGCGCACGCCTTCGATCGTCGCAATTTCCGGGTGCTTTTCCAGGTACTGCGGGGTGCACACCGGGTAAATCACGTCGTGGCACAACGGGTAGCTTCTATAACCGTCACGGATGCGCGAAATCTTGGTGATGAAGATGTCCGGCTGCACACCGGGTTCCATGGTCAGAAAGTTCTGCGTGGTGATCAGGTTGAGTTCGATGTCCGGGCACTGCGCGAAGAACTCTTGCAGATGATTCGACAGCCACAGTGCGGAAAAGGCCGGCGAGCAACAGACGGTGAGGACCTTCTTGGTCGACTGGCTGCTGCGGATGCGTTCGGCGGCCTGCGCGATGTTGACGAAGGACAGTTGCGCGGCATCGAAGAACACCGCGCCGGCGGCCGTCAGTTCCACCGCCCGGCCGACGCGGGTAAACAGTTGTGCGCCCAGGTAGCTTTCCAGCTCACGGATCTGTCGGCTGATGGCGGCTTGAGAAACACACAACGCCTCGGCCGCACGGGTAAAGCTTTCGTATTTGGCAGCGGCGACAAATGCCTTCACAGCCCTCAAGGACGGCATTTTCAGCAGGATGGTGTCAGGGTCGACATGCTTGCTCATTCGTACACTCTCCTAACGATACAGCTCCCCAACGAAGCGTGAGGAGGGTAACGGAACCGTGCGGGGAGGGCTACGCGAGCGTCGCTGTGGGGATAGACCCGGTCGCTCATGGTGCTGACGCAGCACTCGGCAATGGCAATCGTCGCAACCGATAACCCGACGTTATCGAATTGTCCCTGTAAATGTAGTTGGATTAAGCGGGGTGATGCTAATAGATTTGAAACATCCCTTTTTCCTGGGACCTCAAAAATAATAAAAGGAAGCCCGTCGTGAAGACATTTATTCATTACCGCTGCCGCTTACAATTATTTTTGCTCGTTTGCCTGTCGCTTAATGCGAAAGATGCACGATGCGAAGGAGGCATGGTATGACAAGTTCCGACGAGATCATCTGCGTAAAGAATGTTTTCAAAGTCTTCGGTACGCAGCCAGCACTTGCCATGAAAATGGTTAAAGAAGGCGCATCAAAAGCTGAAGTGTTCAAAAAGACCGGTCAGGCGATTGGTGTTTTTGATGCCAACTTCTCGGTTCGCCGTGGTGAGATTTTCGTCATCATGGGTTTGTCCGGCTCGGGCAAATCGACCATGGTCCGATTGTTCAACCGGCTGATCGAACCGACGTCCGGGCAGATCTTTCTCAATGGCAAGGAAATCACCGGCCTGGGCGACAAGGACTTGTTGCAAGTTCGCCGCAAAGACATGGGCATGGTCTTCCAGTCCTTTGCTTTGATGCCGCACATGAGTGTCATCGACAACGTCAGCTTCGGCCTGGAAATCAGCGGCGTCAGCGAGAAAGAGCGCTATTGCCGCGCGATGGGCGCACTGGAGCAGGTCGGGCTCTCGGGGCAGGAGCTGAGCTTTCCTCACCAACTCTCCGGCGGCATGCAGCAACGTGTCGGCCTGGCCCGTGCGCTGGCCAACGATCCCGCCATTCTGCTGATGGACGAAGCCTTTTCGGCACTCGATCCGATGATTCGCAGCGAGATGCAGGGCGAGTTGATCAAGCTCCAGGCCGAGCAGGATCGCACGATCATTTTTATCTCCCACGATATTGAAGAAGCGGTTCGCATCGGTCACCGCATTGCGATCATGGAAGGCGGGCGCGTGGTGCAGATCGGTACGCCGCGTGAACTTCTCTGTAACCCGGTGAATAAATATGTTCGTGATTTCTTCAATGGCTTCGACACCAGTCGCATTTTGAAAGCGGGCGATATCGCGCAACAGGATTGCAATGTCGCTTATATACCGGGCGGGCAAACACCGATTAAAGCGGAAGCGTCTCTTCGCGACATCTTCCATCTGGTTGCGGCCTCGGCAACTCCCATGCCGGTAGTGGATGAAGTTGGGCTTTATAAAGGTTCGATTTCGCAGGGCCATCTTCTGAGCTGCCTGTGTAACAGCTGAACTGCGAATAATCAGAATTGATATGCCGTTTCTGAGTGCGAGGTAGCATCATGTCAGACTTCAACTTTTTAGATCCCTTTCAAAGTCTCAATATTCCTTTGGGATCCTGGGTGGAAACCGCCCTTAAATACCTGGTGCATAACTTCAGGGAAGTGTTTCGCTCGATCCGCTGGCCGGTCGATCAAGTCCTGGACGGTGTGCAGTGGGGACTGCTGTCGGTTCCGCCCACGGTGTTCATCATCATCGCCGGACTGATCAGTTGGCAGATTGGCGGCAAGCGCATCGCGATCTTCAGCGTCGCAACCCTCACCGGGCTTGGACTGATCGGTGTGTGGAACGATGCCATGGTCACGCTGGCCCTGGTGCTGACATCGCTGTTGTTCTGCGCAGTCATCGGCATACCGCTGGGCATCTTGTGTGCGCGCAGTGATCGCACGGAAATGATCATCCGCCCGGTGCTGGATGCCATGCAGACACTGCCGGCGTTCGTCTATCTGGTACCGGTGGTGATGCTCTTTGGCATCGGCAACGTACCCGGTGTGATTGTCACCATCATCTTTTCCGTCGCGCCGCTGGTGCGGCTGACCAACCTTGGTATTCGCCAAGTCCCTGCGGACAAGGTCGAAGCTGCCCGAGCGTTCGGCTGCACGGCCACGCAAATGCTGATGAAGGTGCAGTTGCCGTTGGCAGCGCCAACGATGATGGCCGGTCTCAATCAGACCTTGATGTTGTCGCTGTCGATGGTGGTGGTTGCCTCGATGATTTCCGTGGGCGGTCTGGGTTTGATGGTGTTGAGCGGCATCGGCCGCCTCGACATGGGCCTGGCCAGCGTCGGCGGTGCCGGCCTGGTGCTGCTCGCGGTATTCCTTGATCGACTGACCCAGGCCATGGGTGAGCGCAGCAGCGATCTGGCCACAGGGCAGCGCTGGTATGAAAGCGGCCCCGTGGGGCTGGTCATGAAACTGAAGAAAAAGAAGAACGTTGCACGTCCAGTGACGAATTGAGTTGGCCTGCTCACCCCATTAAAAATCCAAGCGTGGTGAAACATGAAACTGACAAATCTCAAGAAAAGCGTGGTTGCGAGCCTCGTGGCTCCGGTGTTTGGCACCTTGCTGTGCTCGGCGGTCTACGCGGCCGATGCCAACAAACCGGGTGCCGGTGTTTCGATTACGCCGATTTTCCCGACCATTGCTGAAGAGCGCTTTCGCGGTGAGGTAGTGATCGCTGGCCTCAAGGAGTTGGGCTACGACGTCAAACAGCCGAAAGAAGTCGACTACCCGGCGATGTTTCTCGCGCTGTCTTACGGCGATGCGGACTTCACCGTGCATGAATGGGAACACCTGCACCAAGCGTTTTATGAAAAGGCCGGCGGCGATGACGTGATGGTCAAGGTCGGGCAAATCATGAAGGGCGTGCTGCAGGGCTACATGATCGACAAGAAGACCGCCGAGGCTTATCAGATCAAGGATCTGTCGGACCTGAAGAAACCCGAAATCGCCAAACTCTTTGACAGCAACGGTGACGGTAAGGCTGACCTGACCGGCTGCAACCCGGGCTGGGGCTGCGAGATCATGGTTGAACACCACATGAAGGCCTATGGTCTGGGGCCAACGGTGGTCGACAACCGCGGTTCGTACTTCGCGCTGATGGCAGACACCATTGCGCGCTTCCAGCAAGGCAAACCCGTGCTGTTCTTCACTTGGGTTCCGCAGTGGATCGCCAGTGTTCTGGTAGAAGGGCGTGACGTGGTCTGGTTGCCGGTGCCTTTCACCTCGCTGCCGGATGGCCAGGAAAGCAAGGACACCTTCCATGATGGCAAGAACCTCGGTTTCCCGGTGGACACGATCAATGCAGTCATGAGCAAAGAGTTCGCCGAGAAGAACCCGGTGGCGCGCAAGTTCCTCTCTGAAGTCAGCATCCCGACCGCCGCTGAAAGTGCGCAAAACCTGCGCATGCAGAACGGTGAAAAGTCGCTGGCCGACATCAAGCGTCATGCCGCGGAATGGATCAAGGCCAACCAGCAAGCCTATGACGGCTGGTTGAGTGACGCACGGACGGCAGCGAAGTAATCGGTTCGAACACGGGTTGGCGGCGGGCCGTGCCAGTCGCCAAACCAACGGGTTGTCGTTTCAAGTGAAGGTGAGCGGGTGACGCAACATGGAAACTTTCCAGAGTCCGTTGAAGCAACAGAACATCGGCTTTCGCCCATCCACCGTGATGTCGGGCCACGAACGTGTGGTGCGGGTGGCTTTTATTCTGCTCGATCATTTTTCGTTGACGACCCTTTCAACGGCGATGGATGCCCTGGCCACTGGAAATCTGATCAACGCTGAGACGATTTACACGGTATCGACCTACTCACTCCAGGGCGGGCTGGTTGAAAGCGATATTGGCGTTTCGCTGACCTCGCAAAGGCTGGTCGCAGAAGGCTTCAGTCATGATGCGGTAATTGTCGTCGGAGGCCAGCGTGTGAGGCTTGCCACGCAGCCAGTGTTGCGCCGAGTGCTGAAGAAGTCCGCGAGCAAAGGGATCGTTGCCGGTTGCTGGAATGCCGCGTTTTATCTGGCCGATGCCGGTTTGCTGGAGGCTTGCGAGTTTGCCTGTCACAGCGACAGCGGCGGCCTGATCCATGAGTATTTCCCGCAGTTGAAAGTATCGACTCGCGAGTTTGTTTGTACACAGCGCCGAGCCACTTGCGCCAACGCTCATTCGGCGCTGGATATGACCTTGGCGATCATGCAGGAACTGGGCGCGCGCAACGATGCGGCACTGGTTGATGAAATAAAAAGGGTTCACCAGTCTGGACACGTTCAGCCTAAGTTTTCTGCGAATGCCGACAGCACTCGCTGCTCGTCGATTCCGAAGCCTTTGAACATCGCGCTCGACTTGATGGAAAAAAACATCGAGGAGCCGCTGGAAATCGATGCCATCGCCAGCCAGGTTGGCGTGTCACGCCGGCAACTGGAAAGACGGTTTGCCCGCTATCTCAATGCAGCACCGAATCGGTATTACCTGGAACTGCGTTTGACCCGGGCTCGGCAATTGATTGTGCAAAGTGATCGTTCGTTGACGGATGTGGCTCTGGCCACCGGGTTTGTCAGCTATCCGCACTTCTATAAACGCTTCAAGGACTTGTTCGGCTTACCGCCCATGACCTTCAGGGATTATTACTACGCCAACGACTGTGCCAGCAGCGGACGTTATGCCGTGGCGGCCAATTTTTAAAACAAACAGTCAATCGTCACTCTTTGTGTAAGTGCAAGTTTTGCAAGTTTTCGGATCAACGCCACTGCGAGCGTTTGCTTTGTGCCGCGTGCGTTTTGCAACTTCAACGATTAACGGTTCAACACTATGAAAGTCAGTTCATTACCCGCCGATGATGATAGTTGTGGCTGGTTTCATTTGAGCAAACCACGCAGTCCCGAGCCGGCGCACCGTGGGCACCGTTCCGCCCGCTGGGTGATCATCGGTGCCGGCTTCACGGGACTGGCGTGCGCGCGGCAACTGGCGTTGAATTTTCCCGACGACGAAGTGGTGCTTATCGAAGCGCAGGAAGTCGGACTGGGGCCATCGGGACGTAACGCCGGTTTTGCCATTGATCTTCCCCATGACATTGGTGCTGAGGATTACATCGGTGACATCGCGCTGGCCCGCACCAGTCTGAAACTTAATCTGGCTGGTCAATCGATCCTTCGCGAACTGGTCGATCAATACCGCATTGACTGCCAGATAAAAGCCTGCGGCAAATATCAGGCTGCGGTAGAGAATCGCGGTATCGCCGTACTCGATGCCTATCGCCGGGGCCTGGAAAAACTCGATCAGCCTTTTCAGATGATTGATGCCGATGAGTTGCCCGAACACTTGGGCACACGGTTTTACCGCCAGGCATTGTTCACCCCGGGTGCGGTGCTACTGCAACCGTCCGGACTGGTGAAGGGCCTCGCCGACCATCTGCCTTCGAATGTCACGCTGTATGAGCGCACGCCGATTCTGGAAGTGGAATACGGCGCCAAGACGCTGCTCAAACACGCTCACGGCAGCATCACCGCCGACAAGCTGATTCTGGCGAACAACTCGTTCGGTATGCGCTTCGGTTTCCTGCAAGGGCGCATGTTGCCGATCTACACCTACGCCAGCATTACGCGGCCGCTGACTGCAGAGGAGCAGGCGCGCCTGGGCGGCAAACCGTTCTGGGGCGCCATTCCGGCCGATCCGTTCGGCACCACGGTGCGCCGCACCCCGGATAACCGCCTGCTGATCCGCAACAGTTTCACCTTCAACCCGGATGGCCGCAGCAACAGCAAATACAACGAACGTTTCGTGCGCCGGCACAAGGCTTCATTCGATCAGCGTTTCCCGATGTTGCCGGACGTGACGTTCGACTACACCTGGGGCGGCGCCTTGGCCATGTCGCGCAACCACAACGGCTTCTTCGGTGAACTGGCGCCCAATGTTTATGGCGCGCTGGGATGCAACGGTCTGGGTGTCACGCGCGGAACCGTCACCGGCAAGTTGCTCGCGGACTGGCTGGCGGGGCAGCGTGACCCACTGATTGATTTCCTGTTGCAGGCGCCAGGCCCCAACAGCAACCCGCCAGAACCGTTCCTTTCGCTTGGGGTGAACATGAACCTCAAGTGGGGGCAGTACCGCGCTGGGAGAGAAAGCTGAGTCTGCGTTAGCCCGTCGCGGCAGCGGTCACGCTCGTTGGCCTGCTGTTGTCCTGGAGGCTTGCGCCGCAAATAACCACGGTGTGCCCGGTATGCCGTCGGCCACTGATTGAACATTGAACCACTGGAGAAAACGCTATGAACTTTGACGGAATTTTTACCCCAGCCATTACGCCGTTGTCCGCTGATGGCCAGATCGACTATTCGGCGTTCTCCGAGGTGCTCGAATACCTGATCGAGTCCAAGGTTCACGGCATCGTTATTGGCGGCTCGACTGGCGAGTATTACGCGCACACCGCCGAGGAGCGCGTGGCCGTCGCCGAGCGAGCCAAAGACGTGATCCGTAGACGTTTGCCTCTGGTCATCGGCACCGGCGGTATTCGTACTGAAGACTCGGTGTACTTCGCCGAAAAGGCCAAGTCCCTGAAAGCGGATGCCATTCTGGTCGGTTCGCCACCGTATGCCTTGCCGACGCAAAAGGAAATTGCCGCCCATGTGCTCGCCGTGGACAAGGCGGCCGGGCTACCGATCATGCTGTACAACTATCCGTCGCGGATGGGCGTGGCGATGGGCGATGAGTTTTTCGAAGCGATTGCTGGCTGCAAGAACATCGCCGCTATCAAGGAAAGTTCGGGAGAAATGAGTCGTCTGCACCGTCTGGCTCACGCCCATCCGTCGATCCAGTTGTCCTGTGGTTGGGATGATCAGGCCCTGGAGTTTTTCGCCTGGGGCGCGCGCAGCTGGGTATGCGCCGGCTCGAACTTCATCCCGCGCGAACACATTGCGCTCTACGAAGCCTGTGTACTGGAGAAGAACTTCGATAAGGGCCGGCGGATCATGTCAGCGATGTTGCCGTTGATGGATTTCCTCGAGAGCGGCAAGTTCGTGCAGTCGATCAAACATGGCAGCGAACTTAGCGGCCTGCGTGCCGGCGGTGTGCGGGCGCCACTGCAAGCGCTGGAGCCTTCCGAGAAGCAAGCGCTGGAAGGCGTAATCAAAACCCTTCAGCAAAACGTCGCGCGTATCGTCGAGGAGGCATGAAATGGCAGACCTGCTGAGTAAAGAGCAATACCGTGAAATGGCTGCGAAGCTCGAATTTCGCAATCAAGCCTTCATCAACGGCCAGTTTTGCGCCTCCCGATCGGGCAAGACCTTCACCACGACCAACCCGGCCACCGAACAGGTATTGACCGAGATTGCCGCGTGCAATGCCGACGATGTCGATGCAGCGGTGGCCGCCGCGAAGGAAGCCTTCGATGACGCACGCTGGCATTCACTGGCGCCGTCCGCACGCAAATCGGTATTGCAGCGCTTTGCCCAATTGCTGGAGGACAACGCCCATGAGCTGGCAGTGCTGGAAAGCCTGGACAGTGGCAAGCCGATTCGTGAATGCCAGAACATCGACGTACCAGAAACGATTCATACGTTGCGTTGGCATGCCGAGCTGATCGACAAGATCTACGACGCTACGGCCCCCGTCGGCTCGGGTGCGGTCACCATGGTGGTGCGCGAACCTATCGGCGTTGTCGGCCTGGTGTTGCCGTGGAACTTCCCGCTGCTGATGCTCGCCTGGAAGATCGGCCCGTCGCTGGCCGCAGGCTGTTCGATCGTGGTAAAACCGGCCAAGGAAACCACCTTGAGCACCTTGCGCGTCGCCGAACTGGCGCATCAGGCGGGGATTCCCGCCGGTGTCTTCAACGTTGTGCCCGGGGGAGGGAAGGAGGCCGGTGAGCCGTTGGGTCGTCATCCGGATGTGGCGATGGTCAGCTTCACTGGTTCAACCGATACCGGCCGGCTGTTTCTCAAATACTCCAGCGAATCGAACCTCAAACGCATCGTGCTGGAATGTGGCGGCAAGAACCCGGCAGTGGTGATGAATGATGTCGAAGACATCGACCTCGTCGCTCAGCATGTGGTCAACGGCGCGTTCTGGAACATGGGTGAAAACTGCTCGGCCTCTTCGCGCCTGATCGTGCACGCCGACATCAAGGATGAACTGTTGCAGCGTGTGCAGGTGCATCTGGGCGACTGGAAAATGGGTGATCCACTTGACCCGGAAAACCGCCTGGGCTCGATGATCAGCAAGGCGCATTTCGACAAGGTCAGTGCTTACCTTGAGGTGGCCCGGAACGAAAACCTGCACGTGCTGGTGGGCGGCAAGACTCGCCACGACATCTTCGTCGAACCGACCATCGTTGATGGCGTGAGCCGCGATAGCCGTCTGTTCCAGGAAGAAATCTTCGGCCCGGTGCTTAGCGTCACCACATTCCAGACCGTCGACGAAGCCATTGAGCTGGCCAACGACACGGCCTATGGTCTTGCGGCATCGGCTTACACCGGCAACCTGCGCCATGCCCTGAAACTCTCACGCGGGATTCGCGCAGGGATTGTCACGGTGAACTGCTTCGGAGAGGGCGACGCCTCTACGCCATTCGGCGGCTACAAAGAGTCGGGGTTTGGCGGACGCGACAAGTCGATCTGGGCGCACGACCAATACACTGAAATCAAAACCATCTGGATTGACGCTTCCTGATAGCGCCTTGACGCAACAAATCGCATCGCCCCGACCACTGAATTGAGTGGCGGGGCGATTGCCACATACCGTAACCCCCATCCATGAGCTGGACTGGTTAGTGGCCACGTCAGCAGAAAGCTTTCAGTCATCCGCTTTTCGTCAGACATTTTGAACCTAACTCGAAATCGGTTGCTCAACCGGGAAATATTCGGGGTGGGCGAAATGAACGCGTTCAAGAATCAACTGACATTCGCAGGATTGGGATTGGGCGTTGCGCTGATGGTCGGCCTTGATCGTTTCGTCCCTCACGAACACGAGAAAAGCGGACGCCGGGGGCCGGACGCGCAGCGCATCAATCGTGTCTGGTTGTTCGTGCTGGCAATCACACTGCATAACCTGCCGGAGGGCATGGCCATTGGCGTGAGCTTCGCCAACGGCGATATGAAGGTGGGACTGCCGCTGACCACTGCCATCGCCATTCAAGACATTCCCGAAGGTTTGGCAGTCGCCTTGGCTTTACGCGTGACAGGCATCTCAGCGCTTCGCGCAGCGCTGATTGCGGTGGGTTCGGGGTTGATGGAGCCGATTGGCGCCATTGTCGGACTGGGTATTTCCAGCAGCTTTGCGTTGGGATATCCCATTGCACTCGGTTTGGCCGCCGGGGCGATGATTTTTGTGGTATCCCATGAGGTCATTCCCGAGACTCATCGCAACGGTCATGAGACCCCGGCGACCTTGGGACTGATGCTCGGCTTCGGAGTGATGATGTTCCTCGATACTGCTTTGGGTTAATCGCGAACCTGACCAATGGCGAGAACACCTCACGCACTGGCTTTAACCTCAGCCTTGACCACTGATTTGCGATAAGTCAGCAAAACGATGCCCATGACCACAATCACTCCCCCGAAGATCTGTCCTGTACTGAGCATCTGATCCAACACAATCCAGCCCATCAGCAGCGTTGCCAATGGCTCGATGTTCATGACCGGCGCATTGCGCGGCATGTCCAGTCGAGGCACGGAAATGAACAGGACGATAAAACCTGTGCCGTACAGCACCACCAGAGTGGCGAGGGCCAGCCATCCGGTCGAGGTGGCGGGCAGGTTCAAGCCGCCGGGAAGGGCGCCCGTCAGCCCAGCCAGGTTGACGCTGCTGAACACGATGAAAATGGTCAGCAGACTGCGCACCGAGCCACGCACCTGAGATAGCTTGTGATCGGTGATCCACAGCGCGCAGGCGAATACGCTGGCGGCGCAGAATGCGAGCGCGACGCCCGTCAGCCATTGTGCACTGACGTCTGTCGTGGTCGAGAGACGCCCGGGGACATCCAGCACAAACACCAGACCCAAGAGAATCAGACCCATCAATATCGCGGTGCGGGCGCTCGGTCGCTGGCCACCCAGTGCCCAGGTGAGCAATGCCAGCAGAATAGGGAATACGTTCGCCACCAGCAGGGCCAGCGCCACCGGCACCCGCGCGACAGCGGAATACAGACACAGACTCTGCGCAGTGATCAGCAACCCCAGCAACAGCTGCCAGCGCCAGGCACCCGCCGGCAAACGCAGGCTTTGTCTTTGCCACAGCACCAGAATTGCGAGCACCAGCAAGGTCCCGCCGGAACGCATCAAAATCGCCAGCAGCACACCCGCGCCATCATCAAAGGCGACCCGCGCCGCCACATGATTGCCGGCAAACGCACAGCCCATGCACAGCAGAATGATCACAGCCAGATAACGGGGGTAGGGCGGCGGAACGGTTTGCGCAACGGTAGGGCGAGGCATGGCAGATCTCAGGATTGTTAGCCGTTCGAACGACTTGGTTTTTATTAGGTTGTCGTACAACTAGCCCGTTTTATCGCATTCGGCGACGTCGGGCAATAGTCCTGAAAGCGCACAGATACGCATATGTTCGGCGTTAAGGAGGATTTTTACCTATTTGATTAAGCGCAGAGATCGTATGACTTGATAGGGCAGGGGCGCATCGGCCCCTGCTTCCGGGGATTTACACATTCATGTGACGCGGGTGGTCTGCTTCTGCTCAGGCATGAAATGGATAATCAACGTACCCACGCTGATCCCCGCCGAAAAAACTACTCGGGTCCGGCGTGTTGAGCGCCAGGCCATCGTGCAGCCGACGCGGCAAGTCCGGGTTGGCCAGGAACGGGCGGCCAAACGCAATGATGTCGGCACGATCGGCGATCAACGCCTGTTCGGCAGATTGCGCATCGTAGCCGCCCGCCAGGATCAGCACGCCGTTCCACGTTTTGCGCAACTGGGCAATGATAGCGTCCCAGCGCGGGTCGAAGTTCTCATCTTTGACTGTGCCGACCATCGCTGGCTCGACCAGATGCAGGTAGGCCAGATTCCATTGGTTGAGCGCTTCGACGAGGTGGCCGAAGGTGGCCTCGGGGGTGTCATCGCCCATGCCCATGAAGCGGCCCATCGGCGTCAGGCGTACGCCGACCCGTTCGGCGCCGACTTCTTCAGCGACGGCCGCAACCACTTCCAGCAGAAACCGCGCGCGATTTTCCACGCTGCCACCATAGGCATCGTCACGCTGGTTGCTGTTGCTGTTAAGAAACTGGTCGAGCAGGTAACCGTTGCCGGCATGAATTTCTACACCGTCCATGCCCGCCTGCAATGCGTTGCGCGCGGCCACGCGGTAGTCCTCAACGATGCCGGCGATTTCCGCGGTTTCCAGCGCACGCGGCACCGGCACATCACCCCAGACACCGTTACCGTTTTCGTCGACGATAAACGTCTTGCCCGGCACCGGCAGCGCGCTGGGCGCAACGGGCAGGCCGGCATCGGGTTGAAAGCTGGGATGCGACACCCGGCCGACGTGCCACAGTTGCATGAAGATCAACCCGCCGGCCTCATGCACCGCCGCGCTGACGTCACGCCACGCCCTGACTTGCTCAGGGCTGTAGATGCCCGGCGTCCAGGCGTAACCCTGAGCCTGACGGGAGATTTGCGTGGCCTCGGTGATGATCAACGCGGCACTGGCCCGCTGGCGGTAGTACTCGGCGTTCATCGGCGTCGGCACATCGCCCGGTTGGCCGGCGCGTGAGCGCGTCAACGGCGCCATTGCCACGCGGTGGGCGAGCGTATAAGGACCGAGTGCTAGGGGTTGGAACAGACGACGAGTCATGGATAGCTCCAGATTTCAATAAAGGGAATTCAAGCGCGGCAGCGGGACCGCGAACCAGTGCCGCTAACTTAACCGCGCTCAGCGGGGCTGATAATCGGTGGCCGGCGCTACGCTGTTTTGCGCAGGGCGCAATGGCACCCGTGCTCATCAGCGATGAACACGGGCGTGGCTCAGGCGGATTGGTTTGAGCGCGTCAGCGGAAGGTTCAGCCAGCGCCGGCCGGTGGCGTTGGCGAGGGCGTTGCCCAGGGCGGCGGCCATCGGCCCCTGGACGATTTCAGCGGCACCGAGGAAAGGTTCTCCCGGCTGGTCGAGCAAATGCACATCGACTTTTTTCGGCAGTTGCGTGAAGCGCAGAATCGGATAACCGCTCCAGTCGTAGCTGTGAATGCCCCCCGCGTCGTAAGCGACTTTTTCGTACAGGGTCCAGCTCGCGGACTGCACGATCCCGCCCTCGACCTGATTGCGCAGGCCATCGGGGCTGACGATCTGGCCAACGTCAACCGCCGTCACCACGTGATTGATGCGGATCTCGCCGGTCTGCGGATGCACGCGAAGTTTCACCGCGATGGCGCAGTAACCCATGATGTTTTTGTAGCGGGCAAAGGCGAAACCGATACCGGCGCCGGGCTCGCTGCTTTTTTGCGGCCAGCCGATCTCATCACGCACACGTTCTACAACCGCGCGAGCACGCGGGTCGCTGAGATGGTCCAGACGCAAGGCGATCGCGTCGATGCCGGCCCTGATCGCCAGCTCGTCGATACTCGCCTCGATGGCGAAGATGTTGATGTGCGCACCCAGCGAACGCATGGCCGAGGTGCGAAACGGCATTTCGGTGACGAAGGTCATGTTGATGCGCGTCGAGTTCAACTCGTACAGCGGCACCGAGTTGCGATCACCATCGCCCTCAGGCTGAGCGATTGGCACAGATGGCGCCGAGGCGAAGGGCCGCGCGAGCAAGCGTGCCGGCAGCAGACGCCCGGCATTGACGATGCGTTCGTTGTGCGGCGTGGTCCAGAGTTCGTAGGCCCAGTCCTGCAGACGGCCGTGGCTGAGGCCAGCGTCGACTTCGGTGACCATCGCCGAGCTATACGGCTCCCAAAGGTTTTCCTGTTCGCGCATCCATTGCACGCGCACCGGCGTACCGGGCACGCGCAAGGCAATCAATGCCGCATCGGCGGCGGCATCATCGGCGCCGTTATGCCCGTAGCACCCTGAGCCTTCGGTATGAATACAGCGCACCCGCTCAGGTGGCAGACCGAGCATTTCGGCAATCCCGGCGCGCAGCGGGTAAACGCCCTGGGTGTGGGTCCACACGGTGAGAACGCCGTCCTTGAACCAGGCCACTGCGCAAGACGGACCGATCGAGCCATGCATCAGATATTGCTTGGTGACCCGCGCCTGAAAACGCGTGTCGGCCGCGCCGCTCGGCGTGCCGCTATTGCTGATCGGATAGCGCCGTGAGGACAGGCGTTTGAGCAGACCATGAATCTCGGCCGCCTCGGGAATCGCCTCGCCGCCGCTCCATTGCGTCACCTCGCTGGCCTTGCGCATGGCTTTGATCGCTTGCCACTCATCACCGGCGACCACCGCCAGATAGTTACCGTCGCGGATCACCTTGACCACGCCAGCCAACGCCTCGATGGACGCAGAATTGAATGCTTGCAGCGTGCAGCCCGGACGAGGCGGGCGGATCACCCGCGCATGCAGCATGCCCGGCAGGCGCATGTCCTGGACGAATGCTGCGCCACCGCTGACCTTCGACGGAATGTCGAGGCGCGGCAACGAATGGCCGATCAGTTTGAAATCAGCGGCGGCCATCGCCGGTGACTGAGCCTTGGCGTATTGATGTACATCGACATGCTTGACCGCCTCGGCGTAACTCATCCGCTGACCGACCGGGCCTTCGATCACCCCGTTGTGGGTGCTGAGGAGCGCCGCATCAAGCTGCCAGCGGCGCGCAGCAGCATCGACGAGCATTTCGCGTACCTGCGCGGCGGCGTTATACAGCGCGGTGCCGCTGTCGAAAATGCTGTGGCTGCCGGCGGTGTAGCCTTCGTTGGGCGTCAGCGCGGTATCGGCGGTGAGCAGGTTGATGGAGGTCGCCGGTACCTGCAAACGCTCGGCGGCGATTTGCAGCAATGCGGTTTTCACCCCGGTGCCCAATTCGACCTTGCCGGTGTAGACGGTAATGCCGTCGGCGCCGATGCGGATCCAGGCGTCGAGAAACGGGTTGGTGCGCAGGCTGCCGGGCAGGTCGGGCGCGAGGACCACCGTGCCGAGCGTATCGACTTCCGTATCCGCCAACACACGCCGCGCGACCGGCAGCAGGGTAAACGCCATGAGCAACGCGCCACCGCGCAGGAACGCGCGTCGGCTCGGGTTCAATTCATTCGACTCACTCATGTCAGGCTCCCATTGTCCCCGGCCACCTGTTTGATCGCCTCGATGATGCGCAAGTGCGTACCGCAGCGGCACAGGTTGCCGGCCATGTGCTCGCGAATGGTTGCCTCATCCGGGTGTCGATTGCGCTCAAGCAACGCCTGCGCGCGCATCAGCATGCCGGCAATGCAGTAGCCGCATTGCGCGGCCTGTTTCTCGATGAACGCCGCTTGCAGAGGACCGGGTTTTTCCGCGCTGCCGAGGCTTTCCACGGTGCGGATTGTTTTGCCTTCGAGACCGGCGCAGGGCGTCAGGCAGGCGAACACCGGTTGATCATCGACGATCACCGTGCAGGCACCGCATTGCCCGAGACCGCAGCCGTATTTGGCACCGTTGAGGTTCAAGTGATTGCGCAGCGCATACAGCAGCGGCATGTCCGGCTCCAGCTCAAGCGGTTGCGCGGCTCCGTTGACGTTGAGAGTGATCTGGCTCATTTCGTCTCCTGACGTAACGCTTCAATAGTGGAAGAGAGGTCGGCCCACGGCTGATCGGGGCTGGTTTGCTGACGCAGATACGCGGCCAGTGCGCCGAGTTGCGCGTTGTCCAGGCTGGCGGCGAATGCAGGCATCACCGGGCCGGGCGATCCGGCTTTGGCGGGCAAGCCTTCAAGCACGGTTTTGAGAAAGTTGCGCGAACTGGCCGCTTGCAGCGCCGAGGTGTTTTGCAGGCCCGGGCGACCATCGATGCTGCGCATCGGCGCCGCCGGGCCATGGCAACCGGCGCAGGCGCTGCTGAAGAGCAGGGCGCCGGTCGAGTGGTCTGCCGCTTCACTGGCAGGCGTCTTCGCCGTCGTCTCTGTCACCGAAGGCGGGTTTTCCAGGCTGAGCAAATACTCGGCAATCGCCTCGGCTTCACTGGCGGGCAAGCGCGCCAGACTCAAGCTGACCGGACGCATCGGCCCGGCGGGTGTGCCGTGGCCATCGACGATCTCGGCGCGCAGATAGCCCACCAGTTGCTCACGACTCCACGGGTTGCCGCGCTGCCCCATGCCGACCAGCGCGGGCGCTTGCCAGTCATCGACGCTGCCGCCCTGCAAATACTCCGAGGATTTTTCCGCGCCGATCAGGTTCAGCGGCGAATGGCAGCCAGCGCAATGGCCCGGCCCGTCGACCAGATAGCGCCCGCGATTCCATGCCTCGATGCGCCCCGCAAGAGGCGTCAGTGGCTCACCGTGCAGGAACAGCAGGTTCCAGAACGCCACCAACGGACGAATGTTCATCGGAAAATTCATCTGGTTCTGCGCGGCCGGCGCGTGCACGGCAGGGCCGCTCATCAAGTAGGCATAAGCGTCGGCGATGTCTGCTGCGCTCATGCGCCGGTAGTGCACGTAGGGGAACGCCGGATAGAGCAAGTGACCATCGCGAGCAATGCCCTGACGCATCGCCCGCTCGAAGGCTGGCAGTGACCATTGGCCGATACCGGTTTCTACGTCCGGGGTGATGTTGGTGCTGTACAGCGTGCCGAACGGCGTTACCAGCGGCAGCCCACCGGCCAGATGTTCGCCACCGGGACGGGTATGGCAGACCGCGCAATCGCCGGCCTCGACTACCCGCGCCCCGCGCTGCAGCTGCGCAACATCGAACATTGTCGGCCGCTCGATCGGCGCAATTGCCGGGCGCCACATCAGCCAAACGGCGCCGATCAGACCGAGCACGGCGACGACTGCCACACTGATCCATAGCGTTCTGGATTTCAGAAATGAGCTGTTCATGGGACGGAGAAAAACGCGGCAGGCAATGGCAGAACGGATGAGATACGGGTCATGACAACGCTCCTTGTAACAGCCGGGGAAGGGCGCCGATGGGGACGACAGCGCCAGAGGCCAAAGCGTAGAGAAACCACCAGCGCCGGAGAATCAGCGGCGCACGCAACAGCGCGTTGCGCGAGAAGCAACGCCTGCGCCGTTGCGCCGGACGCATCAGTGCATTGCCCACCGCGTGGATTCTGCGTATCGCCACAGGTCCGTAGCCTTGGCCGCACTTTCCTGAACTCAATGAGGTGTCATCATGCTCACGGGCAATCCGGCCGTTGCGGCGAATGCCGAACAGCCAACTTCACTTTCCGGCCTGATGGTCGCGTTCCTGGCATTTTGCTGTGGCGCGGTCGTGGCCAATCTTTATTACGCGCAGCCGATCGTCGAACTGATTGCACCGCAGATCGGTCTGTCCAGCGCCAATGCCAGCCTGATTGTTTCGCTGACGCAGTTTGGTTACGCGCTGGGCCTGTTACTACTGGTGCCACTGGCCGACCTGATGGAAAACCGCCGGCTGGTGGTCGGCTTCACCCTGGCGGCGAGCGTCACGCTGTTGTGCGCCGGCCTGACTCATTCGCCGTCGATGTTCCTGGTGTTGTCTTTGCTCATCGGTCTGACGTCGGTGGCTGTGCAGATCCTGGTGCCGCTGGCGGCGCACCTGGCGCCCGAAGCCAGCCGTGGCCGTGTCGTCGGCAATATCATGAGCGGCCTGCTGCTGGGCATTCTGTTGTCGCGGCCACTGTCGAGCCTGTTGGTTGAAGTGTTCGGCTGGCGCGGGGTGTTTTACAGCGCAGCAGCCCTGATGGCCGTCATCGCTCTGATTACCGCCGTGGCACTGCCACGTCGGCTGCCGACGCATAAAGCCACGTACGCCGCGCTGATCGGCTCCGTGTTTGCCTTGGCCCGACGCTATCCGCTGTTGCGTCAGCGCTCGCTGTATCAGGGTTTACTGTTTGCCAGTTTCAGTCTGTTCTGGACCCTCGCACCGATTGAACTGATGCGTCACCACGGCTTCACTCAGGCCCACGTGGCGATCTTCGCGCTGGTCGGTGCCGTGGGTGCGATTGCGGCACCGATTGCCGGGCGTCTGGCCGATGCCGGGCATGGTCGTCGCGGCACGCTGGTCGCATTGCTGTTGGCGCCGGTTTCGCTTTTGATCGCCGCACTCCCGGGCAGCGGCTATGTCTGGCTGGTGGTGTGCGCGGTGCTGCTGGATTTCGCTGTGCAATTGAACATGGTGCTCGGCCAGCGTGAGGTGTACGCCCTCGATCCCCACAGCCGTGCGCGCCTGAACGCCGTGTACATGACCAGCATTTTCGTCGGCGGCGCGCTGGGCTCACTGGTCGCCAGTCCGCTGTACGAGCACTTCGGCTGGAACCTGTCCGCCGTCGCGGTGGCGCTGCTGCCAGCGCTGGCGCTCGGGTTGTTCCTGAGCCGCAAGGCCGATGACTGAACAGCCGGCAAGTGTTTTCAAGCACGGCGGTACAAGACGTCGGGGCAACAGTGATGCACAATCATCCGCGTTCCCTTTCGACCGGACCCCGCTTATGGACAAGTTGCTGGCACTGAAGATGTTTGTGGAAACCGTGCGCTGCGGGGGCTATTCCTCGGCAGCGCGCAAACTCGGGATATCCACGTCGTCAGTGACACGGCAAGTGGCCGGGCTGGAACACGAACTGGGCGCGAGCCTGCTCAATCGCACCACGCGCAACACCAGCGTGACAGTTGCCGGCCAGACCTATTTCGAAAAAGCCGTGGCGATTCTCGACGCGATCGACGAAGCCGATGCTGTCGTCGCTGATCGTGGCGCCGAAGCCCAGGGTCGTCTGCGCATCAGCGTGCCGGTGGAGTTCGGCCGACGCCTGATCGCGCCGCACCTGAGCCGTTTGCTTGAACGGCATCCGGGGCTGGAGATCAGTCTGTCGCTGAGCGATCAGGTCAGCGACCTGCTCAGCGAGCAGATCGATGTTTCAGTGCGGCTGGGATCGTCGGTGGTCAGTGAAGACATCGTCAGCAAACGCGTGGGGCATTTCGAGCGCTGGGTGGTGGCCAGTCCGGCGTATCTGGCGCGTAGCGCGGCGCTCAGTCATCCACGGGATTTGCTGGAGCACCAATGCCTGCGTTTCGATTACGGCGGCACCCACCAGCACTGGACCTTTCAGAATGAGGACGCGCCCATCCAGCTCAATGTCCATGGGCGCCTGCAAAGCAATAACGCCGACATCCTGCGCGAAGCCGCCATCGGCGGCGGCGGAGTGACGCTGCTGGCCGACTGGCTAGTACGCGACGACGTCGCAGCCGGCCGGCTGACCCGCTTGCTTGAGCACTACGAGGTCAATCCCGGCAGTGCCAGCACCTGCATCAACGCGTTGTATTTACCCAATCATCGTGGGTCCAGCCGGATCAATGTGTTTATCGACTTCCTGATGGAAATTCTCAGCCCGGCGCCCGCGACCACGCCCGCAGCGTGATGCCTGCGGCTCAACGGCGCCCGGTCCGCGTACTCACATCCACCCAAACCGCCAACACCAGAATGCTGCCCTTGACGATCATCTGCCAGTAGCTGTCGACGTCGAGCATCGACATGCCGTTGTCCAGACTGGTGATGACCAGCGCGCCGAGGAGGGCGCCGTACACCGTGCCGGAGCCGCCGCGCATAGAGGTGCCGCCGATGAAGCAGGCGGCGATAGCGTCGAGTTCGCCCATGCTCCCGGCTGAAGGCGAACCGGCGGCCAGGCGCGCGGTGTTGACCACGCCGGCGAGGGCGCACATCACGCCCATGATCCCGAAGATCCACAGCTTCACCGCCTGCACATTGATCCCGGACAGGCGCGTCGCTTCCATGTTGCTGCCCACCGCATAAACGCGGCGGCCGAACACGGTCTGACTGGTCACGTAGCTGAACACGCCCAGCAAAATCAGCAGCAACAACACCGGCACGGGAATGCCGTCGTAGCTATTCAGCGTCTGGACGAAGCCGGCGAGCACGGCGCCGATCACCAACACGCGGACAACATCACGCACCAACGAATGCGCCGCGAGGCCGTGCAGGGCGCGATTGCGTCGTTGTTTCCAGGTCAGGAACACCGTCAGCGCAAACAGCAGAACGCCGAGGCCAGTGCCGATCGCGTGGGGCAGGTAACCCTGGCCGATGTAGACCAGCTCCGGCGATACCGGTGCGATGGTCGTGCCGCCGGTAATCCCCAGCAGAATCCCGCGAAAAGCCAGCATGCCGCCCAGGCCGACGATGAACGATGGAATGCGCAGGTAAGCCGTCATGTAGCCGTTGGCGAGGCCGATCATCAGCCCGCAGAGGGCGACCAGACTCAGGTTCGCCAGCAGCGGAATGTGGTAGACCACATCGAGAATCGCCGCGAGGCCACCGAGCAGGCCGAGCAATGAACCGACCGATAAATCGATCTCGCCGCTGATGATCACCAGCACCATGCCGCAGGCGAGAATGCCGGTAATCGACATTTGCCGCAGCAGATTGGAGAGGTTGCGCGGGGTCAGGAATCCGCCCTCGGTCTGCCAGCTGAAGAACAGCCAGATCAGCACCACGGCAAACACCAGCGCGAGCATTTTGTAGCGGGTGAACAGTTGTTTGACCTGATTCATTTACGCGGATTTCCGATCATTATTGTTATGGCTGCCAGGCTGGCTGAGGGCGGCGGCGAGCACTTGTTCCTGCGTCAATTCATGGTTGACGAAGTCGCCGCGTAACTGGCCTTCGCCGATCACCAGCACGCGGTCGGAAACACCGAGCACTTCGGCCAGCTCCGAAGACACCATGATGATCGACACGCCGGCGGCGGCCAGCGCGCCCATCAACTTGTAGATTTCGTATTTGGCGCCGACATCCACGCCTCGGGTCGGCTCATCGAGAATCAGCACCCGGGGTTTGGCCAGCAGCATCTTCGCCAGCACGGCTTTTTGTTGATTGCCACCCGACAGGCTGGTGATCGGCAGGAACGGGCTGGCGGTTTTGAGGTGCAGGCGCGAGATTTCCCGATCGATGCTGCCCAGTTCGGCTTCGGCGTCGATGCGGGTCAGTTTCGAGTAGTTGTCCAGCACGGCGAGGGTGATGTTCTGGCCGACGCCCAGGTCCGGAATGATGCCTTGGCGTTTGCGGTCCTCGGGCACCAGGCACAGGCCAGCACGGATGGACTTGAGTGGCGTGCGGGTGTCGATGGGTTGGCCATTGAGCCAGACTTCGCCCTCGTGGCGACCTGAGTAAGCACCGAACAGCGCGGTCACCAGTTCGGTACGGCCGGCACCGACCAGCCCGGCGATGCCAAGGATTTCCCCGCGCTTGAGGACGAAGGAAATGTCGTCGACCCGTTTGCGCTTGGGGTTGTCGACGTCGTAGCAGGTGATGTGCCGGGCCTCGAAAATCACTTCGCCAATGTCGTGTGGTTCGCTGGGGTAGAGATTGCTCATTTCCCGCCCGACCATCTGGGTGATGATCTGCGCAATGTCCATGTCGGCCATGGCGGTGGTGGCGATGTGTTTGCCGTCGCGGATCACCGAAATGGTGTCGCACACGGCGGCCACTTCATCGAGCTTGTGCGAGATGTAGACGCAGGCAACGCCTTTGGCTTTGAGGTCGCGGATGATGTCCAGCAATACCTCGATTTCCGAACGGCTCAAGGCTGATGAAGGCTCGTCGAGGATCAGCAGGCGGGCTTTTTTGTTCAGAGCCTTGGCGATTTCCACCAGTTGCTGATAGCCACCGCCGTACTGCGAAACCGGCAGCGATACGTTCATGTCGGGGACTTTCAATTCACGCATCAGGGCTTCGGCGCGGTGAATCATCGCCGGGTAATTCATGCGTCCGCCGGGCAGCGTCAGTTCGTGGCCCATGAAGATGTTTTCGGCCACCGACAGGTCAGGCACCAGTGTCAGTTCCTGGTGAATGATGACGATGCCGGCAGCTTCCGTTTCACTGATCGATTGCGCCCTGAGCGGTTGCCCGTCCCAGAGGATTTCCCCGTCCCAGGTGCCGTGGGGGTAGACCGCCGAGAGGATCTTCATCAGCGTCGACTTGCCGGCGCCATTCTCGCCGCACAGGCCAACGCACTCGCCGGGCCTGACCTTGATGTCGATGCCGTTGAGTGCTTTGACACCGCCGAAGGTTTTGACGATGCCGTTCATTTGCAGCAGATAGTCGGACATGGACAGGGCTCGTATATCAAAGACTCACACACCACGAAACCTGTGGGAGTGAGCTTGCTCGCGAAAGCGTCGGTTCAGACAATGCTTCGTTGACTGACACAACGCCTTCGCGAGCAGGCTCGCTCCCACAAGGGTTTTCGCATTACCGGAGATCACTTCCCGGCAATTTGCGCCTTGGTGTAGAAGCCGTCCTGTTCGAGCAGGTCGATGTTGTCCTTGGTCAACGGTGTTGGCGTGAGCAGGATGGTGTCGACTTTTTTGCTGCCGTTGTCGTACTGCGAGCTGAAGGCGGGTTTTTCGTTGCGCGCCAGTTGCACCGAGAGCTTGGCCGCTTCGGTGGCGATGAGTTTCAGCGGTTTGTACACGGTCATGGTTTGCGTGCCGGCGATCACTCGTTTGACTGCAGCAAGGTCGGCGTCCTGCCCGGAAATCGGCACCTTGCCGGCCAGTTGCTGCGCCGCCAGTGCCTGAATGGCACCACCGGCCGTGGCGTCGTTGGACGCGACGATGCCATCGATTTTGTTGTCGTTGCGGGTCAAGGCGTTTTCAACAATGCTCAGCGCTTCGGTCGGGTTCCATTCCTTCACCCACTGTTGGCCGACGATCTTGATATCGCCCTTGTCGATGGCCGGTTGCAGCACTTTCATCTGGCCTTCGCGGAGGATTTTGGCGTTGTTGTCGGTGGGCGCACCACCGAGCAAAAAGTAATTACCCTTGGGCGCCGCTTTCAGCACACCGCTGGCCTGCATTTCGCCGACCTTTTCGTTATCGAAGGAAATGTAGGCGTCGACATCGGCGTTGAGGATCAGACGATCATAGGATACGACTTTGATCCCGGCTTTCTTCGCTTCGGCCACCGCGTTGGTCAGCACCGTGGCGTTGAACGGCACGATGACGATGACATCGACGCCTCGGGAAATCAGGTTTTCGATCTGGGAAATCTGTTTCTGCTCGTTGGCATCGGCCGACTGTACGAAGACCTTGGCGTCCATTTTTTCGGCCGCCGCTACGAAGTAATCACGGTCACGCGACCAGCGTTCCAGGCGCAGGTCATCAATGGAGAAACCGATTTTCGGGTGGGCAGCATCAGCCATCACCGGCAGTGACAGCAGCGCCAGGGCAGTGGCCAATAGCGTGCGTTTTACGTTCTTCATAGTGGGGCGTCCTTTTATTGTTGTTGGAAAGACACGGCCTGACGATGAGTATCGGGCTGGTAAAACTGTAGAGAATCCGCAGACGCCGCAGGCACAGATTTGTCGTAGAAATGTCACCGCGTGGATGCGCCTGCAGACTCTCTGTGTGATCAGCGATAGATGAACCGGTTGACGATGTTCTCGAGCTTTTCCTGACGGCCGCTGACGGCTTGCGGGTTCAACTCGTTAGTGAACGCGTGCTCGGCCAACGACTCAAGGTTGAAGTCACCCGCCATCACCGCCTGCCCGAACGGCTGCTGCCAACCGGCGTAGCGTTGATCCTTGAGCCGTTGCAGTTCGTCGTTCTGGACCATGGCCGCTGCGCGCTCCAGAGACAGGGCGAGCACATCCATCGCACCGACGTGGCCATGGAACAGATCGATCTGATCGAGGCTTTGCCGGCGGACCTTGGAGTCGAAGTTGAAGCCGCCATTCTTGAAGCCGCCGGCCTTGAGGATTTCATAGGTGGCCAGGGTCATTTCTTCGACGCTGTTGGGGAATTGATCGGTGTCCCAGCCGTTTTGCGGATCACCCCGGTTGGCGTCGATGCTGCCGAAAATCCCCAAGGAAACGGCGGTTGCGATCTCGTGATGAAAACTGTGGCCGGCCAGGGTCGCGTGGTTAGCCTCGATGTTGACCTTGATTTCGTGCTCCAGCCCGAACTGCTGGAGAAAGCCGAACACGGTGGCGCTGTCGTAATCGTATTGGTGCTTGGTCGGTTCTTGCGGCTTCGGTTCGATCAACAAGTCGCCGGTGAAACCGATCTTGTGCTTGTGCTCGACCACCATGCGCATAAAGCGGCCGAGCTGTTCGCGCTCGCGCTTCAAGTCCGTGTTGAGCAGGGTTTCGTAGCCTTCGCGACCGCCCCACAACACGTAGTTGGCGCCTTTCAGACGCTTGGTCGCGTTCATGGCGCTGAATACCTGAGCAGCGGCGCAGGCGAACACTTCCGGATCCGGATTACTCGCGGCACCTGCGGCGAAGCGCGGATTGCTGAAGCAATTGGCGGTGCCCCAAAGCAGCTTGATGCCGCTGGCTTCCTGGTGTTGCTCGAGGTGATCAACCATTTGCGCGAAGTGGTTGCGATACTCCTTCAGCGAGCCGCCTTCCGGGGCGACATCGGTGTCATGGAAGCAGTAATAGTCGATACCCAGTTTGGAAAAGAATTCGAAGGCAGCGGCTGCTTTGCCGATCGCTAACTCCATGGGATCGCCGGCGTGTTGCCATGGGCGCTTGAACGTCCCCGCACCGAACACATCGGAACCCGGCCAGACGAACGTGTGCCAGTAACAGGCGGCCATGCGCAGGTGTTCGCGCATGGGTTTGCCGAGGATAAGTTTGTCGGCGTCGTAGTGACGAAAGGAGAGGGGGGAATCGCTATCCGGACCTTCGAAGCGGATCGGCTCGACATCGGGGAAATACTGCATGGACCTTGTCCTTGTTGTTCTTGGCGGTGTCTCGATACTAGCAACGGCCCCGACCCTGCTGATTATGAAAAACATCAACACGGAGTGCGATTTTGCGTATTGAGCTTCTTCAGCCACGCGCCTAGTCTGTGCCAATCGCCTCCGAGACAGGGGGCCCGGAACAAGCATAAAAACAATGAAAACCGTACCGCCTGTTCACCGCATCGCCCTGTTGTTCAACGGCAGCAAGATCTACGACCGTGGCATCATCAGCGGCATCGGCAACTACCTGAGCAGCACCCGAGCCTCTTGGGACCTGTTTCTCGAGGAGGACTTTCTCTGTCGTTTGAAAGGCATCGAGCGCTGGCAGGGCGACGGGATCATCGCCGACTTCGACGATCCGCTGATTGGCGAGGCGTTGGCTGATATCCAGATGCCGGTGGTTGCAGTAGGGGGCTCGTACCAGGATAAGCGCGCCTATCCGAAAGCGATTCCCTACGTCGCCACCGATAACAATGCGCTGATGACGCTGGCTTATACGCACTTGATCGAGGCAGGACTGCAGCGTTTTGCATGCTTCAGCCTGCCGGAAGCGCAAGCCAATCGCTGGGCGCAGGAGCGGGAAAAAGCCTTTCGCAAACTGATGAAACGCGACGGCCTGCACGGCGAAATCTATCGCGGCATGGGCACCAGCGCACCGCTGTGGGACAGCGCCGTCGAACAACTGATCGCCTGGCTGCAAAGCCTGCCCAAACCCATCGGCATCATCGCCGTCAGCGACGCCCGCGCGCGCCAGTTGCTGCAAGCCTGCCTGACCGCCGGGATTGCCGTGCCGGAACAGGTGGCATTGATCGGCATCGACAACGACCCGCTGACCCGCAGCCTGACCCGCGTGCCGCTGAGCTCGGTCATTCAGGGCACAGAAACCATGGGCCGTACCGCCGCGCAATTACTCCACCAGATGCTGCACGGCATGCCGTCGACCGGCACGCAGATTCTGATCCCGCCGGATGCGGTCAACGTGCAGGTGTCGAGTTTGCACCAGCCATTGGGCAATCCTTACGTCATGCAAGCGCTGCTGTTCATCCGCCAATATGCCTGCCAAGGCGTCAAAACGGCACAGGTCGCGGCTTATGTCGGCGTGTCGCGTTCGTCACTCGAAGCGCATTTTCGTGCTGAGCGTGGTTGCAGCGTGCATGACGAGATTCTGCGTTTCAAACTGGCAGCGGCCACCAGCGGATTGAAAAATACTGACTCGGTGATTGCCGACGTTGCGCGCAGTTGCGGGTTTAAATCTGCGCAGTATCTGCACACGGTGTTTCGCCGGGAGTTTGGGTGTACGCCTCGGGAGTATCAGCAAGGGCAGCGATGCGTTGATGTTTGATCAAGCGGTTGCAGATCACGACTGGGTTTTATGTTGTAACGAGGGAACGATTCAAGATGCGAAGAGGCAGGTGGTTGATGAGATCTATAAGGTGCCGGGGTGATTGTCGAAATGGAGGCAGGTGTTGTTGCAAGGGCGCATAGCGCAATACATGATTTAACATAATATACATTACACGTAACAAGATGTTTCGAGATTAGCCTCGTTGCACACGGGATTTCATTCTCCTGCACAGCGCCAAAAAGGCTTTCTCTTGAATTTGATAAACCTTTGAATCTGCATCGCTCAATCCTCACCCCGCGTCAGCTTTTCAATTGGCGCTCGATGCTGTGGAAAAGCAGCGATTAGTTTCTTGCGATTCCCCATCTCCATGTCCGCAAAATCAAATCCTGGAGAAACGGCTTCGCTGATCAATCCGAATCCGTACTCGCCGTCGAGTAACCGTGAAGCTTTCCAGACTCCACCCGGTACGTGTAATTGCAAGAGGTGTCCTGAAAGAATGTCGCTGCCCATTACCAGTGTGTGCAGCGAACCGTTCGCGTGAATCAAGCTGTATTCGATGGCGTCACCCAGATGGAAATAATGCAGGATGTCCGATCGATTGAAATGAAACTGGCCCACCGGTGATTGCTGATCCAGCAGGTAGTAAATCGAGGTCATCAGATACCGTGGACCGCTGAGGGTTTCGAGCAGCTCGCGGTGATCGGCCTGATAGGTTCTACGGAAATAACCACCTTCAAAATGAGGCTCCAGACCCAGTTTTCCAATCACGTCCTGCGTGCTGGCTTTAAGCTGAATCATGGTGCCTTCTCCGTCGAACAGGCAGCTAATTTCGTGTTAACTCAACTAAACGGTCATTTAGTGTAGTTATATCTTTTTTGCTCGAGCAGCACCTGCGCCCTGCTTTATCCGAGTCAATTTCTACGGTAACTGGTCGCGATTAAAGTGTTCGCTCAAGCCGAAGTGCCAGCCGTCACACACGGTTTCCATTAGTTCAAGATTATCCCTGAGCAACGGTTCTGCGATTCCATGTTGTGCACCGTAGAGTAAGCCGTGCAGTTCTCGCTCTTGTTCTGCGTTTCTACATAGTTGAATAAAATCAAGGGATGTCTTTCGTGCATTCAGCTTCGGCATATGCTTTAGCAGTTCCTTGGGAGGACGCGTCGAAAGCGACAGCAAGTACCCCGCCGGACCTGCCAAATCGGCAAAGCCTGCGAGAGCGAAACTTCGAATATCCTGTCTCGCCTCATTCGCGTACCCACTGCCATGTTCAATGGCAGTCACAGCCCTCTCAAGAACATTAAGTGCTGCGTTGTTCGACTCACGATCAGCATCCTTGCCAAGAAGCAGCCCTCCCAGCAGACTGCCCCTGAGCTTGATCCTGTGCCCTTCGAGTGCGCGACTGCGTTGCAGAATTTCCAGTTCAGCATTTGAGAACAACGGCCCCATCGAACTGCGGTCGTCCTGATATCTCGAAAGCAACTCGACGGTCTGCCTTAACGACTTGGTGCTGAATGCCAACGCAACGCGCAAACCTGGCAACCATCGATGCCTGATTACTCCCTTGCGCGGCATCGTCACGGCAAGTTGAGCATCTATTTGATGATACAAATCGCGAGACATTACGTAGGAAGGCAGCAACATATAAACAAGTGTCAACCAGTCCAGCCCTTCAGGATTAACAGAGGCAAGGAATCTGGCATATCCAGTATTCCAGCGGCTATCCATCCAGGAAACCGAATAAAAGAAGTTGCCCAGGAATACCACGGCTCGCAGATCTTCAAGATCCTGAGGCGGAACAAAGTCGCGCTCCCTGACCTCTGCCCAGCGCCCGGTCTTGATCAGAATGCTTTGCTCAGCCGCATTGCATTTGCGCTCGGAGGAAGCTTCGAACGTGCGGCTCAGCATGACTACCCGAGGATCGACGCGTCGGTCGCCCATGGCCTTCAGTGCTTTTCCGGATTGGTTGAAGTGGCTCCAGGCCAGACTCTTGGAAAGCGTCTGGAACTCTGTCCAAGGCAATAATTGGCTGGCCTGTCGTACGCTTAACTCCTGAGCAACCATGGAGTTGCTGGTGAAATCCTCCAGTCGTGTCAGCAGGAGCTGGCGCAGACGCCCGCTGTCATCCGCGTCGAGTATCCGGGCAGCCTCACGATCATCCGCGAGCAGATGGTAATAAGTCGCCTCCAATGGTTCAGCGGGCTTTTTATCAAGATGGTGAGCGGCCATCAGCGCGCAGATTTTGTTGAACAACGCGCCGTTATGCCGTCGCATCAACGGCAGTGTGCGGGCGCGCAGGTCCGGTCGATGACGCAGCACGCCACCCTCCTCCGTAACGATCCACACTTCCCGCCGCAGGCGCTCGAATGCGATGTCCGCCTGTTCCGCGCTCAGGCCACATTCGGGAGCGAGTACGTCCCGGGCCAATTCCCGCGAGATGCTCCGCGCGACCAGCCCCGGCCACGCCAACTGACGCGCATAGGGATCGCCGATATGTTCGAGGATGCGCTTCTGATAAAGACGTCCGACGAAATCCACGCTCTGCGGGTCGCAGTCCTCCCCCATGCTAGCGATTTCGTCAACCAGGTCGTCACGCTTGCCTGGCTCGGCATTGCGCACTGCTTCGACGGCGATACGCAGGGAGAGTGGTTCACGGGCAGCGCTACTGTGAGCGCCGCCAATCATCCTGCCGGACCAGTCCGGCTGCCAGTGCTGCGGCAACAATTGTTCGCCCAGGCGCTGGACCATTCGCTGGGCATCGGCTTGGTTGAACGCTTCCAGCTCCATTTCGCTGAGGTTCCAGTTGCGCTCCTGATGATCCCAGAGCTCCGGCATTTCTGCGCGACCGGAAGCCACTACGATCAGTTCGGGAAAATCGTCGTCGGTCAATCCGCGGAGGAACTGCTGGAGGCCGTCGATTGCCCGTGGATCGCTTTGTACCAGTTCAAGCGTGTCCAGGATCAGCAAGAAGGCCTTGGTCTTGCGCTCGGCGATGAAGGTGCGCAGCCATGCACGGAATCCCAGGAAATACGCGGCATTGTCTCCGAGTCCGATCCCCTCGCTTTTAGTGACCACCTGTTCCTGGCCGGATATGCGGACTTCCTTGTGCAGTTCCTGGATAAAGTTCTCGAGATACTCGCTATAAGGGAAAAACAACGAAATCTGCCGGATTACTTCAGCCAGCAGCAGCAACGGGTTTTGCGGTTGCAACACGGCGCTGTCGAAATCCAGATAAGCGAAAGGCATGGTTCGGCCCACGGCATGGTCGTAGGCGAACTTGCTGATCAATGTGGATTTGCCCAGTCCGCCACGTGCGCTGATCATCATCAGCCGGGGCTTGTTCGAGAACATTCGGCCTGTCCGCGAAACCAGGCGCCCGAATGATTCCATTGCGCCTTGTGAATCGAGCTCATCGACGAACGACCGCAATTCACGAAGTTCCTTCCCTCGTCCGGCAAATCGGTCTTTTTCCAGAGTGATGCCTGGCCGGCGCAGCGGTGCGCCGATCATCAGGCGCATTGGCTCCAACAGTTCGAGCCACTGCATCTGCCGTCGGATCTCTGTCAGAGACGGTTGGCTTTGCAACAAAGCCTCGCATTCGCACAGCGCCAGGCGTGAACGATAGGCTGCGCTGATCTGCGCTTGCGAATAACGCTCAAGATCTACCGGCTCGCTGCGTAGCAGACGACGCAGCCAGGCTGACTCCGGGTCGATCGCGTTCGTTGCAGGCTGTGCCAGCACCAGCCGATCCTGCTTTTCGGTCATTTGCAGCGCTGGCTCCAGGTCGCCACGCTGTTGTGCATGGAGCAGCACCTTGCCGCGAAACCCGTCGTTTAGCCGCAAGCAGGACAGACCATTGCTGATCTGCACGCTGGCCTCGTTCAGCACCACCTCGATCTGCTCGGGCGTGCCGTCGATGTCGTCGAGGCTGAAGGTGATGCACAGGGCTGCCTGCAACGTGACAGGGTTTGAGACATCAGGCAGCGCCTGCTCGACCTCGGCCTGGACCGCGAGGCTATCGAGCAGTTGCTCTTCGCCTAGCTCGCGCAGGCGTCGAACGAAGTGCTCATCGGATCTGAGCAGGTCCAGCAGGCCCTGGTTCGACTTCTCGGATTTCATGTATTCGTCCAGATCGGCATTTTCTTGGTGAGCGTGACGCTGACCACGTTTTGTAGCAGCGCAAGGCGCTTGGCCGGACTGTCGGTCGCCCCTGCGGATAGCCTCATCATGTCCTTGATGGTGTCGATCACCGACTCGATAACTACAGCCTGAGCATAAGGCGCCGCCGACATGATGTCGTGCTTCAGCTTCTCTATGCCGTCCAGATAAGTCTGCTCGCCGATACTTTCCACGCACATCAGCGCGGGGTCGAGGAAAGCCGGGCAGTTGCCCAGAAACACCCAGCGCAGACGGCGAAGCACTTCGAAGGTGCCGTTATCGCTGTTTCCCATCTGCGCGATAGCAGCGACGAAGTCCTGGATCTCCTGGCTCAAGGTCAGGATGTGTAGGTCATCGAAAACCAGCCATGCGCGGGTCCAGCGCTCCACGGTCCAGAAATCCGGCTCGGTCTGGTTGGCTAGCGCCTGTATATCAGGGTCTGTTGCCCGCCCCATCACCCGATTGTCCTCAACCATCCGCTGGGCCCGTGCGCGGCGGTCTTCAGTGTATGCCCGCGTCGCTTCCAATTGTGCACAGAACCACTGTGGTACCAACTGCGAAGCCCAACGTCTTAGCTTGTCGTTGTCGTCTTCGGTACGGGCCGGCATCGGAGTACCTTCGCCGGGGGGTATCATGAACTCGTCTGTCAGTGTCGCTACGAAGTCTTCAAGGGTCGCAGGCATTATGTTGCGGTCCTTGTCGAAAAGCATCGTCAAGTGTTGGTGATCACTCTTGACGCAATGCTCCAGCACCTCCCAACTGAACGATTTCCCGCCCTGCCCCGCCTCCGGCACCATTGCGAAGTAACGCTCACGGGGATTGGCATCGGCGTGCTTGGAGTCTTCGATCCATTTCAACAGCACACTCCGGCCGATCACCGGTCGGCAGTGCATACGGTCCTTGTCGAGATTCCACAGGCGTGCTGGCGCCGGTAGCTCGATATGCTTGATATGAGGTGCGATAAAGGCCTGAATGCTGTCGAAGCGGATCGCCTGGTTGGACTTGGCGACTGGATGGCCGGCAGGCTGAAACTTGGCGTTATGCATCCCGACCAGCTCGAACTGCTGGTTGAAGCAGGGTGCCCCAGAGGAGCCAGGAGCAGTAGAGGCGCTGTAGAAAATCCGTGTATTGGACGGGCACACCCGCTCGAAACGCCCGAAATCCAGGCACTGTGGCGCCCCTCCCGGGTGCTGGGTGATGACCAGCCGTTCATCCCGGGCCAGCTTGCCGGGCAGATGAATATCCGGCAAACGGACCCACGATCGTATCCGTCCGCCCGAGGGGCTTACGGGCTGCAAGCCAACCTCGTCATTCAGGCGAACCAGCACGAAGTCCAATTGCTTGCGCATCGCTTCCTGCTGCTGCGGGTCCGGCAGGTCGATCTTGCCATCCTGCTCGAACGATTGTGCGCCGGTGACCCGCCAGTCCTGCGCCAGCCGCACGCAACGCACTGGTGCCGGCACCGGCCCGTTCAGGCTAAGGGGAGCGCTGGCATGGTGGTCGAAGAATACCTTGAAGCTCTCCGGCACGCGCGCAGGCTCTCGATCCAGCGGCTCGAATACATGCATGGCCGTCAGCAGCAGATCCGGCCCGACCAGGAAACCCGTACCCTGCGTATCGTGCTGCTTGCCTCCTAATTCGTAGCTGCCGACTATGCAACAGACCTTCGGCTCGAACTCCGCCAGATTGCTGTGTAAGTTCCGGGACAGGAAGAAATTGTCGCGTTTGGCGAGCATCGCCTCGCGCCGATCCCCGTCGGGCATCCCGGGCTCCAGCAGGCGGCGCAACTCGTCGCTGGCGGGGATGCCGTGGCTGAGTTCATAAAGCCCTTCGCATAGCAGTGTCAGCGACCGCTGCAAGCTGTACTGTTCGAGGACCCGCTCGACCACAGCCAACGCACGCTTCTCTATGGGGCCCGCGTAGGTCTTGACCAAGTGGTCAAACTGCGCCACCACAGGATGCTGTTCGACGAGCCCGCGCAGGGATCCCAACGGAACCACCTCAGCGATGCAACGCCCTAGCGCTGCAAGCTGTTCTGACGTCATTGCACTCAACCCCGTTCCGCCTGTCTCAACAACTTGCCAAGGTACTCATGCCGCTGCAACGCTGTCGCACTGATCGCCCGGTTCCCTACCCGCGGATCCCCCCAATAATGCAGGGCCTTGACCCGTAGTTCATCGAAACCGAACACCGGCCCACCCGAGTAGCCGCCGTAGGTCGAAGCGTCATGTACCAGCTCCGGCGGGTCGAAGCCGTCAAGTGCGAACTTGCGTCCGAAACTCAGGCGCTTGCAATCATCCAGCGTGCCGAAGACGGCGTTGACCTTGTCGTCAACCGCCAGTACGCGGCCGGGATGGCCAATTACATAGAGGTAGTCCAGTTGCTCGACCGAGTCCCGGGAGATCACCAGTGGCGTACTGTCCGCAACCGCTTCGATGCGCAACAACGCGGCGTCGACCGGGTCGTCCGGCGCGGCGAGAAACGGCACATCGAGCACCCGGTAACAGCGCTGCCCCTGCCGTGTGCGCTCGAAGGCGAAGTCGATGGTCAGGTTGAATCCGTCCTTCAACTGCGCTTTGGTGGTTCCGGGCAGCCGCTGCACCAGAGGCTGGCCGTTCCCTGGTGGAATCAGCACATGACGATTGGTCAGCACCAGGTCCGGCCCAACCAAGAACGCGGTGCCCTGCCCCCAGGCGTTGCCCCAGGCATCACGCACCCGAATCGCGCCTGTCGCACCGTTGGCCTGCTTCAGATGTTTGCGGTGCAAATCAACATGGGTGGCCCAAAACTCTGATCCGGGGTGCCCGTCCAGATCCTCCAGATCGTCCTGCTCCACTCTCAGCGCCGGCCGCCCGCGAACCTGGATAACCGCTTCAAAGGCACTGAGTTCCTGGTCGCTCAGTTGCCAGTCCAACGCCCCTCCGTCCAGGCGTTTCATGCCGGTATTGGCAATGGCGACTAGGTCTTCAGCCAACGCCCGGGCCTCTAGCTCGGAGATTTGCGGGTGCTGGCTCAGACGTCGCGTGATGGCGTCCGCATCGGCCGCACCTGGCAGACCTACGGTAGGGAAACTGGCCTCATGAAAGGTGTTTTCACGGGTGTCACCGAGCAGCATCCGCATGCGCGGCGCAGTCTTTTCCAGCTCAAGAGGCATCGCTAACTCCCACCTGGGCGATCTTCAAGGCGCCCTGCCCCAGCGTCCGGCGCAAGCCCGCAGACAGCGCCAGTGGCGGCAGGCTTTCCAGTTGCACGCGCTGGCTACGCCGGGTACGTAACTGGTCTAGGGCAACGCAGGACAACTCGAGCAGGCTTTGCGGGTCGCCGGTCGCCGGCGCTGCAGCCTCCAGCCCCGATGCGCCCAGCGCTTCGTTCAGTAGCGCGACTACCTGGCTGCGCAGATGGGTGGCCGGGGTGCGGAACAGCGTTTCCTGGCTGAAGGCGTGACGCGGGTCAAGCTTGAGCAGCGCCTCGGCATCAATGATCCCAGCGCCGTAATCGTCCTTCTCGGATTTCTCGAAATCCCCGGGTTGGGCGCTGGCAGCCAGCAGCGTGCGAAACAGTTGCTGCAGCGCAACGCCTTGCGGCAACCCGCGAATCAGTTCGTCGCGTCCGTGGTGGGCCAACCACAAGGCCGCAACACCGGCCAGATGGGCGGTGGCGAACGAGGTACCCTGCCCGCCGGCTACCTGGGACGGCGCGTTGCGGTCACTGGCACTTGCGCGCAACACGAACTCCGCTGGACCACTGATAGCGACCGACGAACCGTTGCACGAGCCGCGCCAGGGCTTGAACTTCTCGTTGACCCCGGCAACCGCGATGGCCTCGTCGTAACGCGCAGGCCAGACCACGGTGCTGGCGCAGTTGCCCGCCGCCGAGACAACAATAATGTTCGCCTCCACCGCCTTGCGCAGGGCAGTGTGCAAGGCATCGCTGAACAGTCCGCCGAGACTCATGCTGATCACATGGGCGCCATTGCGCCGGGCATGGTCGATGGCCTGGGCCACCCGGCTCTGATTGAACACCACTACACTCTCCAGGCAACGGATCGGCACCAGGGTCGCCTTCGGCGCTGAACCGCGCATCTTGCCGTCCTCCGGGCTGACCACTACCGACGAGGTCCCGGTGCCGTGCCCGGGATTGCTGCCGCCGCTCATCTGGTCGATGGGTGGGCGTCCGGGTTCCACCAGGTTGAAGGCACCGGGGTTGTTGTACAAACCTTCGGGCAGTTCGGTGTGCCAAGCGACCACCCCGGTATCGGGCTGGAACACCCGAATGCCCTCGCCGCGGCTTGGCCGGCCCTGCTTCTCAGAGAACGCCCAGGCCTGTGGGGTGCGGGTCTTTACGATGGCCCAGTCGGGATCCTTGGGCAGCTCGTCATCGCCGGCCCAGCACCAGAAGGTCAGGTTGAAAGCTTCGGTTCCCGGATCCGGGAGCGTTGGCTGGTCGTGGAAGTAGTCGCTGCCCAGATCCGGATCCACCGTTTCGGCCCCGGTCACTTCGCGCAACAAGCGCGCCAAGTCGAACAGTTCATCGCGCGGCAAGCTGGTCAGCCCCGGCAATTCCAGCAGGCGGTGGGCATCGAGTTCGGGATCGGCCGGGAACAACTGGCCGAGCTGCCCATACAGGCCGGTCGCCGTGGTGATGGCCTGGCTCAGCGAGGCGTCGTCGCGACCAGGCTGGCCTGTGAAGTTCAGCACGAAACGCTGCGCCTGGGTGTCGCTCCCACGCTGGTGAGCTTGGTAGAGCAGCAGTAACTGCTGATAGTCGCTAGTCACCTGAGCCGCAACGGGCGCCGTGGTAATGGCCGGCGTCGGTTTGGCAGCGAATACCGGCTGCGCGCTGACGTTCACCTGGGCCTCGCCCAGGCGAATGCTGATCTGTAGAGGTATGGTAATGGTCTGCTCGCAGACCTGGGTCACCGGTACGCTGACCGCCGATGCAGGAGCCGGGGAAACCACCGGTGCAGGCGCCGCCACTACCGCAGCCGGCGTTGGTGCCGGGACCGGGACCGGGACCTCGAGCCCTTTCCATACCCCGTCCAGCCCCGACCAGGCGGGCGGTACCGGCCTGGCGAAACTTACCCCGGCATCCACCACGCGGCTATCGCGTGCCAGTTCGAAGGCCGGTACGGCATAGTTGCTTTGCAGATAGCGCCCGCCGAAATGCAGGCCGAGAATCCGCCCGCCAAAGGGATCGAATACCGCTGAGCCGGAGGCGCCGCCCAGGGTCGAGCTGTCATGGCCAACGGCGCTGACCATCCCGCCGAAGCTCTCCACCTCCAGGCGCGGCCCGAGCAACCCCGGCATCAACCGCTTGACCCCGTAAACGCCATCGAAGAGCTGATTCTGCACGGCGGCGTCATTGCGCGGATCGAAGGCTGGATAGCCGATCACTGCCACTTCCTTGCCCAGGTGCTCGGCCGGGTCAACGGTATCGAGCAGCAACGGCCGTTGATTGTCGCGCAGACCTTCGACCTGCAGCAGGGCCATGTCCCAGTAAGGGTGGATCATCACAGTCTTCACCACTCGCAGGAACTGCGAGGCCGTCCTGTCGCGTTCGCGCAGGAAGTCCACCCCGGCGCTCACCCCCGGAATGAACACCAGGCCGCGCAAGCCGAGACCGCTGCAGAACAGCTGGGCAACGTGACGGTTGGTCATGAGCAGCCCGTCACCGACCACGAAGCCGGTGCCGCCATAGGGATACGACGGGTGCCCAGGCAGCTCGATGCGGCCCACGGACGGCAGCGCGGCGCGCAAGGGCGCCCGGAAGCGTTCTTCATTCCAGGCAAGCCAGCGATGATGAGTGATTGTCACGTAATCGCCGTCGACGATGTCGATGGCGGGCCGCTCCTGGGGGATGATCAGGGCTTCGATGTAGAACTGTTCCTTGGGCGCCAGTGGCTTACCGAGGGTCAGTTTCTCCAGGGTCCGCGTCAGCTTCGCCTCGGGCAGCGGGCCGATATTCAGCGGCCTGGAAGACTCCACAAAGCCTTCCAGACCGCTGTCCGGCGTCAGTCGCGCCAGATAGTTGCGCAGCAGATCATCCTTGATTGAGCTCATCGTCCTGCACTCGCTTGGTTGAGATGGCGTTCACTATAGATCAGGATGCCACTATGGCTGAGCGAAAAATGGCAATTCGGCATCATTGGGTGATTTCGTGATTGCGCCGCAGTCGCCCGGCAATGCCGGTCGCGCGCCCCCACGTCAAGAATCGCCGCCAACCCTTCCAAAAAGCACTCCACGGCAAACTGAGCGGTGAATCAGTTGCCGGCCTCTTTATCTAATTTTTTCTTCCAGGCGTCTAATGCAACCGGCCCCATCGCATCTGTCCATGCCTTGAGTTCAGATTTGGCTTTAGTGTTCAAGCCTGCCATCGAACCGCTCTCGACGACTGCGAACTTCAGATAGATGCTCGAGTTATCGTCTTTTGAGAAAAACTGCAGGGGGTCCGAATATTGATCATCGCCCACCAACTTACTGTTAAGCGGAACGTTTTCTCCTGGCGAAGAAACAGTAATGCCGCTTACGCTGACAGGATCAGTCGCTCTGACCGTGAACTCACCATCCTTGAAGGATTTCGCCGCCACCGACAGCGACAGGCCAATGGTCCCCTCGGTACCTTCTTTCCTGGTAAGCGCCAAACTGGTCCGCGAACCCACCAGTAATGGTGCCCACTGGAGCGCTGGGGCCTCTGGTTTACCGGTAATGGCAACTTTTGTGTGGAACAAGATCGCCATCTGCGTTAGCGGAACCTTATCGCCACTGAGTCGTACTACAGCGAAGCATTGAGCGCGCTGAATACTGTTCTTGTTCCCTGACCATGTTGCCGTCCACGACTTAACCGATCGTTCCTGAATTTCGTCAATTTTTGAGTTTGCCGCATCAACTGCCAGATTCCACACGACACCGCCAGCCGCTGTTAATGCAGCGGCGGCCAACTGGGGCACTTCCTCGGTTTGTGCGTCTAATAGAACATTACATCTTTTCGCCCATTGACCCTGATTGGTTGCACCAAATAACTGTTCCCACTGCGAACCAGTTCCTTCGAATGTACTTTTTGCAATAGGAATAACCTGGGTTTTCTCTCCATCCCCTGTGGCAGGTTCAAGGGTACTTGTCGTGAGAATTTTTATTGACTGACAGCCACCTAGCGCCAACAACGAAATAACGATCAACAGTTGGTTTCGCATCTAAACGCTCCATGCTTGGGCCTGATCCGGTTATGGCATTGCGCCACGCCGCCTTGAGGTATAGTCGATTCGCCAATCCGCTGCTGGCTTTCGAGTGATCTGGCCACAACCGCTCCAACGAAGGATCGGAAATGCCCCAGTCTCTCCAACCTTCTCGCCTGAAGTTTTCTCCTCGGGTTGTTCTCAGGGCCGTTCCTCGCTGCGCGATACCGGATCACGCGCGCAAGGTCAGACGCCAATGAAAGTTTCAGACGGGTCGCCCCACCTAAACGATCTTTAACTACACTGCTGTTCTGATCGCCCCCCAACGACGATCCAGACCAGTGGGACGCAGCGGACCTTTATCGGAGACGGACCTCATGGCACTTTATCAATGTCTACCTTGTGTAAAAGTATTCGAAGAAGAAGCTGCGTCCGTTTCACTTTGCCCGTTTTGTCGCGGCCAGGTCATACCCTATCCAGGCCCTAAACCGTCCACCCTTTGCGCCACACCGTTGACCACACCACTGGCACCTATTCTGCCATTGCCGGAAGTCTCGCCGATCTCATTCAACTTCATCAGTCTTACTGCCGAGAATATGAATTTCTGGAGAAAATACGCAAAACTCATGCGATTCATCGCCTCCAACCTTTTCTCTGGTGCCACTTTGTATGGTTACCAACAGGCCATAAAAGGCTTTATGGATGCGTTGGATTGTTGCGAAAAAACACCTGACAGCCAGGTCTGGGTGGCCATCGCCACGTTCGGATCAATCAAGAGCACCCCCACTGCCAAGTCCTTTGCCAACATTGAGATGTGCATGACTGTTACAACACATCCGGACATCCCGATAACCACACACATGGGGATTTTTCGCTCTCCCTTACGCTTGGTGCAAACTCCCGGGCTGGAAAAGGTTCGCGGCTTGCATGCCGGAGGCGTCAGCGTGGGTGACATCATTGCCGTTCTGGAAAAGAAGCGAACCCTGGCACACCCCGTCCGCCGACTTTCAACCCAACTTCATGCCTTTGCTGCCAAGCGTTGTCTTCAAGAAAGTCGTGGGCTTGCAAAGATCCTCATGATTACCGCGCCGCTGGCGAAAATGCTGGAGATCCTGAATAAAGATTGCGCCGCCTATTCGACTGAAAAAATCAAATCAGAGAAAACAGGCAGCAGACTGCTCACTCAGGTGGGCGATGCTCAAGCACCTAAAAGTCACCAGCTTGTAATCACTAACATTCAAAACTACCCGTGGCTCACTGAACTGGCCGACCTGGATGGATCTCGCCCAAAGATCGCCATCGAGCTGCAGCCCTTGGCGAGTGCCATGGATGAGAGCACGCGTGTCGAATCAGTTCTGGACTGGCTTGATAGTCGGCACAGGGTGTATCTCGCCGCGTCCTCAAGTTCAATGTGAATCAAGTGCCGTCAGCTGTTCAATCTGGCTCCGATGCGTAGGCAACTCTTCGCTACCCATCAACAGCGTCTGCAAGGACCCGTCAGCCAGGATCAGGCTCTACTCGATAGCGCGGCCCAAATGGAAATAATGCAGGATGAGAATTTCAGAAATCTACAGTGGCTGAAAGCAGATAGGTTCTCGGTGTCGACAGCGTCAGCCCAGGCTCGCTGTCATCCGAAGCTCCAGCCGAACTCCAGTAGCGTTTATCCAATACGTTTTCCACATTGGCGCGCAGCGTGATGGTCTTCTCGTCGATTTTAAACGCGTACCGCGTGCCCACATCGAAGCGCTCCCAGGAATCGATTTCCTTCTCGTTGGACTGATCCAGGTACTGCGAACTGGAATAAATGCCCCGCCCGGTCAACGTCAGGCCCTGCACCGTCGGCACGTCCCACTCGGCGCCGAGATTGACGTTGTATTTCGGCGTCGCCGGCGCGCGATTGCCGTCGAACGTGCCGTTGGTGGTATGGGTCAGCTCGCTGTCGATGTACATCACGCCACCGAGCAAGCGGACGCCTTTGAGCGGTTCGCCGAACACGCTCAGCTCCACGCCATTGTTCTCGCGCTTGCCATTGGGCCCGAAGACTCGCGTGGTAGCGTTGGTTTCGTACGCCGGTTGCTTGATGCGAAATACCGCAGCGGTCAATGCGTAGGCGCCGGCATCGTACTTGGCACCGACTTCAACCTGACGGCTGATAAACGGCGGGAAGATTTCGTCTTCGTTTATGGACGTCGACGGCGCGATTTTGCCTTGGCTCAAACCTTCCATGTAGTTGGCGTACAACGACAGCTTGTCAGTTGCCTTGAACAGAATCCCGCCCGAGGGCGAGACCTTTTCTTCGTCGTATGCGGTGTCGCCTTTGACGTCATCGCTCCAGTCATCGACTTTCACCCGCTGCCAGCGAGCGCCGAGGGTCAGCAGCAATCGATCGTCGAAAAAGCCCAGGGTGTCGGACAGCGCCACGCCGCTGAAGCGGTTTTCCGTGTAGACCTTGGCGTCATTGCGTGTCGGCGTGCCGGGTTTTGCTGTTTCCACCGGGTCATACAGGTTGCTGCGTCCTGCCGCGTAACGCGCGCCGCCGTTCTCGAAATCCATGTAGAAGTAGCTGGCCGCGAGGTTGACCTCATGGCTCACTGGCCCGGTATGGAACCAGTTGCGTACGCCTGCCGTGGCTGTGCGCACGTTTTCGTCGCGGGTGAAGTCGCGCGGTTGCACGGTGAAATCACCGGCATCGTTGGTCACGGAAACGGCGTGGCGCAAGAAGTCATGATTACTTTTGCGCGCGCCGACGCCGCCGTACAGCATCACCGAATCACTGACATCAAACTCGGCGTTGAACGTGCCGAAGGTGTCCTCGGTTTTCGCCTGAGTCCACGGTTGCGCGTAGTTGCGATGCACCTTGTTCGCGCTCGGAACCTTGGCATTGGCCGCGACCTGCACGCGCTCCTGCGGCGCGTCGGTGTCGCGTTCGGTGTGGCCGATATCGGTCGAAAGTCGCAAGCGCTCACCGCGAAAATCCAGGCCGAGCACGGCCATGTCACGGTCGACACTTTGATGATCCCACTCGGTATCACCAGACTGCTTGACGCCGTTGAAGCGCAGGCCGAACTGGTTGTCCTCACCGAACCGCCGGCCGACATCCACCGCGCCGCCGACCTGATTGTTCGAGGCGTAATTGGCCGTAAGAGAGGTGATCGGTTTGTCGGTGGCACGCTTGGGCACGACGTTGATACCCCCGCCTACACTGCCCCGTGGCGAGATGCCGTTGATGAGCTGGCTCGGGCCTTTGATGATATCCACACGATCGGCCATTTCCATGTCAATGGTGTACGTCGGCAGCACGCCATAGAGCCCGTTGTACGCCACGTCGCTGTTGAACAGGCTGAAACCACGGATGGTGAACTGCTCGTAGCGGCCACCGGCCGGATTGGTTGCACGCACCGATGGATCGCTGGAAATCAGATCGCCCAAGGTGCGCGCCTGCTGATTCTTCACCGCCTCGCTGGTGTAGGTGGTCATGCTGAACGGGGTTTCCATGAAGTCTTTCGACCCCAGCAAACCCTGTGAGCCGCGTCGCGCAACCTGGCCGCCGGCAAACACATCGGCATCGCTGGAACCGGTGGCGCCAAGAATCGACGTCGGCGCCAGTTGCAGGCTGCTGCCCTCGGCGGCTGGAATCAGTGTGTAGGCATGATCGCCCAGCGGTTGCAGTTGCAGGCCGGAACCCAGCAACAAGCGAGCGAACCCCTCCTCCACAGCGAATTCGCCGGATAAACCATTGCTGTTGCGCCCGCTCACCAGCGCCGGATCGACCGACAGATTGATCCCGGCCAACCCGGCAAATCTTGTCAACGCTGCACTCAGACTGCCAGCCGGCACCTGATAACTGCGCCGGGCGTCTTCGGCCCAACTGGACTGGATCAACACCGGGCTGGCACTCAGGCTCAGCAGGAGGCTCAACTGCAACAACGGACGCAAACGACTTGGGAATACTGCGGGCATTGGAAGAAGCTCTCGATTTTGTTCACTTACCTGCAATGACCGGTGAGGCGAAAAAAAGGGACAGGCTTCAGACGAAATTTTTTCGCGGCGCCAGCGTTACCCAGAAACGCGTGCGCGAATGCACCTCCAACGGCAGGCTCGCCGCCAGCAGCGTCAGCACTTTATCGGTGTCGTCGAGGCGGAAACTGCCGGTGACACGCAGACGTTCAAGTGCCGGCTCCCAGCGCAGAAGCCCCGAGCGATAACGGCTCAACTCGCGAAGGAAATCCCCCAACGGCTGGTTTTGCGCCATCAACACACCGTCACGCCAGCCCGGCATTTTGGCGTCGAACAGTACAACCGGTCCGGCGCCAGAGGCCTGCAAATTGACCTGTTGCCCAGCGTTCAACTGCAGCGCCGGCCCGTGCAACGGCTGCAATTGCACCGAGCCGCTGACCACCGACACGGTGCAATCACGCTGGTTGAGGCGCACGCAGACTTCGCTGCGGCTGACAATGATCCGACCGTACGGCGCGTTGACCGTCAATGCCGTGCTACCCGGAACGTTGAGCGCCATTTCGCCGCGCACCAAGGTCAACTGACGGCTGGCCAGATCGACGTTTACCGCACTGGCGGTGTTCAGTTGCAAGGTGCTGCCGTCGGCCAGTCGTGTACGCGTGTGCTCGCCGGTGGAAGTGTGCAAATCCGCGCGCCAGACGTCGAGCGGCAACTGGCGACTGATCAACCACGCCGTCGGCACCAGCGCCGCCAGACCCAGCGCTCGCTTCAGTGCCGCACGCCGCGCCAGATCCGGGCGATCCAAGGTGGCCATGGCCAACTCTGTCGGCAGACTGGCAAAGCGCTGGCGCAGCAATTGAATCTTCTGCCAGGCGTTTTCATGGCGGCTATCGCTGTCGCGCCAGTGCTTCAGTCGCACGTGATCGGCTTCACTGGCCTCGCCGGATTCGAGCAATGCCAACCACTGTGCAGCGGCACGCGCCACTTCACGCGCTTCGGTGTTGGGTGCGATGCGCATCATAGATCCAACATCAAACAATGCTCGTAAGCCATTGCCATATAACGTTTTATACTGCGTTCCGAAACCTGCAACCGTTCGGCGATTTCACGGTAACCGAGGCCTTCGAGCTGACTCAAGAGAAAGGCCCGACGCACCGCTCGCGGCAAACCATCGAGCAGCTCATCCAGCGCTTGCAGGGTTTCCAGCAGCAGCCAACGTTGCTCGGGCGACGGCACGCATTCTTCGGGCAACTGCGCGAGGGCTTCGAGATAGGCCTTTTCCAGGCTGCGGCGGGTGTAGAAATTGCTCAGCAGGCGTTTGCCCACGGTCAGCAGATACGCACGCGGTTCGCGCATGTCGGCGATCGGTTGCGCACTGCAGAGTACGCGCAGGAAGGTGTCCTGGCTCAGGTCCGCTGCATCCCACGCGTTGCCCATGCGCCGCCGCAGCCAGGTTTCCAGCCAGCCTCGGTGATCGCGATACAGTTCGTGCAGGTGCTGCGGCGATGGCGTCGCTGCTTCAGTCATCTCAAGAGTCCTGCGCGAAGTCAGTTTCAAATGAGAGTGATTCTATTTAACTTGCGCGCCGACACAAAGCCTTTTTATCCACGAAGTCATTCACGAGCGCTTCAAGGTCTCGCTCGGCAACTCCTTGAACAACGCTCGGTAACTGCTGGAAAACCTTCCCAAATGCCAGAACGACCAGTGCATCGCCACCTCGGCAACCGTAGTTTCCGTGGGCCGACGCTTGAGCAATTCACGGTGTGCGCTGTTCAACCGGCGCAGGCGCAGCCAGTGACTCGGGGTCATCCCGGTGTAGGCCTTGAACGCCTGCTGCAATTGGCGCAACGGCACTCCGGCCACATGGGAAAGTTCGAGCAGATTGACGGTGTCTTCCGGCGAATCCGCTGCCCATTCCCCTACGCGTTTCATGATCATCCGCTCTTCAGTACGACGCTGTAAGCCGCCGCGATCAAGGCTGGTATGAGCGTTGTCGAGAATGAACAAGCAGTCTTCGAGCAGCTGCTTTGTCAGCGCATCTTTATCAAGCGGATCAACAGCTTGCGACAACTTTGTGAGAATTGAGCTTAACCAGCGACTGAACAAGGCGTTCTGCCCGCAATTGAGTTGCGTCATGAACAACCCCTCGAGTTTCGCCACATTCAGACCGTGCTGACGGACAAACTCCGGACCGAACACCACGGCGATTTCCTGGTAGTTCTCCGGGGTGATCCAGATGTTGCGGCTCTCTCCATTGAGCAGGTACAGCGCGTTGTCGCTGCGATCAAAACAGAACGCCAAAGCACCCGATGGCGCGCTGAAATTCTGCTCGACGCGGGTGTTCATCTGCTCTTCGTAGACCTCGACACCCTGCAGATCCAGATAGCGGATCTGCCCGGCGAAATGGCCCGGCGACATCTGTTGGTAATGCTGGACCCAGCCCGGTGTGGCGCGGACTTGCTCGGCCACATCGGCGGTGTTGAACGCTTGAACCTGGAGCGGATTGCACGTTGTCATGGGGTGACCTTGCGCACTCTTTTGGTGCGCTTTGGTGCTGCTTAAAGTGGATAGATGGAACTGCAAGGCTCGCCCAAGATAGTCGTCAACGCGCCACAGGGGAAGGGGCGGAAGATGAAACCCGCCCTCCCCGGCGTCTATAAAACCAATAACGAGGTCTTTATGAATGCCCCTTTCGATCAGCTGTTCACGTGGCTGAAAGATCACAAGATTACCGAAGTCGAATGTGTGGTCAGCGACCTGACCGGCATTGCCCGCGGCAAGATCGCACCGACCAACAAGTTCCTGCATGAGCGAGGCATGCGCCTGCCGGAAAGTGTGCTGCTGCAAACGGTAACCGGGGATTTTGTCGACGACGACATCTACTACGACCTGCTCGATCCTGCCGACATCGACATGGTCTGCAAGCCCGTGGCTGACGCGGTCTACGTGATTCCATGGGCGATCGAGCCGACCGCCATCGTCATCCACGACACCTTCGACAAGTTCGGCAACCCGATCGAACTGTCGCCGCGCAACGTACTGAAGAAAGTCTTGCAGCTCTACACCGACAAAGGCTGGAAGCCGATCGTTGCGCCAGAAATGGAGTTCTACCTGACCCAACGCTGCGAAGACCCGGACTTGCCGCTGAAGGCGCCGCTGGGCCGTTCGGGCCGTGCTGAAAGCGGTCGGCAGTCGTTCTCCATCGATGCCGCCAACGAATTCGATCCACTATTTGAAGACGTCTACGACTGGTGCGAACTGCAAGGTCTGGACCTCGACACGCTGATCCACGAAGACGGCCCGGCGCAGATGGAAATCAACTTCCGCCACGGCGACGCCCTCGATCTGGCTGACCAGATCACCGTGTTCAAACGCACCATGCGTGAGGCCGCACTCAAGCACAACGTCGCTGCAACCTTCATGGCCAAGCCGATCGGCGATGAACCGGGCAGCGCCATGCACATTCACCAGAGCGTGGTGGACATCGCCACCGGCAAGCCGATCTTCGCCAATGCCGACGGGCAGATGAGCGAGCTGTTCCTGCATTACATCGGTGGTTTGCAGAAGTACATTCCGAAAGTGCTGCCGATGTTTGCGCCCAACGTGAACTCGTTCCGCCGCTTCCTGCCGGACACCTCGGCACCGGTCAACGTCGAATGGGGCGAAGAGAACCGCACCGTCGGCCTGCGTGTACCGACCTCAAGCCCGGAAGCCATGCGCGTCGAGAACCGTCTGCCGGGCGCCGACGCCAACCCGTATCTGGCGATTGCCGCCAGTTTGCTCTGCGGTTACATCGGCATGGTTGAAGGTATCGAGCCAAGTGCCGGGGTACAGGGCCGCGCTTACGAGCGTCGCAACCTGCGCCTGCCGATCACCATCGAAGAAGCGCTGACGCAAATGGAAGAATGCGAAACCGTCGCGCAATACCTCGGCGACAAGTTCGTCCGTGGCTATGTCGCAGTGAAGCGTGCCGAGCATGAAAACTTCAAGCGCGTGATCAGCTCGTGGGAGCGTGAGTTCCTGATGCTCAGCGTGTAACCCAACCTAAAAGATCCCCTATGTCGATCGTTCCCACGCTCTGCGTGGGAATGCAGCCCGGGACGCTCCGCGTCCCATCCAAAGCCGAACGCGGAGCGTCCGTTGAGGCATTCCCACGCAGAGCGTGGGAACGATCATTCTAAGAAGAGGTGTCGAAATGCGTCTGTTGAAATCCGTACTCCCGGTCGCCCTGAGCGTGCTGTTCAGCGCGGTAGCCCACGCTCAGCCACAAGTCAGCGTCTACAACTGGACCGACTACATCGGTGAAACCACCCTCGCCGACTTCCAGAGCAAAACCGGGATCAAGGTGATCTACGACGTTTTCGACTCCAACGAAACCCTTGAAGGCAAACTGCTCGCTGGCCGCACCGGGTATGACGTGGTGGTGCCGTCCAACCACTTCCTCGCTCGCCAGGTAAAGGCCGGCGCGTTCCTCAAACTGGATCGCTCGCAACTGCCGAACTGGAAAAACCTCGACCCGAAGCTGCTCGAGTTGCTGGAGAAAAACGACCCGGGTAACGAGCACTCGGTGCCGTACCTGTGGGGGACCAACGGCATCGGCTACAACGTCGACAAGGTCAAGCAAGTGCTGGGTATCGACCACATCGATTCCTGGGCCGTGCTGTTCGAGCCTGAGAACCTGAAAAAACTCACCCAGTGCGGCGTGTCGATGATGGACTCCGCCGACGAAGTCTTCCCCGCCGTCCTTAATTACATGGGTCTGGACCCACGCAGCGAAAACCCCGAAGACTACAAAAAAGCTGAAGCCAAACTGCTGAGCATCCGCCCGTACATCACTTATTTCCATTCCTCGAAATACGTGTCCGATCTGGCCAACGGTGACATCTGCGTAGCCTTCGGTTACTCCGGCGACGTATTTCAGGCCGCCAACCGCGCCAAGGAAGCCAAGAACGGCGTGAACATCGCTTACGCCATTCCGAAAGAAGGCGCCAACCTCTGGTTCGACCTGCTGGCCATTCCGGCCGACGCCAGCAACACCAAAGAAGCCCATGCCTTCATCAATTACCTGCTCGATCCGCAAGTGATCGCCAAGGTCAGCGCTTCGGTCGGTTACGCCAACCCGAACCCGGCCGCCAAGCAATACATGGATCAGGAGCTGGTCAACAACCCTGAGGTTTATCCATCCCAGGCAGTGCTCGACAAGCTCTACATCTCCTCTACCCCGCCCCAGGCGATCATGCGTCTGATGACCCGGTCCTGGAGCAAAGTGAAGTCGAACAAATGAATAAGTACACCCAGGAACACGCCCGCTCTTACTACGCCGCTTCGGCCCGGGCGAGCACACCCTATCCGCTTTTGGACGGTGACTTGACCGCCGATGTCTGCGTGATCGGCGGCGGGTTCACCGGGGTCAACACCGCCATCGAACTGGCCCAGCGCGGGTTGTCGGTGGTGTTGATCGAAGCCCGGCGCATCGGCTGGGGCGCCAGCGGGCGCAATGGCGGTCAGTTGATTCGCGGCATCGGGCATGAGGTTGAAGGCTTCGCCAAGTACGTCGGTCAGGAAGGCGTGCGCTATTTGCAGCGCGCCGGTATCGATTCGGTGGAACTGGTGCGCCAGCGCATTGCTGACAACGGTATCGAGTGCGACTTGCGCTGGGGCTTCTGCGATCTGGCCAATACCCCCGCGCAGTTCGCTGCGTTCAAGGATGAGCTAGTCGACCTCGCCGAACTCGGTTACGCCCACGAAACCCGACTGATCGGCCCGGAGCAGGTCCGCCAGCAAGTGGTCAACTCCGACATTTATGCCGGTGGCCTGGTGGATATGGGTTCCGGTCATCTGCACCCGCTGGACCTGGTGCAAGGCGAAGCGCGATTGGCAGCATCGTTGGGCGTAAGGATTTTCGAGCAGAGTGAAGTGCTGGAAATCATCCATGGCCCGACCGTGCAGGTGCGCTGCGCAAGCGGCACGGTGCGGGCTGGCAGTCTGGTGCTCGGCTGCAATGCGCATCTGGACGAACTCGAACAACAACTCAGTGGCAAGGTGCTGCCGGCCGGCAGTTACATCATCGCCACCGAACCGTTGTCTGAGGCGCGCGCCGCGCAACTGATCCCGCAGAATCTGGCGGTGTGCGACCAGAAAGTCGGCCTCGATTACTACCGGCTCTCGGCGGACCGACGCCTGCTGTTCGGCGGTGCCTGTCACTATTCCGGGCGCGATCCGGCGGACATCGCCGCTTATATGCGGCCGAAGATGCTCAAGGTCTTCCCGCAACTGGCCGACGTGCGCATCGATTACCAATGGGGCGGCAAGATCGGCATCACCGCCAACCGTTTTCCGCAGGTCGGCCGGCTCAAGCAACACCCGAACGTGTTCTATGCGCAGGGTTATTCCGGCCATGGTCTGAACGTCACGCACTGGTGCGCGAAACTGCTCGGCGAGGCGATTCATGCCGGTCACAGCCAAGGCATGGATGTGTTCAGCGGCGTGCCGCACATGACCTTCCCCGGCGGCCCGGCCTTGCGTTCACCGCTGCTGGCACTGGGCATGTTCTGGTATCGCCTGCGGGAAATGCTCGGCTGACAGCGCAAACCGCGCTGGCACGATCTGACAGGGGTATCGCGGTGCATGCGCTATTCACATTTGCTCTATCGCCAAGCACTTCTATATTGATGAGGTGCTTTTGCGTTCCTGACGCTCAGTGCCCATTCAATTGAGGAGACATGGATGAAGTCGTCAGCCACCGACGAGCCGCGAGCGCCAGGCCAAGCCCCCGTCAAAACCCGCCGGTTCGGCATCTCACTCGTCTGGATCGTGCCGATCGTGGCGGTGCTCGTGGGCATCTCGCTGGTGGTGCACAACATCCTGCAGGAAGGGCCGACCATCGTGGTCACCTTCAAGACCGGCAGCGGTCTGACGGCCAATAAGACCGAAGTCAAATACCGTAATGTGGTGATTGGCCAGGTCACCGATGTCGAGTTGAGCGACGACCAGAAAAGCGTCAACGCCACGATCAAACTGGCCAAACAGGCCGAAACCTTCACCCGCGAAGACTCGCAATTCTGGGTCGTGCGCCCCCGTATCGGTGCCGGTGGCGTGTCGGGTATCGACACCCTGCTCTCCGGTGATTACATCGGCGCCGACATCGGCCAGTCCAATTCCCGCGCGAAGAACTTCAAAGGTCTGGAAAACCCGCCACCGATCACCTACGGCGAGCCGGGCAAGCGTTTCATGTTGCACACCCAGGATCTCGGTTCGCTGGACATCGGTTCACCGGTTTATTACCGCAAGATCCCTGTCGGCCAGGTCGTCACCTACGAGCTGGCGCCTGACGGTAAAGGCGTGAACATCGAAGTATTCATTCACGCGCCCAACGATGCGTTCGTCACCGAAAACACCCGATTCTGGAACGCCAGTGGCATCGACGTCAGCGTGGGCGCCAACGGTTTTCAGGTGAAAACCGAATCCCTGTCCTCCATGCTGGTGGGCGGCATCGCTTTCCGCGCCCCGGATTACAGCCCCAACGACGTGGCCGCGGCCGATGACAAAGACTTCGAACTGTTCGCCGACCAGCAAACCGCCCTTGCCCCGCCCAACGGCAAGGCGCAGTACCTGAGTCTGCGTTTCGACCAGTCCCTGCGCGGCCTCAAAGTCGATGCACCGGTGGAATTCCTCGGCATGGAAATCGGTCGGGTGGTGGCGATCAACCTGGATTTCGACGCGAAAAAACGCAGCTTCCCGCTTAACGTCGGCATCGTTATTTATCCGCAACGCTTGGGCATGGCATACGGAAAAATGCTCACAGCGTTCAAGCATGATCCCAACGATGAGGCCGCCGGCATTCGCTTGATGGGCACCTTCATCGACAATGGTCTGCGCGCCCAGGCCCGCAGTGGCAACCTGCTGACGGGTCAACTGTACGTTGCCCTGGACTTCTTCCCGAAAGCCGAAAAAGTCGCCTTTGACCCCACGGCGCGCCCGGTGGTGATTCCAACCGTTCCCGGCAGCCTCGAACAGCTGCAGGAAAAACTCGAAGCCGTGGTCGACAAGCTCAACAAGTTGCCGGTTGATCGCATCGCCAACAACCTCGACAGCAATCTGATCGAGCTGCGCAAAGGCCTGACCCAGTTCAACGCCAAGACCCTGCCGGGTGTGCAGAGCACCCTCGCCGACGTCAGCAAGACCTTGCAGTCCGCCAGCTCGACCCTGGCCGAAGATTCGCCGCAACGCGAGAAACTCACGGAAACCCTCGACGAACTCGGGCGCATGTCGCGTTCGCTGCGTGAACTGTCGGATTACCTTGGCCGGCATCCTGAGTCGTTGATCCGCGGCCGCCCCGATAACGCCGCGCCGCTGGATCTGAAAGGACCGCCACGCAATTGAGCACAGGAGCTAACCCAATGGCTTTACCGCTGAAGATCATCGTGCTCGCTGCCTTCATGCTGCTTGGCGCGTGCCGCAGCGACCCGATCAGCTTTCACACCCTGACGCCGGTGCAGATCGCCAACACCCGGACCGGCGCGCAGATTCCGATTGAAGCGCTGAGCGTGCCGCCGCAGGTCGACCGGGCGCAAATCGTTATCCGCCAGGGCAACAGCGGCCTGGCGATTCTGGAAACCGATTGGTGGGGGGCGACACTGGCGGACGAGTTGCGCGGCGCGTTGGCCGATCAATTGAGCAATACCAGTGGCCAAGGCGATGTTTCGGTGCGCATCGAAGTGCAACGCTTCGACTCGATCCCCGGTCAGTACGGCCTGATCGACGCCAAATGGCGCTTGCGTCCCGTCGGCGCCACTGACAATGGCTTGCTGACCTGCCGTTCGACCCTGCAAACACCGTCCGGCCCGACTATCGATGATCTGGTGGGCGCCCAGCAGCACAACGTCAAGCGGCTGGCTGAGCAGATCAGTCGGGCGGCAACCGGCAACGCGCGCACCTGCCCTTCGCCGTCCTGACAAGGCCTACAGATCGAAGCGATCCACCGCGCGCCGCCGCTCGTTGTCATCCCGCACATCGTAGTTGGCAGTGGTCTGGATATTGCTGTGGTGCGCGAGCTTCTGCGCAATCGACAGATCATGTTCCTCGATCACCCGCGTGATAAACGAACGGCGGAAATCGTGCGGCATGATCTTCACCCCGACCTGCGTGCCACGCTGGCGGGCGATGTAATAGATCGCGTGTTTGGTGATGCGCTCGCGGGTGATGTGGCTGCCGCGCCGGATGCGATTGAACAGAAAGGCATCGTCAGTCTCGCCTTCCTTAAGTTCCGAACGTCGCAGCTCCAGCCATGCATCGAGTTTGGCGAACGCCCAGGCCGGTGCGTACTTGATCAGTTGTTTGTTGCCCTTGCCGGTAACGGTGAGGCTGCGCTCGGTGAAGTCGACCTGATTCAAGTCCAGGTCCACCGATTCCGATTTACGCATGCCTGTGCCGTACAACAGCGCAATCACCGCCGCGTCGCGCAGGCCCTGAGGGCGTGGATCGGCGGCGCAGACTTCCATCAATTCGTGGATCAAGGTGCGCTTCAAGTTGCGCCCCTGCGATAAACGCGTGCCGGCAATGCCCTTTACCGAGCGCATCTTCAGCAAATGGTCCTGACTGATCAGGCTCATGCGCCAGGCTTCATTCATCACCCCGCGCACGGCATTTACATACAGCGACGAGGTATTCGGCGCATAGCCGTCGGCGCGCAATGCGGCGACCAGCGCCACCACATCTTCTGGTTGCAAGCCGTGCCAGGGGATTTCTTCGATATCCACGTCTTCGAAACCGAGGCGGTCCGCAGCATCCTGCAAGACATAGCGCATGGTCAGTTGGCTGGAGGGCGCCAGTCGCGCCAGATAAAGCGTCAGCGGATTAGTGTTGGACGGGGTGGATTCAGTACTCGACAAGTCAATCAAACGAAACGGCCTTGAATAGAAAACAGTTCAACAAAACAACTTAAAAGTGCAAACAAACTTATATAAAGAGCGACTCTTCCGTAAGACTTTTCGACTAAAACAGCCGATGAACGGAAGAAGTCTGAACGGTGGCTGTATGGCTTACAGATAGACGAATCGCCGACCGTTTTTTCATGTTCCTTTGACAAAAACGCGCATAACCTTAGTTACAACAGGTTGCCCCGAAAGGCCTGCAACCCTGCCGGCCGCGGACTGGAAAGTCAATCAGGTATTCCCCGACCGGTAACTCAACCCTTTGAAATTCCGTGTTTTTCAGACAATCGGCTGAAGGACGGCTGTCGCCCCGAGGTTCTTATGAGTCAAGCGTTTCTGCCGTTTTCCCGGCCGAGTATCGGCGATGAAGAAATAGCCGCGGTTGAACAAGTATTGCGTTCGGGCTGGATTACTACCGGCCCTAAAAACCAGGCACTGGAAGAACAGTTTGCCGACTATGTCGGCTGCAAGCATGCAGTGGCACTTTCCTCGGCAACCGGTGGTATGCACATCACGTTACTGGCCTTGGGCATCGGCCCCGGTGATGAGGTGATTACGCCCTCGCAGACCTGGGTCTCAACCGCCAACATGATCTCGCTGCTCGGTGCCAAACCGGTATTCGTCGACGTTGATCGCGACACCTTGATGACCGACGCCGCGCGCATCGAAGCCGCCATCACCCCACGCACCAAAGCAATCATTCCCGTGCATTACGCCGGCGCCGCGTTCGATCTCGATCCACTCTATGCGTTGGCCGACAAACACGGCATCGCCGTTATCGAAGACGCCGCCCACGCCGCTGGCACCCGTTACAAGGGCCGTCATGTCGGCGCGCAAGGCACGGCGATTTTCTCCTTCCATGCGATCAAGAACATGACCTGTGCCGAAGGCGCGATGTTCGTCACCGACGACGAAGCCTTGGCCAGCCGCGTGCGCATGCTCAAATTCCACGGTCTGGGCGTTGACGCCTACGATCGCCTGACCGGTGGCCGCAAGCCGCAGGCGCAAGTGATGGAACCGGGGTTCAAGTACAACCTCGCTGACATCAACGCCGCGATTGCGCTGGTGCAACTGGAGCGTCTGGACGCGATCAACGCCCGCCGTAGCGAACTGGCCGCCGCCTACCAGCAAAAACTCGAAGGCCTGCCGGTGCAACCGCTGGCCGTACCCGCCTACGCACAAACCCACGCCTGGCACCTGTTCATCCTGCGCATCGACAGCGAGCGCTGCGGCATGGACCGCGAAGCGTTCATGAAAGGCTTGCAAGACCAGGGCATCGGCACCGGTATCCACTTCATCGCCACCCACCTGCACACCTGGTATCGCCAGCGTGACCCCGATCTGTACCTGCCCGACACCGAATGGAACTCGGCGCGGCTGTGCTCGATTCCGTTGTTTCCCGACATGAGCGATCAAGACCTTGATCGCGTGGTCGGCGCCATCGCCACTCTTATGGAAAAACGCTCGTGAAACCTTATCCGATCCGCTGTGTGTCGATCGTCATCCCGGTCTACAACGAACAGGACAGCCTGCCGGAACTGCTGCGCCGCACTGAAGCGGCGTGCCGGATGCTGCGTCACGACTATGAAATCGTCCTCGTCGACGACGGCAGCCGTGACGAATCCGCGAATATTCTGGAAGAAGCCGCGACCCGTGAAGACAGTCCGTTCGTGGCAGTCATCCTCAACCGCAACTATGGCCAGCACGCGGCAATCATGGCCGGTTTCGAGCAGTGCAAAGGCGATGTCGTCATCACCCTCGACGCCGACCTGCAGAACCCGCCGGAAGAAATCCCCCGGCTGGTTGCTGAAGCGGAAAAGGGTTACGACGTCGTCGGCACTGTGCGCGGCAACCGTCAGGATTCGGCCTTGCGCCGCTATCCGTCGAAGCTGATCAACCTCGCCGTGCAGCGCTCCACCGGCGTCGCCATGAGCGACTACGGCTGCATGCTCCGCGCCTACCGCCGCACGATCATCGACGCGATGCTCGCCTGCCGTGAACGCAGCACCTTCATTCCGATTCTGGCCAACAGCTTCGCCCGCCACACCACGGAAATCGTCGTCGCCCACGCCGAGCGTGAACACGGCGATTCGAAGTACAGCCCGATGCGTTTGATCAACCTGATGTTCGACCTGATCACCTGCATGACCACCACGCCTTTGCGCCTGCTGAGCATCGTCGGTTTCACCATGGCCGGTCTGGGTCTGCTGTTCGCTTTCGCACTGATCGTCATGCGCCTGGTGTTCGGTGCGGGCTGGGCCGGTGACGGCATGTTCGTGCTGTTCGCGGTGCTGTTCGTGTTCACCGGTGGCCAGTTCATCGGCATGGGCCTGCTCGGCGAATACCTCGGGCGCATGTACAGCGACGTGCGCGCCCGCCCGCGTTTCTTCGTTGAAAAAGTCTTGCGCGGCCAACCCGCCATGCCGCCGCGCGCCATCACCGTCGACGGTCTCTCCTCCTCCAATGATCAGGTTCTCTCATGAGCGCAAAAACGGTTGTCTTCGCTTATCACGATATCGGCTGCGCCGGCATTCAAGCCCTGCTCGACAGCGGCTACGACATTGCGGCGGTGTTCACTCACGCCGATGATCCAAAAGAGAACGCCTTCTACGGGTCGGTTGCGCAACTGTGCGCCAACAAAGGCATCCCGGTGCACGCCCCGGAAGACGTTAACCACCCGCTGTGGATCGAGCGGATTGCCAAGCTCAATCCGGACTACGTGTTCTCGTTCTACTACCGCCACCTGCTGAGCGAATCGTTGCTGGCCACCGCGAAAAAAGGCGCGTTCAACCTGCACGGCTCGTTGCTGCCAAGCTACCGTGGCCGCGCCCCAGCCAATTGGGTGCTGGTCAACGGTGAGATTGAAACCGGCGTGACCCTGCACCGCATGGTCAAACGTGCCGATGCCGGCGCCATCGTTGTCCAGCAGCGCGTGGCCATCGAGCGCAGCGACACCGCATTGAGTCTGCACGGCAAGTTGCGCATCGCCGCCACCGATTTGCTGCGCGACACGCTGCCGGCGATGCTGCAGGGCAAGACCAGCGAAACCCCACAGGACGAATCGAAAGCCAGCGCTTACGGTCGTCGTACCGCAGCGGACGGCAAACTGCTCTGGGCGAAACCCGCCGAGCAACTGTTCAACCTGGTGCGCGCCGTAACCCAGCCGTATCCGGGCGCGTTCTGCGCCGTCGGCGAGCACAAACTCATCGTCTGGAGCGCCGAAGTCGTCCAAGGCAACCACGGCCAGGCGCCGGGCCGGGTGATCAGCGTTGATCCGCTGCGCATTGCTTGTGGTGAAGATTCGCTGGTGATCCTCTCCGGCCAACGCAACGACAACGGCCTGTTCCTCAGCGGCCCGCAACTGGCCAGTGAACTCGGTCTGGTCGATGGTTCGCTGTTGCGTGGCGCTGAATCCGGTCGTGCGCCACGTCGCACCCGCGTGCTGATCCTTGGCGTCAACGGTTTCATTGGCAATCACTTGTCCGAACGCCTGCTGCGCGATGACCGTTACGAAGTCTATGGCCTGGACATCGGCTCCGACGCCATCGACCGCCTGCGCAGCCATCCGCACTTCCACTACGTCGAAGGCGACATCAGCATTCACTCCGAGTGGATCGAGTACCACATCAAGAAGTGCGACGTGGTCCTGCCGCTGGTGGCCATCGCCACGCCGATCGAATACACCCGCAACCCGCTGCGCGTGTTCGAACTCGACTTCGAAGAAAACCTGAAACTGGTGCGCTACTGCGTCAAGTACAACAAGCGCGTGATCTTCCCGTCGACCTCGGAAGTCTATGGCATGTGCCAGGACAAGCATTTCGACGAAGACACTTCCAACCTGGTGGTCGGCCCGATCAACAAGCAGCGCTGGATCTACTCAGTGTCCAAACAACTGCTGGACCGGGTGATCTGGGCCTACGGCGCCAAGGGCTTGAATTTCACCCTGTTCCGCCCATTCAACTGGATGGGGCCGCGCCTTGATCGCCTGGACTCGGCGCGCATCGGCAGCTCCCGCGCCATCACTCAGTTGATCCTCAATCTGGTAGAAGGCACGCCGATTCGTTTGTTCGACGGCGGTGAGCAGAAGCGCTGCTTCACCGATATCGCCGACGGTGTCGAGGCCTTGGCGCGGATCATCGATAACGACAACGACGTCTGCAACGGCCAGATCATCAACATCGGCAACCCGGACAACGAAGCCAGCATTCGTCAGTTGGGCGAAGAACTGCTGCGTCAGTTCGAAGCGCACCCGCTGCGCGACAACTTCCCGCCGTTCGCCGGTTTCCGCGACGTGGAAAGCAAGGCGTTCTACGGTGCCGGTTACCAGGACGTCGAACACCGCAAGCCAAGCATCGCCAACGCCAAGCGTCTGCTCGACTGGACGCCAACCGTGGAAATGCGCGAGACCATTGGCAACACGCTCGACTTCTTCTTGCGTGAAGCCATGCTCGAAATCGCGGACAAGCGTTGATGCAGGCCGGTCTACGCATCGACGTCGACACCTATCGCGGCACCCGTGAAGGTGTGCCGCGTCTGCTGGAAATGCTCGACGAGGCGCAGATCAAGGCGACGTTTTTCTTCAGTGTCGGCCCCGACAACATGGGCCGGCATCTGTGGCGTCTGATCCGCCCGCAGTTCCTCTGGAAAATGCTCCGCTCCAATGCCGCCGGCCTGTATGGCTGGGACATTCTGCTGGCCGGTACCGCGTGGCCGGGCAAGCCGATTGGCCGTGACCTCGGGCACCTGATGCGTCAGGCCCGCGATGCCGGTCACGAAGTGGGCCTGCATGCGTGGGATCACCACGGCTGGCAGGCCAATGCCGGGCGCTGGAGCAACGCGCAACTGATCGAGCAGATCCGTCAGGGCGTCGACACCTTGAGCGACATTCTCGGCGCGAAAGTCGAGTGCTCGGCCGCCGCCGGTTGGCGTGCCGACGAGCGCGTGATCGAGGCCAAACAAGCCTTCGGCTTTCGCTACAACAGCGATTGCCGTGGGCAACGCCTGTTTCGTCCGCTACTGGCCGACGGCACGCCGGGCACGCCGCAGATTCCCGTCGACCTGCCGACCTTCGACGAAGTCGTCGGCCCCATTGTGGCGGCGCGGGACTTCAACGGTTTCATCCTTGACCACTTTCGCCCGCAACAACTCAACGTCTACACCATTCATGCCGAGGTAGAAGGGATTCTGATGGCTGAGGATTTTCGTCAATTGTTGGCCGATGCGCGCCAACGCAACATCGATTTCAAACCGCTGGGCGACTTGTTGCCCGAGTTCTTCAACACCTTGCCCGTGGGCCGTGTGCAACGCGGCGCCCTCGACGGCCGTGAAGGCTGGCTGGGAGTGCAAGGCGCATGACTAAACGCTGGACGCTGCCACTGCTGTTGCTGGTCATTTGCTTGCTGGCCTATCTGCTGCCGCTGGGCACGCACGGCTTGTGGATTCCCGACGAAACCCGTTACGCGCAGATCAGCCAGGACATGCTGCTGAGCGGCAACTGGGTGTCGCCGCACTTCATGAGCCTGCGCTATTTCGAGAAGCCGATTGCCGGTTACTGGATGATCGCGCTGGGTCAGCAATTGTTCGGGCAGAACCTGTTCGGCGTGCGCTTTGTGTCGGCGCTGAGCACCGGCCTGAGCGTGCTGCTGTGCTATCTGCTCGCCCGACGTTTATGGAACGAGCCGCGCAAAAGCTTCGTCTGCGCCCTGCTCTACATGAGTTTCACCATCGTCGCCGGTCAGGCCGGTTACGCCAACCTCGATCCGCAATTCACTTTCTGGGTCAACCTGAGTCTGGTGGCGCTGTGGTTTGCCGTCGACAGTCACACCAGCGCTAAACGCATGGCGGCCTGGGCGGTATTGGGCCTGGCCTGCGGCATGGGTTTCATGACCAAGGGTTTTCTCGCGTGGCTGTTGCCGGTGTTGATTGCGCTGCCGTGGATGCTCTGGCAGAAACGCTGGCGTGAACTGCTGATGTTTGGCCCGGTGGCGATTGCCGTGGCGATCCTCGTCAGCCTGCCTTGGGTGCTCTCGGTGCATGCGCAGGAACCGGACTACTGGCGGTTCTTCTTCTGGCACGAGCACATTCGTCGCTTTGCCGGAGACGACGCGCAACACGATGCGCCGTGGTGGTTCTACCTGCCGCTGCTGGTGGCGTTCAGTTTGCCGTGGGCAGGATTGTTGCCGACGGCGTTCAAGCAAGCCTGGCAAAGCCGCGCTCAGCCCAAAATCGTGTTCCTGCTGCTCTGGCTGCTGATGCCGCTGCTGTTTTTCAGCCTGAGCAACGGCAAGCTGCCAACCTACATCCTGCCGTGCCTGCTACCGCTGGCGTTGTTGCTGGGCAGTGCACTGGCCGACCGCTTGCGTCTCGAGCAAGGTCGCGCGCTGAGCATCAATGGCCTGCTCAATCTGACGCTGGGCGTCGTTACGCTGATCGCGCTGGTCTATCTGCAACTGACCAAACCGGTCTACGACCACGAACTGCACAGCATGGTGCTGGTGTTCATCGCGTTGATCGGCTGGATCATCGCCAACCTGCTGCAAGCCTTTGTGCCGCTGCAATGCTGGGCAGCACCGGCACTCGGTAGCCTGTTGCTGATCGCGGTGTTGCCAGCGGCGCTGCCGAAATCGGTGGTCGCCAACAAGATGCCGGATCAGTTCATCAAGCATCACGTCACCGAACTGGCGCAGACCGATCACCTGCTGAGTAACGACCTCGGCGCTGCTTCGGCGCTGGCCTGGCGCCTGAAAACCCCGCAAGTGGCGTTGTACAACACGATAGGCGAATTGAAATATGGCCTTGCCTATCCTGACGGCATTCAACAGCGGGTCGATCCCGATCACGTGCAACAGTGGATGCGCGAGGCGCGCCGCAGCGGTTCGGTCGGCGTGGTGATGCGCGTCAAGGGGCAGGACGAACTGGACGAAATCGACAGATTGCCAAAGGACGGCGTCCGTTATGAGCAGGGCAACCTGGTCATCATGATCCTGCCCAAGGAGGCGTCATGAGCCTGTTGCTGCTGTTGGCCGCATGCCTGCTGACCTGTTTGGGACAGGTCGCGCAAAAGTACGCCGTGGAGAGTTGGCGCGGGGTCGACTCTTCGCTGACCGCCAAACTGCGCTCGCCGTGGTTGTGGCTGGCCCTGCTCGCCCTCGGCTCGGGCCTGTTGGTCTGGCTGCTGGTGCTGCAGCGTCTGGAAGTCGGCATCGCTTACCCGATGCTCAGCCTCAATTTTGTCCTGATCACTCTGATTGCCCGTTTCGTCTTCCGTGAACCCATCGACCGCCAGCATTGGCTTGGCGTGGCGTTGGTAATCGGCGGCGTGGTTTTGCTGGGGCAACAGTCATGAACCCGCGCCGTGGCATCACCTTCGCGTTGGGCAGCGTGTTTCTCGTCAGCGCTGCGCAATTGGGCATGCGCTGGAGCATGACCCGTCTGCCCGCACCGGAACAATGGCTGCACATCGACAGCCTCGATTGGCGCGCGCTGGCCGTGGTCATCGCGGCGATTTTTGCCTACGCCCTGTCGATGCTCTGCTGGCTCGCCGCCCTGCGCGATCTGCCGCTGGGCCGCGCTTACTCGCTGCTGAGCATCAGCTATGCGCTGGTGTATCTGCTGGCGGCCAGTCTGCCGCTGTTCAACGAATCCTTCAGTTTCACCAAATCACTGGGCGTGGCGCTGGTCATGCTCGGGGTCATCACCATCAACACTCGTCCGGCTCGTGCGCCCGAATTCAGGAGTGCTCCATGAAAATCACAGTATTTGGCAGCGGTTACGTCGGTCTGGTGCAAGCGGCTGTGTTGGCCGAGGTCGGCCATGATGTCGTGTGCATGGACGTCGACCAGAAGAAGGTCGACCTGTTGCGCCAGGGTCACGTGAGCATTTTCGAACCGGGACTGGCCAGCCTGGTGCGCGAAGGTCTGGATTCGAAACGCCTGCAATTCACCACCGATGAAAAGCTCGCCGTGCAGCACGCGCGGGTCGCGTTTATCGCAGTGGGCACGCCGTCGCGTGAGGACGGCTCGGCGGATCTGCGTTACGTGCTGTCGGTCGGCGATGCCATTGCCCGCCATCGTGAGCAGCCGTTGATCATCGTCGAGAAATCCACGGTGCCGGTGGGCACCGGCGACACCCTGCGCACGCACATTGAAAAAGCCTTGATCAAGGTCGGTCGACTGCTGCAGTTCGATATCGTCTCCAATCCAGAATTTCTCAAGGAAGGCTCGGCGGTTGCCGACTGCCGACGCCCGGACCGTATCGTTATCGGTTGCGAAGGCGATGAAGTGCGCGACGTAATGCGTGATCTGTACTCGCCGTTCAACCGCAACCATGACCGCATCATGTTCATGGACCTGCGCAGCGCCGAGCTGACCAAGTACGCCGCCAACTGCATGCTGGCGACCAAGATCAGTTTCATTAACCAGATCGCCGAACTCGCCGAACACCTGGGCGCCGATATCGAATCGGTGCGTCAGGGCATCGGTGCCGACACGCGCATCGGTTACCACTTCATCTACCCGGGCTGCGGCTATGGCGGTTCGTGCTTCCCCAAAGACATGCGCGCGCTGATCCACAGCGCCGAAGAAGCGCATTGCTCCAGCGACTTGCTGCAAGCGGTCGAGGCGATCAACCAACGGCAGAAACACAAGCTGTTCGAGCGTATCAACGCGTTCTACCGCGGCGATCTGCGTGGCAAGACCTTCGCCCTGTGGGGCCTGGCGTTCAAACCCAACACTGATGACATGCGCGACGCGCCGAGCCGCGTGTTGCTGGAAGAACTGTGGGCCGCCGGTGCCAGCGTGCGCGCCTTCGACCCGGAGGCCATGCAGGAAACCCAGAACCTCTACCCGGACGAATCGAAACTGATGCTGATGGGCACGCCGGAATCGGTGTTGCCCGGCGCCGACGCGTTGATCATCTGCACCGAGTGGCAGCAGTTCAAGGCGCCGGATTTCGACCTGATCAAACAGCGCCTCAACACCCCGGTGATTTTCGACGGCCGCAACCTGTACGACGCCGAGCGTCTGGCACGCAATGGCTTCCAGTACTTCCCGATGGGCCGTGGCGAATCGCGTAAGTTGCCGATCCCGCTGCAACAGTGGCCGCACGCGTCCGACGTCGCTTGATCACGCTGTCGCCTGAGATTCGCCGGCAGTCGCTGATCGCAGGGCTGCTGGCGTTTTTATTGTTCATGGCCGGGGTCTACGGGCAGGCTCCGATTGGTTTCGATTCGCGGTTTGTGTTGTTCGCGCAGGAAATGCTGCGGCATGGGCCGACGGTGTTTCCGACCACTTACGGTCAGCCGTACGCGGATTATTCAGCAGTTTCGACACTGTTTATCTGGCTGCTGTCGTTGCCGTTCGGCGCGGTGAATGCGTTGACCGCGTGGGCGCCGAGTGCCGTCGCCGGTGCGCTGATCGTGACGCTGATGTATCGACTGCTGGCGCCGTACTCGCGGCGTTGGGCGTTGATCAGTATTGCGTTGCTGATGCTCACCAGTGGCTTTGTCACCGAAGTGCGCGCGGTGTCGCAGGACTTGATGCTCGCGGCGGTGGCGTTTGCGGTGTTCTATCTGGGTTATGCCCATGAGTATTTTGCTGGCGGGCGCCGCTGGCCGTTGATCTTTGCCTTGCTGTTGCTCGGTTTCGGCATTCGCGGGCCGATTGGTCTGGTGGTGCCGACTGGCATGCTCTGCAGTTATTACCTGCTCAACCGTGAGTGGTCGCGGTTGCTGGTGTTCGGTGTGTTGGCTTCGCTGTTGCTGGCCGCGTGTGTCGGGTTGTTGTTATGGCTGGCGCAGGTCAGCGGTGGGCCGGTGTTCCTGCAGGACGTGATCCGCATGCAGTTCATGGGACGCATGGACGGCAGCGAAGGCGTCAGTGGTTCGCTGTATTACTTCACCAGCTCGTTTGGTAACTATGCGCTCGCGTATCCGTTGGCATTGCTGGTGTTGGCGGCGGCCTGGCTGAGCAAACCGCAGCAGCGTGGCCCGGCGTTACGCTTGGTGCAGTATTGCGCGGCAGCCGGACTGATTGTGATGGTCGGCTTGTCGATTCCGCAGGCGAAGAAGGCGCGGTATCTGCTGCCGATGTTGCCCATGGCCGCGATCATTGCGGCGTATCCGTTTCAGGTGGCGCATGGGCGGGTGTTCCGCTGGTTGCGCGGCTTGATCATGGGCTTGTGGCTGGTCACGCCGGGCTTGTTGATGGTGGTGTTGCTGGTCGCTCAACGGCGCTTTCCCGAGCAATTGGGTGAGGTTTCCATTGTTTTGATCGCGTTGGGCGTGCTGCAGCTGTTGGCGTTGTCGCGATTATTGGTCCCGCATTGGCGCGCCGAACTGTTGGCGTTGTGTGCCGTGTTGGCGCTGTGGACGGTGTACGTGGCGGTGTTCGAACCGGTGGAGCGCCGTTTGTACGACACCCAGACGTTCAGCCGCGCGGTGTTCGCCCAGGTTCAACAAAACCCGGCGCCGCTGGTGCTGCACGGTATGGGCAAGGACGCGAAAGCGATCAAGTTCATGGTCAATATCGGGCAGGATCTGCAACCGCAGTTCAGTGACAGCATCCAGCAACTGGAAGCCATCGAGGGTCCGGCGTGGCTGATGATGGATCGCAGCGATTTCCAGGCCTTGCCCAGCACGCCCATCGGTGCATTGCAGCCGACGTTGAGCGGTCAATTCGACAAAAACGAATATGTCCTGCTTTACCTGAAACCCTTGTAGGTGTTGCCGAAGGCTGCGATCTTGATCGTTCCCACGCTCTGCGTGGGAATGCAGCCGGGGACGCTCTGCGTCCCAAATCAAGATCGCCGCCACGGAACTGGTCACAATGACGTCTCTTGTACGCCGCGCTCGTCCCTGCGACGCGGACGCCCTCCCCGCCATCGAACGCTCGGCCGCCGAGTTGTTTCGTCTTGATCCGCCACTGGCTTGGCTGGCCGACGCCGAAGTGCCCGATGCTGCCCAGCATCTGCAGGCCATCGAACAGGCATACGTGTGGGTTGCTGAAAATAGCGATGTGCAACTGACTGGGTTTGTTCGTGCTGTAGACATCGATCAGCACCTGCACATTGAGGAGCTATCCGTCAGTCAGGCTTTTCAGGGACAAGGCATTGGTCGCGCACTGGTTGCGGCAATCATCGAACAAGCGCGGGCGATGCAGTTGAACTCAGTGACGCTCACCACCTTTCGCGATCTGCCGTGGAATGCGCCGTTTTATCAGAGGTTGGGGTTTGTCGAGTTGGCGAATGTACAAGCCGATCGCCATTTACGCGATGCGCTGCAAGCCGAAGTCCTCTGCGGCTTTCCCGCAGCGCGACGCTGCGCCATGCGTCTGCCCCTGATTTGAAAGCAATGAAGGTTCTTGTGGGAGCGAACCTGCTCGCGAAGGCGGAGTGTCAGTCAACATTGATGTATCTGGTACAACTCATTCGCGAGCAGGCTCGCTCCCACAGGAATTGTGGTGTGTCGGCTTGACCGGTGGTGATTGCCCGGTAAGGATGACGCACGCACGCCAGGCATTTGAAATAAGGACATTGACCCTTCGTGGCCACCTACTCGCGCCTCATCCGCCGGCTGATGATCAGCTCGCTGACCGTTGTTATCAGCCGCGCGCTGATCAGCCCGCTACTGACGCTGTTCCTCAGCAACAAGCTCGGCCTCAACCCGCAAGACGTCGGCCTGTTGCTGGGCATTGCGGTGTTCAGCGCCACGTTGTTGTCGTTGTACGGCGGCTACATCATCGATCGGCTGGACAAGCGCCAGTTACTGATCCTGACCATGCTCTCCAGCGGTATCGGTCTGATCCTGCTGACCTTCGCGCAGAATCTGTATCTGGTCACCCTGGTGCTGATCATCAGCGAAACGGCGTCGGCGCTGTTCCTGATCTGCTCCAAAGCCATCCTCAGTGAAAACCTGCCGGTGGGCCAACGGGTCAAGGCGTTTTCCCTGAACTACACGCTGACCAACATCGGTTACGCCGTCGGCCCGATGATTGGTGTGGTGATCGCCGGCGTTCAGCCGTCAGCGCCGTTTATCGTCGCGGGGGCGATTGCGCTCGGCAGCATCTTTCTGCTGCTCGGTGTCGCCCGCGAAGCAGATCCAGTCTCAGTAGTGGCTCAGCCACAAAGCTTTCTGAAGACCCTGATCATCCTGAAAAACGACCGCACGATGATCCTGTTTACTTTGGGTTGCCTGCTCAGCACGCTGGTACACGGGCGTTTCACCCTGTACCTGTCGCAATACCTGCTAGTCACGCATACCCAGCAACAGACGCTGGACACCATGGCCGCTCTGCTCGCTTGCAACGCAATCACGGTGATTGTGTTGCAGTACCAAGTCGGCCGATTGCTCACCCGTGAACACCTGCGTTACTGGATTGCCGGCGGCACCGCGTTGTTCATCGTCGGGCTGATCGGCTTCAGTCTGGCCGACAGTCTGGTCGGCTGGTGCGTGGCGATGTTCATCTTCACCTTGGGCGAGATGATCATTTACCCGGCCGACTTTTTGTTTGTCGACACCCTCGCCCCGGAAGAACTGCGCGGCAGCTATTACGGCGCGCAGAACCTGGCGGCCCTGGGCGGCGCGGCCAGCCCGGTCATGTGCGGATTTCTGCTGATGCACACACCGGCGCCGAGCATGTTCTATGCCTTGAGCGCAATGGCGGCGCTGGGCGGCTATTTGTGTTTCGTCAGTGGCCGTCGAGTCGCTTCAATTCAAAATTAATGCACTAAATGTGCATTAATATGAATTTGTCAGCATCGATTTTGATCGGCACACTGTGCGGGTTCCTCCCCCAATGTTGGAACGCTTCGAGGGCTTTCCGGATATGCCGGACAAGTCCTTTTTTTTGCCTCGAATTTGCTGCAAGGATCGGATTCACATGCTCGCTCGCTGGTTGCCCGCCGCCATCAATACCCGCCCCACCGAATGGAGCCGTGCCGCGATCGGCATGGCGCTGGGCACGTTGTTCAGCGTGTGGTTTTGCGCGCAGGTGTTCGGTCATGACGTCGCCTATCACCTGATCGGCCCGCTGGGCGCATCGGCAGTGTTGCTGTTCGCCGTGTCCTCGGGCGCCCTCGCCCAGCCGTGGTCGATTCTCGGTGGCTATTTGTGTGCCGGCGTCGTTGCGCTGCTGGTCGCTCACGTGCTCGGCCGAACTCTGGGCAGCGCCTGCCTGGCGGCGGGCATGGCGCTGATTCTGATGTGCTGGCTGCGTTGTCTGCATCCGCCGGCCGGGGCGTTGGCACTGACACTGGTGCTGGCCGATCCGGCGACCATCGCCATGGACTGGAAAGCCATGGAACCGGTGATGCTCGGCGCGGCGTGCATGCTGCTCAGTGCCCTCGCCTACAACAACCTGACGCGCATTCGTTATCCGAAACGTCCGGCTGAACCGGCGCCGATCGTTGCCCCCGTCGACAGTCAGGCCATCACCGCCGAAGACCTCAAGCGGGCGTTGGCCGACATGGAAGCGTTCATCGATGTCACCCCCGAAGATCTCGAACAACTGATCCACGCCAGCGAACTGCACGCCAAGCGTCGCAGCATTGGTGAAGTCTTCACCCAGTAATCTTTGCTATTTCGCCTAAGGTAAAAACGCAAACTCCCCCTGCGAATATCCCGGTTGTACACGGCAAATTTGCACTGTTACGATCCGGTAATGCTCGCGCGCGAGCTTCTCGAATAAAGACAATAAAAGCAGGGAGTTACTGATGACAGCTCAGGCTTCATCCCAGCGGACACCGTCCATGGATGCCACGCAACACGAAGTGCTGGCCGAGGTTCGCAATCATATCGGTCACCTGACCCTCAATCGCCCCGCCGGTCTCAACGCCATTACCCTCGACATGGTGCGCTTGCTGCAACAGCAGCTAGACGCCTGGGCAACTGACACCAATGTTCACGCCGTGGTCCTGCGCGGTGCCGGTGAAAAAGCCTTCTGCGCCGGTGGCGACATTCGCTCGCTGTACGACAGTTTCAAAAGCGGCGACACGCTGCACGAAGATTTCTTTGTCGAGGAATACGCCCTCGACCTGACGATTCATCACTACCGCAAACCGGTGCTCGCATTGATGGACGGTTTTGTCCTCGGCGGCGGCATGGGGCTGGTACAAGGCGCCGATCTGCGCGTGGTCACCGAGAAGAGTCGTCTGGCGATGCCGGAAGTGGCGATCGGTTATTTCCCGGATGTCGGCGGCAGCTATTTCCTGCCACGCATTCCCGGTGAGCTGGGCATTTATCTGGGCGTCAGCGGCGTGCAGATTCGTGCGGCGGATGCGCTGTATTGCGGCCTCGCCGACTGGTACCTGGACAGCAGCAAACTGGCGCTGCTTGACGAAAAACTCGATCAGATGGAATGGCAGGACACGCCGCTCAAAGCGCTGCAAAACCTGCTGGCCAAACACGCAGTACAAACCCTGCCCGACGCGCCGCTCGAAGCTTTGCGCCCGGCCATCGATCACTTTTTCGCCCTGCCGGATGTGCCGAGCATGGTCGAACAACTGCGCACGGTGACCGTCGCCGACAGTCACGAATGGGCGACCACCACGGCAGACTTGCTTGAAACCCGTTCACCGCTGGCTATGGCAGTGACCCTGGAAATGCTCCGTCGCGGCCGTCACTTGAGCCTGGAGCACTGCTTCGCTCTCGAACTGCATCTGGATCGCCAGTGGTTCGCCCGCGGCGACCTGATCGAAGGCGTACGCGCCCTGCTGATCGATAAAGACAAGACACCTCGCTGGAACCCGCCGACCCTCGCTGCGCTGGATGCTGCGCATGTCGCGAGTTTCTTCCACGGTTTTCCTGAGAGCGGGAGCTGAGCCATGCACGATCTCGAACTGACTGAAGAACAAGTGATGATCCGCGACATGGCCCGGGACTTTGCCCGTGGCGAAATCGCGCCCCACGCGCAGGCCTGGGAAAAGGCGGGCTGGATCGACGACGCGCTCGTCGCGAAGATGGGTGAGCTGGGGCTGTTAGGCATGGTAGTGCCTGAGGAATGTGGCGGCACTTACGTCGATTACGTCGCCTACGCCTTGGCCGTGGAAGAGATTTCCGCCGGTGACGGCGCGACGGGCGCATTCATGAGCATTCACAACTCGGTCGGCTGCGGCCCGGTGCTCAACTACGGCAGCGAAGCGCAGAAACAGACCTGGCTGGCGGATCTGGCCAGTGGGCAAACCATTGGCTGCTTCTGCCTGACCGAACCGCAGGCCGGTTCCGAAGCGCACAACCTGCGCACCCGTGCCGAACTGCGTGACGGCCAATGGGTGATCAACGGCGCCAAGCAATTTGTCAGCAACGGCAAACGGGCGAAGCTGGCGATCGTGTTTGCGGTAACGGATCCGGACCTGGGCAAGAAAGGTATTTCGGCGTTTCTGGTGCCTACCGATACTGCGGGTTTTATCGTTGATCGCACCGAGCACAAGATGGGTATCCGTGCCTCTGATACCTGTGCGGTGACGCTGAACGACTGCAGCATTCCCGAGGCCAATCTGCTTGGCGAGCGCGGCAAAGGTCTGGCGATTGCTCTGTCGAACCTTGAAGGCGGACGCATCGGCATTGCCGCACAAGCACTGGGCATCGCCCGCGCCGCGTTTGAAGCGGCGCTGGTGTATTCGCGTGACCGCATCCAGTTCGGCAAACCGATCAATGAGCACCAGAGCATCGCCAACCTGCTGGCCGACATGCATATGCAGATCAATGCGGCGCGCTTGATGATCCTGCATGCGGCGCGGCTGCGTACGGCGGGCAAGCCGTGTTTGTCCGAGGCTTCGCAGGCCAAGCTGTTTGCATCGGAGATGGCCGAGAAGGTCTGCTCGTCGGCGATTCAGATTCATGGCGGGTATGGGTATCTGGAGGATTACCCGGTCGAGAAGTACTACCGTGATGCGCGGATTACCCAGATCTATGAAGGCTCGAGCGAGATTCAGCGGATGGTGATTGCGCGGGAGCTGAAGCACTATCAGTTGTAATGGTGTTGGCCCCTTTCCCTCACCCCAGCCCTCTCCCAGAGGGAGAGGGGGCCGACCGAGGTGTCTGGCGTTATACATCGACCTGAAAGACCGAGTCGATTATGGATTCACCGATGGACACCCAGGTCGGCGCAGATCATCAATATCCCCCGTTCAGTCCCCTCTCCCTCCGGGAGAGGGTTAGGGTGAGGGGCTTTTGATTTTGACGTATATCAAACCTTAAAAGCTTCGCGAGCAGGCTCGCTCCCACAGAGATCTCCAGCGAACACAGATTTTGTGAACGCCGAGAACCTTATGTGGGAGCGAGCCTGCTCGCGAAGGCGTCAGCTCGGGCACTACATTTATTTGCCTTGGAATGCCGCCTCACGCTTGGCAATAAACGCAGCCATCCCTTCCTTCTGATCCTGTGTGGCAAACGCTGCATGGAACACCCGACGTTCAAAGCGCACGCCCTCGGTCAGGTTCACTTCAAAGGCACGATTCACGCTCTCTTTGATCATCATCGCAATCGGCAACGACTTGCTGGCAATCACAGCGGCCACTTTCAGCGCTTCGTCGAGCAACTCATCGCTCGGCACAATCCGCGCAACGATGCCGCAACGCTCAGCCTCCACCGCATCAATCAAGCGCCCGCTCAGGCACATTTCCATGGCTTTCGCCTTGCCCACGGCGCGGGTCAGGCGCTGGGTGCCGCCCATGCCCGGCAACACACCGAGATTGATTTCCGGTTGGCCGAATTTGGCGTTGTCGCCAGCCAGAATGAAATCGCACATCAGCGCCAGCTCACAGCCGCCGCCCAAGGCAAAACCGTTGACCGCCGCAATAATCGGCTTACGCCGGTTGGCCACGCGGTCACTGTCGCTGAACAGATCGTCCATGTAGATCTGCGGGTAAGTCAGCTCGGCCATTTCCTTGATGTCGGCACCGGCGGCAAAAGCTTTTTTCGAACCGGTGAGCACGATGCAGCCGATGTTCGCATCGGCTTCCAGCGCATCGAGGGCCTGGTTTACTTCACTGACCAGTTGCGCATTCAGGGCATTCAGCGCCTGTGGGCGGTTGAGGGTGATCAGGCCAACGCGGCCTTGGGTTTCCAGCAGAATGGTTTCGTAAGTCATAAATTAAAATTCCTTCTCAAAGATTGCGCGAAATGACCATGCGCTGAATATCGCTGGTGCCTTCGTAGATCTGGCAGACACGCACGTCGCGATAGATGCGCTCCAGCGGGAAGTCGTTGAGGTAACCGTAACCACCGAGGGTTTGCAACGCCATCGAACAGACCTTCTCGGCCATTTCCGAAGCGAACAGTTTGGCCATCGACGCCTCAACCAGTGCCGGTTGACCGCTGTCGCGCAGGGCGGCGGCGTAATGCACCATCTGCCGGGCGACGGCGATCTGCGTGGCCATGTCAGCCAAGCGGAACGCCACGGCTTGATGCTCGATGATCGGCTTACCGAAGGTGTCACGCTCACGGGCGTAATCACGCGCTGCTTCGAACGCCGCGCGGGCCATGCCCACCGATTGCGAGGCGATGCCGACGCGGCCACCTTCAAGGTTGGCCAGGGCGATCTTGTAACCCTCGCCCTCCTCACCCAAACGGTTGGCCACCGGCACTTTGACGTCTTCGAAGAGGATCTGGCAGGTGTCGGAGGCGTGCTGGCCGAGTTTGTCTTCGACGCGAGCGACTTTATAGCCCGGTGAATCGGTCGGCACGATAAACGCAGTGATGCCGCGCTTGCCGGCACTCGGATCGGTCACCGCAAACACAATCACGATCCCGGCGTTCTGCCCGGAGGTGATGAACTGTTTGCAGCCGTTCAGCACGTAGTGATCGCCTTCCAGCCGTGCGCGGGTTTTCAGGCTGCTGGCATCGGAACCGGCCTGCGGTTCGGTTAGCGCAAAGGCACCGAGCATGGCGCCGCTGGCCAGCGGTTTGAGAAAGCGTTCACGCTGATCGTCGTTGCCGAACTTGAGGATCGGCACACAGCCGACCGAGTTGTGCACGCTCATGATCGTCGAGCAGGCGCCGTCGCCAGCGGCGATTTCTTCCAGGGCCATGGCGTACGCCAGGTAACCGGTGTCGCAACCGCCCCACTGTTCCGGCACGAGCATGCCGAAGAAGCCCAACTCAGCCATCTCGCCGATGGCTTCCTTGGGGAATCGATGCTCGCGATCCCACTCGGCGGCGAACGGCTTCAAGCGTTCCTCGGCGAACTGCCGGGCCATGTCGCGGATCTGGGTTTGGTCTTCGTTGGGAATCATGGTGAATCCTTAAATCCGGGTGACAACACCGAACCCTGTGGGAGCTGGCTTGCCAGCGATGGGGCCCTGTCATTGAACATATTGGCTGTCTGACCCACCGCCATCGCGGGCAAGCCCGCTCCCACAGGGTCCAGTGTCAACGTTAGTAAACGCATTCCACGGCCATGGCCGTCGCTTCGCCGCCGCCGATGCAGATCGCCGCGATACCGCGTTTCTGCTTTCTCTGGCGCAAGGCCGACAGCAACGTCACCAGAATCCGCGCACCGGACGCGCCGATCGGATGGCCCAGCGCACAGGCACCACCATGCACATTCAGCTTGTCATGGGGGATTTCCAGGTGCGTCATCGCCGCCATGCCAACCACGGCAAACGCCTCGTTGACCTCGAACAGATCGACATCACCCAGCGACCAACCGGTTTTCTTGATCAACTTTTTGATCGCCCCAATCGGTGCCACCGGGAACAGACCGGGGGTGTCGGCGAACGCTGCATGACCATGGATAACGGCCAACGGTTTCAAGCCCAGTTTCTGCGCCTGCGACTGACGCATCAGCACCAGCGCCGCCGCGCCGTCAGAGATCGAACTGGAATTCGCGGCCGTCACCGTGCCGCCTTCGCGGAAAGCCGGTTTCAGCGAGGCAATCTTGTCGAGTTTGGCTTTCGGCGGCTGTTCGTCGTGGCTGATCAGCACCTGTTCTTTGCCGACGGTCACGGTCAGCGGGACGATTTCGTCCTTGAAACTGCCATCCTGGATCGCCTGCTGCGCGCGGGTGGTCGAGGCGATGGCAAAGGCATCCTGCGCTTCGCGGCTGAAATGATTGGTCTCGGCACAGTCTTCGGCAAAGGTGCCCATCAGGCGCCCCTTGTCGTAGGCGTCTTCGAGGCCGTCGAGGAACATCGAATCAAGCACGCGACCATGGCCCATGCGGTAACCGGCGCGAGCGCGATCCAGCAGATACGGCGAGTTGGACATGCTTTCCATACCACCGGCAATCACCACATCGGCGCTGCCAGCCACCAGCATGTCGTGAGCGAGAATGGTGGTTTCCATGCCCGAGCCGCACATCTTGTTGATCGTGGTGCAACGGGTCGATTTATCCAGCCCGGCGCCCAAAGCAGCCTGACGCGCAGGCGCCTGACCGAGGCCCGCAGGCAATACGCAACCGAACAACACTTCATCGACTGCATCGCTGGCGACACCGGCGCGTTCAACCGCAGCCTTGATCGCCGCAGCACCGAGTTGCGGCGCGGTGAGGCTCTTCAGTTCGCCCTGAAAACCGCCCATTGGCGTGCGCACGGCGCTGACGATAACAATCGGATCGTTGGAAATAGTCATGACAAATCCTCCTTACTTGGCGGCCATGCGCAAGGCGCCGTCGAGACGGATCACCTCGCCGTTGAGCATGCTGTTTTCGATGATATGCCGAACCAGCGCGGCGTACTCAGCAGGCTTGCCCAGACGTGGCGGGAACGGTACGCCGGCGGCCAGCGAATCGCGGACTTCCGGGGTCATGCCGGCCATCATCGGCGTTTCGAAAATGCCGGGGGCAATGGTCATCACACGGATGCCGAAGCGCGCCAGTTCACGGGCGGCTGGCAGGGTCAGGCTGGCGATCGCGCCCTTGGAAGCCGAGTACGCCGCTTGGCCGATCTGGCCGTCGAACGCTGCGACCGAAGCGGTATTGATGATCACACCGCGCTCGCCGTCCGCGTTGGCTTCGCTCTCGGCAATCGCCGCAGCGGCCAGACGCAGCATGTTGAAGCTGCCGATCAGGTTGACGTTGATCACTTGGGCAAAACTGCTCAGCGCGTGCGGGCCGTTCTTGCCGAGGATCTTCTCACCACGAACGATGCCGGCGCAGTTGACCAGACCGTTGAGGCTGCCGAAGGCTTTGACGGTCGCCTGCACGGCAGCTTCGGCGGCGGCTTCGTTGCTGATGTCGGCGACCACACTTTGCGCGCCCAGACGCTGAGCCTGCGCGGCGACCGCTTCCGCGTTCATGTCCACCAGCATCACTTTGGCGCCGGCACTGACCAGCAATTCAGCGGTGGCAGCACCCAGGCCGGATGCGCCGCCGGTGACGATAAAAACCTTGTTCTCGATCTGCATGACAGTAGTTCCTGATCTTCAAGCTGAAACGTTATGCGCCGCGGCCTCTTGAGCCTTGGCGATTTCCTGATTGCGCAAGATAAAGCGCTGCAATTTGCCACTCGGGGTCTTGGGCAATTCGCTGACAAATTCGATTTCACGCGGGTATGAGTGCGCGGCCAGCCGTTTGCGCACATGTTGGCGCAGCTCTTCGGCCAACTCCGGAGCCGCACGGTATTGCGCACTCAGCACGACGAAAGCTTTGACCAGCTCGGTGCGTTCCGGATCCGGTTTGCCGACCACCGCCGCTTCGACCACCGCCGGGTGTTCAATCAGCGCGCTTTCCACATCGAACGGGCCGACGCGGTAGCCGGAGGTGGTGATCACATCATCGCTGCGGCCAACGAAGCTGATGCTGCCGTCCGGGTTCCATTCCACGGTGTCGCCACTGAGGTAGTAATTGCCGACGAAGGCTTTGGTCGGCGCGCCTTCGTAGCCACCGAACCAGCACATCGGTGATTGCGGTCGGTCGATGGCAAGAATGCCCGGCTGGCCGACGCCGAGTTCGTTGTATTGGTCGTCGAGCACGACGATGCGGTGGCCCGGCGAGGCGAAACCAGCGGCGCCGACGTGTACCGGATGGTCGAGGCCGTGGTGATTGCACAGGACCATGCCCAGTTCGGTCTGGCCGTAATGGTCATGGATGATCACGTCGAGGTTGTCGGCGAACCAACGAATCACTTCCGGGTTCAACGGCTCACCGGCGCTGCTGACGATGCGCAGCTTGCCTTTGATCGACCTGGCGAACTCGTCGCCGCCGGCAATCAGCAAGCGATAAGCCGTTGGTGAACCGGTGAGGTTGGTGATGCCGTACTTGTTGATCACCCGGCAGGTGCTTTCGAGGGTGAACGGGCCATCGTAGAAGGTGATCGGGTGGCCCATCGACAACGGGCCGGTGACGCCGAAGTAGATGCCGTAGGCCCAGCCCGGATCGGCGACGTTCCAGAACGCATCTTCCGGGCGCAGATCGACCGCATCGCGGGTGTAGCTCTGGAACGCGACGATGGCTTTGAGTGGCACCGACAGCGCTTTCGACGGGCCGGTGGTGCCCGAGGTGAACATCAACAGGAAGGGGTCTTCGCCAGTCAGCATTACCGGTTCGCAGACGTTGGAATAGTTGGGCAGTTCGGCCCAGAAACTGAAATCGCCACGGACGATGCCCTGGCCTTTCGCGCCGCCGACGGTAACGAGCGTTGGGCAATCGGCGACTTCAGCGAGTTTCGGCCGGTTGACCGCGTCGGTGACCACGACTTTGGCGCCGGAACTGTTCAGGCGATGTTCGAGGGCTTTGGGGCCGAACGCGGTGAACAGCGGCTGATACACCGCGCCGATGCGCCAGGTGGCCAACACGGTGATGAGCAATTCGATGTTGCGCGGCAGCAGACCGGCGACCTTGTCACCCTTCTGCACGCCTTGGGCGAGGAGAAAATTGGCGAAACGCGCGGCTTTGTCCTGCAGATCGTTGAAGGTGTACGTCGCACTCGCGCCGTCGCGACCCTCCCAGAACAGCGCAATGCGCCCGGGCAAGGCGTGGCGGTCGCAGCATTCGACACAGGCGTTGAGCGCCTCAAGCGTACCGCTGAGCGCGGTATCCACGGTGTGCTGATAGTTGAACTGTTTGGTGGCCGACAAGTAATCGCGCATTGCCAGAATCCCTCTGTTTTTTATTAGGCTGGGAACCGTAAACAACAGGGAGATAGTCGCGCTGTGCGGGGGTTGGGGCAATGGTCAAAGCTATCAAAGTGGCTGACTGGTTTGGCCAACCCCGACTGGCATACAAGCGGTTACTTACAAGTTGATAATTATATGCAGTGGCCACAAGTTGGTTGCCTTGTTAGTTTGCAATGACAAACACCCACTCTCTGACTTTTCCAAAAGGAACGCACCGTGTCGCCCCAAGAAAAACTGGTTGATGACAAACGTTTTATATTCGAACATTCGATACGCGCTCAATTCAACGACCACCCTACATTGCGCAGTGTTGCCAGGTCGCAATTGGAAAACTATCTACAATACTGTCTCGCACCTGGCTCACTCACTCTAGATACGATATTTTATCGTGATACCCGTTTTGTCCTGAACTCCGAACCCGTGCCTTTTCTGAATGCATTTATTGAGGCCTTCACTGAGGGCCGGAGTCTTACCGTAGCCGACGAAAACCTGATCATTCCTGTGAACGCCGAAGGCCGCGCAACAATCGATCTTGCCGATTTCCAGTTGGCTCAGGAAGAACTGTGCCAGACACTGGTCGCCACGTTGCAGCAGCAGTTGCTGGATTATTGGCAGCAACCAGCCGATAACGGCATGAAACGTTGGCAGTGGCTGGCGGAGGTTGTAAAAGATGCCTGCGCATCGAACATCAATGAATCACTTCACCAGTCAGATCAAGATTTTTATTATGCGTTGACTGGCTTGGTCATCAAACCAGAAAAACAATATCGACAAATATTTAACGAGCATTTACGACCGCCGGCTTATCTATTGCAATTTACCTTGAATAACGGGACGGATAATCTCTCGCTGATTTATCCTGCCTTGCTCATCACGAACAAGTCAGGAACAGTATTGATTCAACCTTCGGGCGCCTGGGAACGATTCAAATCCGAGTCAGACTGCATACAGAATATTGCACGGGACTTGCAACATCGCTGGGAGTTCGCCGAACTTAGCGTTGATCGTTATGAACCTGAAGCGGATATTTTTGATGAGTTGGTGCGGGTCCTGATCGATCAGCAACTGCTGGAACTTGAAAGCATCCAGATTCCGGTCAGCGAAATGTTCGAGGGCGCTGAGCAACTGTTCGACCAGATCACCGATCCACTTCGCCTGTTCGCCGGCAAAAAGCCGCATGTTTACCATGCAGAAAATGTCGACAAGCATTTGCCCCAATGGCTCAAGGATGCAGATTCTGATGATCGCCGTACTTATCGACGCTATGTGTCGGCCATGGCGGCAACTCATCTGGAGTACGACGGTGCGACGTTTTTCACCCATCTCGATTCCATCCGCGATTTTGCCTATCGAGCACTCGTCGATCAGATGAGCCGTGATGGGCATGATCCGGTAAACCCAGATGACATGGAACTCAACATCAAGGTTGCGCGAGGCGTACCTGGAGGATGGGGGAGCGTTGAAACGATTCGCTTGGGCATCATCGATTTTGCCCTGGAAAATCTTGCCGGCCTGCCATGGGGCACGATGACCGTCAAAGGCCTGCACCAGCGCGATGTACCAGCGTGGATGACCCCCGATTACGTCAAGAGTCTTATCCAGTCAGTGGACATTGGCCGTACCTACCCGGCTTATCTGAAACAGCATCTGCTCGATAATCGTACCGAGGCGTCATCCCGACAAAATCTGTTCACGGTCCACTTGCGCAATCAATTGCCGCTCCAGGCACTAGAGGCCAAATTGACAGGTGTCCATGGTTTTGACGATGTCGGGGTACGTCTGATCATCGCGTTGGCCGATGCTGGCGACGCCTCTCAAGAGATCGTCGTCAGCCCCTTGCATCTGCGGCTCGGGCCGGTTCTGAATATGTTCATCATCACCGCCGGCGACCGGAGCGATGCTCCCGTCATCCTCTATCGCCCCTTCTATTCCCCTTCGTTGATCCAGTTCCGTTCGCGCAGCCATCTGGAACAGGCGATTCAGTCCGACGCCCCGCTGCAGAAAAGCATCCATGACTGGTACAAAGCTGTGGTCAGGCACACCGGGCTGCTGGGCGCCAACGAAATACGCCTGCGTTGGGAACTGAAAAACGTGTCCCCACTGCAGGGCGATGTATTTCAGCATCTGTATGAAGCGAACAGCCGGGCGCTTGTTGAGTTGGCCGACCGGCAATCGGTGTCCAACGCAGAGAGTCGCTGGGCTCACTTCAAGACGCTGAGCTGGTTGATATTCGAGTCATTGTTGCCGCTGGTGACCGGGCCGGCAGCCACCGCCGGATGGTTAGTGCAATTGGCGGTGAGTCTCAAGGCCGATCTTGAAGCACTGTCGCAATCGGATGGTCAGGACAAGTCGTTCGCCGTGGCCGACCTGTTGCTTAACCTGGCGGCCGTACTCATGCACGCCGGGCGCATCACGACGAGGTCACAAAACGCGCCGCACCTGTCGATCGAACCGGAAGTATTTGAATATTCCGTCGAAAGTACCTCCCCTGCTACGCCCGATGTACCGGTCATTGAAAACCGTAGTTTGCCGAGTGAGCAGCACCCACAGGTGGACCTGTCGATTACCGAAAACGCCTGGGCTACCCCCCGGTCATCCTATTCCCGAGCGCACCGAGCGATACTCGACAGTTTCGCGATGGAAAAGCCGGTAGACCTCGGAGAACCCGTGGCGCAAGGACGCAACAAAGGCCTTTATCGGTACAACGACAAATGGCATGCATTGGTGGAAGGTCAGTTTTTTCGGGTTTCGATTGAAGAAGGGCCGGTGCTGATCATTGATCCGGTGGATTACCTGCGGCCCGGCCCCTTCCTGATTTCCGACGGTCAGGGGCGATGGACAGTCGATAACCGGATGTACCTGAAAGGAGGCGCGCCAAACAAGCGCAGCCATGACGACTTCAACACTGAGGCACCGGGGCCGTCACGGCGGGCAATCGCTGACAGTAGTGGGTTTCCGTCGGTTATCGAAACCGAAATCAAGCCCTTGCCCAAGCAGCTGTATCACTACGTGAACAGGGATAAACTGGCGACAATCAAAGCCACAAGAAGCGCGTTTATCGACAATTCGTCCAACGATGCTTACGGCAGACCGCAACGCAATATCGTCGGATTGTATGTGACCGATCTCGCTCCGGATTCGATGCCGCTGCAACAACTTTCGGAGACCCTGTTTGGTAAAAATCGCTACAACATTTCATCCCGTGCCAACAAGATCCACGCGGTACTGGAACTTGATCCCACGCTTTATCCAGAAGGCAGTGTGAAGCTGTTCAAACTCGAAAGCCCGAAGCTGACGGATCATATCTATGTCCTGCGCGGCTCGAAGAATGATTTGCAGTTGCGCATCAAGGCCTCGACGTTCGGTACCGGCACTACCTCGTTGGTCAGCGTGAAGGAACTGTAAATGACGCCTGATCCTTAGCCAGCTTCGGTTGGCTGGCTGAGGATCAGGTTACGGTAATGTCCTGGATTGGAACCCGCCCATTTGCGGAACGCTTTATAAAATGAACTGACATCGGCAAACCCCAATCGGCCGGCAATCTCGACAAAACTGATCGAAGGCTCCGCCAGCCAAACGATGGCCAACTCCTTGCGCACGCTGTCCTTGAGGCCTTGGTAGGTCTGCCCTTCCTCGGCCAAACGGCGGCGCAGTGTCGAGGCGGACATGCACAGCTGTTGGGCCAAAGCCTCGGTTTCGGGCCACTGCTCGGCGGGTAATTGCCGCAAATCCTGTTTGATCCGACTGGCGAGGCTTTCCGGGTCGCGGTACTTGACCAGGATGTTGGCCGGGGCGTGGGCGAGAAAGCGCTTCAATTCCTCGGCGTTGCGTTTGATCGGCAGGTCGAGGCAATCAGCGGAAAAAATCATCCGCGTGCGTGGCCGCTCGAAACGCAGGTTTTCCGAAAACATCACCCGGTAATCATCGGTGAAGTCCGGCGCCGCGCAGCGCAGTTCGATGGCCAGAATCGGAATTCGCCGCCCGGCCAGCCAGCAGGCCACGCCGTGGACGATCATCCAGTAGGTGAAATAGGTGAAGGCGCGGCGCGGTTCGGGATCGTCTTCGAGCAAGACGATTTCCGCCAGACTTTGCTGATGCACCAGTTGCGCCGGCATGCGTTCAAGCATCAATGACAGAAAGCTCAGGCCCGTGCTCAAACCCGCTGCCAGCGTCGGTTGCGCCATCGCGCTGCGACAGAGGAATTCAAGGCTGCCGGACTTGAGCTTGCGCGGGTCCATGCCAAAGAACTCGTCGTCGCCACGGCGCGCCAATAACCGCCAGAGTTTCGCGTACTGCGAGGCCGGCACCCGGCCGTGCTCGGTTTGCAGCAGCAGCGGATCAATCCCGACCTTGTTCAAGACTTCTTCCGTGGCCACGCCCGGGGCACAACTTTGCAGCAGCGCTTCACGCACCAGTTGAACGGCGATGGTGTCTTTTTCCGACATGGAGCGCGGTGAACCTTGTTGTTTTTGAGTGGTGGGCATCTTACCGCAGCTAACACAAATACCCATGTAGGAGCTGCCGAAGGCTGCGATCTTTTGATTCTAAAAACCAGGATCAAGAGATCGCAGCCTTCGGCAGCTCCTACAGAGTTCCGGTGTCAATCGCATGAGAATGGTTGTTCTTTAACTTGTTCAGCTTTTGTTCAGGTTTGTGTCAATGATTGTCATGTGAGAATGGTTGTCATTATGTTACAACTTGTAACCTCTAGATATGACCTCTTGGATGCCGAATGCTCGTTCCCTTTCTGATCATGCTGCGCGAAGGCATTGAAGCCGCGCTGATCGTTGGCATTATCGCCAGTTACCTCCAGCAAACCGGCCGTGGCCAATGGATGCCTGCCGTGTGGATCGGCGTGTTTCTCGCCGCCGCCCTCGCCCTGCTGGTCGGCGGTGGTCTGGAGTTGGTCAGCGCTGAATTCCCGCAAAAGCAGCAGGAACTGTTCGAAGGCATCGTCGGGCTGGTCGCCGTCGGCATTCTCAGTTCGATGGTGTTCTGGATGCGCAAAGTGGCGCGTTCGATCAAGCACTCCCTGCAAGCCTCGCTCGATCACGCCCTGACATCTTCCAGACATCAGGTGATCGCGCTGATCGCCATGGTGTTTTTCGCAGTTGCCCGTGAAGGCCTGGAAACGGTGTTCTTCCTGCTCGCCGTGTTCCAGCAGAGCGAAGGCCCGGGCGCGCCGATCGGTGCCCTGCTCGGCTTGATTCTGGCGATCATCGTCGGCTTCCTGATCTACAGCGGCAGCATGCGCCTCAACCTTTCGGCGTTCTTCAAGTGGACCGGCCTGTTCATTCTGGTGGTCGCCGCCGGGATTCTCGCCAACTCCGTGCAAGCCCTGCACGAAGCCGGGCTGTGGAATCACCTGCAAACCGTGCTCTTCGACTTCAGCGCAACGCTGCCGATGGATGGCCCGTTGGGCTCGGTGCTGGCCGGCATGTTCGGTTATCAGGATGCGCCGACTGTCAGCACCCTTGGGGCTTATCTGATCTATCTGCTGGTGGCGCTGGTGATGTTCTTTTACCCGGCTCCCCCGGCCAAGCCCTCCACGCAATCGTCTTCCGTTTCCAGCCAATAAGGGCATTCATGTCAAAGCCTAACTCTCCTCAGGCCTCCCCTCCCCGCGCCTTGCGCTGGGCGGTGGCCGGTTCGGTGGTGGTGATGATCGCCGCCGGTGGTCTGTTTTATTACGCCTCGAAAATGGCTGCGGCCAAGCGTCAGCACAACCACGATGAAGTGGTGGTGAACATTCATCCGGGCAGTTGCGAGCCGAATGCACTGACCGTACCGGCCGGTCGTGCCAGTTTCCGCATCGTTAACCGCTCCGACCGGGCGGTGGAATGGGAAATTCTCGACGGCGTGCTCGTTGTTGAGGAGCGCGAAAACATCGCGCCGGGCCTGAGCCAGGTGATCAACGCCAATCTGCAACCGGGCGATTACGCAATCACCTGCGGGTTGCTGAGTAATCCTCGCGGCACACTGCATGTGACGCCGACGGCTGCCTCCGATGCTGCGGCCAAAGCCAAACCGTCGATGGTCGCCTTCGTCGGGCCGCTGTCGGAATTCCGTGTGTACCTGGCCAGCCAGAGCAGTGCGCTGATCAAAGCCGTCACGGCGCTCAATCAAGCGATTGAAAGCGGTGATCTCAGCCAAGCCCAGGCGCTATACCTGCCCGCGCGTGCGGCTTATCAACGTCTGGCCCCGGCCGCGCAACGTCTGGCAGAACTGGACAACAGCATCAACGCCCGCGCCGATTACTTCGAAAAACGCGAACAGGATCCGGCCTTCGTCGGCTTCCACCGCGTCGAATACGCGCTGTTCCAGCAACGCAAAATCGATGAACTGACGCCTGTGGCCCAGCGCCTGCTCAGCGATGTCACCACGCTCAAACAGCAATTGCTTGCGCAGTCGCTGCCACCGGAACAACTGGTGAACATCATCGTGCGCAACCTCAACACCTTGGCTGACGTTCGCGCCGCCAGCGGTGAAGAAGAACGCTACAGCCACAGCGACCTCAACGGTTTCGCCGCCAACGCACAAACCGCGCGCAAAGTCGTCGACCTGCTGCGGCCGATGCTGAACAAATCTGCCGCCGACCTGCTGCCGAAAATCGACAAGGCGCAGGCGGATTTCGACAGCGAACTCGACAGCTACAAGATCAAGGACGGCTACGCCAGCTACGACTCCATCAGCGGCGCACAACGCAAGCAGATCGCCGACAAGGCTCAGGCTCTGGCCGACGCACTGGATGGCATCGATCCCGCCCTCGGCCTCTCCGGCCTGTAAGCAGAAGACCCATTCCCGATGAAAGATTCAGAAAACCTCAACCTGCAACGTCGCCGTGTCCTGATGGGCATGGGCGCCGCCGGTGTCGCCCTCGCAGGGTCCGCCCTGAGCTGCCCGGCCATGGCCGCCGCACCGGCGCAAGTCACCGAAGCACCGAGCAGCGACAAGACTGAAGACCGCCACGATTTCCACGGCGTACACCAGACCGGCATCGTCACCCCGCGTCCGGCCTCGGGCATGCTGGTTTCGTTCGATGTGTTGGCCAGTGATCGCGAAGACCTCGAGCGGTTGTTCCGCACGCTTAACGAGCGCATTGCGTTCCTGATGAAGGGCGGCCCGGTCGCGCAGATCGACCCGAAACTGCCGCCGCCGGATTCCGGCATTCTCGGCCCGAACGTCACGCCGGATAACCTGACCATCACCGTTTCCGTCGGTGAATCGCTGTTCGACGAGCGCTTCGGTCTGGCCGACGCCAAGCCCAAGCGTCTGATACGCATGGTGGGGTTCCCCAACGATGCGCTGGAAGCCGATTGCTGCCATGGCGACCTGAGTTTGCAGTTCTGCTCGAACACCGCCGACACCAACATCCACGCCCTGCGCGACATCGTCAAAAACCTGCCCGACCTGCTGCTGGTGCGCTGGAAACAGGAAGGCAGCGTGCCGCCGCAAGCCCCGGCGAAACCGGGTGTGCCGGCGCAATCGGCGCGCAATTTCCTAGGTTTCCGCGACGGCTCGGCCAACCCCGATTCCAACGACAGCAAAGCCATGGATCGTCTGGTCTGGGTACAACCGGGCAGCGATGAACCGGCCTGGGCTGCCCATGGCAGTTACCAAGCGGTGCGGATCATCCGCAACTTCGTCGAGCGTTGGGACCGCACGCCGTTGCAGGAGCAGGAAAGCATCCTTGGCCGGGTCAAAACCACTGGCGCACCGATGGGTGGCCAGCATGAAAGCGAAGTTCCGGATTACAGCAAAGACCCGGCCGGCAAGCTGACCAAGCTCGATGCGCACATTCGCCTGGCGAATCCGCGCACGGCTGCGACTCAAGCCAACCTGATCCTGCGTCGGCCGTTCAACTATTCCAACGGCGTGAACAAGAACGGCCAGCTCGACATGGGCCTGCTGTTCATCTGTTACCAGGCCGATCTGGAAAAAGGCTTCATCACCGTGCAGACCCGCCTCAACGGCGAACCGCTGGAGGAATACCTCAAACCGGTCGGCGGCGGGTACTTCTTCACCCTGCCGGGTGTCACCGGCGATAAGGACTTCATCGGGCGCTCGCTGCTCAATGCCACACAACCGAAAACCGCTGCATAAAACAACATCCCAACACTGGAGCCGCCCCCATGAAAAAGACGCCACTCGCGTTATTGCTGACCCTTGGTTTGCTCAACACCCCGCTGTCGGCGTTCGCCGCGACAGCACCGCTGGATCTGGTCGGGCCGGTTTCGGACTACAAGATTTACGTCACCGAGCAATTGGATGAACTGGGTAGCCACACCCAACAATTCACCGACGCCGTGAAGAAAGGCGACCTGGCCACCGCGCAAAAGCTCTACGCACCGACCCGCGTTTACTACGAGTCGATCGAGCCAATTGCCGAGCTGTTCAGTGACCTCGATGCGTCCATCGACTCCCGTGTCGACGACCACGAGAAAGGTGTGAAGGCCGATGACTTCACCGGTTTCCACCGCATCGAATACTCAATGTTTTCGGAGAAAAGTACCCAAGGCCTGAACGAACTGGCGGACAAGCTCAACAGCGACGTCAAAGACCTGCAAACCCGCGTCGCCGGCCTGACCTTCCCGCCGGAAAAAGTCGTCGGTGGTGCTGCGGCGCTGCTGGAAGAAGTCGCTGCGACCAAGATCTCCGGCGAAGAAGATCGCTACAGCCACACTGACCTGTATGACTTCCAGGGCAACATCGACGGTGCGAAGAAAATCGTTGATCTGTTCCGTCCGCAGATCGAAAAACAGGACAAGGCGTTTGTAGCGAAGGTCGACAAGAACTTTGCCACGGTCGACAAGATTCTGGCCAAGTATAAGACCAAGGATGGTGGTTTCGAGACGTATGACAAGGTGAAGGATAACGACCGTAAGGCGCTGGTCGGGCCGGTGAATACGCTGGCTGAGGACTTGTCTACGTTGCGTGGCAAGCTGGGTCTGAATTGATTTTTTGTAGCGTCTAAGCGGGCCCCATCGCTGGCAAGCCAGCTCCCACAGTGTTCTCGGTCATTCACAAATATTGTGTACACCATAGAACCTGTGGGAGCTGGCTTGCCAGCGATGGCATTTTCAGCAGCCTACAAAATCCGGTAGAGCAACCGCTCAATCCGCACCCGGCTCACGCGCTTGAGAAACTTGGCCACCCCGGCCGGGTATTCCGGCAGCGTCTCCAGACTCTGAAAGCTGTCGATCCGCGTGGTATGGCGGAAAATCTCTTCCAGCTCCTTCGCACGCGGCTCCAGCCACTCCGCTTTCGGATCATCGATCAACAACGCGTTTTCCAGATCCAGGCGGAACGCCCGTGGATTGAGGTTGTTGCCGGTGAGCAGCGTATAGCGCTGATCGACCCACATGCCCTTGAGGTGATAAGTGTTGTCGCCATCACGCCACAAATGCAGGTTCAACTGGCCGCTGTCGATGTTGCGCTGATGGCGCTTGGCGAAGCGGCGCAGGCTGATCTCGTACAGATACGGCAGCGCTGCGATCACCTTGAACGGCTCGCTCGGCGGGATATAGAAATCGTTGGCGGTTTTGTCGCCGACGACGATGTCGATTTTCACGCCACGGGCCAGCGCACGGTTGATCTCGCGGATCACCCCCAGCGGCAGGTTGAAGTATGGCGTGCAAATGGTCAGCTGCTTTTGCGCGCTGGCAATCAGTTCGAGGATCGCCCGGTTCAAAGGGTTGTTCTTGCCGACGCCGAGCAACGGGGTTACAGACAAGCCATCTCTGGCCGTGCTGCCGGTGGCGGTGTCGTACGTCGCGTATTTGAGGCGGCTGCGCAGGTCGCCGATGTCGTTGCGCAGGCTGCGCGTGGTCGGCAGATTCGGCAGATCAAGGCGATGCACCGCTTTCGATTCGATAAGACCGTGCTTGACCAGGTGATGCATCGAGTCGGCCAGTTCGCGGCTTTGCAGGACGTGATAACGGTCGAAGCGGTACTTGTCGAACTTGTGCAGATAAACGTTATTCAGGCTTGCGCCGCTGTAGACCACGCAGTCGTCGATCACGAAGCCTTTCAAATGCAGGACGCCAAACAGCTCCCGGGTCTGCACCGGCACGCCGTACACCGGCACTTCGCTCTGGTGGGTACGGGTCATTTCCTGGTACCACGCCGAGTTGCCCGGCTGCTTGCCGGCGCCGATCAGCCCACGCTGGGCGCGCAACCAGTCGACCACCACGGCGATTTCCAGCTCGGGACGCTTGAGCTTGGCGGCGTGGAGTGCATCGAGAATTTCCTGACCGGCTTCGTCTTGCTGGAGATACAGCGCAACGATGTAGATGCGCTGGGTCGCTGCAGCGATTTTCTCGAGCAGGCAACGACGAAATTCAGCGGCGCCGGACAGAATGGTCACGGCCTCGGCGGTCAGCGGGAAGCTGCGCAATTTGGGCAGCAAGGAGCGTTTGAAAAGCAACGGCATAGGGCTCGCAATGGGTCGAATCCGAAGAACCCGAGAGCTTACACCATCGCATCCTTCGGGTCTTGTTAGTGTCTGTAATGGCCCCTTCGCGAGCAGGCTCGCTCCCACCTTTGAAATGCATTCCCCTGTGGGAGCGAGCCTGCTCGCGAAAGCGATTTCACCAGCAATAAAAATACTTGCTTGACCAAGGAGAACAATCGTTCTACTGTTTGTCACATGAACGAAATCACTAGCAACGACACACGCGACATCATTCTGGATGTCACCGAAAAGTTGATCTACAAAAGTGGCATCGCTGCCACCAGCATGGATCTTCTGGTGAAAACCGCCGGCGTCTCCAGAAAAAGCATCTACCGTTACTTTGCCGACAAAGACGCCCTGACCGTTGCCGCCCTGCAACGCCGTGACGTGCGCTGGATGCATTGGTACAGAAGCGCTGTCGATCAGGCCGAAACCCCGGCCGATCGCCTGCTCAATCTGTTCACCGTGCTCAAGAGCTGGTTCGCCTCGGAAGGCTTTCGCGGCTGCGCCTTCATCAACACCAGCGGCGAGACCGGCGACCCTCAGGACCCGGTTCGGCTGGTCGCCAAAGAACACAAACAGAAGCTGCTCGACTACGTGTGCGAGCTGTGTACCGAACATGGTGCCGAGGATCCGCAACTGCTGGCCAAACAGCTGCTGATCCTGATTGACGGCGCCATTACCGTAGCGCTTGTGATGGGTGATCACAGTGCCGCCGATAATGCGCAATGCATGGCGCGAAAGTTATTGGACCTGTAACGCCTTAATAAGCCGGACTTGTTGTTCAATTATTAATTAGATCGGGAGACTGAACATGTCTACTGCAGCCCAGGTACGTCCGCCATTGCCGCCCTTCAACCGTGAATCAGCCATCGAGAAAGTTCGCCTGGCCGAGGATGGCTGGAACTCCCGCGACCCGGAGCGGGTTTCACTGGCTTACACCCTCGACACCAAATGGCGTAACCGCGCCGAGTTCGCCAACAACCGCGAAGAAGCCAAGGCCTTCCTGACCCGCAAATGGGCGAAGGAGCTGGATTATCGTTTGATCAAGGAGCTATGGGCCTACTCCGATACCCGCATCGCGGTGCGTTACGCCTATGAATGGCACGATGACTCGGGTAACTGGTTCCGCTCTTACGGCAACGAAAACTGGGAATTCGACGAGCAAGGCCTGATGTTCCAGCGCTATGCGTGCATCAACGATATGCCGATCAAGGAGAGCGAACGCAAGTTCCACTGGCCACTGGGCCGGCGCCCGGATGATCACCCGAGCCTGTCTGACCTGGGCCTGTAACAATCGACCCTGTAGTAGCTGCCGAAGGCTGCGATCTTTTGATCTTGATCCTAAAAAACAAAATCAAAAGATCGCAGCCTTCGGCAGCTCCTACAGGGGATTTGTGGGTGTCAGGCAACAGCGGCAGTCTTCTCGGCCTCGAGTTCGCGAACCAGCGGCAACACCCGCCGCCCGAAATATTCGACCTCTTCCTGAAAGTGCAGGAACCCCGCCAGCACCAGATCCACACCCACCGCTTTCAACGCCACGATCCGTTCGGCAATCTGCAACGGCGTGCCAATCAGATTGGTTTTGAAGCCATCGTTGTATTGCACCAGATCCTCAAACGTCGATTTCGCCCAGTTGCCCTCGCCCTCCGGTGAAGCCCGGCCCGCCTGCTTCGCCGCATCGCCAAAAGCATTCACTGCCTCTGGATCGGCCTGATCAATGATTTGCGCAAGCACGGCCCTTGCCTCTTCTTCGGTGTCACGGGCGATGACGAAGGCATTCACACCAACCTTCACCGAATGATTGTTCGCCGCTGCTTTGGCACGAATATCGTCAACCTGCGCCTTGATCCCCTCGACGCTGTTGCCATTGGTGAAATACCAGTCCGACACCCGCGCGGCCATGTCTCGCGCCGCACGGGAACTGCCGCCCTGGAAAATCTCCGGACGGCCCAGCGGTTTCGGTTTCAGGCTGTAATTGTCGAAGCGGTAGAAGTCGCCGCGAAAGGTGAAGTTGTCCTGGCTCCAAACGCCCCGTAGCGAACGAATGAACTCTTCGGAGCGACGATAACGCTCGTCGTGCTCCAGCCAATGCTCGCCGATGGCCTGGAACTCGCCCTTGAACCAGCCACTGACGATGTTCACCGCGATGCGGCCGTTGGTGAGTTGATCGATCGTCGCCAGTTGTTTGGCCGCCAGCGCCGGTTGCCACGGGCCGGGCAGGATTGCGGCGATCACCTTGAGTTTGCTGGTGGCCGCGAGCAGTGCATGGCTGAACGCCACGGATTCATGCTGGAACTCGGCGCCATAACCGGCGGTGAAGCGGATCTGCGTCAACGCGTATTCGAATCCGGCCGCTTCGGCGATCTGCGCCAGTTTGCGGTTGTAATCGATGCCCCAATCGGTGCGCTGTTCGATCTTGCTGACCACCAGCCCACCACTGACGTTCGGCACCCAGTAGGCAAATTTAACGGCTTGCTGACTCATTGGCGTGTCCTCGGGACATTTGCGGAGATGGGAGTGGTAGAGCAGCAAGCGTGCCAGGGTTCGAATGCCCGGTTTTATTGATGTTCGGCGTGAGATTGATGTTTTGTAGAGGGGTATTTGTTGGCAGGTTGTTGTGTGGGCAACAGTTGGTTTACTTGTTGGCTCGACTGTCCTCATCGCTGGCAAGCCAGCTCCCACAAGGATCAGGGTGAACAATGATCTTGGGTACAGCGCAAAAACCTGTGGGAGCTGGCTTGCCAGCGATGGCGTCAGACGGGTCGCCGCAACACTTGGAAATGAGTAACATGACCGCCCTCCCCGCAGCTCACGTTCTGCGCCCTGCCGAATAAGCCGATTCCATGCCTTTCGAACTCAGCGTTGACCTCACCACCCTCGCCATCCTGGCCCTTGTCGCTTTCATTGCCGGTTTCATCGACGCCATCGCCGGCGGTGGCGGTCTGTTGACCACGCCTGCCCTGCTGACCGCTGGCCTGCCGCCGCATCTGGTGCTCGGCACGAACAAACTCAGCTCGACGTTCGGTTCGGCCACCGCCAGTTTCACCTTCTACAAGCGCAAGCTGTTCCACCCGCGCCAATGGACCCACGCCATCGTCGGCACGCTGGTCGGCGCACTGACCGGCGCCGTCGTCGCCCATTACCTGCCGGCGGAATGGCTGAACAAAATGCTCCCGGTGATCGTGTTCGCCTGTGGCTTGTACCTGCTATTCGGCGGCACGCCAAAAGCGCCGCTAGACAGCGACGCACCGATCAAGAAGAAATGGCAATCGACCCAAGGCTTCAGCCTCGGTTTCTACGACGGTGTGGCCGGCCCCGGTACCGGCGCATTCTGGACAGTGAGCAGCCTGTTGCTCTATCCGATCGACCTGGTCAAAGCCAGCGGCGTGGCGCGCAGCATGAACTTCGTCAGCAACATTGCGGCGCTGTCGGTGTTCGTGTTTTCCGGGCAGGTGGACTGGATCATCGGCCTGAGCATGGGCCTGTCGGTGATGGTCGGCGCGTTCTTTGGCGCGCGCACCGCGATCAGCGGCGGCGCCAAGTTCATTCGCCCGGTGTTCATCACCGTGGTGCTGGGTTTGACCGTGCGCCTAGCCTGGCAGCACTGGTTCAGCGTGGCCTAAGCGCCGCGCCACGTAGACGTCGATCAGGTAACGGGCAATCGACTTGGACGCCGGCAGCGGCGGCAGGTCGTGCACGTTGAACCACTGGGCGTCTTCGATCTCGTCTTCCTGACAGACAATCTCGCCACCGGCGTACTCGGCATGGAAGCCGAGCATCATCGAATGCGGGAACGGCCAGCACTGGCTGCCCAGGTACTGAATGTTCTGCACCTCGATCTGCACTTCTTCACGCACTTCCCGAATCAGGCAATCCTCAGCTGACTCGCCCGGCTCGGCGAACCCGGCCAGCGTGCTGTAAACCCCGGTGACGAAGCGCGGTGAGCGTGCCAGCAGGATCTCGTCGCCACGGGTGATCAGCACGATCATGCTCGGCGAAATCCGCGGATAACTGCGCAAATCACACGGCTGGCAATACATCGCCCGCTCACGCGGCACCTGCGTCATCGCCTGGCCGCAGTTACCGCAAAAACGGTGCTCGCGGGCCCAGGTGCCAATCTGCGCGGCGTAACCGAGCACTTTGTAGATCGTGTGCTCGCCATCAAGCATGAACGCCCGCAGACCTTTCCAGTTGCACCCCGGCACCTCGCTGGCGCTGCGCAGTTCGAGCAAGTACACCGGCTCGCCGTCGAGATGGCCGATGCCGTGCTCGGCGAGGACCGACAGGTCCTGACGTTTGAGCCATTCCCGTGGGAACAGCGCGCCATTGTCATCGAACAAAAAGCCTTCCGGGCTGCGCGCCACGGCCCAGCCGCCCGGTTGATCAGTGTCCAGTACTGCAGTGGTCCAGCGAGATGTCATGGTTTCTCAGTCCAGAAATTCGGGTTTCTGTTTGCTCATATGGGCGGCCATGGCCACGCGCAAGTCGGTGGATTGCAACATGGCGGCGTTCCAGGTGGCAACGTATTCGAGACCGTCGTCGATGCGATGGTCGCGCATGTAGCTGATCATTTCCTTGGTGCCGGTCACCGCGATCGGCGACTTCGATGCGATCTCGCGAGCGATGTCCAACACGCCTTCAAGCAGCGCGTCTTTGTCGTTGTAGACACGATTGACCAGGCCGATGCTGCGCGCTTCTTCGGCGCCGAAGGTGCGACCGGTGTAAGCCAGTTCACGCAGCATGCCGTCACCGATGATCCGTGGCAACCGTTGCAAAGTGCCAACATCGGCGGCCATGCCAATGTCGATTTCCTTGATCGAGAATTGTGCGTCTTCGGCGGCGTAACGCATATCGCACGCGGCGATCAGGTCGATGGCGCCGCCCAGGCAATAACCTTGAATGGCGGCGATGACCGGTTTGCGGCAGTTGTCGACGGCGTTGAACGAGGCTTGCAGGGTCAGAATTTTTTTACGCAGCAGGCGCGCGTTGCGGCCAACGTCTTTGCCCAATTCATTGGCGACGCCGGCGAGCATCATCAGGTCGATGCCGGAGGAAAAGTGTTTACCGTTGCCGCTGAGCACCACCACGCGCACTTCGTCGGTGTCGTCGATCCACTGGAAGATCTCGACGACCTCGCTCCAGAACGCCGCGTTCATCGAGTTGATCTTTTCCGGACGATTGATCTGCACATGGGCGATGTTGTCGGCCAGTTCGACGCTGAAGGCGGAGTATTGAGTCATGGCAGTGATCCTTTACCGGGCTGAAAATGAGGCCCGAACTATAACAAGGCATCACAGTGGCGGTTCGGCCAAATGCGGGACTGTCTTGAGTTTTACTTCGCCTGTGCCGGCCTCTTCGCGAGCAGGCTCGCTCCCACCCTGTTGAAATGCATTCCCACTGTGGGAGCGAGCCTGCTCGCGAAGGCGTCCGATCAAGCACTACAAATCATCTGGCCAAACGCCGCAACCCAAACAACATCCCCCCCGCCCCCAACAACATCACCGTCAGAAACACCGGATAGGAAATCCACCACGGCGTCCCCGCTGTCATCATGCTGAACTCCGACACCCCGCCAATGCTCGCAATCAGGTTCAACGGCAGGAACACCACGTTGATCAACGTCAGCTTGCGCAGCAGGTTGTTCATGCTGTTGTTCATCAGATTGCCGCGCGCATCGATCAACCCGGAAAACACCGTCGAGTAGATTTCCGCCTGCTTGTAGCACTGGTTGTTTTCGATGATCAGGTCGTCGATCAGGCCAAGCGCTTCACTGCCGAAGTGCTGTTTTTCCGCATGATTGCGCAGCCGCGTCAGCACAGCGCCGTTGCTGTGCAGCGCGTTGATGTAATAGATCAGGCTTTCGCTGAGGTTGAACATCTGCACCAGATGCTGGTTCTGCATCGAGGCGTTGAATTTCTGCTGCAATTCGCGGGCGACCAGTTTGATCACCTTCAGGTGCCCGAGGTAGTGATGGATGTTGTTGAACAGCAGATCGAGCAATACATCCAGCGGCGTGTTCAACGGCTGGCGGGTGCCGAGGCCGTGCAGCGGCGTGTCATCGGTGGCGATCACCAGCAGTTGCCCCGGTGCGAACAGCAGTCCGCAGGACGACACTTCAAATGCCAGACTGCCACCGCCGGAATAGTTTTCCGGGCGTTTCCAGATCAGGAACAGATGGTCGGGGTGGAACTCGATACGCGAGACTTCGTCTGGATCCAGCGCTGACGCCAGTGCATGCTCGTCGACTTTGAAATGACTGTGCAGCAAGTCGCGCTCGGCGGCATCGGGGTTGCTGAACAGCATCACCTCGGCGTCCAGTCGCTCGACCCGATGCAGGGCGCCGTGGCTCAGTGCGAAGCTGTTGATCATCGGCGCCTCACCATGCCTGACCGCGACGTTTGAGTTCCAGGCGGCGCACGAACTCCTCCAGCACCAATGAGTACAGATCGTCGTGCAAATAGGCGTCTTCGATGCCGGCGTCGAGGTTGGGGTTGTCGTTGACTTCAATCACCACCACTTTGTCGCCGGCCTGCTTCAGATCGACACCGTAGAGGCCGTCGCCGATCAGGTTGGCAGTCTTTACCGCCAATTCAACAACCGCGCGCGGCGCCTCGTGGATCGCCATCGTCCGACATTCGCCGTTGACGTCCTGACCTTTGGCCTTGTGGTTGTAGATCTGCCAATGGCCCTTGGACATGAAGTATTGGCAGGCGAAGATCGGTTTGCGATTGAGCACGCCGATACGCCAGTCGTACTCGGTGTAGAAAAACTCTTGAGCCAGCAGCAATACCGAGTGTTCGAACAGTTCGGCGGTCGCTTCGAGCAAGGCCTGCTGGCTTTCGACCTTGATCACACCACGGGAAAAACAGCCGTCGGGGATTTTCAATACCAGCGGAAAGCCGAGGCGCTCGCCTACCCGCTCGAAGTCTTCGGGTCGCTCCTTGTAGAGGATCTCGGTGGCGGGCATGCCCAGTTGATGGCTGTTGAGCAGGTCGGTCAGGTAGACCTTGTTGGTGCAGCGCAGAATCGACGTCGGGTCATCCATCACCACCAGCCCTTCGCTCTCGGCCTTCTTGGCAAAGCGATAAGTGTGATTGTCGACGCTGGTGGTTTCGCGGATCAGCAAGCCGTCGTACTCGGCCAGGCGGGCGTAATCCTTGCGTTCGATCAGTTCGACATCGATGCCCATGCCCTTGCCGACCCGGACAAAATTCGCCAGCGCCTTGGCGTTGGATGGCGGCAAGGCTTCTTGTGGATCGTGCAGAATCGCCAGGTCGTAGCGCGCTACTTGCGGCGAGCGCGGTACACGCCAGACTTTACGACTGAAACCGTCCAGCGCATTGGCGAACTGATCTTCCTGATCATCGCGCAACTTGTGCAAAGCGCCAGACTTTATGCCTTCAATGTGCCAGCCGTTAGTTCGGCGAAACTCAACTAACAGAATCGGACAGGGAAATACTTCAAACAGTTGTCGGGCCAGATCCTGTAATGGTTCGATATGGGTCCGACCGAAATACAGCGTCAGCGTAAAGCCTTCGGTATCACTGTAGAGGTGATGACTGAGGGCTTTCTCAAGGGTTTTATCGAGATCGTCCAATGCCAGACCGTACAGTGATTTTTTCGTCAGCTCGCTGATGGTGCGCACCGACGGAATCACTTTGTGGCCGCGTGCTTCGGCGAGCAGCGAACAGTAGTAACCGTGGCCCAGGTACTTGTAGCTGCGGCACAGATTGATCACCTGCACACGTTTGCCTGGCTCACTGTCGCGGCTGTGCTCGAGGTATTCCTGCGCCGTCAGGATGTCTTCACTGGGGAAGTATGACGCCCAGTCTTCCTTGCGTTCGACAATAATCAACACTTGGCTTGATGCCTTAATCGCCGAACTTAAATAAGTTGCCGCCGGCAAACTTTGCTCGGATACTTCGCGCCAATGACCCTGTACCGCTGACATAGAGATTGATCCGTTGGAGAACAAGACCTTTTCTATTAAGCACGAAGTTTTTTGAAAGTCTCGTTTCGTTACGCAACTTTTACGGTGGTCATATGAAGGCTGTATTTCGTTTGGCGGTAGTTGAAGACTTGCCGGCGCTGCTGGCACTGGAAATGCAATGTTTCACCACGGACCGGCTTACCAGTCGCAGCTTTCAGTGGATGATCACCCGCGCTCACGGGCAGTTGCTTGTGGCCGAATGCGACGGTCGACTGCTGGGCTACGCTCTGGTGTTGTTTCATCGCGGCACATCGCTTGCGCGGCTGTATTCCATTGCACTGGCCGTCGAGGCGCGCGGCACGGGCCTGAGCAAACAGCTGCTGCAACGTATTGAAGCGCTGGCGCTGGAGCACGACTGCGCGTACCTGCGCCTGGAGGTGCGCATCGACAACCCTGCGGCGATCGCGTTGTACGAACGCAATGGCTACCGGCGTTTTGCGCTGATTCACGATTACTACGAAGACCACGCCGATGCCCTGCGGCTGGAGAAACGCATTCTCCAGCACCGCGACTCGCGCAGCATCAAGGTGCCCTACTACCGGCAAACCACTGATTTCACCTGTGGCCCGGCCTGTCTGTTGATGGCCATGGGCGCACTGCAATCTGAGCGCCTGCTGGAGCGGCGCGAAGAATTGCAGATCTGGCGGGAGGCGACCACGGTGTTCATGACCTCCGGCCACGGCGGTTGCAGCCCGCAGGGATTGGCGTTGGCGGCGTGGCGTCGGGGTTACAGGGTGGGTTTGCAACTGAGCTTGGCCGGGCCATTGTTCCTCGACGGTGTGCGTGATGCGCATAAAAAAGACGTCATGCGCCTCGTGCACGAGGAGTTCACCGCGCAATTGCAGGAGACCGATGTCGAGTGTGTGATCGGCGCTTCAATGGATCTGCCGCGCCTGCTTGATGCCGGTGGGCAGCCGCTGGTGTTGATCAGCAGCTATCGACTGACTCGCTCCAAGTCGCCGCACTGGGTAGTCGTGACCGATTGCGACGAGGATTTTGTTTATCTGCATGACCCGGATGTCGACCACAGCCAGCATCGACAACCCATGGACTGCCAGCATGTGCCGGTGAGCCATGGGGAATTCGAGAAAATGTGCCGGTTTGGCCGGGGGAAGCTGCGCGCGGCGGTGGTGCTGTATTCCCGCGAAACGTGAGAACTCACCTGTAGGAGCTGCCGAAGGCTGCGATCTTTTGATTTTGAAAAACAAGATCAAAAGATCGCAGCCTCGTTGCACTCGACAGCTCCTACAGGGGGATCGTCTTTAAAGCGCGGGGTTCAGGCCGATTTTGTACAGTGAACCTTTCTCTTCATCGGTCAGCACATACAGATAACCATCCGGTCCTTGCCGCACGTCGCGAATCCGCTGATTCAGTTCACCGAGCAAGCGCTCCTCATGCACCACCTTGTCACCATCGAACTGCAAACGAATCAGTTCCTGAGTCACCAAGGCACCGACAAACGCATTGTGTTGCCACGGTTTAAAGCGATTGGCATCGTAAAACGCCATGCCGGTGACGCCCGGCGATTTCTCCCAGACATGGTGCGGGGCGACGGTGCCTTCTGCGGTTTTACCCTGGGCTTCGGGGATCGGCTGCATCGAATAATTGATGCCGTGGGTTGCCAGCGGCCAACCGTAATTCTTGCCGCGCTCGATGATGTTCACCTCATCGCCACCGCGCGGGCCGTGCTCGTTTTCCCATAGCGTGCCGGTCCATGGATTGAGTGCCGCACCCTGCGGGTTGCGCAGGCCGTAGGCCCAGATCTCAGGCCGTACGCCGGACTGGCCGACAAAGGGATTGTCATCCGGCACCTTGCCGTCCGGGTAGATGCGCACGACCTTGCCTTGCAACTTGTCGAGATCCTGCGCCGTCGGCCGGTCGTTGTTCTCGCCCAAAGTAATGAACAAATAACCGTCGCGATCAAACACCAGCCGTGAGCCGAAGTGATTGCCGACCGAAAGCTTCGGTTCCTGACGGAAGATCACTTTGAAATCCTTCAGCGTCTTCAAGTCATCCGAAAGCCGCCCGCGACCCACGGCGGTGCCCGCCTTGTCGCCAGCACCGCCACCTTCGGCATAGGACAGGTAGACCAGACGATCCTGTTTGAAGTCCGGCGACAGCACGACATCCAGCAACCCGCCCTGCCCCTTGGCCCAGACCTGCGGTACACCTGAAATCGGCGCGGACAGTTTGCCGTCAGCGTCCACCACGCGCAGGTTGCCGGGGCGCTCGGTGACCAGCATGCCTTGGCGATCCGGCAGAAACGCCAGCGCCCATGGATGTTCAAGGCCTGCGGTGATGGTCGTGACTTCGAGGGTGCCCTGTTCGCTTTGCAGCTCTTTGGGGGCGGCGGCAAATGCCGGAGCGCTGATCAGCGCGCCGGCACACAGTGTGGCTAGAAGGGTTTTACGCAACATGCACGATTCCTTTTGTTCGCTTGAAGGGTCGACAGAAGCTCAGTCCTGCCGCTCAACGGTTGCTGCCTCCGCTGCGCGAAGGTGGGTTGGGAATGAGCGTGGGTGGCGTGCTCGGCACCGAGCGGATCGGCTGGCCGTTACCAATGCCTCGGTTCTCGACCGTCGGCTGACGCGGCGTCGGTACAGTGTTCGGCCCCCGAACGGGCGGAGCGCTGGGCTGGGTGCCCTGCATGCTGTTGGGGTTGGCCCGGCGGATCGGGCTGTTGTAAGGGTTGTTGCTGTTGCCGGTAGGGCTTTGCGCCAGCAAGACGTCGGCATGAACCAGACCGCCACTGAGGGTCAGGACGACGATGCCAAGCAGAATTCGGTTCATGACGCTGCCTCTCGATGGGCCGGGGATAGAGCCTTCGAGTCCACGCTACGCTCTGGGTTCGGATTTGTTAACCCGCATGTCTTAAACAACATGTAACACGGCTTGACCAAGTCATCGCCAACCCGCGCATTCCGGGGAAACTTTCAGTCGTGGCCGCTGGTCATCCGATCATCACTCGGAGAACACACCATGGCTCGGGCAATCTGGAAAGGCGCGATCAGTTTCGGACTGGTGCACATCCCTGTCGCATTGGTCTCGGCGACCTCGTCGCAGGGCGTGGATTTCGATTGGCTCGACAGCCGCAGCATGGATCCGGTGGGTTACAAACGGGTCAACAAGGTCACCGGCAAGGAAGTCACCAAGGAGCATATCGTCAAAGGCGTGGCCTATGAAAAAGGCCGTTATGTGGTGCTCAGCGAAGAGGAAATCCGCTCGGCGCACCCTGTTTCAACGCAGACCATCGACATATTCTCTTTTGTTGACGCCGAACAGATTCCCCTGCAGAACATCGACACCCCTTACTACCTGGCGCCAGACAAGCGCGGCGGCAAGGTTTACGCACTGCTGCGCGAAACCCTGAGCAAGACCAACAAAGTTGCCCTCGCCCGCGTGGTGCTGCATACACGCCAGTACCTTGCTGCGTTGATGCCGCTGGAGTCTGCGCTGGTGCTGGTGAAACTGCGCTGGCCGCAGGAGGTACGTGGTCTCGATGAGCTGGAACTGGGCAGCGAAGTGACCAAACCGCAGTTGGCCAAGGGCGAACTGGACATGGCCAAACGGCTGGTTCAGGACATGAGTGCAGACTGGAAGCCTGAAGACTACAAGGATGAATTTGAAGACAAGATCATGGCCCTGGTCGAGAAAAAGGCCCATGAAGGCAAGATCGAGGATGTTGAGTCGGTGGGTGGCGAGGAAGAGCGCAAGACGGCCGATGTTATCGATTTGACCGAGCTGCTTAAACGCAGCCTGGGCGGGAAAGCTGCAGCCAAGCCGAAGGCGAAAGCCGCCACCAAAGCAGCGCCGGCCAAGAGGACAAAGAAGGCCTCCGGTGAATGACAATCCAGGAATCGTCAGGTAACTGACAGGTTCTATTTGAGAGAGTCTTCGCGAGCAAGCTCGCTCCCACAGGGTTCTGAGTCGAGTGCGAAATTCGCATTCACCCCATTCCATTGTGGGAGCGAGCTTGGTCGCGAAGGCGTAAGTTAATTCAATACATTGATCAGATCAGAATGAAGATCGCCAGCAAACCACCGAAGATCGCCCACTTTTCCATGTAGTAACGCTTGCGATTGCGTTTTTTCAGCTCTTTGCCACGCAGACGGATCTTGTAGATCCGGGTGAACAAGCGGTTGATCCCGCCCGTGCGGTCGCCAGCATCATTCGGCGCGCCCGCCGCCGACATGACGGTACGGCTAAACCAGCTGTTGAACGCCGCCGCCCAGCGGTACTTCATCGGCCGCTCAATGTCGCAGAACAGGATGATGCGGTTCTTGTCCGTGGTGTTTTCGGCGTAATGAATAAAGGTTTCATCGAACATCACCGCTTCGCCGTCACGCCAGTGATAGTTCTCACCGTCGACATTGATGTAGCAGCCGGCATCGTTCGGCGTGTCCAGGCCCAGGTGATAGCGATAGGAGCCGGCATACGGGTCGCGGTGACGCACCAGTTTCGAACCCGGTGGCAGCTCGGCAAACATCGCCGCTTTGATCGAGCCGATGCTCTGCACCAGCTCGGTCGTGCGCGGGCACAGCTTCATGGCCGACGGATGGCTCTCGCCGTACCACTTCAGGTAGAAACGCTTCCAGCCGCTTTTGAAGAACGAGTTGAACCCGACGTCGTCGTATTGATTGGAACGTTTGATCTCGCCGGCACGCAGCAGATTCTGCCCTTCTTCGCGGATTTCTTCCCAGTGCGCCTGTAGCGGGCTCAGATCCGGAAACTCGCTCGGGTCGAGGTACGGCTTGTTGGGTTTTTTCGAAAACAGATAAAGAAAGCAGTTGATCGGCGCGAGGAACGTCGAATGATCGCTCAATTGACGACCGAGTTTGTGCCGCACACGGCCACGCAGGTGAACGTATGCAATCGAAATGACATAAATAGCAGCAATGATGAGTTTCACGGAAATCGTCACACGTCAGAAGTGAAAAAACTGCGCGCCGGCGGCCTGAAGCCCCGCGTCTTATGCAGTGGTCTGAATACACATGGCACGTCCTTGGCCCGCGCCGTTACCGGACGCTCGGTGAAAGGTGGCATTTTAGCCACAGTTTGTAACCGATAGTGAACCATCATCTGTGAAAAACTGTCCGGCGTATGTGCCAATCGGCGATCCGGGCGTCATCGCCCTATCGTTTAAAGAGCCAGACCAGTACAATCGCCGCCAAACTTTACGCGCCCCCCTTGGTTGATGACGGGACTTCCCCGCTTCAGCGCACTTTGACTCGGGCCAAGCGCTCCAGCCGCACCCTCGCTACTCAGAATGCTTCGCAGGAATAACTCTTGATCTCTACAGCTAACATCACGATGCAGTTCGGCGCCAAGCCGCTCTTCGAAAACGTTTCGGTCAAATTCGGCGCGGGCAACCGCTACGGCCTGATCGGCGCCAACGGTTGCGGCAAGTCGACCTTCATGAAAATCCTCGGCGGCGATCTCGACCCGTCCGGTGGTCAGGTCATGCTCGAGCCGAACGTGCGTCTGGGTAAATTGCGCCAGGACCAGTTCGCCTACGAAGAATTCACCGTGATCGACACCGTGATCATGGGTCACGAAGAGCTGTGGAAGGTCAAGGCCGAGCGCGACCGCATCTACTCGCTGCCGGAAATGAGCGAAGAAGACGGCATGGCCGTGGCCGAGCTGGAAACCGAATTCGCCGAAATGGATGGCTACACCGCCGAATCCCGTGCCGGTGAACTGTTGCTGGGCCTGGGTATCGGCATCGAGCAACACTTCGGCCCGATGAGCGAAGTTTCGCCGGGCTGGAAACTGCGTGTGTTGCTGGCGCAGGCACTGTTCTCCGATCCGGAAGTGCTGTTGCTCGACGAACCGACCAACCACTTGGACATCAACACCATTCGCTGGCTGGAAAACGTTCTGACCCAGCGTAACAGCCTGATGATCATCATCTCCCACGACCGTCACTTCCTGAACAGCGTGTGCACGCACATGGCTGACCTGGATTACGGCGAGCTGCGTCTGTTCCCGGGCAACTACGACGAGTACATGACCGTGGCGACCCAGTCCCGCGAGCAACTGCTGTCGGACAACGCCAAGAAGAAAGCGCAGATTTCCGAGCTGCAATCGTTCGTCAGCCGCTTCTCGGCCAACGCCTCGAAAGCCAAACAGGCTACTTCCCGCGCCAAGGCGATCGACAAGATCCAGCTGGCCGAGGTCAAGCCTTCGAGCCGCGTGAGCCCGTTCATCCGCTTCGATCAGAACAAGAAGCTGCACCGCCAGGCGGTCATCGTCGAAAAAATGGCCAAAGGCTTCGACGGCAAACCACTGTTCAAAGACTTCAGCTTCCAGGTTGAAGCCGGCGAGCGCGTGGCGATCATCGGCCCGAACGGTATCGGCAAAACCACCCTGCTGCGCACCCTGGTCAACGAACTGACCCCGGATGCCGGTAGCATCAAGTGGACCGACGCTGCGGAACTGGGCTACTACGCTCAGGACCACGCGCACGACTTCGAAGACGACGTCACCCTGTTCGACTGGATGGGTCAGTGGACTCAGGGCGAGCAGATGATTCGCGGCACTTTGGGCCGCATGCTGTTCTCCAACGACGAGATCCTCAAGTCGGTCAAAGTGATTTCCGGTGGTGAGCAAGGCCGCATGCTGTTCGGCAAGCTGATCCTGCAAAAGCCGAACGTGCTGGTGATGGACGAACCGACCAACCACCTGGACATGGAATCGATCGAGGCGCTGAACCTGGCGCTGGAAAACTACCCGGGCACGCTGATTTTCGTCAGCCACGACCGTGAGTTCGTATCGTCCCTGGCCACGCGCATCATCGAGCTGAGCCCGGATGGCGTGACTGACTTCAGCGGCACTTACGATGACTACCTGCGTAGTCAGGGTGTTGTGTTCTAAAAAAGCAGCTTCTAGTGTTGAGCTGTTAGCTTCAAGCTAAAGCCCTGTCCATGTGACGGGGCTTTTTGCATTTCAGGGTGAGGGATTTTCTGGTGCGACTACCTTCGCGAGCAGGCTCGCTCCCAGAGGGGGATGCATTCCAAGGGTGGGAGCGAGCCTGCTCGCGAAGGGGCCATCAGCGGCGACATCAATCCTCAGGAAAGATAGTTAGCCTGCTTTCTTTTATATGACGCTCAAGCCATGATGCGAACTCTCCCACCGCCGCCCGCGAACGAGTCCTCATGTCTGCGCAGCAACTGCCACCGCAAAGCTCCATGGCGATCACCCTGCAGATCGTTTCCATCGTGTTCTACACGTTTGTTGCGTTTCTCTGCATCGGCTTGCCGATCGCAGTGTTGCCCGGTTACGTGCATGAGCAACTGGGTTTCAGCGCAGTGATTGCCGGACTGGTGATTGGCTCGCAGTACCTGGCTACCCTGCTCAGCCGGCCGATGGCCGGGCGCATGTCAGATACGGTCGGGACCAAACGGGCGATCATTTATGGTTTGTGGGGGATTGTGCTAAGCGGTTTGCTGACGCTGGCTTCAACGCTCCTGCAAGACTTCCCGCTGGCCAGCCTGATCATTCTGATTATCGGGCGCTTGCTGCTCGGCGTCGCTCAGGGGCTGATTGGTGTCGGCACCATCAGTTGGTGCATGGGCCAGGTTGGCGTCGAGCACACGGCAAAATCCATTGGCTGGAACGGCATCGCGTCCTATGGTGCGATTGCCATTGGTGCGCCATTGGGCGTGGTGATGGTCGCCGATTACGGCTTCATCAGCCTCGGCATCGCCTTGTCAGTACTGGCAGCGGGTGCACTGCTGCTGATTCGCAACAAGCCGTCAGTGCCGGTGATCCGTGGCGAACGCCTGCCGTTCTGCGCGGTGTTCGGGCGAATCGCCCCGTATGGCGCCAGTCTGACCCTGGCCTCGATCGGCTACGGCACGCTGACTACCTTCATTACGCTTTATTACCTCAACCGTGGCTGGACCGGTGCGGCGTACTGCCTGACCGTGTTCGGCGTGTGCTTCATCCTGTCACGGCTGATGTTTATCTCGGCGATCAGTCGCTTCGGTGGCTTCAGGTCAGCCATTGCTTGTATGACTATAGAAACCGTGGGGCTGGTTCTGTTGTGGCTGGCGCCGTCCACCGCTTTTGCCTTGATCGGCGCAGGGCTGGCGGGGTTTGGCCTGTCGCTGGTGTATCCGGCGTTGGGTGTTGAGGCGATCAAGCAAGTGCCGAGTTCCAGTCGCGGCTCAGGTCTCGGCGCCTACGCGGTGTTCTTCGATCTGGCGCTGGCGATTGCCGGGCCGTTGATGGGCGCGGTGGCGCTCAATCTGGGGTATTCGTGGATATTCTTCAGTGCGGCGCTGTTGTCGGTGATCGGGCTGGGGCTGACGTTGCTGCTCCAGCGCCGGGCAACGACCTGAATCATCGACGCAAAACCAATGTGGGTGCGAGCCTGCTCGCGAAGGCGTAATGCCAATCGATATAGGTGCTGACTGATTCACCGCTTTCGCGAGCAGGCTCGCTCCCACAAGGGTTCTGCACCTGACTATTGATCCGCGGTCTGCATCCCGGCCCGTGTTGGTCTGCCCAGCGCGTGGGAGAAGAATCGCCCGGCCTCGGAGATCAGGTTGCGATGGATATCTTCGCGATCAACGCCATCTGCGTCAGTACACAACGCCGGCATGGCGCGAATCTGCTCCTCATTGCACGGTGCCATAAAGACAAAGTGCCCTGCCCCGGCCAGTAATTTAAAGTCCGGCGCCGTCGGCAGTTTGCGCGCCAGCGCCGCCGCGTTCTTGTCGAAAGCCACCAGTTTGTCGCCATCGCCGCTGTAAAGCAGCACCGGTACGTGCACATCGGCCAGGGTGTGACGACCAAACTTCAGGCTCAGCGGCGCCATCAGCAGCAAGGCATGCACACGCGGATCGGCCACCGGTTGCAGATCGTCGCGATCAACGATCAATTCACCTTGCGTATTGCAGGCATCACGATCATCCGGACGCTCCTGGCAATAACGCCGCAGCCGATCCAGATCCGGTTGCGCCCCGGACAGTATCAACGCGGTCTCGCCACCCGCCGAATAACCGATCACCCCGACCTGATCGGCGTTGACGTACGGCGCAAGCATGCGGTCGCCCAGAGTCGCGGTAATCGCTTCGGAAATCTGGATCGGCCGCCCGTACAGATTGCTCAGGGTACCCAGTCGGCTGTGGTCTTTGGAGTTGTCGCCGGGATGAATCACCGCCACCACGACAAAGCCTTTACGCGCCAGCGAGGTCGCGAGGTCGTGCAGCGCCAGTGGTGTGCCGGTGTTGCCATGGGAGAGCATCAGCATCGGAAAGCGGCCGATGGCGACTTTGGTGTCTTCGCCGGCCTCGACTGAATAGCCTTCGAGCAGGCTCATGTGCTCGCGATCGCTGGACGGATAGAAGGCGATGGCGCGCATCGGCTGCAGATCCAGCGGATCGAGGAAGGTCATCTCGTGGTAGCCGACGCTCCACACAGGATGGCGTCCAGGCGCAGCTTGCACTGAATTCAGGCTGCCCAGCAGGCAAATCAGTAACGTTGCACAAAGACGCATCATGGGATGCTCCACCCTGTTGTTACTCAATCGAAAGATCCGTTGCGTTGCGGGCCTGAAACCCCGGGGATTCGGTGTTCCGGTACGACAATGCATTCAGACGCTGATTGTGTGACTGCATAACCCGGGCCAGATTATGTAACAGCCAGAAACAAAAAACTCCGTATTCGCCCCTTGCGGAACCAGAATACAGAGTTTTTTGGGGGTTACCTGAACATCAGCTGTTCTTTACGCAAGCCTTACGCAGCGGCGAACAGTTGCTCGCTGATCTTCGCTTGCGCAGCGGTCATCGCGTTGTTGCGCACTTCTTCGCCATAAGCGAGGCCTTCAGCGCGAACGATTTCGATGTCGGTGATGCCGAGGAAGCCGAGTACCAGCTTCAGATATTCTTCGTGAGCGATGCCGCTGGCCTGACCGGCGTGGATGCCGCCGGAGGTCGACACGATCACGACTTTCTTGCCACCGCACAGGCCTTCAGGGCCGGCTTCGGTGTAACGGAAAGTCTGACCGGCAACGGCCACGCGGTCGATCCACGCTTTGAGTTGGGTCGGCACGGTGAAGTTGTACATCGGTGCGGCGATCACCACGGCATCGGCAGCGATGAACTCGGCCAGGGTCGAAGCGCTCAGTTCGGCTTCATGCTGTTGTGCGGCGTTGCGCAGTTCAGCGGTGGTGCCGGCGGCAACCAGGGTGGTCGACGAGAAGTGGCTGATGGCGTCGGCAGCCAGGTCGCGGTAGGTCACCACAGCGCTTGGCTCGGCGGCCTGCCAGGCTTTGACGACTTCGCTGCTCAACTGACGGGAAGCCGAGTTGTCGCCCAGAATGCTCGAATCGATATGCAGCAGTTTCATGTGGAATCTCCTGGAAGGAATCGCCGGTGGCGGCGGAATGGAGACAATCCTACTCAAGAAACCAATGGATGATTAGTCGCCTGAAATGCGATAGTTTGTCCCATTGATAGAACAGTTGGATTTCCTTATGCAAGATCTCAACGATCTCTACTATTTCGCCAAAGTCGTCGAGGCCGGCGGTTTTGCTGCGGCCGGGCGCTTGCTGGGGATTCCCAAGTCACGGCTGTCGCGGCGTATTGCCGAACTGGAAGAACGCCTCGGCGCACGTTTGCTGCAACGCACCACCCGGCAGCTCAATCTCACCGCGGTTGGCGAGCGCTACTTACGTCACTGTCAGGCAATGTTGCTGGAAGCGGAAATGGCCGATGAGGCGGTGGCGAGCATGTCCAGTGAGCCGCGTGGACGTTTGCGGGTGTCATGCCCGACCGGTTTGGCGCATGAGATGCTGCCGTGGGTGATCAGCGAATTTCTCGGTAAATTCCCGCAGGTTCAACTGGAAGTCGTCTTGCTCAATCGCCGCGTCGATCTGGTCGGCGAAGGCTTTGATGTGGCGTTGCGCGTGCGTGAACATGGTGATGAGGACCCGTTGCTGGTTACCCGGCGTCTGCGTCAGGCGCAAATGGTCGTGGTGGCCAGCCCGGCGTTCATCCAGGGTCGGACGATCAACCATCCGCAAGACTTGAAAACGCTGCCAGTACTCGGCGCGCTGGAAGCGGATCGTCTGGTTCATGTGCGCCTGCTGGATCAGCAGGGCAACAGTTTCGAGCTGAACATGGAAGCACGGCTGGGCATAGATGATTTTGTGGTACGCAAGGCCTGCGTCCTCGCGGGTCAGGGCTTCACGCTGTTGCCGATGATGTATTGCGAAGAGGAACTGAGAACCGGCACGCTGGTGCAGATGCTGCCCGAGTGGTCACTGCCCGGTGGCTGGCTGCAAGCGGTGTATCCGCATCGACGCGGGGTGATGCCAGCGGTGCGCGCGTGGATCGATCATCTGGTCGAATCGTTCAATGCCTGTGGGGAGCGGTTGTTATGAGCAAGGGAAAGATGAGCGAAGCCGATGTCGCGGCGTTCTGCCTGGCATTGCCGGGCGCTCGGGAAGATTACAAATGGGGTGGCGTGCGGGTGTTTTCGATTGCTGGCAACAAGATGTTTGCCTTGCAGGGGCTGCGCGGGGACTCACTGGCGTTCAAGGTCGACAAGGATCTGTTTCTCGGTCATTGCGACCGCCCCGGCATTCACCCGGCGCCGTATCTGGCGCGGGCGCAGTGGATCATCATGCACCCGCCCTACCCGTTGGCTGCCGAGGAACTGCGCGGGTTGTTGCAGCGTTCGCACCAGCTGGTGGTGAGTAAATTGCCGAAAAAGACCCAAATCGGATTATTGCTGTAAACCCGATTGCCCTGTGTAGGAGCTGCCGAAGGCTGCGATCTTTTGACTTTGATCTTTTAAAAGCAAGATCAAAAGATCGCAGCCTTCGGCAGCTCCTACATAGGGAATTGCGGTGTATTCAGAACAGTGCCAGCAAGTTCGAGCCGAGAAACAACTGGTCGATCCAGAACACCTGGTGCAGCACGACAATCACCCAGAACAGAATCTGAAACGACACCTTTCGCGTTTTGTGCCGGAACACTTGCTGGGCAATCAACGCACCCGGCCAGCCGCCCGCCAGCTCTACGGCATGCAGGATGTTCTCCGGTGTGCGCCAGGCAGCCGTCTGCGCCTTGCGCTTGTCGGCCCAATACATGAAAAACGCCACGACGCTGACGATCCCGTAAGCGGCCAACGGCCCCCACGAGATGCCGTGCAGCCACATCGATACGGAGCCGAACAACGGCAGCGCGCAGACGATCAGCAGAACCAGCAGTTTCAGTTTTAGATTCTGAATGTTGTTGCCGCCCGAAGGTCGCCCTTCGGGCCGGCGTGCGCGGGAATCACTCATGGCCTGGCCGCCGCCCAGTCAACCCAGCCAAACTGCCAGGTCGCCAGAATCAGCAAGCCAAACACAATCCGATACCAGGCAAACGCCGCATAGCTGTGGCTGGCAATGAACTTGAGCAAGCCACGCACGGCAATCATGGCGAAGATGAACGCAGTGACGAAACCGATGGCGAACACCGGAAAGTCCGCCGGAACGAACAAATGGCGGTACTTGTAGCCCGAGTAAACCGCCGCACCGACCATGGTCGGCATGGCCAGAAAGAACGAGAACTCGGTGGCGGTCTTGCGCGACAGGCCGAACAAAAGGCCGCCGATAATCGTCGAGCCGGAACGCGAAGTACCGGGAATCATCGCCAGACACTGGGCGAAGCCGACCTTCAATGCGTCTTTCCAGGTGATCTCGTCGACTGTTTCGGCGTGCACCTCATGCTGACGCTTTTCCGCCCACAACATGATGATGCCGCCCACGACCAGCGCGGTCGCAACGGTAATCGGGTTGAACAGGTATTCGTGGATCAGGTCGGCAAAGATCACGCCCAGCACCACGGCGGGCAAGAACGCGATCAGCAGATTGGCGGTAAAGCGCCGCGCGCTCGGCTGGGTCGGCAGGCCGATGACCACGTCGAGAATCTTGCGCCGAAACTCCCAGACCACCGCGAGGATCGCGCCGAGCTGGATGATGATATTGAACGCCATGGCCCGTTCGCCGCCGAATTCGAGCAAGTCGGCAACAATGATCTGGTGTCCGGTACTGGAAATGGGCAAAAACTCCGTCAGCCCTTCTACAACTCCTAGTATCAGTGCCTGCAAGGCCGTCCAAAGATCCATCAATCCCCCAAAGAGCGATGCGCGCCGGCATGCCCCGATAGTATTTTTTTACGTTCACTGCGATCAGCGTAGCTGGTTGTGGCTGTACCGATTCCGCGCGCACAGGATCCACACGAAACGGTCAAAATTCCGTGAAATATCAATTTGGATTCAGGTTTTCACGCGCGGGGCCGAAATCCTAACAGACAAGCCTTAATAGCGCTGCCGCGTTATACGACTTGGGTCGCGTATGCCCGCTCACAAATTCGTGGTTGGATGCTGGCGGTCGTTTATTACAAGAAAAAGAATCCGGAGTGACAGCGTTATGAACAGCTTGCGCAGTGTGTCGATCAGCCGACGCTTGTGGCTCATCTTGATTGTGGCGGTGGTCATGTTGCTGACCTTGGGCGTGTTGATGCTCAAGCAGATTCACGACGACCTCTATCACGCCAAAGCCCAGAAAACCCAGCACGTGGTGCAGACAGCCAGCGGCCTGCTGACCTATTACCACGACCTCGAAACCGCCGGCACCCTCAGCAAGGAGGCCGCGCAGAAACAGGCCCTCACCGCCATTCGTGGGCTGCGCTATGACCAGAGCGATTATTTCTGGATCAACGACCTCACGCCCGTGATGGTCATGCACCCGACCAACCCGAAACTCGAAGGCCAGAACCTCTCGGCAATCCGCGACCCGGACGGCTTTGCGGTGTTCAACGAAATGGTCGCCATCGCCCGATCCAAGGGCGCCGGCATGGTCGACTATCGCTGGCCAAAACCGGGCGCCAGTGAGCCGGTGGCCAAGACTTCCTACGTCAAATTGTTCGAACCGTGGGGCTGGGTGCTCGGCTCCGGGGTTTACGTCGACGATGTGCAGGCTGAGTTCCAGGGCCAAGTGATCAAGGCCACGGTCATCGGCCTGGCGATTGCGCTGATCATGGCGTTGCTGGTGATCCTGATCGCGCGCAGCATCGTGCGTCCGCTGCAGGAAACCGTGAACGCCATGGCCAACATTGCCAGTGGCGAAAGCGACCTGACCCGCAGCCTCGATACCCATGGCAAGGATGAAGTCACCGAGCTTGCGCATCACTTCAATGCCTTTACCGCCAAACTGCGCCGGGTGATCGGTGACTTGCAGGTGTCGGCCAGCGCCTTGGGCCAATCGTCCAGCGAACTGGGCAACGACGCTTCGCAGGCTCAGCAACGCAGCCAGCAGCAATCACAACAGATGGAACTGGTGGCCACGGCGATCAACGAAGTGACCTACGGCGTGCAGGATGTGGCGAAGAACGCTGAGCACGCCGCCGCCGAAATGCGCGATGCCGAAGCGCAGGCGCAACAGGGCCAGATCAACATCGATGGCAGCTTGCAGCAGATCGACAAGCTGTCCGTAACCATCGATCAAGCGGTTGAAGTGATTCGCACCCTCGCGGCTGAAAGCACGCAGATCGGTAGCGTACTGGAAGTGATTCGCTCGATTGCCGAACAGACCAACCTGCTCGCGCTCAATGCCGCGATCGAAGCGGCCCGGGCCGGTGAGCAAGGGCGCGGTTTCGCCGTGGTGGCGGATGAAGTGCGTTTGCTGGCGCAACGGACGCAGAAGTCGACCGCGGAAATCCAGTCGATGATCGAGCGTTTGCAGAATCACTCCGAGGCTGCGGTGAAGGTCATCGGGGACAGCAGCAAGGCGTCGCAATTGACCATCGAGCAAGCGGGCCTGGCCGGGGCGAGTCTGAATGCCATTGGCCAGGCGTTGCGCAATCTCAACGGTCTGAATGCGTCGATTGCCAGCGCTACATTGCAGCAGGCGCACGTGGTCGAGGACATCAATCAGAACGTCACTCAAGCGGCCGGCCTCTCGCACAGCACGGCGATTGCGGCCGAACAGTCGAGTGCCGCCAGCGTACGCCTCGGCCAATTGAGCGAACAACTCAATAGCCTCCTGCGCCAGTTCCGCGTCTGACCCGTGTAACTCTGGGGAGCCCACCCCTCACCCCAGCCCTCTCCCCGAGGAGAGGGGGCCGACCGAGGTGTCTCAAGCTATACGTCGACCTGAAAAATCGAGTCGATTATGGATTCAACACAGAAAGATCAGGTCGGCGTATCTCGAACATCCAACTCGGTCAGTCCCCTCTCCCTACGGGCGGTCCGACGTTTCGGGAGAGGGTTAGGGTGAGGGGCTTTTGATCTACAGCGGTCATCAGAACCTAGCCCAATGCAGTACAATCCGCCCCTCCTCAATTTCCCCCAAGGAACCTACATGTCCGGGCTTGAACTGTTTGCCGCCGCACTCGGTGTGATCGCCGTATGGCTGACGGTCAAACAGAATCCGTGGTGCTGGCCGATCGGCCTGGTCATGGTGCTGCTCTATAGCTGGATCTTCTTTGAAGTGAAGCTGTACTCGGACATGTTGCTGCAAGTGATCTACGCCGCGCTGCAAGTCTATGGCTGGTGGCAATGGACCCGCGCCGGGACGATGCATGACGGTCGCGAGGTCACCCGCCTCGATCACCGCTCGTTGTTGCTCGGCCTAAGCGTGGGCGCCGTCGGCAGTGTCTTGCTCGGCGCAGCCATGGCCCATTGGACCGACGCCGCGCAACCGTGGCTCGATGCCGCGCTGACCGGTTTCAGCCTGGTCGCGCAACTGTGGATGGCGCAGAAACGCCTGCAATGCTGGGCGCTGTGGTTCGTGCTCGATGTGATTTTTGTCGGCTTGTTCATCTATAAGGGGCTGTACCTCACCGCCGCGCTGTACGCTCTGTTCACGCTGCTGGCGATTCAAGGCTTTCGTGAATGGCGCTCCGACCCGGCGTTGCGCACATGAAGGTCGTGGTGCTGACCGGCCCCGAATCCACCGGCAAAAGCTGGCTGGCGGCGGGCCTGCAACAACGCTTTGGCGGCTTGCGCGTGGATGAATACGTGCGTCGGTTTATCGAACTCAACCCCCGTGACACCTGCCTGGCCGACATCCCTGCAATCGCTGGGGGCCAGTTGCAATGGGAAGATCAAGCGCGGGCGCAACAGCCGTCGCTGCTGATTCTCGACACTCACTTGTTGAGCAATATGCTGTGGAGCCAGACGCTGTTCGGTGACTGCCCGGGCTGGCTGGAATCCGAGTTGCTGGCGCGGCATTACGACCTGCACCTGTTACTTTCGCCAGAACTCATCGAATGGACCGATGACGGCCAGCGTTGCCAGCCGGACCCGCAAGAGCGGCTGGCGTTTTATCAAGCCACACAAACCTGGCTGGAAAACCATCATCAGCGTTTTCGGGTCATCCACGGCAATTGGGCTGAGCGCCAGTTGCAGGCCTTCGCCGCCGTCGAGCAATTACTGGGGGAGTGACCCGGCCAATGGGTCAGTTTCCCCGGCGCTTGCCGCTGTTTTGGGGGCAAAGTGTCCGATTCTGAAACACTCCCTGGTGTGAAGAGTGCCCGTTTCAGCACTGTTCATGGCTTTGTCATCCGAGTTGTTACGCGGTTGAAACACATCGTCGCAAACCCTTGTTCCAGAGCTTTGTTCAGCCAATAGACAGCTCAGCGCGCCGGTGGGTGTTTCAACGCTGAAACAGCTTGTGTTTCAGCTGCGCGTGTTTATTTGCCAACTCATTGAAATTAAAAAACATTTAAAAAGCGGCACAGCTTTCGCTCTCTCCTTCACAACGCTGACTAGGGCCAGCCCACTGAAGAAGGAATTGCAGCCGTGGGGAATATCCAAAAAGGTTTGACCTGCCTTCTGCTGATCGGATCAGCAGCCAGTACGCTGATCAGCTTCAACGTGCAGGCGGAAGGCAACGGTGTGATCGTCCTCAACCGCGACGTTCAACCTATTCCGATCGGTCGCAACGGTGGCAAAGACCCCTATCCGACCACCGTCAATGCCAACCCGTCCGCACGCATCAACTCCACCATGAACAGCACCGAATTGAGCGACGGCGACTTCGCCGGTGTCGCCAGCGGCAGCGCGTTTCGCACCGTCAACAATGTCCAGGCCGGCAGCAATCTGCCAGGCCTCAATACCGTCACCAATCCCAACGGCATGCCCGGCATGAGTGCAGGACACGGCGGCGGTTCCGGCGGTGCGATTTCCGGCACGATCAACCGTGCCATGAGTTCCGGCCTTGCCCCGCTGACCCGTATGGCCGGAGGCCAATGAGATGAATCGTTCACTTCTTCTGCTTGCCCTGCTCGGTTGCACCACTGTCATGGCTGCCGATCCTTCTTCAATGAACAACGCCAACATTCAGGATTCCGGGGTTCAGTACCGCGGCAACTTCAACGTCAACCAGGCGGCTGGCGATCAAATGCAACAGGCCAACGTCAAGGCCGTGGCGATCGGCACAGAATCCCGTGCCACTACCAGCGTCATGCAGAAAATCGATACGCCTGCTTCTCGCTCGATGGACGCCAGCGCAACCATCGGCGGCACCTCTTTCAGCAATGGCAACGGGATCCTGGGCGTCAACCAGGGCGCCGGTGCCAACAACCAGATGGCCAACGTCACGCGCGTCAGCATCAGTGCTGCCCCGCAGAGCGTTGACGACAGTGCCCTTTCGCAACAGAACGTGGCGCTTTTACCGAGCTCAGGAGCAACTGGTACCTCACCCGGCAGTCGCCAGGTCACGACAAGTGATCAGGCCTTCACCGGCAGCCGCGGGGTAATCCAGGTGAACCAGAGTGCCGGGGTGGGGAACCGAATGGCTAACACCCTGAGCATCCGGGTCGCTGACTGACCCAAATAACAAAAGCAGTGCAATTAGAAAAGTACCAACACTTAACCAACTAATAAGCACGATGGAGAAACACCATGAAACCTACAATGGCTCTCAAACCACTGGTTTTCGCACTTGCAGCAGTGATGGCAATCGCAGCACAGGCAGGCGGTCGTGATGACGATCATGGTAATGGTCACGGTAACGGGCATGGCAACGGCCATGGCAATAACCAGCCAAAAGGTCCTTCCCTGGAACAACTTCTGCAAATCACTGCCGGCGCCGGCGCTGCAGTACTCGACGCCCAAAACAGCGATGGCAACGTGGTGAAAAACCAAGGCACCGTCAACAACGCCAACGCCAGCGACTCGCTCAATGGCTCCAACGGCAACATGGGCGCCAACGTTGCAGCCGGCGACGGCAACCAACAAGACAACGCTGCCGCCCTGGCTACTGCCGACGAAAGCTTCATCTTCGGCACTGCTGTTGCTGCCTCGAGTGCAACTCAAGTCAACAACAACAATTATGTGAAAAACTCGTCCACCTTCAATAACGCTACGCTCAACAACGCAGGCAACAATGGTTCCGGCAACATCGGCATCAACGTCACTGCCGGCAACTTCAACCAACAGAAAAACAACCTGGCAATCGCCGTATCCGGTGGCCGTGTAGCCACTGCCGCTGCTGCCGCCAACCAGTCTTCCACTGGCCTGGTTGTAGACAACAAAGGCGTGCAGACCTACAAAACCGATACCCTCACCGGCACCTACGCGGCCGCTGGCGTGTTTAAAGCCAAAGGCACTGCAACCATCGAAGATGATGACCACCACGGTGGTTATGGCAATCGTGGCGGCGGCCACGGTGGCAACGATGACCAGAAAGCCAAGTTCGAAGCCGTGGGTACCTTTGGCCTCGCTGGCGTAACCACTCAGCAAGTGCTGACCAAAGATGGCTGGAAAGCCCCTGTGGTCAACAATGCCAACATGACCAACTCGATGAACAACTTCTCCGGCAACGGCGGAGCCAACGTCTCGGCGGGTGTGGGCAACCAACAAAGCAACTCGCTGTCCATCGCTGCTGGCTGCAGAGCCTGCCTGTAATCGCGATCGAAACGAAAGCCCCGGAAACGGGGCTTTTCCTCAGTCCGCAAAGGCGTATCGATCATGCGTAAGCCTGCTCTTCTCACTCTGCTTTTCGTCTGTGGCCTGACTCAGGCCGGTCAGATGCCCGTCGCTGCCCTGCCGGGTGGCACGCTCGTCTACAAAAACGTGCAGAGCATCCGTGAGCGCAAGTTTGCCGACATCGTCGAACAGAAAACCGATTTCAGCTGCGGCGCTGCTGCACTGGCCACGGTATTACGCCAGGCCTATTGGCTCGACGTCGATGAGGAGCACATCATCAAAGGCATGCTGGTCAACGCTGACCAGGACCTTGTTCGTACTCAAGGGTTTTCCATGCTCGACATGAAGCGCTACATAGAAAGCATCGGCATGCGCGCCAGGGGTTACAAGATTCCACCGGAAAAGCTCGAAGCGGTAACGATCCCGGTGGTGGTACTGATGGAAATTCGCGGCTACAAGCATTTCGTCGTGTTGCAGCGTTCGGACAAGGATTGGGTTTACATCGGAGACCCGGTTCTCGGCCATAAACGCTACAAACATGATGACTTTGTCAAAGGCTGGAACGGCATTGTCTTCGCCATCGTCGGTCCCGGATATGACAAGGCCAACGCCTTGCGCAGCCCTCCGGTGCCATTGACGGCCAAGAACAAGCTCGACGGTTTCAACCCGGTCAAAGATGCTGAATTGATGGATTTTGGGTTCATTCAGAGCGACTTCTTTTAATCGCCGATTATAGAAAATGGGACTGGATGTCCCGGGAGCAGCAGATGAAAACCTCATACTGGCTGGCCGCCGCCTGCCTGGCAGCGAGCGCATCGGGCTACGCCAATGCAGGATTCAAACCCATAGAGATCAAGGACCAGGAGCTCGCCGAGCTGCGTGGTCGTTATGTCATGCCGGGGCGGATTATCAGCTTCGGCATTGTCATGAGCAGTACCTGGCGCAATGCCAGCGGAGATTTGATCGGGGCAGCCACCTCGATGCAACTTCAGGCAGCAACGGTTAGACCCGAATTTTATGTGCAAACGATCAAGGAGCACGGCAACGGCAGCCCCCTTCCTGCGGGTACCGGCACGATCACTGGTGGCGCCGGCCTCAACAGCAGCCAGGGCGTGACGCAGAGCGTGCGTGCCGCTGGCGACAGCAATACCGCCTACAACAATGTAGCCATCAACGTTTCGGAAGCCAATCAGGCACCCGCGCTGGTGCCCACTCAAGGGCAGGCGCTGATGGCCGGACAGACCATCGGCGGCAGCAATGCTGCGGGCAGTGTCGCCGTTTCGGCTACCGGTGGCGGCGTACAAATGGCGATTCAGGCCGCCGGCAATCAGGGCACCGCCCTGCAACAAGTCGCCCAGGGCGGTTTGCTGCAGAACACCCGCCTGCTGGGCAGTGCCAACGTGGTCAATAACATGACTCAACTCAACGTCGTATTGAACAATAACGGCATGAGTGCCGGCGCACTGGATTGCAACCTGAGTCAACTCAGGGCACTACGCACTATTGGATATTGAACTACGCTGAGTCTCGATCATTGGGCTTAAAGGGACGGCTTATTCATGTATCGATCAGTATCACTGCGTGCCGCAGTGTGTTTGAGCACTCTTCTTCCTGCGGCGATGCTGCAAGCAGCACCGGATGCAGATGTACAGGCCCTGAAACAGGAACTTCTGGAGCTGAAACAACGATACGAAGTACAACAAAAGGCCCTGGCGGTTCTTGAACAACGAGTCCGCCAGGTTGAAGAGCAACCCGCCGCCCCACCGCCAAAACGTTTGGCCAAATCGCCATCGGACATGAAAGGCAACCGCGTCGCCACCGGCACCGGTGCGGCAGCCGCATCAGGAGGCGCCGCCGGGGGCAGTGGCGCTTCTTACGGGCAATCGCTGGCGGACGATTCGCAACCGGCGCAGAGCGTTTCCAACCTGTACGACGAGGCCAGTGGCTTCTTCGGCGGCGGCAAGTTCAGCGTCGAAACCGGCATCACCTATTCGCGCTATGACACGCGCCAGTTGATTCTCAACGGCTTCCTCGCGCTGGATTCGATTTTTCTCGGCAACATCAACCTCGACCGGATCAAGGCCGACACCTGGACTCTCGACCTGACGGGCCGCTACAACTTCGATAATCGCTGGCAGTTCGACCTGAACGTGCCCGTGGTGTATCGCGAATCGACTTATCAGTCGGGCGGCGGCAATGAGGGCGCGGCGGGAGTCACCACAGAAGAAACCGTCACCAAGGATCCCACCATTGGCGACGTCAACTTCGGCATTGCTTACAAGTTCCTCGACGAGTCGGTCAATACACCGGACGCGGTGGTCACGCTGCGGGTCAAGGCGCCAACGGGCAAGGATCCGTTCGGCATCAAACTTCGCCAGACCGATGCCAACTCCAATCTGTTTGTACCTGACACCCTGCCCACCGGCAACGGCGTCTGGTCGATCACGCCGGGCATCTCGCTGGTCAAGACGTTCGACCCGGCGGTGCTGTTCGGCAGCCTGTCCTACACCCATAACCTCGAGGAGTCGTTCGACGACATCAGTTCCACCGTCAACCAGAAAAACCCGGGCAAGGTACGCATTGGCGACAGCTTCCAGATTGGCGCCGGTATCGCCTTTGCGCTGAACGAGAAGATGAGTATGTCGTTCTCGGTGTCTGACCTGGTGCAACGCAAGAGCAAGCTGAAACAGGATGGCGGGGATTGGGAATCGGTGGTGTCCAGCGACGCCAACGCCGGTTACTTCAACGTCGGTATGACCATTGCGGCCACCGACAACCTGACCATCGTGCCCAACCTGTCCATCGGCATGACCGACGATGCCCCGGACTTTTCCTTCAGCCTGAAATTCCCGTACTACTTCTAAGCAAAAGCAAAAGCAAAAGATCGCAGCCTTCGGCAGCTCCTGCATCGGATTCATGTAATCCCTGTAGGAGCTGCCGGAGGCTGCGATCTTTTGATCTTCAGGTATCTAGCGAATCTGGTGTTTATGCAGCAGGCGGTAAAACGTCGGCCGTGATACGCCCAGCACTTTAGCCGCAACACTGAGATTATCGCTGTGCCGGTTCAACACATCGCACAGTGCCTGGCGCTCGGCACGGGTTTTGTAATCTTCCAGCGTGCCCATCGGTGTGGCGATCGAATGCTGACTGATCAGCCCGAGGTCACGGGCCTCGATCTGCCGACCCTCGGCCAGCACCAGTCCGCGCCGTACACGGTTGGCCAATTCACGGACATTGCCGGGCCAGTCATGCTTGCCCATGGCAATCAGCGCATCTTCGCTAAAGCTGCGTGGGCGGCGGCCGGTTTCATGACTGTAGAAGTGGGAAAAGTGGTTGGCCAGCATCGACAGGTCGCCATGGCGTTCACGCAAAGGCGCGGTGACTACTTGCAGGACGTTGAGCCGGTAATACAGGTCTTCGCGAAAACGCTTCTTCTCGATGGCCGCCTCAAGGTCGACGTGGGTCGCTGCCAGAACGCGCACATCCACAGGGATTGGCTGACTGCCGCCGACGCGCTCGATGTGCTTTTCCTGGAGGAAGCGCAACAGATTGGCTTGCAGTTCCAACGGTAGATCCCCGATCTCATCGAGAAACAGTGTGCCACCATTGGCCGCTTCAATGCGCCCGACCTTGCGCTGATGCGCGCCGGTAAAGGCGCCCTTTTCGTGGCCGAACAGCTCGGATTGAATCAAGTGTTCGGGAATCGCCCCACAATTGATCGCCACAAACGGCTTGCTATGACGCTGGGATTGACGGTGCAGCGTGCGCGCGACCAGTTCTTTGCCGGTACCGCTTTCGCCGCGGATCAACACTGGCGATTCGGTGGGTGCCAGTTTGCTGAGTAGTTTGCGCAGTTCACGGATCGGTTTGCTGTCGCCGAGCAATTCATGTTCCGGCTGATCGACGTGAATCGTGCCCTGCCCGCGCAAACGCGCCATGCCGAATGCGCGGCCGAGGGTGACCTGCACCCGCGATACGTCAAACGGCAAGGTGTGGAAATCGAAAAACCATTCGCAGACGAAGTCACCGACGTTTTGTAATCTCAGGACTTCCTGATTGAGTACGGCGATCCATTCAGTGCCGCTGCGGCTGATCAGTTCCTTGACGGCTTCGGGACGTTCGAGGTGAAACGGCTGTAATCGCAGCAGGCCGACATCACAACTTCGATCGGCGGCATTTTCCAGGGTACAGCTATCAACATCCCAACCTACGGCGCGTAATCCGGGCAATAAGCGGTGGCAATCGTCGCACGGATCGACCACCAGTAAACGTCGTAACGCAGGCGCTTCGCTCATGACTGTTCCTTGGCGCCAAATTATTAGAAATGATTGTAAAAACAGTCATTTGGCAGACCCGACTGTAACATTAGCAAGATTTTGACAGGGCCTTGTATCGATTGCTTATAGGTGTACAAGCAAACACGTTATAAGAACAGAAGTTGTTAGTAAGCTATCGACTAATCCCAGCCTTAACCTTTCAGTGAGCTTTCAAAAACCTGTCGGTAAAGCAACGCCATGAAAGAAAGTTGAAATTTCTTTGTTTCCTGTGTGACCTGCCTACGGGTTCGGTGCATCAGTACAAGTACCAGCCGAACGGTAAGCCCAACCGACGGCACATCACTTGATTGGGCACGACAGAGAGAAAACCCCATGACCGCCCCGCTCCGTATCAACGAAGCTCTTTTGATTGCCAACCACGCGTTCAAACCGTTCCAGTGCGTGGCCTGGGCGCCACAAGACGGCAATGGCGAACTGAGCCTGACCGTGATCGACCGGACCAATAACAGTATCGGTCGCAAACAGATCCCAAGCAGCGCCTACTCCGATCCAGCGCAACTCGAGCAACTGCTGCAGCAGGCTCGCGCTGAACTCAGTGAAGAAGGCCACACACTGCAATCCTGGTCGATGCCACACTAACAAGCAGGTAATGCGGATGACGATCAGGTCATCCGCCCTCTTCTGTTAGTTGTAATCTTTTTAACCCTCCATACTTTTGTACAACTATTCGCAACTTAGTCAGGCTTAACTGCTTGGCCAGCTCGCTATTGGTTCAAAAAGACACTGTTCTGGCACAGTGCGACCCTCCACCTGTTAGTTCTTACAGTTGTACTTCTCCCGGTTCAGGGATTGAATGTTCCGCTCATGCAGTTACCCACCCGGTTTCCGGTAAAGGTCAACTCGCAAGGAGATGCGTGCATGTCCACCCTGAACACTTTTGCGCTGCCGGCGTTACCGACGTCTGCCGGTCAACTCGATAAAACATTTGCCACCACCGGCATCGCCCAAGTGTATTTCCCTGGCAGTGTGTCCAGCCTGACGGAAGATATCGCGCTTGATGCGCAGGGGCGGATCCTTGTTGCGGCAAAAGTCGGCATCACCGCCGGTAGTCGTTTCGGCCTGGCGCGGATGCTCGCCGATGGCTCTGCCGATCTGGCCTTCGCCGATCATGGCAGCGTGATTGATACCTTTGCTCCAGACTTCGAAGCCACCGCCGGCAAAGTCCAGGTGCTACGCGATGGGCGCATCCTGCTCGCCGGTCTGCATTATGAAAACGCGCATCGCACCTTGCCGGCGCTGGCGGTGTTCGATGCACAGGGCAAGCCGGATCCGAGCTTCGGTGACAATGGTCGTCAGGTGGTGCGCCTGCCCGGCGATCTGTCGATGGGCAGCCGTGACTCATGGCTGCCACCGGGCGTACCCGGTGCCGAAGCCTGCGACTTCGTCGTGCAGGACGACGGTCACATTCTGTTGATTGCCAATCACCACTTCGAACTCGCCGACCATGCCGGCATGTTGATCCGCCTCAAGCCCGACGGCAGCCTGGATGAAACCTTCAACGGCCGCGGCTTCGTGATGATTCGCCACTTGCTGCTCAACACTTGGCTGAGCAGTCTGCTGGTGCAGAAGGATGGGCGGATTGTGGTGGCAGGCTCCATCGACTTCCCGCAGGAAGGATTATTGGCGCGCTACCTGCCCAATGGTCGCCTCGACGAGCGCTTTGCCGTGGATGGTTTCATGGCGTTCAAGGCACACGGTCAAAGCGCCCAGGTCAGTCAGGTCATTGAATCCACCGACGCGCTGCACTGTTTCGGCAGCAGTCGCGATCCGATTCGTTGTATGGCGTACAGCGTGCACACCAATGGCCGCCCGAACCTGCACAACCATGGCGGCCAACCTCAACTGCTGGAAATCGGCCCCAGCGGCTGCCAATGGAGCGCCGCGCAACGTATGGCGGAAGGCCGCATCATCGCGGTCGGCGCAACCATTGGCGGGATTGAGGCGGATTTTATCGTCGCCCGTTACTTAAGTGAGGGCGGTCTGGACCACAGCTTCGGCGACGGCAAAGGCTGGCTGCGCACGCGCTTGGGACGCAGTCTGGACACGGCCAATTCGCTGGCCGTGCAAGCGGATGACGCCATTCTTGTGGGTGGTTATTCGCTGGATGGCAACTATCGGGCGATGGTCGCGCGGTATCTGAATTCATAGGCGAACCTTATTAACCGTTCGTCGGGAATGAGGCTGTACCTGTAATTTCTGACAGTAGACGTCAACCTTGATCGGGCATCAGATTGCGATACGCACAGATCGCTGTGCGCCCATCCCGAAAAAGGAATTTTTGATATGAACGATCAAGTGACTTTGTCTGAACAGCGTACGGCGGTGAATAATCCAGACGAGCGTATGAACACAATTCCCGTCATAAAAACCATCAAAAATGGCAACGGCGAATACATAGAGCCTGGGGGCACTTCCAAAAGCCCTCATTTGATTATTGACGGCATAGTTGCGCCCGTTCAAAAAGTGGAATTACTGAGGCACAGTATTCCGATCGGCGACCCGGTTATTGCTGACGGAGGCGGTAACGTCCGATTCTATCTGGCGAATCAGGAACGGGGATTTCACGAATACAGGTTGCGAAGCTCCGAAAACAACGTGTCAGCGGGATACGCTGTCTTCGTGGATGTAGAGGAAAAAGCATCAATCAGCTATGTAACCGATCCTGAAGGTCACCTCATCGAATCCGGTGGCAGCACTCTGCACAGTAGTTTGAGCTTCGTCGGTCGAGGTGTAGCCGGCACGAAAGTGAAACTCCTGGTCAATGGCAAGGAAGAGCAAGAACTCAATGTGGATGATCGTAGCCATTGGAGTGCTTTAGTCGAGAGTCTGGTGCCAGGCAGCCATGAGTTCGTCGCTCGAGGGGAAAATAGTCAATCAGATCCGTGGAACATCCTGATCAGAGAATCAACTCCGATCAGCATTCAATTCGTCTTGGGCAATGAAAATTTTCAGTTGATCGGCAATCACGAACCCACGACCGACAGGTCGGTGACATTGGTTGGCACAGCAAACCCCGGTGAAACAGGCTGTGTTGTCGACTATCACGGTAAACTGGAGCCCTTCACCGCAAATCAGTACGGCTTTTACTACGTAACGATCGAGAACCTGGAAGCAAACTTGGCTCACACCTTCAGGCTACGATCCGATCTGTATGGGAACCGGCTCTCGGAGCCTTGGGCAATCAAGGTGGTTTCATCGAAATTACGCTAAACGCTTCAGCAGCAGTTAGAAGGCCCATCGAGTCGTGACTCGGTGGGCCTTTGTCATTTCAGCGTCACCGGATTGCCAGGCGTTTAAAAAAGGTATCGGTCAAACCCAGTAACACCTTGAACTTGCCCGCCACATCCGGCAACTTGCGCGCTTCAATAAAACAAGGAGCAACCGATGTCCGGTTCAATGGCCCAGGCGTTCGCGCACAATTTTCTCGGGCAATCGCCACGCTGGTACAAGGCGACCATCGTCGGTTTTCTGATCCTCAATGCGCTGGTGCTGTTCACGGTTGGCCCGGTGGCGGCCGGCTGGTTGTTGGTGATCGAATTTATCTTCACCCTGGCCATGGCGCTGAAGTGTTATCCCTTGATGCCCGGCGGTTTGTTGTTGATCGAAGCGCTGCTATTGAAGATGACCACACCGCAGGCACTTTACGATGAGTTGGTGCACAACTTCCCGGTAATCCTGCTGCTGATGTTCATGGTCGCCGGCATCTACTTCATGAAGGACTTGTTGCTGTTTCTGTTTTCGCGTCTGCTGTTGGGCGTGCGTTCAAAAGCGATACTTGCTTTGATGTTCTGCTTTCTCTCCGCGTTTCTCTCGGCGTTTCTTGATGCTTTGACGGTGACGGCGGTGATCATCAGTGCGGCGGTCGGCTTCTACTCCGTTTACCACCGCGTCGCGTCCGGCAATGATCCGCGCCAGGACAGTGAGTTCGCTGACGACCAGAACCTGCCAAAACTGCATCACGAAGACCTGGAGCAATTTCGCGCCTTCCTGCGCAGTCTGTTGATGCACGGCGCGGTCGGTACGGCGCTGGGCGGCGTGTGCACGCTGGTGGGCGAACCGCAGAACCTGCTGATCGGCCATGAAATGGGCTGGCACTTCGGCGAGTTCTTCCAGAAAGTCGCGCCGGTTTCGCTGCCGGTGCTGGCGGCGGGCCTAGTCACCTGCGTGCTGCTGGAGAAGCTGCGCTGGTTCGGCTACGGCACGCTGCTGCCGGATAACGTTCGCGCCGTGCTGGCCAACTACGCCGCCGAAGACAACGCCGAACGTACTGCTCGCCAACGCGCTGCGCTGCTGGTGCAAGGCGCTGCGGCACTGATCCTGATCGGCTGCCTGGCCTTTCACATCGCGGAGGTCGGCCTGATCGGTTTGATGGTGATTGTGTTGATCACCGCGTTTACCGGGATCACCGACGAGCACCGTTTGGGCAGTGCATTCAAGGACGCCATGCCGTTCACGGCGTTGCTGGTAGTGTTTTTTGCGGTGGTGGCGGTGATTCACGATCAACAGCTGTTTGCGCCGCTGATTCAGTGGGTGCTGGCGCTGCCGGTCGAACAACAACCGGGCATGCTGTTTATTGCCAACGGTTTGCTGTCGGCGATCAGTGACAACGTGTTTGTCGCGACGATTTACATCACCGAAGTGAAACAGGCGTTCCTCGCCGGGCACATGAGTCGTGAGCATTTCGAGACGCTGGCGATTGCGATCAACACCGGCACCAACCTGCCAAGTGTAGCGACGCCGAATGGTCAGGCTGCGTTTCTGTTTCTGCTGACCTCGGCGATCGCGCCGCTGGTGCGCCTGTCGTACGGGCGGATGGTGTGGATGGCGTTGCCGTACACATTCGTCATGGGGTTGTTGGGCTGGTATGCCGTGAGCTACTGGCTCTGACAAACACTGAATAAACCTGTGGGAGCGAGCCTGCTCGCGAAGAGGGAGTGTCAGACACAACAACGTGAATGACACACCGCTTTCGCGAGCAGGCTCGCTCCCACATTTGGTTTTGCGTGTGTTCAGCGAGGGAGGATGTATTTCTCGATCGCCTGGGCCACGCCGTCTTCGGTGTTCGGCGCGGTGACCACGTCGGCCTGGCGCTTTACCGACTCCTCCGCCTGCCCCATGGCAATCGACAGGCCTGCGCAATGAAACATCGCCGGGTCGTTGCCGCCATCGCCGATGGCCGCGGTCTGGTCCAGTGGGACCCCGAGATGCGCGGCCAGCGTCGCCAGCGCCGTGCCTTTGTTGGCCTCCAGCGCCGTGACATCGAGATACACCGGTTGCGAGCGTGACACTTGTGCCATGCCGTTAACCTTGGTCAACAGACGCGCCTCAAGCTCGATCAACAGTTCAGTGTTGTTACTGGTCGCGACGATCTTGTCGATGCGCTCCAGATACGGCTCGAAACTCTCCACCACCACTGGCGGATAACCCAGACCATGCTGTTCGCGCGGCACCATTGGCCCGTGAGGATCCTTGAGCAACCAGTCACCACCGCTAAACACCCAGATTTCCACATCCGGTTGATCGGCGAACGTTGCCAGCGCAATCAGCGCGGTGGTGGCCGGTAGGTAATGCGCGACCAGCAAACTGCCATCCGGATTGACGATAGTGCCGCCATTGAACGCCGCTGTCGGCAGATCAACGCCCAAGGCTTCGATCTGCTGCAACATGGCTTTCGGCGGTCGCCCCGTGGCGAGGCTGAACAACACGCCGGCCTCACGCAGCGAACGCACCGCATCAATGGTGCGCTGGCTCAGCGTGTGATCGGGCAGCAACAGCGTGCCGTCCATGTCGCTGAGCAGAAAACGGACAGGTTGTTTCGGCAAGTCACTCATCCCAGGCCATGCCAGACGCGACCATCGCGAGTCAGTAGATCTTCGGCAGCTTGCGGGCCGTCTTCACCGGCGGCGTAGGTCTGCACACTGGCGTCCTGCTGCCAGGCGTCGAGGAACGGTTGCACCGCACGCCAGCCGTTCTCGATGTTATCGGCACGCTGGAACAGCGTCTGATCGCCCGTCAGGCAGTCGTAGATCAGCGTTTCGTAACCAGTCGAAGGCTGCATCTCGAAGAAGTCTTTGTAGGCAAAACCCAGCTCGATGTTGGCCATGTTCAACGCCGGTCCCGGCCGTTTGGCCAGCAGGTCGAACCACATGCCTTCGTTCGGCTGGATCTGGATGCGCAGGTAAGTCGGCTGCAACTCGTCGACTTCGGTGTCACGGAATTGCGCGTACGGCGCCGGTTTGAAGCAGATGACGATCTCGGTGTCGCGCACACTCATGCGCTTGCCGGTGCGCAGGTAGAACGGCACGCCGACCCAGCGCCAGTTGTCGATCATCACCTTCAGTGCAACGTAGGTTTCGGTGCTGCTGTCAGGCGAAACGTTAGGCTCTTGGCGATAACCGTTCAGCGACTTGCCATCGACTTCGCCGGCGCTGTACTGGCCGCGAACCGAGTTGGCCCGCGCCTCTTCAGTGGTCCAAGGGCGGATCGCGCCAACAACCTTGGCCTTCTCGCCTCGCACTGCGTCAGCACCGAACGCGGCCGGCGGTTCCATGGCGACCATGGCGAGCAACTGAAACAGGTGATTGGGCACCATGTCGCGCAGTGCGCCGGTGTGTTCGTAAAAACTGCCACGGGTTTCGACACCGACGGTTTCGGCGGCGGTGATCTGCACGTGGTCGATGTAGTGATTGTTCCAGAAGGCTTCGAACAGGCTGTTGGAGAACCGGCTGACCAGAATGTTCTGTACGGTTTCCTTGCCCAGATAATGGTCGATCCGATAGATCTGTTTCTCGGACATCACCTTGAGCAGACAGGCGTTCAACGCTTCGGCGGTTTGCAGATCGGAGCCGAACGGCTTCTCGATCACTACCCGTCTGAACGCTTCGGGGGTTTCTTCCAGCAGTTTCGCGGCGCCCAGTCGGCGCACCACTTCACTGAAGAAACGCGGCGCGGTGGCCAGGTAGAACACCGCATTGCCAGTGCCGCTGTCGGCGATTTTCGCCGCCAGCGCGGAATAAGTGCTGTCGTCCAGGAAGTCGCCCTGGACGTAGCTGATACCTTTGGCGAGCTTGGCCCACAAGGCCGAATCCAGCATCTGATCGCCCTTGCCGACTTTCGCCGCCACTTCGGTGCGGATGAAGTCTTCGAGCTTTTGCGCGAAGGCTTCATCGGTAATGGCGTTGTGGTCAACGCCAACGATCCGCAGATTGTCGTCAAGCAAGCCGTCGCGACTGAGGTTGTACAGCGCCGGCATCAGCAAGCGCTTGACCAGGTCGCCGTGGGCACCGAACAGAAACAGCGTGGTCGGTGGTGCGGGTTCTGCCTTGGATTTTCTGCGGATCGTATGGGTCATTTCTTCGGTGTCTCCACGTGGCCGCCGAAGCCGAAGCGCTGGGCCGAAAGAATCTTGTCGCCAAACGTGCCCTGACCGCGCGAGCGGTAGCGCGAGAACAGCGAGTTGGACAGCACCGGTACCGGCACGGCTTGTTCCATGGCCGCTTCGATGGTCCATTGACCTTCGCCGCTGTCGGCAACCGAGCCGGAGAAACCGTCGAGCTTCGGATCGCTGGCCAGCGCATCGGCGGTCAGGTCGAGCAACCACGAGGACACGACGCTGCCACGGCGCCACACTTCCGCAATGTCGGCGACGTTCAGATCAAAACGCTGATCTTCCGGCAGGCGCTCGCTGGACTTGGTCTTGAGGATGTCGAAGCCCTCGGCGAACGCGGCCATCATGCCGTACTCGATGCCGTTGTGAATCATCTTCACGAAGTGCCCGGCACCGGCGGGACCGGCGTGGATGTAACCGTGTTCGGCGCGGTGGTCATCGGATTTGCGATCCTTGGTGCGCGGGATGTCACCCATGCCCGGCGCCAGTGCGGCGAACAGCGGGTCGAGGCGCTGCACGGTTTCAGCGTCGCCGCCGATCATCATGCAATAGCCGCGCTCCAGGCCCCAGACGCCGCCGGAGGTGCCGACGTCGATGTAGTGCAGGCCCTTCTCATTCAGGGTCTTGGCCCGGCGAATATCATCCTTATAGTTGGTGTTGCCGCCGTCGATGATGGTATCTCCGGCTTCAAGCAGTGTGCTCAGGGTGTTGATGGTGTCTTCGGTCGGCGCGCCGGCCGGCAGCATGACCCAGACCGCGCGCGGTTTGGCCAGGCCGGCAACCAGTGCCGGCAAGTCGGCGACGCCGGTGGAGCCCTCGGCGACCAGGTTATCGATGAAAGCGGTATTGCGGTCGTAAACAACGGTGGTGTGACCGTTGAGCATCAGACGTCGCGCAATATTGCCGCCCATGCGGCCCAGTCCAATAATCCCGAGTTGCATGTGCTGATGCTCCTTACTACAAATAAATGTGTGTCATGGGTTATAGCCCAACGCGACTGATGGAGGTTAGTCCAGAGCGTTGCGATGAAGTTTCCGGGCATTGTGCCCGATCCAGACTGATAACGCCCCGAATCATGCAGAAGACACACCGACCATGAAAAATAAAAAAGTTCCATTCACAGGCAAAAGAAATCAAAATCGGCGCCGATAGTAGATCTGTACCGCAAGCCGGGACGACCTACAGTTGATGCACGCCATTTGCGAGGTGAGCAATGGGCACAGTACACACAGCAATGCCGCCACAAACCCTGTACGTGACGATTCGTCGCGATGAATTGCGTCAGTTGAAAGACGAACGCGACCAATTGAAACAGGAACTGGCGCAACTGCGCCTGTTGACCCAAGGTGCGCAGCCGCAACCTTTGCCGGTCGTTCAGCGTCATCCCCACGCCTGATCCCCCGCCTTACCGGGAACGGCACCCGCTGTTCCCGACACGTTTAGCCTTGGCTGCTTTAGCCAACTAACAAACTTTTCACATTCTCTTCGTAATACTCCGCCCCCATTCTGGCCGTACCTGCGTGTACGGCCTCCGTTCGTCGGTTTCATGGATGTTCCGGCGGTGGTTGTAACGAGTGAGCTGGAGCGCCGAATGGCATTGTTCAAACGCAGCAAAACGACTGCGACAGGTTTCGACTGGGCCGGTTTTCTCTGGCTGTTTGTTTTCTTCTGGTACTTCTCGGGTATCACCCAACTGCTGATTCAGCTGACCGGCACCTCGGGCTTTACCGGGTTCCGTCAGGCGTTCGTCATGAGCGCGATCTGGCTGGCGCCGATGTTGCTGTTCCCCAAGCGCACCAAACTGCTCGCCGCCATCATCGGCGTGGTGCTGTGGGCCTGCTCGATGGCCAGCCTGGGCTATTTCTTCATCTATGAGCAGGAATTCTCCCAGAGCGTCATCTTCATCATGTTCGAGTCGAACGTGTCCGAAGCCGGCGAGTACATGACTCAGTACTTTGCCTGGTGGATGGTGCCAGCGTTCCTCGCCCATACCGCGTTCGCGTACTTCCTGTGGACGCGTCTGCGCCCGGTGTACATGCCCCGTGGCCGCGCATTCGTCGCAGCGATGGCAATCCTGATTGCGGTGATCGGTTATCCGCTGGTCAAACAAACGATGCGCATGGGCTCCTTCGCCCAAGGCTTCGAGAAATTCGAAACCCGCATCGAGCCAGCAGTGCCATGGCAGATGGTCGTGGCCTATCACCGTTACCAGGAAACCCTCGCCGACATGCAGGGCATGCTGCACAACGTGAGCAAGATCGCGCCGCTGAAAAACCTCAAGGACGCCACGGCTGATCAGCCCAAGACCCTGGTGCTGGTGATCGGCGAATCGACCAACCGTCAGCGCATGAGCCTCTACGGCTATCAGCGCAACACCACGCCGGAACTCGACAAGCTCAAGGATCAACTGGCGGTGTTCGACAACGTCGTCACCCCGCGCCCGTACACCATCGAGGCGTTGCAGCAGGTGCTGACCTTCGCTGACGAAGAGCATCCGGACCTGTACCTGTCGACGCCTTCACTGGTCAGCGTGATGAAACAGGCGGGCTACAAGACCTTCTGGATCACCAACCAGCAGACCATGACCAAGCGCAACACCATGCTCACCACGTTCTCCGAACAGGCCGACGAGCAGGTGTACCTGAACAACAACCGCAACCAGAACGCCGCGCAGTACGACGGTGACGTGATCGAGCCGTTCAACAAGGCCCTGACTGACGCGGCACCGCGCAAACTCATCGTTGTGCATTTGCTCGGCACGCACATGAGCTACCAGTACCGCTATCCGCCGACGTTCGACAAGTTTCAGGACCGCAACGGCGTGCCACCCGGCGTGCGTGACGATCAGGTACCGACTTACAACAGCTACGACAATGCCGTGTTGTACAACGACTTCGTGGTGTCGAGCCTGATCAAGGATTACGCCAAATCCGACCCGAACGGCTTCCTGCTGTACCTCTCGGACCACGGAGAAGACGTGTTCGACTCGGTGGGCCACAAGACCCTGGGCCGCAACGAAAACAAACCGACCGCGCCGATGTACACCATCCCGTTCATGGCCTGGGCTTCGCCGAAGTGGAAAGCCAACCATGACTGGAATTTCGCCGGTGATCTCGACCGCCCGTACAGCAGCTCGCACTTGATCCACACCTGGGCCGACCTCGCCGGTTTGAGTTTCGATGAACTCGACCGCAGCAAAAGCCTGGTCAGTGACAGCTTCAAGGCGCGGCCACTGCTGATCGGCGATCCATACCAGACAAATCAACGTGCGCTGATCGACTTCAGTTTGATGAAGCCGAAGAAACCCGATACCACCGTCGCCGACGCGGTGGAGCAGTAATACCGAAGGGGCCTGGAAAGGCCCCTTTTTCATGGCCGCAGATACGTATAACCCCGGTTTTTTTAACCTCCCCCACACCCTACCGTTCGTCGCCACCTGTCAGAGTTGACAGTAGCCAGCCTTCCCCGCCCCGGTGTCTGATCAACCGATCCCGGCCAGCACTCCTTCTGGCCAGCCACCAGGAAGGTGTCCCATGGCAATCACTCGCTCACGCAACGAGACGCAAGCGCTCTATCCCGCCAAAATCGCCTTGGCCACCAACGGTGTCATCAGCGATGAAACGCCACCCGCCGGTGTGCCGGTGCAGGGGGTGCCGCTGGGGATATTCAAGGAGGTGCGTCGCGACAACGGCACGTTCGCTGCGGCGGTTCAGGTATTGGTCGATCCGCCGCTGGATCCCGATCAATACGATGAAATCACCCTTTGGCTCAATGGCGTGCAGATCGGCCTTCCTCAGGAAGTCGGCAATGAAATCATCGCCTTCAATATGTTCCAGTCCGACTTGCGTGACGGGGTTACCAACGTCATCCAGTACAAACTGAAAAGGCATTCCGATAATCAAGACGAATCCACCGAGTTATGGGCGCTTTATAGCGCGACATTGCCCGGTGGCAATGATGTACCGGGTAATGGCGAGCATCCGGGTTTGGGCATCAGCCTGCCGGCCGAATGGGGGGATCCGGCGAACATCGACAAAGACAAGATCGACAACAAAGTCCCCCTCACCCTCGCTTATTCGCACATGAAGGCTCACGACGAAGTCACGGTGCAAATCGGCAACGAGCGCTTCAACTTCACGGTAAAACCTGGCGAGGTGGGTACATCGTTTGTGGCACTGATTGATCGTGAGCAGTTCGAACTGGTAGGCAGCCAGGACAACTGCCCGTTCTCTTACACCGTGATTGATCAACTGCTCAACGCTGCGCATAAACGGCGTTGGTCGAAGATTATCCGGGCGAACGTTGATCTTGATCGCCTCACGCTGGATAAACCGATCCTGCGAGAAGATCCCGACGACGATATGGATGATCCGACAATCATCGACCTTGACAAACTACAAGGTCGACCGCTACTGGTGGTTATCATTCCGCAAGCGCCGATCTATCAGAAAGATGACGACGTATTGGTGACTTACCGTTCCAGCGCGTCGGATGTTGATCTGACGATTCCCGGCAAGATCACGGCGAACTTTGGTGTGCTTCAGCCATGCATTGTCAGCGTGCCCAATGACCGGATCGTTGCCGATAGCAGTGTGGAAGTTTTCTTCGAGTTGAGGCGTCCAGGTGGAGATCTCATTGGCGCTTCGAACACAGCCACAGCGCAGGTAGAAGGCAAGCGCATTGAACTTGAACCACCGAAAATCAAAGAGGCAACCGGCAACGTTCTGGATCCGTTTGCGGCCAAGGACACACTGACTGCAGTAGTGCCAGCTTATGACGACATGATCGGCACCCAAGTCAAAGTGACCTGGACGGGTACTCCCGGAGAAGGTAGCAAAACGGTCGGGCCTGTGGATGTAACTGCGCAGGAAGACAAGGACGTACCAATGCCTAATTCGGTGGTGGCGTACAACCTCGGTAAATCGGTGACAGTGAGCTACATCGTGATACGTGGTGACAATCAACCGGTACCCTCTCGCTCCTGCACTGTCACGGTGTTGCCGATGCCTGAAAGTGCGCTGGAAAAATCCTGGATCACCGAGGCACCGAACAATGGAGAGGGGCCGGAGTTGGACATCACTGCATTGGTCAACGGCGCCTCGATTCGTACCAACATCTGGCCCCTTGGTGCTGTTGGTCAACCCGTCGAGTTAAAGCTGCAAGGCAAGAAAGCCGACGGTGCTTCGCATGACTGCGCCCTACTCACAGGAGACAAACATGTCGTGCATCAGGCATGGCTCGATCAGGGCTATTACACGGTTACTGCGCCTTATAGTTATCTGAAAGATTTGCCGCATGGGAGCGAATTGAAGGTGGGGTTCAAGGCATCATTGGATAAAACCAATAACATGGATACTGCGGTTATTTTCCCGGTGCGAATCTATACGGTCAGCACAATAGAATACGGCATGCCAACCTTCACCAACGCGCCCTACACCATCGCCCCGGCTGGCCGGCTCAAGAATGTTGAGTTGCTTCTCAGTACCAGCAGTAACACCCCCGTCCCCCGGGAAAAGCTCAGCCTGACTCTCCCGGCCAACTTTACCTACGCCGATGGCGGCAGCGGCCAACGTGACTTCATCACTGGCGATGACGGCAGAGTCAGTGTCAGCGGCGTCAAAGGGGGGCTCAGCACCGGCTCTTACAGTTTGAGCGCCGCCAGTGGTAGTCAGACCGCCAGCGCAACTGTAACCGTTACGGGGCTGGGGCCGGTTGGTAGCATTCCGGTCGGGGAGAGGCCGATCGGGATCGCTTTCAGCCCGGATGGTACCCGCGCTTATGTCTGTAACTTTCATGGCAACACCGTTTCGGTGATTGATACGGCGACTAATCAAGTCCTGACGAACATCCCGGACGTGTACCATCCGTACGAAATTGCTGTCAGTACAGACGGTATGCGGGCTTACATCAGCAACTCTGACGCTCACAACATCACGGTGATTGATACTGCGACAAACCGGCGCCTGAAGGTGATTTCAGGCTTCTTCTATCCGGAGGGGATTGCCGTCAGCCTCGACGGTACCCGAGTTTATGTCTGCAACCTACTTCTTCACGAGGTTTCGGTGATTGATACTGCGACGGATCGAGTACTGACTAAAATTCCTGTCGAATACCAGCCGAGGGGGGTCGCTATCAGCCCGGACGGTACCCGCGGTTATGTCTGTAACACCGACAGCCGCTCGGTCTCGGTGATTAATACAGCGACGGATCGAGTTTCGACGACCATTCCGCTCGGGGACTCTGTGAACGCAGTTGTCTTCAGCCCGGACGGTACCCGCGCTTATGTCGCCGGCGGAACGGTCTCAGTGATTGATACCGCGACAAATCGAGTCCTGACGAACATCCCACTCGAGGGTATCCCGGAGGGGATAGCCGTCAGCCCTGACGGTACCCGCCTGTATGTCAGCAATCAACAGAGGAACTCGGTTTCAGTGATTAATACGGCTACGAACCAAGTTTTGACGAACATCCCGGTCGGGATCGCGCCGTCCAGAATTGCCGTCAGCCCGGGCGGTACCCGCGGTTATGTGTGCAATGTTATTAGCGGCACAATCTCGGTGATTGATACCGCGACGGAGTGAGTCCAGGCGAACCTATCGGTCCGCGAGAAAAGGGGAACAGAAAAGGGGGACAGATTTTTTTACTTTCAACCAGTGACTCAGACACCGGGACTTGATCGAGATTGTTCTGCTGACCGCGAAAGGGCCGTAAGATTTGGCGCAATTCTTCGATTTAAACGAAGGCGTTTAAAAAACACCTCCAGACACGCCTTTGAGGCTACAAATTCTTGCGCCT
>NZ_JSFK01000049.1 GCF_000783395.1 Pseudomonas chlororaphis | reverse complement strand
GCCGGCTTGTGCGCCTTGGGCTCGGGTTCTAATGGGCTAAACGGGGCCAGACCACGTTATCTGCATTTCTGATCGAAGATCGCAGCCTTCAGTAACTCCTAAGCGATTCAGTGTAGGAACTGCTGCTGGCTGCGATCTTTTTTTGTCGGAGGAAACTGACAGATTGTCAAAGTGCATAGCCTTGCCCCTACAAAGAATCCCGCCAAACTCCGGCAGACTGCAGCGGTTGACTGCCCTGCCCTCACTCCCTATCCTCGCGCCCTGTCACGACTCATTCGTGATCGGGTTTGACGGCTCGGCGGTTTTTAAGGTGTGCATTGTTCTCCAACTTTGCTAGCGCGCTCGCGTGCTTGAAACAAAGCTAAATGGTGACTGTGTGCGGGGCACTTTCGAGTGCGCCGGGTACCTTAGACCGGTCCGTCAACCTGCGCACAGTTGCCACCCATTCGTTTGACGGCGATCTGGTGGCAGCTCTTGATGACTAAGGAGCTACACCGATGACCGATCCAACCACAAAACCCACCCCCTTCGCCCCCTGCGACCACGTCGCCCACCACCTCTTCACCGTCCAACCCGATATCCCCCTCCTCGACGCCCTCGAACACGCCAGCGTCTACCTCAACTGCGCCGAAGCCCTCGCCCACCAAGCCCCCACTGCCACCCGCCCGGAACACTGCGGCTCTCTACACTGGGCCAGTGAGCAAATGCTCGCCACCGCCCGCGCGTTGGTACTGGCCTCCGTCGCCGGTCTGCACGCCGCGCAGGCCGGAGG
>NZ_JSFK01000048.1 GCF_000783395.1 Pseudomonas chlororaphis | reverse complement strand
CCCCCGCAACACCCCCGAAACCCACCGGGGCACCCCATGACCCACCAAGACCTCAACACCGGCCTGCAGATCGCCGAATGGCTCATCCTCGCCACCCTCAGCCTCTACACCTGGCTCGCCAAACGCCAAGCCGCCAGCGCCCACCAACTGCTCCAGCTCAACACCCGCATCGTCGCCCTCGAAGAACACGTCCGCCACCTCCCAGACCAAAGCGCCATCGCCGACCTGCTCGGCGACATGAAAGCCATCCGCGCCGAACTCACCGGCGTCAAAGACGCCCTCAGCCCACTGGCCCGCGCCCTCGACCGCATCAACGACTACCTGCTGCGAGAAAAACCATGAACACCTACACCGACTACCTGCGCCACGACATCCGCCTCGTCCTCCTGCGCCTGCTCGCCGACATGCCCGGCTACCGCGCCAACAGCTCCGTCCTCAACACCGCCCTCGACCACCACGGCCACAGCACCAGCCGCGACCAGACCAAAACCGAACTCCACTGGCTCGCCGAACAGAGCGCCATCACCCTCAACGACATCGGCCCCATCCTCGTCGCCACCCTCACCGAACGCGGCCAAGACATCGCCGCCGGCCGCGCCCGCGTCCCCGGCATCCAACGGCCGGGCGCCTGACCATGGCCGGCAAATCCACCATCAACCGCCTGCCCGCCGACGTCAAAGCCTACCTGCACAAACTCCTGCGCGAAGACCGCCACACCCTCGACGCCATGCTCGCCGACCTCCAGGCCCGCTTCCCCAGCGCAACGCCGCCCAGCCGCAGCGCCCTCAGCCGCTTCAAAATCGGCTTCGACCAACTCACCGACAAAGCCCGCCAACAACGGCAAATGGCCGAAGCCTTCGTCGGCGCCTTCGGCGAAGACGCCACCGACAAAACCGGCGTCCTCCTCATCGAAGCCATCTCGACCCTGACCTACCAAGCCGCCCTCGGCGCCCACGAAAAAGACGACATCACCATCGCCGAAATCAGCGCCCTGGCCCGCGCCGCCAAAGCCACCATGGAAGCCCGCACCCTCAGCGTCAAAGAACGCCAAGCCATCGAACACGCCACCCGCCAACGCCTCCTGCAAGAACAAGCCGCCGCCCTCGACAACGCCGTCAAAGCCAAAGGCATGACCGAAGACCAAGCCCAGTACTGGCGCCAAACCTTCCTCGGCGTCAAACCATGACCCCAGCCGCCAGCACACTGCGCGTCATCGAATGGGACGAACTGCCACCCAGCGTTCGCCAGATCCCCGAAGGCTACAACCCACAACCCACAAGCCCAAGGCCTGCTCATGGCCCACCAAAGTCAATGGCTCGCCATCCACGCCCAAATCAAACTCTGCGAAAAAGGCCGGCGCACCGGCATCACCTTCGCCGAAGCCCTCGACAGCGTCATCACCGCCGCCTCCCAAAAAGCCGCCGCCGGCATGGACTGCTACTACATCGGCGACACCAAAGAAAAAGGCCTCGAATTCATCGGCTACTGCGCCAAATTCAGCCGCGTCATGGCCCAAGCCCAAGCCGCCGGCGCCAGCCAGATCGAAGAGTTTCTATTCCAGGACCAAGACGAAACCGGCCACACCCGCCACATCAACGCCTACCGCATCCGCTACGCCTCAGGCTTCAAAATCGTCGCGCTCTCCAGCAACCCCGCCAGCGTCCGCGGCCTCCAAGGCAAAGTCATCATCGACGAAGCCGCCTTCCACCGAAACGTCAGCGCCGTCCTCGACGCCGCCACCGCGCTGCTCATCTGGGGCGGGCGCATCGTCATCATCAGCACCCACAACGGCAAAGCCAACGCCTTCAACCAAATGGTCAGCGACATCCGCGACAAACGCTACGGCGACAGCGCCCAGGTCTACCGCGCCACCTTCGACGACGCCGTCGCCAACGGCCTCTACGAACGCGTCTGCTACATGGCCGGGGAGCCGCCAACAGCCGAAGGCAAACACACCTGGTACAAAAACATCCGCAACGCCTACGGCCCGCGCAAAGCGCAAATGCGCGAAGAACTCGACGCCATCCCCCGCGACGGCAACGGCGTCTGCATCCCCGGCGTCTGGATCGACGAAGCCATGCGCCCCGGCCGCAGCGTCCTGCGCCTGGCCCTCGACGACACCTTCACCCAACAACCCATCCACCGCCGCGAAGCCTACGTAAGCGACTGGATCGACCGCCACCTCAGCTCCGTCATGCGCCAAGCACTCGCGCCAACCCTGCGTCACTTCCTCGGCATGGACTACGCCCGGCACCGCGACTTCTCCATCATCTGCCCCATGTCCGTCGACCAAACCCGGCACCGCGACATACCCTTCGTCATCGAACTGCACAAAGTGCCCACCCGCCAGCAAAAACAAATCCTCTTCTATCTGCTGCGCGGGCTGCCACGCTTCATCGGCGCCGCCCTCGACGCCACCGGCAACGGTGAAACCCTCGCCGAAGAAACCGCCGACACCTTCGGCCACAACCGCATCCACCAGGTGAAAATCAGCCGCACCTGGTACGGCGCCTGGATGCCCAAATTCGTCCAACTCTTCGAAGACGCGCACCTCACGCTGCCGCGTGACGATTCCTTACACCAAGACCTGCGCGCCATCGAAACCATCGACGGCATCCCCATGATCAGCAAAGCCCGCCAACAAGACCTAAAAGACCCCGACCTCCATCGTCACGGCGACTTCGCCGGCGCCGGCGCCTTGGCCCACTTCGCCACACTCGAAGTCGCCTGTGGCCCCATCACCGTCAAATCACGGCGCCCACGCCAGGGCCCACGCATCACCCAAGGGTACGCATGAACAACCAAGGCCTATGGATCAGTCCCACCGAATTCGTCAGCTTCACCGAAGCCAAACGCAACCCCGCACTCAAACGCCACATCGCCACCCGCAGCCGAGCCGAAACAGCCACCTTCGGCGCCCACCTGCCAAACCCCGACCCCATCCTCAAAGCCCAAGGCAAAGACATCAAGGTCTACCGCGACCTGCGCAGCAGCGCACTCGTAGGTGGCAACATCCGCCGCCGCAAAGCCGCCGTCCTCTCACTCGAGCGCGGCCTAAAACGCGGTGACGCAAGCCCCAAAATCGAACGTTTCATCAGCGACTGGCTCGCCGACCTCGACCTCGACCGCATCCTGCGCGAACTGCTCGACGCCCCCTTATACGGCTACCAACCCCTCGAACTCATGTGGCAGCCCCTCGGCCGGCACCTCGTGCCCCAAGACCTGCTCGGCAAACCCGCCGAATGGTTCTACTACGACCAGCACAACGCACTGCGCTTTCGTGCCAAAGACGCCGGCCCCGACGGCCAACCCTGCGACCCGCAACGCATCATCGTCGCCCGCCAAGACGCCACCTACGCCAACCCCTACGGCTTCCCCGACCTCAGCATGTGCTTCTGGCCCGCCACCTTCATGCGCGGCGGCCTAAAATACTGGGTTCAATTCACCGAAAAATACGGCAGCCCCTGGGTCATCGGCAAACACCCACGCGGTGCCACCGACGACGAAACCAACCTGCTGCTCGACAGCCTCGAAGCCATGGTCCAAGACGCCGTCGCCGCCATTCCCGACGACGCCAGCGTCCAAATCATCGAAGCCGCCGGCAAAGCCGGCAGCGCCGACGTCTACCGCCAACTGCTCGAGTACTGCCGCAGCGAAATCAACGTCGCCATGCTCGGCCAAAACCAGACCACCGAAAAAGACAGCAACCGCGCCAGCGCCACCGCCGGCGCCGAAGTCACCCAAGACATCCGCGACGGCGACGCCAGCATCGTCGCCGCCGCACTCAACGCCTGCATCCGCCACGTCGTCGACCTCAACTTCGGCCCCCACATCGCAGCCCCCGACTACCAACTGTGGCAACAAGAAGAAATCGACAAAAGCCTCGCCCAACGCGACAAAGCCCTCACCGAATCCGGCGTCAAATTCAGCAACGCCTACTGGCAACGCACCTACAACCTGCAAGACGGCGACCTCCAACAAACCCCATCCACCGCCAACGCACCGGCCTTCGCCGAACCCACCCACAGGCCCGCACCCGACCAAACCGCCCTCGACCACGCCATCAACAGCCTGCCGCCCGAAACCCTGCAACAACACACCGAGCAAGCCATCGCCCCCTTGATCCAAGCCCTGCAGCAAAGCCCCGACCCCACACACGCCCTCGGCTTACTCGCCGAAGCCCACCCACACATGGACAGCCAAGCCCTCCAACAACACCTCACCCAACTCAACGTCATCGCCAACACCTGGGGCCGCCTCAGCGCCATCGCCGACAGAGAAGACTGACATGGCCACCCACACCAACACCCTCAACCCCCTCGACCTCCAAGCCATCTTCGACCTGGAACCCGCCAACGCCATCGCCTACCTAAAAGCCAAGGGCTACGCCATCACCTGGCACTGGCAAGACCAACTCGACCACGCCCACCACCAAGCCTTCACCGTCGCCAAAGCCATGCGCCTGGACCTGCTCTCCGACATCCGCGCCGCCCTCGAAACGGCCCTGCAACAAGGCCAGACCCTCAAACAATTCACCGCTCACTTAACACCCACCCTGCAAGCCCAAGGCTGGTGGGGCAAACAAATAATCGTCAACACCGAGGGCACCGCCGAACCCGTCCAACTCGGCAGCCCACGCCGCCTAAAAACCATCTACCAAACCAACCTGCAAAGCGCCTACATGGCCGGTCGCAAAACCAGCATGGAAGCCACCACCGACACCCACCCGTACTGGATGCTCGTCGCCACCCTCGACGGCAAAACCCGCCCCAGCCACCGCGCACTCCACGGCCAAGTCTTCCGCCACGACGACCCCATCTGGCAATTCATCTACCCACCCAACGGCTTCAACTGCCGCTGCCGCGTCGTCGCCCTAACCGAAGCCGCCGTCAAACGCCGAGGCCTCACCGTCCAAACCAGCCAAGGCCGTACCTTCACCGAAACCATAGAAACCGGCCTCAACAAACACACCGGCGAAATCCGAACCGCCACCGTCACCGGCCTACGCCTCACCAACGCCCAAGGCCACAACATCACCTTCCGAACCGACCCCGGCTTCAACCACGCCTCCGGCACCGGCCTGACCCAAACCCTAAAACACAAAACAAGCGGCAACCCCACCTGAGCTGACACAACACGATCCCTGTAGGAGTGAGCCTGCTCGCGATAGCGGTGGACCAAACACCGCCGCAAACAATCTCTTCACAAATCGAACTCAAGAAATCATCCGAAAACCATAAATTTTTGCGGGAAAACTCCAACGATCGCGCCAATGTAAGAAGGGTTTTATGAGGTGTAGATATGCATTTTCTGAATCGAGGTCGACATTAAATCGTCTAAAAAACTAGTAGTTCTAACAGGTTCGAAATGGTTAGGGCACCACCAAAATGGTCAAGCCACCCAACAACATCACTAACTGTCGAAAGGAATCAAAGCCATGGCCAATTCAGATCTGTTACCTAGCCTGCTTTTTAAAATTAACGAAAACCAGTTAGCGCTAGAGGCTGCAATCATGGACCTCGCTCGTCTCGCTGAAAAAACCGGCAATGCAGATTTTGCTAACAGCGTTCGTGGATCGCTGAGCACGATTGATAAGAATGAAGAGTTCATCAAGATGACGTTGGCGGTGCTGATGACGCCCGAATGACATCTCGCAGCGCCCCCGATGCCGCTCAGTGAAGCTCGGCAATGGGGGCTGTTTATCTGTCCCCCCAAAAGCCAAAACAGGACGTCCATGTTCACCGTCGAATTGAAGACCCAGCACCTGCAAAAAACCCTCAGCCAAATCGAAGACGCCATCGGCGACCTCAAACCCCTGATGCAATCCATCGCAGCCGAACTCGCCAGCCAAACCGAGGAAAACTTCGAACACGAAGGCCGCCCAGAGTGGCCGGAGCTCTCCGATGTCACGACTGAGAACCGCGCAAAGCGCGGCCACTGGCCGGGGCAGATCCTGCAGGTCAGCGCTGCTGGTTTGGCGGCATCGATAACCACGCACGCGACCGAGAGTTCGGCCATGGTTGGCAGCAACAAGCCGTATGCGGCGATGATGCAATTCGGCGGGGAACGGGCGGAATTTCCACAGTTGTGGGGGGACGTACCAGCTCGGCCTTATCTGCCTATAGATGCAGCGGGCAAATTGGGGCCTGAGAGTGAAGACGCAATCATGGATTTAGCCTTGGCTCACCTGAAAGCAGCGGTATTCCTGAACTCAAAAATATTGTCGGACCGTGCCTAGGCGGGGGATCGCTTGAGACCACCCACATGAAAACGTACCTTTACCCAAAGGTTTTGGATATTTTTTACGAAAAAAGGTACCTTTTAGAGTGTAATGAAGGTACCTTTTGATCGTGTAGAAAAATCCAAGCCTGATGTTTAGGTACCTAAAGGGGATGGTTATGTTGATAAAATTTAATTCTGATAATGAAGAGTTTCATGAGCGCCTTCTAGCAGCAACGGGCCTTCGAACCGTAACCGGGGCGTATCGGTCAGCCGCCGTTCAATACCCAGGAATGAAGTATCGAATCCGTCATTTGCAGAGGCAGCTTGATGAGCTAAAACAAGAAAACATGGCTTTAAGGCAGACCTTGATAGATGCGCGTGAAGCCGCAATTCTGCTCGCGCAGAAGGCGTCTATCTCAGACGCTGAAAGGGTGCCGTCTGAGCCTTATCTTGAGTCTGAGTACGTGTTCAAAAGCTGGAGCACGCATATGTCTCCGCATTTTTTGGTCGGAGAGCTGAGCAATCCGGTCCCTGAGGATGACCGCGCTGTTCAGACACTCGAATTTTCAAATGGAGGTTTACTCAAAGCGTCCTGGAATCCAGACGGCACTGATATGAAAGTTATCGAGCTCACAAAGCTCTCCCTTTCCTTCATCCCGGGAGAGGAGGAGTTCACTTTTCATGTTGAGATTTTCCCAGAATGAGGGAGAGATCACATTAAGCTTTGCTGATCAATTGAGTCTGCAAGAAAGATCAAAAAAATGATCGTTCACAGCTATAGCGTCACACCTAAATCACGCAATACGCCAGCGAGTGCTGAAAAGGTTTTGTAGGTGTCATCAGCGAAAGCCAAGTACACAGAACCGACTATCGTGAGGATTGCACCAAGGATGACGGTGCCTGAGCCTTGGCCCAGTATTTTTGGAAGCGTTGCCTCTTCGTGATATCTGATTTGTGCTAGACAAATATCTATGCGGCGTTCAGTTATTTGTAAACGTTGAACAAAATTTTTCTCATCCTGAATTGCGACCCTCTGAATTTCATCAATTTGCCGCTGCAGGTGCTGAATTGGAGAATGGTTGTCCACACCCATTATGGCTGCTGTGTATTTGAAGGAATACGATTTGCTTTCATCGATTTCCGGCAGGAAAGCCTAAGGCTAGCTTTCTTGCTTGTGCAGCACTTCTCGCATTTTTGAGTGATATGGCAATTGAGGTAAAAGAGGAAATGACCACAATTGCTAAACCAAGGACTGTGAACCAATTTTCGTTAGCAAACCCTAGTCCGATAGACAGAACCAGTACTGCGAGAGTAACAAGACCGATGAAATACCCCAATATTATACTCCTCAATAGCGTCTAATTACTGCACGTCTTGCCTTCGACCTACGAGACTAAAAACTACGGGATGGCAGCGGCCATTCATCGTTCAACGCGTTTTAGAATCAGGAGTTCTCTTTAACGGGCATGTCGCTAAAATTGATAAACATCATACAAGGGCGACAACTGCCACCCTTGCATGTTCTATGTTTTATGCACTTACAGCTCTTGTGCACCCCATTTCCGGACCGAGTCAGTTAAACCGGAGAAGTTCTTCACCTGATGTACACGAGAAGTTGTTAGGTGGAAATACTTCCAGCATTGGGCCAAGCAATCGCCCCAAGTCATTTTTGAGTCGTCCAAATAGGCGTCAAAACCTTCCGAGGGCTTACAAGCTGTCGTATTGATGACGAGGGAGTTCAAGAGTGGCAACTTATTATCGTAGCAAAAATTGCCAACCATTCCCGCGTAGAAACCAGCCATGTTATGGCTTAGGCCGAAAGCATTCTCTAGCTCGTTATACGGTACTACCCGTTTGGCTTGAGCCGCAAGAATCAGATAGCGCAGGATGCTGGAAAATGTATCGAGGTTAAAATAGGCAGGCATAATCAGTCTCCAAAGAGAGTGTATACACGAGTCAAGAAGGCACTTTGTGCAACTTCTGTAAGACTCTATTGAGGTTAATAGCTATGTCAGCTTGCTGATAAAATCAGAAAGGACCAGTAGACCGTAGTTTTTTAAAGCGCGGACGTCAAGGGCTTTGGAAAATATTTTTGACCCAATGAAACCCTGCAATATGCGCCTTTCCACTATGTCACCCGACGCCTCCCTAAGCGGACCCTGCCTTGAACGTTAGGAACGCTTACTCTGATCGCGAAATGACGTAGTATCTTCAGAAAGAAAACCAGTACTGCGGTTGAATTAAAATTAAATGGCGCCTGAAAACGGGTGCAGTTAATCACTATCCATTTCGATTTTTTACCATGACTCCAGATTTTTATCTTCCGCGCAGACTCGTCAATCAAGACAGTGCTTTCACTGAGGAGGCGCTACTGGCCGCCTCAAATTACGTCGTTGTCTTAGCCGAACCAGGCGGCGGGAAGACTGATCTAATGGGAAGCCTAGCCCGACAGCTAGGCACTTCTACCGTCACCGCAAACAAATTCAAACACGTAGGCACCGACGTCGAGCATTCACCGCTTGTCATCGATGCGTTTGATGAGTTGGCCAAACTGGACCAATCGGGGATACATGGCCTTCTGGCTAACGCCAGTAAAGCAAAGCCAACGCATGTGATTATCTCGAGCAGATCCAGCGAGTGGGGCACTGCCGCCACAAGCGCATTCGAGGAGTATCTTGGATGCTCACCGCTCGTGGTAAGGCTGGTTGAATTTGAGGAAGTGGAGCAAGAACAGATTTTTCAACACCACGCTCCAAGTGAAGACTTTGCAGCGTTTCAAGCGGAAGTTGCTAGATTTGACTTAGCCGCGCTACTGCCCAATCCCCAGTTCTTGAAAATGTTTGCAGACGCCTACATAGAGAGCGGCAGACGATTCACCGACAAGAGAAATATATTCTCCCAAGCAGTCGAACGCTTGGCGAAGGAGGCCAACGCCACCGTAGCGAAGGCCAGCCAACCCCTTTCGATCACACAAAAAATTGATCTGTCGTCTGAAGTGTTCACCAAAATTTTGCTTTCTGGTGCAGAAGGTGTAGGAACGAGCGAAGCAACGGCAGACCGAATCTACCCACTTCTGACCTCCTTATTTGAAAGCCCAACTGCAGCTGAAGGCATCCTTGCAACACGGCTTTTCAAACCTGGAGACAATGCAGATCAGCATCGGCCGGTTCACAAGATTGTCGCTGAATATTGTGCCGCGGATTATCTGGCCAAACGCATAGCTGATCCGTCTGACCATCTGACGATTCACAAATGCTTACCCATCATTGCTCCAAACTCCACTGTCCGGGACGAGCTCAGAGGTCTGCTGGGATGGTTAGCCGCGCTAGGCAACAAGTCTATTCAGGAAACAGCCATTGAACTTGATCCCTACGCAGTGCTGGCGAACGGCGACCCCTCTCAACTTGAGCACTCTTCAAAACGTCTACTCATAAAGTGCTTAAAAGACATTGAAACGAAAGATCCCTATTTTCGACGAGGGGATTCTTGGCGCAGGTTCAGTGCCGCAGGCTTCTTTACTGAGGATGTCATGAAAGAGATCAAGCCTCTTCTCTCATCTGGAGGTGATGGGCACCTGCGAGATCTGATTCTTGAGCTATTGACAGGCTCGCCAGCAATAGGGCTGTTGAGAGATGAACTACGTCACCTCGTTTTAAATCCTGATGAAATCGAACACGCTCGTTTATTGGCCTGTAAATGCTTGCTTGACTTAAAAAACTACGACTTCAAAGCCGACTTAACATCCTTGACTGTTGAAGCAAGTCAGACTTCACTCAAGGCAGCGGCCACCATAATAACCGCTCTCGGACCGCAATCATTTGATCGAGCCTATCTTGCTGAGTTTCTTCGTATCTGCTCGAAGCTTTATCCCACGGAGCAGGCATCTTACAAATCTGCGATTGGTGCGCGTTATTTCTTGAGGCGCTTCATCAATGATTTAAACTTGGAAATCATCGAAGATTTATTGGATGACTTAACAGGCAATATTACTTGCACGTGTGGTAAAAAGCATTTCGAGTGTAAGTGCCGGGTAGGTATCAGCAAAATTTCTGGGCTGATGCTAGATAGATATTTCGAATTAGCATTACCCCCATTTACCGCAGAGCGAATTTGGAGATGGCTCGAAAATTTAATTTTTCATCATCACAAGTCACCGGATCAGAGCGAAGCTGTTAAAGCAATTCAAAACAACCACAGTCTGCGACAAGAAATTATTGCCCTCGCATTCGCCAAGCTCACTGATCGTGATCAGATTTTCGAGACCAAGATACACAAATTTGACTTTCACTCCCATACTGGCCTTCGCTTTCAGTCCTGCGATTATTTTTTTATAGTTAACCTGGCGTTTGACCTCGACAATCCAACTTTGTGGGCCAACTTCATCGCGATGCATCAGTTCCATCTTAAAAAGGATGAACGAGGCCCGAATGTTTTGCGCAGACTTATGCGTGAGCAGGCAACGAAAAAAGTCGCTTTTATGCGCGAGTGGACAAAATTTAACAGAGCAGCCGCGCAATCAGCGCGAGACAATCATCGGTTGTTTTTCAGACATAACCGAAAATTTAATCGTCATAAGCGTCAACGCGAAGACATACATAAAGCCAACATCCAGTACTTTGAGGATAACCGAGAATTGATTGAAGGCGGACGGCATTGGCGTTGTCTAGTGCGTTTCGCTGACTTGGTTTTGATGTCGCCAGATGAGATAGAGCTTGAAGTGGGTGATGACGCACTTGTTCGAAACGCTCTAAAAAACTGTCTCGATTTCATTGCGCCCCATGTTCCCGAACTATTCGAGCTCGCAGAACTACAATGTGCATCGAAGGGCGCAAGCACTGAACCTGTTCTCTTTGCAGCCTGTTTAGAGATAATGCGTAACGACGGCAACCTAGAAAACGTTGACATGAGTCTGCTAACTGCACTGCGCACCAATATTGACATGGGCTACGACGCTGTTTCGCAAGAAGAGCGCGACTCGCTTAAAGCTGAGGTTGACCGGCGGATTTTTGCGGAACCAGGAAGTGCTGAGAATTTTCTTCGACAGTATGTCGAACCACAACTATCGCAGTCACACTGCTTAAATCCTGAAGTTTGGCTGTTGCGTAGCGATGACAGATTCAGTCATCTGCGGGGGACTCTTTCGATAGAGTGGTTAGGGCGCTTTTCTGAGTTAGCTCTCGTGACGCTAGAAAATCTTTTTGAGATTGCAGCTGAATTTGGAAATCGTGATGCTCTTAAAGAAATAATCGCAGAGCGCTGTGAAAACTTTATGTCCGAATGGCCTAATCCTACGGATGATGAGGAGTTAGAGAAGAAACGAATTTTTTGGTTTTTGCGCGCTTTCTACTTCTTAGAAGATACACCTAAAGCATATTGGGACTTCATTAAAGGTGACGAGAACAATATTTTTTACTTTAACGAGCGTTCTGGGCGACTCACTCACGGCGAGCACCCTTATTGGCCTAAGCTCACGTTAGGAAAGGTAGAAGATATTCTAAATGCCTTCATAGACAAATGGCCAAAAGTGGACTTGCCGAGTCATTATGGTACTGGAAGCCCTAGCGGGGAAACTGCATATCGTTTTCTTACGCAGGTTGTCTGGCTGATCAGTTTGGATGAATCCGATGAAGCCGTACATGTCCTTGAACGTCTTATTGCCGATCAAAGATTTGCAGACATGGGGAACGACCTCAAAAGCATCCGAGCTAATAAAATTAGACAAAAAGCGCTAAAAAACTTCGAGCCACCCACACCAGACGAGATCGTAAATCGGCTTGATCGGGATACAGTCGTGAACGTTGAGGGCCTGCGTCAACTTGTCCTCCAAGAACTTCAGGACTTTCAGAAAGCCATAGACGGTGGGGAGTTCAACCCAGCAGACCGTTTCTACAATGGAGATGAGCGGTTGGGAGAAGTCAAGGCCACCGAAGTCATTGCTGAACGGCTGGACTTAACGCTCAAGGCACAAGGCATCACGATCACGTCAGAGCACCAGATGAAAAGTGAAAACCGCAGCGATTTCACTGCGGCCAAGTTCATTGGTGGTAAAAGAAGATTGCTCGTGGTGGAGGTAAAGGGTCAGTGGCATAGAGAGCTGTACACAGCCGCCGCTGCGCAACTCTATGATCGCTACTCAATCCATCCTGATGCAGAACAACAGGGCATTTATCTTGCCATCTGGTTCGGCCCTGATGTAAAGGTCGCAGGCCTCAAAAATACGACTTTAAATACTGCCCAAGAACTGAAAGCGAGCATTCAGAAGACGCTACCATCAGAGCTCATTGGCCTGATCGATGTTTTCGTTTTGGATGTCTCGAAGACCTAATCCAGCACCTCGAACAAGAGAGCGAAGGCTAATCACAACAGGCCTAGCAGGCACAGGACACCGCGCTCCCCGCAACCGCTCAAGGTTGCGCGGGGCATCAGCGGTAAATGCTTTATAAACAAGCAGGCCGCCATACGCGTACGTAGTTTCCGCCACATCATCAGCAATCCCCGTACTACACCCTTTTAAATCCGATTAAAAGCCCAAACCGACCTTCAAGCCCAAGCTCTGCGAATCTCCCCAACGCAGCGCTAAATCATGAACCCCCTCCACATCTTCAAACCCGGCCTCCACACCGCCTCCTGCGGCACCACCCTAAACTTCACCGCCACCGACCTAACCGCCACCGTAGCCGCCTACAACCCAACCCTCCACGAAGCCCCGCTAGTCATCGGCCACCCCCAACACAACAGCCCCGCAGCCGGCTGGGTCCAAACCCTAACCGCCACCCCCGAAGGCCTAATCGCCACCCCCCAACAAATCGACCCCAGCTTCGCCGAACAACTCGCCGCCGGCCGCTACAAAAAAATCTCCGCCTCCTTCTACCACCCAACCGCACCCAACAACCCCGTGCCCGGCGTCTACTACCTGCGCCACGTCGGCTTCCTCGGCGCCCAGCCGCCGGCCGTCAAAGGCCTGCGCCCCATAGAACTCGCCGAAAGCGAGCCCGGCGTCATCCACTTCAGCGAAAGCGCCCCCGCAGCGCCGCCGCCACAACCCAGCCCCCAAACACCCCCAGCCAACGTGCCCGACACCGACACCCTCCAGGCCGAAAACCAGCGCCTCAAAACCGAACTCGCCCAACGCGACCACGCCGCCCGCGCCGCCGCCCAACAAGCCATCAACACCACCAGCGTCGCCTACGCCGAACAACTCGTCGCCGCCGGCATGAAGCCGCTGCACGCACCCGTCGTCATCGCCGTCCTCAACGCCGCCCAGTCCGGAGCAACACCGTTGCAATTCGGCGAAGGCGAGCAGCGCCAACCGTTAACCGAAGGCCTCAAAACCCTCTTCAAAGACCTCACCGGCGCCATCAGCTTCACCGAAATCGCCACCCAACACCGCGCCAACAACACACCTAATCCAACCACCAACCCCTTGCTCGCCGACGCCGAAGCGCGCACCCAAAGGCAGGGCTAACCATGGCCACCTTCAACCAACCCAAAGACCTCGGCGACCTGCTACTCGTACAAGTAAGCCCCGGCTGGACCAAAGACCGCATCACGCTGCAGGGCGGCAGCGACTACGCCCTTGGCCAAGTCCTCGCCAACGTCGCCGGCAAATACCAGGCCCTCGACCCAGCCGGCGCGGACCCAGCCAACAAAGCCGTCGCCGTCCTCGCCGAACACATCGACGCCAGCGGCGGCGACACACCCGCCGTTGTCATCGCCCGGGGCGCCGTCCTCGCATTGCCCGAACTGGTCTGGCCGCCCGGCATCACCGAGCCGCAAAAAGCCGCCGCCCTCGACGACCTCAACGCCCAAGGCATCGTCGCCCGCGCCACCCTCTAACGGAGCCACCCCATGAACCTGCAAGACCTCTTCACCGTCGCCAACCTCACCGCCGCCGTCAACAAACTCCCGGCCATCCCCGGCAAAGTCGGCGCTATGGGCCTGTTCGACGAAAAAGGCGTCACCAGCACCAGCGTCATCATCGACGAACGCGAAGGCCGCCTCGTCCTCGTGCCCAACACCTCACGCAACGACGACCCGGCCCCCGTCAAAGGCAACAAACGCAAACGCCGCACCTTCGAAACCCTGCACCTGCCCATCAGCCGGCCCATCCTGCCCAGCCAACTGCAAGGCATCGCCGCCTTCGGCCAAGAGAGCGCCACCGCGCCCATCGCCACCGTCATCAACGACCACCTGCAAGACCTCAAAAACAGCATCGAAACCACCCGCGAATTCCAGCGCGTCGGCGCACTGCGTGGCCAACTGCTCGACGCCGACGGCTCGCTGCTTTTCGACCTCTTCGACGAATTCGACGTCCAACAAAAAAGCGTCACCGTCGCCCTCGGCAGCCCCAATACCAACGTGCGCAAAGCCTGCCTCGACGCCAAGCGCCACGCCGAATCCAAACTCGGCGGCGTCATGGTCACCGGCTTCCGATCCTTCTGCGGGCCCGACTGGTTCGACGCCTTCACCGACCACGCCAAAGTCAAAGAAGCCTTCGCCCACTACCAGGAAGCCCAAGACCGCATCGGCGGCGACCTGCGCAACGGTTTCACCTTCGGCGGCATCCAATTCATCGAATACGACGTCACCGTCAGCGGCCAACGCTTCATCCCCGCCGACGTCGCCCAAGTCTTTCCCATCGCCCGTGGCGTCTTCCGCCTGTTCAACGCCCCGGCCAACTACAACGAAACCGTCAACACCCTCGGCCAGCCGTACTACAGCAAAGCCGAGCCGCGCAAAATGGGCAAAGGCTGGGACCTCGAAGCCCAAGCCAACCCCTTGGCCCTGTGCTTATTCCCCGAAGCCCTCGTCGAACTCAAGGCCGGCTGACCATGCGCTACTGCACCCGCGCCGACCTCGGCAACGCCATCCCGCTGATCACGCTCACCCAACTTTCCAACGACGACCCGGCCGCCCGGCAGCCCGACGAAAACGTCATCGCCAACAGCGTCCGCCAAGCCGAAGAACCCGTCGACGGCTACCTGCGCGGCCGCTACCAATTACCGCTCGATCCAGTACCCACCGTCCTGCGCGACGCCGTGCTTTACCTGGCGCGGCACTGGCTCTACCAGCGCCGCCCCGAAGGCGCCTTGCCCGACGCCGTCATCAGCGCCCGCAAAGACACCCTCAAACTGCTCGAAAGCATCCGCGACGGCGTCATCACCCTCGGCCTGCCCACCGGTCACGCCATGCCCGAGCCCGGTGAAATCCGCGTGCGCGCACGCCCGCAACAGTTCACTGCACAGGTCTGGGCGGGCTACCCATGACCCCAACGCCCAACACCCAGACCGAACAGCTCATGGACGCCATGCTCGGCCGATTGCAAGCGGACTTCGGCCACCAACTCATCGTCGAACGCTTCCCCGAGAACCCCCAGCAATACCGCCTCAACCACCCCCGCGGCGCTGTCCTGCTGGCCTACGGCAAATCCACCTTCGGCCACACCGAAAGCCTCGACGCCACCGTTCAGGCCCGCCAGATCGTCCTGCGCCTGACCCTCATCTTTCGCCAACTCAACGGCACCGACGGCGTCATCAGTCACCTCGACCAACTGCGCGCCAGCCTCACCGGGTGGGTGCCACCCCACACCGACCAAGCCTGCCGTCCGCTCTCGGAACACTTCATTGGCCACAGCAACGGCGTCTGGCAATACGCCCAGGACTACGCCACCCGCGCCACCCAACTACAAGTCACCCCCGACAAGCACGGGCCCTTACTCAAACACCCTGAATTCGAGCAAACCCCATGACCCTCACGCGCTATCGCTACAACGGCCCACCCAGCGGCGTCTCGCTGCGCCTCGATCAACACGCCGAAACGCTCGACAGACAACTGCACCCCGGCGAGCCCGTCGAACTGCCCGCCGACCATGACTACACCCGCGTCTTGCTCGCCCTCAACCACCTGCAACTGCTGCCTACCCACACAAGACCGGCCGGCAAGACGCCCAAGCCACAGCCACCCGCCAAGGACGAATAACCCATGCCCGCCAACTACCTGCACGGCATCGAAACCACCGAAATCGAGCGCGGCCCGCGCCCCATCCGCGTCGTCAAATCCGCCGTCATCGCCCTGGTCGGCACCGCGCCCACCGGCCCCATCAACGAACTGACCCTGTGCCTCAACGACACCCACGCCGCCCAGTTCGGTCCACACATCACCGGCCACAGCATCCCCGAAGCCCTGCAAGGCATTTATGACTTCGGCGCCGGGACCATACTCGTCGTCAACGTCCTCGACCCAGCCATCCACCACAGCACCGTCACCGGCCAACGCATGCAATTTGCCGAGAACAACCCACTACAACTCGAACACACCGCGCTGCAACAACTGCAACTGATGCCCGCCGAAGGCACCGTCGCCTACCAGCCAGGCACCGACTACACCGCGTCCTTGGCAACCGGCCAAATCACCCGACTCGCCACCGGCACCATCCCCGCCAACGCCCCCATCAAGGTCAACTACACCTACACCGACCCCGCCAAAGTCACCGCCGCCGACATCATCGGCAGCCTTGACCAAGCCGGCCGACGCACCGGCCTCAAAGCCTTTCAAGACAGCTACAACCACCTGGGCTTCTTCCCCAAAATATTCCTCGCCCCAGGCTTCAGCACCCTCAACCCCGTCACCGCAGAACTGACCGTCGCCGCCAGCCAAGTCGGCGGCGTCGCCTATATAGACGCCCCCATCGGCGCCACCGTCCAACAAGTACTCGCCGGGCGCGGCCCGGCCGGCGACATCAACTTCAACACCAGCAGCGATCGCGTACGCCTGTGCTACCCCCACGTGCGCGTCTACGACGCCGCCAGCAACGGCGAACGCCTGCAACCACTGTCCATCCGCGCCGCCGGCCTGCGCGCCAAAATCGACAACGACCACGGCTACTGGTGGAGCAGCTCCAACCAGCCACTGCTCGGCGTCATCGGCCTCGAACGCCCATTAACCGCACGCATCGACGACCCCCACAGCGAAGTTAATTTGCTCAACGAAAACGGCATCACCACCGTCTTCAACGCCTACGGCACCGGCCTGCGCCTGTGGGGCAACCGCACCGCCGCATGGCCCAGCGTCACCCACATGCGCAACTTCGAAAACGTACGCCGCACCAAAGACGTCATCGACGAATCCATCCGCTACAGCGCCCTGCAATTCGTCGACCAGCCCATCACCACCGCGCTCATCACCAGCCTCACCGAAAGCGTCAACCTGTTCCTGCGCAAACTCATCGGTGACGGCGCCCTGGTTGGCGGCGAATGCTGGTACGACCCGGCGCGCAACCCCAGCACCGAACTCGAACAGGGCCACGCACTGTTCAACTACAAACTCACCGTGCCGCTACCGTTCGAACGCGGCACCTTCGAAACCGAAATCACCGGCGACTACCTCGTCAACCTGGGGACCGTATAAATGGCAGGCTTCAGCGCACACCGCATCTCCAACGCCAACCTCTACCTCGATGGCGCCAGCTTCTTTGGCAAGTGTGAAGAGATCGATTTAGGCACCATCAAAACCGTCATGAGCGACTTTCAAGGGCTGGGCATGGTCGGGCTGATCGAACTGCCGGATGGCATCGACAAGCTGGAAGGGAAAATCACTTGGAACAGCTTGTATGTGGAGGCCGCTAGGAAGCTGGTGACGCCGTTCAAGAGTGTGCAACTGCAATGCCGGTCCAACGTGCAGGTGTTCAACAACGGCGGGCTGGTGAACGAGGTGCCGCTGGTGACGACCATGACCATCACCGGGAAGGAGTACCAGTTGGGCACGCACAAACCGCGGGATCCGACCAAGTACGAGACGCCGTTTTCGGCGACGTACGTGCGGCAGATGATCAATGGTGAAGAGGTGGTTTTGTTGGATTATTTGGCGAATATTTTTCGGGTGGGTGGGGAGGATCAGTTGGGGAGGTATAACAGGAACCTAGGGATTTCCTGATTATCATCCAGTGAAAGCCGCTCGATTAAGCGGCTTTCCCAACGGGTGATATGGCATCACTGTTTAGTCTCGACGGCGGTATTCATCAACGCCTCGAATGGTAATCAATTGAGTAGAAATGTACGGGCCATTGTCATCTTTAAAGTCCCAGTCTTGAGGAGGTGGATCGACTGGATCGCGTCTCCAGAGATCGAAGTCATCCAAGTCTGCCAAGTCAAAACGCGCCATAAACTCCCAGATAAAGTCCGGTCCCTTTGAGTCGTTTGGATCAATCCGGAGCTTAAGCCTGCGCGCGCGCCACCAATCGCCTTCACCGAACCAACGCAAAAAACGTGGTTCGCAAAAGAAATATTCCTGTAGACGCAAAACAAAATCGCTGAAATATTCAACCTTATCGAGCAGCGAGTAAACAATATAAGACGTGGAAGCAGTACTTGCCGAAGTCACACGAGCCTGTTCATTGTAGCCACTCATGTTCACCTTCCCGTATTTCCCCCGCAGATCGTTCACCATTTTGGTCCAAACACAATTTACTGCAGAGGCACCCGTTTTCACCTCGCGCCCCATCGCAGGTGCAGATCCAGATACCATGCTGATAACAGCATCCAAGTAAGAGTCGGGAGGAGTAAGCTCAACTTTTGTCTTACCCACAGGCCAGCCAACCTGCAGTGGACCCACGGGTGCAGTTGCGACGGGCCAAGTTCCTTTCGCCATTAACAAAAAACTCGCACAATCACGTAGCCCATAGCTTTGGCCGGTGGTACTGCTGCCGAGCTGATAAGTACCAATCGGATCACCTCGGTTAACGCCGGGGTACAACGTAATGTTTTTATGCCGGTTGCAGGTTTCAAACAGCAGGCGTTCTTTCCGTGTCGATTTTCCGCCAGGCAACTCATTGTACTTAATCGCGATTTTGGCCTGAATTAGCATCGCCTGCTCGCGCTGCAGCAAACCACTAGGCGATTCCCAACGGACACACAGCAGTAAGTCAGCCAATTCACACTGTGGTTTTTTGCCACGCGGCGGATGACCTTTAGGGCTGAATTCTGCCTGCGGCGTTCCATCAACCCAAATGGACTGTACCTGTACCTCAGCAAACCGGCCTTCAGCAGCCAGTCGCGCCTTTATCTCCAGCGCGAGCGCATCGATGTTTTCTTGCTCGTGCAGGTACATCAAAAACCAGCGTTCAAGTGCCCACTTGCCTGTAAAGCTTTTTACCCGGTCACTCCATGCCGACCAATCGTATTGCTTCATATCTAACATCCTTGCTACGAAGTTGAGCGCTAGATAGGTCAACCTGAAATCACGCGAAGCACAATTTGACAAGCCACCAAATCATCGCATCAGTATTTACACTAAAAACAAGCGCAATACGGAAGCCCTGAATTTTATTCCTCATCCGGAAACATAAATAAAGCGTGCTTGCGGTGTTCTGCGAATGTCATAACATGAAACAGAAAATGCACACACTCATCATTGCTTTTCTCAATCAGCCGCTTTATCAACAAAAGAACCTCTGACTGCTGCGGATTTAATTTTGCCTTGACTGCCATAAGCTCATCTACAGTTTTTCTGTCGATAAATTCAAAATATTTAGCAAATAGACCTGCTATGACGTCTGATATTTGAGTCAGAGGAGTATTGACGGACTTAACAAATTTGTATTTTAGCGTGGGGCTGATCGCGCGTTTATTCATAATCGCAATCTCATCTTCAACAGAAAATTCATCGTCGAATATATGTTCTGAATACCTGAACATGTCTCCGCGATTCTTATAGAAGACGCCAAGTCCATCGACTAGAACACCTTCTTCAAGATCAAAGGTTAATGTCATGTCATCGATATCAAGACTGAGAGAGAAAAGCTCAGCGAGACTCAAAAACTCGTTCAGTTCATCTCGACTAGGCCTCGGACTTTGACTGAATAGCTGAACGGAGTAGTCTACAACAAGCTTGTTCAATGCGTTGACAAACTCCTTTTCTTGCCCTTCGATAAGCGGATACTTGAAACGCTTTACCAACCCAAGAAATTTTTCCTTGTCTGCATTGATGATGCGATACAGCACGTCCTTGTGAAAATCTAGGTAATACCTAAAATATTGCGCCCCCTGAAATACCAGTTCACCTTTCTGGATACAATGCTGAACGCAGTCGTCAATAATATCGATAAATGCCCAATACTCTAAATTCAGATTAAAATAATGGACATACAAATCACTCTCGCAAAGCCAGTGCAGGATCTTTTTCAAATTCGCAGATTTTAATACCTGTTCAAAATCTCCACGCGCCACTGTGCCAAACTTTAGCTCTTTAACATTATCTTGGAGCTTTAGACTGCGTATGAACTCTGCAGCATCAGTTACGCATTTACCTTTTTTGTGCGCGACACCTCCGAGTACAAAGTTTATCGGTGCAGATTGCTTTCTGTTCGGGTCGTTATCAATATTGTAATTATTTTTATCTTCATTTATGTATAGTTTTCTATGATTGTTAGATTCGTCATAGTAAAAGGTATACCACGATTTTGGTGAATCACATGGTGGCTGGAACAATGTTAATTCCTTTTTTATTTATCTCAGCTAAATCATTAAAAAATACGTGATTACAGATATCTCTCACTCGACTAATAACATCACTGACTGTGATGCGGCAACCATATCGTTATTAATGACGCCTAAGCCCTGACTAGTTCGGGCTCGCCAGTTCCAAATTGTAAATCGCCAATTTCTTTCCAGCTCGATGAGTAACCTTCCAGCCAATTAGCAGGATCCTTGCCGTCGAACAAGGTAAATAACCAGCGGTCCTCATTGGCTGCCCGAATGTAGTACAAGGGATGGTGAGTACCTTGGTCAGTATTCACTTCGGTTTCTTCATAGCTGTAGGATTTAAAAAAGCGATCGCCGCAGTTGGTTTTCAGGAATCGAATAAACCGATTGAGATTGCCATGTCCCCCGGAGCCCATACCACTCTTCAGCATAAAGTTGGTGTACATGTATCCGCTGGCATAGGTCTGCTTATCGCTATCATGCCGAATGCATAAAATCATTCCGTCTGAGCGCCCACCGCAGATGCGCAGCAGGTGGAAGGTGATTTTCTTATTATGGCGATCATACAAAAAGAAGTCTTGGTAATGGGTACCGAGATTCTCCACGGGAAAGACCGTTCCCATGCCGCTAACCAACCATTCGTACGATCCACTGGACCAAGCAACTACGCGATCAAGCATGTCAAACGATGGAGACGCGATACCTTCCATGCAATCCAGCAAGTGCGCAGGGGTTTCTTCGCCAATAGTTCGGGCGATACCCACCAAGCTTTGACGATCACCGTAACCGAAAACCTGATCTCTACGTACGCACGCAAACAGTTGGTCTAACCGCTGTCCTACACCTTTTTGCCAGCTCTGGCGGAGCGTCTCAATCCGTGCAGGTTTATCTTCTATGCTAGCGACATAGCTCTGCAGAATGGAACGAACCTCTCCCTCGGTTGAGCGATTATTCCTCTCTGCTGAATCACTTATAGCTTTGTGAACATGTTCCGGAAGCTCTCGGATATTGATCCTAGCCATGACAAACGCCCATCCTTTAAATATTCGACATCGAAATGACGCCGATTTGATGTCAAATATTGGAACAAATTCCGTCAATATGACGTCCAATTGGCATTATTCCTAATTTCAGGATGGCGCACAAGCCACAGACGCCGAGACACGCCAGGAAATAAATCGCCAAGGCGATGCTGTGGGCTGGGTGACTACAAGTCCCATTGCAATTACCTACAACCAACACAGAATCCCCCGGCAGCGCATCTGTCAGCCCACCGGTATCTTGTCTCCCGTCACCGCCCACAGTGACCAGGCAGAGCAACCAGTAGCACGCAAGTGCCTCTATGGACAGGACCGGTTGCTAACTGCCTGAGCTTTGATGACGACAGTACGCCGGCCCCTCTTGGTCACTCCGGCATTGCAAAATCCGCGACTCAATCGCAGGCGTACGGTCGCCATCTTTTTTACAAACCGGTCACGTTTATGGTGGCTGTGCGTGGGTGCCAAAATGGGCATTGAGTCGCTTTGTTGGCTCCTCGCACAGCTGCCTCCCTTTGCCTTAAAGGGAAGGCTCCATCCCCAACCGCAGTAATTACCTACCTACCAACAATGTGTTTCGGGTGAACGCCCAACGCTAGCGCCCGTTCAAAAAAACACGCTCCCATGTACATCATCCGCTGCCTTTCCTAGACAAGATGGGTGTCGTATAGCGGCATCCAATCAAGCGCCATGCTCGCGGTAAACCACAAATGAGGGGCGGAAGACTCTAAGGATTTGCTGTGCTTAAACGCGGCTAATTAATCGCGTTTAAATTACACCAACTGTTACGCCATAAAGGCTACAGAGCCTTGCGCCGTTGCCTACACGTACGCCAGAATCCGCTGGCTTGTGCGTCTAGGTCGTGGGTTCTATCGTTAGTCGGTCACTGCGAAACAGTGATCGGGTTTGGTAGCCCGGTGTTAGATTTACAAGTCCACTGTCGTCGAGATCCTTCTCGTCGGTTTTATGGTGGTCATGTATAGGGCGTCCTAGGGCGCGCCGGATCCTAACACCCGGTCTACCAACCTCTGCATGGCCACCACCCTTCGTTTGGTAGCGAGAGGGTGAAGCCTCCTCTAAATGTGTTAGGAGCTTCATCTATGTTCAAAGTTACGCCAAACCCACCGGAAACCGATTCCGGTCCAATCCCGTACGACCCAGCGCTCGAACCTCAGAAGATAAAAGAGGCGACTAACCGCGCCATCAACTTCTATCTCAACCCCGAAACGCTGAAGACCACCATTCCGTCACGCAAGACCGGCAGAATCTTCCTCATCGACCCCACCGTGGATGAAGAAACGTTGCTCGTCGAAGCCAGCGAAACATTGGCGGCCGCCAGTGACATGGCCCGTGATATCGGCGGCGCCGTCGACACGCCTCAGCGCCGGTCGATGCTGATCCTGCAACAGGTGATCATGCTCAGTGAGCTCATCGTCAACCGGGTACTGGATGCCCGACGCTTACCAAGCTAGTGGCAAGTCAGCCGGTCAGGGGACGTTCCCCTGACCGGCACGCAAGCCATCAACGATCGAGATGAACAGGCGTCAGGCCTGTTCTCAAACCTCAAGCAGCGTTTACACGGAGTTAAAGCTGATGTCCAAGACACCACCCAAGCCGCCCGTCACAGACCCGGCGTCGCCTTATGAATCATTCAATTCAAAAAAGCTAAACGAAGCGGCCGAGCGTGCGCTCGACCATTACCTCGTGCCCGCGCAAATCATGGCCACACCCTACATCCCCAACAACCTGTTCATGGTCAACCCGCAATCCGATACCGAGTCCTTGCTGGTCAATGCCTGCGAATCCCTGGCCTCGGCCACGGTCATGCTCGGAAATTTTGCGGGGACGCTGGAGGGGTCGAACCGCAATGCGCTGTTGGGCATTGCGCAGGTCGTCATGCTAGGTGAATTAGCGGTTAACCAAGCGCTTGATAACGTGGAGATGAAAGCGTAACGCTGAGTGCGCGCGCCATCGGGCTTAGGCCTGTTGGCGCTTTCGAAAACCACACAAGAACGGCGTTTTCGTCAATAGTTAATCAGGTTGAATTGTGGGAGTATCTGAGTTCAAGCACTGAAAAAATAGGCTCTGTATGAACCATGGATTGTTGAGTAACCCCGTATGGATAGGCCCTCTAATGCTCGCGCTGAAAAAGGCGATCGTGTCTGAATTTGATCGCGAGGATTGGAGAGAAATTGGTTATCAAACGGGCCAGCATCAATACATTCAAGGCCATAGCAGGTTGCTTCGCAGTCTCGGGTTTCAGGACGACGATTACGGCGATTGCGTTTATCAAGTACTTCAGCACTTCGGCCTTTATGACATCCAAGGGCTGGTAGCCTTAATTGAACATGAGAAGATACGGCCACATTTAGAGAAAACTGTGCCGGGCAAGCTCAACGAGTTAGGTTACTTCGGCGGGCATGTACCGGCTGTACTGCCGTCGGCGAGCGCATCCGATGTAGTGCGTCGTGCACTGGCCGATGCGGATCAATTACTGGCGTCCTCTGGCGCGCCCAGCGCTGTTGATCGCCTCCATACGGCGATGCATGGCTATTTGAAGTCTGCCTGCCAAGACAGCGGTATTTCTATTCCCGACAATGCGACGCTCACGCAAGCTTTTAAGGCGTTGCGTGCTCACCACCCAGCGTTGCAATCGTTGGGTAGCCATGAGAAAGAAGTCGATAAAATACTGGCGTCTTTTGCCAACGTTCTGGACGCGCTAAACCCCATCCGTAATCACGGTAGCTTTGCTCATCCCAATGATCGTTTGATTGAGCTGGCAGAAGGGACGTTGGTGGTGAACGCCGTCCGGACAATATTCCACTACTTGAACCAAAAACTCGGCGTCTAGCAACGCAGGTAGATCGTATTTTTTTCTTGGATCAACCTTGTCCCTAAAGGCGGTTAAAAGGCTAACCGCGCTTCCTCCCTCAAGATCGTGGCTCCTAACCAAGTGAGCCCTACGGGAGCGAAAGCAATGGACGACGCACACACCTTCACCCTCAAATTCCCCTTCACCAGCGCCAGCGGCGACCGGCTGGCAACGCTGCCCATCAAGCGCCTCAAACGCAAAGACATCAGCGCCGCGCAAGCGGTGACCAAAGACGAAGGCGCCATGGAAGACCAACTGGTCGCCAAGCTGCTGGGCATTACGCTGGAAGACCTGGGCGAGTTCGACATCGCCGACTCAACCCTCGCCACCGAGGTGTTGCGGGAAATGGCGGCCGGCCGAAACCTTGCTCCAGTCCTGGGACGAGGCGCTGCTGTTAGTCCTGAGATTGCCGCCGTCTGAAATCGAACGGCTCGACATGGTCGATTACTGGCGGTGGGTTGACGTGTGCCAGCGCGAAATCAATCGCCGGCTCGAACTCGCCGAGCCATCGCGTAGCTGATCAGCGTCACCGTGCCCACGACCAGCCCCGCCAGCAAGGCGCCGCCTGCCGCAACAGGGGCGGCGGCCAGGGCCAGTAACGGCAACCCCACACAGAACGCCACGATCGCTGCCCACCACGGCAAATGCACCAGGCACAGCCACGCCAGCCAGATCACACCGGCGCCGATGGCCAGTGCATAGAGTGTTTTAGCGGTGCGCAGTGCGATTTTTTCAACCATGCCGGAAGCGTAGCAACGATGGCCAACGAAGTCCTCATCGGTTTAAAAATTGGCGCCGTTGTTTCCGGCAGCCTCAACGCAGCGTTTGGTTCGGCCAAGTCCACCGTGCGCCAATTGGGCCGCGCCGTCGACGGGCTCGCGCTTAAGCAACAGCACATCGGCCATGAGCTGTCGGCGTCGTTGGCCCGGGGCGGCACGGGCATCGAGCGCTTACGTCGTCAGTACGACGCGGTCGGTCACACCCTCGACCAGCTCAACGCCAAACAATTACGCCTCACGGCCAGCATGGCGCGCGGCAAGGCCCTCCGCACCGAACGCGGTGAGTTACGTGGTCAGGCCATGGAGGTCGTCGGCACGGGCGCGGCGTTGGGCACGCCGATCGTTCAATCGATGAAAACCGCAATCAACTTTCAGGACCAGACCCGCGATCTCGCCATCGGCGCCGGCTTCAACCCGGCGCAAGAACAGCGCCTCAGCATGGCCATGCGCGGCGCGGCGATCACCTGGAACCAGACCCAAACCGACGTTGCCCAAGGCACCGCCGTATTGATCGCCGGCGGCATCGACAACCTCAAGCAGTTAACGGCCTACGCCCCGGTCATGGCCAAAACCGCGACCGCCACCCGCGCCAGCATGGACCACCTCGGCGCGGTGGCCATCGCCCTCAGTGACAACCTCAACATCGGCGCCGCCGGCTTTGAGCGCTCGATGAACATGCTGGCCTTTGCCGGCAAAAGTGGCCAGTTCGAGCTGGCCGACATGGCCAAATGGCTGCCGCAATTAACGCCTCAATTCGCCGCCCTCGGCATCACCGGCGAGCGTGCCGTGGCGGAAATCGGCGCGTCACTGCAGATCGCCCGTCGCGGTGCCGGCAGCAATGACGAGGCCGCCAACAACTTCAAAAACTTTCTCTCCAAGCTCACCGCACCGGACACCCTCAAGGCGTTCGAAAAAGCCGGCATCGACTTAAAGGGCAGCCTCAAAAATCTGGTCGGCGAAGGGCTGTCACCGGCCCAGGCCATGCTCAGCGTCCTGACCCAACACTTGGGCCACAAAGCCCCAGCCGCTGCCGCGCAATACGGCAAGGCGCTGGATATCAAGGACCAGCACGAACAGCAAATCGCCCTGACTCGGCTGGACGAGGCCTACAAGCTCGGCGAGCTGTTCGCCGACCAGCAGGTGTTGTCCTTCATCCGGCCGGCGCTGGCCAACCAGAAAGACTTGGCCGGCATCCAGCAAGGCAGCCAAAACGCGGCGGATCAGGGCGTACTCGATGATGACTGGATCAATCGGATGGGCAGCACCAAAGAGCAATTAAAATCCCTGCGCATCAATCTGACGGACATCGGCATTTCCGTCGGCAATGCGTTGTTGCCCGCGATCATCGAGGTCACCCGCGCCGTCGTGCCGCTGATGCGTTCGTTCTCGGTCTGGGCCGGTGAAAATCCGGCGCTGATCAAAGGCGTCGTCGGGTTGGTCGGTGGTCTGTTGCTCGGCAAATTGGCGTTCATCGGTCTTGCCTACGGCGTCAATTTGATCATGGCGCCGTGTGTGGCGATGGCCACCACCGTCACGGCGCTGTCGGCGAAGTTCACCTTGCTGCGCAGTGCGTGGCAGATGGGCAGGTTCACGCCGCTGATCACCGTATTGAAACGAGTCGGCGCTGGGCTGCTCACGGTGGCGAAATACAGTGGGCTGTTCTTGCGCGGCATGCTCTTCGCGCTGGCCAGCCCGCTCAAGTTGGCCGCTAAAGGCGGGTTGTTATTGGGCAGGGTTCTGGGCGGCACGTTGTTGTTCGGGCTAAAGCTGGCAGGCCAAGCCATCCTCTGGCTGGGCAGAGCCCTGATGCTCAACCCGATCGGCCTGCTGATCACCGGCATCGCGCTGGCCGCCTATTTGATCTATCGCTATTGGCAGCCGATCAAAACCTTCTTCACCGGCTTGTGGGTCGAAGTAAAGACCGGTTTCAGCGGTGGCCTGTCGGGCATCCTCGGAGTACTGGTCAACTTCTCTCCATTGGGTTGGCTGTACCGCGCATTCGCCGGCGTGATGAGCTACCTGGGCATCGAACTGCCCGGCAAATTCACCGAGTTCGGCAGCTTGCTTATCAGCGGTTTGGTCAACGGTATCCGTAACAGTGCGGGCCAGCTGAAAGACAGCGTCATCGGCATCGGCTCAGCCGTCAAAGACTGGTTCACCGACACCCTCGGCATCGAGTCGCCAAGTCGCGTGTTCATCGGCTACGGCGCCAACATCAGCCAGGGCGCCGCCTTGGGCATCAGCAGCCAAGCGGGGTTGGTGCGACAGGCCGCACTGGGCATGGCCGCACAAAGCCACGTCGACATGGCGCCACCCAATCTGATGCAGGTCACCCAAGCCAGCAGAATGGGGGCCGGCGCATCAACGTCTGGCGCCGCGCCGACCATGACCTTTCATTTCTCGCCACAGATCAACGTGCCCGCCGGCGCCGGCATGGATGCTATTCAACAAGGGCTGCAGGCCAGTTACACCGAATGGATGCGCATGATGGAACGCTATCTGCACGACACCCGCCGCCGTAGCTACGGCCCCTCAGCGCAGGGCGCTGTCTGATGTTCGCCATCTTGGGCAACATTGAGTTCACCGTCGCCGGCGGTATCAGTGCCATTGAACACAGCGGCGCTGCCGATTGGGCTGAGCACCCGCGCATTCAGGGCAAGCCCTTGTTGGAGTGGGTCGGCGAAGGGCTCGACGAATGTCACCTCAGCGTTGAATTGCACCCGCTGTTGGGTGACCCAGAGCAACGCTTGCGCGCACTGCGCGTGGCCAAAAGTCAGCATCAACCACTGGCCTTTGTCATGGGCAACGGCGAATACCTCGGACCTTACGTCATCACCCACCTGAGCAACACCGTTCGCCGTGCCACTGCCCTCGGCCAACTGATGGCCGCCACCGTGCAACTCAGCCTGCGCGAATACACCGGCGCCTTCGTCCGCAAACCCCATCACCCCGGATTGCTCGATCCCACCGTCGACGACCCGGCAACGGCTCTCGGCTCACCGGGGGTGATCTCCCGCCAGGCGTCAACGCCCAGCACCGCCCAACGCGTGCTCAGCCACGCCCGAACGGCCGGCAACGTCTTGCGCGCGGGCAAACAACTTTACGACGCCGCGCAAAGCGGCAACCCCTCGATCATCCTCGGCCAGGTCCCGCACTTGCTCGGCGTCACGGCCCGCGCCCTCGAACCGCTGCAAGGCTTCGTCACCGCCGCCGGCCTGCTGCGTGACGGCGCCGACTTGTCCCGTTTAGGTGAAGACGTCCTCGGCAGTGTCATCGGCGCACGCGCCAGTCTCAACCCCGTCGACCTGGCCAACATTATCGATCGCCTCAGCGCCTCACACGCCACCCTCGACCAGGCCATCACCGTACTCGACAGCGCCAACGAGCGGCTGGCCGGGCTGGCGGCCGACGTCCTCACCCGGAGAATCTGATGTTCATTCCGCACCACACCACCGAAGGCGAGCGCTGGGACCAATTGGCCTGGCGCTATTACGGCGACGCCCATCGCTACGGCCCCATCGCCGACGCCAACCCCAACGTGCCCCTCAATGCCACGCTGCCCTCGGGGCTGACCTTGGCCATTCCGCTACTCGCCGCTCGGCCCACCGCACAGGACGTTCCGCCATGGATGCGCTAACCCAACAACACGCCCCGCAAGCCCGCTATGTGCTTACCTACCAACAGCACAACATCACCCGCGACGTCAGTCAGCACCTGCTGTCACTGACCTACACCGACCACCTGACCGGCCAGGCCGACAGCCTCGAAGTCGAACTCGAAGACACCCAAGGCCACTGGCGCAGTACCTGGTACCCCGGCCACGGCGACACCCTGACCGTGGCCATCGGCTGGGAAGGCACCCCCATGCGCACCCTCGGCCGCCTCGAAATCGACGAAGTCGAACTCAACGGCCCACCCTCGACCGTCACCATCCACGCCCTGGCCACCGGCATCAACAGCCCACTGCGCACCCTCGAACACCGCGCCTACGAACACCTCACCCTGGCCGCCATCGCCCAACAAATCGCCACCCGCCAAGGCCTCACCCTGGTCGGCCACATCGAACCCATCCCACTCGACCGCCTGACCCAACAAGACACCGACCTGACCTTCCTGCGCGACCTCGCCAACGCCTACGACTACGCCTTCAAAATCACCGGCCAGCAACTCGTCTTCCACGCCATCCAACACATGGTCAACGCCCAACCCGTCGCCACCCACCACCTCAAAGACCTGGCCAACATCCACCTGCGCGACCAAATCAAAACCCTCCCCAAAGCCATCCAGATCCAACACAAAGACCCCGCCAAAAAACAACTCATCACCTACACACTCATCAACCACCAAACCGTCGCCGTCCCCAGCAGCCACAGCCAAACCACCACCAGCGCCGACACCCAAAAAAACCGCCAACGCACCACCTCCACCGCACAAACCCACGCCAAAGCCAAAGCCCAACTCGCCCAAGCCAACCGCCAACGCACCACCGGCCAATGGACCACAACAGGCCAACCCCACCTCACCAGCGGCAACACCATCACCCTCAACGCCACCGGCCAACTCAACGGCCACTACCTCATCACCTCATCCACCCACCGCATCACCCGCCAAGGCGGCTACACCACCACCCAACACGTCTCAAAAATCCAACCCAACCCCTGACACCCCACAGCCCCTGTGGGAGCTGGCTTGCCAGCGATGACGCCAGCCCAGCCACCCAATCAACCACTGAACAAACAGAGATCCCATGCCCACCCAACTCGAATACGGCGAAGTCACCGCCCTGGACCACAAAACCTGCCGCCTACGCGTCCGCCTAGACGACCGCGACGGCCTCCAGACCCACTGGCTCAACATCCCCCAACGCAACACCCAAGGCACCCAACGCCGCCCACTCATGCCCGAACTGGGCGAACAGGTGGCGGTGCTGCTGGATGCGGACGGCGTGAGCGGGGTTTATTTGGGCGGGATTTATTCGACAGCAGAGCCACCACCGGTGGTGGATGAGGACACGGACTATGTGCGGTATAGCGATGGGACGGTGGCGACCTATGACCGGGCGGCCGGAGTGATGACTCTGGAATGTGTAGGGGAAGTAATACTGAGATGTGCCCAAGGGGTGACTGTTGAAGCAGGTGGGCTACTAGCTTTAAAAGCGGGCTCAGCGGTGCTGGAATGCCCGCAGGTCACCGTGAATGGCAACCTGCAGGTGATAGGTTATGTTAACGCTAGGACTTTGATTGGTGATCAAAAGGTGGCACCCAACCAGTAAAGGGGAGAGACCTAGGTTCCGGTTCGCTCCAATCAAAATTCCCGCTCACGTCTCGCGGAAAATTTTCTGGAATGACCTCTTTGAGCACGGTCGGAATTTCACCGTCCTTCGTTAGTCGGAGGGCCACGCTCCGCTTTCCGTCAATCAGTTTGATCCTGATATCCTGAATGATTCTGCCGTTGCGAGAATCAAGCGTGATTGTGAAGTGCTGCATATCCTCACCACCAAAGTGGTGCCAATCAAAAAAACGCGTTGCATCACAAGGAATGTCACCTAGGGTCATAACCTCTGACCGCGTAAAAAGCTGTCCGGAGGGTAAGTAAATACGCGAGTCGAGGTCATCGATTTTGGCAGTTACGTTATACATCGGGAAGGCACCACTGTTTTTAACGTCCCACCGAATACCCAAGTAAGATTGCCGAGAGAGCTGAGGCTCTGCGTAACAGTAGCTATCGCCGCCGGTGATGTGATTGATTGTCCATAGTGATTTCTCTTGGAAGTCATTAATCATTTTTTCCAAACGTTGTTGCAAGCTGGCAACGCTAGCCTCCATTCCGGCTTGTTTGCGAACTCTAAAAAATTGCCCCGTCATATAACTGACGAAAAAAAATGATCCAGAGAAATGAGTGATAGCTTCCTTGATCGAGAACGTTTGTCCCACCCAGTTGTAAGCGACCCATCCAGTGGCAACTATCAACGGCAGCCAAAACTCCTTGCAGAGCTGTTTAGCGGTTCTTTTCCATTTACTCATGATCGATACGCGTCCTTTCATTTTTGATACAGACCACATCGGCGACATGGCCCGGATCTTTAAATCTGGTTAAAAGCAGCACACGCTCTTCCGCGTCACCATGGGCGCCATGACAACGCCCATCCCCCACACCAGCATCACCGCCGCCCACTGGCAACCCGCACTCGGCACCACCGGCGAGATCGTCGAGGGCCTGCGCGACATCGACCAATCCCTGCGCATCATCCTCACCACCCCAAAAGCCAGCGACCCACACCGCCCGGAATTCGGCAGCAACCTGCACCTGTACCTCGACTGGCCCACCCACCGCGTCACCCCACACCTGGTGCGCGAAGCCATCGAAGCCATCCGCCGCTGGGAACCGCGCGTGGCCGTCGACCAAGTCCACATCCAGATCAACACCCAACACATCATCGTCCGCGTGCAATGGCGCGTCACTGGCCAGCGCCCCCAGCGCACCGAGGTCCCCTATGCGCGAACTCCCTAAACCCGAATTCATCAAAATCGACCCCGCCGCACTAGAAGCCGAACTCATCGCCCGCTACGAACAAAAATCCGGCAAAACCCTGTACCCAGCCCAGATCGAACGCCTCTACATCGACCAGATCGCCTACGCCGTCTCCCGATTACAGATGAGCATCCAGCACGCCGGCGAACAACTCCTGGTGCGCTTCGCCCGCGGCCCCATCCTCGACTACCTCGGCGAACTCGTCGCCACCCCGCGACTGCTCGCAAAACCCGCCCGCTGCACCGTGCGCTTCAGCTTGCCCAACACTCCAGTTCAGCCACGACTGATCCCGACTGGCACCCGCGTCAGCACCCAAGACGCCAAGTTGACCTTCATCACCGACCGAGACATCGTCCTGCCCATCAACCAAACCCAAGTCACCGTCACCGCCACCTGCCAAACCGTCGGCGAACAGGGCAACGGCTGGACCACCGGCCAAATCAGCGTCCTCAGCAACTCGCCAGCCCAAGAACTGACCGCCACCAACACAACCACCACAACCGACGGCGCCGAGAACGAAAACGACGACCGCTACCGCGAACGCATCATCTTGGCCCCCGAAGCCTTCAGCAACGCCGGCAGCCGCGCCGCGTACCGTTATCACGCCCTGGCCCTGCACCAATCCATCCTCGACGTCGCCGTCCACGGCCCCGACGAAGGCGAACCGGACGGCCACGTCGCGTTGTACCCACTCACCGACACAGGCCTGCCCACCGACGAATTACTGGAGCAAATAGAAGACCAGGTCAGCGGCGAAAAACTGCGCCCGCTGTGCGACACCGTCAGCGCCAACGCCCCCCTCGAAGTCCAATATCAAATTCGAGCAAGCATCACCTTCTACGAGACCGCAGACCCCAAGACCGTCATGCCGCTAATCCAGGCCGCCGCTGAAGCGTATGCCGCAGAACGCAGGGCCGGTCTGGGCCGCGACGTGGTACCCGAACAACTCACCGCCTTACTGCAAGTCGCCGGGGTCTACCGCGCCGAACTCAAACAACCGCAAACCCTGCGCGAGCTCCAGAGCAACGAGTGGGCCAATTGCACCGCCATCAAACTCAGCAATGCCGGGTTCAGTCATGGCTAACCACCCGTTAACACCCGCGCTGGCCGGCGACGAGCGCTTCTCGCTGCTGTGTGAACTGCTCGAGCAGTCATTGGCCGCCCTCGACACCAACGCCATGCTCGTCTACCTGATTGACCTGACAAAGCCTCACTTACTGCCGCACCTGGCCGACCAGTTCTCCCTGCTCGACGAAGCCGCCTGGCAACTGGCCGAATCAGAACAGGCCAAACGCAGCCTCATCAAAAACGCCGTCGAACTCCACCGATTTAAAGGCACCCCATGGGCCATCCGAGAAGTCATCCGCCTGCTGGGCTTCGGCGAAGTCATCCTCCAAGAAGGTCCAGAAACAGGGCTCGACACCAAAGCCACCGGTAAACCGGTCTGGCCCCTATACCGCGTCATCTTCAAACGCCTCATCACCAACGATCAGGCGGTACTCCTGCGCCGCCTGCTGTTATCCGTCGCCCCGGCACGCTGCCGGCTGGTCTCACTCGACTACCAGACCGTCGCCATCCGCTACAACGCAGTAGCCCGCTACGACGGCCAATACAACCATGGAAGCAGCTAATGGCCGACTTACCCGAATCAAGCAAATGGACGCCCGGCGTCTACCAAATCGAAACCTCCGACCCCGTCGTCGGCGGCCCCGAAGGCGTGACCAACCGGCCCATCAAACAACTCACCGACCGCACCGCCTGGCTAAAACGCAAAATCGAAGAAATCATCAACGGAACAGAGCCCGTAGGCGAAGCCAAACAACTGGCCCCCATTCGATCCACCTCCCGCCACTTAACGGACTATGGCGTGGCCTTCGCCAGTCAATACGAAGCCGAGCAAGGCGCCGACACCAACAAACCAATGAACGCGCTGCGGGTGCTCCAGGCGATTAGATCCCGAATCGTCCAGGCAACCGAACACACCCGGGGCATCGCCCACCTGGCCACCCCCACGATGGTCAGGGCTGGCACCGATGAGGACGCCATCGTTACCCCCGCAACCTTGGCGGCGATGCTGCCCCTACGCGGCGTAAAGGTCTATTCGCTGGCGGGCGTGTACGCGTGGGAGGTCCCCTCTGGCGTTCACAAAGCCTGGGTGGAAGTCATCGCCGCAGGCGGGGGTGGTGCTCGCTTAACCACAGAGCCGGGCGCCTCCGGCGGCTCGGGGGGTGGTTACGCCAAAAAGCTGGTCAACCTCAAAGGCATCAGATCGGTAACCATCACCGTCGGCGTGGGTGGCAAGGGCGCCCAAGTGGACGGAAAGAATGGCGGCAACGGCGGCACATCATCCTTCGCAACCGTCGTATGGGCATCAGGCGGTGAAGGCGGCACGATCAATGGCAAAGCCCCGCAAGGCGGACAAGGTGTAGGCGGCGATGAGAACGGCACGATAGGCCAAGGAGGCTTGGCGATAAGCGTTGAAGGCACCTCCGGTTATACCGGCGGCGCCGGAGGTGGCGGCGTCTCAATGCCAGCCTGGACCGATAACCAAACCCCACGAAAACCGGGCCATGGTGGTGGCGGGCGCGGGGGTAGCACAGCCCCTAACGGGGCAGACGGCCAGGTGTCCATAAAATGGTGAACACATGGGCACGCATCGAAAATAACACCGTCGCCGAAGTGACCCACATCGACCCTCAAGGCCGGTTCCACGCATCACTCGTCTGGGTGCCGTGCCCCGGCAACACCGAGTCAGGCATGCAATGGGCAGATGGCGTGTTCTTTGAGAGGCCCGCAGCCCCCATTAATCACCAAGCCAAAATCGCGGCAAAGCGGTTCAAGCACGAAACCGCGGGCATCCTCTTCAACGAACTGAAGATTGAAACCAGCCGCGACAGCCAAGCGGCAATCACCGCCGCCGCGTTGTCAGCCGTGATCAACCCAGCCTACGTCTGCACCTGGAAAACAGCGACCGGCCCCATCGAACTCACCGCCACCCAATTGATCGACCTAGTCACTCAAGTGCGCACCCACGTCCAATCCTGCTTCGACCGCGAGTGCCAACTACTGGCCAGATTGGCCACAGACACCTACACCCCAGACATGCTCGACCAAGGCTGGCCCACAGCCCCAGGAACCTAACCATGCAAGACATCCGCTGTGGCCAATGCCACCGCAAACTCGCCAGCGCGCGAGGCTTCACCGACCTACAAATCAAGTGCCCGCGCTGCCGGACACTCAACCACCTGAAGGCCCCGAGCCTCCTATCCGAATGCCCTGAGCATCTGCCCACACGAGCGCAGACATGCCCCAGCCCACCATCGGAAGCCTGTTCGCAGGCATAGGAGGATTTGATGCAGGATTCGAAAACGCAGGCTACCGCACCGCCTGGCAAGTGGAACTCAACCCCACCAACCGGGCTGTCCTTGCCGACCGATTTCCACACGCCACCCAGCACGAAGACGTCCGCCACTGCGGCGCCCACAACCTCCAAACCGTCGACGTCATCACCGCAGGCTTTCCCTGCCAAGACATCAGCATCGCCGGCAGCCGCCCCGGCAACCAAACCACCCGAGGCCTACGCGGCGAACGCAGCGGTTTATTTTGGGAAGTCATACGCATCCTCCAAGAGACACAACCTCGCTGGGTGGTGCTTGAGAATGTCGTTAACCTGCTCGCTATCAACGATAGCCAAGACTTTGAAACAGTCATCCGGGCCCTTGCGGACAGCGGGTATGTGGGATGCTGGCGAGTGCTTAATGCTCAATATTTCGGAGTCCCCCAACAACGTCGTCGAATATTCCTGGTCGCAGGTCATCAACGAATGCCCCCCATCGAGCTGCTGGCTGACGCCGCGCCAGTGGAAGCAATACCTCCAGCGTCTCAGTCGCAGCAATGGCCACGCCCCGCGGATGCATGGGCTGCCAATACTCTATTGGCAAACAAAGCCGGCTCCCAAATCGCTATGGGCTGTACCACTTTCGTCGCTCACCCGAACGGATGGCATCAGATGGCTGAGCGGCAGCGAACGTCTGAACATGATGGGCTTTGCCTCGGACTGGATGCGTCCAACCTTGCAGAGGCTTTCGCTGCCGGAAACGCCGTCGTCCCGCAAATCGCCCAATGGATCGCCGAAAAACTAATAAAAGCCAACTAACCCCACCAGCGGGAACCCAGTTCCCGCTACCATCCTGCAATTCCATTGCACCCAGTGCAAAAGACCCCAACCCCAAATACCGCGCGCTAAGGCCCAAGTTTTACGCGCGCGGCATCACCTGAGTTCGACTCGATATTTCGATGTCAGTCAAAAGCCCCTCACCCCAACCCTCTCCCGGAGGGAGAGGGAGCTGACCGAGGTGTCTGGCGTTGTACATCGACCTGAAAGATCGAGTCGATTATGGATTCGGTGAATCAAGATCAGGTCGGTGCATATTTGCAGCATCCCCCAATCAGTCCCCTCTCCCTCCGGGAGAGGGTTAGGGTGAGGGGCTTTTCAGACCGGTAAATGAATCCCGAAGGTATTCATCCCGCGATCACTGCGCACAAACACATCTCCACCATGCATCAGCGCAATCGCCTTGACGATCGCCAACCCCAAGCCATGGTTATTACCGCTGTTACTGCGCGACGCATCGACCCGATAAAAGCGCTCGAACAACCGCGGCAAATGCTCACTGGCAATCGGCGATCCCGGGTTGGCCACACCAATACTCACCTGATGCTCTTCCACCTCAATCCGCACCTCGATCACCTGCCCCGCCCCGGTGTGCTGCACCGCGTTGCTCAACAGATTGATCAACGCCCGGCGCAAATGCGCGACCTCGATCTGCACCAGTGCATCACCGCTGACCTGCACTTCAACCTGCGCATCTTCAAGGATGAAATCCAGATACTCCAGCGTCGTCGCCACCTCATCTGCCAGCGACGTCGAGGTCAGTTTGGTCGCCTTGTTGCCCTGATCGGCACTGGCCAGAAACAGCATGTCATTGATGATCGAACGCAGCCGTTCCAGCTCTTCGAGATTGGATTGCAACACTTCGAAGTAGTGTTCGGCAGAGCGTCCGCGGGTCAGCGCCACTTGCGTCTGGCCAATCAGATTGGTCAGCGGCGAACGCAGTTCATGGGCGACGTCGGCATTGAACGATTCCAGTCGCGAGTAGGCCTGCTCGACCCGTTCCAGCGTCGAGTTGAACGAGTCGACAAACTGCTCCAGCTCCGGTGGCAACGGCGACAAACGCAAGCGTCCGGCGCGAAGGGGGGGCGCCAGTCGTTGAGCCTCGTGGGACAGTTTGATCAGCGGTTTGAGACCAATCCGCGCCACCCAATAACCCAGTGCCGAGGCCATCAGCACACCGACAATTGCCAGCCCGATCAGCGCGATCAACAGGTTGTGTTGAGTTTCATGAAACGTCTCGGTATCAATGCCGATCATGAACCGCAGCGGCGGGCGCTGATCCTTGGCCGGCAGCTCGGTCAACAGCACTTTCAGCGGATAAGGATGCGCGGGCAATTGCAGGTCATGCATGCCCAACGGCCCTTGGGCGAACGCGCGAATCGCCGCATCGGGCTGACCATACTCGTAACCCGGATCGCCACTCACCACCCAGAAACGAATGCGTTTGTCCTCTTCGCCGAGCAGCTTCAACTTGGCGTTGATCTTCACCCAATGCTCCGGCGTACCGAAGCGATTGAGCGCCGACTCAAGCACGCTGTAGCGCGCATCCAGCTCGGCTTCCGGGAGCAATCCCAGGCCTTTGTCGACCTGCTGATACAACGCGCCGCCGATCAACAGAAACACCAGCAGCGCCACCAGCGTGAACATCCCGCTCAGGCGCAGGGCAATCGAATTACTGGACACCACGGCTCTCCAGCACATAACCCATGCCGCGAATGGTGTGCAGCAGTTTCTCGTCGAACGGCCCGTCGAGCTTGGCGCGCAGACGTTTGATCGCGACTTCGACGACGTTGGCATCGCTGTCGAAATTGATGTCCCAGACCATCTCGGCGATGGCGGTTTTCGAAAGGATTTCACCTTGGCGGCGGGCGAGAACGCTGAGCAGCGAGAACTCTTTGGCGGTCAGGTCCAGGCGCGTGCCGGCGCGGGTCGCCTTGCGGCTGATCAGATCTATCCACAGGTCGGCGATGCTCACTTGCACCGGTTCGTGGCCGCCGCTGCGCCGGGTCAGCGCTTGCAGGCGCGCGACCAGTTCAAGGAAGGAAAACGGTTTGCCGAGGTAATCGTCGGCGCCGTCGCGCAGGCCTTTGATGCGGTCTTCGACGCGCTCGCGGGCGGTGAGCATGATCACTGGGGTCTGCTTGCGCGCACGCAACGCGCGCAAAACGCCGAAGCCATCGAGGCCCGGCAACATGACGTCGAGGACGATCACCGCGTAGTCGCTTTCCAGCGCCAGATGCAGCCCCTCGACGCCGTCGCGGGCCAGATCCACGGTGTAACCCTGTTCCGTCAGACCGCGGTGCAGATAGTCCGCGGTTTTTTCCTCGTCTTCGATAATCAGAACGCGCATGACCCTGCCTCAGTCTGTGGTCGCCAATGCCGGTGAGGGCATCGGTTTGGGCCGGTGGAACAGCCGCTCAAGCCACAAGTATATGACTGGAGTGGTAAACAACGTCAGCATCTGGCTGACCAGCAAACCGCCCACCACCGCGATGCCCAACGGTTGGCGCAGTTCGGCGCCGGTGCCGTAACCGAGCATCAGCGGCAGCGCGCCAAGCAGGGCGGCGAGGGTGGTCATGATGATCGGCCGGAACCGCGTGATGCATGCTTCGAAAATCGCATCCTGCGGCGACAGGCCTCGGTGGCGCTGCGCTTCGAGGGCGAAGTCGATCATCAGGATGCCGTTCTTCTTGACGATACCGATCAGCAACACCAGGCCGATCAACGCCATGATCGAAAAGTCCTGACCGCAGATCCACAGCATTATCACCGCGCCCAAACCCGCCGCTGGCAATGTCGAAATGATCGTCAGCGGATGTACGAAGCTTTCATAAAGCACACCGAGAATGATGTACACCGCCACCAGTGCCGCGAGAATCAGCCACGGCTGACTGGCCAGCGAACTCTGGAACGCCTGCGCTGCGCCCTGGAAATTGCCGCTGATCGCCGTCGGCATGCCGATCTCGGCCTTGGCCTGATTGAGCAGAATCACCGCATCACCCAACGCCACGCCGGGCGCGAGGTTGAACGACAGGTTGGCGGCGGGGAACATGCCGTCATGGGCAATCGACAACGGGCCAATGGTTGGCGCATCGAATTTGGCCAGCGCCGACAGCGGCACCATCTCGCCACTCAGCGGTGAGCGCAGATAGAAATAGTTGAGGCTTTCGGCCTTGCCGCGTTGTTTGGTGTCCAGCTCCAGAATCACGTTGTACTGATTGACCTGAGTCTGGAATTCATTGATCTGGCGTTGGCCGAAGGCGTCGTACAGCGCCTCGTCGACATCACTGGCGGTCAGGCCGAAACGTGCGGCGGCGCTGCGGTCGATGCTGATGTGGGTGATGCTGCCGCCCAGTTGCAGGTCGTTGGAAATGTCGCGGAACGCCGGGTTGCTGCGCAGTTTTTCCGTGAGGCGTTGCGTCCATGTCGCGAGGGTCGCGCCGTCGTTGCTCTTCAGCACGTATTGGTATTGCGCGCGGCTCGGGCCGGAGCTGAGGTTGATGTCCTGGCCGGCGCGCAAGTAGAGAACGATGCCGGGGACTTTCATCAGTTGCGGACGGATGCGGTCGATGAACTGACTGGCTGAAACATCACGGTCACCGCGTTTTTTCAGGGCGATCCAGAAGCGGCCGTTGGCGATGGTCTGGTTACTGCCGGACACGCCGACCGAGTGGGAAAACGCCTGCACGGCCGGATCGGCGGCGACGATTTCGGCCATGGCCAAGTGTTTTTTCACCATGTCGCCGTAGGAAATATCCGCCGCGGCTTCGGTGGTGCCGAGGACGAAACCGGTGTCCTGCACCGGGAAGAATCCTTTGGGGATAAAGATGTAACCGCCGATGGCCAGCGCCAGCGACAGACCGAACACGCCAATCATCAATTTCTGATGGGCGAGGGCGCGGCGCAAACCTTTCTCGTACCAGCCGAGCAAGCGTTCGCTGAAGCCCGGTTTGGCGTGGGCGTGGTGCACCGGTTTGCGCATGAACAGCGCCGCCAGTGTTGGCGCGAGGGTCAGCGACACCACCACGGAAATCATGATGGTCGAGGTTGCGGTCAGGGCGAATTCCTTGAACAACCGTCCGACCACACCGCCCATGAACAGCAGCGGAATAAACGCCGCCACCAGCGAGAAACTGATCGAGACCACGGTGAAGCCGATCTCGCCGGCGCCCTTGATCGCCGCTTCGCGCATATCGTCACCGGCCTCCAGATGGCGGTGGATGTTTTCCACCACCACGATCGCATCGTCGACCACAAACCCCACGGCCACCACGATCGCCACCAATGTCAGGTTATTCAGGCTGAATCCGAGGATGTACATCAGGGCAAAACTGGCGATCAACGACACGCCGAGTACCGCCGAAACAATCAGGGTTGCCGACAACTGACGCAGGAACAGCGCCATCACCGCGACCACCAGCAGGATCGCGATCAACAGGGTGATCTCGACCTCATGCAGCGAGGCACGAATGGTCTGGGTGCGGTCGATCAGGGTTTTCACCTGTACCGAGGCCGGTAGCATCGCTTCGAGGCCGGGCAGGGCGGCTTGAATGCGGTCGACGGTTTCAACGATGTTGGCGCCCGGTTGACGCGAGATCACCAGGTTCACCCCGGGTTGATCACCGGCCCACGCTTGCACGTAGGCATCTTCCGAACCATTGACGACTTTGGCGACATCACGCAGGTGAACCGGGGCACCGTCCTTGTAGGAAACGATGAGTTGGCTGTAGTCCTCGGGGTGGAACAACTGGTCGTTGGTCGACAGCGTGGAAATACTCGATTCGCCGTACAGCGCGCCTTTGGCGAGGTTGAGGCTGGTCTGCTGGATCGCCAGACGAATGTCGGCGAGGGTCAGGCCAATCGCCGCGAGTTTGTCTGCCGAGGCTTGTACGCGAATCGCCGGACGTTGCTGACCGGTGATGTTGATTTGGCCTACGCCGTCGATCTGACTGATCTGACGTGAGAGCAGGGTTTCCACCAGGTCGCTGAGTTCGGTGCCGGGCATTTGTGTCGAGCTGACACTGAGGATCAGTACCGGGCTGTCGGCCGGGTTGACCTTCTTCCACGTTGGCAGCGTCGGCATGTCCTTGGGCAGTTTGCCGGCGGCAGTGTTGATCGCCGCTTGGACTTCCTGGGCGGCGGTGTCGATGCTTTTATCGAGGGTGAATTGCAGGGTCAACAGGCTCGAGCCCAGCGCACTGCTCGACGTCATCTGGGTCATGCCGGGGATGGCGCTGAATTGCACCTCCAGCGGCGTGGCCACGGACGAGGCCATGGTGTCGGGGCTGGCGCCGGGCAACTGCGCGGAAACCTGAATCGTAGGAAATTCCGCTTCCGGCAGTGGGGCGATTGGCAAGCGCGGGAAGGCAATCAACCCGACCAGCACCAAAGCGATGGTCAGCAGGATCGTTGCGACCGGGTGATCGATGCACCACGTGGAGACGCCTTTGTGCGCCTTCATGGTTTCGGCTCCGCTTGCACCACTTGCGCCGGCTCGCTCATGACTTGCACGGTCGAGCCTGGCTTGAGCCGCGATTGGCCGTCGGTCACCAGCACGTCACCAGCCTTCACGCCTTTGATGATGTCCTGGCCGCTGCCTTGGTAAACCATCTGCACTTGTACGGCTTCGACCTTGTCGCCATTCACTCGGTAAACGAAGTGTTGGTCGAGGCCACGTTGTACGACGGTGGGCGGGACGACCAGTGCATCTTTGTCGAGGGCTGTCTGAATTTTTACCGTGACCAGCAGGCCGGGCCAGAGCTTCTGGCTGGCGTTGTCGAATTCGGCTTTGGCGCGGATGGTGCCGGTGTTGGCGTTGATCTGGTTGTCGATCAGGGTCAGGTGACCTTCGCCGAGCAGGTTGCCGGTTTCGCCATCGGTGTCGGCGCCGATGTAGGCCTTGACCTGGGCGCGCTGTGGATCGTTGATCAGGCCTTGCAGGGTCGGCAGCATTTGCTGGGGCAAGGAGAACTCGACGGCGATCGGGTCGATCTGGGTGACGGTGAACAGGCCGGCGGTGTCGGTCATGCGCAGGAAGTTGCCTTCATCGACTGTACGAATACCGACGCGGCCGGTGACCGGGGAGCGGATCTGCGTGTAGGAAAGTTGTACCTGCGCGGCATCAATCGACGCCTGGTTGCCTTGGGCGGTGGCTTTGAGTTGGTTGACCAGAGCTTGTTGCTGGTCGTAGGTCTGTTTCGAGATGCCGTCGTCGACGGTGAGCAGTTTGTAGCGTTTGAGGTTGACCAGGGCGACTTGCAGTTGCGCCTGGCTTTCGCCCAGTTGGGCGCGGGCCTGATCGAGGCTGGCGCGGATGGAGCGGTCGTCGATGGTGGCCAGCAGGTCGCCTGCTTTGACGAGTTGGCCTTCTTTGACGAGGATTTTGGTGAGGATGCCGTCAATCTGGGGGCGTACTACGACGCTGTGTAATGAGAGTACGGAGCCGATGCCGCTGGTGTAGCGGGGGACGTCTTTTTCGCTGACCGCTATCACTCGCACGGGGATGGCGGTGGGGG
>NZ_JSFK01000047.1 GCF_000783395.1 Pseudomonas chlororaphis | reverse complement strand
CTTCGTTACAAGCCCACCCCGACCCGTTGTTTAGACTTCCCCGCAGTCATAACAACAAAAAAGGCCACCCATGGATCTCTTCCAACCCGGCTTCAGCAGTTGGCTGAACGCCCCTGCCCACCAGCAATGGCTCGCCGCCGAAGGCCTGCGCCTGCTGGATTTCGCCAAGGCTTCAAAACTCCCGGAAGGCTTCGGCAACCTCGACGAACGCGGCCGTCTGCCAGCGAACGCGCAAGCCGAAACCATGAACACCGCGCGCATGACCCACAGTTTCGCCATGGCCCACATTCAGGGCCTGCCGGGTTTTGCCGAACTGGTCGATCATGGCATTGCCGCCCTGCGCGGGCCGTTGCGTGATGCGTTGCACGGCGGCTGGTTTGCCGTTGCCGAACACCGCGACGACAACACCGGCAAGAACGCCTATCTGCATGCCTTCGTTGCGCTTGCGGCCAGCTCTGCGGTGGTTGCACAGCGTCCGGGCGCCCAAGCGCTGCTGGACGATGCCATCGACATCATCGACACCTATTTCTGGAGCGAGGAAGAGGGCGCCATGCGCGAATTCTTCAATCGTGACTGGAGCGAAGAAGAAGCCTATCGCGGCGCCAACAGCAACATGCACGCGACCGAAGCGTTCCTCGCTCTTGCTGATGTCACCGAAGATCCGCGCTGGCTGGTACGCGCGCAACGCATCGTCGAGCGGGTGATTCACGGTCACGCCGCCGCCAATGGCTACATGGTCATTGAGCACTTCGACCGCGACTGGCAGCCGCTGCGTGAATACAACCACGACAATCCGGCCGACGGTTTCCGCCCTTACGGCACCACGCCGGGCCACGGTTTCGAGTGGGCGCGGCTGTTGCTGCACCTCGAAGCGGCGCGGGTTCAGGCCGGCATGCTCACGCCCGGTTGGCTCGCCACCGATGCGCAAAAACTCTTCGAGAACAACTGCCGCAACGGTTGGGACGTCGATGGTCTGCCGGGCATCGTCTACACCCTCGACTGGGACAACAAAGCGGTAGTTCGCCACCGCTTGCACTGGACCCACGCCGAAGCCAGCGCCGCCGCCAGTGCCTTGCTCAAACGCACCGGCGATGCGCAATACGAAACCTGGTACCGACTGTTCTGGGAATTCTGCGAGATGAATTTCATCGACCGTTGCGACGGCAGCTGGCACCACGAACTCAATCCGCAAAACGCGCCAAGTGCTGATATCTGGCCGGGCAAACCCGATCTGTATCACGCCTGGCAAGCCGTGCTGATTCCGCGTCTACCCTTGTCACCCAGTATGGCGACTGCGCTGGCACAGTTATCCCAGAGCAGTCCTGTGTAACCATGTGGTGACATTCGCACGTCCCTTCGTTACCTGCGAGGGGAAACGTCCTGTTTAAACTCCTGTGCAGCGCAAGCACCAGACTTGCAATGCATAACAACAAGAAAGGTACATCTCAGATGAATGCGATTTCTCGCCTCGCTACTGTCATTTCTGTCGCCTCCCTGTTCCCGCTCGCAATTCTGCCTCTCAGTGTTTCCGCTGCCGAATCCAAAGGTTCGGTCGAAGTCGTGCACTGGTGGACGTCCGGTGGCGAAAAAGCCGCTGTTGATGTGCTCAAGGCGCAAGTCGAAAAAGACGGTTTCACCTGGAAAGACGGCGCTGTCGCCGGTGGTGGCGGTGCGACTGCCATGACCGTGCTGAAAAGCCGCGCAGTCGCTGGCAACCCGCCTGGCGTTGCCCAGATCAAAGGTCCGGACATTCAGGAATGGGCGTCGACCGGCCTGCTCGATACCGACGTGCTGAAAGACGTCGCCAAGTCGGAAAAGTGGGACAGCCTGCTCGACAAGAAAGTCTCCGATACCGTGAAGTACGACGGTGATTACGTGGCCGTGCCGGTGAACATTCACCGCGTGAACTGGCTGTGGATCAACCCGGAAGTGTTCAAGAAAGCCGGGATCACCAAGAACCCGACCACCCTCGAAGAATTCTATGCCGCTGGCGACAAGCTGAAAGCTGCGGGCTTCATTCCGCTGGCTCACGGCGGTCAGCCTTGGCAGGACAGCACCGTGTTCGAAGCTGTAGTGCTTTCGGTCATGGGTGTCGATGGTTACAAGAAAGCCCTGGTTGACCTGGACAACGCCGCGCTGACCGGCCCGGAAATGGTCAAGGCGCTGACCGAGCTGAAGAAAGTCGCGACCTACATGGACGCCGACGGCAAAGGTCAGGACTGGAACCTCGAAGCGGCCAAGGTCATCAACGGCAAGGCCGGCATGCAGATCATGGGTGACTGGGCCAAGTCCGAATGGACCGCCGCCAAGAAAGTCGCCGGCAAGGATTACGAGTGCGTAGCGTTCCCGGGCACCGACAAGGCGTTCACCTACAACATCGACTCGCTGGCCGTGTTCAAGCAGAAGGACGCAGGCACTGCGGCCGGTCAGCAGGACATCGCCAAAGTCGTGCTGGGTGAAAACTTCCAGAAAGTCTTCAGCATCAACAAAGGCTCGATCCCGGTGCGCAACGACATGTTGAACAACATGGACAAGCTCGGTTTCGACTCCTGCGCACAGACTGCTGCCAAAGACTTCCTGGCGGACGCCAAGTCCGGCGGCCTGCAACCAAGCATGGCGCACAACATGGCGACCACGCTGGCCGTGCAAGGCGCGTTCTTTGATGTCGTGACCAACTACATCAACGACCCGAAAGCCGACCCGGCCGACACCGCCAAGAAACTGGGCGCAGCGATCAAGTCGTCCAAATAAGCATCGGTAGCGCAGGCTGCTCGCTCCCACAAGGGATTTCACTGTAGTTTTTATTCCCTGTACTGGATTTCCCCATGAGTTCTGTTGCTGTGTTCAGCAAGGCCTCGCCGTTCGATGCATTGCAACGCTGGCTACCGAAACTGGTGCTGGCGCCGAGCATGTTCATCGTGCTGGTGGGCTTCTATGGCTACATCCTGTGGACGTTCGTGCTGTCGTTCACCACCTCGACGTTCCTGCCCAACTACAAGTGGGCCGGTCTGGCGCAATACGCGCGGTTGTTCGACAACGATCGCTGGTGGGTCGCGAGCAAAAACCTCGCGGTGTTCGGCGGCATGTTCATCGGCATCACCCTGGTGATTGGCGTGTTGCTGGCGGTGTTTCTCGACCAGCGCATCCGTCGCGAAGGCTTTATCCGCACCATTTACCTGTACCCGATGGCGCTCTCGATGATCGTTACCGGTACCGCGTGGAAATGGCTGCTCAACCCGGGCATGGGCCTGGACAAATTGTTGCGGGACTGGGGCTGGGAAGGCTTCCGTCTCGACTGGCTGATCGACCCCGATCGCGTGGTCTACTGCCTGGTGATCGCCGCTGTGTGGCAAGCCTCGGGCTTCATCATGGCGATGTTCCTCGCCGGCCTGCGTGGCGTTGATCAATCGATCATCCGTGCCGCGCAGATCGATGGCGCGAGCATGCCGACGATCTACTGGAAAGTGGTGCTGCCAAGCCTGCGTCCGGTGTTCTTCAGTGCGGTGATGATCCTCGCGCACATCGCGATCAAGAGCTTCGACCTGGTCGCGGCGATGACTGCCGGTGGCCCGGGTTATTCCTCCGACCTGCCCGCAATGTTCATGTATTCCTTCACCTTCAGTCGCGGCCAGATGGGCATGGGCTCGGCCAGTGCGATTCTGATGCTCGGTGCGATCCTCGCGATCATCGTGCCTTACCTGTATTCCGAGCTGAGGACCAAGCGCAATGACTAGTCTCGCTGCCAAACCTGCTATCAGCCTGAGTCGCATCGCGATCTACGCGGTGCTGATCATCGCCGTACTGCTTTATCTGGTGCCGCTGGTGGTGATGTTGCTGACCAGCTTCAAGACCCCGGAAGACATCAGCACCGGCAACCTGCTGAGCTGGCCGACCGTGGTCAGCGGCATCGGTTGGGTCAAGGCCTGGGCCACCGTTGACGGTTACTTCTGGAACTCGATCAAGATCACCGTTCCGGCCGTAATTATCTCTACCGGCATCGGCGCGTTGAACGGCTATGTGCTGTCGTTCTGGCGCTTCCGTGGTTCGCAGTTGTTTTTCGGTCTGCTGTTGTTCGGTTGCTTCCTGCCGTTCCAGACCGTGCTGCTGCCGGCTTCGTTCACCCTCGGCAAAATGGGTCTGGCGAGCACCACCACCGGCCTGGTGTTTATCCACGTGGTTTACGGTCTGGCGTTCACCACGCTGTTCTTCCGTAACTACTACGTGAGCATTCCGGATGCGCTGGTCAAGGCTGCACGTCTGGATGGCGCAGGGTTCTTCACCATTTTTCGGCGGATCATTCTGCCGATGTCGACGCCGATCATCATGGTTTGCCTGATCTGGCAGTTCACCCAGATCTGGAACGACTTCCTGTTCGGTGTGGTGTTCTCCAGCGGTGATTCGCAGCCGATTACGGTAGCGCTGAACAACCTGGTCAACACCAGCACCGGCGCCAAGGAATACAACGTTGATATGGCAGCGGCGATGATCGCCGGCCTGCCGACCCTGCTGGTCTATGTGGTCGCAGGCAAGTATTTCGTGCGCGGGCTGACGGCCGGCGCAGTCAAGGGGTAATCATGGCAACGCTCGAACTTCGCAACGTCAACAAGACCTACGGTGCCGGCCTGCCGGACACCCTGAAGAACATTGAACTGTCGATCAAGGACGGTGAATTCCTGATCCTCGTCGGCCCGTCGGGCTGCGGCAAGTCGACCCTGATGAACTGCATCGCCGGTCTGGAAACCATCACCGGCGGCGCGATCATGATCGGTGATCAAGACGTCAGCGGCATGAGCCCGAAGGATCGCGACATCGCCATGGTGTTCCAGTCCTACGCGCTGTACCCGACCATGAGCGTGCGCGAGAACATCGAATTCGGCCTGAAGATTCGCAAGATGCCGCAGTCGGCGATCGATGAAGAAGTCGCGCGCGTGGCCAAGCTGTTGCAGATCGAACACCTGCTGAACCGCAAGCCGGGTCAGCTCTCCGGCGGTCAGCAACAGCGTGTGGCGATGGGCCGTGCACTGGCGCGTCGGCCGAAGATCTATCTGTTCGACGAACCGCTGTCCAACCTCGACGCCAAGCTGCGCGTCGAGATGCGCACCGAAATGAAACTGATGCACCAGCGCCTGAAAACCACCACGGTCTACGTGACCCACGACCAGATCGAAGCGATGACCCTGGGCGACAAGGTTGCGGTGATGAAGGACGGCATCATCCAGCAGTTCGGCACGCCAAAAGAGATCTACAACGACCCGGCCAATCTGTTCGTGGCGAGCTTCATCGGTTCGCCGCCGATGAACTTCATCCCGCTGCGTCTGCAACGCAAGGACGGCCGTCTGCTGGCGCTGCTCGACAGCGGTCAGGCGCGTTGCGAGTTGCCGATGAGCATGCAGGACGCCGGTCTCGAAGATCGCGAAGTGATCCTCGGCCTGCGCCCGGAGCAGATCGTGTTGGCGAACGGCGAGGGCAATGGCCTGCCGAGCATTCGTGCCGAAGTGCAAGTCACCGAGCCGACTGGTCCAGACACCCTGGTATTCGTCAATCTGAATGACACCAAAGTCTGCTGCCGTCTGGCGCCAGACGTGGCACCGCAGGTGGGCGAGAACCTGACGCTGCAATTCGATCCGTCGAAAGTGTTGTTGTTCGATGCCAACACTGGCGAGCGCCTCGGCACTGCCGGCCAACCACAGACCGATGCGCGGTCTGCGAACGTGGCGCAATTCAAAGGCCGCTGAAGATCAATGCTGGAATGCGGTCATGTGGGAGCTGGCTTGCCAGCGATGAGGCCGGCACATCCAACATGGATGTCGCCTGAAGCACCGCCATCGCTGGCAAGCCAGCTCCCACAGGGATTGGATTCCAAAAGGAGCACGCGCTGGATTGCCTGTAATCCATCGCACTTTATGTAAACCGCGTTAGATAAAAACAGTTAATAACAATAAAGACGAGGATGTAGGGATGAAAAAGAAACACGTCAATGCCCGGTTGATCTGCCAAGTGTCGGCTGCGGCGGCCTTGGTGCTGGCCGGTAACGCCATGGCGGCGGACGCCTTCAGTTCCGATTCGAAATGGATGACCGGCGACTGGGGTGGCGAGCGTACCAAGCTGATCGAGCAGGGTATCGACATCAAGGCTGACTACGTTGGGGAAGTCGGTGGCAACCTGAACGGTGGCTACAACGACGACAAGACCGCGCGTTACGCTGACCAGTTCGGTCTGGGCGTGGCACTCGATCTGCAAAAGCTGTGGGGCTGGGATAACACCCAGGCGAAGATCCAGCTGACCAACCGTAACGGCTACAACATCTCCAACGACCGCGTTGGCGATCCGCGTGCCGGCACCCTCAGTTCTTCGCAGGAAGTTTACGGCCGTGGCCACATGGTGCGTCTGACCCAGTTGTGGATTCAGCACCAGTTCTTCGACAACAAACTCGACGTCAAGGCCGGTTACTTCGGTGAAGGCGAAGACTTCAACACCTTCCCGTGCGACTTCCAGAACCTCGCGTTCTGCGGCTCCCAAGTGGGTAACTGGGCGACCAACATCTGGTACAACTGGCCCGTCAGCCAGGCCGCGATCCGTGTGAAGTACAACATCAACGACGAGCTCTACGCGCAGATCGGCGCGTACAACCAGAACCCGTCGCAGCTGGAACACGGCAACGGCTTCAAGCTCAGCGGCAGCGGCACCAAAGGTACTGTGTTGCCGGTTGAATTGGTCTGGTCGCCGAAGGTCAACAGCCTGCCGGGCGAATACCGCGTCGGTTACTACAAGAGCACGGCGGACGCCGACGACGTTCGTGAAGACGTCAACGGTTTCGACGCAGCCACCACTGGCGACGCCTACAAAACCCACAGCAGCAAAAGCGGCTACTGGTTCGTGGCGCAACAGCAACTCACCAGCCACAACGGTGATGCTTCTCGCGGTCTGAACATCGCGGCCAACGCCACGTTCCACGACAAGGACACCAACTTCATCGACAACTACCAGTCGGTAATGTTTGTCTACAAAGGCCCGTTCGACGCGCGTCCGAAGGATGACGTCGGTATCGGCGCGGCGCGTATCCACGTCAACGATGACGTGAAGAAAAACGCCGAACTGCTGAACGCTTCCAACGGTGTTTCGGACTACGACAATCCGGTGTTCTCGCCAATTCGTGAAACCGAATACAACTACGAGATCAACTACGGCTTCCACGTCACCAACTGGCTGACCGTACGTCCTAACCTGCAGTACATCACTCACCCGGGTGGTGTGGATGAAGTGGACAACGCATTGGTCGCGGGCCTGAAAATTCAGTCTACGTTCTAACGCGTCTGCGATAAGCTCCTCTCTATGTGCGCATATTTGCGGACAGCCCAGGCTGTCCGCTTTTTTTTGGGGCTGGCGCCGCCCGGTGAAAGTCGAGTTCAGGATCGTGGCAAATGCATGAGCATCCGCTACAACGCTTCTTCAAATCCCTGCGTGAACAACCGGTGTTCGCCTGGGAACGCTATCAGATGCGCGACGTGTTGGTGATCGATCACCCGCTGTGTCAGGCGGTGTTCAGTCGTCAGGGCGCGCAATTGCTGCACTTTCAGCCGCGTGGGCAAAAGCCGTGGTTATGGTGTGCGGCGAAGTGGCCGCACGTCGGTGCCATTCGCGGTGGTGTGCCGGTGTGTTGGCCGTGGTATGGCCGTCATCCCAGCGAAAACGCCTGGCCATCGCATGGTTGGGCGCGACTGCTCGACTGGAAGTTGCTCGACAGCAGCAGCGCCGAAGATGGCGTACGCCTGCACTGGCAATTGCAGCTGTGCGACTGGCAGGTCGACCTGCAAGCGCATTTGGGCGAGCGTATGGAATTACGCCTGAGCACCGAGCATCAGGACGACATGCCGTGCCAGTTGAGCCAGGCTTTACATGCTTACTGGCGTATTGGCGATGTCGGTGAGATAGCGCTGTCTGGGCTCGAAGGGGCGCAGGGTTATGACCAGTTGAATCGCCAGGTTTGCCAGCAGGAAGGTGAGTTGCGGGTGGATGGCGGGTGTCAGCGGGTGTTTCAGCATGACGGCGAATTGCAGCTGAAAGATCACGCCTGGCAGCGTGAGTTGTGTATTGATACCGGTGACAGTGCCGACACAGTGGTCTGGCATCCGGGCGCGCGGCCGTTGTTGGGCGTGACGTGGGATGAGATTTCCGAGTTTGTCTGTGTGGAAGCGGCGGCGGGCGGGACGGACAGTCTGCATCTGGCGCCGGGGGAGAAGGCGCATTTGAGTTTGCAGGCGTGGGCGGCGGCTTGAGTGTGTCAAGTACACCGCTACCCTCACCCTAGCCCTCCCGAAACGTCGGACCGCCCGGAGGGAGAGGGGACTGATTGCGGGATGCTGAAGAGTTACGCCGACGTGAAAGTGCAGTGCTGAATCCATAATCGACTCGATCATCCAGGTCGATGTATAGCGCAAGACACCTCGGTCGGCCCCCTCTCCCTCCGGGAGAGGGCTGGGGTGAGGGGCTTTTGATCTTTAGTTGAATTCATCCCCAACCGGATACCGGCTGGCATTCAAGCTCTCTTTGATCTTGCGCAAATGCGGCTGGAAATCCACCCCGCGACGCAGCGTCATCCCGGTCGCCAACACATCCAGCACCGTCAACTGAATGATCCGCGAAGTCATCGGCATATAGATGTCGGTGTCTTCCGGCAGCGGAATGTTCAGGCTCAAGGTACTCGCCTTGGCCAGCGGCGAATTCTCCGCCGTCAAACCCAACACCGAAGCACCGTTCTCGCGAGCAATACGCGCCACTTCCACCAGCTCGCGGGTGCGACCGGTGTAGGAAATGATCACGAACAACTCACCGGTGTGCGCCACCGAAGCAATCATCCGCTGCATTAGCACATCGGCATGCGCGGTCACCGCCAGGTTGAAGCGGAAGAACTTGTGCTGCGCATCCAGTGCCACCGGTGCCGAAGCGCCAAGGCCGAAGAAATGGATCTGCCGGGCCTGAATCAACAGGTCGACAGCACGGCTGATCAGGTTCGGATCGAGCGCCTGGCAAGCACTGTCCAGCGACGCGATGGCACTGCCGAAAATCTTCTGTGTGTACGCCTCGGGATTGTCGTCGGCCTCGACCGCTCGACTGACATACGCCGCGCCACTGGCCAGGCTCTGCGCCAATTGCAGCTTGAGTTCCGGGTAGCCGCTGACGCCGAACGAACGGCAGAAACGGTTGACCGTCGGCTCGCTCACCGAGGCGGCCTGGGCGAGGGCGGCGATGCTGAAGCGAGTGGCCTGCTGCGGGTTGAGCAGGATCACCTCGGCGACTTTGCGTTCGGCCTTGTTCAGGTCTTCAAGGCGACTCTGGATCTGTTCCAGTAAATTTCGCACGCGGTCCATATGGAATTCCTAATTCACCTGCGCAAAGGTGCGCCGGGCTATGCAAATTGGGCCTTTGATATGGCCCGTAACGGTGGCCTATCCTACTGATGGCTCCGACTGACCACCACTCGGAATCTGTATTCTGCGAAAATGTTGTGGTTATTACTACATTTTCCCTTGAGTGATGCCTTGAAAAAAGGTATTTGTAGCTTAACTTGATAAAAGAACAAACATCATGCCTTCGATTACGGTTGAACCGTGCACCTTTGCCTTGTTCGGCGCGCTTGGCGATCTGGCCCTGCGCAAGCTGTTTCCTGCCCTTTATCACCTCGATGGCGCTGATCTGCTGCACGAGGACACGCGGATCATTGCGTTGGCCCGTGAAGAAGGTTCCGAGCAGCAGCACATGGCGTTCATCGCCGCCGAACTGCGTCGTTATGTGGGCAAAGAGCTGGACGAGGCCGTCGCCGAGCGTTTTCTCGCACGTCTGACTTACCTGCACGTCGACTTCCTCAGATCTGAAGATTATGTGGCGCTGGCCGAACTGGCTGGCAGCACGCAACGCATGATTGCCTACTTCGCCACACCGGCAGCGGTGTACGGCGCGATCTGCGAGAACCTAGCGAAAGTCGGTCTGGCAGAAAACACTCGTGTAGTGCTGGAAAAACCGATCGGTTCCGACCTCGAATCGTCGCGCAAAGTGAACGATGCCGTGGCGCAGTTCTTCCCGGAGAACCGCACTTACCGCATCGACCATTACCTGGGCAAAGAAACCGTTCAAAACCTGATCGCCCTGCGTTTCGCCAACAGCCTGTTCGAAACCCAGTGGAACCAGAATTACATCTCCCACGTAGAAATCACCGTGGCCGAGAAGGTCGGCATCGAAGGCCGTTGGGGCTACTTCGACAAGGCCGGCCAGCTGCGCGACATGATCCAGAATCACCTGTTGCAGTTGCTCTGCCTGATCGCCATGGACCCGCCGGCCGATTTGTCCGCCGACAGCATCCGTGACGAGAAAGTAAAAGTGCTCAAGGCGCTCGCGCCGATCAGTCCGGAAGGCCTGACCACTCAGGTGGTGCGCGGCCAGTACATCGCCGGCCACAGCGAAGGCAAATCCGTACCGGGCTACCTCGAAGAACCGAATTCCAACACCCAGAGCGATACCGAAACCTTCGTCGCTTTGCGTGCCGATATCCGTAACTGGCGCTGGGCCGGCGTGCCGTTCTACCTGCGTACCGGCAAGCGTATGCCGCAGAAACTGTCGCAGATCGTCATCCACTTCAAGGAACCGTCGCACTACATCTTCGCCCCTGAGCAGCGTTTGCAAATCAGCAACAAACTGATCATCCGCCTGCAACCAGACGAAGGTATTTCCTTGCGCGTGATGACCAAAGAGCAGGGCCTGGACAAAGGCATGCAACTGCGCAGCGGCCCGCTGCAACTGAATTTCTCCGACACCTGGCGTAGCGCGCGGATCCCCGATGCCTATGAGCGGTTGTTGCTGGAAGTGATGAACGGCAATCAGAACCTGTTTGTCCGTAAAGATGAAATCGAAGCCGCGTGGAAGTGGTGTGACCAGCTGATCGCCGGGTGGAAAAAATCCGGTGACGCGCCCAAGCCGTATGCGGCCGGGTCGTGGGGGCCGATGAGCTCCATTGCATTGATCACGCGGGACGGGAGGTCGTGGTATGGCGATATCTGATGTGCAACTGCCTGCGGGCGTGAACGCTCACGAATTCAAGAGCCCGGTGCTGTTGGCCGAAGGTCTGGCGCTGAACGTCGCCAAACAATTGAGCGACGCCATTGCGGCACGCGGCAACGCGGTGCTGGTGGTATCGGGCGGTCGTAGCCCGGTGGCGTTTTTCCAGCACTTGGCCAAGCAGGATCTGGACTGGTCGAAGGTCGTCGTGACCCTCGCCGACGAACGCTGGGTGCCGGTTGAGCATGCCGACAGCAATGCCGGTCTGCTCAAGCAATACCTGCTCAAAGGCCCGGCGGCCAAGGCGCAGTTCCTCAGCCTTTATAGCGCGGCGGCCAACGTCGAGCAGGCGGCTGAACAGGCCGATCGTCTGCTCGCCGAGTTGCCGCCGATTGACGTACTGGTATTGGGCATGGGCGATGACGGGCACACCGCGTCGCTGTTCCCCGACAGCCCGAACCTGACCGAAGCCTTGCAAGCTGATGGCACACGCCATTGCTGGCCGATGCTGGCGCCGAGCGTTCCACGTCAGCGCCTGACCATGAGCCGTGCATTGCTGGCTTCGGCCAAGCACAAGATTCTGTCGATTTCCGGTCAGTCGAAACTGACCACCCTGAATGCCGCACTGGCATCCGACGACGTCGCCGCCATGCCGGTGCGCGCGTTTCTGCAACCTACGTTAGAGATTTACTGGTGCCCATGAGCCAAGGAACAGCCGCTATGACAACCCCATCCCCGACCGTTTCCATGGCGGACAAAGTTGCCCTGATCGACAGCCTCTGCGCCAAGGCGCGGATCCTGCCGGTGATCACCATCGCTCGCGAACAGGACGTGCTGCCACTGGCCGACGCCCTGGCCGCCGGTGGCCTCACCGCGCTGGAAGTGACCCTGCGTTCGCAGTTCGGCCTCAAAGCCATTCAGATCCTGCGCGAACAGCGCCCGGAACTGATGACCGGCGCCGGCACCGTACTGGATCGCAACATGCTGGCTGCTGCCGAAGCAGCCGGTTCGCAATTCATCGTCACCCCGGGCATCACCCGTGACCTGCTGGAAGCCAGCGTCGACAGCCCGATTCCGCTGTTGCCGGGCATCAGCAACGCCTCCGGCATCATGGAAGGTTATGGTCTGGGTTATCGCCGCTTCAAGTTGTTCCCGGCTGAAGTCAGCGGTGGCGTGGCGGCAATCAAGGCCCTCGGCGGCCCGTTCGGCGAAGTGAAATTCTGCCCGACTGGCGGCGTCGGCCCAGCCAACATCAAGAGCTACATGGCGCTGAAAAACGTCATGTGCGTGGGCGGTAGCTGGATGCTTGATCCGGAGTGGATCAAGAACGGCGACTGGGCGCGTATTCAGGAATGCACCGCCGAAGCGTTGGCGCTGCTGGACTGATTGTTACCAGACACTTCGTTGTGTGTTCTACGGCTTTACGGTGCGCTTGGTCGGTGCACCGTTTTTTTTTGCCTTGCAGAAAGCGCCAGGACATCGCGCGATACATAGTTACCGCACAGCTGCGTTTGCGTGGCGCTAATCTGCGTTCATCTTACGGAAGAGAGAACGCCTCATGGACGACCATCAAGCTGTAGCCTTGAAACACCCACAACTGCATCAACGGCAACCTCAAAACGTCGGCAGCATCGATTGGTGCGCAACCGAAGACAACGTGCGCAACATCAGCCGCGGCGTCGAAGGCCTGCCACTGGTGTTACGTCTGGCCCTGGTCGACGCCATGACCGGCGAACCAGTGGTTGGCGCCCTGGTCCGGATCGAGCAGAACATCGGCGCCGACAACCTGTGCGGCACCCAGTCGACCGACAGTCAAGGCATTGTGCGGTTTACCAGTATTTACCCGGATCTGCACGTTGGCGGGGCCTCGTGCATCGCCATGAGCGTGTGCATCGCCAGTGATGATCAAAATCCGCAGTCACATCAGGAGGCCTGGACAGGACGGCTGCATCTTCCCAATGTCTGTGGCTGTGAGGCGGTGGGCGATGACGCCTCGCGGCTGGTGTTGCGAGCGATTGGCGGGGAAGGTCTTGAGGACGGCTATTTCGGTAGCCTGACGATCGGCGTCGACACCTTTGCGGTGTCGTCGCAGATAGGTCTTGCGGGCTACGAAAAGCCCACGGGCGCGGTGTTTTAGCGCAGCTCGTTCAGCGCGCGCACCAGTAACTGCATCTCGGCAGCCGTGCTGGTCAGCCCCGGTGTAATGCGAATGCTCGGCCCGCTGGCTGCACCGTTGCGCACCACGGTAAACAGGTTGTAGTCGTTGAGCAGACGCTCGGCCATCGCCTGTTGATTGTCGTGGCGGGTGAAGCGCAGCGATGTGATGCCGCAATACAGCCGTGGATCGTCTGGCGTCATCACCTCGATGCCCGGCAAATGCCGCACCGCGCTGACCCACAGATTGCGCAGATAATTGACGCGAGCGCCTTTGGCCGGCGCACCACCGAGGGAGCGGTGCTCCTCGAACACTAGCGGCAAGGTCATCAGTGCTGGAATGTTGGGCGTGCTGTACGACGTGCGCGCACGGATATCATTGGCCGGGTAATGCATTTCATCCATGTCCGGATCGATATCGGCCAGGCGTTGCGGCGCGATATACAGGAAGCCGAGAGTGAGCGGTGCGCCGATCCATTTGTGCAGGTTGAAGCCGGCGAAAGAAATGCCCAATGCTTCAAGATCGAACTCGATCTGACCGAGCGCATGGGCGCCGTCGAGGATGACATCAACGCCATGCTCTTTGGCGAGGGCGGCGATGGCTTGTACCGGCATGACCAGGCCGGTGCGGTGAGTGACGTGAGTCAGCGCCATCAGCTTGATCTTCGGGTGACCGGCAAAGGCTTCGCGGTACGTCTCCAGCAGGCTGTCGTAGCTCGCCGGGTGCGCGTGGGCAATCTCGATCACCTCGGCTCCACGATGTCTGGCCAGCCAGCGCATGGCGCCTTTGACCGTGTCGTATTCCAGATCACTGATCAGCACCTGATCGCCCGGTTGCAAACGGTTGTAGTTGCGGATCAGCGACTGCAGGCCTTCGGTGGCGTTACGGGTGAAGGCTACGCTCTGCGCGCGCACACCGATCAGCTCGGCCAGTTGCGCACGGATATCGAGGTTGTCGTGCTGCTCGAAACGCTGGCGCACGTACACCGAATTGCTGGTGTTGATCAGCTCGATATTGCGCTGGTATTCCTCGATTACTGTGCGCGACATGCGCCCGAAGTAACCGTTTTCCAGGTTCACGGGACCGGGTTGAACGTCGTAACGGTCGGCGAACGTTTGCCAGAAGGCTTCGTCACGGGCACGGCGGGTGTTATCGGGCATGGTCGGCTGACTCTAGAGAGGAGGGCGCTTCAATGGCGCGGGGCAGGTTTGCCGTGTTTGGCGCGCAGCGGTTCGAGCAAGTCCGAGAGGCCGTTATGGTCGATCTCCTGCATCAGCGCGAGCAGGCCGCCGAGTTCGCCGTGAGGGAAACCTTCCCGGGCAAACCAGTTCAGATACGGCCCCGGGAGGTCAGCAATGATTCGGCCCTTGTACTTGCCGAAGGGCATTTCGCGGGTGATCAGCAGTTCGAGTTTTTCGGGATTCATCAGGGATTTCGTCTGGCTTCAAATCAGCTTGGAAAATACAGGCATTCTGCATGCAGGCCAAATGACAGATCATGCAAATAACCGTGATACAGATAGTTCACTTATCTTTAACTTATTGATAATTAACGAAATTCTATAAATAAAAAAGCTGGCACGCACACTGCAATATCCCTTGCATCTTCAACCAATCGCAAGGAATTGAAAAATGACCGACATGAATAAAGAAGCCATCTCTGTACTCAATGACCTGATTGAAACCAGCAAGGACGGTCAGGAAGGGTTCAAGACTTGCGCTGAAGACATCAAGCATCCAGAACTGAAAACCCTGTTCGTCACCCGCTCTGCCGATTGCGCAACCGCTGCAGCAGAACTGCAAGCCGAAGTTCGCAAGCTGGGCGGCGATCCTGAAACTTCTACCAGCGTCAGCGGTGACCTGCACCGTCGCTGGGTCGACGTCAAAGCCATGTTCACCGGCAAGGACGAAGAAGCTGTGCTGAACGAAGCCGAGCGTGGTGAAGACCATGCGCTGAAGGCTTACAAAGAAGCGCTCGAGAAGATCAACAAGCACAACTTGGTCGGTATTCGTGACCTGGTTGAACGCCAGTATCACGGCGTGCAACGCAACCACGATCAGGTGAAAGCCCTGCGTAACCAGGCTCGTGCTCGTTCGTAAGCGCTTGTCGGTAACAAAAAACGCCAGCTAGTCTGGCGTTTTTTGTGTCTGGAAAAAGCAAAAGCCCCTCACCCTAGCCCTCTCCCGGAGGGAGAGGGGACTGACCGAGGTGGCTGTTGGAGATACACCGACTTGAGCGATCTGAGGTGAACTCAGGTTTTGAAAAGCATCGAGATCGGCTCCCTTTCCCCCTCGCCCCCCTGGGGGAGAGGGCTGGGGTGAGGGGGAAAAGCTCTCACTGACACACCACAAATCAATCAGCCAATGCTAATCGCCGGCAGCGTCGGCAACGTCACTGTCTGCTGCTTGCGCGGCGCCAGAATCTCCGCCTCACCATCCACTACCAACTCATCACGCTGGTTGAACACGCGAGTGGCAATGCGCACACGAAACTTCGGCAGCTTCTCGAGGATTTCCAGACGCACGGTCAACGTGTCGCCAATCTTCACCGGCTTCTGAAAGCTCATCTGCTGGCCGATATAAATAGTCCCCGGCCCAGGCAGCTCGCAGGCTACCGCGGCACTGATCAGCGCACCGCTGAACATACCGTGGGCGATACGCTCCTTGAACATGCTCGCGGCGGCAAACTCGGCGTCCAGGTGCACCGGGTTGTGGTCGCCCGACATCGCGGCAAACAGTTGAATGTCGCGTTCTTCGACGGTTTTGCTGTAGCTGGCGGTCTGGCCGACTTCGAGGGCTTCGTAAGGGATGTTGGTAACCTGGGTCATCGGTCTCGATTCCTGTGACGGATTCAGTGAATCCACAAAAAATTATTCGCTGCGTTGAGGGCGCGGATGGCTCAGGGCCTGATCGATCCAGGCCAGCACATCAGCGATCACTTCGTCGCGATTGGTTTCGTTGAACAATTCGTGCCGCGCCTGCGGGTAGATCTTCAGTTGCAGGTGCTGGCTGCCGGCCGTGCGCAAGGCATTGGCCAGATCTGTCAGACGCTTGCCCTCACTCACCGGATCACATTCGCCGCCGATTACCAGCAGCGGCATGCCCGGGTCGATCTGCGCGAGATTGGACGCTTTGCTGATCTGCTGCAAGCCGCCGAGCAGGTCGATCCACAGTTGATTGGTGCAGCGAAAGCCACACAGCGGGTCGTTGGCGTACAGGTCAACCTCGGCCGGATCGCGGCTCAACCAGTCGAACGGTGTGCGCACCGGTTTGAATTTGTTGTTGAACGAGCCGAACGACAGCCATTCGATCAGCGCACTGCGGCCCTTGCCACCCTGACGCAGTTTTTCCAGGCGGGCGATCTGCCGCGCAGCGCGGTACAGCGCAACGGGCTGAAAGTTGGAACTACTGAGGATCGCCCCGTGCAGGCTGGCGCTGTGGTGCAGCAGATAACCTTGGGCGAGGTAGCTGCCCATGCTGTGGCCCAGCAGGATGATCGGCACGCCGGGGTGCTGTTGGCCGATGTGTTGGTTGAGGCTGGCCAGATCGCCGATGGCTTTGCACCAGCCATCATCATCGGCGAAGTGTCCGAGGGTGCCGTGATTGGCGGTTTTGCCATGTCCGCGTAAATCCGGGGCGTACACGCCATATCCTTTGTCGCAAAACGTGTCGGCCAGTCGTGCATAGCGGCCGCTGTGTTCCGCCATGCCATGGGCCAGCAGGATCACCGCTTTCAATGGCGCGGCGGGCAGCCATTGATTGACGAAGAGGCGGCTGCGGTCACTCGCGTCCAGCCATAGGGTGTCGTGGATCATGGCGATTCCTTTGCTCAGAGTCGGAACATTGTATAGCGCGTCTGATCAGCCCACGCCACGGCAGGAAGATTCACACGGTCAATGACGGCTTTGTCCATATTTGCCTCAATGGCCATAGCTGCTAGTGTCCGTGAAGCTCCGCTTTTTCAGAAATGACAGAAAGCGGCCCGGATCGGCTCAGGTAAAGAGGACAAGAACAATGCAACCTGATTTCTGGAACGATAAACGCCCGGCCGGCGTACCGCTGGACATCGACATGGGTGAGTTCAAGTCGGTGATCGAGGTGTTCGAGCGTTCCTGCAAGAAGTTCGCCGATCGCCCGGCGTTCAGCAACATGGGCATCACCCTGACCTACGCCGAGCTCGAGCGTCAGAGCGCTGCCTTCGCCGGTTACCTGCAGGCGCATACCGATCTGGTGCCAGGGGATCGCATTGCGGTGCAGATGCCCAACGTCCTGCATTATCCGATTGCCGTGTTCGGTGCGTTGCGCGCCGGGCTGATCGTGGTCAACACCAACCCGCTGTACACCGCGCGGGAGATGCGTCATCAGTTCAAGGATTCCGGCGCACGGGCGTTGGTGTACCTGAACATGTTCGGCCAGAAAGTCCAGGAAGTGCTGCCCGACACCGATATTCAATACCTGATCGAAGCGAAGATGGGCGACCTGATGCCCGCCGCCAAAGGCTGGCTGGTCAACACCGTGGTCAGCAAAGTGAAGAAAATGGTCCCGGCGTATTCGCTGCCGCAAGCGATCTCCTTCAAGAGCGCACTGCGCATGGGTCGCGGACTGGGGATCAAGCCGCTGAAGGTCAGCCTCGACGACATCGCGGTGCTGCAATACACCGGCGGCACCACCGGGCTGGCGAAGGGCGCGATGCTGACCCACGGCAATCTGGTGGCGAACATGCAGCAAGTGCGCGCCTGTCTCGCCCAACTCGGCCCGGACGGCCAGCCGCTGCTGCGCGAAGGCCAGGAAGTGATGATCGCGCCGCTGCCGCTGTATCACATCTATGCCTTCACCGCGAACTGCATGTGCATGATGGTTTCCGGCAACCACAACGTGTTGATCACCAATCCGCGCGACATTGCCGGCTTCATCAAGGAGCTGAAAAACTGGCGCTTCTCGGCGCTGCTGGGCTTGAACACCTTGTTCGTGGCGCTGATGGATCACGCGGATTTCAAGACCCTCGATTTCTCCAGTCTGAAGCTCACCAACTCCGGCGGCACCGCGTTGGTCAAGGCCACCGCCGAGCGCTGGGAGCAGATAACCGGTTGCCGCATCACCGAAGGTTACGGCCTGACCGAAACCTCACCGGTGGCCTGCACCAACCCGTACGGCGATCAATCGCGGCTGGGCACGGTTGGCCTGCCAGTGCCGGGCACGTTGCTGAAAGTCATCAACGATGACGGTGTCGAGCAGCCGATGGGCGAGCGCGGCGAGTTGTGCATCAAAGGCCCGCAGATCATGAAGGGCTATTGGCACAAGCCTGAGGCCACGGCCGAAGTGCTGGATGCCGAGGGCTGGTTCAAGTCTGGCGATATCGCGGTGATCGATCCGGACGGTTTTGTGCGCATCGTCGATCGCAAGAAGGACATGATCATCGTCTCCGGTTTCAACGTTTATCCGAATGAAATCGAAGATGTGGTGATGGCGCACCCGAAAGTCGCCAACTGCGCGGTGATCGGTGTGCCGGACGAGCGCTCGGGCGAGGCGGTGAAGTTGTTTGTGGTGGCGCGGGAAACGGGGGTCAGTCTTGAAGAGCTCAAGGCCTACTGCAAAGAGAATTTCACTGCGTACAAAGTGCCGAAACACATTGTGTTGCGTGAGTCATTGCCGATGACGCCTGTCGGGAAAATTCTGCGGCGTGAGTTGCGCGATATCGCGTAAAAGTCAAAAACACAAAGATCGCAGCCTTCGGCAGCTCCTACCTTGGAATGCATTTCCTGTAAGAGCTGCCGAAGGCTGCGATCTTTTGCTTTAAGTCCCCGAAAACCGGGGCTTCAAAGGTGTTCTAGGATTTTTGCTCTAAAATGACTGCTAGATAGTCTTGAGTCATGATAATGACTGTAGGGGCCGCTTTTGGCTCTAGTCGACCCTTGGCAAAGCTGCTACTCTCGGCGCGCTTTGTGACTTCTCGGCCTATATAAAAGCCAGATTCACCAATACCAAACACACACCAATAATAATCGCATCAAATGCGGTGAAGAATTCGCGTTGCTGAGGAGTGGGCTTCCATGATCGAAGACTTTTGGAAGGATAAATACCCGGCTGGAATTGCTGCCGACATCAATCCGGACGAGTATCCGAACATTCAGGCAGTGTTGAAGCAATCCTGCCAACGCTTCGCCAACAAACCGGCTTTCAGCAACCTGGGCAAGACAATCACCTACGGTGAATTGTACGAATTGTCCGGTGCGTTTGCCGCGTATCTGCAACAGCATACCGATTTGCAGCCCGGCGATCGAATCGCCGTGCAACTGCCCAACGTTCTGCAGTACCCGGTCGCCGTCTTCGGTGCGATCCGCGCCGGGCTGATCGTGGTCAACACCAACCCGCTGTACACCGCGCGGGAAATGGAACACCAATTCAACGACTCCGGCGCCAAAGCCCTTGTTTGCCTGGCGAACATGGCGCACCTGGCCGAAGCCGTGGTGCCGAAAACCGGTGTCAAACACGTTATCGTCACCGAAGTCGCCGACCTGCTGCCGCCGATCAAGCGCCTGCTGATCAACAGCGTCATCAAGTACGTGAAGAAAATGGTCCCGGCCTATCACTTGCCAAAAGCCGTCAAGTTCAACGACGTGCTGAGCAAGGGCCAGGGCCAGCCGGTGGCCGAAGCCAATCCGCACAGCGGCGACGTTGCCGTGCTGCAATACACCGGTGGCACCACCGGCGTGGCCAAAGGCGCAATGCTCACCCATCGCAACCTCGTCGCCAACATGCTGCAGTGCAAAGCGCTAATGGGCTCCAACCTCAATGAAGGTTGCGAAATCCTGATCACGCCGCTGCCGCTGTACCACATCTATGCGTTCACCTTTCATTGCATGGCGATGATGCTGATCGGCAACCACAACATCCTGATCAGCAACCCGCGCGACTTGCCGGCGATGGTCAAGGAACTGTCGAAGTGGAAGTTCAGCGGTTTTGTCGGCCTCAACACGTTGTTCGTCGCGCTGTGCAACAACGAAGGTTTCCGCAAGCTGGATTTCTCCGCGCTGAAAGTCACCTTGTCCGGCGGCATGGCCTTGCAACTCGCCGCTGCCGAGCGCTGGAAAGCGGTCACCGGTTGCGCCATCTGCGAAGGTTACGGCATGACCGAAACCAGCCCGGTGGCTACGGTCAACCCGATCCAGAACATTCAGATCGGCACCATCGGTATTCCGGTGCCATCTACTTTGTGCAAAGTCATCGACGATAACGGTGTCGAGCAGCCCCTGGGTGAAATCGGCGAGCTGTGCGTCAAGGGCCCGCAAGTGATGAAGGGCTACTGGCAGCGTCAGGAAGCCACCGATGAAATGCTCGACAGCGAAGGCTGGCTCAAGACCGGTGATATCGCGCTGATCCAGCCGGACGGCTACATGCGCATCGTCGATCGCAAGAAAGACATGATTCTGGTCTCCGGTTTCAACGTCTATCCGAACGAACTGGAAGACGTGCTGGCGACCCTGCCGGGCGTGTTGCAGTGCGCGGCCATCGGCGTGCCGGACGAGAAATCGGGTGAGGCGATCAAGATTTTCATTGTTGCCAAACCGGGCGTGACCCTGACCAAAGAGCAGGTGATGGATCACATGCGTGCCAACGTCACGGGCTACAAGGTGCCGCGCTCGGTGGAATTCCGCGATGCGCTGCCGACCACCAACGTCGGCAAGATCCTGCGCCGCGAGTTGCGTGATGAAGAGCTGAAGAAGATCAAGGCCAAGTCCGCCGCCTGAAAACACGAAGCCCCGCAGATGCGGGGCTTTTTGTTGGTGTATGCGGGGGAGTTTGCAGTGTCCGGTAAATCCTACCCCCTCACCCCAACCCTCCCGAAACGTCGGACCGCCC
>NZ_JSFK01000046.1 GCF_000783395.1 Pseudomonas chlororaphis | reverse complement strand
TCATCGTCAAGATTAAATTCCAAAACCCCTGTTTGCTAATGCAATCAGGGGTTTTGTTTTAGTAGAAACATCCGTTTTTGCTGGCTTGTTACCGTGTTGACGAGCCAGATACAGAATTTCTTGACGACCATAGAGCGTTGGAACCACCTGATCCCATCCCGAACTCAGCAGTGAAACGATGCATCGCCGATGGTAGTGTGGGGTTTCCCCATGTGAGAGTAGGTCATCGTCAAGATTAAATTCCGAAACCCCTGTCTGCTAAAGCAGTCAGGGGTTTTGTCATTTCAGAGCCTGCAAAAACCAATGATCAAACAGCTTTACGCGCCTTGCTGATGCGTCGAGCCTGCCATTTGCGCCACCAGATGTAGACGCCAGTCCCTGACAAGCCCGCTATCAGAATACCTAACATCGCGATCATCACTTGCCCGATAACACCGATGATCCGTCCGCCATGTATCGGCAACTGCAACCGATAAAACTGTTCTCCCAACGTTCCCTGCCCTGCAATTTCCTGCCCTAACAATCGCCCATCCGTACCATGAAAGAACAACCAGGATTTGCCATGTGCTTCGGTGTCATGCTGTCCAAACCCTGCGCCGTAGAAGTTGTACTCAAAGCTGTAATACAACTCCCCGATCGCTGCTGTCAGTCCTAACCTTTTCCCCTCCTGTAATGCCCTCTCGTACGCCTGTTGATAACTCAATTGCGTCATCCCCAGCTCTGAAGGAGGCATTCGTCCTCGAGCCTCATAGACGCTCGGCTCAATCGGTGAAAACAACGAAACCGCAGGCTTGAATACCTGGCTCGGCAAGTTCATGGCGACGCTGCTGACAGCGATCGGCAGGAGCAACAACCATAGCCACAAGCCCCCGGCGCGATGTAGATCGAAGTTGAGTCGATAGGTATGCCCACCCTTCACCTTCCAGGCAGTCGACCACTTTTTCCAGAATGGCTTTCCTCGCGGCAATGTCAGCCACAGCGCAACGAAGCAATCGATCACCCAGGCAATGGCAACCAAGCCCATCAACAACAATCCCCAATTACCCGGCAACGTCAGGTTGTAGTGGAATTCAAGAATGAACGGGACAAAATTCTCCCGTTGAAAACAGCACTCCCCCCAATACCTCTGGCCCTTTGGCTCAGCATTCACTGGATCCAGATAGAACACCTGATTACGCTCAGCGAATGGTTGGCCGGTTCCCGGATCGTTACGCGGGACCATCGCAAGCAACGCGGTGTGGCCCGCCTCATTCGGGTACTCCATGTACCAGACCTGCAACTTTGGATGGGCACTCTGCACGGCATCAACCAAATCACCGGGCGGCAGTCGCTCACCCACTGCAGACGCCGCATAAAACTGCGGATTCAACCATTCATCCAGCTCATGATTGAATGCCAGAATGCTTCCCGTGACCCCGGCAAGCAGCAAAAAAACCGCGGTCGCCAAGCCGATATAACGATGCAACAACACCAAAAACGCACGCATTGGAATTTCTCCACAGAAACGACAAAGCCAGCCCCTGAAACATCAGGGGCTGGCTTTTTTATGCACCGGACAAAGGCTTAGAACTGGTAGCTGACCGTTGCCGCGACGTTGCGCTCTTCGCCCATGTAGCAGAAGTTCAGACTGGCGCAGGAGGCGACGTAGGATTCATTGGTCAGGTTGTTCGCATTCAGACGCACATCGACGCCCTTCAAACCGACCTTGCCCAAGTCGTAGCCAATCGAGGCATCAAACAACGTGTAGGAAGGCACCTTCAAAGTGTTTTCCGCATCCGCCCAGCTATAGCCGACATACCGCACGCCGCCGCCCAGACGCAGGCCATCGAGTGCCGCACTGTCGAACTTGTAGTCCGCCCACAACGACGCCATATGCCGCGGCGCCTGCGTCGGTGAGTTGCCTTTGTTCTCGATCACATCGGTCGGCGTGCTCAACGTACTGACCATCGACTTCGAGTATTCAATGTCGGTGAAGGTGTAGCTGCCGAGGACTTTGAGGTTGTCGGTCAATTGCATGTGCGCTTCCAGTTCCAGACCCTGAGAGCGCACAGCACCTACCGCGCGATAGAAGTTTTCCTGCGGCAGTTTGGTTGCCAGGTTCTCTTGATCAATACGGAACAGCGACGCGGTGAACAGGTTGTCAGTACCCGGCGGCTGATACTTCAAACCGACTTCCCACTGGGTACCGTCGGTAGGCGCCAAAGGATTGCCGGCACTGTCGGCATAAGAGTTCGGGTTAAACGATTCGGAGTAACTGACATACGGCGCGAGTCCGTTATCGAACAGGTACAGCGCACCCGCACGGCCGGTGAGTTTGGTGCGGCGATCATTGATCTCTGTGCCAACCGGACGCCCGGCTTCAGCGATACGGTTTTCATCCGACGTCTCGACCCAATCCTGGCGCAGCCCCAGCGAGAAGCGCCATTTATCCATCTCGATCAAGTCTTGCAGGTAAACCCCGGTCTGCTCCAGACGCCGCAGGTAACTGGTCTCGCCATACATATCGATGGCCGAGTTGCCGTACGCCGGGTTGAACGCATCGATCGGTGCGAGACCGCCACTGGTCCAGTCGACCACGGTTTTGCGCCGCTGATAGTCAGCGCCCATCAGCACGGTGTGTTTGGTCGCGCCGGTGAAAAATTCCGCCTGGAGCATGTTGTCGACGATGAACGCATGCAGACGCTCGTCACCACCGGTGTAGTAGCGGTTCAGTTCGTTGCTGGTCGGCGAGGTCCAGCCATAGGCGTAGACCTGATCCATGTTCACTTTGGAATCCAGGTAACGGAAATTCTGGCGAGCGGTGAAGACATCGTTGAAGCGATGTTCGAATTGATAACCGAACGATTGCTGATCACGGGAATAACCATCGACACCCGGCTCACCTTCGAAGAAGTGTGGCGAGATACGATTACCGTTGCGCTGATGAATCGTGCCGTCGGCCGGAACGCCACCGTGGTAGCCGCCATCCGGATCGTGTTGCAGGTAAGCCTGCAGCGTCAGCGAGGTGTCCTCACTGAAATCGATGCTCAGGGTGGGTGCGAGGGCGAAGCGCTTTTCCTTGTTGTGGTCGAATTGCGTGTCGGACTGATCCGTTAAGCCGATCAGACGATAGGCAATACGCTTGTCGTCATCGACCGGGCCGCTGAAGTCAAAACCGACCCCACGCTGGCCCTGAGTGCCCACCGTGGCCTGCACCTGATGGTAAGCCTCGTACAGTGGTTTTTTGCTGGTCAGCGCCACCAGTCCACCTGGCGAACTGCGGCCGTACAGCACCGACGACGGGCCCTTGAGAATGTCCACGCGCTCAAGGAAATACGGATCGACCTGCATGGTGCTGTAAGTGCCGCTGTCGCCCATCGACTTGAGGCCATCGAGGTAAATATTGTCCACCGAGCCGTCGCTGAAACCGCGCATGGCCACATAGTCGTAACGGTGAGTGGCGCCGTAGGGGTTGGTCAACACGCCGGGGGTGTAGCGCATTGTTTGTGAGACAGTCTGCGAACCTTGATCGTCCATTTGCTGGCGAGTGACCACCGACACGCTCTGCGAAGTTTCCAGCAACGCGGTACTGGTCTTCGTGGCGATCTGGCTGTGGGTGGCGTTGTAGCCGTCCATGCTGCCCAAGGCGTTGCCGAGGGCGAAGCCTTTGATGTCGGTGGTCGGCAGGGCCAGCGCTTCGGTTTCAGCGAGCGGACGCAGGACGTAGCTGCTGCCATCCTGGCTAACTGCTTCCAGCCCGGAGCCACCGAGCAAATGGCTTAGCGCCTGATCAGTCGAGTACTCACCTTGAACACCCGGCGATTGCCGGCCCTGAGTTTGCTGCGGGGTCATCGACAACGTGATGCCAGCCTGACGAGCAAATTGATTCAGCGCCTCACCGAGAGGGCCCGCAGCAACACTGTAGCGATGGCTGACTTCACCGCCAGCGGGAGTAGCCGCCATGCTCAAGGAAGGCATCACAGCAACGCCCAATGCAGTCGACAACAGCGCAGCGCGAATGGCATGGCGCAGTAGTCTCGATTCGGCAGTGAAATTCAGAGAGTTCTTACAGGTGGCGCGGACAGTCATTGTAGGTTTCCGTAGGAAGTCGCAAACGCTTGAATTGAAGTGCTTACTGACTAAGCCGAACCTGCTGCGAAAACCCGCCAAAATAATTTCAGGCAACGCGCTCCAGCGTCACCCACCAACGAGTGCGATAGCGCAATTGCACCGGCAACGTCTGCGGCAGAATCGCCAGCAGTTTGTCGGTGTCTTCCAGACGGAATACGCCGGACAGCCGTAACTCCGCCACTTCCGGCGCACAGTTCAGAAAGCCCTGACGATAACGCGCGACTTCGGCGATAAAGTCACCCAGGCGCATGTTGCGCGTGACGATCAAACCATCGACCCAGGCACCGGCATCCATATCCAGCGTCGGGGCCGGGCGTACCTGGTGGTGGTCGATCAGATAACTCTGCCCGGCGAGTGCTTCTACCGAAGTGCCGCCGGCGTGGATGGCCACCTGGCCATGGGTGACGCTGAGCCGCGTGCAGTCATGTTCCTGACGCAGGATGAATCGGGCATGGGCGGGCTCATAAGTGCCGTGACGGTTTTGTACCCGCAGCGGCCGATCAGACGGCGCGCCCTCGTCGGAGCCACCACACGTGATAATGATTTCACCGCGAGTCAGCTTGATCAGGCGCTGTTGCGCCGTGTAATCCAGATCCACCGCGCTGGCAGTGTTCAACTCGATCCGCGTGCCATCCGGCAACTGGAAGCCGCGTCGCTCACCCGTCGCGGTGGCGTAATCGGCACTCCATTGCTGCCACGCGGCAGTGTCCTTGGCCAGCCAGGCGGCGGAACCCATCAGCAATGCGCCAGACAATAGCTTCAAAGCCTGTCGCCGACCCAAACCCTGCGCACTTTTTTCCAGGGTGTTGAATGCCACTTGCGCACCGGGCACCGCACACAGGTTATTGCTCAACTCGGCTTGCAGCGACTGCACCCGTTGCCAGGCCAGTTCGTGCTCATGGTGTTCGGCGCGCCACTGTTCGCACTGGCGATTCAAGCGTGAGTTGCCATGGTTATTGCGCAAGCGCAGCAGCCAATGGATGGCTTGTTTGACCACTTGTTGCTGTGGTTCTGCACGGCGCCCGAGTGCGGCGTTATCCACAGGCATCAGCTTTCGTACCGCAACACATAGCAGTGATACAGCGCATCGGCGACATAACGTTCAACCGAACGTAACGACAGGCCCATCTGTTCTGCGATCTGCTTGTGGGTCAACCCTTCGCACTGCGCCAGCAGAAACGCCTGACGTACTTTCGGCTTAAGTCCTTCAAGCATGCGCGCGATGCTTTCCAGCAGTTCGATCACCAGCGCCCGGGCTTCGGCGCTCGGTGTTTCGGCTTCGGGCAAATGGGCGATGGTTTCCAGATAGGCGCGTTCGATTTCTTCACGGCGCCAATGGTCGATCACCAACCCCCGAGCGATGGTACGCAGGAAGGCGCGAGGCGCTTTGAGTTCAAGGCGTTCGGTGCGTTGCAGCAGGCGGACGAAGGTGTCCTGAGCCAGATCCGCTGCATCCGCCGCATTGCCCAGCCGCGCGCGCAGCCAAGCGTTGAGCCAGCCGTGATGACTACTGTAAAGCGCCTGTACAGCAAACTCAGGTGAGGACATGAACGCGAACGTCACAAATGATAATTAGTCGCATTGTCGGTAAGGGTTGCAGAATTTGCAACTGCCGCTCGAACATTGCTCCTGAAAAATCTCACCGCGAGCGCTCTGGCACGCCGTTCGGCGGGAATCCGTCAGAAATGCCATCCATTTCCCGCACAACCCTAAGATTTCTCCGACACGTGCCGACAGACTGGTGAGACATGCGTGCACCAAAGTAGAGCGGCCAGAAGAACGCTGCCTGCGCTGTACATGGAATGTTGCATCCGGAACGCATCCCCACTTTTCGCATAAGAAGTCCCATGAAATGAATCTCAAGTTCAGCCATAAAATCCTGTTGGCCGCCTCGGGCGTCGTGGTCCTGGCGTTCGCGCTGTTCACCCTCTACAACGACTATCTGCAGCGAAACACCATTCGCCAGAACCTCCAGTCCTCCGTGCAGCAGGCCGGTGATCTGACCGCCAGCAGCGTGCAGAACTGGATGAGCGGGCGGATTCTCGTGCTGGAAAACCTCGCGCAGAACGTTGCCCATCAGGGCAAGGACGCGGATTTCCCGGGCCTGGTCGATCAGCCGGCCTTCACCTCGAACTTCCAGTTCACTTACGTCGGTCAGGCCAACGGTGTGTTCACCCAGCGCCCTGACGCGAAGATGCCGGACGGCTACGACCCGCGTCAGCGCCCTTGGTACAAGCAAGCAGTCGCTGCCGACAAAACCATGCTGACGCCGCCGTACATGGCTGCCGTTGGCGGGTTGGTGGTGACCATCGCCATGCCGGTGAAAAAGAACGGCGAACTGCTCGGCGTGGTCGGTGGTGACCTGAGCCTGGAAACCCTGGTGAAGATCATCAACTCGGTGGACTTCGGTGGCCTCGGCCATGCGTTTCTGGTCAGTGCCGACGGTCAGGTGATCGTCAGCCCGGACAAAGATCAGGTGATGAAAAACCTGAAAGACATCTACCCGAACACCAGCGTGCGCATTGAGAAGGGCAACCAGAACGTCGTGCTCAATGGCCAGGAACGTATTCTGTCGTTTACCCCGGTCAGCGACCTGCCGAATGCGCAGTGGTACATCGGTCTGTCGATCGATCGCGACAAGGCCTACGCCGCACTCAGCCAATTCCGCACCTCGGCACTGATCGCGATGTTCGTTGCCGTGGCTGCGATTGCCTTGCTGCTGAGCCTGTTGATCAACGTCCTGATGCGTCCGCTGACCACCATGGGTCGTGCGATGCAGGACATTGCTCAGGGTGAAGGCGACCTGACCCGTCGTCTGGTGGTCGAGAGCAAAGACGAATTCGGTGAGTTGGGCAGCGCGTTCAACCAGTTCGTTGAACGGATTCACGCGTCGATTTCCGAAGTGTCTTCCGCCACTCGCCACGTGCATGATTTGTCGCAACGTGTAATGGCTTCGTCCAATGCCTCGATCGTCGGCTCCGACGAACAGAGTGCACGCACCAACAGCGTGGCTGCTGCGATCAACGAGTTGGGCGCGGCCACTCAGGAAATCGCCCGCAACGCCGCCGATGCTTCGCAGCACGCCAGCGGCGCGAGCGAGCAGGCCGATGACGGTCGTCAGGTGGTCGAGCAAACCATTCTGGCGATGACCGAGTTGTCGCAGAAGATCAGCCTGTCGTGCACGCAGATCGAAACCCTGAACGCCAGCACCGACAACATCGGCCACATCCTTGATGTGATCAAAGGCATTTCGCAACAGACCAACCTGCTGGCGCTCAACGCCGCGATCGAAGCCGCCCGTGCCGGTGAAGCCGGACGTGGTTTTGCCGTGGTGGCGGACGAGGTGCGTAACCTTGCCCACCGCACGCAGGAGTCGGCAGAAGAAATCCACAAAATGATCACCTCGCTGCAGATCGGTTCGCGCGAAGCGGTAACCACCATGAACGCCAGTCAGGCCTCCAGCGAGCAGAGCGTGGAAGTGGCCAACCAGGCCGGTTTGCGTCTGGTCAGCGTGACCCAGCGTATCGGCGAAATCGACGGGATGAACCAGTCGGTAGCCGCGGCGACCGAAGAGCAGACCGCCGTGGTGGAAACCCTCAACGTCGACGTCAACCAGATCAACCTGTTGAACCAGCAGAGCGTCGCTAACCTCAATGAAACGTTGAAGGATTGTGATGCGTTGTCGCAGCAGGCCAATCGCTTGAAGCAACTGGTCGACAGCTTCAAAATCTGACCGCGTTATCGTTCTTCGCGAGCAAGCTCGCTCCCACAGGATTTTTGGTTGAACACAACATGTGTGAACACCCAATACCTTGTGGGAGCGAGCTTGCTCGCGAAAGCGGTGGTGCATTCACCGCAAAGCCGAAGCCCTAAACAAACAGCTTCAACACATTCCCCATCGCATCATCCGCAAACCCCTGCACAAACTCCTTGAACCCCGGCAGCGCCTCTTCACCCCCAGAAGCAGGCTCGGCAATGATCGTCCACGTCGCCCGGGACTTACCTTCGCCCAGCGATTCCACATTCATTGCCGCCCACAGATTCGCCACCCCCAACGTGTTGTAAATCGTCGTCCAGGTCATGCTTCGCGCCTGCTCATCGCGGGAGTTGAGTTGTTCAACCACCACGTTGCCATCCTTAAAACATTTCTTGCGCAGCGAAGACACGCCCTCGCCGATTGTTTCGATGTGCGACAGCGCCGGAATGAAGCGGTCGAAACCGCCGAAGTGGCCGACCACCGCCCAGACCTGCGCCGCGTCCGCTGGCACTTCCACCGACGACACTACGTGGCAGCCATGCGGGTTTTTGATCAGGGTATCGGGATGCAGATTGCTCATGGTGTTGCTCCTTTTTGTGGATCAAATGAAGTTGATTTCTTTCAGGTAGTCGCAGCCACGACGCAGCAGCGCCGGGGATTTCTGCGGGTAATGCGCGCCCATCTGCTGGACGCCGGCTTCAGCGTTGGCGTGGCCGATCAGGGAGATGTCGCCGATGTCTTCTTCAAAGCCGTTGAGGTAGAAACCGAGCACACCGAATAACGCGTTGTCGGCGTCGACGCGGTTCAGTTGCTGCTGCCAGTCGGCGACACTGACCAGCGCGAACTCGCTGCCGGTTTCGCGGAACGAAGCGACGTAGGCGTCCCAGCTCAAAGGCTCGGGGTTATGCAGATTGAACACCGCACGCTCCGGCGAATAACGGCTGGCGTGGAAGGCGATGAAGCGGGCGAGAAAGTCCACTGGCATCAGGTCGAAATTCAGCGCGAAGGCCGGTACCTGACCGAGCTGGATCGAGCCTTTGAGCATCAGCATCAAGCGGTTTTTGTGCGGCTGACAAACACCGCTCAAGCTGTTGAAACTGATGTTGCCGGGGCGGTACAGGTTGACCCGCACACCGCGTTCCCGTGCCCGTTCGAGGATGCGCTCGGCGACCCATTTCGACAGGTTGTAACCGTTGCGGATGTAGATCGGTGGCGTCGGCGCGGCGGGCAATTCCAGCACCCGTCCAGCGTCGTCGACCGTGCTGGAAGCCGACAGTGTCGAGACGAAGTTGAATACCTTTTTGCTCTGTCCTTCGCACAGGCGCAGCAGCGCGAAAATCGGCTCGACGTTGTCTGCCGCCAGCGACTCGTAATCGAGTACGTGATTGACGTTGGCGGCGTTATGCACCAATGCGCCGAACTCGCGATCGAGGCGCTGATAATCGTCGTCGTCCAGGCCCAGTTGCGGGCGTGTGATATCTGCCGCGTAAACCCGCACACGACTCAGATCCAGATGCTCCAGACGGTTTTCCCGCAGTGACTCGGCAAAGCGTTGCGCCGCCGTTTGCCCGCCGCCATCGCGCACCAGGCATGCCACTTCGCTGGCGCCCCAGCCGAGCAGCGCCTCGACGATGTGCACGCCAACAAAGCTGTTGGCGCCGGTGACGATGACTTTGTGCACATCGCCCATGCGGCTGATCGGCAGTGGATCGATTTGCAGCGCGCGCTCGGCGTCGGCCATGGCCTGGGCGCTGAGCACGGCGCTGTCATCGGTGCCACGCACCAGCGTTGCGAGTTTGAGGATGGTCGGCAGTTCGATGAAGCGGTTGATCGAGATACTGCGCCCGAACTCTTCACGCAGCCGCAGCAACATCCGCGATAGCAGGATCGAGTGGCCGCCGAGATTGAAGAAGCTTTCGTCAGTGGAAATGTCGCTGGTCGGCAGCTCCAGCAATTCCGCCCAAATTTCCAGCAGCAGCGCTTCGTCGGCATTCGCCGGCAGGCATTTCGGCCCGCTGTCCTGCACACTCACCGGCAATTCCAGCAGCGCTTTGCGGTCGACCTTGCCATTGCTGGCGAACGGCATGCTTGGCAGGTCGGTCCACGCCACCGGTTGCATGTAGTCCGGCAAAAACTGCCGGGCGTGGGCTTTCAGTGCTTCACGCGCGGTATCCGATTGCGGCTGGGCGAGGAACGCCAGAATGCGCCGCTGACTGTCGATCACCACTGCGACTTGCCGGTACGACTGGCTCTCGCGCAGGCAGCGTTCGATCTCTTCCGGCTCGACCCGGAAGCCGCGAATCTTCACCTGATTGTCGCGTCGTCCGCACAGCTCGATGCCGTGCTCGCCCCACCTGGCCATGTCGCCGCTGCGGTAGGCGCGCAGCGTTTGGCCGTCCGGCAGATTCAGGCTCAGATAACGTTCGGCGGTCTGTTGTGGATTGTTCAGATAACCGAGGCAGACGCCGGGGCCAACGATGAACAATTCGCCGACGGTGTTCTGCGGCACCGGTAGCAAATCATCATCGAGAATCAGCACCTGACTGTTGGCGATTGGTGCGCCGAGCGTGCGATTACTGTCGCCGGGTTCGAGTTGCCGCGCGGTGATCAGCACCGTGGCTTCGGTCGGGCCGTAAAGGTTGTGCAACGTGCCCTGACGGGTCAGTTGCTCGATGACGAACGGCTCGCAGACGTCGCCGCCGGTCATCACTTGCACACCCTCCAACTGCTCCAGCGGCAGGATGCTCAACAGCGCTGGCGGCAGGAATGCGTGGGTCAATTGCCGGCGGCGGATCAGCGCGACCAGTTGCAGCGGATCGCGCCGTTGCGTGTCGTCGGGCACCACCAGTTCGGCGCCTTCGAGCAGTGTCGGGAAGATGTCGATCAGTGACGAATCGAAGCTCAGTGACGAGAACTGCAAGACTCGACTCTCGGCCTGCAACTGCACGTACTCGGCGTACCACGCAGTGAAGTGCGCGAGGTTGGCCTGGCTGAGCAGCACACCCTTCGGGTGCCCGGTGGTGCCCGAGGTGTAGAGCGCCATGCACGGCGCCTCCAGCTCGGGACGTCGGCGCATCAGCGGTTGGCTGAGATCCGCGTCAGCGCTGTCGATGTCACTGACGTTTAGTCCCGCCATGGTTGTGCTGAGTGGATGTTCGCCGTCGTGCAGCAACAACAGTGCGCCAGCGTTTTGCAGAATGTATTGCTGGCGCTGTAACGGATGACTCGGCTCCAGCGGCAGGTACACCGCGCCGCTGCCGAGAATCGCCAGAATCGAGGCAAACAGTGCGGGGCTTTTCGGCAGGCAGATACCGACCACCCATGGTTGCGGATGTTGCTCAAGCAACGGCAGCAAGCGCTGTTGAATCGCGCGGCTGTGGGCGTGCAACTGGGCGTAGCTGAGCGATTGTTCGGCGAGGTGCAGCGCCGGTCGCTCGGCGTGGCGAATCAAGCTCTGTTGCAGACGCTCGATGACTGGCACTTGCGCCTGTTTCAGCAGCGCCACGTTCGCGGTGTCGTTGCGCTGATGGACATAAGCCAGGCTGTCGAGAAACAGCAGGTTTTCCATCCGCTCGAAATCCGGCGCCGTCACCGTAGCGGCTTGCTCCAGATAATCCGCATCGCGGGAGAAGCGGCTGACCAGCAACGCCACTTCGTCCACCACTTGGGTCAGCACCCTGTGCCGCAGAGCCTGACCGTTGCCGGACAGCTCGTCGGCAATCGGCACGCGGCTGATCAGTGACGAGCCTAGGAAGCACAGCAAATCGAGTGACGGCAAACCGCCAAGGCTCTGCACGCCAACCCCCAAACGCAGATGCAGATGTGGGATGGCGCAGAAGTCGCCAGCGCCAATGAAGCCATCGTCGATGATCAGATCCACCGTCGATGCCGCAACGCCGCTGCGCGTCAATGAGTGACCGTGTTGTTCAAGTTCCTGCGCCAGATCGGTCATGGCCTGGCTGGCGCCAATCAGCAAAATGTCGAGACGTTTCATGTCGCCCTCCTCATCAAACCAGGTAATCGCGCAAGGCGTGCTGCACGCAGGGCGTGTCGAGCAGCGAGCTGTTGTGGAAGAACTTGACGATGTTGCCCACCAGCGGGTGGTGGCGATTGATCGGGAACGCGAGCCCGGCCATTTCCTCCCTGAGCGAACGGCGCGTGGCCTCGCTGACCGGCAGTGCGTCGATCAGGCGTAGGTCGAAGGTTTTCTGGATGTCGTTGGTCAGGTAATGGCCGATGAACACCGGCAGAATCTGCGCGATGATCTCGCGATCCGCCGCGCTGGCGGTGTGCCAATAGATGCGCACCATCCGCGCCCAGAAACTCGAATGGCGACCCTCGTCGAGCAAGTGATCGGCCATCAGGCCTTTGATCGACGGCTTGACCGTGTCGTCGCGGGCGAACGCGGCGACATCGCCGGTCACGGTGTTTTCGGCGATGGCCACGCAGATCAATTCCACCGCGCTGCGCAGGTGTTCCGGCGCCAGCGCTACAGCCGCAGGAATCGCCCGGCTCAGCTCGATTTCATCGGGCAACTGGATCGGTTCGATGCCAGTCATCGCTACCGTTTGCTGCATGAAATCCATCGCCACCAGCGCGTGGTAATCCTCGTCGACCACCACGGTCATCGCGTCGTAACGACAGGCAAACGGGAACGCCACGGCGAAGCGATTCTTGGCGATGCTGCGCGCGGTCTTGTCGACGATCTCGGTCTCGAAAATCACCACGTCGTTGATGAATTTGTACAGCGTCTGCACCAAAGCGAAGTCACGTTGCTGAGGGCACTCGCGCAGGAAGGTTTCGCTGAGCACCAGCGGCTGGCGGCTGAGCGGATAGATCAGCCGCTCGTCGTCTTCGAGTACGCGCCGTGGGCGAGTGCGGATGGTGGCGCGGTTCTCCCAAGCGTCAGCAAAGGATTGATAGTCGGCGGCGTTCATTGGGCGACCTCCGCCAGCGGCTCGCGCATGCTCAGGCGCAGGCCGTCCCACAGGGCGATGCGACTCTCCACGGCGGCGATGGCGCTGGCGTAGACCTCGGCCTCGCGCTGCGGATCGCCATCGACCAGGCGCTCGAGCAGGTGCTCTGCCGCCGGACCGTGATCCTCAGAGTCGACCTCGATGTGGCGTTCCAGGTAATAGCGGAAGGTCGGCGCCTGTTCGATGCCGATGCCCCAGTCGTCAAGAATGCGCTGGAACATGGCCGGGATTACGCTCTCGCGACCATGCAGAAATGCCGCTGCCACGCTGTGCCCCGGTGCATGCAGGGCGGTGCGCAAGGTGTCGCGGACAAACTGTGCGGCGGCCGGATCGACCTCGACGCTTTGCAGCGCGACGTCATAGCTGACACCCTCCTGTTGCAGGGCGACAAAGCGCTCCACGGCCGTGGTGCTGGCGCCGATTTCGCGCATCGCATCCAGGTACAACTCGAAATGGCTGTAATGACCATCCGTCAGGCGATCATCCGATTCTTCACCCAAAACGATCTCGTTGATCAACCGGGCGGCGTGAGGGTCACGCGGCGGTAGCCAAGGCAAACGCGTGCAGGTCAGCTCCTGCTGCAGACGTTTGGTCAGCGACATGAAATCCCACACGGCAAACACGTGGGTTTCCATAAAGCGACGCAAGACCGATATCGAAGTGATCTCGGAAAAGATCGGGTGAATACTAAGTTCGGCTTTCTTCAGGGCGAGTTGGTTCTTGGTGGGCATCATGATGTCCTTTGTCGTTGATATGAAATGGAACTGCTCGGGTAACTGCGCAATCTGTGAAACTACGACTTACTTGTTTTCTGTCGGCGGACGACAGCCTTCCTTCCTGATAGGTAAGTGCGGACCGGATATATCTGTGACATGGCTTCATGTCTGCCCATAAGGCGCTGCTGATGTGCCGCAGGCATTGGGCGGGTGCCGAAGTGAAGGGCGAAGTTCAAACTTGGCGAAGAAAAACTAATACACCGACAAAGTATTTAACAAGTACATTTTTAATTATTTTAAGTTTGCTGTTTTTTGAAGTTGAGTAGTTTCAATAAAACTTTTGGCTGAAGTTTTATTTGGGCGTAGTTGCTCCTTTCGGCGTATAACGGCCAAAATTGATCGACAAGAGTGAATGCCTCACTCGAAGCAACTTTCCAGTAATAAGAGTTGAATGATTTAAAAGGGGCGGAAGTTGGCCGTGACCCCGCGCCATGACTTCCTTTTTCCCGTGGCAAGGCTCCTTCCGTAGGTTCCTGGTGCGGGGACTGCGCCGTCAGGGCGGCGCGTCGCCCGTTCTTTATGGGGTTGGCCGTTCAAGAGTGCGGGTAAATCAGCGCCACGGCTATTACCGATTCGTCATCGGCACGCTGCAAATCCCGGACTGATAGGCGCGGAGGAGGTTAGAGCGGGCACGCGGATCCGCCCACCTGAGGGTGGGCAGATCGCTTGGGGATTTGTAAGCGGGTGATTCGTGGGAGGTGCGCGCTCAGCGGGCGGCTTTGCGGCTTTGCGCGGCGGGGGTAGCGAGATAGCGGGTAATCACCTCAACGCCACGATTGAGGTGTTGCTCGAGGAGGTTGATCGACAGTTCAATATCACGCTCGCGGACGGCTTGCAGCATCGCCCGGTGATCGTCCTGGGACAATTTGCCCAGGCCCATGGCCTCAAGGTTGAAGCGCAGAAAACGCTCTTCTTCGTTGAGCCCGTCTTCGACCAGCCGCAGCAAGCGCCGGTTGGGCGCCTTGCTGTAAAGGGCCATATGGAACAAACGGTTGAGCCGACCGATTTCCGTGTAGTCGTGTTGCGCTTCAAGCTCTTCGATGTAACCGGCGGCGCGTGCGTGATCGGCCGCAGTCAGCAGCGGAATCGACTGCCGCATGGCTTCGGATTCGAGCAAGATGCGCAGCTCGTAGGTCTCGGTGGCATCGCCTTGAATCAATGGCGCAACCACCGCGCCTTTGTGTGCGGTAACGCTCAGCAGGTCCTGTGCTTCGAGCTGGCGCAAGGCTTCACGCACCGGCATGCGGCTGACGCCGAACAGATCGGCCAGATCCTGCTGACGCAGCGCCGTGCCGCAGGGCAGACGCCCATCAAGAATTGCCGAGCGCAGGGTTTCTTCGATCACCGACCGGGCCAGATGCGCAGGAATCGGTCCATCGACTTTAATGCTGTGCAGCGGTTTGGGCTTCTGTGTCACGACTACGCACCCTGTATGTCGGCCTGATTTGGATCCAAATGACACTAGTGATTGCTCTACAGGTTGTCAAACCTTGTAAAACATTGGGTGCCAACTGAAGTTTAGCGTGTCGCCGATGATCTCATGGTGCCATTGTTTTTTGCCGGGCTAAGCTTCACCATCAAACGCTTTCCTTCCTGCCCCCCGGAATTCTGCTGTGGCGGTATGTTTCGCGATCCCCCGGACACTGCGCTGGCTAGGCTGCGCACTGCTGCTGGCCGGCGTCATGCTGGGCGGTCTGCATGCCGATTGGGATTTTTCCACGATCAGCCGCAAAGCCACGGCACTCTACGGACCGCTGGGTGCCGGGCAACAGCGTATCGATGCCTGGCAAAATCTGTTGGCCACGCAGAAGCAGGTCAGCGAGATGGAAAAGCTCAAAGTGGTGAACCTGTTCTTCAACAAACAGGTGCGCTACGTCGAAGACATCGACCTGTGGCACGAGGTCGATTACTGGGAAACGCCTATCGAGGCGCTGTGGAAGGGCGCTGGCGACTGCGAAGACTATGCGATCGCCAAGTATTTCAGTCTGCGCCACCTCGGGGTTTCCAGTGACAAGCTGCGCATCACCTATGTCAAAGCGTTGCGCCAGAACCGCGCGCACATGGTCCTGACTTACTATGCCACCCCCGATGCCATGCCGCTGGTGCTCGACAGCCTGATCGACCCGATCCAGCCGGCTTCGCAGCGAACCGATTTGCTGCCGGTCTACTCTTTCAATGCTGAAGGGTTGTATCTGCCGGGCGCCAAGGGCAACAAAAAGGTCGGTGATACCAAACGCCTGTCGCGCTGGCAGGATGTCTTGAAGAAAATGCAGGCCGAAGGTTTCCCGGTCGAGACGACTAACTAGGAGCACGCGCTCAGATGTCTTTGTTCAAACAGCTGTTGATCGCTATCTGTCTGTTCCTGGTGGTCGCCTTCACCGGCAGCTTCATGGTCAGTCTGGAGAGCTCGCGCACCCAGTACGTCAACCAGTTGCGTTCCCACGCGCAGGACGCCGCGACGGCGCTGGCCTTGTCGCTGACGCCGAATATCGACGACCCGGCCATGGTCGAGTTGCTGGTCAGTTCGATTTTCGACAGTGGCTACTATGCGAGCATCCGCGTGGTCGATCTGAAGACCGATCAGACCATCGTCGAGCGCAACGGCATTCCGGCGGTCAGCAATGTGCCGGACTGGTTCGTCAAGCTGATCGGTCTGGAACCGGCTGGTGGCGACGCGCTGGTCAGCCGTGGCTGGGAGCAGGCAGCGCGGGTAGAAGTGGTCAGCCATCCGATGTTTGCCGTGGCCAAACTGTGGCAGAGCGCATTGGGCAGCCTTGGCTGGCTGCTGATCTGCGGTGCGCTCAGTGCGGTGCTTGGTGCGTTGCTGCTGCGTCGGCAATTGAAGCCGCTGGATTACATGGTCAAGCAATCCCATGCCATCGCCCGCCGCGAATTCCTCAGCCTGCCGGAATTGCCGCGCACGCCTGAACTGCGCCGTGTGGTACAGGCAATGAACCAGATGGTCGAGAAGCTCAAGGCACTGTTTCAGGAGCAGGCCGAGCGCAGTGAAAAACTGCGTGCCGAGTCTTATCAGGACAACCTGACGGGGTTGGCCAACCGCCGCTATTTCGAGATGCAGTTGAATAACCGGGTGAGCAACCCGGAGCAGGCCAGTTCGGGTTACTTGCTGCTGTTGCGGGTCAAGGATCTGGCTGGGCTCAACCAGCGTCTCGGTGGTCAGCGCACCGATGAGTTGTTGAAAGCGGTCGGCGAGCAACTGTCGCGCGAATGCGCCAAATACCCGGAAACGCAGAACCTTGTCACCCGTATTCGCGGCGGCGAATTTGCCGTGCTGGCGCCGGGGCTGGTCCGAGAGGAGGCGCTACAACTGGCGCAGAACCTCGACAGTGCCTTGAGCAGTTTGCACGCCACTGGCGCGACCGACGTCGCTGCGGTGGCGTCGATCGGCCTGGCGCCGTTTACCCACGGCGATTCGCCGCAACAGGTGCTGACCCTCGGTGATCAGGCGCTGGCGCAGGCCGAAGGGCAGGGCGAGCAGAACTGGGCCTGTATCGATCAGAGCCTGACGGCGGATGTCGGCGACGATCACCACGCTTGGCACCGGTTGCTCGATCAGGCCTTGAGTCAGCAGCGTTTCGAGCTTTATTTCCAACCGGTGGTGGCTGCCGCCGACACGCAACTGGTGCTGCATTACAAAGTGCTCTCGCGCCTGCTCGATGATCAGGGCCAGACCATCCCGGCCGGGCGTTTTCTGCCATGGCTGGAGCGCTTCGGCTGGACCGCGCGGCTGGATCGCCTGATGCTCGAGCGCGTGCTGGAGCAGATGAAAGAACATGAAGATTCGCTGGCGCTGAACCTGTCTTCGGCGACCCTGGCGGATCCGCAGGCGTTGAACAAAGTCTTCGAGATTTTGCGTGCGCATTCCAACCTTGGCGCGCGGCTGACCCTTGAGATCGGTGAGGAGCAATTGCCGGAACAGGCGGTGCTGGAGCAGTTGACCCGACGCCTGCGTGAACTGGGTTTCTCATTGAGCCTGCAGCGCTTTGGTGGTCGTTTCAGCATGATCGGTAATCTGGCGCGGCTGGGGCTGGCGTATTTGAAGATCGATGGCAGCTACATTCGAGCGATTGATCAGGAGAGTGACAAGCGCTTGTTCATCGAGGCGATCCAGCGTGCGGCGCACAGCATTGATCTGCCGCTGATTGCCGAGCGGGTCGAGACGGAGGGCGAGTTGGCGGTGATTCGCGAGATGGGCTTGTATGGGGTTCAGGGGCAGTTGTTTGGTGAACCGAAGCCTTGGCGGTGAGTCATTGCAAAAGCAACCCTCACCCTAGCCCTCTCCCGGAGGGAGAGGGGACTGATTGGGGGATATTCGGGAAATACGCCGACGTGAACGATTTGCGCTGAATCCATCATCGACCCGTTTTTTCAGGTCGATGTATGGCGCCAGACACCTCGATCGGCCCCTCTCGGTCAGGGAGAAGGGACTGATTGGGGGATATTTGGGAAATACGCCGACGTCAGCGATTTGCGCTGGATCCATAATCGACCCGGTTTTTCAGGTCGATGTATGACGCCAGACACCTCGGTCAGCTCCCTCTCCCCCCGGGAGAGGGCTGGGGTGAGGGTAGGCTTTTGATTACGGGGGATCAGATCAACCCGCCCTCATCCTCATCGATCAACTGACTCAACCCGCCCAACGCTTCCCGCGCCTGTGTCCGGTCCATCAGTTTGGCCTGGGCCGCCGGTGGCAGGTCGGTGACGCGGATCACGCCTTTCTGGGTCAGCACCTGAATCAGGTCGTCGAGTACCCGAATCATCTCAAAGTCGCTCTGCTTGAGCTGTTTCAGGCTGTTTTCCACCGCTTCATTGGCGTACCACGCCTGAATTTCGTGGTGGTCGGCCGGCAGCGTTTCCGTGGCCTCGGCGTAGGCCGCGGCTTCCACGCGAATCAACTGGCCTTGCGCATCGCGTTGCACGTAAAACATTGAGCATCCCTCGGAAATGAACCAGCGTCATGCTGTCAGCAGCATAGCCAACTGCGCGCGAGTATGCGGGGCGGCGACGCAATCGTCACCGGTCCGGACCGCACAAACGTGACGGCCGCCCCAGAAGGGCGGCCGCTTTGTTCACGCATCAGCTGTTGTTGTGGTCGACCTTGATGGTCGGGTCGCTGCCGGCAATCAGGTTGTGGATGTTGGCGCTCGACCAGTTATTGCCTTCCAGTTTGATCGTCACGTCCGGCGTTGCCGCGGCGGCGTCGCCCGAATTGAACTTGCCTGCCGAACTGACTTGCAGCGACGACGTGCCATCGACCGTGGTGATCTTCAGGAAGTTATCGATGGTGCTACCGGTCTCGCCCTGCAACAAATCACGCAGGTCGATGCGGTCACCTTCGCTGGCCTTGAAGTCCTTGATCACGTCGTTGCCGGTATCGCCCGCCTTCCAGACGAAGGTGTCGGCACCGGAACCACCGATGAGGATGTCGTTGCCCTGACCGCCGATCAGCGTGTCGTTGCCGGTGCCGCCGAGGAGAATGTCATTGCCTTTGCCGCCATCGAGCCAGTCGTTGCCGCCCGAGCCGAACAGGATGTCATTGCCCGCGCCACCCAACAGCGTGTCGTTGCCGTCATGCGCGCCGGACACATCGAACGCCTGATAGTGCTCGGTGATGTATTGGTGCACGTTGCTGGTGGTGACTTTGCTGACGTCGACGCCGGTTTCCTTGGCCACGAACGCCTGCATCGCCTGATAACCCTCACCGGCAATGCCGTTGAAACTCACCAGATCGCCGAACAGGATGTCATTGCCGTCGCCACCGCTGACGGTGTCGTTGCCCGGCATCGTCGCTTCGGTGTGGCCGATAATTGAGTTGGCCAGATCCTTCGGATCAATGTTGGTCTGCGGCGTTTTATCCGAATCGTAAGGTTTCAGGTCGTTGAGGCTGACGCCGCTGTTCAGGCCGATGGCCTCGACATTCGACAGGCCACTGAGCAACGCGAAGCTGCTGGTCGAGTTGTCGGTGGTGGTCGAGGTGGTGCTGCTGCCGCTACCGGCCAGACTCGACAACTCGTAAGTGCCGTCGCCCTGCGCGTGAACGGTGCCCAGATTGGTGGTGCTCCAGCCATAACGGGCGGTGTAGGTCTGCAACTGGGCAAAACCGCTGGCGTTGATGCTCAGGTAATGAGTGTTGTCGATGTAGGTGCTAAAGGTGTCGCCCAGCTTGTAGTTGCTGGTGGTCACCACGCTGTCGAACTTCACGCTGCCGTACAGCGTCGGGTTGGTCTGCTCGCCGCTCTGGTAGTAGGTCGGCTGGCCGTCGGTGATGAAGTACGTGAGGTTTTTCGCCCCGGTGTTGGCCACGGCGTCGGCACTCTGGAACCAGTTGGCCGTGGTTTTGAACACGTCCTCATAGTTGGTGCCGCCGCCGGAACTCATCGAGTCGAGTACGGATTTGAGCAGGGTCAGCGCATTCGGGTCGTTGAGGTTCACCGACACCGACTTGTTGACCTGGGTATCGAAGTCCACCAGGAAGATGTTCACCGTTCCCGAGTTGCTGCCGCCCAGGCTCTGCTTGAGGGTGTTGAACACCGACGTCAGCGAATCCTTGGCCGCATTGATCGACGAGCTGCTCATACTGCCGGAGCTGTCGACCATGAACGCGATGTTGTAGTTGGTGCCCGGGACCACGGTCAGGCCACCGATGTCGGCGACGATGATGTCGTTGCCATCGGTGCCGGTAACGGTGTCATCGCCCGATGTAGCAACCACGGCGTTGTAGACCGCCGGCACCACCGTGACCGGAATGGTCGCGGTGCTGCTGGCCGAGCCGCCGACCATCTCGGTGGAGGTCGAGGTCACGGTCAGGTTGAACTGGCCGTTGTAGTACGGCGGCGGGGTCACGGTCAGGCTGCCGAGGTTCCAGCCAGTGACGTTGGCGTCGCCGCTGCTGGCGGTCACGGTGAAGGTATGACCCGCGCCATCGCTGAGCACCGAGCCGACCGGTGCGCCGCTGATCTTCACGCTCAGGGTTTCCGAACCGTCGGTATCGGTCAGGGCGGTGGTGATCGCCGACAGTTTCACCGTGGTGCCTTCGGCGCCGGTGTTGAGTTTGTAGCCGTCGTAATAGCCTTCGCCGTTAGTGCCGTGCAGATCGGAGACGGTCACGCCCGAGTTCACCAGATCCTGCACGCCGGTGTAGATCGGCACGCCGGCGCTGCTCAGGTCGATCGGCGTGCTGCCATTGACCGACAGGTTGACGTCGTAGCTGCCCGGGCCGCTCTGGTTGTGGTGGTAGATGTCCAGGGTGTAGTAGCCGCTGGTGGTCGGGGTGAACGAGCCATTGATGGCGCCGCCCGCGCCCCAGGTACCCGAAGCCACACTCTTGCCACCAATCGTGATCAGCAAGCTGTCATCGGCGATGCCGCTGAAGGTGTAGGTCTTGCCGGCTTCCAGATAAATCAGGCCTGACGTCTTCGATGCCGTGCCCGCCGCAACGCTACCGTCGGATTGCACATTGGTCACCGAGCCGCTGGAGTTCGGTTTGCCGGCGCCGTCGATGACGTTTTTCAACGTGGTCGAATCCGCGCCATTGCCGTTGGTGCCCAGACCCGCCAGGCCAGTCCAGACTTCCTTGATCAGCCCGGTGGACTTCACGCTGTTGTCGGCGACGCTCACGGTCGGCGCATCCGCCACTGGCGTGATGTCGATCTTCACGGTGCCGGTGTTGCCCAGCAGTTGGCCGTCGGTTGGCTGGAACTTGATCTGTGCGTAGTCCGCCTGGTTGTTGCCCAGACCGCTGCCACCGTAACCATTGACGCCCGACTCGTTGGCATCCGGCAGGAAGCGCAGCTTGCCCGCGTCGATGTCAGCCTTGCTGAAGGTCTGGTTGTTGGCGACGTCTTTCCAGGTCGAACCGTCCAGATACTGCAGTTTGCCTTCGCCCGGCAGTTGGGTGATTTTGATGCCGAGGCTGCTGGCCGGGCTGTCGACGTCGGTCACGCCGAAGGTCGACCAGCCGAGCACCAGCGGAGTGTCTTCGGTGCCAGTGACGTTGCTTGGCGCTGCCACCGGAGCGTCGTTGACCGCCACCACGTTGACCGTGGTGGTCGCGGTGTTGGAGTAGTTGCCGCCATCAGTCACCGTCACAGTGATGATGCGCGGCACGGTGCTCGGGTTTTCGCTGCCGTTGGTGAAGCTGATGTTCTTGATGGCCTGCATGTAGTCGGCCAGCGTCGCATTGCCGGACAGCGTCAAAGTGACGGTGCCGTTGGTGCTGTTGGCATTGATGGTGATGCCGTTGACGCTGTTGCCGAGATTCAGCGCATCGCCGTCCTGACGGTTGGTCAGGATTACGGTGGCGCCGGTGAGCATGGTGCTGTCCGGGTCGGTGATGCTGATGTCGGTGTCGGCAATCGACACACCCGCGCCCGGGGTGTTTTCGGTGAAGGTCACCTTGTAGTCGGCACCGGTAGCGCCGCTGGAGTTGTTGGCATCCAGGTCGAGCACCGGCGGCGCATCGTTGTCGATGATCGAGGTGCTGACGCTGCCGTTGGTGCTGCTGACCGCGAGGTTCTCGAAGTTGCCGCCGGTGGCCGAGTCGATCTTGACCACGAAGTTCTCGGTGCCTTCGGTGATCTTGTCATCGAGGGTGGCGACGTTGAACTGCGCGCTGCTCGCACCTGCCGGGATCTTCACGGTGTAAACGCCAGTGAAGTCCGAACCGTCGGCGGCGGTGCCGCTGTAGACGATTTTCAGGGTCACTTCGGTTTGCGCCGGGTGGTTCAGGCTGACCGTGTAGCTGGCGGTCTGGCCTTCGGTCACCGAGCTGCTGCCAGTGATGCTGACGGTGGTGGTGTCGATAGTGTCAGTGACGTTGGTCACAGCTGGCGTGGTATTGGTCACGAGGTTTTCGAAGCCGCCGCCGCTGCTACCGGTGATGGTCGCCTGCACGGTGCCGGCGTCTTTGTAGACGTCGTCGGCCGGAGCCGGAACGGTCACGGTGCCAGTGGTTTTACCGGCGTCAATGGTGATGACCGAACCGTTGCTCAGGGTTACGGTGACTGGCGAGCCAGCGGCGTTGGTCAGGGTCGCGGTGTAAGTGATCTGGCCACCTTCAGCCACGGTGCCGGTCGCGGACAGCGTCAGGTTGGTGGTGTCGACGGTGTCGGTCACCGTGGTGCTGACCGGAGTCTTGTCGGCCACCAGATTCTCGTAGTTGCCGCCCGTGACGTTGGTGATCGAGTTGGTCAGCGGTGCATGGCCAGTCAACGCATCGTTCGGTGCG
>NZ_JSFK01000045.1 GCF_000783395.1 Pseudomonas chlororaphis | reverse complement strand
GGGCGGTCCGACGTTTCGGGAGGGTTGGGGTGAGGGGGTAGATCTCACAGTAGCCCGAGATCTTCAGCCTTGAGAATATCGAACAACGCCTGCGCCGCCGCCGACAGTTCATTGCCCGGCTCAGTCAGCACGCCGATGGCCCGCTCCACCGAGTCATCCAGCGTCAGGCAATGCGCACCCAGCTCCTGCATCTGCCCGGCGCACAACGCCGGGACGGCACTGACGCCCAGCCCACTGGCGACCATCCGCCCGACCGTTGCCAATTGATGGCTTTCAAACTCCACCGGCAACTTCATGCCGCGCGCCTGCAAGTGCTCTTCGAGCATCACCCGTACGGTCGAGGGTCGCTGCAGGGTGATGAACGGCTGCTGCAACAGCGTTTGCCAGTCGATTTCCAAGCGCTGCGCCAACGGCGAATCCTTCGGCACCACGGCAACGAAGCGATCCATGTACAACGGCGTGAATACCATTGAGGTGTTTTGCATCGGCTCGAACGCCACGCCCAGTTCAACCTGGCGATCGCGCACCATCTCCAGCACCTGCTCGTTGATCACGTCATTGACCGTGACGTTGACGTTCGGATAGCGCGCGCGAAAGGTCTTGAGGATCGGCGGCAGCAGATTGCCGGCAAACGACGGCATCGCCGCCAGCGTCACCCGCCCGCGCTGCAAGCTGAAGCGTTGGCGCATCTCGTCTTCGGCGTTGTCCCAGTCGGCGATCAGGCGTCGGGCCAGTGGCAGCAAGGATTCACCTTCGGCAGTCAGCGCGACGTTGCGGGTGTTGCGGCTGAACAGGCGCCCGCCGAGGCCTTCCTCCAGCGCTTTGATGGTCAGGCTCAAGGCTGATTGCGACAGGTGCAGGCGCTCGCAGGCCACGGCGAAGCTGAGGCTCTGGGCCACGGCGAGGAAGGCGCGGATCTGTTTGATGGTCATGGTCGCTTCGCTCCAGTTGTAAGCTACAAGCGTTAAGCGGCAAGCCATGATGATCGTTCCCACGCTCCTGCGTGGGAATGCAGCCCGTGACGCTCCGCGTCACTGGACGCAGAGCGTCCCTAGAGGCATTCCCACGCGGAGCGTGGGGAACGATCAAAGCAGCACGCCATAACGCGACTATTGAGCTTTATCAATCAATCAACCTTAAAAATCAACTTAACAAATATATCCACCGGCGCGACACTCCAACCATTCGGCTAGCCAGCCGCCCGCAAATAATAAAAGAGGTGCATATGGCAGGTTTCGACAAGCGCGTGAGTTCCTACGAGGAAGCCCTCGCCGGGCTTGAAGACGGCATGACCGTCATCGCCGGCGGCTTCGGTCTGTGCGGCATTCCGGAAAACCTGATCGCCGAGATCAAGCGCAAAGGCACCCGCGACCTCACCGTCGTCTCCAACAACTGCGGCGTCGACGGCTTTGGCCTTGGCGTGCTGCTCACCGATCGCCAGATCAGCAAAGTCATCGCCTCCTACGTCGGCGAAAACAAGCTGTTCGAAGAGCAACTGCTCAAGGGCGACATTGAAGTCATCCTGACCCCGCAAGGCACCCTCGCCGAGAAGATGCGCGCGGGCGGCGCCGGTATTCCGGCCTTCTTCACCGCCACCGGCGTCGGCACCCCGGTCGCCGAAGGCAAGGAAGTGCGTGAGTTCAAGGGTCGCAAGTACCTGATGGAAGAATCCATCACCGGCGACTTCGCCATCGTCAAAGGCTGGAAAGCCGACCACTTCGGCAACGTCGTCTACCGTCACACCGCGCAGAACTTCAACCCGCTGGCCGCCACCGCCGGCAAGATCACCGTGGTTGAAGTCGAAGAAATCGTCGAACCCGGCGAACTCGATCCATCGCAGATCCACACCCCGGGCATCTACGTCGATCGGGTCATTTGCGGCACGTTCGAAAAACGCATCGAACAGCGCACCATCCGCAAATAATTCAGGCTGACGGAGAACAAGAACATGGCACTTTCCCGCGAACAAATGGCTCAGCGCGTCGCCCGCGAAATGCAGGACGGCTTTTATGTGAACCTCGGCATCGGCATTCCGACCCTGGTCGCCAACTACATTCCCGAAGGCATGGAAGTCATGCTGCAATCGGAAAACGGCCTGCTCGGCATGGGCCCGTTTCCGACCGAAGAAACCATCGATGCCGACATGATCAACGCCGGCAAACAGACCGTGACCGCGCGCATCGGCGCGTCGATTTTCAACTCCGCCGAATCCTTCGCGATGATCCGCGGTGGCCATGTCGACCTGACCGTGCTCGGCGCGTTCGAAGTCGACGTCGAAGGCAACATCGCCTCGTGGATGATCCCCGGCAAACTGGTCAAGGGCATGGGCGGCGCGATGGATCTGGTGGCCGGCGCCGACAACATCATCGTGATCATGACCCACGCGTCGAAGGACGGTGAGTCCAAGTTGCTCTCCAAATGCAGCCTGCCTCTGACCGGCGCCGGTTGCATCAAGCGCGTACTGACCGACCTCGCCTACCTGGAAATCGAAAATGGCGCTTTTGTCCTCAAGGAACGCGCACCTGGCGTCAGCGTCGAGGAAATCGTCGCCAAAACCGCTGGTAAACTGATCGTCCCGGATCACGTACCGGAAATGCAGTTCGCTGCCGAGTGAGGAATTCGAAAATGCAAGACGTCGTCATTGTTGCCGCCACGCGTACCGCGATCGGCAGTTTCCAGGGTGCCCTGGCCAGCGTTTCTGCGGTGGATCTGGGCGCGGCGGTGATCCGCCAGTTGCTCGAACAAACCGGTCTGGACGGTGCGCAGGTCGATGAAGTGATCATGGGCCAGGTGTTGACCGCTGGCGCCGGCCAGAACCCGGCACGGCAGTCGGCAATCAAGGCTGGCCTGCCCCACGCCGTGCCGGCGCTGACCCTGAACAAGGTCTGCGGTTCGGGCCTCAAGGCCCTGCACCTCGGCGCACAGGCGATCCGTTGCGGCGACGCTGAAGTGATTATTGCCGGCGGCCAGGAAAACATGAGCCTGTCCAACTATGTGATGCCGGGCGCACGCACTGGTCTGCGCATGGGCCACGCGCAAATCGTCGACACCATGATCAGTGACGGTCTGTGGGATGCGTTCAACGATTACCACATGGGCATCACCGCCGAGAATCTGGTCGACAAGTACGAAATCAGCCGCGAGCAGCAGGACGCCTTCGCCGCAGCCTCGCAGCAGAAAGCCGCCGCAGCGATTGAGGCCGGCCGTTTTGTCGATGAAATCACCCCGATCCTGATCCCACAGCGCAAAGGCGATCCAGTGGCGTTCAAGGTTGACGAACAACCGCGTGGCGACACCACCGCCGAATCCCTGGCAAAACTGCGCCCGGCGTTCAAAAAGGACGGCAGCGTCACCGCTGGTAATGCTTCGTCGCTGAATGACGGCGCCGCCGCCGTGATTCTGATGAGCGCGGAAAAAGCCAAATCCCTCGGTTTGCCTGTACTGGCTACCATCGCCGCTTATGCCAACGCTGGTGTCGACCCGGCGATCATGGGCATCGGCCCGGTATCGGCGACCCGCCGCTGCCTCGACAAGGCTGGCTGGAACATCGACCAGCTCGACCTGATCGAAGCCAACGAAGCGTTTGCCGCGCAATCGCTGGCGGTGGCCAAGGATCTGCAATGGGATCTGGCCAAGGTCAACGTCAATGGCGGCGCCATCGCTTTGGGCCACCCGATCGGTGCATCGGGTTGCCGCGTGCTGGTGACCCTGCTGCATGAAATGATCAAGCGTGATGCGAAAAAGGGTCTGGCGACCCTGTGCATCGGCGGCGGTCAGGGTGTGGCGCTGGCGCTGGAACGCGCATAACCAGAGTGCAACAGTGAATGGCGGATCCACGACATCCGCCGCTTGCTGGCAACAAAAACCCGGTGCGACTTGCGTTGCACCGGGTGTTTTTTTGCCTGTTCGAAATCTGCGTTGAATGTTCCGCCGCCTTCGCGAGCAAGCTCGCTCCCACAGGGAAATGCATTTCAAAATGTGGGAGCGACGGTGCGACGATTCGACTTGCTCGCGAAGAGGCCCGCCCGGCCAGCGAAAATCTAAGGCTTGCGCAGCAGGTACGTATCCATGATCCACCCATGCTCCGCCCGCGCCTTCTTGCGCACCCGCTCGATCTCATCCGCGACATCCGCCAGCCTGCCGCTAATCAGGATCTCGTCCGGCGTGCCCAGGTAAGCCCCCCAGTAAATCTCGGTCTGCTGATCGGCGACTTGGTGATACGAGTCTTCAGCATCGAGCATCACCACCAGACTGTCCGTATCACTCACCTGCCCTGCCGCCAAACGTCGGCCTGTGGTGATTTCGATGGAACGGCCGATCGTGTTCAACGGCACCTTATGCTGCGCCGCCAGCGCCTGAACACTGGTGATCCCGGGTATCACCTCAAACTCGAAGGCACACGCACCCGACGCGAGAATCGCCTGGAGGATACGCACGGTGCTGTCGTACAACGCCGGGTCGCCCCATACGAGGAAACCGCCGCACTGACCATCAGACAATTCGTCATTGATCAGGTGTTCGAAGGTCTGCTGCTTGGCACGGTTCAGCTCATCGACACTGGCCGTGTAGTCGACATCGCCGCGTTCGCGCTCCGGGCTGTGCGCTTCGACGAAGCGATAGTCAGGGTCGCTGATGTAGCGTTCACAAATCTCACGGCGCAGGTCGATCAGCTTGTCCTTGCTCTGGCCTTTATCCATCAAAAAGAACACATCGACGCGATTCAGCGCCTTCACCGCCTGCATCGTGATGTAGTCGGGGTTACCGGCACCGATGCCGATCACCAGCAGTTGTTTCATCAAAGTGCTCCTTTAACGACCAGGCTTGGCAGGCGCAGACGCCAGCGCCCGGTGAAGCGTAGTTCGACCATCGACAGCGGTTCGACATCAATGTCATGAAACGCCGCGCCGCTCATCGCGTGGCTCAGCGCAGCGCGGATGACAAACGGGTGCGTCACCGCCACCACCTGTCCCGGCATGGCTTGCAGACTGCTCAGCCAAATCGCCACGCGCTCGCACAACTGCGTCACCGACTCACCGCCGTGAGGTGTCGCATGGGGATCTTCGAGCCAGGCGTGCAGCGCCGCGCCTTCAGAGTTTTGCAGGGATTTGATCGACTTCCCGTGCCAGCGTCCCCAGTCACAATCGCGCAGCGCCTCGTCGATCTGCGCATCGGCGCCAAACCACGCCGCCGTCTGCCGCGTGCGCAATTCCGGCGCGCACATCAAGCGTCGCGCGGCGTCGAAACGCTCGGCCAGTGCATCTGACGCCAGGTCGATATTTTCAACAGGCTCATTCGTAGGAAAACACGCCAATTTCTGTGCGACGGTTCGAGCATGGCAAATCAATGTCAAACGAGTGGTTTGCACAGGCATCGCTCCAATAGGCCTTGATGAAAATCAACGACGTAAAGCCGTTCTGTTTGCAATTGTGCCGTAAACCGAGGGTTGCGGGGCTGCCGGGTGGCCACGGCAAAAACCGACGACGCCAGGAATACGGCAATATCTGACACCGTCATGGGCAATGGACTACAAGGCCGATCGAAATCCGTGTAGCCCTTGTTACACGGGCACCGCGCGCCATTTTGGCGCCGTTTCAACACGCTGAAAAATTCACTAGACATGTAACGTCAGTTACATAAATACTGTTTTAACGGATTATGAAGCGAATTCAACACCCTCATCCAGCAGGAGCCCGGATGCCCCCTCTCAGAGACCTGATCACCGATCCCGGCCTGGATCTTACGCCGTCGGAGCGCAAAGTCGTTCGCGCCTTGCTTGATCAGTACCCACGCAACGGTCTGGGGCCGATGGCGCGTCTGGCCGAACATGCCGGCGTCAGCGATCCGACCATTGTGCGGCTGGTGAAAAAACTCGGCTTCGGCGGTTATGCCGAATTCCAGGAAGCACTGCTCAGCGACATGGACCACCGCTTGCGCTCGCCGCGCACGCTGCTGCAACCGCGCGCCCATCAGCACAAGGACGACGCCTGGAGCCACTATCTGGGCGACAGCCATCGCCTGCTGGTCGAAACCCAATCGCTGACCCAACCCGAAGACGTGCGCATTCTCACCGACTGGCTGCTCGACGCGCGGCATCAGGTGTATTGCTTCGGCGGGCGTTTCAGCAGCCTGATGGCCACTTACCTGCTCAATCACTTGCGCCTGCTGCGCCCCGGTTGCTTCGCTCTGGAAGACAACGCGCAACTGCCCGATCGTCTGTTCGATCTGCAACGCCAGGACGTAGTGCTGGTGTTCGATTATCGCCGCTACCAGACTCAGGCCCTGCGCGTCGCCAGTGCCGCGAAGAACAACAACGCGCGTGTGGTGCTGTTCACCGACATCTACGCCTCGCCGCTGCGCGAACTGGCCGACCTGATCATCAGTGCCCCGGTGGAATCGGCCTCGCCGTTCGACACCATGGTGCCAGCGCTGGCGCAGGTCGAAGCACTGATTGCCTGCCTGACCTTGCGCACCGAAAACCTCGCCGATCGCCTGGAAGGCATCGATGCCCTGCGCAATGACTTCAACACCCACCTGCTGGAGGATAAATAAGGATGTTCAGCCTTCCCCACCGCTCGCCACGGGATCTGCCGTTTGTCACTGAGCACACCGCACTGTTGCTGGTGGACATGCAGCGTGCCTGGCTCGAACCGCAGTTCGACGCGCACCTCAATGGGCCTGACGCCGAGTATTTCCTGACCCGCGCGCACATGCAGGTAGTACCCAATCAACGTCGCTTGCTCAGCGCTTTTCGCGAAGCGCGGCAGAACGTGCTGCACACCATTATCGAAAGCCTTACCGCGGATGGCCGTGACCGCTCGCTCGATCACAAGCTCTCGGACATGCACCTGCCCAAGGGCAGCGTGCAGGCCAGGATCATTGAAGACCTGAGCCCGGTGGAAAACGAGATCGTCCTGCCGAAGACGTCATCGGGCGTCTTCAACTCGACCAACATCGACTACGTGCTGCGCAACCTGCAAACCCGTCACCTGATCATCGCCGGCATCGTCACTGACCAATGCGTGGACATGGCCGTGCGCGACGCCGCCGATCGCGGCTATCTGGTCACGCTGGTCGAAGATGCCTGCGCCACCTACAGCGCCGAACGCCATCACGCCTGCCTGAATGCGATCAAGGGTTACTGCTGGATCACCGACACCGACACCGTGCTCGCCCGCTTGCAGGAGATGCGGCCATGAGCGCCCGTCTGACACCACTGCCGATGACCACGCTGGTCACCACTGACTTGATCGGCATCACCCGTGGCCGCTCGTTTCCCACTGATGAGCTGGAGCATTATCAGGCCGCCGGGTGCGGCTGGGTGCCGGCCAACAGCGCACTGACGCCGCAGGACATCATTGCCTCGACCAATCCGTGGGGCGCGTATGGCGATCTGCGGCTGATTCCCGATCTGGGCAGCCGCGTCACCGTCGGCAACGGCCCGGACGCAAACGCGCCGGCGCTGGATTTCATCCACGGCGATATCCGCGAAACTGATGGCCGGCCGTGGGGCGCCTGTCCGCGCACGCTGCTGCGTGATGAAATCGAACGTTATCGCGATGAACTGGGCTTGCAGGTCAACGCCGCGTTCGAACACGAATTCAACCTGCACGCCGGTTTTGCCGAGCACCTGGCGTTCTCCCTCGAAGCCCAGCGCCAAGGTGCCGAGTTCGGTGGCTGGCTGCTCAGTGCCCTGCGCGCCGGCGGTGTCGAGCCGGAAATGTTTCTACCCGAATACGGCAAGCACCAATACGAAATCACCTGCCGCCCGACGCTCGGCGTGGCGGCGGCCGATCGTGCCGTCAACGTGCGCGAGATCACCCGCGAGATCGCCCGGCAAATGGGTCTCGATTTGAGCTTCGCGCCGAAGACTGCCGCCGACGCGGTGTGCAACGGCGTGCATCTGCACGTCAGCCTGCTCGATCTAGGCGGTCAGCCGATGCTTTACGACGCGGGCACCAGCAACGGTCTGTCGAGTCTCGGCCAGCATTGGGCGGCGGGGATCCTGCATTACTTGCCGGCACTCTGTGCTTTCACCGCACCGACGCCGGTGTCGTACGAGCGCTTGCAGCCGCATCACTGGAGCGCCTCTTACGCTTGTCTGGGTCAGCAGAACCGCGAGGCGGCGCTGCGCATCTGCCCGACCGTGAGCCTCGGCGGCAAATCCGTGGCCCAGCAGTTCAACCTTGAGTTCCGCGCCATGGACGCCACCGCCTCGCCGCATCTGGCCATGGCGGCGCTGCTGATCGCCGGGCGTCTGGGCATTGAACAACGCTTGGCACTGAACGCGATCACCGACGAAATTCCCGATTCACTCAACGACGAGCAACGCCAGGCCCGGGGCATCGTTGCCCTGCCCGCCTCGCTGGCCCAGGCGCTGGATTGCCTGCGCAACAGTGGCGCCTTCACTGCATGGCTGCCCAAGCCGCTGCTCGACACCTACTACGCCCTTAAAACCGAGGAACTGGCGCTGACGGAACAGCTCTCGCCCGCTGACTTGTGTGAGCACTATGCACGCCTGTACTGAATCCACCGAGTTGGGGTTGTACACTCGACCGGCCTACAACCTGAGCCGCGCCGACTCGACGCACCCGGTGATTCTGGTGTGCGAACACGCCAGCCGCTACATCCCCGAAGCCCTGAACAATCTGGGCCTGGACGCTGCCGCCGCCGCTGAACACATCGCCTGGGACATTGGTGCGCTGCAACTGGCCGAGCAGTTATCGCAGAGGCTCGGCGCCACCCTGTTGAGTGCCAATTATTCGCGGCTGCTGATCGATCTGAACCGGCCACGCCACGCCCCGGACAGCATTCCGGCGCAAAGCGAGATTTACCAAGTGCCGGGCAACCGCGAACTGGACGAAGCCACCCGCGAATACCGCCGCCAGACCTTGTTCAAACCGTTTCACGCGCGCTTGCAAACCTTGATCGACGAGCGTGTTGCTCAGGGCCAAACAGTTCGTGTGGTGGGGATTCACAGTTTCACCCCGGTGTATTACGGCCAGCCGCGACCGCTGGAAGTCGGCGTGCTGTTCGGTCAGGCCAAGGCTTACGCGCAACGTTTGCTCGATGGCCTCGGCGAACATCCGCTGAAAGTGGCCGGTAATCAGCCGTACAAGATCGATCCGCTGGGCGACATGACCGTGCCGGTGCACGGCGATGCCCGTGGCCTCGACTCGGTGCTGATCGAGGTGCGCAATGACTTGCTGCGCAGCCCCGAAGCCGTATCGCGCTGGGCCGGATACCTCGCGCCATTGCTGTAATGAATGAAAGACTGCTGACGCTGTAAACGATGGACCGATAACAACTAAAACGACCGACTGGCTGACAAGGAGTTGCGCTTCATGGAAATTGAAGAATTCGGCTACAAGCAAGAGTTGAAACGTAGCCTGACGCTGACCGACCTGGTGGTGTACGGGATGATCTTCATGATCCCCATCGCCCCGTTCGGTGTGTATGGCTACGTCAACGCCGAGGCACCGGGGATGGTGCCGCTGGCGTACATCATCGGCATGGTGGCGATGCTGTTCACCGCGCTGAGTTACGGCAGCATGGCCAAGGCTTTTCCGATCGCAGGTTCGGTGTATTCCTACGCGCAACGCGGCCTCAATCAGCATGTCGGTTTCATCGCCGGTTGGCTGATGCTGCTCGATTACCTGCTGATCCCGCCGCTGCTCTATGTCTACGCGGCGATGGCGCTCAACCATTTGTACCCGGACATTCCGAAAGTCGGCTTCATTCTGGCGTTCCTGGTCAGCGCGACCTTCGTCAACCTGCGCGGCATCACCTTCACCGCACGGATGAACATCATCTTCCTGCTGGCGCAACTGGTGGTACTCGGCATCTTCCTGTTCTACGCCTGGAATGCCCTGCACAACGGTGGTGGTAACGGCGAGTTGACTCTGGCGCCGCTGTATCACCCGGAAACCTTCAACTTCGCCCTGCTGATGCAAGCGGTGTCGATTGCGGTGCTGTCGTTCCTCGGCTTCGATGCGATCTCCACCCTCGCTGAAGAAATCAAGGGCGATCCGGGCAAGAGCGTCGGCAAAGCGGCGCTGATCACGCTGGTAGTGATGGGCGTGATTTTTGTCGCGCAAACCTGGATCGCCACCGATCTGGCGGCAGGCATGGGCTTCAAATCCGCCGACACCGCGTTCTATGAAATCGCCGAAATCGCCGCCGGCAGCTGGCTGGCGACCCTGACCGCTGTCGCCACGGCATTGGCTTGGGGCGTGGCCGTGGCCATCACCTCGCAAGCCGCCGTCTCGCGTCTGCTGTTCGGCATGGCGCGCGACGGCAAACTGCCGAAAGTGCTGGCCAAAGTGCACCCGAAACACAACACGCCGTACCTGAGCATTTATCTGGTCGCCGTGCTGTCGCTGGTGATCTGCTACCTGTTCATCAACTCGGTCGACACCCTGACTTCGCTGGTCAACTTCGGCGCACTCAGCGGTTTCATGCTGCTGCACCTGACAGTGATCAACTACTACTGGCGTCGGCAGAAGTCCGGTCAGGTCGTGCGTCACCTGATCTGCCCGGTGATCGGCTTCATCATCGTCGCGGCCATCATGTACAACATGGGCGTCGATGCGCAGAAACTCGGCCTGATCTGGATTGCCCTGGGTCTGGTGTACCTGTTCTTCCTCAACAAGCTTGGCGCCAGTACCGCGCTGCCTGACCCGAGCAACGGCTGACAAGAAAAAGAGCGGCGTCTGACAACAAATCAGGCGACCGCCGATTTATCGCGTGGAAACCGACAGTGATAGTCAGGTTCGGCGACTTTGCCGAACCTTTTGATACAGGAGTACATCCATGCTGGTCTTACGCCCAGTCGAACAGACTGATCTGCCCCAGCTCCAACAATTGGCCCGCGACAGTCTGGTGGGCGTGACCTCCTTGCCGGACGACAGCGAGCGCCTGCGCGCCAAAATCGCCGCGTCGTGTGCTTCGTTCGATAGCGATCCGACGACGCACGGCCCGGAAAATTACTTCTTCGTATTGGAAGACCTCGAACACCAGCGTCTGGTCGGCTGTTCGGAGATTCTAGCGACCGCGGGCTTCGACGAGCCGTTCTACAGCCTGCGCAACCGCCATTTCACCAGTGCGTCCCGCGAGCTGAACATTGAACACGGCGTGCCGGCGCTATCGCTGTGCCACGACCTCAACGATCACACGCTGCTGCGCGGCTTTCACATCGACGCCAATCTGGTGCGCACGCCGTTCTCCGAATTGCTGTCACGGGCGCGCCTGTTGTTCATCGCCGCCCACGCGCCGCGTTTTGCCGAGGCGGTGATTACCGAAATCGTCGGCTACAGCGACGAGGCCGGCAACTCACCGTTCTGGGATGCGCTGGGCAAACACTTCTTCGACCTGCCCTACGCGGAGGCCGAGCGCCTGTGCGGGCTGCAGAGCCGCACGTTCCTCGCCGAACTGATGCCGCAATACCCGATCTACGTGCCGATGCTGCCGCAAGCGGCGCAAGACTGCATTGGTCGCATTCATCCGGACGGTCAGGAAGCGTTCGACATCCTTGCGCGCGAAGGCTTTGAAACCAACAGCTACATCGACCTGTTCGATGCGGGTCCGACGCTGTATGCGCGCACCGCCAACATTCGTTCGATAGCGCGCAGCCAGAGTGCAATCGTGCAACAGCAGCCACAGATCGATGCCCGTGGCCGTTATCTGCTGAGCAACGATGCGCTGCACGGCTTCCGCGCGATCATGGCCGAACTCGATTATCAACCCGATCAACCGCTGGCCCTCACCCCCGCAATGTGCGCAGCGCTGAACGTGACCGATGGCAGCCCGGTCCGGCTGATTGCCCTGTGAAACCCGCCCGGTTGCGCAGTCAACGACAGTGCCCGAACAGGCGCGCAGAAGGAGTTCCAGCATGATTGTCCGCCCGGTCAAAGTCAGCGACCTGCCAGCCTTGATGGCGCTTGTGCAACAGGCCGGCCCGGGGTTCACCACCCTGCCGGCCAACGAAGATCGCCTGTCCCACCGGGTCCGCTGGGCACAACGAGCGTTCGCCGAACAGGTGGAACGGGCCGACGCGGACTATCTGTTTGTGCTCGAAGACGACGACATGCGCGTGGTCGGCGTCAGCGCCCTGGCCGGTGCGGTCGGCCTGCGCGAGCCGTGGTACAACTATCGGGTCGGGTTGACCGTGAGTTCGGCGCCGGATCTGGGCATTCAACGGCAGATCCCGACGCTGTTCCTCAACAACGAACTGACCGGCCAATCGGAGCTGTGCTCATTGTTTCTTGGCCATGACCAGCGCCACGGCAGCAATGGCCGTTTGTTGTCACTGGGGCGTTTGCTGTTCGTTGCCGAGTTCCCGCACCTGTTCGGCGAGAAGATGATTGCCGAACTGCGCGGCAGTGCCGATGAACACGGTTGTTCGCCGTTCTGGGACAGTCTGGGCCGGCATTTCTTTCAAATGGACTTCAGCCATGCCGATCACTTGTCGGGGCTGGGTAACAAATCGTTCATCGCCGAACTGATGCCGCGCCAGCCGCTGTACACCTGCATGCTCACCGAACAAGCCCAGGCGGCGATCGGCCAGGCACACCCGAATACCGAGCCGGCGCTGAAAATCCTTCAGGCCGAAGGGTTTACCCACAAAGGCTACATCGACATCTTCGACGGCGGCCCGGTGATCGAAGCGCCGGTGCGCAATATCCGCACCGTCCGCGAAAGCGTTGAGCTGACCCTGAGCCTCGGCAGCCCGGATGAACAGGCTCCGCTGTGGCTGATTCACAACCGCCGTCTGGAAAACTGCCGCATCACCGTCGCCCGCGCCCGCCGGGTCGGCAGCAGCCTGGTGATCGACCGCCTCACCGCCAAGCGCCTGCAACTGCAACCGGGCAATTCGGTGCGCGCGGCGATGCTGCCCAATCAACAGCAACAGGCGGTGGCGGCCTGACGGTCACCACCGCAAAAAGGTAAATCCTTTCAGCAAAAAGGTCCGCGACAACCTGTCCCTTGCAAATTCGTCATGATCATTGACCCATTCGCGTGATAGCCTTTTCATTCTTCGGCGTTGACACCTTTGTTCAAGCCTTTCCATTCCTTTGTATTGGTGGAACTCGTATGACCAGGCTTTCCCATCAAGATTTGCGCCGTAACTTCCGTCAACTGCTGGCTTCCGACACCTGCTACCACACGGCTTCGGTGTTCGATCCGATGTCCGCGCGCATTGCCGCTGACCTGGGTTTTGAAGTGGGGATCCTCGGCGGTTCCGTGGCCTCGTTGCAGGTACTCGGTGCCCCGGACTTTGCCCTGATCACCCTCAGCGAGTTCGCCGAACAGGCCACCCGCATCGGCCGCGTCGCCCAATTGCCAGTGATCGCCGACGCCGACCACGGCTACGGCAACGCCCTCAACGTGATGCGCACCATCGTTGAACTGGAACGCGCCGGCGTCGCCGCCCTGACCATCGAAGACACCTTGCTGCCGGCCCAATTCGGCCGCAAATCCACCGACTTGATCACCGTTGCCGAGGGCGTCGGCAAGATCCGCGCGGCGCTGGAAGCCCGGGTTGATACGGAAATGGCGATCATCGCCCGTACCAACGCCGGCATCCTGCCAAATCAGGAAATCATCAGCCGCACTCGCCAGTACCAGGCGGCCGGGGCTGACGGCATCTGCATGGTCGGGATTCAGGATTTCGATCAGCTCGAGCAAATCGCCGAACACCTCACCGTACCGCTGATGCTGGTGACCTACGGCAACCCGGCGCTGCGCGACGACAAACGTCTGGCCGAACTCGGTGTGCGTGTGACCATCGATGGCCATGGTGCTTATTTTGCGGCGATCAAAGCGACGTATGACAGCTTGCGCGAACAGCGGCAGATCTTTACCCAGGCGTCCGACCTGAGCGCGACCGAGTTGACGCACACCTATACCCAGCCGGAGGAATACATTCTCTGGGCCAAGGAATACATGAGCGTCAAGGAGTGATGGGTTGGCCGGGCTGACGCCATCGCTGGCAAGCCAGGCTCCCACAGGTTATGCGGTTCGACATCAATTGATGGTTCAGCACCAAACCCTGTGGGAGCTGGCTTGCCAGCGATGAGGCCTGCCGCTACACCGCTAAACCGGCGTCTTGTAAGCCTCCTCCCGCTGCACCGCCCGCGCCTGAATCACATTCAGAATCGCACAGCCCTCGCGCATCAACAGATGCACCGCGCTGGTCACCCGCGTCAGATCACAATCGGAAATGCCTTTGAGGTTGAGACTGGCAAAGGTGTCGGCCAGATCGCGCACAACCACAAACCGGTGCATCGCACAGGCGGCCATGTCGCTGAGTTCTGAGTGGGTATTGAGGAAGAGCACCGGGGATTCGGCGTCGTAGGTGTCGATGGGGAGGAAGCGGGGCATTACTTGATCACACATTGGTATAACTCCTGTATTGAAAGAGCTACCACCAGTCGCGGCCAAACGAGGAAGGTGGCAGCCGTACGCGGGTTGGCCGACCGGATACAGGAACCGGCACACCCGAAGGTGTCCCACGCACAGCCGCCATAACACAACATCACAGACAAACATCGACTGAATATGTTGGGCAGACTGTACGTCTCTGTATCGACCGGCCAAGGTCGTTCGCGGTGTTTTTCCGCGAGCCCGAACTATAGGGGTCGATACCGAAATGCGGCAACAGGTTACGTTGTAGGAAACGTCTTGGAAAGTTGTGCGCCGCCCGCGCCTTCCACTTTTCCCACAAAAGCCCCTCACCCTAGCCCTCTCCCAGAGGGAGAGGGGACTGATTGGGGGATGCCATGGATTTACGCCGACGTGAGAGACCGCGCTGAATCCGACTTTGAGTTCAAGCTGATCTTTCAGGCCGCCGTGTTAATCACAAACAACACGGTCAGTCCCCTCTCCCTCTGGGAGAGGGTTAGGGTGAGGGGCCGATTTATCTGGCACCCCGCCGACCTCATCACACCGCAAACCACCTCACCGCGGCTTAATGATCATTCCCACGCTCCGCGTGGGAATGCAGCCCGGGACGCTCTGCGTCCCACACAAAGCGAACGCGGAGCGTCCGTTGAGGCATTCCCACGCAGAGCGTGGGAACGATCCCCCCTTCACCGCGGTTTGCCCAACTCCATGATCATCCGCGACAACAGATAAATCCGCGGCGCCACGCTCGCCACTTCGGCGTACTCCTCCGGCGTGTGAATATTGCCGCCAACAATCCCGAAACCATCCAGCGTCGGCGTGCCAACCCCGGCAGACAGACTGGCATCCGCCGCGCCCCCACTGCCCTCTTCGGTCAACTTGCGGCCAATCTCACCATAAATCCCTTGAGCCATCGCCATCAGACGATCCGACTCAGGCGTCTGCGGCATCGGTGGCAGCCCGCGCTGCAACGAAGTCTTCACTTCCGTCTCAGCAATCAGCTTGTCCTGCGACACCCGCGCCAGATCCTTCTCGATCCGGTCGAACTCCTCCGGCACCGCCGCGCGCACGTCAGCCTTGGCCGTGGCTTGATCGGGAATCACGTTGGTGCGGTCACCGGCCTTGAGCACAGTGAAGTTGATGGTGGTTTTCTTCGCCTCATCACCCAGTTTGCCCAACTGAAGAATCTGGTGCGCCGCTTCCATCGCGGCATTGCGCCCCAGTTCCGGAGCGACGCCAGCGTGCGCGGCTTTGCCCTTGACCTCGACCAGCGCCGTCGCGCTGCCCTTGCGCCACACCACCAGACCATCGGCCGGGCGCCCCGGCTCCAGATTGAGGGTCACGTCGTGCTGTTTGGCGGTTTTCTTGATCAGGTCGGTGGCGACGTCCGAGCCGGTTTCCTCGCTGGCGTCGAGCAGGAAGGTGATTTGCGCGTAGTCCTTGAAGTCGAGGTTTTTCAGGACTTTCAGCGCATAGATCCCGGCGACGATGCCGCCCTTGTCATCCATCACCCCCGGCCCGTAAGCACGGCCGTCCTTGATGTGGAACGGCCGCTCGGCCGCCGAACCTTCCTTGAATACCGTGTCCATGTGCGCCATCAGCAGGATTTTCGCCTTGCCGGTGCCTTTTAACGTCGCGAGTACATGGTTGGATTTTTCCGGCGTATTGGGCACCAGCTCGATGGTGGCGCCGAGTTTTTTCAGCTCATCGATGGCGATGTCGCTGACTTGCTTGAGGCCGGGTTCATAGCCGGAACCGGAGTCGATATTGACCAGCCGCTCCAGCAGCTTCAGGGCTTCTGGCTGGTATTGTTCGGCATCAGCGAGCACTTGTTTGTGCGGTTCGGCAAAGGCGTGGGCAGCGGAGAAAGCGAGAGACAGGCCGAGGCTGGCGGCCAGCAGGGAGCGAGAAAATGAGAACGTCATGAAGCGATCCTTGTTTCGCGTCGGGGGGATTTAACCGTACCCGACATCGGCGCGAGGCTCTACACCGAATGCGACCTCTCCCTGACCACCACCGAACACGTGTAGGAGCTGCCGAAGGCTGCGATCTTTTGATTTTGATTTAGAAAAAACAAAGTCAAAAGATCGCAGCCTTCGGCAGCTCCCACAAGGGATGTGTGGTGATGCGGATCAAACCGAATCCAGCAACGTCCGCCGGGGCTTGCCATCACAATTGCAGATCACCCGATTACGCCCGCCTGCCTTGGCTTCATACAACGCCTGATCGGCATCATTGAGCCAGCGTGTCGCGTCAGCATGCGCCGGATCGTACGCCGCCAGGCCGATGCTCAAACTGACCTTCAACGCCGGGTTCTGCTCATAACCCAGAATCGCGAAGCGCTCGCGCAACGCCTCCATGGCCTGCGCGGCATTGAACAATGGCAGATCCGGCAAAATCACGCAGAACTCATCACCGCCATAGCGCCCGGCAACGTCTGTCGCCCGCAGATTTTGCTTGAGCAACTTGCTCAACTGCCGCAATACGATGTCGCCCGCGACATGGCCGTAGGTGTCGTTGATCGCCTTGAAGTGATCGATGTCGATCAGCGCAATCGCCGCGCCCTGTTTCTGCCGTTTGCAACGCTGAAAAGCGATCTCCAGTTGATCCTTCCAGGCGCCGTGGTTAAGCAGCCCGGTCAAGCTGTCGGTGCGGCTCAGGGCAAGCAATTCGCGTTTATGCCGACCGAGGGTGTAGGCCTGGCGAAAACAGATCCAGCCCAGCGCCAATGGGTACAGCAGCAGCAACGGGAAACAGGCGTACATTTGCGCAGGCGAGGTCTGCGGAATGAATGCCGGAGCAAACACCACCAGCCCGACACCGACCCCGAGCAACTGCGCCGCAGTGCCTGCCAATAGAAAACGTGAACCACCGATGGCGACGTTGTTCATCGCCATCATCGAAATGGTCGTGGCAGTGGGCAACGGATTGAAATGCATGGCGGCAAGCCAGAAGCCGCCGAAAAAGGCGTCGATCAACAGATTGCGGTGTTCAGCGTGGTAAGGAACCCGGGCGCGGCGTGCCCATTGAAACGCCAGATGCGGCCAGATCAGGCCGTTGAAGAACATCAGTGCCCAGACCCACAGCGGCGGATCGAGCGAGTACATCGCCACGCTCACGCACACGAGCCCCAGAATCAACCCGAGGATGCGCGATGTATAAAGCCTCCTGGCCAATGAAAGTCCCTTTCCTCCGGTATTTCCCATAAGGACCTCGATCACGCACACCGCAGGACGGATGTGCTGGAAGTCTAACAGGGCGACGTTAAATAGCCATCACCGGCCAGCGGGCTGAATAGCGCGACATCAGGGCCGCGCACAGTGCAAATATTTGGCTATACATGAAAGGAGCAAAATGGAAAAACAACTATAAGAAGGAGGCCCATGCACACCTATAAAGTGTTGATCATCGGCAGCGGTTTTGGCGGTCAATGTGCTGCGGTCAACCTGCTCAAGGCCGGGATCGACGATTTTCGCCTGCTGGAGCGACGGGACTTCTTTGGCGGCACCTGGTGCCAGAACACCTACCCCGGCGCGGCGGTAGACGTGCCGTCGCCGCTGTATTCGCTGTCGTTCGCGCCGTACCGCTGGTCGCAGATGTTCGCCGGACAGGCCGAACTGCAGCGCTACACCGAGCATGTCATCGAGCAGTTCGGTTTGCGCGAACGCGTGGAGCTGGAGGCCAATGTCGAGCGCGTCGAATGGGACGACACGGAAAAACGCTGGGCTGTGCACACCGCCAGCAAAGGCACCTTTTATGCGCAGTTCCTGATCAATGCCACCGGGCCGCTGAGCCAACCGGTTATCCCGCACTTTCCCGGCCGGGATCGCTTTCAAGGCAAGACTTTTCATACAAACAATTGGGATCACAGCTACGACTACCGCGGTAAACGCGTGGCCATCGTCGGCAGCGGCGCCAGTGCGGTGCAAGTGATTCCGGCGATTGCGCCGCAGGTCGAGCAACTGCACGTGTTCCAGCGCACGCCCCATTGGGTGCTGCCCCGCGCCGATCGCCAGTTCGGGCCGTTGCAACGCTGGCTGCTTGGCCGCAAACCCGCCTACAAACTGTTGCGCTGGCTGATTTACTGGCAATTCGAAACCCGGGTCATCGCGTTCAAATACTCGAAAGCGGCGATTCACATGGTGCAGCAGCACGCCCTGCGTTTTCTCAAACGCCAGGTGCCTGACCCGCTGCTGCGAGAAAAACTCATCCCGGACTTCACCATTGGCTGCAAACGGGTATTGGTTTCCAGCACCTATTACCCGGCGCTGAGTCGCGCCAACGTCACCTTGCACACCCGCGAGCAAGGCATCGCTTCCATCGACGAAACCGGCATCAACACTCAGGACGGCCAGCACATCGACGTTGATCTGATCGTCTGGTCGACCGGTTACGACGCCACCGACGGGGTGATTTCCTACCCGGTCAGCGGAAAAAACGCCGTGCAACTCAGAGAGGTCTGGGCGCAATACCCGCGCGCGTATCTGGGCACCAGCCTGCCGGACTTCCCCAACCTGTTTATCGTCACCGGGCCCAATACCGGCATCGGTCACAACTCGGCGCTGTTCATCATCGAGTCGCAGATGAACTACATCCTCGACTGCATTCGCACCGTGCAGGCCAAAGGCCTGCGCAGCATCGAAGTGCGCCGTGATGCGGAACGTACCTACACTGAGATGATTCATCGGGAGATGGAGCGCACGGTCTGGAAGTCCGGCGGCTGCCACAGTTGGTATCAAAGCAAGAGCGGTCATGTGATCGCGATGTTTCCCGGCTTCAGTTTCAGCTATCACCGCTTGACCCGGGCGCTGAAACCGGCCGACCACATTCTGTCCTGAACACGTAAAAGGAAGACGTCGATGCTTTTGCTGTTTGTCGCCCTCGCGGTTTTCGTGGCCTGGAGCTGGTTGAGTTATCCGGCGGTCGGCCATTGGCTATACGACTTGAACATGGCCATCGAGGCCAAGTTGTACAAATTGCACAAGATCGAGGTGCCGATCGCCGAGATGACTGTCTCGACCTGGCAGGGCGGGCCGTACGAAGCGGCCAGCGCGATTCTGATGCTGCATGGCTACAGCGCCGAGAAGAACCTGTGGCTGCGCTTTTCCCGGCACTTCGTGCGCGAGTATCGAGTGATCATCCCGGACCTGGCCGGCCATGGAGAAACCGGCTTCAAGGCGGGCGGCGGCTACGACATTCCGTTGCAGGCCAAACGCATGATCCAGTTGCTCGACGTCTGCGGCGTGGAGAAAGTCCATGTGATCGGCAACTCGATGGGCGGCTACATCGCCGCGTGGCTGGCGGCGACTTACCCGGACCGCATCGCTTCGGTGGCGCTGATCGACCCGGCGGGCGTCACTGCACCGGAGGTCAGCGACATGGAGCGGCATCTGGCGCGCGGGCATAACCCGTTTCTAATCAACTCGCGGGAAGAGTTTCGCCAGTTTTATGCAATGACCATGGAATCGCCGCCGTGGGTACCGAACCTGGTGCTGGACGCCATCGCCCAGCGCTACGAACAACAACGCGATGAACTGGAGGAGATCTTCCGCGATTTTCGCGCCAGCCCGCCGATGGAGCCGAAACTCGCCGACATCAAATGCCCGGCGCTATTGCTCTGGGGGCGCAAGGATCGGCTGATCGATGTCAGCAGCGTGCCAGTGTGGAGCAAGGGCATCGCCAATTTGCGGGTGGATGTCTGGGATCACGTCGGGCACATGCCGATGGTTGAACAACCAGGGAATACTGCAGAGCTTTATCGCGAGTTTTTGGGAAGCCAGAGATGACAACGCACCCTGTCCCTGATCGTTCCCGCGCTCTGCGTGGTAACGCCTCAAGGGACGCGGAGCGTCACCGGCTGCATTCCCACGCAGAGCGTGGGAACGATCACGGGTAAGGGCCTGAGATGAACATTCTTTATGACGAACGCCTCGACGGCCCGCTGCCGCAGGTGAACAAAGCCGAATTCCTCAAGGCTTTGCAGCAAGCAGTGCCAGACCTCGACATTTTATGGCGCGAAGAAGAACTCAAACCCTACGAATGCGACGGCCTCTCTGCCTACCGCACCACGCCGATGCTGGTTGCCCTGCCCCGTCGACTTGAGCAAGTGCAAACCCTGCTCAAACTTTGCCATGAGAAAAACGTCCCGGTGGTTGCCCGTGGTGCCGGCACCGGCTTGTCCGGCGGCGCCTTGCCGCTGGAACAGGGCCTGCTGCTGGTGATGGCGCGCTTCAACAATATTCTGCACATCGACCCTGCCGCCCGCACCGCACGGGTTCAACCGGGGGTGCGCAATCTGGCGATCTCCCAGGCAGCCGCGCCTTTCGGTCTGTATTACGCGCCGGATCCATCGTCGCAGATCGCCTGCTCGATCGGCGGCAACGTCGCCGAAAACGCTGGCGGCGTGCATTGCCTCAAGTACGGCCTGACCGTGCACAACCTGCTGAAAATCGAAGTGCTGACCATCGAAGGCGAACGCCTGACCCTCGGTTCGGATGCCCTCGACTCAGCAGGTTTCGATTTGCTCGCCTTGTTCACCGGCTCCGAAGGTTTGCTGGGGATCATCACCGAAGTCACGGTCAAACTGCTGCCCAAACCGCAAGTCGCGAAAGTCCTGCTGGCCAGTTTCGATTCCGTGGAAAAGGCTGGCCGCGCCGTCGCCGAAATCATCGCGGCGGGGATCATTCCCGGCGGGCTGGAGATGATGGACAACCTCGCCATTCGCGCCGCTGAAGACTTCATTCACGCCGGTTACCCGGTCGATGCCGAGGCGATTCTGCTGTGCGAGCTCGATGGCGTCGAAGCCGACGTCCACGACGATTGCCAACGGGTGCGCGAGGTCATGACCGTGGCCGGCGCCACCGAAGTGCGTCAGGCCCGCGACGAAGCCGAGCGCGTGCGGTTCTGGGCCGGGCGCAAAAACGCTTTCCCGGCCATCGGCCGTTTGTCACCGGACTATTACTGCATGGACGGCACTATCCCGCGCCGCGAATTGCCCGGCGTTCTGCAAGGCATCGCCCGCCTCGGCAAAGAATACGGTTTGCGCGTGGCCAACGTGTTCCATGCTGGCGACGGCAATATGCACCCGCTGATTCTGTTCGACGCCAACCAACCCGGCGAACTGCATCGCGCCGAAGCCTTGGGCGGCAAGATCCTTGAACTGTGCGTGCAGGTCGGCGGCAGCATCACCGGTGAACACGGCGTCGGCCGCGAGAAAATCAATCAGATGTGCGCGCAGTTCAACAGCGACGAACTAAGCCTGTTCCACGCAGTAAAAGCCGCGTTCGACCCACAAGGCCTGCTCAACCCCGGCAAGAACATTCCGACCCTGCACCGCTGCGCCGAATTCGGCGCGATGCACATTCACGCCGGGCAATTGCCCTTCCCCGAACTGGAGCGTTTCTGATGGCCGATGTCGACGCCGCCAGCGCCCTGCTCGATCAGGTCAACGAGGCCCGGGCCAACGCCACGCCGCTGAAAATTCAGGGTGGCAACAGCAAAGCGTTCCTGGGCCGCGAGGTCGCCGGCGAAGTGCTCGACACCCGCGCCCACTGCGGCATCGTCCGTTACGAGCCGACCGAACTGGTGGTCACGGCGCGCGCCGGTACGCCGTTGTCCGAGCTGCTGGCGGCGCTGGATGCTGCCGGACAAATGCTGCCCTGCGAGCCGCCAGCGTTCGGCGAAGGCGCAACGGTTGGCGGCATGATCGCCACGGGTTTGTCCGGGCCACGACGGCCGTGGTCTGGCTCGGTGCGCGACTTCGTCCTCGGCACGCGGGTGATCACCGGCCTCGGCCAGCACCTGCGTTTCGGCGGCGAAGTGATGAAAAACGTCGCCGGTTATGACCTGTCACGGCTGATGGCCGGCAGCTACGGTTGCCTCGGCGTGCTCACCGAAGTGTCGCTGAAAGTCCTGCCGAAACCGCGCCAGTGCCTGAGCATTCGCCTCGATATGGAATGCGCGCGGGCACTGGCCAAGCTTGCCGAGTGGGGCCAGCAACCGCTGCCAATCAGTGCCGCCTGCCACGATGGCCAGAGCCTGTATTTGCGGCTTGAGGGCGGCGAAGGCTCGGTGACGGCGGCACATCAACGCCTCGGTGGTGAGCCGCTGGATTCAGGGTTCTGGCGGGATCTGAATGAGCAGCGTCTAGGGTTTTTCGACGAAGGCCTGCCGCTGTGGCGCTTGTCGTTGCCGAACAATCTCGGGCCACTGGATCTGCCCGGCGAACAACTGATCGACTGGGCCGGGGCACAACGCTGGCTGAAATCCGGCGCGGCGCACATTCATATCCTCGCTCAGGAACTCGGCGGCCATGCCACCTGCTTCACCCATGGCGCCAGCGAATCGCCATTCCAGCCGCTGGCCTGGGCACTGCTGCGTTATCACCGGCAACTCAAGGCGCAACTCGACCCGCAAGGGCTGTTCAACCCCGGGCGCATGTACGCGGAGTTCTAGCCATGCAAACCACCCTCAGCGAACAATCGCGACAACTGCCCCGCGCCGCCGAGGCGGAGAAGATTCTGCGCACCTGCGTGCACTGTGGTTTTTGCAACGCGACCTGTCCGACCTATCAATTGCTCGGTGATGAACTCGATGGCCCGCGCGGGCGCATCTACCTGATCAAGCAAGTGCTCGAAGGTGCGCCGGCGACGGCGCAGACACAACTGCATCTGGATCGCTGCCTGTCGTGCCGTAACTGCGAAACCACCTGCCCGTCCGGCGTCGACTATCACAACCTGCTCGACATCGGCCGTGCGGTGGTCGATCAAGCGGTGCCACGTCCGGCGGCGCAACGTCTGTTGCGCGAGGGTTTGCGCGCATTGGCACCGAATCCGGGGTTGTTCAAAGGCTTGCTGCGGGTGGGCACGACGTTTCGGCCGCTGTTGCCGCGAATGCTGGAAAGCAAACTGCCGCAGCATCTGTCGTTTTCCGGTTTGCGCCCCGCCCCGTGCCATGCCCGGCGCGTGTTGTTGCTTGAAGGCTGCGTACAACCGGGGTTATCGCCAAACACCAATGACGCCACGGCACGGGTACTGGATCGCTTGGGCATCAGTGTCACCCCGGTGGCCGAGGCCGGGTGTTGCGGCGCGCTGGACTATCACCTCGACGCGCAAGCCAAAGGCCTCGACCGCGCGCGGCAGAACATCGATGCCTGGTGGCCGCACCTGCAAAACGGTGCCGAAGCGATTGTGCAGACCGCCAGCGGTTGCGGCGCATTCATCAAGGATTACGGGCATTTGCTGGAAGAAGATGCGTTGTATGCGGCCAAGGCACGGGAAATCAGCGAGCGGACGCTGGATCTGGTGCAGATACTCGATCGGGAACCGCTGGAAAAAGTCTGCGCGGCGAGCGAGCGACGGATTGCCGTGCATTGCCCGTGCACTTTGCAGCACGCGTTGAAACTGGGCGGCGCGGTGGAAGCTGTGCTGACACGCCTGGGTTTCAATCTTACCGCCGTGCCCGACGGCCATTTGTGCTGCGGCTCGGCAGGTACGTATTCGCTGACACAACCAGTGCTGGCCCGGCAACTGCGCGACAACCGCCTCAACGCGCTGGAGAGCGGCCGGCCTGAGCTGATCGTCACCTCCAACGTCGGCTGCCAGAGCCATCTGGCCAGCGCCGGACGCACGCGGGTGATGCACTGGATCGAACTGGTGGATCAGTCGTTGGCAGAATGAAGTTCGTAGGATTCTTCGTTTGCCCGCGTGCGAGAAGGCTGCGATCTTTTCCCTCATCCATTCCGTGACCGTGGCAGGAATTTTTTTCATGACCGTGCAGCCGTTCGTCAGCCCCGATCTGATCCGTCAACGCTTCTCCAAAGCGATGTCCGACATGTACCGCGAAGAAGTGCCGCTGTACGGCGCGCTGATGGCATTGGTGGAGCAGACCAACCGCGAAGTGCTTGCGCGTCAACCGGACATCGCCCGGCAGCTCGACAGCACCGGCGAAATCCAACGGCTGGACATGGAGCGCCATGGCGCCATTCGCGTCGGCACCGCCACCGAACTGGCCACCCTCGCCCGCCTGTTTGCGGTGATGGGCATGCAGCCGGTGGGTTATTACGATCTGACCCCGGCAGGCGTGCCGGTGCATTCCACAGCGTTTCGCGCGGTGCATGAGCAGGCGCTGCAAGTCAGCCCGTTTCGGGTGTTCACGTCGTTGTTGCGCCTCGAGTTGATTGAGGATGCGCAACTGCGCGCCTTTGCCGAATCCGTGCTGGCCCAGCGTTCGATCTTTACCCCGGACGCATTACGCCTGATCGCGCAGGCTGAAACCGCGGGCGGATTGAATGAAAGCGAGGCCGAGGCATTCGTCCTACAGGCATTGGAAACCTTTCGCTGGCATCACAGCGCCACGGTTACTGCCGCGCAATACCAGACTTTAAGCGCCCAACACCGCTTGATCGCCGATGTGGTCGCGTTCAAAGGCCCGCACATCAATCACCTGACGCCGCGCACGCTGGACATCGACCGCGTGCAGGAGCAAATGCCAGCCCATGGCATCACCCCGAAAGCAGTCATCGAAGGCCCGCCGCGCCGGCAGTGCCCGATCCTGTTGCGCCAGACCAGTTTCAAGGCGCTGGACGAGCCGATCGCCTTCACCGATCAGAACCAGACCCGTGGCAGTCACAGCGCGCGTTTCGGCGAGATCGAACAGCGCGGCGCGGCACTTACGCCCAAAGGCCGGGCGCTGTATGACCGCTTGCTGAATGCCGCACGCGATGAACTCGGCGACTTCCCCAACGAAGCCAACGCCGCACGCTACAACGCGTTGATGACTCAGCACTTTGGCGAATTTCCTGACAGTGTCGAGGGTATGCGAGAACAAGATCTGGCGTACTTTCGCTATTTCGCTACGGAAAAAAGGCTGTCAGCGGCAGGACTTGGGAGTTCGTCTCTGGAAGACTTGTTGCGCGATGGTTATGTGAAAGCGGAACCGTTGGTGTACGAAGATTTTCTGCCGGTCAGTGCAGCGGGGATTTTTCAGTCGAACCTTGGCGATGCGGCGCAGGCGCATTATGGCGAGCATTCCAATCGACAGGCCTTCGAGCAGGCGCTGGGGCGCGCGACCATTGATGAGTTGGGGTTATATGCGGCGACGCAGCAGCGTTCGATTGATGAGTGTCTGACCCAATTTGCGCGTTGAAATATTAAAAGATCGCAGCCTTCGGCAGCTCCTACAGGGGAAATGCATTCCGAAGGTAGAAGCTGCCGCAGGCTGCGATCTTTTGATCTGAAAGTCTTGAAGCAGCCGCTTCAGCCCAATGAAGGCATCTGGCCATTGTGCGCAAGAAGTTGCGCACTTGTTTTGCAAAAAAGCCTGATAAAACCGCTGAGAGCTACGTCGCACAAGGCCTGCAGCCAAGTGCGCAAGAAGTTGCGCAGTACTGCGCAACTTCTTGCGCACTTTTGCATTGGGCGAGCGCTTTTTTTCGCACAAGCGCCTGAAAAATCAGACAAACACCCCGGCCCGCATGGTCGCCACAATTGTTGGCACGCTCCTTGATAACAGTCAGGCACCCACCGGGCGATTTCGCCTCCCGGGCACCTTAAATTATTCCGCAAGGAGAGCACCCCATGGCAACACCAGCGTACATGTCGGTTACCGGCGAAAAACAAGGCCTGATC